>NZ_VYPZ01000057.1 GCF_008710155.1 Sphingobium limneticum
CAGAATGGAGATCCGGCCATCGACGAGGCCATGAGGATCAGGCCAGCGGCTGAGAGCAGCAACCCGAGCACAGCACTTCCCGAAAGCCAAGGCCGCAGAGCGATTGCATCCTCGCGCTCGCCGAGCCTAAGGCCATAGAGGCTGAACGCCGACAGGCCGAACAGCACCGTCAGGACCAGGTACAACGCCAAGCGGATGGCGACGGTCGGCCAGTCGAGCATTCGCTCACTTCACCGTGAAGGTGTAGCTGCCGGTGATTTTGTGCGTGTCGCCGGAAACGACTTGCCAGTCGACGTTGTAACGCCCGCGCGGAAGACGCTGCTTGGGGATGATGGTTAGCGTACGCCCGTCGGAGCCGACCGCGGCGCTGCTGGGCATCTTCATGGCCGCCATGCCAGGCATCGCGGCCATGATCAGTTCGGCCTTGGAGAAAGCAGGTACGAGTTTCTCGCTGAACTGGAGGCTGATCTTCTCCGGGGTCGCGACGGCCGCGTTGGCGGCGGGGCTGGCGGACACCAGCTTCGGGTGCGCGTTTGCCACGCCGCCTGCGAAGAACACGGCGGCGGCGGCAGTCGTGATGAACAAGCGACGCATGCGGGTAATCTCCATTTCCGTTGAGTTCACCTGTATTACGCAGCAGGACGGGTCATCCCTCACGATCTTTTTTCGTGCCGCCGCACCCTCTTGATGAGGGGGAAGCGGCATCGGCGCGTATTCACAAGGGAGTACAGAGCGCTTTCTACCTGCGCCTACCGTCCGAATGAGTAGGGCCGCGGGCCCGCCGGGCGCATGCGCGGGGTAATGATGAGGTTGCGGTTGACCAATCAAGGCTGGACTGGCGATCCCGAGGAGGTCATCGACTGTCTGATTGTGGGCGGCGGCCCCGCTGGACTCACGACCGCGATCTATCTTTCCCGCTTTCTCAGGAGCTGCGTCGTTTACGACGCGGCGGCGGGGCGCGCCGCCTCCATCCCGCGCTCGCACAACCTCCCAGGATTTCCCGGCGGCATTTCCGGCGTCACGTTTCTTGCGCGCCTGCAGGCTCAGTTGCATGAATATGGCGGTACGGTCCAGAGCGGTGAGATCGACGCGATCGTCGCATCAGGCGATCACTTCTCGGCAAGTTGCGGACCGAACGTCCTGTACGCGCGGACCGTCGTGCTCGCGACGGGTGTCGTCAATCGACGTCCCGAGATGCCCGATGCGATGCATGACATCGGCGTCGCGCGTGGCCTTCTCCGCTACTGCCCGATTTGCGATGGTTATGAGGCTCGGCGGATGAGCGTGGCGGTGCTCGGCTGCGACCGCCATGGCGCTGAAGAAGCCGAATTCCTGCGCGCTTATGGTGCCAAGGTCACGCTTCTCGCCGAACGGTCGCTCGACCTCGCACCGACCGAATTTGCCAGGCTGACCCAGCAGGGCGTCGATGTCGCGCCCTCGCCTGTCGAGCAGCTGCGTCTTGGCGATTGTGTCGAGGTTCGATTGGCCAATGGCCTGGAGCTACAATTCGACACGCTTTACCCTGCGCTCGGCTCATCCCCTCGAACGCGGCTTGCCACTTCGCTGGGCGCGAAGCTCGCGGCAACGGGATGCGTGCTGACCGACGCCCACCAACAAACCTCGGTTTCCAGCCTCTACGCGGTTGGCGACGTTGTGGAAGGGCTCGATCAGATCAGCGTCGCAACCGGACAAGCAGCGGTCGCTGCGACCGCAATCCATAACCTGTTGCGCGACCGCGACAGCGGATTGGCATCCGCCATGGCCGGGCTGTGGCCGGCTCAGGGCCTACCGCCGACCTAGGGTGAGCCATTGGCAGTGCAACGAGTGAAAGCCCTCTAAACCGGAGCGCTGATTCGTACCACACGGCGCTCGGCGACACGGCCCGTCTCGGTTCGATGATCCCGCACCAGGATGGTGCGCGCGCGCAGGCGGCGTGGCCGTCGAAACTGTGCGCTACCCCCGGCGCCGGGGGTTAATCGATACGCCAAAACGGCCGAACGGTCCGACGCAAAGGCCGGAACATTTCAGGTTCGTACCTCTTACTTAGACAGGGGGTGACCGCTACCTGAACAGGAGAGAACCATGCACCACATGCAAGAGATGATCGCCACGCATCCGGACGTGAAGGGAAACACGAACGACGCACTGATCCGCTGTATTGAGGAGTGCTACTCATGTGCTCAGATCTGCACGTCGTGCGCTGATGCCTGTCTGGCGGAAGAGATGGTCGCACAGCTTCGCCAGTGCATTCGTCTGAACCTCGACTGCGCCGACACCTGCCTGGCGGCAGGTTCGCTCGGCACCCGCCGCACCGGCAGCAATGAGCAAGCGCTGGTTGCGGCTCTTCAAGCCTGCGCCATCGCCTGCGGGCTGTGCGCGGAGGAATGCGAGAAGCATGCGAGCACGCACGAGCATTGCCGCATCTGCGCTGAACACTGCCGTCGTTGCGAGCAGGCCTGCAGCGAAGCAGTTCAGTCGATCCGCTGATCAGTCAAAGGGCGCGTCCTCGGTGAAGGCGCGCCCTCGGCCGTCCCTGTTCAGAAAATGACCGCTTTATGCGTACAGCGGGACCGGTTCAGAATGCCAAGTGGTATAATCCGCCGTGCATGAAGGTTCCGCCAAGGAACCCCTGGATGGAGATAGCGAGCGTCATCAGGCCAAGCACCATCCAGTACAACGTCCGCGACCGCTCGGGAACCTTACGGTGGCGCGCTGCCATCCAAGCCAGCGCGACGCCGAAGACCGCGATCAACGTCCCGAGCCAGCGATGCGTCATCAGGATCGGGTTGCGGTCGGTCAGGTAGAACCCGCCCGCGAACCAGCCCAGGAACGCCGCCGCGATCGCTCCCAGCGCGCCGACCACCAGCATTATATGTGCGACATGCTGATAGTCCCGGTTGCGGCGCCACAACCCGAACAGCTCCACTCCGAACGCACCGATGAACAGTGCGATGGGAAAATGAATGACCATGGTGTGCAGCCGGCCCAGCCAGCTCACAAGCCGTTCACCGAAACTCTTGTTCTTGTTGGCGGTCTCCTCGTGCATGCCGCCCATGCCCATGTCGTCGCCGGCGATGTCGCGGCCGCCCATGTTCATGTCCACGGTCGACATAGAGCCCATACCCATGTGGCCGGCGCCAGCGTCTGCTCCATCCTTGTTCTGAGTCTCGACTGCGCTGTTAGCGGCTGGCCCGGGACCAGCCCCAAGCGCATCATGATCTTCATGCGCGGATGCCGACGTGCTTACTGACATTGCAACCGCAAGGAGCAGAGCGAAGGCCCCGGCTCGTTTACCGCCCATCACCCAACTCCTTGATTCGTGGTCATCGATTCCCGGGTGCGCATGCCGCCTTCTCTCCTCACCGACCCGAATCCTTTTGTGAACTCTTCGCCTGCTCTTCCAGACGAACTGGACCGTGGAGCTACACCAGCTGCGGCGGCCGCGTCTTGCCGCCCCCAGCCTGAAAACCGCCATCAGCTGCCGTGGCGGGCGAACAGGCGGCGCCCGCCGGGACCGAAGGCGACCACGTCATAGGCCTGCGCCTTGACGCCCGGCACTTCCATTCCCGGCGAGCCGAGCGGCATACCGCCGACCGCGAGGCCCCGCACGCCCTTGGGCCGGGTCGCGAGAGCCCGCTTCATGTCGGCAATCGGCACGTGGCCCTCGAAAGCCATGCCATCGGCGATTGCGGTGTGGCAGGACGAGACGTCCGCAGGGACCCCCGCGCGCTTCTGCAGCGCGGGGCGATTGGAATCATCGACGACGCGCACCTGGCGCCCGAGCTGCTGCTGCACCTGTGCCGCCCACTTGGCGCAACAGCCGCAGCCGGGGTCGCGGTGCATAACGATCGGGGTGGCCGCGCTGACGGCAACCGGAACCAACAAGGCTGCGGCAGTAAGCGCGGATCGCAAAGCTGTCTTCATGCAAAAAACTCCTTGGTCGTTCCTCCCGCCCCCTCGTTGAGGGCTAAAGGAACGAGGTTTAATTACTGCGGAGGCTTGCCCATCGCCCGGAGCATCGCCTGAAGCTCACCGATGCTCTTGTTTTGCTCGGCAATAGACTTCTGAGCCATTTGCCGGGTCTTCGCATCGGGCCCCTGGCGGAGAACGATCTGCGACATGGCAATCGCACCGCGGTGATGCTCAATCATCTTGCGGGCCCACGTCTCACTTGCGTTGGCGCCTTTGGCCCTCATCATTTTCTCGTGCATCGCCATCTCGGCGGGCATGAAGGGCGTGTTCATGCCAGGCATGTTGTCGTGGTTCATGCCCTGCATTTTCGAGTGGTCCATGCCTTGCATCTGCTGCTGAGCCAAAGCTGGGCTCGCTGCCATCGCCGCCAGAGCCAGAACTGTAATCGTCTTAACCATTGGGCTTCTCCTTCTTGGACTTAGTCAACGCAACAAAGCCCAATCGGCCTCAAAACCATGTGCGAATGCCCAGAACAAGGCTGGTCGACGCCGCCCCCTGGCCTTGGGCGCGCGCGAGGCGGGCGGTGTCCCCGAACCTGCGGTCGTACGATATACCCACATAGGGCGCGAACTCCCGCCTGATCTCGTAGCGTAGGCGCAGTCCGAGTTCGGCCGTGGACAGGCCGGAGCCGAGGCCGATTTCCGGCACGTCCTGCGCGGCGAAGTTGAGCTCGGCGCGTGGCTGAAGGATCAGCCGCTGTGTGATCCGCTGATCGTAATAGCCTTCCAGACGCCCGAGCAGGTCGCCCTTGTTGGACAGGAACAGCGCGCCCTCGACATCGAAGAAGCCGGGTGCAAGGCTTTCAAAGCCGACCGTCGCATAGACACGCGAGGGATTGGGCTTGAAGTCGTAGCGGACGCCAAGCTGTATGTCGGTATATGGGCCTACGGCGCGCGAATAAAGCGCCTGCACCTCCGCTGCTTCCAGGCTGCGCCCGATATTCCCTTCGCCCTCGGTCTTGAGCACCAGCCGGTTGATATCGCCCCCATACCAGGCACTACCGTCCCACCGATAACTATCGCGTCCATCCCGGATCTGGACTTCAGCCAGGTTGAATATGATCTGCGAGAAATTCTGTCCCCCGTGCATCTGCAGATGCTGCTGCGAATGCGCCATAGCGGCGGCAGAGTAGACTTGGTCCGCGGCCCGATCCGTCGGGATCGGCGGCGGCGGAGCGTTGCCGGCCGGCAGGTTGGTCCCGACCATCGTCGTCCCCGTGGTCGGAGGAGACATGCTTCCCATATCGTGACCTGCCATGCCTTGCATAGCGCCCGAACCCTGATCCATTCCCTGCATCGAACCATGGTCCATGCCCTGCATGGCACTTGGCTGGCCTGGGGCGGCACCGCCGGAGGTATCTGGCATCGCCGACATGTCGTGCCCGGCGCCAGGATTTGGGTTGGCTTCAGGCGTATTCATGCCCGGCATGGCCGTCATGTCATGACCGGCATGAGGATCGGCAACGACCGTTCCAGGGGCCGACGGCTTGGCGGACCGACTTGCGGCGGGCCTGGCCCCCGATCCCGCCTTCGCGCGCGGTATCGACCTGGCAGCGGGCTTCACGGACTTCTTGCGCGCGGCGGGCTTGGCCGCTGCTGGCTTCTTAGGGGCAGGCTTTTTCACCGTTGTCGTCTTTGGCGGTGGCATCTTCATGCCCGGCATATTGGAATGGTCCATCTGCGCGGCCGCAGATGTTGCCAAGCCAAGCGCCGCGCCGCCCGCGATCAGGAGGAGCTTAAACTGCATCGCGGTTCTCCTCGCCCATCGGGCGAACGGTCACGACACGCATCATCCCTGCGGTCATGTGATAAAGATTGTGGCAATGGAACGCCCAGTCGCCCACCGCATCGGTCGTCACGTCGAACGTCATTTTGCCGCCAGGCGCTACATTCACCGTGTGCTTACGTGGCGCGAAGTCGCCATGCCCGGTCACCAGTTCGAAGAAGTGCCCGTGCAAGTGGATTGGATGCGGCATCATGGTGTCATTGATCAGGGTGACGCGCGCCCGCTCGTCCTTACGGAACGGGATTGGGTCAGCGGGATCGCTGAGCTTCTGGCCGTCAAAGCCCCACATATAGCGCTCCATATTGCCGGTCAGATGGAGTTCGAACTGGCGCGCCGGGGCACGAACGTCCGGGTTGCGATCCAGCGCGACAAGGTCGCGATAAGTGAGCACGCGATGATCGACGCCTTCCAGCCCCTGCGGCGGCTCGCCCGTGCGGTCCTTCGGCATCGGCGAGATGGTCTGCACCCCAGGCCCCATCTTGACGCCGGGCGCGTTCTTGGGGTTGCGCATGTTCATGTCCATGCTCATGCCGCCGGAGCCGTGATCCATTCCAGCCATGCCGCCGCTGCTCATCTGACCATGGTCCATGCCCGCCATCCCGGCAGCGCCCGCCGCCATTTGGCTATGGTCCATCCCTGGCATAGCGCCGCTCATCTGGTCGCCCCCCATCCCAGCCATGCCGGCCATCGCAGCGCCTACCGCCTTCGTTCCGTGATCGGTGGGCTCTTTCCACCCGGTGAGCTTCCACAGGTTGCGCGAGGCATTCTGCATCAACGTGGGATCCGGCCCGCGCTTTGCGACCGGGTTCTCGTCCGCCATACCGGACATCCCCTCCATCCCGCTCATGCCGCTCATGTCCATGCCCATGTCGGTCATGGTCAGCAACGTGCGCGGGCGGAGCGGCGGGACCGGGGCGATCATGCCCTCGCGCGGGGCCAGTGTCGCGCGCCCCATGCCGGATCGGTCGATCGCCTCGGAAACGAAGCTGTAGGCGCGGTCCTCGGGCGTCACGATCACGTCGAAGGTTTCCGCGACGCCGATCTGGAATTCGTCCACGGTTACCGGCCGGACGTTCTGGCCGTCGGCCTGCACCACCGTCATCGGCAAGTCAGGGATGCGCACGTTGAAGTTGGTTTGCGCCGCAGCATTGACGATGCGCAGCCGAACCCGCTCGCCCGGTCGGAAGAGGCCCGTCCAGTTGTCGTAAGGGCCAAAGCCATTGACGAGGAAGGTGTAGGTCGACCCCGTAACATCCGCAATATCGGCCGGGTCCATGCGCATCTTGCCCCATTCCATCCGATCCTTGAGGCGCATCTCGCGGCCGGCGAGCAGCCCGCTCAGCGTCGGGCGCTGATAGTTGAAATAGGCGCCGCCCATCTGCTTGAGCTTGCGGAAAATTTCCTCGCCCGTCATTTCGCTATGGTCGGAGAGGACGATCACATGCTCGCGGTCGAATGCGATCGGGTCGGGTCCCGCGGGATCGATGACGATGGGGCCGTAGAGCCCGCCCTGCTCCTGCTCGCCCGAGTGGCTGTGGTACCAGTAGGTGCCTGACTGCA
>NZ_VYPZ01000058.1 GCF_008710155.1 Sphingobium limneticum
CCGCCCCAAAATCCAGAAAGGACAAATCACCCGCTTGACCCTGCTCGTCGCAGGCAGCACATCAACCACGCCCACCCGGGTCACTTCTCAATGAAAATCCCGGGTCACTTCTCAGTGCAACTCAACAATCAATGAAATCAACGCTCGCGCCGGAAAGTTGACGGTTGCCTATGAACGCGGCGAAGAGGTCGATATTGCAAAGGTAATGCTCGCGCGGCAGGAGTCGTCGATCGCGTTCGAGGCGACGTTGCAAGTTCGCAATAAGTTGCTTTCCGCGTATAAGGACATCATGAGCATGCCAGTCTAGCGAAAACCTTGTCGATCATATCATTGTAAGGAAGTCAGATACGAGCATCCCACCGTATCAGCTATGATGGGTTCAGATCGGCATCGAAGGGTATTCTGTTATGAGAAGATCGAGGGCGATTATCACAGCCATGTTTCTGTTACCTCTGGCCGTAACGGCTTGTGGCAGCAGCGAGGAAACGTCGGACATCTCCGAGGATCAGATGAACCATTATGCTGGCATACCGGAGCACGATCACCCGACGAATTCTACAAATGCGACACCGCAGTCGGCTACGCCGAATCCAGCGAAGAAGCAGTAGCGGCCATATTGCCGACCCCTGAAGCTGGGTCCGGGCGCAATGTGATCTTGACCGATCAGGAGCCTTTCGGCTTGCGAGCGCTACTGTGCATGCTGATGATCTTCCAGCTGCTCCCCGAGCGCGTTAAGACGCTGGTTGCGACGCCAATACGTTCGGCAACAGCCCCGTTCTTCGGCTCGATCCGATAGCGGTAGGTCTCGGTGGCAAGTGCGACCGGACCCTCAAAGCGAACCTTCACCTTGTAGTCGGAAAATGTAAACGACTTGAAGGCTGCCAGCTCTGGCCCAAGATGATGGGCGAGGTATGTCGCGTAGGTTCCCTCCGAGCCACCCGTTTCGAATATCTGGGAGTCGGCCGCGAAGAGTCGCTCTGTTCCTTTCGCATCGAGCTTTTCAATCGCCGCCTTGTACTGCGACAGTACTGCCTCCACGGCCTTCGTATCCGCGAAGCGCGATGCAGGCTGGGCGGCGACCGCGATCGGCATCGCCAGTGCTGTGGCCATTGCCACCCTAAACGCCAAAATCATGTTTCCCCCTTCAAAATGCCAGATGGTTGAGGCCGCCATGCATGAAGGCGCGCCCCAGGAACCCTTGTAGTTGTCTGGCGCACAAACCTTGAGGTGACGCCTTCTATCCGGAAGTTCGGTCCACACGAGCGGCTGACCGACCGCATTCAGGACCATTGCATGCATCGCATGCCTCCCAGCATCTGACAGCTGCACCAAGACGAGCCTGCCGAAACAGGATCGTCTTCGAACCTCTGCCTCAGTTAAAGACCATGCCGCCGTCGATAATCAGGGCTTGCCCTGTCATGTAATCCGAGTCCGGGCCAGCAAGGAAGGATACGCAGGCTGCCACGTCTTCCGGCTCAGAGATGCGCCCGAGCGTTACGTTCTTCGCCCATTGCTGCAGGCCCCATTCAAGGGTCTGGCCATTTTCATCAGCGACCTTCTGAGCAATGCCCTCCATCATGGGCGTGCGCACGATACCGGGACAATAGGCATTGCTGGTGATGCCAAGGGGTGCGAGATCCTTGGCTGCTGTCTGGGTGATGCCGCGGATCGCGAACTTGGTCGCGCCGTAAACCGCCAGATCGGGATTGCCAACCTGTCCCGCCTGTGACGAAGCATTGATGATCTTGCCGACGATATCGCCGGCCTTCTCGGGCTTACGTGCCTTGAAATGCTTGAGCGCCGCCTGGATGCCCCAATAGGTGCCGCCGACATTGACGTCGAACACCTTGTGGTAGATTTCGGGCGTGATCTCCTCGATCGGTGTGGTCGGTCCGAGGCCTGCGTTGTTCACGATGACATCGAGCCGGCCAAACCGCTGAACGACCGCATCCACCGCCTTGAAGACGTCATCGCGCTGAGCGACATCGACCTTGACCGCGAGTGCTTCACCGCCTGTAGCGATGATTGCATCGGCTGCCGCCTCTGCCGTTTCCGCATTATAATCGAGACAGCCGATGGCGAAGCCTTCCCGGGAGAGACGCACCGCGATGGCCAAGCCTATGCCCTGGCCGGCACCTGTGACGATTGCGACCTTCTTGCCAGTAGTCATGATAATCTTCCTTCGTCTGTTCAGGATGGCGCCTCTCCTCCACCGGCGCGTCTCCTCCCTCCTAAGGGTGAGAGGAGACGCGTTCAGAAAGGCAATTGACCTCCGGCCCCGGCGGTGACCGGCTGATCGACGAAGACACGCCCGATCGAAAAGCGGCTCGTTATTGCTCGAAATCGATGACGACGCGGCCCTGGATGTCGCCCTTGTGCATCCGGGAGAAGATGTCGTTGATGTTCTCGAGTTTGTCGGTTGAGATCGTGGCCTTCACCTTGCCGTCACCGGCGAAGTCCAAGGCTTCCTGTAAATCGAGCCGCGTCCCCACGATCGATCCCCGCACGGTCACGCCGTTCAGCACCGTGTCGAAGATCGGCAGCGGGAAGTCACCGGGCGGCAGGCCGTTGAGCGCGACCGTGCCGCCGCGTCCCACCATACCCATCGCCTGTTCGAAGGCCTTGGGCGACACGGCGGTGACCAACACCCCATTCGCGCCTCCGATCTGCTTCTTCACGAAAGCGATCGGGTCTTCCGAACGGGCGTTGACTGCCAACGTGGCCCCCAGCGACCGGGCGAGGTCGAGCTTCCTGTCATCGACATCGACGGCGACGACGTTGAGGCCCATCGCCTTGGCATATTGCACGGCGAGATGGCCGAGACCTCCGATGCCGGAGATCACCACCCAGTCGCCCGGTTTGGTGTCGGTTACCTTGAGGCCCTTGTAGACGGTGACGCCGGCGCACAGGATCGGCGCAATATCGACGAACGAAACGTTGCCGGGCAGATGCCCCACATAATTGGGATCGGCGAGAACATATTCGGCAAAGCTGCCGTTCACCGAATACCCGGTATTGTGCTGCTCCTCGCACAGCGTTTCCCAGCCGCCCAGGCAGTGCGTGCAATGGCCGCAGGCATCATATAGCCATGGCACGCCCACCCGGTCGCCCTCCTTGACATGCTTCACACCTGCGCCAACCGCGACCACATGTCCGACGCCCTCGTGACCAGGAATGAAGGGTGGATTGGGCTTGACCGGCCAATCGCCCTCAGCGGCATGCAGGTCGGTGTGGCACACACCGGTGGCTGCGATCTTGACGAGGATCTGGCCGGCGCCAGGTCGGGGCACCGCGACTTCCTCCATGACCAATGGCTTTCCGAATTCACGGACGACCGCGGCTTTCATCGTGCTTTCCATGGCGATGTTCCTCTCTCAGAAATGCGCGTCGATATCGACGACATCGATCAGCTTGTGATTGACGAACTCCTTGAGGCCGAGGCCCAGCAGTTCGCGGCCATAGCCCGAGCGACGGATGCCGCCGAACGGCAGGTCGGCCTCCACCTTAGTCGGGTGATTGACGAAGACCATGCCGGTGGAAATCCGCTTCGCCACTTCGGCGCCGTGGACAGGATCGGAGGTGAAGACGGAGCCGCCCAGGCCAAAGGGCGAGTCGTTGGCGATGCGCACGGCATCGTCCTCATCCTTCGCACGGAACAGCATCGATACCGGACCGAAGAATTCCCAATAACGGGCCGGATTGCCCTCATCGAGGTCGGTCAGAAAAGTTGGCTGCACGAAAGCCCCCTTGTTCGGCACTGTAGGACCGACTTCCTCAGCCTTGGCGCCCAGTTCGACGGCCTTGCGGATCTGTTCCTTGATGTCGTCGGCCGCCTTTTGCGAGGAGAGCGGCGCGAGAGTGGTGCCGGGGTCGGAGGGGTCGCCCATGACGAGCTTGGCTACGCCCTTGCGATAACCGTCGAGGAAGGTGTCGTAGACTTCATCGACGACGATCATGCGCTTGGACGAAACACAGACCTGGCCACCGTTCCAGTGCCGGCCGAAGACGGCCCAGTCGATCGTCTTGTCCATGTCGGCATCGGCGAGCACGACAAAGGCGTCGGCGCCGCCCAGTTCCATGGTCGACTTCTTGAGCGCCTTGCCGGCCTCGGATGCAACCACCGCGCCGGCAGCTTCCGAGCCAGTCAACGCCACGCCATGAACGCGCGGATCGTTGATGATGAGGTTGATCTGATCGCGCGTTGCATAGAGATTCTGGAACGCGCCTTCCGGCAGACCCGCTTCGTTCATCAGTCTCTCGAACGCCGCGGCGCTCTGCGGAACGTTCGAGGCGTGCTTGAGGATCAGCGTGTTGCCGGCCGAGAGTTGCGGCGCGAGAATGCGGGCAATCTGATAATAAGGGAAATTCCATGGCTCGATCGCCAGGAGGACGCCGAGCGGCTCGTGCACCAGCATCGCCTCGCCTTCGGCGGGATCGAGCACCGGCAGCTTCTCCGGCTTCAGCAGGTCTTCCGCATGCCGAACATAATATTCGAAGATCTTGGCGGAGAGTTCCACCTCGGCCTTCGCTTCGGCGACCAGCTTACCCATTTCCAGCGTCAGCAGGCGGGCAAAAGCATCGCTGTCCCGGCGCAGGATGTCTGCGGCATTCTGCAGGATACGGCCGCGCTCGGCGAAGGAGGTTTCGCGCCAACTGAGGAAAGCCGCGTCTGCTTTGTCCAGCGCGGTCTTCACCTCCTCGTCCGTTGCGTCGGGAAAGGTCGCAACAGTGTCTCCGGTATAGGGATTGATGGTCGCGTAGGTCATTGTCCATTCTCCTGTGGTGAATCAGATTTCGGGGGTAAGGGGTACGGTCACGCGCCGAGATCCTTCACGGCCTGCACCATCTGCGTCAGCACCGCCTGGGCATCCCCATAGACCATGCTGCAATTCTCGTTGAAGAAGAGCAGGTTCTCGACGCCGGAATAACCTTTGCCCTGACCGCGCTTGACGACATAGACCTGGTGGGCCTGGTCGGCATCGAGGATGGGCATGCCGTAGATCGGCGAGGATTTGTCGGTGCGTGCCGCCGGGTTGACGACATCGTTGGCCCCGATGACCAGCGCGACATCGGTGTTGGCAAACTCGGCGTTGATATCTTCCATATCGAAGATGATGTCATAGGGCACGCCGGCTTCGGCGAGCAGCACGTTCATGTGACCGGGCATGCGCCCCGCAACCGGATGGATCGCGAACTTCACGCCGACGCCTGCGGCCTGGAGCAGCTTCACGCGAACTCGTTCATCTCGGCATACTCGGCCGCTCTTGACCCGGCCATCGGCAACCGCACCGCCATAATCGACGGCCATATAACCGCCTGAATGACCCCCGGATAGAACTCGGTACCTGGACTGCGCCATGCTGTGCCCCTCCTCTCTGGAGGCGAGTAAGGCCTCAAATTACGTATTTGTCCCAGCTCGCATAATGTTCGGGGCTGCGCTTGCCGCGCGGCAGGCTGAGCCCGATGAGCGCGATTCCCACGACCACCGACACGATCGCCCCAAGGGGGCCGGCCCCTGTCAGCAGGAACGGGGCAGCGACGAGCCATGCCCCGAACGCGACATTGATGAAGCGGAGAGCGCGGGCCACCTCTGCGGTGGCAATGATCGCGACTGTGATCACGAGGGCGCCGACGACATGGTCGCTGTTCGCCATCTCGCCTTCGTTCCCCAGGATCACCCGCGTCAGCATCAGGAAGGCGCCGAGCACGATACTGGCCGCCAGCGTCCACGGCAGCGTCAGCCCGCGCTTCGCATCCGCCCAGAAGGTAGAAGGCGAGGCCATCACGTCGGATGCGTCCTCGGCCCCCGCCTCGACCGCGTCGCCCTGGAAGAAGGTGCGGATCAGCGGCTTGCCGCGGCGCTTCGCCCAGGCGAGGAACTGGCCCATGGCAATGACCTCGTCCAATGCGAACGGGATCATGATCAGCATGGCGAGCGCGGCGATCAGCGCCAGCGTGCTCCACGTGCCGATGACGATCGGCTGGCTGATGATGAAATAGATGCTGACGACGCCGAGCGGAATGACGAGAATGCCGAAGAAGGTCACCATCCACGGCATGGTCCGCCAGCGGTCGCGGGTGCCCATCACCGCCATAAGAATTTCGAGCACGTAGCTGACTGTACCAAGACCGCCGTCGGGGATCGGCCAAGCCTTCGACATGTCGGATGTAATGATCTCCTCGGTCCCATTACGCGGGTCGGCCAGCGATCCAGCAAAGAACGGCTCCCACACAGTATCGATGTGGCCTAACTGGTAGGCCGTCAGGATACGCGAGGTCAGAAGCCCAATCAGCGCCATGGCGACGATCGGCAGCCGCTGCGCGTCCGTCGATGGCGAATAGGTCCAGCCAGGCGGGATGTTCTTGGGGTCCATCATGCCCGCCATGCTCATGCCCGGCATCATTGGCACGAGCACCGACAGGGCGATCACGGCCGAGCCGATGAGCAGGTTGTTGTTGTACTGCGCGGCGCTCGGGCTCCAGAAGATCAGCGGCGCGAAGAACAGCCAGATGCCGATGAACGCGACAGCCCACTGCGCCCATGTCTTGGTGCGCGGGGCGAGCGACAGCGCGCCGAACAGCGCGATGGCGAGCCCGCTGACGACATCGCTGATAGCCAGTGCGCTGGCCCGCCATTCGATCGAAGGCAGCCCGCGATCGACGGTTACGAAACGCGCGGCTTCGCCGACGCTCTGCGTGGTCATGGAATCATAGATGAGCGGGCTGGAGGCGAGCCACAGACCGAGACCGATGTTGGCGTAAAGCGCCCAGCGTGCGCGGCGCTCATCGCGGTCCATCAAGGCCATGTGATCGCCGTGCCCGCCGTGGTCCGACATGGCCGCGACCGCGGCGCCGGACCCGTGCCCCATCGCCGCGTGGTCCATTTTGCTGTGATCCATCC
>NZ_VYPZ01000059.1 GCF_008710155.1 Sphingobium limneticum
GCACCGGAAACGGCGACACCGCCATATCCGGCCTCCGGTTCCGCTTCGCTCCACCTCCGTCCGGATATGGCGGCGATGCGCTTAATGCACTAACAAACCAATCGGTCCACTCGGTGGGGGCAGACCATTTTGCCGTCGCGCGTGAAGCCTTTGGGATTTGCGCCGCGCCAGCCGTCGCTGTTGACCGAGTCATGCAGCGGCTCGGCGCCATCGCCAATGTAGTGACCAAGACGCACAACCGTATGCGCAATATTCTGTTCGAGGATGATGGCCTGCTTAGCATCGCCTTTTACCCGTGCTGCGCGCAACAGCCGCATTTCAGCGACCATCTGGCCATATTGTTCCATGGCGGCATAGGGCAAGGTGCCGGTCCAGCGGACATTCATGCGTGCAGCGGCCGCAGGGTCGCTATCCTTGATCCTCAGATGTTCGCGATATAGGGCGAGGATGAAGGCGTGGCGCGAACGTGGCAGGGGCTTTAGGAAATCGAACTGCTCTCGGAACCAGCCATGGTTGGGATCTTCCTCGATCTTGGCGAAGGGTTCGCTCGAGGACCGCCATTTATCAGGCAGGGTGGCGGAGGCAGTGATATAGTCCAGATAGTCGCGCAGAAAGACGGGGCCGTCCTGCGGCAAAGCCTCGATCGCGGCACGATCGATCACCGCATGGGCCAGATGTCCCCAGGCGAACGCCGGAGCAGCCGGCGACAACGCCATCGTACCGGCAAGGGCGGTGGCGAGTAGAATGTGGAACTTCATGGGATTCCTTTTGTAGCGATGTGCCATCTGTCGCCCAATGGCAGACCGACGGTCTGTCGGATCTTCAGGAGGGTGGCGGCTGGAACAGGGAAAGAGGCACGGCGCGACCCATCGCTTCATAACCGTTGTCGCCAGGGTGCAGCTTGTCCCCGGAATCGAAGGATTTTCTGATCGCAGGCGGACTTTCTCCGTCCCTCAGCGCCGCCTCGAAATCGATCACGGCGTCAAATCCGCCACCCTTGCGGATCCACTGATTTGCTTTTTGGCGCACCTGCTCCATATCCCGCGAGAGATATTTGGAGCCCCAACCCGGCGTCATCGTGCCCCCGATCACGCGGATGCCGCGCGCATGGGCCATATCTATAATCCGGCGATAGCCGGCGATCAGATCGGCGGCACCCACCGCCGGTTCGCCGGGCGTGCTACTGCGCCAGATGTCGTTGATCCCTTCTAACAGGATCAGATGGGTGACGCCAGGCACAGAGGCGATATCCCGGTCGAAGCGATCGACCGCCGCAGTTCCGCGCCCATCACGCAGCAGGCGATTGCCGCTGATCCCCATATTGACGACGCCGCAATGTGCGCCCCTCTTTTCGGCAAGCCTGCGCGCCAGCACGCCTGGCCAGCCGCGCCAGCCCGTCCTTGTGCCTCGGGCGCCTTCCGTGATCGAGTCCCCCATGGTGACGATTGTGCAGGGCGCCGATGGATTGCGTACGATCATATGGGTGATGACGGGGCGCAGTTTGCGCGGTTCCAGACCCGCGCCGTCCGCAGGCATCGCGGCTTCGCTGAACGCGACGGGGAAACCGGCATTGCCGCCGACCGTCGTGCTGGGCGCGCTGGTGTCGATCGTCAGGATGAGGTCGTCGCCTGTCTGAACGCCGTAATCGACCACATGGCTGGCCCGGCTTATCCCTGCTGGCAGATGGGTGTTGGAACCCGCGTCGAAAAGGACCGGACGTTCAGTCGCCGCATCGAGCCCGAAACCCTCCTCTGTGGCCGCATGTGCAACCGTCACGCGAACGATTTCCAACGGGATAGCACCGTCCGGATTGGTGAAAACAAAGCGAAGGCCGTCGCCTGACTGGCTGGAACGCAAGCGATAGCGGTAAGTGCCGGCAGGCAAAATATCGCGTACCGTCTTGGTCGCGGGCGAGGTGGCGTAGCCCCAGGCACCGCCCCATGGCCCGCTATTGGCAGGCGCTGGAGCGGTCGAAGCCGGACCGCTCGCCGCGATCGCGACGAGGACAGGCGCCAAAAATATATGCCTCATTATGCCGGGCTCTCAGAATTTGAAGCGCATGGCAGCCGAATAGGTCCGCCCTTCAAAATAGACGCGGTCATGGAAATCTTCCGATCCCCAATAGGCCCGCTGCGGCCGGTTGGTCAGGTTGGTTCCGTCGATCGTCAGCGACAGGTTGCGGCTGAAATTATAGGTTGCAGAAGCCGCCAACCGTTCGATCGGATACCAGTTCAGATTTTTGGTTGGATCGGTCAGATTATAGGCAAGGGCGAATCGACCGCGCCAGCTATAGGCAATCTTTGCGCGAAACTTACCGTCATCGTAGAAAAGTGCGAGATTATAGGCATGCTTGGATATGCCAGCGGTTTGGCCCGTGAAGGCCGCCGTCGCGTCCGTGGCAGGCAGTTCCTGCTTGGAGTCCGTAAAGCTATAGTTGGCCGAGGCACCGAAATTGCGCAGCATGCCCGGCGCGAAGTCGAAGAAGGTGCTGACGCTGGCTTCGATGCCCTTGATCGTGCCGTCGCCGGCGTTGATCGGTCGGGTCACATCGACGATGCCCAGCGCACCGGGAATGCTGTCATCCTTCTCGATCGTGTTGACGATGTAGTTTTTCACGTCGCGCTGGAATAGGGCGATGCTTGCGGCGCCGGCCCGACCATAATAATATTCCAGCGACGCGTCCCAATTGGTCGAACGGATCGGCAGAAGGTTCGGATTGCCGGTCGTCACCCGACCTGTATAGGCGCCAGATCCAGCGAGAACCTGCGAGAAGGTCTGGCTGGGGTTGAGTTGTGAAAAGTCGGGGCGGCTGAAGGTCTTTGTCCAGGCGAGGCGCAGTTGAAGCGCGGAACTGAAATGCGCCACCGCGCTGAAGCTGGGATCAAAATCCAGATAATTCTGCCGAGCATGAACGGGTGTGTATGTGGTCACATTGCCGCCGGACGTCGGTGATCGGGAAACGGCATATTGCGTACCGTTTATGTCCAGCACCGTGTTGACGAGGCGCGCGCCAGCGACGCCGTCTATCGCCACGCCGCCAAGGTCGAAGCCATATTTGACCTGGCCATAGGCGGCATAGCTGGTTTCCTTGCCATTGAATGCCGATTGCGGCGCAAAGGCCGGTCGTCCGTCATCTGTGTAGAGCTTGGTGGCTTGCAGCGAGTCCACATAGGCGTTGAGGCTCTTCACATTGCTCATGCTGGCGAGCCAGTTTGCGTCGTAACCAACCCAGCCACCGGGAAGCATGGCATCATCCGCCGAGACGCCGCGCGTAAGACTGACGGGAGTGCTGCCGCCGGGGAAGGCGGACATGCGCAAGTTCAGCGCGTTGAGATTGGCAAGCCCGGTGCCTGTCTGAAAATCGGCGCTGCGCCGGGCATAGCGGACACCGGTCTTGACCGAACGGAAGAAACCGGTGCCGGTGTCGAGGTTGAGGTCAGTTCGCCATTGCAGGCCCTCGCCTTTCTGCCGCGTGCGTGTGTCGGAATAGGCCCGGACGTGAAACTGGTTGATGTCTGAGAGGTCGATGTTGCGATAGGTGTAGGACAGACCGCCATATTTGCTGTCGCTCTGGAACACCGCATCGATCACCGGCGCTTTGTTGAAAGAAAGCAGCATGAGTTGCTGATCGGTTTCGATTTTCGATGTCGTGTAGACGGCATTGGTCGTGAGCGTCGCGATGCCGGAGGTGAAATCCGCACCGAGTTCAACCTGCGTCGTGTCGAGCAATTGCCGGGTGTGATTGGAACGAGGCCCGGAATCCGCCGTCGCTGTAAAGGTCGCGCTCTTCACGATGCCAGTGCCAGGGACTAGCTCGACATTAGTGAGCGCTGTGGTCAGCGCCATGTTGGTCTGCAGGTCGGTGTCGGTATATTCATTGTCGTCGGTAACGTTGGTGGCGCGAAGATGGAGGCCGAAATTATACGCCGGCCGCCATTGCACCTCCCCTGTGAACACGGGACGCTCATAGCTTCCCTTGGGATTTTTAAGCAGGATGCCAGTCGGGAATGTCTGGCCTGCCGCATTAGTCTGCGGTTGGAGGCTTTCGCGATAGGATTCATAATAGTCGCGCTTCAGATAGGAGGCATTGACCATGACGCCGATTTCGCCTGCGCCTGTATCCCAGTTGCCAGCGACAAGCAGGTCGGCGTTGTCGAAGGCCTTCTTCGCCTGGTCGTCATAGCTGCCCCGCAGCGTGGCGGCGACCGTCATCCCCTTCTTGAAGTCGAGCGGCTGGCGAAGCTGCACGTCCACCGCGCCGCCGATGCCGCCCTCGATCAGGTCCGGGGTCAGCGCCTTGTAGACTTCCATCGACCGGATTAGGCCGGCGGGATAGCTGTTGAGCAGCGTTCGGCGAGACGATCCGGTATAGGCTTCTTGGCCGTTGATCATCGTCACAACCTGGGAAATGCCGCGGATGGTGATCGACTGGCCCTCGCCGCGATTGCGGAAGATCTGGACGCCGGGCAGTCGGGCCAGTGCCTCGGTCGCGCTATTGTCGGGAAGCTGGCCGATATCCTCAGCCGCGATGCTGTCGACAATTGCGTCAGACTTGCGCTTGATCTCGCGGGCGATGTTCATGCTCGCGCGAAAGCCGGTGACGACTATCGCATCTTCAGGGTCGGCATGCTGGGCGGTCGGCCTGGCGGTTGGACGCGATTGCGTGGCACGGCGCAGGACGATCCGCGCGCCGTCGTCGGTTGCGATTTCCAGGCCGGTTCCGGCGATCAACTGTTTGAGGGCTGCGCGCGCATCCATCATGCCCTTTACCGACCGGCTGCGAACGGTTTCCAGCCCTTCACCGGGTGCGACGATTTGCAGCCGTGCCTGCTTGCCCAGCGTTGCGATCGCGGTCGGCAAGGGCTGTGCCGGGATGTCGAAAGCACGCTGCTGCGCATGGGCTGGTGTCGCGACGGCAACGGCCGCAGCAATGATGCTGCAGCCGGAAAAATATCTGGCGTTCATGAAAAATCTGTCCCCGCTGTTCGACCTTGAAGGCCGGGTTCGCAGACTAGATGCCGTCTGGATGCCGATCCTCCACTCAGACAGCAACTTTTTTGCAGATTATCTTGAGAGTGTGATTTTATCCACGGAAACCGCCACTTTGAGGCCTTGCGCCAAGGCGGCGGCGCGCGCGAAGCCTGCCGGATCGCTGGTGGAATAGACGCCGGCAACCTTCAAAGCTGAGACAGCTGGATCATCAATCATGATCTTCATGTCGGAATAGCGGGCAAACTCGCTGGCCGCATCCGCCAACGTCATGCCGGTCAGGTCCATTTCGCCGCGTTGCCACAATCCCATGCGATCGACATCGGCCATGGTCAGTCGCTCCTGCTTCATGGTTTGCCGTGCAAAGGACAGATGATCGCCCGCGATGAGACGGACCGGATTGTCAGCGCCATTATGGACCTCGACAATACCTTCGCGCACTGTGATCGATCCACGATCGTCATCGTCGAGACGTACCAGGAAGCTCGTGCCGACAACGCGTATCTGCACCGGGCCTGCATCGACGATGAAGGGACGAGCGGCATCCTTGGCGACGTCGAAATTGGCTTCGCCCGTGACCAAGCTGACCTGGCGAAGAGCATCCTTGAAGGCAACCTTGATTTCGGCACTGCTGTTAAGCGTTACTGCCGATCCATCGCGCAGCGCCGATCGCTGCACATTGCCCAAGGGCGCCGCATAGCTTTCTGCTCCCAGCCAATGCTTTAGCCCGATACCACCGACCAGCGCGGCCGCCATCGCACCCAGGCCGCCGCTGATCCACCCGCGCCGAGACACACCCAGCGGTTTGCTGCTATACGCCCGGTGCTCATCCAGAGCCCATAAGTCGGGGCTCTGTGCAGAGCGTTCTTCCTTGGGTGGATAGGGAACACCCAGTGCAGCCGCGCGGTCGAAATAGGCATTGGCTGCCATGGCCCGTGCGAATGCGCCCAAGTTACGGGCATCCTCACTCGTCCATGCGTCCAGTTCCGCTTCTTCGTCCCGTGAGATCAGCCCGGAATTGACGCGAAGGGCCCAGTGCGCTGCGCATTCATCGCGTGCGTTTGCTTCAGCCCTGGGCATCCCGGCGCTCTGTTTCAAAATCTCGCTCACCGTCCCTAGATGACCGATTGCGTCGATTTCCGCCACGCCCGAATGCATTTGTCAGGCTGGCGAGCGCCTTGACCATATGTTTCTCGACAGTGCTTTCCGCGATGCCTAGATCACGCGCCACATCCTTTTGAGAAAAGCCGCGCAATTTTCTCAGCACGAACACCTCTCGGCACCGGTCGGGTAACCGGTCGATGAACGCGGCAACCTGCTCCAATTCCTGCCGGTCAGAGAGCAGCCTTTCCTGATCGGGAGCAGGCTCAGGCACTTCCAGGATCTCGGCATGCGCTGGCGCATCGATCATCACCACGCGGGAGCGCCGTAGGGAGCGCAGCACGACTGACTTGGCGACCTCGAAAAAATAATTGCGTGGCGAAACAATGTGATCGATGCGCTCCAGCCCCGCGAGGATGGCGTAGCTTTCCTGAATGATATCATCGACATCCATGCCCCAGCCCGATGGGCGCCGAGCAAGCCATTGCCGCACAGCCGCTTCATGCGGGAATATATGACGGCCAAGCCAGGCCGCCCTGTGCTGAGGAAGCGTCATAGGGGCGGCCTAGTAAAGGCGTTGAATGACAGTTTAGATACATCGAGATGGTCGTGTCCCGGCGCGTGGTGTAGGTTTTGAGGGTAGCGAAGCTGACCGGACGCGCGCTCATCGATAAAGCGCTGTAGCGGCCGGTCAGTTTCGCGGGTGGTCACCGGCGAACTTCGGATAAGTTT
>NZ_VYPZ01000005.1 GCF_008710155.1 Sphingobium limneticum
CGCGGGCTCATCCCTGGGCGATAAATCTTTGGACTTTCGTCATCATCCGGTATTAGCGTCAGTTTCCCGACGTTATTCCGAACCCAAGGGCAGATTCCCACGCGTTACGCACCCGTGCGCCACTAGATCCGAAGATCTCGTTCGACTTGCATGTATTAGGCATGCCGCCAGCGTTCGTTCTGAGCCAGGATCAAACTCTCAAGTTTGATGTCCGATACGTGCCAGCCGGAATAGGGCCAACACATACCGCTCATTTTCAGGAGCCATTCCTGCACAATATATTCTAGTGGAATATATTGAGACATATAGACAACCCACCAAGCAAGCTCAGCGGGCTCCAATAAGGAACGGCCTAATTTAACCGATCACGATACGCCTGAAAGCCGTACCAGACCGGAGCCGCCGCCCACATGTCCCTTCATCTAACCGACAATGTCAAAGAACCACCGACAAGTTTTGGCGGACAACCATCCAACCCCTTCCTTGCGTCTGGGGGAACAGTGTCCGTCTATGTTGGCGACCATCCAGTCCAGCGCCGCAGTGGCGTCGTCCCGTCCGGTGAAAAGCCCTCTAGGTGGGTCAGCCTGAACCGTCAAACCCTTTTTGCATTTTTGTTTCACATTTTTTTGGGGGTTAGCGGATAAAGCCTGTTCCACGGCGCTATAGGGACAGGAATGGTAACCCAATGACATTGCAGGATGCCGACGCGAATGACGCGGGTTTCGGCGCACGCATCAGGAGTGCCATCTTCTGGCGATCGGGCAGCCAGATCCTGTCGCAGATGATGAGCTGGGTCGTGACGCTGGCCGTCATCCGGCTGCTCGACCCCAAAGATTATGGCCTGTTCGCCATGACCCAAGTGATATTGAATTTCGCCACCTTCCTGAACGGCTATGGGCTGGTGAGCGCGCTCGTGCAGTCGGACAAGGTCGAGCCGCACCGGTTGCGGCAGGCCTTTACCATCATGCTGTTGCTCAATGGCGCGCTGGCCCTGCTGCAACTGGCCATCGCGCCGCTGGCCGCCGATTATTATGCGCAGCCGATGGTCGCCGACCTGCTGCGGGTGCAGGCCCTGCTCTATCTGTCCACGCCCTTCATTTCCGTGCCCGAGGCGATCATGGGCCGGGCGCTGGATTTCAAGCGGCCGGCTCTGGTCAACCTGATCGCCGCCATAGCCTCCGCCGCGATGGCGCTGACCGGCGCGCTGTCGGGCTGGGGCGTGTGGACTTTGGTGTGGGCGCCGATCGCGGGTTTCTGGGTCAAGGCGGTGGGCTATGTCATCGCCACCGGGTTCAAGCCCGTCCCCAGTTTCGATTTTCGCGGCACCGGCGCAATGGTCGCCTATGGCGCGTCGCTGTTGGGCGGCCAGCTATTCTGGATCGTGCAGAGCCAGGCCGATATCTTCATCGGCGGCCGGGTGTTGAAGCCGTACCAGCTGGGCCTCTATGCCGAAGCGCTGTTCCTGACCCAGATTTTCGTCAGCAAATTCGTGCCGCCGCTCAACGACGTCGCCTTCCCCGCTTATGCGCGGATGCAGAAGGATGTGAGCCGGGTAGCCTGGTCCTTCTGCAAGGCGGTAAAGCTGCTGCTGCTGCTGACCTGTCCCATTTACCTGGGCATGGCGGTGACGGCGGAGCCGCTGGTCGAGACTTTGTTCGGGCAGAAATGGCTGGAAATGGCGCCCTTCGTCGCGATCCTGGCGCTGGCCATGCCCTTCATGACTTTACAGGTGATGTTCGCGCCGGTCAGCAATGCGCTGGGCCGGCCCGGCACCACCGCGCGGGTCGCGGCGGTAGGTGCGGTGCTGATGCCGATCGCTTTCCTGATCGGCATCCAGTTCGGCGCGATCGGGCTGGCCTGGGCCTGGCTGGCGGCTTTCCCCGTGCTGACAGGCGTGACCGCATGGCTGGCCGGCGGGCCGATGGGATTGCGATTCGCCGATCTGATTCGCGCCGCGGCGCCGGGCTTGGGATGCGCCGTGCTGATGGCCGGGATGGTGATGATCGTCGATCGCCTGTTGCCGCCGCTGGCTGCGCCGGTGCGACTTGCCATATTGGTGCCGGCGGGCGGACTGGCCTTCCTTGCCGCGCTGATGCTGTGCGCACGGGGGACGGTGATGGAGTTGGTGGCATTGGTGGTTCGCCGGGCGCCGCCGGTGCAGGCGCCCGCGTAAAGCGAGCGCCCTGCCGTCTTCCTCACGCCGTCTGAATATAGTCGCGCAGCGAGGCGGCTTCCGATTCGATGCTGTCGATGCGATATTTGACGAGGTCGCCGATCGAAATCATGCCCACCAGCGCGCCGTCGACCACCACCGGCAGATGGCGGATGCGCCGCTTGGTCATCAGCGACAGGCCGTGGATGACAGGTGTATCGTCGGCGATGGTGATGGCGGGCGTGGTCATCACTTCCCCCACGCTGTGGTCCAGCGCCGCCGGTCCGTCCTTCGCGACGCGATAGACGAGGTCGCGTTCGGAGAAGATGCCGACCACCTGGCCATTGTCGACCACCGGGACACAGCCGATTCGTCGGTCCGCGAGCAGTTGCACGACGGATTGCACGCTATCGTCCGGATGCACGCTGATGACGTCGTTCTTGCCCTGCAAAATCGCTGCGATGGTCATGACCACTCTCCATTGTCTGAGACATTTCCCATGGACGCTTGATGATCCCACTTTCGACGCGCAAAATAAAGGGATGACGCGCAAACAGGCCCTGGACGATCCACTTATTGCCGCGACCGCCTGGGCGCGGTTCCGGCGCATCATGGCGTGGATGGCGTTGGGTGGTGCCGTGTGTGTAGGGATCGCGCTGTTCTTCCTGCATCAGCGGTCGGGCGAACTGCCGATACATATGGTGATCGCCACGATTTTGGGCGTATGGCTGACCTTCATGCTGGGCACCGGATTGATGGCGCTGTCCTTTCTGTCCAGCGGGACCGGGCATGACGAACAGGTGATGGACAGGGCGAAGGACGAGGTGCCGCTTGACGATTGAGACGGAGACGGGCGCGGATCGGGGCGAGGTGGTGTTGCGGCTGGTCCCGCATCTGACCGACATCAACGCCAATGGCCATATTTTCGGCGGCTGGGTGCTGAGCCAGATGGACATTGCCGGCGGCATCGTCGCGGCGCGGATCGCGCAGGGCGCCGTGGCCACCGTGGCGATCGAGAGCATGACGTTCATCACGCCGATCCTGCTGGGCGATGTCGTGTCCGTCTATGCGACCGAAGAGCGGCGCGGGCGCACGTCGGTCGCGATCCGTATCGACGTGGTGGCGACGCGCGGCATCGGATTGGAGGAAGTGGTGCTGACCAGCGGCGTCTATACGTTCGTCGCGCTGGACGCGCAGCATCGGCCTCGTCCGCTGCCTGTGGTCTGAGTTTCTGAAGCAGGGTGACGTCAGCGCCGCCCTAGCGGCTTCTCGACTTCGCTCGAAGCGAACGGATCTTGGTGGTGTGGCTTGCTTACTGCCGCAGCGCTTCGCGGTAGGACCAGGCGATCTTGTCGTTGGCGGGCACCGTCACGCGCCAGATCCAGTCATTGCCGCGCCGTTCCATATCTTTCGGCCGCGGGCTGATGTCGTGGGGGATGGTAACTTCCGCCAGAATCGGGAAAGAGCGGGCATTGCTGAGCGTCAGGATCCAGTCGCGACTCTTGCGCGATTGGGCGGTCGTGCGTGCGCCGATGCGGACGTCCGGGCTGGCGGTCAGATCGTAATCGACACGTTCGCCCTCCGCCTTGTCGCCAATATCGGCTTCACCGGCCAGCAGGCGCATCCCCGCGATCGGTTCGAACACCGCGATCTGGCCCGATGGCATGGCGAGGCCAAGCCCGTCTTCCTTGCGATTCTGCAAGCGTAGCCGCAGCGTCATCGGCCGCATGTCGCCCGTGCCGTCACCATAGCCGATGGTCGCGGCATAGAGGCGTTCGACCTTCACATCCGACTGGCGGAGCAGCGCGACCTGCTTCTGCGCCTTGGCCGCGACATCGACGGTGACGGGCACGCGATAGAGTTTGAGGTCGCCGACATCCTCGGGCGGCGGCGGCGGTGGTGGGGGAGGCGGCGGTGGGGGCGGGGGCGCTGCCACCGGCATCGGTACGAACAGACGATTCGTGCTGCGTTGCGCCGTCACCATGATTTCCTGCGCGCCGTCCATCATCATCGGTTCGGCCTGCTGGACTGGGAAGAGTTCCCACGCAGGATGGGTGCTGGTGATGTCCATCGGCCAGCATTGCAGGCGCAGCGGGCCGCCGGTCGGGCGGGGCCGTACGCCGCGGCGTTGCTTGTTGGGCTGACCGGCGATGACGTTCAGCTGCGCGTCGGCAAAACCGGTGACGCCGCCATTGGCGACCGTCAGCCAGGCCATCAGGTCGAGAGTTTTGCCATCCTCCTCCATGTCGGCGACATAGTTGGCGGCCCAGTCGAACCCTTCGGCCAGATAGGTGAGTTCGAGCCGCGCGCGGGTGGGCCGGTCGCTGCTCGCGATCACCGACAGGGTCGGGCGCGGCGACAGGTCGGCGGGCGCGCGAGGATAGAGCATGCGTTCGGGGAAGCCGCTGCACCCCAGCGCCTCATAACCCTGCGCCGTCTGGACGATGACGCCGCCCATCGGCCCGGCGCTGATGATCGCCTCCTGCTCCGTCACCTTGCCGGTCTTGCGATCGGTGCGGCGCAGGGTGACGCTGCGCTTGAGATAGGCGTCGACCAGTCCGGCGGGCGAGAGGAGGCGGGCGTCGCGATTCTTTTCGCGCACACCGTGCGGCATGCCGGCCAGGATCGCGGTTTCGGGCATCAGCCCTTCGGCGACACCCTCGAACCGGATCGTCGATTCGCCCTGAGGCAGGTCCACGTCGCGAATCTCGGTGACGAGCGCATAGCCGCCCGGCCAGTTGCGGCTGATCGGCCCCTTTGCCCGGCCCGGTGCGCGATAGACGGTGACGGATACCGAATCGGCGCGCGGGGAAACGACCGTGCCGGCCTGAACCGGCAGCGCGATCGCCCAGAAGAGGAAGAAGATCAGGAGTCGCGACACGCGGGCGCCGCTCCGGTCAGTAGCGCGAATCGAAGGTGACGCTGAGATCCACCGTGCCGTTGGCGGGCACCGGGACGCTCCATTCCATCCGGTCGGCCGAGATGCGTTTGCCCTCCAGACTTTGCCCCCCCGGACTCTGGCCCCCCAGACTCTGGGCAGTGACGCGGGTGTCGCCCCATAGGCCCTGTTGCGCCAGGTCGATCGTCACCGCTTCGGGCCGGGCGTTGGTCAGCGTGTAGCGCATCCTGGTTTCCCAGCGGCTGCCGCCCTTTTTCGTGCGCTGTTCCACGGTTGGGCGGACCTTGACGTCGAAGGCTTCGCCGGTGCGCAGTGCCATGGAGGAGCCCATCGGCGTATGATCGATGCTGTTTTCGCCGATGAATTGCGGGTTGCCGCGCGCGTCGCGCATATAGACGCGGATCGTGCCGGCGGGCAGTTGATCGCCCAGCCCGCCATCCTTGGACGTCGAGAATTTGAGGACGCTCGACGCGCTCATCGGTTCGGCGGAACTGCCGAGCCAGCCATTGACATATTCATAGGTGGCGCGGGCCGGAGCGCCCTTCACGTCGAGGAAGCTGACCTGTTTCTGCTGGGCGTTGGCGATCGTGGTGCGGGCCGCCAGCGGATAGAGATAATAGTCGCCCAGCCGTTCGCGCGGGCCGCTTTCGGTGCCCGCCTGATCGATCGCACCGCTCGACCCCTGCCACCAGTTGGAGCGGCCGCCCCCATTGGCCGGATTGCCCGCGACAAGAATCGTCTTCGCATTGGTGAAGGTCGTGCCGGTATTGTTGGTGAGCGTGACCCAGCCCTGCATGTCCATCGCGCCCTTCGCCGCGTCGAACAGGGCGACATAATCGGCGGTCCAGCCTAGATTGGGCGTGAGGTAGGAGAGGCGGGCGGGGACCGTACCGGCGCGATCCGCCTGCACCGTGACCGACAGGGTCGGGCGGGCGCGCAGATTGGCGGGCACACGGTCGAACACCACGCGCACCGGCAGGCCATCGTCGCGCAGCACTTCTATCCGGGTGCCGATTTGCAGCACGATGCCGCCATTGGCCGCCAATATCTTGGCCCGCTCCCGCGTTTCCGCACCGGTTGCCGGATTGGTGCGGACGAGGGTCACCTCCTGCCCGACCGCCTTGTCCATCAGCTTGTCGGGGGAGAGGAGGTCATAGTCGAAATTCTGTTCGACTATGGCGAGGCCGGGACCGGACAGGTTGACCGTTTCGGGGCGGATGCGGGCGGATACGTCGGGAAATTCGATGCGGTTGCGGCCGGCGGTCATCGGCAATTGCCGGTCGTCCTGCACCAGCGACTGGCCGCCATTATAGATGGTGACGGCCACATCGCCCTGCGCCGTGGCGCCGGTAGGGTCGGCTGCGCTCTGGCCCTGGGCCAAGGCGGAGGCGGGGAGGGCGGTCAGCAGCAGGGACAGCAGGTGCGCGGCTTTCATCGGCAACTCTCCAGATATGTGAAGACCTTCTGCCGGATTGCGAGCCAGTTGCAAAGCCGGCTTTGCCATATCGCCGCGAAAAGATGAGCGCCACGAAAAAGGGGGCGGCACCTGATGGCACCGCCCCCCTGTTTCTCATTTTCCGATCGCTTATTCGGCGGCTTCGGTCGCCGCACGGGGACGGCGGGTACGCTTCTTGGGCGCTTCCTCAGCCGTTTCGGCATCATTGTCGGCACGGGCGATCGAGGGCGGCAGGACCGCCAGATCGAAACCCTCATTGCTTTCCTCAACCACGACCTTGCGCGGGCGACCGCGACGGGCGCGGGGCGCTTCCGCCTCGGCGGCGTCCGGCGTAGCGGCGGCGGCGGCCGGCTGCGCTTCGGCGCGCGGACGGATCTGCGCTTTGGGCTTGGGCGCGGGCTGTGGCGCGTCGATCGCCGGATTGCCGGCCGGGCCTTCTACGCCCATTTCCTGCTGCGGCGCGTCGCCATCCGCCACGAAGCGGTCGCGACGGGGACTGTCGCGGCGGTCGTTGTTGCGCGGGCCACGGCCATCACGATTGTCGCGCTGATGATCGCGCGGCTCGCGGGCTTCACGGCCTTCTTCCTGACCCTGGCCCTGGCGATCGGCGCGATCGCGCGGGGCACGATCATATTGGCCCTGATCGCGCTGACCTTGTTCGCGCTGGCCCTGATCACGCTGCCCCTGGTCGCGCGGGGCGCGGTCATATTGGCTCTGGTCGCGCGGCGTGCGGTCATATTGCGGCTGCGCGTCAGTGCGGAAATCGTCATTGCCGTCGAAGCCAGTGTCGAAATCGTCACCATCCTCGTCGAAATTGCCTTCTTCACGAGGGCGGTAGCGCTGCTGCTGCTCCTCTTGGCGGGCGCGGTTGTCGGCGAGCACGCGGAAATAATGATCGGCAAATTGCAGATAATATTCGGCATTGACCCGGTCGCCCGCCATCTGGGCATCGCGCGCCATATTCTTGTATTTCTCAAGAAGCTGGGTCGCGTTGCCGCGCGCGCGGTTGTCGATGCGGTTACCGTTGTCGCCACCGCCCCGATTGTTGCTGTTGGGACGTCCGTTGTTATTATTGTTCCGGCCGCGATTGCGGCGACCGGCCTGCCGGTTGTTGATCAAGATATGATCCTTGCGTTCGCTATGACAAAATTCACTGAAAACACTGTTCAGTCGCCATCCCCAAGCACAGCCTGCTCTTCAGGCCGTATACGGCTCCGCCAGGCATGATCCTTCGGATCATTCCCCCAGCTGCCACCGGCGCCTGCGCAGCGAGCGCCGTCATGACTATAAGGAGCAGAAAATCGGCCTTTTCTATCAACGATCTAAACGATCATGTCACAAGATAGAGCCGTTCCTGTAGTCGATGTAATGGCTTTCCACGGATAAACCAAGCAATTTTCGCTTGTCCGATGGTAAATCAACCCTTGTTCAGGCGGGATGGGTGGCGATGAGGCAGCGATCATGCCCTGCCAGATCGCACCGAGCGGCGACACTGAGCCCCTGTTTATGCAACAGGGCCGAGACGCTGTCCTTCTGATCATAGCCGATTTCGATTGCCGCCATGCCGCCCGGCGCGATCAGGCGCGGCAGGTCGGGCGCGATGCGGCGATAATCTTCCAGACCATCGGCCCCGGCAAAGAGCGCGCTGGCCGGTTCGCGCAGCACGTCGCCCGACAAAGCGAGGTCGGCGACGATATAGGGCGGGTTGATGAGCAGCAGGTCGAAGGCGCCATCCACATCCTGCGCCCAGTCGCCGAGGCTGAAGGCGGCGCGGTCCGCCATGTCCAGCCGCGCCGCATTGCCCTGCGCCACGGCGAGGGCGGGGGGCGAGGCGTCTATGCCCAGCCCGCTCGCCTGCGGCCATTGCGCAAGCGCCGCAAGCAACAGCGCGCCGGAGCCGGTGCCGAGATCGAGGATGGCCGTGGGCGTGCGGCCGGCGAAATGATCGACCGCAGCTTCGATCAGCGTTTCGCTATCCGGGCGGGGGATCAAGGTGTCGGGCGTGACGGTCAGGCTGATCGTCCAGAAATCGCGCATGCCGGTGATATGGGCGATCGGTTCGCCATCCAGTCGGCGAGCGAGCAGTCCGGCGAAGGCATCGGGGGCGGTCAGGTCGCGCTGGCGCAACAGCATGTCGCCGCGCGAGAGGCCCAGCGCATGGGCCATCAACAATTCGGCGTCGAGGCGCGCGGTGTCGCTTGCGACAGCGAGTTGGACAGTGGCCGCGCGCAGGGCGTCGGGGATGGTCATCATCGCCCCTCCCTTCCAGGGAGGGGCTGGGGGTGGGTCGCGAGCGGAGCGAGCATATCTTTTAGCTGAAAGGTTGAGACGCCGCTACGCGGCGCACCCACCCCCTGCCCCCTCCCTGAGAGGGAGGGGGTAAGAAGGGGCTTCAATTCACGCCGTCCAGCTGGGCCAGTCGTGCCGCTTCATCCTCGGCGACCAGCGCGTTGATGACTTCCGACAGGCCCGGTCCTTCCAGGATTTCGGGCAGGCGGTGCAGGGTCAGGTTGATGCGGTGATCGGTGACGCGGCCCTGCGGGAAATTATAGGTGCGGATGCGTTCGGACCGGTCGCCCGACCCGACCATCGCCTTGCGCGCGCCGGCCTGTTCGCTGTGGGTGCGTTCGCGTTCGGCTTCGTAGATGCGGGCGCGCAGCACCTGCATCGCCTTCGCCTTGTTCTTGTGTTGCGACCGTTCGTCCTGCTGCGTGACCACGATGCCGCTGGGAAGGTGGGTGATGCGCACGGCGGAATCGGTGGTGTTGACATGCTGGCCGCCAGCACCCGATGCGCGGTAGATGTCGATCTTGAGGTCGCTATCGGCGATCTGCACGTCCACTTCCTCCGGTTCGGGGAGGATGGCGACGGTCGCCGCGCTGGTGTGGATACGGCCGCCGCTTTCGGTCGCGGGGACGCGCTGGACGCGGTGGACGCCGCTTTCGAATTTCAGCTTGGCGAAGACCCCGGTGCCGTTGACGCTGGCGACGACTTCCTTGAACCCGCCCTGTTCCGACGCATTGGCGGAGAGCAGCTCCATCTTCCAACCCTGCGCGTCGGCATAGCGCTGATACATGCGGAACAGGTCGCCGGCGAACAAAGCCGCTTCGTCGCCGCCGGTGCCGGCACGGATTTCCAGCATGGCGGGGCGCGCATCGGCCGCGTCGCGGGGCAGCAATTGCAGCGCCAGCGCCCGTTCGGCATCGGGCAGCTGACTGCGGATCAGCTGCATTTCCTCCTGCGCCATTTCGCGCATCAGCGGATCGGCGTCGGGATCGTTGCCGCCACCGGCCATCACGTCGAGCGCGGCCAGCTCCTGCCGCAGGCGGCGCACTTCATGCGCGGCGCGGGCGACCGGCTCGATCTCCGCATATTCCTTCGACAGCCGCACGAACGCTTCGGGCGCGAGGTCGGCGCGCGTCATCGCCGCCTGCACCTCATCCCGGCGCGCCTCGATCTGCGCGATGCGTTCGGCGGAAATATGCATCAGAGCGCCGTGACCGTCCCGATCAAGGCATCCAGCCGGACGGCCTGCTGCTCGCCGGTACCCAGGTTACGCACGGCAGCCTCCCCCTTTGCCAGTTCGTCGTCGCCCAGGATGATGGCCCAGGCGGCGCCCGACGCATTGGCGCGCTGCATCCGCTTTTTCATATTGCCGCGATAGCCCATGTCGCAGGCGACACCGGCACGGCGCAGATCGGCGATGATGCCGGTCGCCTTCGTTTCGGCGGCTTCGCCCATGGGGATCAGCACCACAGTCGGCTTGTCGATGGCGGGCATGTCGATCAGCATCGCCAGCCGCTCGATCCCCGCCGCCCAGCCGACCGCCGGGGTGGAAGGACCACCCAGATTTTCGATCAACCCGTCATAGCGGCCGCCGCCCAGCACGGTGCCCTGTGCGCCCAGACGGTCGGTGATGAATTCGAACGCGGTGTGGCGATAATAATCGAGGCCGCGCACCAGCCGGGCATTGCGTTCCCAGGCCACGCCGGCAGCGTCGAGGCCGCTCGTCACCTTTTCGAAGAAGCTGCGCGCCTCGTCGGTGAGGTAAGCGTCGATATCCGGCGCGCTGTCGGCGACCGGGCGATCGCGCGGATCCTTGCTGTCCAGGATGCGCAGCGGGTTCTTGGCGAGCCGTTCCACGCTGTCTTCCGACAGTTGATCCTTATGCGCCTCGAAATGCGCGATCAGCGCGGCGCGCCAGGCGTCGCGGCTCGGCCCGTCGCCCAGCGTATTGAGGTTGAGCGTCACGCCTTCGGACACGCCCAGTTCCTTGAGCAACTGGTCGGCCAGCACCAGCAGTTCCACGTCCGCGCCCGGTTCGCCCGCGCCCAGGATTTCGGCGTCGAGCTGATGGAACTGGCGGAAGCGGCCCTTTTGCGGGCGTTCGTAGCGGAACAATGGCCCGTGGGTCGCGACCTTGAGCGGCGCAAATTGCTGCCAGCCTTCGGTGATATAGGCGCGGCTGATGCCGGCGGTAAATTCGGGGCGCAGGGTGATGCTGTCGCCGCCGCGATCCGTAAACGTGTACATCTCCTTCGAGACGACGTCGGTGCTTTCGCCCAGCGACCGCGCGAAGACGGCGGTGGATTCGAACACGGGCACTTCAACCCGCTGAAAACCGTAGAGTTTGCGCACCCGGTCGAACGTCGCCACTACATGGGCGAACCGCTCCGCAAACGCCTCGGCCGTGCCGCCCAACATGTCCTGTGTGCCGCGTACCGGACGCGGGGTTTCGATCTTCGCCATGGGGCAGCGCCTTTAACGGCAATTCACCCCCTTGGAAACGCGCTTTTTATGGGCGCCCATCAGGGGGTGGACGCCGCCGTCCTCCCTCGCCATGCTAAAGGCATAAGGGCTGTCCGGCCCCGCCAAACTTCTGGAGACCTTCATGATCCGCAGCATCGCTGCCGCCCTTTGCCTTTCCACGGCCATTGCCAGCCCCATTTTCGCGCAGGACGCAATCCGGTCCAAGCCGACCGCCCTGCCCGTCGACAGCGGCGCACCTGCACCAAAGGACATCCCCTATCCGGGCGGCACCATCAAGCTGGAGGTCGATGCGACCGATACGGTCCAGCGCATCTTCCGCGTGAAGGAGACCATCCCGGTCGCCGCTGCCGGTCCGTTGACGCTGATGATGCCGGCCTGGCTGCCGGGCAATCATGCGCCGCGCGGGCAGATCGAAAAGCTGACCGGCCTGACCTTTACCGTCAATGGCCAGACTGTCGCCTGGAAGCGCGATCCGCTGAACGTCTTTGCCTTCACCATCGACGTGCCGCAGGGCGCGACGCAAGTCGTCGCGCAGTTCCAGTTCCTGTCCGCGACCCAGCCCAATCAGGGCCGTGTGGTGGTGACGCCCAAGATGCTGAACATCCAATGGGAAAGCGTGTCGCTCTATCCCGCGGGCTATTATACGCGGCAGATCCCGATCCAGCCGACCGTGACCTATCCCGCCGGCTGGCAGGCGGCGACCGCGCTGCGCGGTACGAAGAGCGGCAATGCCGTTGCCTATGAAACCATCGACTATGAAGCGTTACAGGATTCGCCGGTATTTGCCGGCACCCATTTCAAGGCGGTGGACCTGGGCAGCAATGTGACGCTGAACCTGGTCGCCGACGATGCCGACGAGCTGGACTATAAGCCCGAGCAGATCGCCAAGCACAAGAAGCTGGTCGCCGAGGCCGGCTCGCTGTTCGGCACCTATCATTTCAATCACTACGACTTCCTGCTGGCCATCACCGACGAAATGGGCGGCATCGGGCTGGAGCATCATCGTTCTTCCGAGAATCAGGTCGAGCCGGGCTATTTCAAGAGCTGGGACAAGGGCGAGGCGCTGCTGGACCGCAACCTGTTGCCGCATGAATTCACCCATAGCTGGGACGGCAAATTCCGCCGCCCCGACCTTTTGTGGACGCCCGATTTCAACGTGCCGATGCAGGATAATCTTCTGTGGGTCTATGAAGGGCAGACGCAATTCTGGGGCTATGTGCTGGGCGCGCGGTCGGGCATGTTCAGCAAGCAGGAAACGCTGGACGCCTATGCCCAGATCGCGGCCAAGCTGGACACGGCGGTCGGCCGCCAGTGGCGTGCCATGGAAGACACGACCCTCGATCCCGTCATCTCCGCCCGCCGGCCCAAGGGCTGGACCAGCTGGCAGCGGTCGGAAGATTATTACAATGAAGGCCTGATGATCTGGCTGGAGGCCGACGCGATCATTGCCAAGGCGACGCGCGGCAAGAAGGGCCTGGACGATTTCGCCAAGGCATTCTTCGGGATCAATCCGGGCGATTGGGGGCAGGTCGTCTATAATCGCGGCGACGTGATCAAGACGCTGAACGATATCGCCCCTTATGACTGGGCCGGTTTCTTCCAGAAATATGTGGACAGCACGACCAAGGAAACCCCCAAGGGTGGCTTCATCCTGGGCGGATACAAGCTGGTCTATGGCGAAGAGCCGGGCGCGATCACCAAGGCGGCCGAGGGCGCCAACAAGATGGTCGACCAGAGTTTCGGCATCGGCGCGATCGTCAAGAATGACGGCGAAGTCAGCGGCGTCATCTGGGACAGCGCGGCGTTCAAGGCCGGTCTGGTGACAGGCGCCAAGATCCTGGCGGTCAATGGCGACGAGTTTTCGGGCGACGTGTGGAAGGCCGCGATCAAGGCCAAGACGCCGGTCCAGATCATCCTAAAGCAGGACAAGTATTATCGCACTTTGACACTCGATTATTCAGGTGGCCTGCGCTATCCGCGCCTGGAAAAGACGGGAGAGGGTGAAGGCAGCCTCGACAAGCTGCTCAAAGCCAGAACCTAAAGCCATCCACAACGCAACATGAAGCAAAAGGCGTTTCCATGAACATCGAACTGATCCCGGTCGGCGACGATCCGCCAAACAGCCTGAACGTCATCATCGAAGTCCCCGTCGGCGGCGAGCCGGTGAAATATGAGTTCGACAAGGCCAGCGGCGCGCTGTTCGTGGACCGCATTCTGCACACGCCAATGCGCTATCCGGCGAATTACGGCTTCGTCCCGCACACGCTGTCGCCCGATGGCGATCCGCTGGACGCGCTGGTCATCGCCCGTTCGCCCTTCGTCCCCGGCTCCGTCGTGCGCGCGCGCCCGATCGCCGTGCTGAACCTGGAAGATGAAGCGGGCGGCGACGAAAAGCTGGTCTGCGTGCCGGACGACAAGACCTTCCCTTATTATTCCAATATCAGTGAGAAGGACGACCTGCCCGGCATCGTGATGGAGCAGATCGAGCATTTCTTCACCCACTATAAGGATCTGGAAAAGACCAAGTGGGTGCGCATCGGTACGTGGGGCGGGGCGGAAGACGCCAAGCAGATCACCCTGGAAGCGATCGAACGCTACAAGGCGAGCAAGACGGCGGCGTAAGGCCGGCTTCTTCTGCATAAAAAAAGCCGCGCTGGTTCATCCAGCGCGGCTTTTTTAACGTCGTTCCCCGGCGCAGGCCGGGGTCCAGTTCCTGCGTCGATACTGGACCCCGGCCTGCGCCGGGGAACAGCAGCATCTTAAATCAATCGATCCGCGTCCAGCGCCATGGCGAGGGAATCGCGGCCCTTGGGCATGCGGGCGTGGAGGCGGGCGTCGGCCTCGACCAGGCGCTCCACCCCGGCCTCCAGCTGGTCTTCGGGCAGGGTGAAGGGGAGGCGCATGAAGCGCTCGAACGCGCCGCTGACGCCGAACCGCGGGCCGGCGGCGATGCGGACACCCAGACTTTCGGCCAGCGCGGCCAGCGCCGTCGCCTCCGCGCGCGGCAATTCGGCCCAGAGCGACAGGCCACCCGCCGGCGATTCGACCCGCCAATGGGGCAGGCGCCGTTCGATCAATCCCAGCAGATGGTCGCGCCGTGCCCGCAACATGCCGGCCCGTTCGCCAAGGCCCACATCGGCGTCGATCAGCTGCGCGACGGCGATCTGCTCCACAACCGGGCTGGCCATGTCCATCGTCGTGCGCAGGCGGCCGAGCGCCGCGACCGTCTGCGGATCGGCGCGAATCCAGCCGACGCGAAGGCCGCCCCAGAAGATCTTGCTGGCCGATCCAAGCGTGATGACCTGCCGCCCAGACGGATCGTGCATGGCCACGGGCGGCGGCGGCGCGAAATCGAGGCCCATCGCCACCATCGTTTCATCGAGGATCAGCGGCGTGTGGCTGCGCGTGGCGGCGGCGACCAGCGCGCGGCGGGTGGCCGGGTCCATGCTGCGCCCGGTCGGATTGTGGAAATCGGCGATGACATAGGCGAAGCGGGGCGAGGTCTGGCGGAAGGCGGCCTCCATGGCGTCGACATCCCAGCCCTGCGCAGGCAGGCCGACCGGCACCGGCACGACATGGGCGCGTTGCAACGCCTGAATCGCATTATGATAGGTCGGATGGTCGATCACCACCCGGTCGCCCGGCCCGGCCAGCCATTTGAGCAGCAGCGAAAAGCCCTGCTGCGCGCCGTTGGTGACCATGATCTGATCGGGATGGGTGGGGCAGCCGCGCCGTTCATAATGGGCGGCGATCGCGCGACGCAGCACAGCGATGCCCAGCGGATCATAGCCCAGATCGGCCAGATAGGCCGGCAACGCCTCCACCGCATGGGCATAGGCCCGCGCAACGCCGGGCGCGGCGGGCAGGGCGGCATGGGTCCAGTTGAGCAAATTGCCGCTGCTGCCCCCGATATCGCGTTCATCCGGCGGCATGTCGCCATTGCCGGCAGGCAGACGCGTGACGCTGCCCGATCCCTGCCGGCTCTCCAGATAGCCTTCATCCCGCAGCCGGTCGAAGGCGGCAGCGACGGTGGTGCGGGACAGGCCGAGCGCAGCGGCCAGTTCGCGCTCGCCCGGCAGGCGGACGTTGAGGCCCACGCGCCCGTCCAGCACCAGCATCCGCAACGCCTGCGCCAGTTGGCGATAGGCGGGTTCCGCGCTGTCCTGCGCGCGCCAGGCGCCCAGCAGGCGGAGGAGGGACGGGGGTCGGAGGAGCGAAGTGGACATGGCGGTCATTCCAGACTCGGGGATAATGCGATGCCATTTATGCCAGATTGGTCCTTTTGGAAAAGGCCAATTATGCGGAATAAGCCCTTCCATGATGTACCGCCTCCACGCGCCTCGCTTTTGGCAGCTCTTCTGGGGCCTTTGCCTCTACGGCTTTTCCATGGCGCTGATGCTGCGCGCCAATCTGGGCCTGTCGCCCTGGGATGTGCTCAATCAGGGTCTGGCCCCGCGTCTGGGCCTCAGCTTCGGCATGACGGTCAATCTGATCGGCACCGTCGTGCTGCTGCTCTGGTGGCCACTTCGGCAACGGCCGGGCATCGGCACGATCGCCAATATCGTGGTGATCGGCACGGTGGTGGACCTGTCGCTGGCGATCCTGCCGACGCCGGAGGGCTATGCGATGCGTGGCCTGTGGCTGGTCGCCGGCATCATCCTCAACGGCATTGCCGGGGGCGCCTATATCGGTGCGGGCATGGGGCCGGGGCCGCGCGACGGGCTGATGACGGGATTGTGCCGGCGCACCGGCTGGCCGGTCAAATGGGTGCGCACCAGCATAGAGGTCGCCGTGCTGACGATCGGCTGGATGCTAGGCGGCACGGTGGGGGTGGGCACCATCCTCTATGCCGCGACGATCGGCTGGATCGTGCATCACGCCTTGCCCTTCTTTCGAATTGCCCCGGCAGAGCGTCCGGCTCAGGCCTGAAGCGATGCCCCCTGACCGGCCGACGCCCTCTATCGTCGGCCGGTCCTTTTCTCTTTGAAAATTGGGTATTTGGCCATTGACCGGGGTGGGCATACGGGCATGATCCGGCACATCTTCCCGATCAAGGAGCCTTCGTCCCCATGCGCCCCTTCCTCGCCGCCATCCTGATCCTGCCGCTGACCGCCGCGTCGGGGCCGCACGCGCCTGCGCTCGCCCCGCTGGCGTTCGAACAAGTGGCACCTGCCGGCACGAAGATGCCTCGATTCAAGGTCGATGCCGCCTGGCCAGCCATGCCCGACGACTTGCTGCTGGGTCAGGTGAGCGGCGTGGCGGTGGGGCCGGACGACTCGGTCTGGGTCGCGCATCGCCCCCATAGCCTGACCGCAACGGATACCGGCCTGGCGCAAACGCCGCCCATCGCCGCCTGTTGCAAACCGGCGCCGCCGGTGGTGCGCTTCGGCAAGGATGGCCGCTATATCGGCGGCTGGGGCGGGGCGGCGATCGCGCCGACCATCGATGGCGTCAGCCAGTGGCCGAGCAGCCTGCATGGCATCTTCGTGGACAAGGCCGGCAGCGTCTGGTTCGGCGGCAATGGCAGCGGCGACCATGTGGTCATGAATTATGGTCCCGAGGGCCAGTTTATCCGCAGCTTCGGGCGGCGCGAGAAGACCGGTGGTAATGATGCTACCGACCAGCTGGGCAATCCGTCCGACGTCAATCATTCGGACGGCATGGTGCTGATGTCGGATGGCTATACCAACCGGCGCGTCATCGGCTTCGACGCCAAGACCGGCGGCTATAAAGGGCGATGGGGTGCCTATGGCAAGCCGCCCAGCGGACCGGTGCTGAAAGGGGCATTCGACCAGAGCCATGCCGTGGACCCCAGCCAGACGGCGGACCCGCAGGCCGCGATTTTCGGCAGCATCGTCCATTGCGTGGTGCCGACGAAGGACGGCCATCTCTATGTCTGCGACCGCAACAACAACCGTGCGCAGCTGTTCAAGCGGCAGAAGGATGGTGGCCTGACCTTCGTACGGGATGTCGCGGTGGCGCCGGAGACGGGCGGCACCCATACGGTTACCGACATCGCCTTCTCATCCGATCCGCAGCAGACCTATATGTATGTCGCAGACATGATGAACGGGCGCATCTGGATATTGGAGCGCAAGACGCACAGGGTGCTGGGCGCGATCGGCCGGGTCGGGCGGCAGGCGGGGCAATTCACCTGGCTGCACAGCATCGACACGGATAGCGAAGGCAATATCTACGCGACCGAAGTGAATACGGGGCGGCGCGTGCAGAAGCTGGTCTTCACCGGGATCGAGTGATCCCTCAACCCGCGATCGACCGTATATAGGCGCTGGCGACCCAACCGCTGGCGCAGGGACCGGCATAGGGCTGTTTGCGTTCCACGGGGGACGCGACGCCGCAGTCCTGTACGTCGCCGCCGTCTACAGGTGCAGGCACCACGACCACGCCCAACCATTTCTGGTCGATGCTGCGCGTACATATGAAGGCGCGCTGCCCCTCTGCCAGCGATGCCAATGGCTTTGCATCGTCAAAGGGCGCTGCCCGCAGGGGGAGGCCAGTTGCGCCGGCACGAGTTACCTGGCCGAGGCCGCCGCACGCATCCATCCGGGCGCCATCTTCCCCGATCGTCACGGGCCGCGCGACCGGCGCGTCCATGCGGCTTTCCGTCACGTCCGCGCGCGGCGCGCCGGCCAGCGAGCTGTTGGGCAATTCCTCGTAAACGTCATTGCTGCGCGAACAGCCCGCAAGGGCCAGCAGGGGCAGGATCAGCAAGGCAGGGACGATACGCATATAGGCCGTGATAGACTGCGCCGGATGCCAGCGGAAGGTGCCATGTTTCGCTTTAGTTTCATGGCGCCTTTCCCTATATGCTGGGTCATGAGCGAAGAACCCGTCAACACCCCCAACAGCAATGAATATGGCGCCGACAGCATCAAGGTGCTCAAAGGGCTGGATGCGGTCCGCAAGCGGCCGGGCATGTATATCGGCGATACCGACGATGGCAGCGGCCTGCACCATATGGTGTTCGAGGTCAGCGACAATGCGATCGACGAAGCGCTGGCGGGGCATTGCGACCTGATCACCATCACGCTGAATCCCGACGGGTCCGTCAGCGTGGAGGATAATGGCCGCGGCATTCCGACCGGCATCCACAAGGAAGAGGGCGTGTCGGCGGCCGAGGTCATCATGACCCAGCTGCATGCGGGCGGTAAGTTCGAAAATACCAGCGACGACAATGCCTATAAGGTGTCGGGCGGCCTGCATGGCGTGGGTGTTTCGGTGGTCAACGCGCTGTCGGAATGGCTGGACCTCAACATCTGGCGCGACGGCAAGGAACATTGGATGCGCTTCGCCTATGGCGATGCCACCGCGCCGCTGAAGATCGTGGGCGATGCGCCTGACGGCAAGAAGGGGACGCGCGTCACCTTCCTCGCCTCGACCGAGAAGGCGCCCGGCGACGGCGGCACCTTCAAGAACCAGATCGAGTTTGATTTCGAGAAGCTGGAACATCGCTATCGCGAGCTGGCCTTCCTCAACAGCGGCGTTCGCCTGTTCCTGGTCGATGCGCGCCATGAGGAGAAGAAGGAAGTCGAGCTGTTCTACGAGGGCGGCATCGCGGCCTTCGTGAAATATCTCGACCGCAACAAGTCGGCCATGATGCCGGAGCCGATCGCGATTTCGGGCACCCGCGACGATGTGACAATCGACGTGGCGCTGGAGTGGAACGATTCCTATTATGAAAATGTCCTCTGCTTCACCAACAACATCCCGCAGCGCGATGGCGGCACCCATCTGGCGGCCTTCCGCGCGGCGCTGACCCGTACGCTCAACAATTATGCGGAAAAGTCGGGTGCGCTGAAGAAGGAAAAAGTCTCCCTCACCGGTGAGGATATGCGCGAGGGCCTGACCGCCATCGTGTCGGTCAAGCTGCCCGATCCCAAATTCAGCTCGCAGACCAAGGACAAGCTGGTGTCGTCCGAAGTGCGCCAGCCGCTCGAAAGCCTGATGGCCGACAAGATGGCCGAGTGGCTGGAGGAGAACCCGGCGCACGGCAAGATGATCGTGCAGAAGGTGATCGACGCCGCCGCCGCCCGTGAAGCCGCCAAGAAGGCGCGCGAACTGACCCGGCGCAAGGGCGCGATGGACATCGCATCGCTGCCCGGCAAGCTGGCCGATTGTCAGGAACGCGACCCCGCTAAGTCCGAACTCTTCCTGGTCGAAGGCGATTCGGCCGGCGGTTCGGCCAAGCAGGGCCGCAACCGGCATAATCAGGCGATCCTGCCGCTGAAGGGCAAGATCCTGAACGTCGAGCGCGCGCGCTTCGACCGGATGCTCTCGTCCAAGGAAGTCGGTACGCTGATCCAGGCGATGGGCACCGGCATTCGCGACGATTTCAACCTGGAAAAGCTGCGCTACCACAAGATCGTCATCATGACCGACGCCGATGTCGACGGCGCGCATATCCGCACGCTGCTGCTGACCTTCTTCTATCGGCAGATGCCGCAGATCATCGAAGGCGGGCATCTCTATATCGCCCAGCCGCCGCTCTACAAGGCGACGCGCGGCCGGTCCGAAGTCTATCTGAAGAACGAAGCCGCGCTGGAGCAATATCTGGTCGACAATGGCGTCGAATCGATGGCGCTGGAAACCGGTGGCGGACCGCGTACCGGCGAAGATCTGCGCAGCCTGATCGAACATGCCCGCCGCATGCGCGCAGTGATGCGCTATGTGCCGCGCCGCTATAATCCCGCGATCATCGAGGCGCTGAGCCTGAACGGTGCGCTCGATCCCGAATTGTCGACGGATTCGCAGGCGCAGCGGCTGGCCGCGACCGTCGCCTGGATGGGCGCGCAGGATGCCGAAGGACGCTGGACCGGCAGCGTCGCCGAAGAGGGCGGCTTCCACTTCCAGCGGCTGTGGCGCGGCGTCACCGACCATCATGTGATCGAGGCCGGCTTCGTCGGATCGGCCGAAGCGCGCAAGCTGCACAGCATCGCGGCCGAGGATGCCGGCAGCTATCTGACGCCCAGCCGCCTGATCACGGTCAAGGCGCTGGCGGCCGAGGCGAATGACGACGACTTGCCCGCCGCACCGACCAAGGGCGCTATGGTGACGCGGCCGAGCGAGTTGCTCGACGCGATCCTGACCGCCGGACGCAAGGGCCTCGCCATCCAGCGCTACAAGGGGCTGGGCGAAATGAACGCGGAACAGCTGTGGGAAACCACGCTGGACCCGGACAATCGATCAATGCTGCGGGTCGAGGTCGAACAGGCGGACGTCGCGGATGAAATCTTCACGCGCCTGATGGGCGATGTGGTAGAGCCGCGCCGCGAGTTCATTCAGGACAATGCGCTCAACGTCGCCAATCTGGACGTTTGAGCCATGAGCGACGCCGCACTGCCACGCTGTAGCTGGGTGAATGCGGCGGACCCGCTTTATTGCGCCTATCATGACGCGGAATGGGGCGTGCCCGAGCGTGATTCGCGCATGCTCTGGGAAATGCTGATGCTGGAGGGGTTCCAGGCGGGCCTGTCCTGGATCACCATATTGCGCAAGCGCGAGACGTTCCGCGCCGCCTTTGCCGGATTCGATCCGGACAAGGTGGCGGCGTTCGACGACGCCGATATCGAACGATTGATGGGCGATCCCGGCATCGTCCGGGCACGCGCGAAAATCGTGGCGACGATCCGGGGCGCACAGATTTTCTGCGCCATGCGCGATTCGGGCGAGGATTTTTCCGCCTATGTCTGGGCTTTCGTGGACGGCCAGCCGATCCGCAATGACGGGGTGCATTTCCCGGCCAAGACCGATCTGTCCGAAGCGATTTCCAAGGATCTGAAAAAGCGCGGCTTCAAATTCGTCGGGCCGACCATCGTCTATGCCTGGATGCAGGCGATCGGCATGGTGAACGACCATGCGGTCGATTGCTTCCGCCGGGACGCCGTCGGCGCATGAGAGGGGCCTGGCTGCTTCTTCCGTTAGCGCTGCTGGGCGGCTGCGGAGAGGAAGAGCCAGCCGCCAACAAGGCCGAAGCGACGCCAACCGTCGCCGCGCCGATCAACAATAGCGTTGAAAACGAAAGCAGCGCGCCGCTACCTGTGCCGGCACCCACGCCGCAAGCCGAAGCCAAGCCTTTGGTTTCACGTGAAACACCCCCACAGCGCCCAACGCCCGCCGATTATCAGGCGATCGGGACGGAGCCTTTCTGGGCGGTGACGGTGCGCGGGTCGACCGCCCTGTTGGAGCGGCCGGACCATCGGCCGCTGCGATACGGCATCGTGCATGAACGCGATGATCGGGCAATTCGCTATCTGGGCGATGGCTTTACGATGACTGCGACCGAGGGGCCGTGCAGCGATGGCATGAGCGATGCGATCTGGTCCGACCGGGTGCAGATCGCTTTTGGCGAAGGCACGCTGAAGGGCTGTGGTGGCATCCGAGAGGATATGCGGGAAGATTCATTCTGATCGTTATGTCGATTGAAACGCCCGTCGAAAGGGACAAGAGCATGACTGTTGACGCATCCCGCCGTGACCTGCTGATCGCCGCTGCGACCCTGACGACAATGAGCCTGTCCGGCGAGGCTGCCGCGCAGGTCAGCATCCAGCCGCCCGTAGCGCCCAGCGGCCCAAAGAAGAAGCTGGGCATGCTCTTGTTCGACGGGTTCGAACTGCTGGACGTGTTCGGTCCGCTGGAAATGTTCGGCATGTTGAAGGATCGCGTCGAAATCCTGATGATCGCGGACAAGGCTGGCCCGGTCAAAAGCGGGGCGGGGCCGCAGGCGATGGCCGATTATGGCTTTGCCGATGCGCCGAAGCTGGACATCGTCATGATTCCCGGCGGCATCGGCACGCGGCGGGAAGTGAACAATCCCGCCTTCATGGAATCGATCAAGGCCATCGCCCAGGCCACGCCACAGGTCGCGACGATCTGCACGGGGTCGGGCCTGCTGGCGAAGACCGGCCTGATCGACGGGGTGAAGGCGACCAGCAACAAGATGGCCTGGAAATGGGCGACGGCGCAGGGCGCCAAGGTGGCATGGGTTCCGCATGCGCGCTGGGTAGAGGATGGCAAATATATCTCCTCCTCCGGCATTTCGGCGGGGACGGACATGGCGCTGGGCCTGATCGCCAAGCTTTACGGGAAAGACATGGCCCATTGGGTCGCCCATCGCGCCGAATATCGCTGGAACGAGGATGCGACCGACGATCCGTTCGCGACCATGAACGGATTGGGCGGTTAAGGCTCAATCCACCCGCATCGCTTGCGCCACCAATGCCTCGGCCTCCATCAACAGCGCATCTTCGGCCGCCGTCTGCGCGACATGTTCTCGGCCGATCAGGATCAGCAGCGGCACGGCGAGCGGACTGACCCGGTCCAGGGTCACATGCAGCATCGTCTGGCTCGCCCGGTCGATCAGGTCGCCCAGCCGCCCGACATCGGTCATGCGGGCGCGCGCGTCCGCCCAGGCCGCCTTGAGCAGCAGATGGTCGGGCTGATATTTGCGCAGCACGTCGTAGATGAGGTCGGTCGAGAAGGTGACCTGCCGCCCGGTCTTGCGCTTGCCGGGATGCTGGCGCTCGATCAGGCCGGAAATCACCGCGACGTCGCGGAAGGCGCGCTTCAAAAGGCTCGACTGTTCGACCCAATCGACAAATTCATGGTCCAGAATATCGGCCGAGAAAAGACTGGCCGGGTCGGTGACGGGCTTTAGCCCATAGACCGCCAGCGCATAATCGTTGGACACGAAGCCGAGCGGCATCAGCCCCTGACTCTCCATTCGCCGGGTCAGCAACATGCCGAGCGACTGGTGCGCATTCCAGCCTTCGAAACTGTAGCAGATGAGGTAATGGCGCCCTTCATGGGGGAATGTCTCGATCAGGAGCTGGCCGGGCTGGGGCAGGGAGGAGCGTAGCTTTTGCATCTCCAGCCATTCGCGCACATCCTCGGGGAAGCGGTGCCAGGCACCGGGGTCGGCCAGAAACGCGCGGACCCGGTCGGCGAGGCGGGTGGACATGGCCATGCGGGTGCCGCCCCAGCTGGGGATCCGCGCCTGTTTCGATGTCGCGCGCACGGTCAGATCGGATGTATCCATCCGTACCACCTCCAGCGCCATGCCGGAGAAGAAGAAACTATCGCCGGGGCGCAACTGCGCGGCGAAGCCTTCTTCCACCGTGCCGAGCTTGCGCCCATTGGCGAAGCGCACGACCAGCGCGGGCTGATCGACGATGATGCCGGCGTTCAGGCGATGCTGCTGGATGAAGCGTGGATGGGAGACACGCCAAGTCCCATCGGCATCCTGCGTCAGCCGCTTGAACCGGTCATAGGCGCGCAATGCATAGCCGCCGCCCTCGATAAAATGCAGCACATGGTCGAAGGCTTCGCGGGTCAGCGCGCTATAGGGCGTGGCGGACTGCACCTCCGCGAGCAATTCCTCCGCGCGGAAAGGGCCGGCGCAGGCCAGACCCATCACATGCTGGGCCAGCACGTCCAGACTGCCGGGCCGAAAATCGTCCGCATCACGCTCGCCCGCCTCCACCGCGTCCAGAGCCGCGCGCGCCTCCAGATATTCGAAGCGGTTGCCGGGGATCAGGATCGCTTCGGATGCCATGTCGAGCCGATGATTGGCGCGCCCGATCCGCTGGAGCAGGCGCGAGCTGCCCTTGGGCGCCCCCATCTGAATGACGCAATCGACATTGCCCCAATCGACCCCAAGGTCGAGGCTGGCGGTCGCCACCAAGGCGCGCAGCTTGCCCGCCGCCATCGCCGATTCGACCTTGCGCCGCGCTTCGATCGACAGGCTGCCATGATGGATGGCGATCGGCAGATTGGCGTCGTTGACCGACCAGAGTTCCTGAAAGATGAGTTCGGCCAGGCCGCGCGTGTTGCAGAAGACGAGGGTCGTCTGCCGCGCCTCAATCTCCGCCATCACCTGTTTCGCGGCATATTTGCCGGAATGGCCGGACCAGGGCACGCGGCCTTCGGGAATCAGGATCGCGACATTGGGTTCCGCGCCCGCTTCGCCCATCACCGGCGTCACGGTATCGATATCGCCATCGGGTGCCAGCCAGGCCCGATAGGCGTCTACATCGGCGACCGTGGCGGACAGGGCGACGCGGCGCAGCGCGGGATTGATCGCCTGCAGACGCGCCATAGAGAGATTCAGCAGATCCCCGCGTTTTTGCGTGGCGAAGGCATGAACCTCATCGACGATCACCGTCTTCAGGTCCGAAAAAAGCAGGGCGGCGTCGGGATAGCTGAGCAGCAGCGAGAGCGATTCGGGCGTGGTCAGCAATATATGCGGCGGGCGGACGCGCTGCCGCGCCTTGCGATCGGATGGAGTGTCGCCAGTGCGCGTCTCAACGCTGATGGAGAGGCCCATGTCCTCGATCGGCGTCAGCAGGTTGCGCCGCACGTCGACCGCCAGCGCCTTCAGGGGCGAGACGTAGAGCGTGTGCAATCGATCGGTCGGGTTGCGGATCAGGTCGGCCAGACTGGGCAGGAAACCCGCCAGCGTCTTGCCAGCGCCGGTGGGGGCAACCAGCAGCGCATGGTCGCCACTCTCCCCCGCTGCCAGCATATCCATCTGGTGCCGGCGCGGGCGCCAGCCGCGCGCGGCGAACCAGCTTTCGATGATGGCGGGAAGGGCAGCTGGCATTCACTGGATGTAGGGTGCCTTATCCTTCCTGTCATCGTCCCTGCTTTGCCATGGCGTTGCGGCCATGTTAGATTGCGCGTCATCATTCCGGACCGCGCAACTCCCCACGGGATCAGGCGTATAGGGTTGTCGCGCAGCACGCCTTATGGAGAGATCATGACCGAGAAAATCAGCCCCCAAGCAGCGCCCGACATTTTTTTCGACATCTGGTTCATGCCGGCTGCTTTCTGGACCCAATGGTGGGGCTTTTATGCCCAGACGCTCAATGTCGGACGCTTCCTGCCGCCGCATGAGCCGCTCGGCGCGGACGGCGCGCCGGTGGATGTCGAGGTGGAGGAAGGGTTGGTCGCCTGAGGGGCGGTTGGTCCATGCGCGGAATAATCATATAGCGGCAGGAAATAATCTTACGCTCTTTCTCTGGCTCTTTGCCGGCGCCCTGCGTTACACTCCTGCCCATGACAGCGGCGCACAGACGCCGCCAGCAGGAGATATGATATGACCGGCGACACGCCCGATTTCACCCCCGATTTCAACGAAGCCGACCTGACCGGTGTGGAGGCCCCGCGCAACCGCCGCCGCCCCAAGGCCCCGATCATGGAGATTGACGGCCGCAAGCTGAAGCCCGCCACGCTGATGATGGGCCATGGCTATGACCCGACTCTGTCGGAAGGCTCGCTCAAGCCGCCGATCTTCCTCACCTCCACCTTCGCCTTCGAAAGCGCCGCTGCGGGCAAGCGCCATTTCGAAGGCGTGACCGGCATCCGTCCCGGTGGATCGGAAGGGCTGGTCTATTCGCGCTTCAACGGGCCGAATCAGGAAATTTGCGAGGATCGCCTGTCGGTATGGGAGGAGGCGGAGGATGCCTTGCTCTTTTCCAGCGGCATGTCGGCCATCGCCACCACCTTGCTGGCGCTGGTGCAGCCGGGCGACGTCATCGTGCATAGCGCGCCGCTTTATGCCGCGACCGAATCGCTGATCGGCCGGATCCTCGGCAAGTTCGGCGTGCAGTGGATCGACTTCCCCGCCGGCGCGACCGAGGATGAGATTGGCGCAGCGATCGAGAAGGCGAAGGGTCTGGGCCGCGTCGCTTTGCTCTATCTGGAAAGCCCGGCCAATCCGACCAATGTTCTGGTCGATCTGGAGGCGGTGGTCGCGCGGCGCGACTCACTGTTTTCTGGCGAGGAGCATGTCCCGCCGATCGCGATCGACAATACGTTTCTGGGGCCGCTGTGGCACAAGCCGATCGCCCATGGCGCGGACCTCGTCATCTACAGCCTCACCAAATATGCCGGCGGGCACAGCGATCTGGTCGCAGGCGGAGTGCTGGGTAGCAACGCGCTCATCAACAGCATTCGCCTGATGCGCAACACGATCGGCACCATCCTCGATCCCCATAGCGCCTGGATGCTGTTGCGGTCGCTGGAAACGCTGGAATTGCGGATGAGCCGGGCCGGCGAGAATGCGGAGAAGGTCTGCACCTGGTTGAAGGACCAGCCGCAGGTGGATAAGGTCGTCTATCTGGGCTTTCCGGAGACGGAGCGGCAGGCGGACATCTATCGCCGCCACTGCACCGGCGCGGGATCGACCTTCTCGCTTTACCTCAAGGGCGGGGAGGCGGAGGCCTTCGCTTTTCTCGACGCGCTCAAGATCGCCAAGCTGGCGGTGAGTCTCGGCGGGACCGAGACGCTGGCCAGCCATCCTGCCGCCATGACCCATTTGTCGGTGCCGGCGGAGCGCAAGAAAGCGCTGGCGATCGGCGACAATATGGTGCGCATCTCGATCGGCTGCGAGGATGCGGACGATCTGATCGCCGATTTCGCCCAGGCTTTGCGGCAGATCGGCTGAGTCATGACTCGTCCCCTGTTGTTGGTGGGCCAGCCTTTGCTGGCGCCACTGCTGCCGCTGTTGCGCACGGACCATGACGTCATCGCCCTGTGGGAATCGCCGGCACCCGACCAATTGCGCAAGGTCGATGCGCTGGTCTGGGCCGGCGAGTTTCCGCTCGGTCGCGACCTGGTGGACGCCATGCCCCGCCTGACCCTCATCGCCTGCTTCACCGTGGGCTATGACGGGGTGGACCTGCCCCTCGCCCGCGAGCGCGGGATCGCCGTGGCCCATGCCGGCAATGCCAATGCGGAGGATGTGGCCGACCATGCGATCGGCCTGATGTTGGCCCATCGCCGCTGGATCGTGGCGGGCGATCGCCACCTGCGCGCCGGCGCGTGGACGATCGAGAGCAAGATGCGAACCCGCTCGATGAACGGCGCGCGCCTGGGTATCGTGGGGATGGGCGCCATCGGCATCGCCGTGGCGGAACGCGCACAGGCGATGAAGATGAAGATCGGATGGTGGGGACCACGGCCCAAATCCGACCTGCCCTGGCCCAGGGCGGATGATGTCGCCGCGCTGGCACGGGACAGCGACATATTGCTGGTCGCGGCCCGCGCCGACGAGCGCAATCGCGGCATGATCGACGCCGCCATTCTGGACGCGTTGGGGCCGGATGGATTGTTGGTGAATGTCGCGCGCGGGCAGTTGGTGGATGAAAGCGCGCTGATTGCAGCATTACGGAGTGGACGTCTGGGAGGCGCGGCCCTCGACGTGTTCGATCCCGAACCGACCGATCCTGCGCGCTGGGCCGATCTGCCCAATGTGGTGCTGACCCCGCATACCGGCGGCGCTACGCATGAAGCGGTGGGACGGATGGCGGAGACATTGATGGCCAATCTGGCCGCCCATTTCGCCGGACTACCGCTGCCGTCGCCGGTTGCGGAGATGATATTGGAAAGAGGGTGAAGCTGCGGGTTTGGGAAAGGGTGAAAGCCCTTTCCCCTATCGACCTGCGACTATTTGCACCCGATTATCTTGCTGCATGAACGAACGAGATCGTCGTCCCGAACGAGGTTTCACCGATCCACGTGAAACAGCCGCCCTGGAGCATCGTCCGATGCAATCGAATCGGATGATGCTTCCGGAGGTTTTATTGTCCGAATTTTGCGAGCCGTCAGCTATGACAGCTGACTTCAAAATGCTCTAATCCGATCAGAATTTGAAGACCGTGCCCAGATAGACGGCCTGGCTGTCCTGGCGATCGTCGGTCATCGGGGTCAGGCGACCCGCCACGCTATTATTATAGCGCACACCGGCGGTAACGTTCAGGTTGCGCGTCAGCGAATAGGAGCTGGCCAGATCCAGCGAATAATCCTTGTCCGCCGAAGGATTGCGAACCGTCGCCGCCGCACCCGGCTCACGACGGGTTTCCAGCATCACCTTGGTGCTGAAACGATCCTTCTTGCCGTCATCCAGCGAGAAATTCTTCGCATCGACCATGGTCTGGACCGGCACGGGGTCCAGTGCCTTGCGACCGACGGCGTCGGGCAGGGCGAACTTGCGCCAGTTATGCGCACCGTTCAGGCTGAACGCGACCGGCTTGATATCGACCATGTCGATCGTGCGATTGACGGCAACGCGATCGTCACCCGCAGCCCGCACCATCACGGTAACCGAACGCTGGCCGCTGAGCGAACCGCTGGTCGGGGTAAAGCGGAAACCACGCTGATTCGCGGATGCAACGATCTTGGCATAAGCCGCAGCCAGGCGCGGATCCTTGATCGTGGGCGTAAAGGAGCCAATGCTGCCCAGCGAAGCAGGCGCTTCGGGACGCAGACGGGCCAGATCGGTCACGGCACCGATGGCGGGCGACAGCAGGAAGCCAGTCACGGCAATCGCCGCACCCGTTCCCAGCAAATGTCCCCTTTTCATAACCATGACCCGACTCTTGTTCCCACCCGATATATTTGACAACGCTTTACACCGCAAAAGCCTCCATTGGCTAGGGGCGGAAGGGCTTTTTGTCTGAGCTGTTGCACGGAATACACAGACTCCGGCGCCGTCGCGTGAACGCTACCATCGCAACCTGTCGCACTGGAGGGAAGGCTTCCCCACGCTAGCCCTTGCCCCATGGCGCACGGCCACTATAGAAGCGGGCAGTTTTTCGTCTTTTCTAGCTAGGACATGCCTGATGGTCCGCCGCCTTTCCGCCTCTGCAACCGCCGGCCTGCTGCTGGTCGCGATCCTGCCGCTTGCCGCCTGCGGTGGCGGTTCCAAGGATCGGCCCAAAGCCGACATCGCCGCGTCGAAGGTGACGACGATCGGCGTGAACGCCTATCTATGGCGCGCGTCGCTGGACACTTTGTCGTTCATGCCGATGGTGCAGACCGATTCGAACGGCGGCGTGATCGTCACCGACTGGTATGCCAATCCGAACACGCCCAATGAACGGATGAAGCTGACCGTGTCGATCCTGGACCAGGATCTGCGCGCCGACGCGCTGCGCGTTGCCGCCAGCCGCCAGGTCAATCAGGGCGGCCAGTGGGTCGATGCCCCGGTCGCCGCCGCCACCGTGCAGAAGCTGGAAGAGATCATCCTCACCAAGGCGCGCGACCTGCGCCGCACGGCGATCGGCTGACCTGAACCCTTTGCGGGCATGATAAATGCCCGATTTTTTCGAACCTTTCGGGCTGGGCTTTGCAATAGGCCCAGCCCGCCCGCATTTGTAAGGACATGACATGCAGAGGCGCTTCAACCCGCTGGAGGCCGACGCCCGCTGGCAGGCGACATGGGACAAGCAGCAAAGCTTCAAGGCGGACGACGCCTCGACCAAGCCGCGATCCTATGTGCTGGAGATGTTCCCCTATCCGTCGGGGCGCATCCATATCGGTCATGTCCGCAATTATTCGATGGGCGACGTGCTGGCGCGCTTCCGCCGGATGACCGGGCATGAAGTGCTGCATCCGATGGGCTGGGACGCCTTCGGCATGCCGGCCGAAAATGCGGCGATGGAAAAGAAGGTCCATCCGGGGTCGTGGACCCGCGACAATATCGCCAATATGCGCGCGCAGTTGAAGAAGCTGGGCTTCGCGATCGACTGGAGCCGCGAACTCGCCACCTGCGAGCCGGACTATTATGGCCATGAACAGGCGCTGTTCCTGGACATGCTGGAAGCGGGCCTGGTCTATCGCAAGGAGTCGGCGGTCAATTGGGATCCGGTCGACATGACCGTGCTGGCCAACGAGCAGGTGATCGACGGGCGCGGATGGCGTTCGGGCGCGCTGGTCGAAAAGCGCAAGCTGAGCCAGTGGTTCCTAAAGATCACGCAATTTGCCGACGACCTGCTGGAAGGGCTGAAGACGCTCGACCAGTGGCCGGACAAGGTTCGCACGATGCAGGAAAACTGGATCGGCAAGTCGGTCGGCCTGCAATTTCATTTCGAGCCGGTCGCGCCGTTCGACAGCCGGATCGAGGTCTATTCGACCCGGCCCGACACGATTTTCGGCGCCAGCTTCGTCGCGATCGCGGCGGACCATCCGGTCGCGCAGGCGGTAGCGGCAAACAATCCGGATGCGGTCGCCTTCATCGAAAAATGCAAGGAAGGCGGCACCACGGCGGCCGAACTGGAAACGGCGGAGAAGCTGGGCTTCGACACCGGCCTGACCGTCGCGCATCCCTTCGATCCCGAATGGCATCTGCCCGTCTTCATCGCCAACTTCGTGCTGATGGATTATGGCACCGGCGCCGTCATGGGCGTGCCCGCGCATGACCAGCGCGACCTGGACTTCGCGCGCAAATATATGCTGCCGGTCGAGCGTGTCGTCGCGCTGGAAGGGAAGGCCGACGCGCCGATCCACAACGAAGCCTATACCGGCCCCGGCAATCTGGTGAACAGCCGCTTCCTGGACGGCATGACCGTCGAGGATGCCAAGGCCGCGGTCATCGGCCGTGCCGAATCGGAAGGCTGGGGCGCGGGCAAGACCGTGTTCCGCCTGCGCGACTGGGGCGTGTCGCGCCAGCGTTATTGGGGCACACCGATCCCGGTCATCCATTGCGAAGACTGCGGCGCGGTGCCCGTGCCCAAGGCGCAGTTGCCGGTCGTGCTGCCCGACGATGTCAGCTTCGACATTCCGGGTAACCCGCTGGACCGTCATCCGACCTGGAAGCATGTCGATTGCCCGTCCTGCGGCAAGGCGGCGGTGCGCGAGACGGACACGCTGGATACGTTCGCCGATTCCAGCTGGTATTTCATCCGCTTCGCCAGCCAGCCGTCCGACAAGCCGTTCGATCGTGCCACGGTCGAGCAATGGCTGCCGGTCGGCCAATATATTGGCGGCGTGGAACATGCGATCCTGCATCTGCTCTACGCCCGTTTCTGGACCCGCGCGCTTCAACATATGGGGCAGCTGGACTTTGCCGAGCCCTTCACCGGCCTGTTCACGCAGGGCATGGTGACGCATGAGACGTATAGCCGCGAACAGGGCGAGGGGCTGCCCCCCGTCTATTTCGCGCCGGGCGAAATCACCCGCACGTCGGACGGCGCCACGCTGGTCGCGGACAATGCGCCGGTCGAAGTCGGCCGGGTCATCAAAATGTCCAAGTCGAAGAAGAATGTCGTCGATCCCGACGATATCATCGCCCAATATGGCGCGGACGCGGTGCGTTGGTTCATGCTGTCGGACAGCCCGCCGGAACGCGACCTGCCCTGGACCGAAGCCGGGATCGAAGGATCGTGGCGTTTCGTCAACCGCGTCTGGCGCCTGTTCGGCGAAGCCGATGCGTCGGCGCAAGGCGAAGACAAGGCGCTGGACCGCAAGCTGCATCAGACCGTCGATGGCATCGCCAAGGATATCGAGGCGCTGGGCTTCAACAAGGCCGTCGCCAAGATCTACGAACTGACCAACGCGATTGAGAAGGCCAAGCCGTCGGCATCGCGCACCGCCGCCATCCGCAGCCTGGCGCTGCTGGTCGCGCCGATGACGCCGCATCTGGCCGAAGAGGGCTGGGCGGAAATGGGCGGCGAGGGGCTGATCGCCGACGCCGCTTGGCCCACGGTCGATCCGGCGCTGCTGGTCGATGACGAGGTGACCATTGCCTGCCAGGTGATGGGCAAGCTGCGCGACACCATCACGGTGGCGAAGGATACGCCCAAGGACGAACTGGAAAAGCTGGCTTTGGCCGCGCCCAATGTCGTCCGTACGCTGGACGGCGTCACGCCTAAGAAGATCATCGTGGTGCCCGGTCGCCTGGTGAATATCGTGATCTGATAGACCCTGTTCGGATTGAGCCTGTCGAAGCCTTGTTCTTTTCCAAAGAGAAGAGCAGCCCTTCGACAAGCTCAGGGCGAACGGTTATGGAGTTTGGCATGAAGCGCATCCTGCCCCTTATCGCCCTGCCTTTGCTCCTCACCGCCTGCGGGTTGCGCCCCGTCTATGGCGGGGGTGGGCATGGGCCGGTGGCGCAGGCGCTGGGCAATGTCACGGTCGAACCGATCGAGGGCAAGGCCGGCTGGCTGATGCGCAATGCGCTCAACGATCGACTCGCCGCCATGCAGGGCGGGTCCGGCCCGCATTATAAGCTGGTGGTGAAGCTGGACGACAATATCGCCGGTTTCGGCCTGCGTGCCGACGCCGCCATCACGCGCGAGCGCCGTACGCTCCGGGCGCGCTATCAACTGGTCGACGAAAGCACCGGCGCGCAGTTGCTGGACGACACCGCCGGATCGGACGCGGGTATCGACGTCACCTCCAGCGAATATGCCACGATCGCGGCCGAAGATACGGCGCTGGAACGGCTGTCGCAGACGGTGGCGGACCAGATCATCACGCGTCTGGCAATGTATTCGCGCAAGGCCGCCAATCCTTGAAAGCCAATCGCGGCCAGATCGAACGGGCGCTGGACGCGGCCGGTCAGACATCGGCTGCCGACACCCGTTTCTTCCTGCTCTACGGCCCCGATGAGGCGGGCAGCCAGTCGCTGGCCAAGCGGCTGGAGCGGGCGATGGGGCCGCAGGCCGAACGCATCGACCTGGACGGCGCGACGCTGAAGGACGATCCTGCACGCCTTGCGGACGAAGCCGCCGCCTTCTCCATGTTCGGTGACAAGCGCTGGATTCGCGTCAACGGCATGGGCGAGGAATCGGTGCCGGCATTGACCGCCCTGCTGGAGGCGGAGGCCGCCGGCAATCCGGTGATCGCGGTGGCCGGCGCGCTCAAGGCGACATCGAAGCTGGTCAAGCTGGCGCTGGAGCATAAGGCCGTCATGGCGTGTATCTCCTACCAACCCGACGCGCGCGAATCGGAACAGATCGCCATCGGCATCGCCCGCGACGGCGGGTTGCGCCTGTCGACCGAATTGGCCCGGCGCATCGTGTCGCTGGCCAATGGCGATCGGGCGCTGATGAACGGCGAGATCGAAAAGCTGATCCTCTATCTGGATGCCGCGCCGGATCGCCCGCGCGAAGCGACCGCAGAGGCGCTCGATGCGCTATCGGCCGATAATCCCGATACGGAGGTCGCGCCTCTGGTCAACGCCGTGTTGGGCGGCGACCTGAAGGCCATGCACCGCGAACTGAGCAGCCTGAGCGAAACCGGCACGGCCATGGCCGCCGTCATCCGCCCGCTGCTGGGCCGCGCGATGCTGATCGCCAATATCCGCACCGATTTCGACGCCAGCGGTCGGCTGGAGGGTGCGGTCGATGCAGCGGGCAAGGCGGTCTTCTGGAAGGAAAAGGGGCTGGTCACGCGCCAGGTGCGGACATGGGATGCGCCAGGCATCGCCCGCGTCATCCAGCGCCTGCTGGACGCCGAACGCGCCACCCGGTCGGGCCGTGGCACCGGCGACCTGCTGGTCCGTCACGAATTGCTGGCGATCGCGCGGCAGGCGGCACGAGAGCGGGCCTGACCTCCCACAGTTACCTGAACCTGGACTTGAACCACCTGTCCTACAGCGCCATATTGCGTCCATGGACAAGCTGACCCTGAGCGAAGCCGAATGGCGCGACCGCCTTTCCCCCGAACAATATCATGTGCTGCGCGAAGCGGGCACCGAACGGGCCTTCACCGGCAAATATAACAGCAACAAGGCCGACGGCGTCTATTATTGCGCCGGCTGCGGCACCGAATTGTTCGATGCCGAGGAAAAATATGACAGCGGGTCGGGCTGGCCCAGCTTCACCGCCCCGGTCGATATCGACGCGGTCGAGGAGATTCGCGACGCCAGCCATGGCATGATCCGCACCGAAGTGCGCTGCGCCACCTGCGAAGGCCATCTGGGCCATGTCTTCCCCGACGGTCCCGGCGTCAATGGCCTGCGTTATTGCATGAACAGCGCCGGCCTCGCCTTCAAGCCGCGCGACGAGGCGTGATTACGGCCAGTGTCGGCGCGGCCTGCGCATCCATTCCCCGCCGCCTGCATCATGACTGCATAAGTGCCGTTCATCCCCGGTAAAGCGCCACTCCCCATGGACGGCGCGACGGTCTTTTTCCGCGCCGGTTGCATGATTTGCGCTGGCCGGGGCCGGGATTAGCGCGTATCCGAGGCGGCACAAATGGCAGGATCTAGCAAGAGCAAGGGCGCGCCGCGTGGCCGCGCGAAGACATGGGCGTTGCGCGGGCTGAAGATCGGCCTTGCTGCGGCGGTCGCGGGATTTTTGGCACTCGTGATCGCGGTGGTGATCGCGATGCAGTCGCTGCCCGACTATGACAGTCTGAAATCCTCCCCCAACGGACAGATGATCCGCGTCCATGCCGCCGACGGCAGCGTGATCGTGTCGCTTGGGCCGAGTTTCGGCCAATGGTTGAGCTACGACCAGATTCCCGAAGTGATGGTCGATGCCATGGTTTCGACCGAGGATCGGCGCTTCTATCTGCATCCCGGTGTCGATCCGATCGGCATGGCGCGCGCCGCCTGGGTCGCGGTGGAACGGCGCGGTACCGGCCGCCGCTGGCAGGGCGCTTCCACCATCACCCAGCAGGTGACGCGCAACATCTTCCTCAACAACAGCTATAGTTTCGGCCGCAAGATCCGCGAAATGGTGCTGGCGCTGGCGCTGGAGCGCAAATTCTCCAAGCGGCAGATCCTCGAACTTTACCTCAACAAGGTCTATTTCGGCGGCGGCGCCTATGGCATCGATGCGGCGAGCCGGAAATTCTTCGGCCATCCCGCCACATCGCTCGACCTGCCCGAAGCGGCGATCATCGCCGGTCTGGTGAAGGCGCCGTCCAGCTATTCCCCCACCGCCGACGCCGATGCCGCGATCGGCCGCGCCGGCGTGGTGCTGGACCTGATGCAGGAAAATGACGCCATTTCCGCATCGCAGCGCGCCGGCGCCGACCTTTCCAGCGTGAAGATGGCGCCCGAGCCGCCGCAAAACAGCGTGCGCTACTTCACCGACTGGGCGCTGCCGCAACTCGACCTGTTGATCGACGAGCCGAACGAGCCACTGGAAGTCTATACCACCATCGACCTTGGCATGCAGAATGCCGCGACGTCCGCGATCAAGGCCAATGTGCCGGGCGGCACGCAGGGCGCGCTGGTCAGCCTGGACCGCGATGGCGCGGTGCGGGCGATGGTCGGCGGCCTGGACTATGTGACGTCCAACTATAATCGCGCGACCACCGCGACGCGCCAGCCGGGGTCCGCCTGGAAGATCTTCGTCTATATGGCGGCGCTGGAGGCGGGCTATACGCCCGACACGGGCGTCACCGACGAGCCGGTGACGATCAACGGGTGGAGCCCGCGCAACGCCAATGGGCGCTTTGCCGGCGACATCGACGTGCGCACCGCCTTTGCCTATTCGATCAATACGGTCGCGGCGAAGCTGGGCGTGGAGGTCGGTTTCCCGACCGTGGCCGACATGGCGCGCCGCTTTGGCGTCACGACGCCGGTCAACACCCATCCCTCGATGGTGTTGGGCACGTCGGACGTGCGCTTGATCGACATGACCCGCGCTGCTGCGTCGATCGCGCGCAAGGGGATTGCGGTGACGCCCTATGGCATCACCAAGGTGACGACGGCCGACGGCCGGATGCTCTACCAGCATCAGGATGATACCAGCCGCGTATTGGTCGCCCCCTGGGTGGCCGCCGGCATGACCGACCTGATGCAGACGGCGGTCAGCACCGGCACCGGCAAGGCGGCGCAGATCGGTCGCCCGGTGGCGGGCAAGACCGGCACGACGTCCAGCAACAAGGACGGTTATTTCCTGGGCTTTTCCAGTGGCATCACCACCGGCGTCTGGATGGGTCGCGACGATGCCAAGACTGTAGGCGGCCTACAGGGCGGCCGAGCACCTGCACGGGCCTTTGCCGACTATATGAAGGTGGCCGTGTCGAAGCGTCCCGTGGAGCAGTTCGAGACGCAGGTCACGCTGCCCGAATGGCAGCTGGAGCCGGATGACGAGGCCTATTATGGCAGTCCGGACAATGGATCGAGCGGTGTGGACAGCGGCATGATGGTCGATGAAAACGGCCTGCCGGTCCAGCAGCGTCAGCGGCCTGCGCCGTCCGGTGATGAAGGGGACGATCAGCAGTTGGAGGTCGATCCCGACGATCGTCCGCAGCCGCCGCGTATCGACCAGCAATGGATCGACAATGTGCTGGGCCGCGATCGTCAGCGGCAGCAACAGCAGCAGCCTACCACCCGGCCTTCCTCCAATCCCTGATCGGCCCGGCTTGACCGATAGGGAAGGGGATGGAAAGCCGGGCCTGCGCAGTGCATCAACGACGGGCCAGCTGAACGACGGGGGCATTGTGGCTGATGGCCAGACCATCCTGCGCCCATTCGCTCTTCGAGCGACACTGCGTCACCGGGATGATCGAACCGGTCAGGGTTTCGCGGAAGCAATAGCGATCGGTGGAGGCGTCATAGGTCACCTTGGCGCCGCCGAAACGGCCTTCCGGCTGTGCAAAAGCAGGCGTAGCAGCGGCCGAAACGGCAACGGTGGCAGCGACTATGGCGGCGGCGAAAGCGATGGTCTTCATGGTCTTGGTCCTTCCCTGAAATGTCTGCGATGATCCGTCATGGGTCATGCCAACGACATTGCAGGGGGCGTGCCAGTTTCAGAAAAGCCACGAAAATCTAGGGTTTCGGCTTGCTCTGTCCCTGCCAATTGTGAAATATTTACAATTATTCGGTGAAAAATCCCGATTAGTAAGGATCCGTTCATCCTAATGATCGGAGGGCATGGATGATCGTCAGCCTTTCGCCTTGTCATTGATTGCCCAGCGCGTCGGCTCCGCTGCACTGGAATCGGGCAACAGGAAGTCCACCTTCCCACGGCCGAAGTCGATCGCCACCCGATCGAACACCCTGAGCGCACTGATCCCCAGCAGCAGCGCCGGCTTGTCCTGAAGACCCAGTTCCGCGAAGGGGCTGGCATCGGCGAACAGGACCGGCACCTCGATCAGGTTGACCCGGCCCATCCGCACGCCCTTGATCCGCCCGACCTGCCCGGTCAGTGTCCCGCCCGTCACGCTGGTCAGCGTCGCCTCCAGCATCGCGGGCGCGCGCTTCTTCGCCAGCAGCTTGTCGCGCAGCGCAAGATTGCCGATGCTGAATACGCTGCCTGTATCCAGCATGATGTTGACCCGCATCCCATTCACTTCGGAATCCAGCAAGATCAACTGGCCGCGCTTGCGCCGCGCCTCCACCACGATCGTGTCGGGATCGACCGCCAGCCGCCGATTGCTGTTGCTGCTCGCAATTTCCATTCGCCCGGTGCGGAAATTCAGCGTCACCCGCTTGGCATGCAGACTGTCCAGCCCCAGCAGACCCGCCGCGCCCAGATTCTCGCCCTCCAGAACCGGTGCTTCGATATCGTCGATCGTGCCCGCGCCAAAACCCAATCGCGGGATCGCGACCGTCTGCGCCTGCGACCGGCCGGTCATGCTGAGGATCGTGACATGGGCGCGCGGCGCCAACGCCAGCCGCTGCGCCAGATCGCGCGCGATCACGGTCCGCTGCGACCCGGTGTCGATGATGAAGTTCCACGGTCCCTTGCCGTCGATCGAAATGGGAATGGTGACACGATCGTCCAGCGGCGGGCCGGTTTGCACGATGGTCGGTGGTATATCAGGGTCAAGGGCGGTAGCCGGGGCGGGCGCTACCCCATCTTGCGCGGCGCGGATCGGCCCCCCGATCGTCAAGCCGACGCCGAGTAGAGCCACCAAGGAGACAGCCAGGAAAACCGGGCGCCGTCCCATATCCTCATCCTTCCATTTTATATCCTTCTTATATCATGGAAGGCCATCGTCGCGCCAGCGCCACCACCCGGCCCGCATCGGGGCATAAAAGGCGATTTTCCGCTGCTGCCAGCGATTGTCCTAGCTTGACTTGATGCCCCTGCGATCGTTAAACGCCAGACATTCCTTCCCGCCCGTCCGGAGCGGGGCTCGACCGGCATCCAGTCCGGTTCCAATCCTTCCTTTTCCGGCCCTTAGATCACCCTCTCTCCATCGGACCGATTCGCATGCATCTCAAGGATCTTAAAAAGACCATTCCAGCCGACCTCGTCACCATGGCGGAGGAATTGGGCGTCGAAAGCGCGTCGACGCTGCGCAAGCAGGATCTGATGTTCGCGATCCTCAAGGCCGAGGCGGAAAATGGCGAGCAGATCATGGGCGAGGGCACGATCGAAGTGCTGCCGGACGGCTTCGGCTTTCTGCGCAGCCCGGAAGCCAATTTCCTGGCCGGCCCCGACGACATTTATGTGTCGCCCAATCAGGTCCGCAAATTCGGCCTGCGCACCGGCGACACGGTCGAAGGCGAAATCCGCGCGCCCAAGGATGGCGAGCGTTATTTCGCACTGACCAAGCTGACCACCGTCAATTTCGACGATCCCGATGTCGTGCGCCATCGCGTCAATTTTGATAACCTGACGCCGCTCTATCCCGAACAGAAGCTGACGCTGGATCCGGGCGACCCGACCCAGAAGGACAAGTCGGCCCGCGTCATCGATATCGTTTCGCCGCAGGGCAAGGGGCAGCGTACGCTGATCGTCGCGCCGCCCCGCGTCGGCAAGACGGTGATGCTCCAGAATATCGCCAAGGCGATCACCGACAATCATCCCGAAGTCTTCCTGATCGTCCTGCTGATCGACGAGCGCCCGGAAGAAGTTACCGACATGCAGCGCAGCGTGAAGGGTGAGGTCGTTTCCTCCACCTTCGACGAGCCGGCGACCCGCCACGTCCAGGTTGCCGAAATGGTGATCGAAAAGGCCAAGCGCCTGGTCGAGCATAAGAAGGATGTCGTCATCCTGCTCGACTCAATCACGCGCCTCGGCCGCGCCTACAACACCGTGGTGCCTTCGTCGGGCAAGGTGCTGACCGGCGGCGTGGACGCGAACGCGCTCCAGCGTCCCAAGCGCTTCTTCGGTGCCGCGCGTAACATCGAGGAGGGCGGCTCGCTTTCCATCATCGCTACCGCGCTGATCGACACCGGCAGCCGCATGGACGAAGTCATTTTCGAAGAATTCAAGGGCACCGGTAACTCGGAAATCGTGCTGGACCGCAAGGTCGCGGACAAGCGCATCTTCCCGGCGCTGGATGTCGGCAAGTCCGGCACCCGCAAGGAAGAGCTGCTGGTCGAGAAGGGTACGCTCAGCAAGATGTGGGTGCTTCGCCGCATCCTCATGCAGATGGGCACGATCGACGCGATGGAATTCCTGCTCGACAAGATGAAGGATTCCAAGACCAACGAGAATTTCTTCGACTCGATGAACCAGTAAGCGTTGGGGCGATTGCACCGATCGCCACATCGACGCATCCGATATTTTGCCGTCAGAGCCGGGCCATGTATATGGTCCGGCTTTCTTCTTAGCTTCAAGTCAGGGACGTCAGGCCGCCATGTTCGACCTTCTCGCCACCGCCGCTTCGGCTGCTCAGGGGATCGGCTCACCTGCCGATATCTGGCAGCATATCGTCAATGATTTCAGTAATATCACTTCGCCATCCGCGCTGTCGGCCTTCGTTCAGGTGCTGATGATCGACGTACTGTTGGCGGGCGACAATGCCATCGTCGTCGGTGCGCTCGCGGCGGGCCTGCCGGCCGCCCAGCGCAAGAAGGTGATCCTGATCGGCATCATCGCCGCATTGGTGCTGCGCATCGCCTTCGCGCTGGTGGTCAGCCAGTTGATGCAGATTGTCGGCCTGATCCTGGCCGGCGGCTTGCTGCTGCTGTGGGTCAGCTGGAAGATGTGGCGCGAACTGCATCCGGCGCGTGGCGCGGACACGCCCGACGATCCGAGCGACGATGATGTGTCAGGCCTGCGCCCGGCCAAGAGCTTCGCCGCCGCCGCCTGGGCCGTCGCGGTCGCCGACGTGTCGATGAGCCTGGACAATGTGCTGGCGGTCGCCGGCGCGGCGCGGGATCATCCCGGCATCCTGATGATCGGCCTGGTCCTGTCGGTCGCCCTGATGGGCATCGCCGCCAATGTCATCGCCCATTATATCGAGCGCTTCCGCTGGATCGCCTATGTCGGCCTTGCCGTGATTCTCTATGTCGCGGTGAAGATGATCTATGATGGCTTCGTCGACCAGCAGGTCGGCATATTGACGCTGTTCAGCTGACGACAGGCCGGCGGGCGTTCACTCGTCCGCCGGCCCCTTATGCCCCACGGGGCGCCATGGCTGGGGCGCTATCCTGGCCGCCTTGTCCCCCAGCCACCAGCGCAGGGGGATGCGCCGCTCGGCTATGCCGGGCAGGCTCCAGACATCCCAACCGGTCAGCGGCCGAAACGGATTGCGCCGCCCATAGGCCCATAATTCGATCCGCGTTGCCGGCACGCTCGCCTGGGTACGGGCATGAAAGCCGAACGTCTCGGCAATCAGCAGCGTATTGGCCGGCACCGCAAAACGGGTCGGCGCGGGCAGGCCCAGCGCGGCCAGTTCCGATTCATCGACCCGAAAGGATCCGCGCGCGGACAGGCGGCATGTTCCGTCCCGCACCGCCAGGCTGCGTTCCCTTTCCCAGGCGATGCGCTGCGGCGTCAACCGGTGCGATCCCCGCACATAGGCGAAGGGGCCGCTTTCCATCGGCACATCCTCCAGAAACAGCCATGCCTTCATGTTCGGATAGAAAGTATCCGAATGGAACTGCGTTTGCGGGTCGGGCGGCGCATCATGGCGGCGGGGGAGAATGGACTGGATGTAGAGAAGCGGTTCGATATCGAAGCTGGCGACATAGCGGGATAGCCCGCGCCAGCGGCGATCTTGTTGAAAATCGGCAAAGGCGGGAATGGCCTGACGCGCTACGCCGTCAAGTGCCAGGCGGCGCGTGACCGCATCCCCCTGAACCGTCTCGCGTGCCGGGCCACGATAGGCCAATATCTGCTGTTGCAGCGCGGCGAAAACCGCGTCCGGCAGGAAGTTGCGGATCTCCACCACGCCATCGCGATCGAATGCCGCCCGGTCAGCCGGATCGACCGCCCCCGCCAACCCCGCGCGGCGTCGATCCGACATCGCATGGGCCAGGCGAAGGCGTGCGACATGCAGACCCCAATGGTTGAGCCGAGACGAACCGATCAGCGGATTGTCGACAAAGGATTTGGCGCCAGTCAGCAACTGGGCGCACCAAATGGGGGCGAAAAAAGGGGCCATGGCACGCATCAAGGGGGTAGATGCCATGGACTTGTAAGGACGTCGAGGCGAATATTGCTTTGATTTGCAATTGCAGCAACTTGTCGGAAAAGGCGCGATGAGGCGCGCCTTTTCCGAGTTCTTCAGGGGATGAGGATCGTCGTTCCCGTCGTCTGCCTAGCCTCCAGCGCACGATGCGCATCGGCCGCGTCCGACAAAGCGAAGCGTTGGCCGATCACCGCCTTCACCACGCCCCGCCGCATCCGGTCGAACAAGCGATCAGCCGTATTGGCCAGATCCTTCGCCGTCGCAATATAATCGAACAGGGTGGGGCGCGTGACGAACAGCGACCCGCCCCGGCTGAGGTCCAGCAGACTGATCGGCGGCACCGCGCCTGATGCATTGCCATAGCTGACCATCATGCCGCGCCGCTTGAGGCTGGCGAGCGAGGCGGCCCAACTATCCTTGCCGACGCCGTCATAAACGACATCGACACCCACGCCGTCGGTCAGGTCACGCACCTGCACGGCCAGATCTTCGAAAGGACCGTGAAGGCTATGGTCGGCCACGACCGACGCCGCCTTTTCCGCCGATCCGCAATGGGCGATGACGATCACGCCCTTGTCGCGCAGCCACGGGACCAGCACCGATCCGACCCCACCCGCCGCCGCATGCACCAATGCGACCTGTCCGGCTTTCAGCGGCACGATATCCTCCGCCAGATAACAGGCGGTCATCCCCTTGAGCATCATCGCCGCCGCGTCCTGCGTCGATACCCCGTCGGGGATGCGCACGACGCGATCGGCGGGCACGATGCGATGGGTGGCATAAGAGCCCAGGCCGCTGGCGCAGCCCACCACATCGCCGACCGCAAAGTCGCCGACGCCCGGCCCGACCGCGATGATCCGGCCAGCACCTTCCGACCCCAGCGGCGTGGGCAGGGGTGCGGGGTAAAGGCCGGTGCGATAATAGGTGTCGATGAAGTTGAGGCCGACCGCATCCTGCGCGATCAGCACTTCGCCATCACCGGGCGTGCCGGGATCGAAATCCTCGCGCGCGATCACCTCCGGTCCGCCATGGCTGAGGGCCACCATCCGCCATGCGCCGCTCATCAGGCGAGATGCTCGGCAAAGAAATCGGCCGTGCGCTTGTCGGCCAGTTCCGCCCCGGCCTCGTCACGGCGCTTACCCGTCTCTGCGGCAAAGCCGTGGTCCAGCCCTTCATAATCGAACAGGGTGACATGGCGATTGTCGGCCAATCCTTCGTGCATCGCCTTTTGCGCATCGGGCAGGACGAAATGGTCGGCGGTGGGGACATGCAGCAGTACAGGCTTGCCGATCGCCTGCTGCTCACTCAGCAGTCCGTCGATACCCACGCCATAATAGCCGACAAAGGCATCGCCATCGGTGCGGCAGGCCGCCATGAAGGCGAGCCGCCCGCCCAGGCAATAGCCGACCAGCCCGACCTTCTCCGCCCCGGCGGCGCGCGCCGCCTTGATCGTCGCTTCGATATCGCGAATGCCCTGATCCTGATCGAATTTCTGCATCAGGCCGATGGCGGTCTCAAACTCCGCTGGTACATCGGCATCCAGTTCGACGCCCGGCTCCAGCCGCCAGAACAGATCGGGCGCGTAAGCGACATAGCCGGTCTTCGCCCAGCTGTCGCACTTGCGCCGGATGCCTTCGTTGACCCCGAAAATTTCCTGGATGACGATGATTGCCGTTTTGGCATCGCCTTCGGGCTGCGCCACATAGGCGTCGAACTGGCCATCGCCGCTCAACGTGCTGATCGGGGTGAAATCGCCCATGTCGATATCCTCTTTCGCTGGAAATATGGGCGGCATATTGGCCGTTCCCAAGCCCGACGCAACCGCCCGCTACGTTTAAAATTTGCGTTGGTACGGGCAATTGCGGCATGACGGCCGCATCGCGATGATAATGCCGTACAGGGAAGGGCAGGGACATGAAGGTTACCGTCGATGTGGACTGCACCCCGGCCGAAGCCCGCGCCTTTTTGGGCCTGCCCGACGTGACACCCATCCACGACAAATATATCCGCACGATGCTGGACGGCTTTGATGGCATCGGCAGTGCGGAGCAGATGGAGACGCTGTTCAAGAGCTTTTCGCCCATGGGTGACGCGGGCATGCGCCTGTTCCAGCAGATGATGAATATGGGGCTGGCCGGCATGTCGGGCGGCAGCGACAAGAAATAAGCATCATGTCCGGGCAGGAGGGCGACACCATCTTCGCCCTGTCGAGCGGTGCGCCGCCGGCGGGTATAGCTGTTATTCGGGTAAGCGGTCCGCAGGCCGGTATCGCGCTCCAGGCGCTGGCGCGGCGTTTGCCTGCGCCGCGCACCGCCAGCCTCGCATTATTGAAAGACCCGCGTGACGATGCGCCGCTCGATCGCGCCTTGCTGCTTTGGCTGCCCGGCCCCGACACGGTGACGGGCGAGGATATGGCCGAGTTGCATTGCCATGGCGGCCGCGCCGTGGTGGCCGCCGTCGAGGAGGCATTGGGCGCAATGGCCGGCCTGCGCCGTGCGGAGGCCGGCGAATTTACGCGCCGCGCCTTCGCTCATGGGCGCATGGACCTGAACGCCGTGGAGGGCCTGTCCGATCTGCTGGCGGCCGAGACGCAAGGCCAGCGCCGCGCCGCGCTGTTGATGGCCGAAGGGCATTTCTCCCGCCGCATCGACGGCTGGCGTCGCACATTGCTCGACCTCAGCGCCATGGCCGAAGCCGCACTGGATTTCTCCGACGAGGATGATGTGCCTGACGCGGCGATCGAACAGCGGATCGGCGATGGGATCGCGGCATTGGCCTATGATGTCGCAGCCATCCTGGCCGCGCCTTCGGCCGAGCGCTTGCGTGACGGTGTCCGCGTGGTGCTGGCCGGACCGCCCAATGCCGGCAAGTCGACCCTGCTCAACGCGCTGGTCGGGCGAGAGGCGGCGATCGTATCCGATATTGCCGGCACCACCCGCGACCGGATCGAGGTACCTGCGGCGATAGGCGGCACCGCCTTCCTGTTCACCGATACGGCCGGGCTTCGCGATGAGACGGGCGACGCGATTGAGGCGATCGGCATCGACCGCGCCCGCGCTGCGCTGGACGCCGCCGATATCATATTATGGTTGGGCGATGCCGCAGACCTGCCAAGGGCCGACGCCATATTGATCGCCGCGCAGAGCGACCGCGCCGATGCCGTGCGCGACGGCCTCTCTCTGTCTGCGCGCACAGGCGAGGGAATGGATGTACTTATCGATGCGCTCCGTACCCGCGCCGCCGCGCTGCTGCCGGGGGAGGGTGACTATGCCCTACATGCCCGACAGAGACAGCGAGTTGGACAGCTGCACGACCATCTTCAGGCGGCCAGCGCGTCCACCGATCTTCTGATCATCGCCGAGGATCTGCGCCTTGCCCGGGGCGCCATCGACGCGCTGACCGGACAGGCCAGTACGGAAGATATGCTGGACAGGCTTTTTTCCGGCTTCTGCATCGGCAAATAGGCACTGTTCCACGTGGAACGCTTTTGACCACAGCCCCTATCATCTGATAAGGGCAGCGCATGCGAACAAGCTATGATGTGATCGTGGTCGGCGGCGGCCATGCCGGCTGTGAGGCGGCGGCAGCGGCAGCGCGCAAGGGCGCGTCGGTGGCGCTGCTGACTTTCGCGCGCGAGACGGTCGGCGCCATGTCCTGTAACCCTGCCATCGGGGGGCTGGGCAAGGGTCATCTGGTCCGCGAAGTCGACGCATTGGACGGGCTGATCGCGCGGGCCGCCGATGCCGCCGCCATTCATTATCGCATGCTCAACAGCAGCAAGGGCGCCGCTGTTCAAGGCCCTCGCGTGCAAGCCGATCGCAAACGCTATCGCGCGGCCATCCACCAAATGCTCGACGCGCAGGCCGGGCTGGAGATTGTCGAGGGCGAAGCGGACGCTCTGCTGGTCGAGCAGGACATGATCGCCGGGGTCGCATTGGCCGACGGTCGCATCCTTCGCGCTCCCGCGGTCGTACTGGCGACCGGCACCTTCCTCGGCGGCAAGCTGTTCCGGGGTGACGAGCGCGAGACGGGTGGTCGCATCGGTGAGCGGGCCGCCAGCACGCTGGGCGTTCAGTTGCGCGACCTTGGCCTGCCCATCGCCCGGCTCAAGACGGGCACCCCGCCGCGTCTCGACGGTCGGACTATCGACTGGGCGGCACTCGAGACCCAGCCTTCGGATGGAGAGGGGTGGACCATGTCGCCACTCTCCGCCGGACGCATTCTTCCGCAACTGGCCTGCGCCATTACCCGCACCAATGATGCGACCCATGCGATCATCCGTGATGGCATGAGCCGCTCGCCTTTGTTCAGCGGTGCGATAGAAGGACGAGGGCCGCGCTATTGCCCGTCGATCGAGGACAAGGTGCTGCGCTTCGGCGATCGTGATGGTCATCAGATTTTTCTGGAGCCGGAGGGGCTGGACGATCCGCTCGTCTATCCCAACGGGATCAGCACCTCGCTGCCGACCGATGTTCAGATCGCGATGGTCCGGTCCATGCCCGGCCTGGAGCGGGCCGAGATTGCCGTGCCCGGCTATGCGGTCGAATATGACCATGTCGATCCGCGGGCGCTCGATTCCACGCTGGAGGTTCGGCTGCTGCCCGGATTATTCTGCGCCGGCCAGATCAACGGCACCACCGGTTATGAAGAGGCGGCGGCACAGGGCCTGATCGCCGGCATCAACGCTGCTGCCCGTGTCCGTGATGAGGCGCCGCTGATCCTGGATCGCGCCAGCAGCTATATCGGCGTCATGATCGACGATCTGGTCCTTCAGGGCGTGACGGAACCCTATCGCATGCTGACCGCGCGCGCCGAATATCGCCTGCGCTTGCGTGCCGACAATGCCGAGACACGCCTCGGTCCGATCGGCCTGAGCCACGGCGTTATCAGCGCCGGTCGCGCCGCGCGACTGGCAGAGCGTCAGGCGCTACGCGCCCAGATCGAAGCCGAACTGGCGACCCCGATGACGGCCAGCGAAATGGCGCGGGCAGGGGCATCGGTGCGGCAGGATGGCGCGCGCCGCAGCCTGTTCGAATGGGCACGTTTCCCTGAGGTAGATGGCGATCTGATCTGCACCCTTGCTCCAGCGCTGCGTAACGCGCCCGCCGATCTGCGCGACGAGATATTGGAGGACGCCCATTATGCGCCCTATCTTCAAAGGCAGGATGCGGAAATTGCCGAGCTGCGCCGTAACGAGCGGGTCGCCATTCCCGCCCATTTCGATTTTCAAACCATTGGGGGGCTTTCCACCGAAATGATCGAGCGACTGGACGCTGCGCGCCCTGATACGTTGGCCGCTGCCAGCCGCATTCGTGGCATCACGCCTGCGGCGCTTGCCGCCATTCTCGTCCATGTGCGCCGGGTGGCCGCGTGACCGAGGACGAAGCGCGCGCCTGGCTTCAGGATCAATTCGATGTTTCACGTGAAACATGGGCTTTGTTGGAGCGCTATGTCGCGATCCTGCTATCGGCGGCCGACGAACAGAATCTGATCGCTGACTCCACCAAGCCGCATATCTGGGCACGGCACATCGTGGACTCCGCCCAGTTGCTGACCCATGCCGGCGACGATGATGGACGGGACTGGATCGACCTGGGTTCCGGTGCCGGTCTACCCGGAATCGTCATTGCCTGTCTGGTCGATCGGCCGCTGATGATGGTCGAATCCCGCCGCAAGCGGATCGACTTTCTGAACGACGTCATCGCCGATCTGAACTTGGGCAATGCCCGCGTTTTCGGTGGACGCGTCGAAACGGTCCCGGCAACCAAGGCGGCCGTCATCAGTGCGCGCGCCTATGCGCCATTGCCCAAGCTATTCTCGTCCGCGCTGCACCTGTCCGATAAAAAGACCGTCTGGGTGCTACCAAAAGGGCGAAATGCGCAAAATGAACTGGAGGCGGCGCGTCCGGCATGGCAAGGTGTGTTTCACGTGGAACCGAGCGTAACGGACGCCGATAGCGCCCTCATCGTCGCTCGGAATCTCGCTCCTGCTGGCAAGAAGAAAGGTCGCCCATGATCCGTATCGCCATTGCCAACCAGAAGGGCGGGGTGGGCAAGACCACGACTGCAATCAACCTGGCAACCGGTCTGGCCGCCACCGGGCTTCGCGTATTGCTGGTCGATCTCGATCCTCAGGGGAACGCATCGACGGGGCTGGGCATCGGGCAGGCGGAGCGTGCTCAGTCCAGCTACGACCTGCTGGTCGGCAATTGCGCACTGGATGACACGATCGTCACGACGCGCGTCCCCAAGCTGGACCTCGTCCCCGCGACGCAAGATCTGTCCGGCGCGGAAATCGAGCTGATCGAATATGAAGAGCGGACCCATCGGCTTGCGCGCGTGCTGGATGAAGCGCAGCCGGGTCGCTGGGATATCTGCCTGATCGACTGCCCGCCTTCGCTCGGCCTGTTGACGATCAATGCCATGGTTGCTGCCCAATATTTGCTGGTTCCGCTGCAATGCGAATTTTTCGCGTTGGAGGGCCTGTCGCAACTGCTCCAGACGGTCGAGCGCATTCGGGGCCGGTTCAACCCCGGCCTGTCGATCATGGGCGTGGCACTGACCATGTATGATCGCCGCAACCGCCTGACCGACCAAGTGGCCGACGATGTGCGCGCCTGCCTTGGCGATCTCGTCTTCTCGACCGTGATCCCGCGCAATGTCCGCCTGTCCGAGGCGCCGAGCCATGGCGTGCCCGCCCTTATCTACGACTTCCGCTGTTCCGGTTCGGAAGCCTATATGCGCCTGGCGCGTGAACTGATTGCGCGCCTGCCCCGACAGGAGGTTGCCGCTTGAGCGACGAAACGACCGACAAGCCGAAAATTGCCAAGCGTCCGCATGGCCTGGGCCGGGGCCTGTCCGCCCTGCTGGGCGATGCCGCGCGCGAAGAACCGGTGGCCGCCACCAATCCGCCCGCCAATGGGAAGGCGGTGCAGAGCATCGAAGTGTCGTTGATCCAGCCGCATCCCGAACAGCCGCGTCGTCACTTCGACGAAGGCGCATTGCAGGAATTGGCCGACAGTATCGCCAAGCGCGGCGTGATCCAGCCGATCATCGTGCGGCCCCATGGCGGGGGCTTTCAGATCATCGCCGGCGAACGCCGCTGGCGCGCGTCGCAGCGGGCCCATCTGCATCGCATCCCTGCCATCGTGCGGGATTTCGATGAGCAGGAAACGCTGGAAATCGCGCTGATCGAAAATATCCAGCGCGAAGACCTGAACCCGATCGAAGAGGCCGAGGCCTATCGCAAGCTGATCGCCGAATTTCATCATAGCCAGGAAGCGCTGGGCCGGATCGTCGGCAAGTCGCGCAGCCATGTCGCCAATCTCATGCGCCTGCTGGAATTGCCCAAGTCGGTGCAGCAGCAAGTGATGGAAAGCCGGATCAGCATGGGCCATGCCCGCGCGCTGATCGGCCTGCCCGATTCCGAAAAGCTGGCGCGCCAGATCGAGGAAAAGGGTCTGTCGGTGCGCGACACCGAACAGATGGTGCGGCGCGTCAAGACCGGTGCGGAAGCCCCCGTCGCCCGCCGCAGCAGCAGCCCCGGCACCGGATCGACCAGCGACAAGGATCCGGACATCGCTGCCTTGGAACAGCATCTGGCCGATATATTGGGCCTGAAGGTCGAGATCGCCCATGATGGCGGATCGGCCGGCGGGCATCTGTCGTTGCGCTATTCCAATCTCGACCAGTTGGACATGCTGTGCCAGCGCCTGTCGGGCGAACGTATCTGAGCCGATCGGCGCGGCCGCCATGGCGGCGGACCGCGCCAACCCGGCGGTGGCTCATTCACGCCATGCCCGCCAATTTGGGACGATAACTACCACTGGTCTTTTGCCCCTTGGCTCCCTAGCTTGATGGCATGGCCGACATGCTCTCCACAAACGCCCAGGCACCCACTCAGGCGCCCACCGTCATCCGTCGTCAGGACTATCGTCCGCCCGACTGGCTGGTCCCCGACATCGCGCTCGACTTCGACCTCGATCCTGCACGCACGATCGTTCGCACATTACTGTCGGTCACGCGTAACGGCGATCATGATCGGCCTCTGCGACTGGATGGCGATGGCATCGTACCGCTGGCCGTGCGGGTCGATGGGCGAGAGCTGACGCAGGAGCAATGGCATCTGGAAGCCGGCGCGCTCATCATCGCGCTGCCCGGTGCCGCGCATCAGGTCGAGACGCTGGTAGAGCTGGCTCCGGAGGGCAACAGCAAGCTGATGGGCCTTTATGCCAGCGGTGGCCTGCTCTGTACCCAGTGCGAGGCGGAAGGCTTCCGCCGCATCACCTTCTTCCCCGATCGACCGGACGTCCTGTCACGCTACAGCGTACGTTTGGAAGCGGACAAGACCCGCTTTCCCATCCTGTTGGCCAATGGTGATCCGATCGAGCAGGGCGACTTGCCCGATGGGCGCCACTGGGCGCGCTGGAACGATCCCTTCCCCAAGCCCTGCTACCTCTTCGCGCTGGTCGCCGGCGACCTCGCCTGCAACGCCGACCGCTTCCTGACGATGAGCGGGCGCGAAGTCGCGCTTGGCATCTGGGTCAAGGAATCGGATGTGCCGCGCACCGCCCATGCGATGGAGGCGCTCAAGAACAGCATGGCCTGGGACGAGCGCATCTATGGCCGCGAATATGATCTGGACGTGTTCAACATCGTTGCCGTCGCCGATTTCAATTTCGGTGCGATGGAGAATAAGGGCCTCAACATCTTCAATTCGCGCTACATATTGGCCGACCCGGAAACCGCGACCGACATCGACTATGACGGCGTCGAAGGGGTGGTCGCGCATGAATATTTCCACAATTGGTCGGGCAACCGCATCACCTGCCGCGACTGGTTCCAGCTGAGCCTGAAGGAAGGCTTCACCGTCTTCCGCGATCAGAATTTCTCCGCCGACATGGGGAGCCATGCAGTCAAGCGGATCGAGGATGTCCGCATCCTGCGCGCTGGCCAGTTTCAGGAGGATTCAGGCCCGCTCGCGCATCCGGTGCGCCCGGAATCCTATATGGAAATCAGCAATTTCTATACGTCGACCATCTATAACAAGGGCGCGGAGCTGATCCGCATGATGGCGCTGATGATGGGCCCGGAACGGTTCCGGGCCGGCACCGACCTCTATTTCGATCGCCATGATGGCGAGGCTGCGACCTGCGAGGATTTCGTGCTGGCGATGGAGGAGGGTGGGGCGATCGACCTGACCCAGTTCCGCCGTTGGTACGAGCAAGCGGGCACCCCCCATGTCCGCGCGCTCATCAGTCACGATCCCGTCAGCCAGAGCGTGGAATTGACGCTGGAGCAGAGCGTCCCTCCGACGCCCGGCCAGAACGACAAGCAGGTGATGGCGATCCCGCTGCGTACGGCCCTGTTCGATAGCGCGACCGGCACCCATCGCGGGGACGAGTTGCTGCTGCTGACGCAGGCGAAGCAGAGCTTCACCTTCATCGGCTTCCCCAGCGCGCCCGTCCTGTCGATCAATCGCGGTTTTTCCGCGCCGGTCATCGTGGAAACCAACCGCAGCCAGGCCGATCTCGCCTTCCTATCGGCCCATGACGACGATCCCTTCGCCCGTTATGAAGCGATGCAGCAGTTGATGGTCAATGTGCTGGTCGGTCGGATTGCGGGGCAGGCGGTGGACGATGCGGCCGTGATCGACGCGGTGCGCAACACCATCACCGATACCGCGCTCGACCCCGCCTTCATCGCCGAAACGATCCGGCTACCCAGCGAAGCCTATCTGGGCGATCAGATGCGGCTCGTCGATCCGGATGCGATTCACGCGGCTCGTGACGCACTTCAGCAGAAGATCGGCGCGGAGCTGGAACCGCTATGGCGCGATATCCATGCGAAGACGAAGGCCAATGCCTTTGCCCTGTCACCCTCCGCCAAGGGCGCGCGCAAGCTGCGGAACGCCGCGTTACATTATCTGGTGGCCTCCGGCGCGCCGGACGGCCCCGCCATCGCCTTCGCCCAGTTCGATAAGGCGGACAATATGACCGAGCGGCAGGCGGCGCTCGGCACGCTGGCCAACGGCACCAGCGCGGAACGGGAAGCGGCGCTCGATATCTTCTACAATCGCTATCGTGACGACGCGCTCACGCTCGACAAATGGTTCCAGACTCAGGCCTTCGCCCTGCATCCCGACACCGTCGAACTGGTCGCGCAGTTGAGCGAACATAAGGATTTCACCTTGGCCAACCCCAACCGGGTGCGATCGCTCTATGGCGCCTTTGCCGGCAATCAATGGGCGTTCCATCATGCATCGGGCAAAGGCTATCGCTTGCTCGCCGATTGCATCATCGCGCTCGACCGGCTGAACCCGCAAACCGCCGCGAAGCTGGTGCCGCCGCTTGGCCGCTGGAAACGCTTCGAAGCAGGCCGCGCCGCCCTGATGCGCACCGAGTTGCAACGCATCCTCGCCCAGCCGGGCCTGTCCAAGGACGTGACCGAGCAGGCGGGGAAGAGTCTGGAATGAAGGAAAAAGGCCGGTCGCTGCATCGAAAGCGACCGGCCTTCTGATCAATCCTTGACCGCTGCAGCCCAGGCGGCGACGTCCGCCGCCACCTTGTTCGCTGCCGCATTGAGCGGCGCACCGACGGTCGTGGATTCGATCTTGCCGCTCACCGGCGCACTGGCGGTGAAGCGCTGACGGGCCAGCGCCACGCCGGCAGGGGTGGTCAACACCGCATCATAGGTGACGATCGCGCTATGGCTGGCCTCGTCCACGGTGAAGGCGATCAGCTCGCCGCCCAGCCGTTGGCCGCCATCGCCGGAAAATTGCCCGGCATCCAGAACCACTCGGTCGGTGGTCGCTGTGATGGTTTCCGCCAGCAGACGGCGGAACAGGTGACGGGGCGTATCGGCCCACTGCACCTTGGTCACATAGGCGACGCTGGTCGGCCCCAGCTGCACCGGTACCCGCACCGTATCCAGCATCTTGGGCGCATCGGGATCGGCAACGATCAGCGTGCGTCCGCCACCCGCCACCCGTCCGGCCCCGGCCGGCACCTTCTGCACGGCGTCCAGCGTCAGCAGCTGTGCCGGCGGCTTGGCGCCGATGGAAACGCAGCCCGACAGCAGCAGGCCAGCGGCAAGCGCCGTCAGCGCGCTCTGGTGTTTCACATGGAACATGGTCCGCATCTCTCTCATCTTGGGGGCCGGCTTCATGGCTTGTAATCCGGCAGCTTCGGCGATCCGACCAGCGATCCGGCGCCCTGCTGGTCCAGCTTTTCCGCAACGCCGCGGAAGGAGCGCGACATTTCGCGCAGGTCGTGGACCAGCTGGTTGACCTCCGGCATGGTCTGGGTGCTGAACTGCTTCACGCCCGGCTGCGCTTCACCGATGGTCTTGTCCAGCGTCTCGATGCTGCGGGTGGCCGCCTGCACGCTCTTGCGCAGGTCACCCATCAGCGGCCGGCCTTCCTCGTTCAGCATCGTGTCGGTGGTGGCGGCCAGCTTGCCGATCTGCTCGACGGCGACGCCCGTGCGCTGCACGGCGATCCGCGCTTCGGCCAGCGTAGCAGCGATCTCCGGGCTGCGATCGGCCAATGCGCCCGATACCTTCTCGACATTGGCCAGAATGCCGGCGATCGACTGCTGATTCTTGTCGTTCAGCAATTCGGTCAGGCGCTCGGTCAGGGTCGATAGGCGCTCCAGCAGCTGCGGCGCATTGTTGAGCAATTCGCCCAGCGCACCGGGCTTGGTCGGGATCACCGGCACGCCATCGGGGCAGGCGGCCAGCACATTGTCGGCCGGGCAGGCGATCGGCGGCGCGCCCTTGACCGCGCCGTCCAGCACGACTTCGCTGACCCCGGTAAAGCCGACGCCCGCGATGGTCGCGGTCGTGCCCTGCAATACGGGCGTGCCGTCCTTCACCGAAATGCGGACCTTCACGAAGCTCGGGTCGCGCTTCCACAACTCGATCTTCTCGACCTTACCGGACGGAACGCCGGAATAATTGACGCTCGATCCCTTCGCCAGGCCGTTGACCGACTGTTTGAAGAAGATGTCATATTCCTTGTTCTCGCCATCCGACAGACGCGAGAACCAGAAGGCGGCGGCCATGATCGCGGCCAGCAGCAACAGCGTGACTGCGCCCACCAGCACATGGTTGGAGCGGGTTTCCATATCCTATCGCCTTCCGTCCGACGGCCCCTGCGCCGCCTTTGTCTGTTCCCGGTCCTTTTCGCGCGACACCGCCGCCGTGGCGGCGCGGCCGCGCGGACCGTTGAAATATTCCTGTATCCAGGGATGATCGGTCGCCAGCAACTCGTCGATCGTACCGACCGCCGTCACCTTCCTGTCCGCCAACACCGCCACCCGATCGCAGATCGAATAGAGCGTATCGAGATCATGGGTGATGAGGAAGACGGTCAAGCCCAGCGTCTGCTGCAGCTTGCGCGTCATCTCATCGAACGCCGCTGCGCCGATCGGGTCCAGGCCGGCCGTCGGCTCGTCCAGGAACAACAGGTCCGGGTCCAGTGCCAAGGCACGGGCCAGACCGGCGCGCTTCTTCATGCCGCCCGACAGTTCGGACGGATATTTGGGGCCAGCCTCGGTCGGCAGGCCGGTCATGCGGATCTTGTAGGCGGCAATCTCGTCGCGCAGTTGCTGGCCGATATTGGGATAATATTCGCGGATCGGCACCTCGACATTTTCGGCCACCGTCAGGGTCGAAAAAAGGGCGCCGCCCTGAAACAACACGCCCCAGCGCTTGCGGATCGCCAGCGCTTCGTCATCCGACCGGCCGACCATCGATTCGCCGAAGACATGGATGTCGCCCGCATCCGGCGTCTGAAGTCCGATGATCGTGCGCATCAGCACCGACTTGCCGGTGCCCGAACCACCGACCACGCCCAAAATCTCGCCCTTGCGCACGTCCAGGTCCAGACCGTCGTGAATCAGCTGATCGCCGAAACTGTTGCGCAGGCCGCGCACGGAAATGGCGATGTCCGACGTCTGCAACGCCGCTTCGATCCGCTCTTCCTCGGCCTGGCTGATTTCCTCTTCGCTCATCAGTTCCAGCCTACCCAGGTAAAGAAGACCGCGAAGAAGGCATCGATCACGATCACCAGGAAGATCGCCTGAACCACGGCCGCGGTAGTGCGCAAGCCGACTTCTTCGGCATTGCCCTTGACCTGCATCCCCTGGAAGCAGCCCGACAGGGCGATGATGATGCCGAACACCGGCGCCTTGATCAGGCCGACCCACAGGTCGGTGATCGGCACGACCTCACGCAAACGCTGGACGAAGGTGATGGGTGGGATTTCCAGCGCAATCGCGCAGAGGAAACCGCCGCCGATGACCGCCATGATCGATGCATAAAAGCCCAGCAACGGCATCATGATGACCACCGCCAGCGTGCGTGGCAGCACCAGCGCTTCCATCGGCGACACGCCGATGGTGCGCATAGCGTCGACCTCTTCGGTCAACTTCATCGTGCCTAATTGCGCGGCGAAGGCCGAGCCGGACCGACCCGCAACCATGATCGCGGTCATCAATACGCCGAGTTCGCGGAATGTCAGGCGGCCGACCAGATTGATCGTCAACATCTCCATGCCGAACTGGCGCAGCTGCACGGAGCCTTGCTGCGCGATGACGATGCCGATCAGGAAACTCATCAGGCCGATAATGCCCAGCGCGGATACGCCGACCACTTCGAACCGCTGCACCACGGCATTGAGCCGGAAACGATGGGGGTGACGGATGACCGCCCATGTCGCGATCAGGGTCGCGCCGAAGAAACCGAGCAGACCCATCAGCGTCGCGCCGGATGCGCAGACCGCCTCACCAATCTGGCCGACCACGCGGCGCAGCGGATGGACATGATCGGGCCGGATCGGCACCGGTTCGTCCAGCTCGCCCACCGCATGGATCAGGCGGCCGGCATCGTCGCTGCCGCCGCTAATCTCGCAGTTCAGTCGCTTGGCGGCGCGATGGATGGTCCAGGCGCCGATCGTGTCCATATGATCGACCTGCGACAGGTCGATGGCGGACACCGGCCCCTGCACGGCATCCAACCGGTCAGGCAGGTCGCCCAGACAGGCAATGGCAAGCGATCCCGAAAGCCGGACCACATTGCTGCCGTCACGATTTTCCTCGGTTAGATCGGCGGCTTTGTTCATGCGATGGGATTACTGGTCCATTATCGGTTGCACGGCAAGCCGAAACGGCCCATCCGCAAGCCAGAACGAAGCGCGGACAGAAAAGTTTCGGAAACGGCATGACGACATACAGGCTGGCCATCTACGACATGGACCGCACGGTGACTTTCAGCGGCACCTATACCGGCTTTCTGATCCATGTAGCGCGGCGGATGGCGCCATGGCGGCTGGTGCTTTTCCCCTGCGTCATCCTGTTGATGCTGGCCTATGTGCTGAAACTGATCAGCCGCCAACGGCTCAAGGAACTCAATCAGGCGCTGATGATCGGCTGGAATGTCGAGCGGGCGAAATTGATGCCGCATATCGAAAGCTATGCCGAAAAAGTCGTCGCCACCAACCTGCGCGCCGGTGCGGTGGCGCAGATCGCGCAGGATCGGGCGGATGGCTATCGGCTGGTGTTGGCCACCGCCTCCTACCGCCTCTATGTCGAACCGATCGCGCGGCGGCTGGGCTTCGACGCCGTAATCGCCACCGATCATCTGAGCCAGGATCTGCGTTATGTCCGTGCCAAGATCGCGGGCGAAAATTGCTATGACACGGGCAAGCTGCGGATGATCAAGGCGTGGATGGCGGCCGAAGCGATCGACCGGACCCAGGCGCATATCCGCGCCTATTCCGACCATGTGTCGGACGCCCCGATGCTGGAATTTGCTGACATCCCCTTCGCCTCCAACCCGCACAAGCCCTTGGCGAAAATGGCGGCCGAGCGGGGATGGACGCGGGTGGACTGGAACTGACCGCCTCCCTCCGTTCGGTAGTTTAGCAGGTCAGTCCGTCGATCGCCGCCCAGCCATCGGCGCCGATGCCGGCCAGCATGTGTCGATGTTCAGCCTTCACGCCGCCCAACGCCATGACGGGCGCACTGACCTGGCGCGCTAACGCCGCAAATCGCACGCAGCCCAATGGCCCTGCACCGACATGCGATCGGGTCGGAAAGAGGGGGGAGACGAAGCAGAGATCGGCGCCCCGTGCCGCCACCGCCTGCTGACGATCGTGCACGGCAAGGCTGCGGATCAGGGCGCGACTGACCCGACCTGCATCGCCATGCACCCCATCGGCCCGCCACGCCGCCGCCAGCCGCGCGTCGCCTGCCAGCAACAGCACCAGCCGCCGCCGCCGCGCGATCGCCCGCAAAGCGTCGAACAAGGCCCGGCGCGCCGCCGGTGCCGTACGATAATGGCGAAACACGATGCCAGCCCGTCCCCTGGGCAAGCGTCCCGCCGCCGCCAGCAGCGACGCTACATCGACCCGCTCGTCGGTCATCAGCCAGAGCGCGGGCAGGGGGCAGGGCCGTTTTTTGCGGTGGCGGTTCGACATGGCCCTCGCCTATAGCAGCCCGCATGACCACAGACAGCCTCATCGACGCCGCCGAACGCCTCGCCACCCTGCGTGACAGTATCGACCGCGCCGCGCGCCTGACCGACCGCAGCGGCGACGCGATCAACCTGATCGCCGTGTCCAAGACCCATGATGCCGATGCCATCCGTCCGCTGCTCCATGCCGGGCAGCGCGTCTTCGGCGAAAACCGGGTGCAGGAGGCGCAGGACAAATGGCCCGCGCTGCGCGAGGAATTTTCCGGCGTGGAACTGCATCTGGTCGGCCAGCTGCAATCCAACAAGGCGGCCGACGCCGTCGCCCTGTTCGACGTCATCCATGGCCTGGACCGCCCCTCGCTGCTGAACGCGCTGGCCAAGGCGATGGACGCGGCGGGCAAGCGCGTGCCCTGCTTCATTCAGGTCAATATCGGGGCGGAGGAGCAGAAGGGCGGCGCGCCTGTCGCCGATACGTCCGCGCTGATCGCCGCTGCGCGTGACGCCGACATCCCGATCCTGGGCCTGATGTGCGTCCCGCCCGCCGATATCGAGGCCGCGCCCTTCTTCGCCCTGCTCGCAAAAATAGCGCGGGAGGAGGGCCTACCGCGCCTGTCGATGGGCATGTCGGGCGATTATGAAACCGCCATCATGCTGGGCGCGACCGATATTCGCGTCGGCACCGCCCTGTTCGGACAAAGGCCCTCTCCCGCTCGCCCCGTTCCGGCGAGCGGGAGAGGGATGCTTAGAAACTCCCGCGCAAAGTGATGCCGTAGGTGCGCGGTTCGGCCAGATAGGCGGAGATCAGCTGGTTCGCCATCGGCGCGCCGGCCGCGAACTGGCCGGTGGTCGACGTCGCCGGGCTGCTCGACTGAAGCGGGCTGGAGAAGGCGACCTGGCTGTAATTCTGGTTGAAGATATTCTGGCCCCAGAATTCCACGGCCCAGCGCTGTTCCGGCCCGCGAATGCCGATGCGGGCATTGACCACCGCAAAACCGTCCTGCCGCTTTTCGGGGAACAGGTCCGACCCGGTGTTGAAGTCACTGGTCATGCGTCCATCGACATAGAAGAGCGCCGACAGGCCCGATGCGCCGATATCCGGCGTCCAGGCCATGCTGGCGGTCGTCACCATCTGGGGCGCATTGCTGTTGATCGATCCGGGCAACAGGAACAGCGCCGGGTCGAGCGGTACGCTGCCGTTGCCGCTGCCGACCAGCCGGTTGGCGAATTTGGCGCGGGCGTAGGTCGCGCCGCCGGACACGCGGAAATTGCGCGCCGGGCTGACGCTGGCTTCCAGTTCGATACCCTGGCTGATCAGGCCCGGCCCGACATCGCCGCTATCGCAGGTCCGCGCTGCGCTCAAAGCGCTGTCGCAACCATTGATGTTCTGCACGACGAAGCTGGTGCCGTTGAAGGTGTTCAGCTGGAAATTCTTGAACTCCTGCCGGAAGGCAGCGACGTTCACGCTCCATTTGGGCTGCACATATTTCAGGCCGATTTCGAAGCTGTCGACCTTTTCCGCGGCGAAGCGCAGGCTGGCCACGTCCGCATTGGTGCGCGGCGAGAAGACGGCAGGGACGGCATTAAGGCCGGTCGATCCCAGCTGGAACCGATCCAGATTATAGCCGCCCGCCTTATAGCCCTTCGAATAGCTGCCATAGAGCAGCAAGTCGTCGATCGGCTTCCACGACAATACCGCCGTGCCGGAAAATTCGCCGTCGCTGATCTTGTCGTTGAGGTCGAGCGCGTTGAGGCTGGTCGATCCGTTGCCCAGGCAGCCCAGTGTCAGGATGCCGCCGGCCAGCGTCGATGCGCTGCCCAGCGCGGCATTGGTGGCGATGCCGGGCAGGCCCGACGCCTGCAACGCCGCGCAGGTCGCGTTGTTATTGTTGAAATCGGCGGAGAAGCGCTTGCTTTCATGGGTGTAGCGCAGGCCCAACGTCAGATCGAGCCGATTGGTGATGTGGACGATATTATGGGTGAAGAGCGCCCAATTCTCACTCTTCTGCCGATAGAGCGATGCGACGTCGCCCGTGCCCGAAGGAATCGCCGCCAGCGCGCGCAGGCCGTTGCCCAGGCCCGTCGAGATCGCCCCGGCCTGCGCCGCGGCGATCGGCGCCGGCACGCCACGCGCGATCAGCGCGGCGGTCAGCCCGGCATTGAGGTTCGCCTGCGTCCCGGTGATCAGCGGTTGGGTAGCAAGGCCGCTACCGCAGGCCGCCAGCTGTTGTGCCGTGAAGTTGCTCGTCGCGCCCGCGCCCGCCATCAGGCGACAGGCCGCAAAGCGACCATAATCGGCACCGAAGCGGATATTGTCCTGCAATGTCAGCTTTTCGTTGGCGTAATAGCCGCCGACCAGCCAGTCGAGCTTGTCGTTGAAGGCCGACCCCTGCAACCGCAATTCCTGCGTGAAGGTCTTGAACTGGCGATAGGTGTTGGGATCGCGGTAGAGAAGGTCGGCGCGATTATAGTCATAATCGCCATAATCCTGCGATTTATAATCGCGATAGGCGGTGATGCTGGTCAGCTTCGCGCCGCCGAAATCATAGTTGATCTCGCCCGACACGCCCCAATCCTTGAGCTTGCTGACATAGTCTCGGCCCGGCGTCACATGCAGTTCCCGATCATAGGGATCGGCCGGGATCACGCTGCCCTGACCCGCCAAAATCGCAGCGATGCGGTTGAAGGGCGCGTCGGTATAGCCGCCGCCGGCCGCCGGCCGCCGCTCGCGCGCCTCGATATAGGCCGCGCCGCAGCAGCTTTCGTCACGATTGGTATAATCGCCGATCAGACGGATGGAGAGCGCGTCGTTCGGCTCGATCAGCGCCTGACCGCGCAGGAAATAGCGGTCGCGGTCGTTGGTGTCGCCGACCGTGTTGCCGGCGCCGTCGACCAGCTTGTAGAAGCCGTCCCGCTTGCTCCACACCCCGTCCAGCGACAGCGCGATGCCGTCGGCAATCGGCCCGGTGACGCGGCCCGACAGGCGCCAATAATCATAATTGCCGTAAGTGACCTCACCCTTGGCATGGAATGTCTGTTCGGGCGCCTTGCTGATGATGTTGATGAGGCCCGCCGACGCATTGCGGCCGAACAGCGTGCCCTGCGGTCCGCGCAGCACCTCCACCCGTTCGATCTCGCCCAGTTCGTTGAGGCCCGCGCCGGTGCGCGAACGATAGACGCCATCGATGAAGACCGCGACCGAGCTTTCGAGGCCCGGATTGTCGCCGACCGTGCCGATGCCGCGAATACGGGCCGACGCATTGGCTTCGGAGCCGGTGGAAGAGACGAGCAGCGACGGCGCCAGCTGGTTGAGCGTACGAATATCACTCGCGCCGCTATTCTGCATCGCCTGCGCGCCGACGGCCGACACCGCGATCGGCACATCCGACAGGGGGCTGGCCCGGCGCGTGGCCGTCACGATGATATTGGTGCCGCTATCGTCCACAACCGGTTGCGGCGCGGCCGCGTCCTGCGCCAGAGCGGCAGGGGCAAACATGCACAGCGCCAACGCACCTACGGTCGTTAGCAAGGGACTCTTATGTGTCATGATGTCGATCCTCTCCTGGCCCGCACGACTTTTCGCCGCGTCGGGGTTGGGGTGATTATGCTGCCACAGCAGGGACATGGCAAGAGTCGCGCGCTTTTCTGCGCTTTTTCTGCATCTGCGGAACAGGTGATGTGCTTGATGTTGCCAGATAGCAACAATAGCCAGGCCGATTTCCGTAGGGGAAGTTTACGATAAGGGAAAGCGCAGCAATCGATCCGCGACCGGCACCAACGCAGCCGCACCCGGCCCGACCGCCCGCCGAATCTCTCCATGGCCCGCATCCAGACCTCCCGTCAGCGCCCCCAGCGCAGGCAGGATCAGCTTGGTGGCCGATCCAACGAAACAGCGTCGCGACACATTTCTGCCACGCAGCGACAGACGCAGCTTGGGATGGAAATGGCCGGAAATTTCGGGGTGCGGATCGTCCGCCTCCGCCTCATGCCGCAACCATATCCCCTCGACCTGCGCTTGCCGAACCCGGCGTCCCCCCGGCATATCCCGAACAGCGACGTCATGATTGCCGGTAATCCAGATCCAGTCCAGCCTTTCCGTAAGGGAAAATAATCTTTCGCGTGCCAGCGAATCCAGCCGCGCCGCGCCGTCGGCATCATGGAAGCTGTCACCCAGCGACCATACCGCCTGCGCGCCGGTGCGTTCCACCAGCGTTTCGATCACGTCCAGTGTCGCCTGGCTGTCATGCGGGGGCAGGAACTGGCCGAAGCGCGCATACCAGCTCGCTTTTTCGAAATGCAGGTCGGCAACCAGCAAAGCCCGCTGCGCCGGCCAGTACAGCGCGGCCTCGGGCAGGGCCATGAAGGCCTGTCCTGCGAACGAAAGGGGAACCATCGCCTGCCTATGCGCCTGTCCGCCCCGGCTTTCAAGAGGCGGCGCAAAGCCCTATAGGCAGCCCATGTCCGCTGAACCGTCCACCTACACCGTCGCCGCCCTCTATTGCTTCACCCGCTTCGCCGATCCAGCGTCGATCGCAGCCGACCTGCGCGTGCGGTGCGCGGATCTGGATACATGCGGCACGCTGATATTGGCGGGGGAGGGGATCAACGGCACGGTCGCGGGCAGCGCAGATACGATCGCGGCGCTCATCGCGTATCTGCGCACCTTGCCGGGCTGTGCCGACATGGACGTCAAATATTCCCATGCGCACGACGCCCCCTTCGCCCGGATGAAGGTGAAGGTGAAGGCTGAAATCGTGACGCTGGGCGTGGGCGATCTCGACCCCGTCAACCAGGCTGGCACCCATCTGGACCCGGCCGACTGGAACGCCCTGATCGCCGATCCCGACACGGTCGTCATCGACACGCGCAACGCCTATGAAGTCGCGGTCGGCACGTTCGAGCGCGCGATCGACCCGGAAACCCGTTCCTTCCGCGAATTTCCCGACTGGTTCGATGCTTTCGCCGCCGACCTCAAGGCGCAGGGTCGCACGCCCAAGATCGCGATGTTCTGCACCGGCGGCATCAGATGCGAAAAATCGACCGCACTGGTGAAGGCGCGCGGCTTCGACGATGTCTATCACCTCAAGGGCGGCATATTGCGCTATCTGGAGGAAATGCCGGAAGCCGATAGCCGCTGGCAGGGTGACTGCTATGTCTTCGACGAGCGGGTGGCGGTGGGCCATGGCCTGAAAGTCGGCGATTACGCCACCTGCAAGGACTGCGGCCTGCCCTACCGGCAGGGCGCCGACCATGACTGCCCCGGCGATGCATCGGGCGCATGGCCGCATCGGGCCTGATTTTTAATCCCGTTCGTGCTGAGTAAGGGCTGAGCGAAGTCGAAGTCCTGTATCGAAGCATCCCCACCCCCTCCTTCGATACACCATTTCGACTTCGCTCAGTGGCTACTCAGGACGAACGGAAAGAGGCTCAAACCGGCTCTTCGACCAGCTCCGCTATCTCGAAGACATAGCTTTTCCAGCCGCGCATCTTCGCGCCGTCCCCGGCTGGCCCCTTGAGCTTTTTGGCCTCCGCCAGCGACCGCGTATGGCCCCAGAAAACCTCGGTCTTGCCATTGTCCAGTTGCGCCACGATTCGCCAATAATGGGTCAGCGGGTCCGCCGTCGGCCCGATCCGCTTCACATAGCCGTCCGGCATAGTGGCGGTCAGATAGCGCCTCTTCGCCCGCGCCATGCGAGTCAGGCCCGGTAGCGGTGCAGCCCCGCCCCATGCGCGCGCAGCCATTCGCGCGCCGGCCGGGGATCGGCACCATAGATGCGCTTATGTGCGGCGTGGAAGGCGGGGCTGTGATCCATATGCAGCAGATGGGCCAGTTCATGCGCCACCGTCGCCCGTCGCACCTCCGGCGGGGCCAGGATCAGCCGCCAGCTATAGCGGATCGCGCCCGAAGACGCGCAACTGCCCCAGCGGCTGCGCGTATCGCCCACGCCCACCGACGCGACGATCAGCCCATGGTCCTGCGCCATGGCGTGACTCTCCGTCTCCAGCACCGCGCGCGCCCGCGCCACCAGCCAGCGCTGCACACGCGCGCCTACCGATTCCGCCGCACCGCCCAGCAGCAACCGATCGCCCTCCAGCCTGCCAGTCTCCAGCCTAATCGTCCGTGTCGCGCCCTCCATCCACTGGACCGTCACCTCGCGCCCCTCCAACGGAAAGGTCGCGCCATGCTCCAGCAGCGTGATCGCCGGCTGCTTGGCCATCTGCGCGCGCACCCAGCCTTCATGATCCTGCGCCCAGCCGAGCGCCTTCTTCAGGTTGGCCCGCGCCGGCAACGACAGGCGCAGTGCCCCCCGCGCGCTGTCGATCGTCAGCCTGTACGCCCGTGCCCGTGCCGACCGGCGCACCAGCACCGGCATGGGCACCCCATCGATCAGGATCGCGGCGTCAGGATCAGACTTCGCGGTCGACAAGATGATTTTCCCAATCGCCGGCATCGGCCTCGCCAATCGTCCAGCCGCGTACCGACTGGCCGGCGCGATGCACCGCCTCCCGATCGCCGCAGACCAGATAATGCCAGTCGGGCAGGGGCAGGCCTTCGCCACGCAGGCGATAGGCACAGGTGCGCGGCAACCAGGCGATCTGCCGCACCTTGGCCGGGGTCAACCGCACGCAATCGGGCACGAATTTGCGCCGGTCCTTGTAATTGCTGCATTGCCCGCTGTGCCGATCGAGCAGGCGACAGGCGATATTGGTGGGATAGATGCGCCCCGTATCCTCATCCTGCGCCTTGTGCAGGCAGCATTTGCCGCAGCCGTCGCACAGCGCTTCCCATTCGGCCTTGTCGAGCTTGTCGAGGGGTTTTTCCCAGAAGTGCGTCACTTGATCCATTTGTCCAGGAAGGCGAGTATCTTGTCGGGCGCGCCTTCGTCCACTTGTCCCGTCGCGGGATCATCCACCGGCACCAGCGCCACCGGCTTGCCATCCCCATCGAACAGATAGGGCGTGCGACTATGGCTGACCAGATAGTCGGTCGTCGCGCCGCCGGCCGTCTCCGGATTGTAGATCACCACGAAATCCTTGGCGACCTTGGCGATCTGCTCCTTCGTGCCGGTGAGGCCGATCAGGCGCGGGTGGAAGGCGGCGACGTAGGTTTTCAGCACGGCCGGTGTATCGCGCTGCGGATCGACGCTGATCAGCATCGGCTGCACCTTGGCCGCCAGTGCCGGCTTTGCCTTTTCGAACTTCGCAAAGGCCTGCATGATCCGTTGCAGGTCGACCGGGCAGACGTCCGGGCAATAGGTATAGCCGAAATAGACCAGCCGATACTGACCCTTGAAATCGTCCCATTTGGTCGGCTTGCCATCCTGGTTGGTCAGGGTGAAGGGCGCACCTATGCGCGCGCCGGTCAATTCGCCCTGTTCGCTATCCCCGCTTGATGCATTGCCACCGGCCCCCATATTACAGGCAGCCAGCAGGGCAAGGAAGGGAAGTGCCAGGTAAGGCAGGGCGGCGATTGCGGCGTCTTTGTTCATGGCATGGCCAGCCATGCCCTGCTAGGACGTGATTTGCAATGCAACGGGGCGTATAATGAAGAGCAAGTTCCTTTCCGCTTTCCTGGGGTTGATCTCCATGGCGCTGCTGACGCCCGCTCCGGCGCAGGCCCAGTTTTCGGACAATTATAATTTCCTGAAGGCGGTGAAGGACAAGGATGGGCAGAAGGTCACCGACCTCATTCAGAAGCCCGGATCTACCGTCATCAACAGCCGCGACGTGTCCACCGGCGAAAATGCGCTCCACTTCATCGTCGCCCGGCGCGACGCCACCTGGCTGACCTTCCTCCTGTCGAAGGGCGCCAATCCCAACCTGACCGACAATGACGGCAACACGCCGCTGATGGACGCGGTGCAGGGCCGGTTCGAGGAAGGCGTGCGCAGCCTGCTCGCCTACAAGGCGCAGGTCGACAAGGTGAATGGCAGCGGCGAAACCCCGCTGATCCGCGCGGTACAGCTACGCGACATCGGCCTGGTCCGTGTGCTGGTGGCGCAGGGTGCCAATCCCGACAAGCGCGACACCATCGCCGGCATGTCCGCCCGCGACTATGCGCAGCGCGACGGCCGCACCCCCGGTTTGATCGAAGCGCTGGACGCCGCCAAGACGACGGCCAAGCCCGCCGGCACGGTGCAGGGTCCGGTATTCTAAAAACAAAGGCGGCGCCTGACGTCAGCGCCGCCCGGCCTTCACCTCTTCCTCGCTCCACCAGCGCAGATGATAGGCGACGCCGCTGCGTCTGATGCAGCTTTCCAGCGCGCTCGCCAGCCGATCGACCGTTTCACGCGCATCGACCCGGCCCATCCAGGTCCACAGGCGCGGCCTGGACGGGTGGATGAAGCAGAGATGCCCGTCGTCATGATCCGCCAGTGCGCCGCAACCAATCCATAGCGCGAAGTCGGGATTGTCCAACGCCACGCACCATCCCCAATCCTCGGCCACGACATTCTTGATGCGATAGCCCTGCGCGGGCAGACCGATCATCAGCTGTCGCGCCAGCAATTCGCCGCGCAATGCCGTAGCGGGCGGATCGCGTAACGCCCCGGATCGAAATTCCAGATGGGATCGCATCCCGCTCCCTACTATGTATCGCTGGCCCTACCAGCCGATCTCCGCAGCATGGTCCGGGTCGCTCAGCGCCGTCAACCGCCGTGCGGCGCGCCGGGCGAAGCGCAGCGTCTCCGCCTTGCGCCGCGCGGCCGCCAGCGGCTCGACCGGGGCAGGACGCACCAGTTCGGCATCATATTGGTCGGCGACGATCAGGCCGGTCCGTGTCGGCCACAGAGCCTCGCTTTCGAACAGGGTCAGGTCGAATCCCGCCGGCACCGCCCAATAATAGCGATCGCAATAGTCGAAATAGTCGGGCCACTTCATGTCGCCCAGCAAATCGGCCTTGCTGCACTTGATTTCCACGATGGTCAGCCGCCCGGCGCCATCGATCGCCATGATGTCCGCCCGGCGCCCGTTGGGCAGCGGCACTTCCAGGATACCGCTCATGTCATGGCGGAAGAAGAGGCGAAGCGTGCCACGCGCCACCGCCAGCGCTGTGCCATCGGTCAGGGGGGAACAGGCGTCGATCGGGGCGCTACTCATGGGGCTATCTTAGAACAAGTAGGGAACAAATGAAAAGGCCGATTCGGATGAACCGAACCGGCCTGAAAGTTTCGCCAACATGAATCAGGCGCGTCCTGCGCGCCTGATCCTCAACGATAGAAGATATGATTGTCGATCGACGCCAGACGGGCCTTGCCCCAACCCGGCGAAACGCGGCGAGCGTGGAAGAAGAGCGCGCCCTCCGCGCGGCTGTCCCAGCTATCGTTCGCCGCGATCTGGGCGATGGCGACGGCTTCGCGCCAGCTGCGGCTTTCGGTGCGAACGGGCGGAATGCCGCCACCGCGCACGAAGCTGAACTGGCTGGGCTGATACACGACGCCGCACAGGCTGTCGGCGAACCGGCCGGACTTGGCGCGGTTGATGATCACGCGCGCAACGGCCAGCTGGCCTTCCAGGCTTTCGCCCTTGGATTCGAAATAGACTGCACCGGCCAGGCACTTCATGTCGCCGTCCAGCTCCTCAGGTGCGCCTTGGGCGTCGACCAGAGCAGCGAGGCTGGTGGCCTGCGCATCGGTGTCAGTGGAAAATTCGGTAGTGGCCTTCTTGGCCGAATCCAGCGGCTGCGACACTTCGCGCGGCGTGGAAAAAACGACGGCAGACTGCGTGCCGGTCGAAACTGTAGCAGGGAAAGCCTGCGGAAGAGAAGTAACCGAAGCGACCGACTCACCGGCGATCGACATATCGGAAGCCGTGACCGCAGCGGCGGCGGACAGGGCAAAGGCTACCATCAGGGCAGCTTTCAGACGAAAACTCATTACGGCTCAAAATCATGCGGTTCTTGGCCGGAAACGTCGTTTTAACCATATTCTTTGACGTTCGGCCGCCCCCCGTCTGCGTGTTTACCGGCCCCGCCCCCCGTTGGGCGAACTCGGCAACCTGCGCGTTGGCGTCGGGGGCCTGTGCCGAAACCATGACGATGTGTCAACGATCAGCAGAGTGTTTCCACGGCAAACCGTTCCGCTTCCGGGATGTCGAGTTCAACGACCCACAGGTCGGGGTCCGACCTGCGCCGCCGCGCCAGATAGGCGTCCAGTGCCTCCGCCCCCTCTTCCAGGGTCGGACCACAGCGCATCAACGCATGACCCCCTTCAAAGTTCGAAACCCGCTCGAAAAGACCCGAAAACTGCCCCTTTTCAAGCGTCTGAACCAGAATCACGCCGCTGATCTCGTCGCCCTTGGCCATGATGGTCGCAAAGCCCCCGGCAGCCCCGACCCGGCGCCGGAGCGCCCCCACCAGCATGGCGCTGGTGAGCCGGGCGTCAGCGCTCATGGCCGGCCCCATAGCCCGGCAGCGAGGAGAGAGGGAATTGCGATCGCATGAAGGTGCCGGTGCCACGTCCGACCTCCTCGCCATCCGCGTCGATCAGACTCGCTTCGGCGACATAGACTCGGCGCTTGCCGCTGATCCAGCGACCTTCGGCGCGGATTCGGCCCGGACCGATCGGCCGGGTGAAAAGCAGGTTGAAGGCGGTGGTCAGCAGGAAGCGATCGCTGACCAGGCTGTTGGCGGCGTAGAAGGCCGCATCGTCCAGCATCTTGAAATAGACGGTGCCATGCACCGCGCCGGCGGCATGGAACTGGCTTTCATCGACGTCGAAATCGATCACCGACCGGCCCGGTTCGCTGATCGTCAATTCGGATCGGAACAACCGGTTGATCGGCGCGGAGCGATAGAGATTTTCCAGCGCGCGGAAATGCGCCGCCTCGCCACCGGGCGCATGTGGCCCTGCGTCAGGCCCACAATCAGGCAGCGTCACGCGCTCCGCCGCCCGCCAGCAGCGCATGCAGCGCCTCGGTCGACTGCGCCCCGCGCAGGCGGGCCACCTGGCCCTCGTCGCGCAGGTAACGCGACACGCGCGCCAGCGTCTTGAGATGCTCGGCGCCGCTGTCGACCGGCGACAGCAAGGCGAACACGACATCGACCGGGGCATCGTCCACCGCGTCGAACGGCACGGCCGGGTCGAGCAGCACGACCACGCCGCACATCTTGTCCAGACCCGCAATCTTGGCATGGGGAATGGCGACACCGCCGCCGAAACCGGTCGACCCCAGCCGCTCGCGTTCGAACAGGGCGTCGCCCACCTCGTCCGCATCCAGGTCGTAGGCGCAGGCGGCAAGGGTGGCGATCTTCTGGAAGAGCGCCTTCTTGCCGTTCGCCGATAGGCTCGTGGCGAGCGCATCGGCGGAAACGATGTCGTTGAAGTTAACCATGGTCAATCCGAAACGGCCGAGCCGCGCGGGCGAAATTTTCGCGCTTTTCCTCGGACTATGAAAGCCCGGCCCCATAAGCTGCCTGCACCATCAGGTCAACAGGCGGCCGGGGCCGGGCGAGGGCCGGAAAGGCGGAGCGGCGCGACCCAGCCGCTACGCCAGACCATAAGCGACAGGGCCGGGCCCCGTCGCCCCGGCCGGCGTCAACCGCGCGGTTCGACCCAACCAATGGTCCCGTCATGACGGCGATAGACCATATTATAGGCGGCCGTGCCGGCATTGAGGAACAACAGCGCATTGGTGTTGCGCAGGTCCAGCATCATCACCGCGTCCGACACGCTGGCTTCGGGAATATCGACCCGCGTTTCCGCCACGATCAGCGGCGCATCGGCGGCTTCCTCCTCTTCCTCGCCCTGGCCGGCGAAGATGGTGTAGCCCGCGCCATCGATATCATCGAGGCTGTAGCTGCTGGCCCGCTGCGCTTCGGCGGCGACCGCCTGGCTGTGGCGATCCTTCAGCCGGCGCATATAGCGCTTGAGCTGACGCTCGATCTTGGCCGCCGCCTGGTCGAAGGCGGGATGCGCCTCCTGCGCCTCTCCGGCACCCTTCAGGATCAGGCCGGTCATCACATGGCACACGATGTCGCAGTGGAAGGCTCCGTGCGGCGCCTTGCGAAAGGTCACCTGGGCGGAAAGCGTGCGGGAAAAATATTTCTCGGCCATCGCCTCCAGTCGTTCGGCGACATGCTCCTTGAGCGCCTCGCCCGTTTCGACCTGATGTCCGGAAACACGAATATCCATATGCCTTCTCCTTATTTTTGCCGGATGCTGGAAAGGCGATCCGGTGGGCATGGAGGGCATAGGCCAGTACGGTCTATGCCTCCTGGTGCCAGAGTGGCTCTTTCAGCGTCGCGACGAACGCTGCATGCCGCTCCAGCTCCGCCGCGCTGGCCGTGAAGACCCGCGCGGGACGAACAGGGCGAACCATGGCTGACGCCGTCAGTTCCGCCCCGACGATCTGTTTCGCTTCCTCCTGTGCCAGACCCAGGCCGATCTGACGGCCACCGGTCAATTCGATATAGAGTTGCGCCAGCAATTCCGCGTCGAGCAGCGCGCCATGTTTGACACGATGGCTGCGGTCGATGCCGTACCGGGTGCAAAGCGCGTCCAGGCTATGCTTGGCGCCCGGATGCAGCGTGCGCGCGATCGCGACGGTATCGATCATGCGATCCATCGATACGTCGGGCAGGCCGCACAATTTCAATTCGTGATTGAGGAATCCGAAGTCGAACCGCGCATTATGCGCGACCAGCGGGCTGTCCCCCAGAAATTCCAGCAATTCCGCCGCGCCCTTGGCAAAGACGGGATATTTGGCCAGAAAATCGGCCGACAGGCCATGCACATTATAGGCGGCGGCCGGCATGTCGCGCTCAGGATGATAATAAGCGTGGAAGGTCAGGCCGCTGGGCACGCGATTGATGAGTTCGATACAGCCGATCTCGACCAGCCTGTCGCCGGATGCCGGATCAAATCCTGTCGTTTCGGTATCGAAAATAATCTCGCGCATCGCCCTCTTCAATCGACTCTGTGGGCCAACCCTTATCCACCTGTCTTCGTGCCAAGGCAAGCGACCAGTCGGCGCACCTGTGCACGGGTATCGGTGAATGTCGTTCCCGTATGAATGATATAGTCCGCCCGGCGCCGTTTTTGCGCATCGGGAGTTTGCAGATGAACGATCTGGCGGAATTTCACCGCGCTCATGCCGGGCCGCGCCAGGACTCGCCGCCGTTGCTTCCAGGCCGGCGCGGAGACGACGATCACCCCGTCCAGCCGCTTCTGCGCACCGGTTTCGAACAGCAGGGGAATATCGAGCACCACGAACTTTCGCGACCGGTGGCGGCGCAAAAAGCGCGCGCGTGCCGCCTGCACCGCCGGATGGACGATCGCCTCCAGCGCCTTGCGCTCCTGGGGATGGCCGAACACAGCCGCGCCCAGCTTCGCCCGATCGACGCCCTTCGGCCCGGTCGTGCCGGGGAAGCGCGCCTCGATCGCCGGCAGCAAGGCGCCGCCCGGCCCCTGCAAGTGGTGGACCTCAGCATCCGCGTCGAACAGCGGCACGCCCTCTCGCCGCAGCATCGCCGCCACCGCCGACTTGCCCATGCCGATCGACCCGGTGAGGCCGTAGACCTTCATTCCTCGGCGGCAACCAACAGCGCGCGCAATTCCGCGTCCAGTTCGCGCGGCGCCTGCGCATCGAAGAAAATGTCGAAGGCCAATGCCGCCTGCCCGATCAGCATTTCCAGCCCATCGAGAGTCTTGAGGCCCCGCGCCCGTGCGGCCTTGAGCAGGCCCGTCTCCAGCGGCGCGTAGACGATATCATAGACGGTCGCGCTTTCCGGCAACGGCGTCAGGTCCAGATCCAGCAGCGGCTGGCCCACCATGCCGAGCGACGTCGAATTGACCAGCAGGTCGGCCGCCGGCAGCGCATCGCCCATGCCGATCACGCGCCCTTTGGTGCCGCCATGGTCCAGCAACGCCTGACCCCTGGCCGCATCGCGCGCCATGATCGTGATGTCCGGCACGCCCAGGCTGGTCAGCGCGAACAGGATCGCCCGCGCTGCGCCGCCGGTACCGATGATGACGGCGCTTTGCCCCTTCCACTTGTCGCGCAGCAACGGCTGAAGGAAGCCACCCGCATCGGTATTGGTGCCGATCAACGGCCCGCCCGTCTCGCTGGCGATGGTGTTGACCGCGCCGATCCGTTCGCGCACGCCGCCCGGATCGTCGACAAAGTCCAGCACCGCTATCTTGTGCGGAATGGTGACGTTGCAGCCCAGCCAGTCGGGATCGGACCGCCGCATCAGGAAATAGGCCGCCATCCCCTCCGGCGTCACATGGGTCTTCCTATATTCCGCCTCGATATCCAGCGCGTTCAGCCAGAAATTGTGAATCAGCGGGGATTTGCTGTGTTCGATCGGATCGCCGATGACTTCGGCATAAGGGAGGGCGTCGCTCATGCCGCCAAAACGCCGCGCACGCGCAGAAAGTCAAGCAGCGGCAACAAAGGCAGGCCCTGAATCGCGAACTGGCTGCCTTCGACCTTGCTGAAAATCTGCACGCCCGGACCTTCGATCCGGTAGCAGCCCACGCACCAGCGCAGCTCGTCCCAGTCCGCGTCCAAATAGGATTGGATGAAGCTGTCGGACAAAGGCCGCACCGTCATCCGCACCCGCTCGACATGGCGCCAGATCGGCTCGCCATTGAGGACGATCACCGCCGCGCTGTGCAGATGATGGACCCGGCCCGACAGCAGGCGCAATATCCGCTCCGCATCCGCCCGATCGACCGCCTTGTCGATCATCTCGCCCCGATCCTCGCCATCGGCGATGCTCCCCGCCAGACTCAGAGTCTGGTCGCATCCCAGCACCAGCGCGCCCGGCACACGGCGCGAGACTTTCAATGCCTTCAATTCCGCCAGCGCATCGGCCAGCGCGCGCGCATCCAGCCCGTCGGCACGCAGCGCATCCTTGGCCGCTTCCTCGTCCACACCCGGCGACAGCGCCTCGAACGGCACTTGCGCGGCGCTCAGCAACGCCCTGCGGCTCGCGCTTTGCGACGCCAGTACGATCATATCTCATGCCCTTCCGCCAGTTCGCGGTCGTTGAACAGGTTAATGATGGCGGCGGCCGCTTCCTCGATCGACCGGCGAGTCATGTCGATCACCGGCCAGCCATTGTCGGCGAACATGCGCCGGGCGAAGGCCAGTTCCTCCTGCACCTTCTCATTGTCGACATAGGCGGTTTCGGGCGCCTGATTGAGGGACAGCAGCCGGTTGCGGCGGATCTGGATCAACCGCTCCGGACTGACGGTCAGGCCAACGACTATCGGATGTTTCAGGCTGTAGAGGCTGCGCGGCGGCGGCGATTCCGGCACCAGCGGGATATTGGCGGTCTTGTACCCGCGATTGGCGAGGTAGATGGAGGTCGGCGTCTTGGACGCGCGCGACACGCCGGCCAGCAATATGTCCGCCTCTTCCCAATTTTCATGCCCCACGCCGTCATCATGGGCGATGGTGAACTGGATCGCCTCGATCCGGGCGAAATAGGCTTCATCGAGAATATGTTTGCGCCCCGGCCGGGTGCGGGTTTCCTGCCCCAATATGTTGGACAGGGCGTCGGCCACACTGTCGAGCGCGGCGACATGGGGCAGGCCCAGCGCGCGGCAGCGCGTCTCCAGCCGGCGGCGCAGCATGTGATTGGTGAGCGTGAACAGCACCAGCCCCGGATTGGCGCTGATCTCTTCCATGATCCGGTCCAGATGCACTTCGGATCGCACCATCGGCCAGAAATGGCGGATCGCCTCGACATTTTCGAACAGACCGATCGCCGCCTTGGCGATATTCTCCAGCGTTTCGCCGGTGGAGTCAGACAGAAGATGCAGGTGAATACGCGCCATGAGGACATCTCTGTTGGAGGGCTGTGGATAAAGCAAGGGATGAAATTGTGGATAAGTTTCGACCCTTTTCCCGTCCCCACTGACCGGAATCTTATCCACAAGCCCCCAACAGGCCCCTGATTCCATCCACAGCCTGTGGGTAACGGGGATACTGACTCTGACTCGGCACGCTTTCCGTGACTCTCCTGAGTCAACATGTTGGCAAAAGCGGGCACAGCGCATAAACCCCGCTGCCAACCGACCTACTATCTCCATCATCCCTTGAATCTAAATAATAAGAGAGAATGTGATGCGCGAAGACGCCCCGGTGAGCCTGACGGACAAGCCGCTCCTTGGCGTTCTGAAAGGCGACCGTCCCGCCGTGCCGCCCATGTGGCTGATGCGCCAGGCCGGCCGCTATTTGCCTGAATATCGGGCGCTGCGGGCGGACAAGGGCGGCTTCCTGGAACTGGTCTATGACAGCGCCGCCGCGGCCGAAGTCACGCTCCAGCCGCTCCGTCGCTTCGGCTTTGACGGCGCGATCCTCTTTTCAGACATTTTGATCGTGCCCTATGCGATGGGACAGGATCTCTGGTTCGAGGCCGGGGAAGGCCCGCGCCTGGCCCCGATCCTCGCCGAGACGGACCTGTCCGCGCTGACAGCCGATTACAGCCGCTTCGACGCGGTCTACGAGACGGTACGGCAGGTGAAGGCTGCCCTGGACCCCAGCGTCACCTTTCTGGGCTTTGCAGGCAGTCCCTGGACCGTCGCGACCTATATGGTGGCAGGGCAAGGCAGCAAGGATCATGGGCTGGCCCGCCGCATGGCCTATCAGCAGCCCGATCGCTTCGCCGCACTGATCGACGCGATCGTCGATGCGACCGTCATCTATCTGTGCGGCCAGATCAACGCCGGCGTGGAAGCGGTCCAACTGTTCGACAGCTGGGCCGGCAGCCTGTCCCCGCTGCAATTCGAGCGCTGGGTGATCGAACCCAACAAGCGGATCGTCGCGCAGATAAAGGCGCTCCATCCCGATATTCCGGTGATCGGCTTCCCCAAGGGCGCCGGCGCGAAACTGGCCGATTATGCGGCGCAGACCGGCGTGGATGCCGTGGGCGTCGACGAAACCATCGACCCCTATTGGGCCAATGAAGCGCTGCCCAAGGGGCTGCCGGTGCAGGGCAATCTCGATCCGCTGGCCCTGATCGCCGGCGGCCAGGCGGTCGAGGAGGCGGTCGATAGGATACGGGCTGCTTTCGCCGATCGGCCCCATATCATGAATCTTGGCCATGGCATTTTGCCCGACACGCCCATTGCACATGTCGAAGCGCTCATTAGCTATGTGCGTAGGGAAGGAGTCCGCGACTAATGGCCTATCTTGGTGCCGCCTATCTCTGGGTGAAGGCCGCCCATGTCATCTTCGTCATCTTCCTGATGGCGGGGCTGTTCATGATGCCGCGCTTCTTCGTCTATCATCAGGAAACCGTGCCTGGATCGCCGGAGGACAAGCGCTGGATCGAGCGGGAAGGGCGATTGCTCAAGATCATCCTCAACCCGTCGCTGCTTCTGGTCTGGCTGTTCGGCCTGATGCTGATGGTGGAGATCGGCGCCTGGAGCTTTGGCTGGTTCCACCTGAAACTGCTCTTCGTGCTGGGCCTGTCGGGCTATCATGGCTGGATCGCAGGCTATACGAAGAAGCTGGCGCGCGGCGAACGCCCGCTCAGCGACAAGCAGTTGCGCATGATGAACGAGATTCCGGGCGTGGCCGCCGCGGTCATCGTCATCGCGGTGATCGTGAAGCCCTTCTGATCCTATTGCCTGTCCTACATCGGGCATTTTCCGTAGGATTACCGCCTGCGACAGACGCACGAATAGTATCAGCGCAGCGTAATAAAATGTCCGAATTCGCGGGAAAAGTGCGAAGTTAAGCGCAATCGACCGCGATATTGTCAATCAGCCGCGTCTTGCCCAGCTTCGCCGCGCCGAGCAGCCGGGCCGGGCGGTCCAGCACCGACATCGGCTCCAGTGTCGCGGCATCGCACAGGGTGACATAGTCGATCGGGTCGAAGCCATGGGCCGCCAGCGTCGCGATCGCCTTGGCCAGCGCGCCTTCGACCGGTTCGCCCTTCTCCATCTGCCGCTTCGCTTCGCCCAGCGCGCGGGGCAGGGCCAGCGCCGCCTTGCGGTCTTCTTCGCTGAGATAGGCGTTGCGGGAGGAGAGGGCGAGGCCATCTTCGGCCCGCTGGGTCGGCAGGCCGACAATCTCTATGGCCAAATCAAGGTCCGCGACGAAGCGGCGGATCACCGCCAGCTGCTGATAATCCTTCTCGCCGAAAATCGCGACGTCGGGCTGCACCTGGTTGAACAGCTTGGTCACTACCGTCGCCACGCCATCGAAATGGCCCGGCCGTGCCGCGCCATCAAGGCCGTCGCTGATCCCCGACACGCGGATATTGGTGGCATAGCCGGCCGGGTACATGACATCGACGCTTGGCGCCCAGAGAATGTCGACGCCCGCCGCTTGCAACATCTGTGCGTCCTTGGCCTCTCGCCGCGGATAGGCGTCCAGATCCTCGTTCGGGCCGAACTGGCGGGGATTGACGAAGATCGACACGACCACATGCCGCCCATGGCGCCGGGCTTCCTCGACCAACGCCATATGCCCGTCATGCAAGGCACCCATTGTGGGCACCAGAACGACAGGCTTGCCGTCGCTTTTCAGCGTTTCGACGGCGGCACGAAGGGCGGGCAAGTCACGCAATATTTGCACGGAAGTCACGGCTCCGATAAGGGCAAAATCCTATGGCTGTCCTGCTAGGCTCGTGCCGGCGCGACCGTCAACACGCATTGCGACAATCAACGGGGTTTACTGGGGCCAATGGGCAATCCGCAGCCGCATCTTATCGTCTTCGCCAATGAAAAAGGCGGGACCGGCAAGTCGACCACGGCGGTGCATACCGCCATCGCCCTGTCAGCGCTCGGCCACAAGGTCGGCCTGATCGACCTCGATCCGCGTCAGCGCACCGTCACCCGTTACATGGAAAATCGCCAGGAAACGGCCAAGCGCCGCGGCATCGATCTGCCCATGCCGGCGTTCGACGTGTTCACCGGCGACAGCATCGCTGCGCTCGATGATCAGGTGATTTCGCTGGCGCTCGGTAACGACTATCTGGTCGTCGACACGCCCGGCCGCGACGATATCTATGCCCGCCATCTGGCGCCGCATGCCAACACGCTGGTCACGCCGATGAACGACAGTTTCGTCGATTTCGACCTGATCGGGCAGGTCGATCCGGAAACCTTCAAGGTGCGCAGCCCCTCCTTCTATTCCGAACTCATCTTCGACGCGCGCAAGGCGAGGGCGAAGGTGGATGGCGTCACTATCGATTGGGTGGTGCTGCGCAACCGCGTCCAGCATCATGACGCCCGCAACAAGAAGCGGGTCGGCGACGCGTTGATGGAACTCTCCCGCCGGGTCGGATTCCGCGTCATTCCGGGCCTTTCGGAGCGCGTCATCTTCCGCGAGCTGTTCCCGTCGGGCCTGACTTTGCTGGACAAGGGCCATCTGGGCGAACTGGGCGTCAGCCATATCGCCGCGCGGCAGGAACTGCGCGAAATGGTGTCGGGACTTGCGCTGCCGACGCTTGAGGGCACGGCGGCTCTGGACCTGCTCGGCGCCGCCTGATGGGCTTGCTGACGCTCCTGATCGCCACGCTCGCGATCTGGTTGATCTGGACGGGAAAGTTGCAACGCATGACGGCAAAGGATGGCATGGCCTTGGGCGCCGCGTTGGTAGGCGCTGTGCTGGCGGCCAAGGGAAAGCCGGTGATCGGTGCCCCGCTGCTGATCGGCGCGGCGCTCTTCTTCGCCAAGCAGGGCAATATGAAGGCCAAGGTGAAAGCCCGCAAACGGGCCACCCCGCCAATCCCACCGCGTGCCGATGATGTGGTCAAGGCCCGCGCCTTGCTGGGCCTGGCCCCCGACGCCGATGCAAAGGCGATCCGTGCCGCCCATCGCCGCCTGATCGCGTCGGTTCATCCCGACAAGGGCGGTACCGAAGCGCTGGCGGCACAGATCAACGCCGCGCGCGACCTGCTGCTCGCCGAGCAAAAGCAGCGGTGACGCATAAATTCCATCCGACCCTGTTGCGCGACTATGATCTGCGCGGCCGGGTAGGGGACACGCTGCACGAAGCCGATGCCTGGGCTTTGGGGCGCAGCTTCGGCACCATGATCGCGCGATCGGGCAGCCGGCGCATCGTAGTCGGCTGTGACGGGCGACTAAGCTCGCCGATGCTGGAATCGGCACTGGTCGAAGGCCTTGTCCAAACCGGAATCGATGTGCTGCGCATCGGCCTTGGCCCGACGCCGATGCTATATCATGCCGAAGCGACGGAGAATGTGAGCGGCGGCATCCAGATAACCGGCAGCCATAATCCCGGCGATCAGAATGGCTTCAAGCTGGTGAAGGCGCATGCGCCCTTTTTCGGGGCGGAGATTCAGGCCTTGGGCCTCATGGCGGCGGCGGGCGACTGGGACTCCAGTACGGGCCGGGTCGAGACGATCGCCATCATGGACGCTTATGCGGCGCGGCTGGTGCAGGGTTTCGATGGGCCTGCATGCCGCATCGGTTGGGACGCGGGCAATGGCGCCGCCGGTCCGGTGGTGGAAAAGCTGGCGCAATTGCTCCCCGGTGAGCATCATCTGCTCTTCACCGATGTAGACGGTCATTTTCCCAATCATCATCCCGATCCTTCCGGTGAGAAGAATCTGGCCGATCTGCGCGCGCTCGTCCGCGACAAGCAGCTCGATTTCGGTGTGGCTTTCGATGGCGATGGCGACCGGATCGGCGTGATCGACAGTCTGGGTCGCACATTGCCGGGGGACCAACTGCTCGGCCTGTTCGCGCAAGTCGTGCTGAAAACCCACCCAGGCGGCCGGATCGTGGGCGATGTAAAGTCCAGCCAGACCGTTTTCGACCGGATCGCGACGCTGGGGGGCCAGCCGGAGATGTGGAAGACCGGCCACAGCCATATCAAGTCCAGAATGAAGCAGATTGGCAGCCCATTGGGGGGCGAAACCACAGGTCATCTCTTCTTCGCCGACGATTATCCCGGCTATGACGATGGCCTTTATGCGGCCGTCCGCCTGATCCGCGCCGTCGGATCGCTGGGCCGCAGCGTTACCGGGCTGCATGACGCGATGCCTGCGACCGTCATTACGCCCGAATGGCGGTTCCCCGTATCGGAAACCCGCAAATTTGCGGTGATTGGGGAAATTCTGGATCGACTGACGGCGCAGGGTGCCGATATCTGCACTATTGACGGTGTACGGGTGCGTACAGCGCAAGGCTGGTGGCTGCTCCGGGCCTCCAATACGGAAGCTGCTCTGGTGGCACGCGCCGAATCGGCGAATCAGGCCGATCTGGATCAACTGGTGGCGGAAATGGACGCGCAGCTGGCCGAATCAGGCGTGGTCAGGCTCGCAACATCCTGAATCCCGGATTTTTTCGGCTATACTTTGGTCTAGTTTCCACCCTCGGATTGGATCCTTTCCCTTACGGAAAGCATCTGAGAAGACAACGATTGCAGAAAACGCAATCATGCTTGTCTGTTTCGCATTTGCGACAATCGTCGCTGCACCGCAAAAGGAACTCGCCTTTCAGGCATCCTCTCCTAAAACTTCAAGGCCGTCCTTCTGGGCGGCTTTTTTTTATCTTTTTTTCAAGACCCGCGACCGGGCCAAGCCGTAGCGTTTCCTTTCCGTAAACGTCAGGTTCGTGGTGCCCAATCGCATTTGGATCATTCTGCAACACTGGAAATTAACGACATCTTTGCTAAGCCCCCTGGCTCATAAGCCGGTTTCGCGCGTTGCAGGGGCGCCGATCGGCAGCAGAAGAGTCGCCACCTAGCAGAGGATTTCTCATGTCCCTTAGCCGCCATTTCAGCCGCGCCCTCCTCGTCACCGGGGTCATGGCCGCACCTTTTCCCGCCATGGCCGGCGGCTTCTATCTTCAGGAACAGTCGCCGATCGAAACCGGGCGAGCGCTGTCCGGCGGCGCCGCTGCGGGCGATGATCCTTCGACCATCTATTTCAATCCGGCCGCGATGACTCAGCTGTCGGGCATTCAGACCTCGATCGGCGGATCGGCGCTGATGGCCTCTGCCCACCAGACCAATCGCGGTTCGCGCCGCAGCATTCCGGGTGTCCCCGTGACCACGCCGATTGCCGGCAATGATGGCGGCAATCCGTTCGAAAGCGTCATCCCCATCCCCAGCTTCTACGCCAGCGCGCAGGTCAGCGACCGGCTTTGGGTTGGCCTCGGCGTCAACGCGCCCTTCGGCCTGAAGCTGGAATATGATGACGGTTTCTTCGGTCGCTATGACTCGCTCTATACCGACCTCAAAACCTATAATATCCAGCCTTCTGCGGCCTATAAGCTGACCGACAATCTGTCGATCGGCGGTGGCGTGGACGTCCAATATGTGAAGGCGACGCTGACCAACGCGCTGCCCCAGCTGTCGCCGCTTGTGACTACGGACGGCTTTGCCAGCCTGAAGGGCGACGACTGGTCGGTCGGCTGGAATGCCGGCATCTTCTACACCACCGGCGACACCAATTTCGGCGCCCATTATCGCTCCGGCATCAACCACAAGCTGGCCGGCACCCAGATCGTGTCTGGGCTGGTCGGGCCGATCGCGGCTGGCAATGGTTCATTTGCCGCCACCGCGCCGCTGGAGCTGCCCGACATCGTCACCGTGTCGATGATGCACAAGCTGACGCCACAACTGCGCGCGATGATCACCGGCAAATGGTATAATTGGTCGAAGTTCAAGGGTATCGCCGTCACCTCCGCCACCGGCACGACCAACAAGGAACTGGACTACAAGGACAGCTATTCGGTCAGCGTCGGCGGCGAATATGATGTCAGCCCGGCCTTCACCGTGCGTGCGGGCACCATGTTCGACCGTTCGCCCACCAATCCGCAGCATCTGACCACCCGCGTGCCCGATGGCGACCGCGTCTGGCTCACCGGCGGCGCGACCTGGAACATGTCGGATAACTTCGCGCTGAACGTGAGCTACGCCCACACCTTTGTGGAAAAGGCGAATATCATCCGCCCGGACAGCTATTTCCCGTCGCCCGCGACCGTCACCGCTACCACGCTGGCCCAAACCAGCGGCAATGCGGATCAGGTTGCGGCGTCCGCTACGCTCCGCTTCTAATCGGATCGGAAAATCCCTATAGGGGCTCCGTAGCTTACGGAGCCCCTTTTTCATGTCCGACCATAATCCCGGCCTGCGCCCCTGGCGCGACATTGCGCGGCGGCAGTCGCGCCAGATCATGGTCGGCAATGTCCCCGTCGGTGGCGATGCGCCGGTGACGGTGCAGACCATGACCAACACGCTGACTCATGACGTCAAGGCGACGATCGACCAGATCCGCCGTTGCGAGGAAGCGGGCGTCGACATCATCCGCGTCTCCTGCCCCGATGAAGAGTCCACCGCAGCGCTGAAGCAGATCGTCCGCGCCGTGCGTGTGCCGATCGTCGCCGACATCCATTTCCACTATAAGCGCGCTTTGGAAGCCGCCGATGCCGGTGCCGCCTGCCTGCGCATCAATCCGGGCAATATCGGGTCGGAAAAGCGGGTGAAGGAAGTGGTCGACGCGGCCAAGGCCAATGGCTGCTCAATCCGCATCGGCGTCAATGCGGGCTCCCTCGAAAAGGATCTGCTCGAAAAATATGGCGAGCCGTGCCCCGAAGCTTTGGTCGAATCCGCGCTCGACCATATCAAGCTGCTCCAGGACCAGGATTTCCACGAATATAAGGTCGCGGTGAAGGCCAGCGACGTCTTCCTGGCCGTCGCTGCCTATATGCAGCTGGCCGACGCGGTCGATTGTCCGCTCCATCTGGGCATTACAGAAGCGGGCGGCCTGATCGGTGGTACGGTGAAGAGCGCGATCGGTATCGGCAATCTGCTCTGGGCCGGGATCGGCGACACGATCCGCGTCTCCCTCTCCGCCGAACCGGAAGAGGAAGTGCGCGTCGGCTACGAAATATTGAAATCGCTGGGCATCCGCACCCGCGGCGTGAAGGTCATTTCCTGCCCCAGCTGCGCGCGGCAAGGTTTCGACGTCATCCGCACCGTGCAGGCGCTCGAAGAGCGACTCCAGCATATCAATACGCCGCTTTCGCTGTCCGTTCTGGGCTGCGTCGTCAACGGTCCCGGCGAAGCGCGCGAAACCGATATCGGCCTGACCGGCGGCGGCAATGGCAAGCATATGGTCTATCTGTCGGGCATCACCGATCACACGATTCAGGATGCCGGTATGGTCGATCATATCGTGAAGCTGGTCGAAGCCAAGGCGGCGGAGATCGAGGCGCAGAAGCTGGAGTCCGAAACCACCGACGCTGGCAAGGCGGACGGCAGCCAAGTCGAGGCAGCCGAATAAAGGCCCGGATCAGCCCGATGCCGCAAGATCAGGGTCGGTTCGCCATTCCCTTCCTCGTCTGTTGCGTCGGCGTGGCGCTCTTTTCCGTGATGGACGCGGCGATGAAGGGGCTGGGGCTGGCGATCGGCCTCTACAATGCCCTGTTCTGGCGCGCCTCGACCGGAACCGTGCTGGGCCTCGCCCTGATGCTGCTCACGCGCCAGCGCTGGCCGACGCGGGCAGTAGTGCGCATCCATCTGCTACGCGGGACGGTCGTGGCCTTCATGGCCTTGCTGTTCTTCTGGGCGATCCTGCGTCTGCCCTTGGCCGAGGCGATCGCCCTGTCCTTCATCGCGCCGCTCATCGCCCTCTATCTTGCCGCGCTGTTGCTCAAGGAACAGGTCGGGCGCCGCGCGATCGGCGCTTCGCTGCTGGGGCTGGTGGGCGTGGGGGTCATCCTGTCGGGTAAGGTGCAAGGACGTTATGAGCCCGATGCGCTGCTGGGCGTGCTGGCGGTTCTTGGTTCGGCGATCCTGTTCGCCTGGAACCTCATCATCCAGCGGCAACAGGCGCAGGTCGCCTCTCCGATAGAAGTCGCCTTCTTCCAGCATCTGGTCATGCTGGGCGTCTTCGCGACCGGTGCGCCATGGCTCGCCATCCTGCCGCCGCTCAAGGCGGTCCCGCTCGTCCTGCTCGCCGCGACGTTGGCTTTCACCTCGCTGGCCGCGCTCGCCTGGGCCTATGCGCGGGCGGAGGCGCAGCGGCTGATTCCGGTCGAATATAGCGCCTTCATCTGGGCGGCGATCGTGGGCTGGCTGGCCTTTGGCGAGCATGTGACGCTCAGCACTATGGCCGGCGCCTTGCTCATCGTGGTCGCCTGCCTTATCGCCGCGCGCTCGAAACGGGCCGATCTGGCTCATGTGGAGGCGAGCGCAGCATGAACATCCTCATCCGCGAGGCGGTGGCCGACGATATCGACACCATCCATGCCTTCATCCTGGCGCTGGCCGACTATGAACGGCTCGCCCATGAGGTGAAGGGGGATCGCGCGACGCTGGAGCGCCATTTGTTCGGCCCGCGCCCCATGGCCGAAGTGCTGATCGCGCAGCATGACGGTGCGGCGATCGGCTTTGCGCTCTTCTTCCACAATTTCTCGACCTTCGAAGCGCGGCCCGGCATCTATCTGGAGGATCTGTTTGTGCTGCCGGAGGCGCGCGGCTTGGGCGCGGGCAAGGCGCTGCTGGCGCGGCTCGCCCAATTGACCATCGAACGCGATTGCGCCCGGCTCGAATGGTCGGTGCTCGACTGGAACGAGCCGGCCATCGCCGTCTATCGCGCGATCGGCGCCAAGCCGATGGACGACTGGACGATACAGCGGCTGGACGGTGATGCGCTGGCGGGACTGGCTCAAAGCGCACAATAATGTCGTTCCCCGGCGAAGGCCGGGGTCTAGATCAATCGGTGGAACTGGACCCCGGCCTTCGCCGGGGAACATGGACCGGGCGATCTTGATATGTGCGGGACGAGCCGAAGGGCCGCGCCCTTGACGGGGACTCGCCGTCGGAGGCATTGTGCCGAAACGGAACACCAGAGCGTTCTGAAGTCGGCTGGAACAGTCGACGGCTCGCAGAACGCGGCAAACAATAGATATTTAAAGCATCATCCGAACCAATATAGTCGGATGATGCTGTAGGGGGACAACAGAGAATATGGCCGTCGGCCGCACCGTCAAACGCTCGCCGGAATGGCGCGAAATGCTCAAGCGCAGCCTCATTCGCAGCGGCGCGCTGATCGGCGCGATCACGCTCATGCTGGCGACGCTGTTCCTGGCACTGGCGCTGCTCAGCTATGCCCCCAGCGATCCGTCGATGAACACGGTTGCGGGTGATCATGTCGCCAATATCATGCAGGCGCCCGGTGCCTGGGCCGCAGATTTCCTGCTCTGGCTGCTGGGTGTGCCGGTCGCGCTGATCCTGCCGCTGATGGCCGTCACCGCCCGTCGCCTGTGGGGCGATCAGGATATGAGCGGGTGGAAGGCGCAGTTTGGCAAATGCCTGTTCGGCATCGTCCTGATCGGCATTGCGCTCGCCTTGTTTCAGGATGCGCCGCTGGTCGGCCTGCCGGCCGGCTGGGGCGGGGTGATCGGCCTGGTCGTGGCCAAGGGCACTGCCAGCCTGACCGCGCAGGCGCCGGCCGTCGCGCCCTGGATCAAGGGTCTTCTGGTCGTCGTCACGCTGATCGCGGGCCTTTTCGCCTGCTATCGCAGCCTGGCGCTGGAGAAGCCGATCATCGCGCTGCGCCGTCCTTCGCTGCCCAAACTCAATCTGCCGCGCCCGACGCTGGGCTTTGGTGGCACTGCCGCTGCGGCCGACGAAGACGAGTATGAGGATGACGAGCCGGCCGAACGGGTCATCGCCCCGCGCAAGCAGGTGTCGAACGAACCGAAACCGCCGATCACGATCCAGACGCCCAAGCCCGCGCCGGTACAGCGCACCATGGCGCCGGTCAGCCAGGACGATCTGTTCGGCCACAGCTCGCTGCCATCGCCCGATCTGCTCAATCCGATTCCCGCCAATCAGGGCGGCAAGATCGACAAGGCCGCGCTGGAGCGCAACGCTCGCCTGCTCGAATCCGTGCTGGACGACTTCCATGTGAAGGGCAACATCACCGAAGTGCGCCCCGGTCCGGTCGTGACCATGTACGAACTGGAACCCGCGCCGGGCATCAAGGCCAGCCGCGTGATCGCGCTGGCGGACGATATCGCCCGCAACATGTCGGCGCTGTCCGCCCGCGTCGCGACGATTCCGGGGCGCACCGTCATCGGCATCGAACTGCCCAATGCGAATCGTGAGGGCGTGTCCTTCCGCGAACTCATCACCAGCGAGCAATTCGCGCAGGAAGCGACCCTGCCGATCATCCTGGGCAAGAATATCTCGGGCGAACCGATCATCGCCGACCTGGCGCCGATGCCGCATCTGCTGATCGCGGGTACGACCGGTTCGGGTAAGTCGGTAGGCCTCAACGCCATGATCCTGTCGCTGCTCTATCGCATGACGCCGGACCAACTGCGCCTGATCATGATCGATCCCAAGATGCTGGAATTGTCGACCTATGACGACATTCCGCATCTGCTCTCGCCGGTCGTCACCGAACCGGCCAAGGCGATCCGCGCGCTCAAATGGGCGGTGGAGCAGATGGAGGATCGCTATCGCATGATGGCGTCCATTTCCGTCCGCAACCTCGCCAATTATAATGAGAAGGTCCGCGCGGCGAAGGCCAAGGGCAAGCCGCTCGGTCGTCGCGTCCAGACCGGCTACGATCCCGAATCCGGCAAGCCCATCTATGAAGAGGAACAGCTGGATTTCCAGCCGTTGCCGCAGATCGTGGTGGTGGTGGACGAACTGGCCGACCTCATGATGACGGCCGGCAAGGAAGTGGAATTCCTGATCCAGCGTCTGGCGCAAAAGGCCCGCGCAGCCGGCATCCACCTGATCCTTGCGACTCAGCGCCCGTCCGTCGACGTCATCACTGGCGTCATCAAGGCGAACCTGCCGACCCGCATCAGCTTCTTCGTGACGTCGAAGATCGACAGCCGCACCATCCTGGGCGAACAGGGCGCCGAACAGCTGCTGGGCAAGGGCGACATGCTTTACATGCACGGCGGCAAGGGCCTGACTCGCGTCCATGGCCCCTTCGTATCGGACGACGAAGTGCGCATGGTCGCCGACCATTGGCGCGCGCAGGGCCAGCCCGACTATATCCAGGCCGTCACCGAGGAACCCGAGGAAGGCAGCTTCGCCCTCGACGGCGTGGACCTGGGCGACGACAGCCCGGACGCCCAACTGTTCCGCAAGGCATGCCAGCTGGTGTTCGAAAATCAGAAGGCGTCGACCAGCTGGCTGCAACGGCAATTGCGCGTCGGCTACAATAGCGCCGCCCGCCTGATCGAACGGATGGAGGAAGAAGGGCTGGTCGGTCCTCCCAACCATGTCGGCCGCCGCGAAGTGCTGCGCGACGAGAATGGGAATCCCATCTGACCCGACCGGAATCGCGACGATTGCGCTTTATGCAATCGCACTGCTTTCCTTCGCATTTGCCGTCATGAACCAGTTGGAACATAGAGAGCAGGCCTTTCAGGCATCCTCTCCTAAAAACTTTTACGGGCTGGTCTTCGGATCGGCCCTTTTTTTTGTCTGCAAATGGGTCTAGGCACATCTCGCTGCTGCCGCGCCGATAACATAATTGGAGCGGTGCCGCCGGTCAGACCGGCAGGGCGAGGCGGGAGCATGGGGGATCGAGCTGGTCCCGAGTTCAAAGCGGATGCTCTCCCCCATCACTCCCTTACCAAAATGCGCTATGTCGGAACAGCCGAGTTCACGGGGGGTTCAAGCCCCATCGCCTAGCCCCACTCTCCCAAACAATCGGAGTTGAACGCCATGAAGCGCATCGTTGCGCCCCTCGCGCTTGTCCTTGCTGCCACCACCGCACTGGTCGCGCCGACCGTGCCGGCAACCGCGCAGCAGCAGGACCAGTCCGACCTTGCCAAGGTCAACGACTATATCCGCAGCGTCACCACCCTGACCGCCGATTTCAGCCAGACCGACCGCAACGGCCAGACCCTGACCGGCAAACTGACCCTGAAGCAGCCGGGCAAGATTCGCTTCCAATATCAAAAGGGCGTGCCGCTGCTGATCGTCAGCGATGGCAAGGCGCTGACCATGATCGATTATGAAGTGCGGCAGGTGCAGCGCTGGCCGATCGGCAATTCGCCGCTGGGCGCGCTGCTCGATCCGTCCAAGGATCTGTCCAAATATGGCAAGCTGGTACCGACCGGCGATCCGACGGTCCTGAGCGTAGAGGCGCGTGATCCCAAGCGGCCCGAATATGGCACCATCACCATGATCTTCAAACGCAACGCGTCCGCGCCGGCGGGGCTTCAGCTCTATGGCTGGGTCATGCTCGATTCGCAGAATAACCGCACGGCGGTGCGCTTTTCCAATCAGGTCTATGGCGCACCGGTCGCCGACTCCGCCTTCCGCTGGACCGATCCGCGACCCAGGGGCCGCTCCGCCGGCAGTTGACCCGAGCGTCCGGCAAGACGGCCCGAGCGATCGGGCCCAATCTTGCCGGCCCGTTCATCTGACGCTCATATGAGCGGCGCTAATCATACATCAACGGCGCGAGACCAAACCGGGATTTCCCCCCTGTTACCCGGTCCCCATCTCGTACCGCGAAGCGCTTCAAGGGCGCGATCGAGACCCCCGTTCCACGCCCCCGGAGCGGGGGTCTTACTTTGTCCGCCACAACGGTCTTCCGCTTGCGCAACGACGCCGGCAACCCTAGTTGCCTACCATGGCCGACACTCTCTCCATCTGTTCCTGGAACATCAACTCCGTCCGCGCCCGCATCGACATCGTCGAACAGCTGCTGCGCGATGAGGCGCCCGACATATTGTGCCTTCAGGAAACCAAGGTGGTGAACGAGATTTTCCCCACCGACATGTTCAAACGGATGGGCTATGTCCATCAGGTGCTGAACGGCCAGCGCATGCATCATGGCGTGGCGATCATGAGCAAGGTGCCGATCCATGAGGATGACCGGTTCGACTGGCAGGCCAATGGCGAAGCGCGCCATGTCGGCGTCCGGCTCGACAATGGCGTGCGGATCGAAAATGTCTATGTGCCTGCCGGGGGCGACGTTCCCGATCGCGATGTGAACCCCAAATTCGGCCAGAAGCTCGATTTCATCGAACGGATGATCCAATGGTCGTCCGGCCTTGGCGACAAATCGGCCATCCTGACCGGCGATTTCAACATCGCGCCGCTGGAATCCGATGTTTGGAGCCACAAGCAATTGCTGAACGTGGTCAGCCATACGCCGATCGAATGTGAGATTCTGGCGCGGTTGCAGGCATCGAACGACTGGGTCGATATCGGCCGCCATTTCCACCCCGCGCCCGCGCGCCTCTACACTTGGTGGAGCTATCGTGCGAAGGATTGGGCGGAATCGGATCGTGGCCGCCGCCTGGACCATATGTGGATGACGAAGGATGTGGCGGACAAGGCGGTCAGCCATCGCGTCGTCGAACCGGCGCGCAGCTGGATCAAGCCGTCCGACCATATCCCCATCATTACCGAGTTCGCTTTCTGATGAGAACCGGGATCGGACGGGATGCGGCGCGAGCGATCGACGCGCTGCGCCGTGGCTGGGCGATCCGTCTGACCGCCCCCGATGGTGCGATCCGCCTGATGGCGATCGAGGGGGCGGACGCGGTGACGCTGGCGGATTTCGACCCGCATGGTCGCGCCGACATTCTGATTTCCGCCGCCCGTGCCGAAACGCTGAAACTTGGCAATCAACTGGCCGCCGCCGACCCTGACATGCCGGTGCTGGTCGAGCGCGCGCCGTGGATCGACGCCGACGTCGCCACCGCCATTTCCGACCCGGTGCTGGACTTGGCGTCCCCGCTCAAGGGGCCATTTCGCGCGCGCACCTTGCCCGCGCCGCAGGCGGCCAAGGCGGCGCTGCGCCTCGCGCGTCTCGCCGGCATCCTGCCCGCCTATTTCCTTCTGGAAGGCGACGGCCCGGTGGAGGTTGACGTCAGCGCCGACGCTATTTCCGCCTATGACGATGCGACCAACCTTGCCATCGCCACCCGCGCGCGCCTGCCGGTATCGGCGAGCGAGAGCGCGGAAATCATCGCCTTTCGCAGTCCGGACGAACCGCGTGAGCATGTCGCGCTGATCGTGGGCAAGCGCGATGGATCGCCGCCCGTCATTCGGCTGCACAGCGAATGCCTGACCGGCGACGTGCTGGGCAGTCTGAAATGCGATTGTGGCCCGCAACTGCATGAGGCGCTGCACCGGATCGCCGATGCGCCCTGGGGCATCCTCCTCTATCTGCGGCAGGAAGGGCGCGGCATCGGCCTCGTCAACAAGCTGCGCGCCTATGCGATGCAGGATCAGGGGTTCGACACGGTCGACGCCAATGTCCGGCTGGGCTTCGCCATCGACGCGCGCGATTTTTCGGTCGCGGCGCGGATGCTCGACCTGCTCGCCGTCGATCAGGTGCGCCTGCTCACCAACAATCCCAACAAGGTGACGGGGCTGGAAGCGGCCGGCATCAAGGTGACGGAACGCCTGCCGATCATCCTGGCCGCCAATCCGCACAACGAACGTTATCTCGCCACCAAGCGCGACCGGACCGGCCACCAACTATGAGCGTCATCCGCGTCGAAAGCGGCGCGGGGCGCCTGACCTTCGGCGACGTCGCCATGGCCTGCACCATAGGCCGCAGCGGCGCCTGTGCGGCGGCGGACAAGCGCGAAGGCGATGGCTGCACCCCTCTTGGGGTCTGGCCCATTCGCGGTGTCCTGCTGCGTCCCGGCAAGGTCGATGCGACCGGCATAAACCTGCCCTGGCGCTGGATACGCACCAATGACGGCTGGTCGGACGATATCGCCGACCCGGCCTATAACCGCCCGGTCCGCCTGCCGCGTCCCTATTCCGCCGAAAGCCTGACCCGCAGTGACGACGCCTATGACGTCATCGTCGTGCTGGGTCATAATGACGCGCCGCCGGTGCCGGGCATGGGCAGCGCGATCTTCTTCCATCTGTCCGAAGGTCGACGGACGGCGGGCTGCGTCGCCGTGGACCGCGATGACATGCTACGCCTCCTGCCATTGCTGGTGCCGGGCGACGTTATGGAGATTGTGGCTTAATTCCGTTCGCTTCGAGCGAAGTCGAGAGGTGGTCAGCGCATCGCATGCGTTTCTCGACTAAGCTCGAAACTAACGGATAGCTGCACTCACGCCCGCTCCAGCGCCTCGCCCACTTCGCCACCGGCCGCTTCCAGCAGGCGCCGTTCCAGCGTCTGCAACCGTGCCTTGCTCTCGATCTTCCCGCCCAGCAGGTCGGTGACATAGAAAGTATCGACCGCGCGCTCGCCATAGGTGGCGACATGGGCGCTGTGTACCGTTACCTTCGACTGGAACAGTGCATTGGCGAGGCTGAACAACAAGGCCGGCCGGTCGCGCGCATTGACCTCCACCACCGTAAAGCGGTTCGACGCCTTGTTGTCGATCAGCACATTGGGTTCGATGCGGAAGGCTTCGGCGCGGGTGCGGGGCAGGGGGCGCGCCGCCAGCTTGGTGATCATCCGGTGCCGGTTGGACAGCGAATCCTCGATCGCGCCGCGAATCCGCTTCAACTGATCGTCGCTGTGGAATGCGCCGCCTAGCGGATCCTGCACCAGGAAATTGTCGATCGCCACCCCGTCGCGCGTCGTATGGATGCGCGCGTCGATGATGTTGCCGCCGGCCAGATGGATGGCGCCGGCGATGCGGTAGAACAGGCCCGGATGGTCGGTGGCGTAGACCGTCACCAGCGTCGCGCCGCGCTGCGGATAATATTGCGCCGCGATCGACAATTGGGCGTCGCCCGCGGCCAGGATATGCTGGGCATTGTGGAAGAGAATGTCGTCCGGTTCCGCGATCCAGTAGCTTTCGGGCAGCCGCTTGCTGAACGCCTCGAACGTCGGTTCGTCCATGCCCAACGCCTCGCGCAGCGCATGCTGCTTGGCGATGACGCGCTCGCCCCGCCCCTTTTGCTTATGGCCCAGCCGCAGCACTTCCTCGGCGGACTCATAGAGATCGCCCAGCAACTGTCGCTTCCAGCTGTTCCAGACACCCGGTCCCACCGCGCGAATATCCACCACGGTCAGGCACAGCAGCAGGCGCAACCGTTCCGGGCTTTGCACCACATCGACGAAATCGAGGATGGTCTTGTAATCGGCCAGATCGCGTTTGAAGGCGGTGGCCGACATCAGCAGATGGTATCGCACCAGCCAGGCGACCGTCTCCGTCTCCGCCGGGGTCAGGCCCAGGCGCGGGCAAAGCTGTTCGGCCACCTCTGCACCCAGCAAACTATGATCGCCGCCGCGTCCCTTGGCGATATCGTGCAGCAGCACCGCGACATAGAGGGCGCGACGCGACAGCAATTTGCCCATCAGGTCGCTTGCCAGCGGATGGTCCTGCGTCAGTTCGCCCTTTTCGATCCGCGACAGCAGGCCGACGGCGCGGATGGTATGCTCGTCGACCGTATAATGATGATACATGTCGAACTGCATCTGCGCGACGACGCGGCGGAAGTCCGGCACGAACCGGCCGAAGACGGTGGATTCGTTCATCCATCGCAGCACCGTTTCCGGATCGCGCGGTGACGTCAGCACCTCCATGAAGGCGGCGTTGGCGCGCGGATCCTTGCGCACCTTGGCGGAAATCAGGCCTGCGTCCCGGCTCGCCGCGCGCATGGCGCTGGGATGGATCTGCAACCCATGCTTGTCCGCCACGGCGAAGATATCCAGCAGCCGCACCGGGTCCGCCTTGAAGAAATCGTCGCTGGGCAGGGCGATCCGCCCGCGTTCCAGAACGAACCCGTCCAGCTTCTTGGGCCGGCGGAAGATGGACGGAATATAGCGTCGCCCCTTTTCGGCCATCTGGTCGTCCAGATGCGCCAGGAACACGGCGGTCAGGTCGCCCACCGTCTTTGCGTTCAGGAAATAATAGCGCATGAAACGCTCGACCCCGGACCGGCCCGCACGCCCGGTAAAGTGCATGCGCGTCGCGGTTTCCAGTTGCAGGTCGAAGGTCAGCCGATCCTCCGCCCGGCCGGTGATGGTGTGCAGGTGGCACCGCACCGCCCACAGAAAATCCTCGGCCTTCTGAAACTGGCGCAATTCGGCTTCGGTCAGCAGGCCGACATCGACCAGATCGGCGACCGAGCGCACCCGGTTCACATATTTGCCGATCCAGAACAATGTGTGCAGGTCGCGCAGCCCGCCCTTGCCTTCCTTGACGTTCGGCTCGACGACATAGCGGCTGTCGCCCATGCGCTTGTGCCGCTCGTCGCGCTCCTCCAGCTTTTCGGTCACGAAGGCGCGGGCATTGCCCTGCATCACTTCTGCGTCGAAGCGGACCGACGTTTCTTCATACAGCGCCCGGTCGCCCCAGACATAGCGCGCCTCCAGCAACGCGGTGCGCACCGTCAGGTCGCTCTTGGCCATGCGCATCGTTTCATCGACCGAACGGCTGCTATGCCCGACCTTCAGCCCCAGATCCCACAGAGAATAGAGCATGGATTCGATCACCTGCTCGGTCCAGCCAGTCGGCTTCCAGGGGGTGATGAAGCCGATATCGACGTCGCTGTGCGGCGCCATTTCGCCCCGGCCATAGCCGCCCACAGCCATCAGCACGATCCGCTCGCCTGTGCTGCGATTGCCGGCGGGATAGAGATGATGCGTCGTCGCGTCGTAGAGCAGGCGCAATATCTGGTCGATCAGGAAAGCGAAGGCCGTCACCGACTCCCGTCCGCGGGTCGGCTTGACGCTCAGCCGGCGGGCGACTTCGGCCCGGCCCTCGTCCAGTGCCGCCTTCAATTCCTTCACGATTCCGCCGCGCAGGCGCATGGCATCGCCCCGATGCTCCTGCGCCAGAGCGTTGATCGTATCGGAAATGGCGCGCCGGTCGATGATCGCACGCCGCGATCCCAGCGCTGGATACTGTATGCCCATGGCCATGCTCTAGTCGTGCCGCATGTCGGCGGCCAGTTGTTTCAGTCGATATATATGATCGAGTGCTTCACGCGGGGACAAAGCGTCGGCGTCGATCGCCGCGATCGCCGCCAGCAGCGGATCGGGCGCTGCCTCCTCCTGCGTCGCCACCGCCGCGAACAAGGGCAGGTCGTCCAGCCCCGCCGCGATCCCGCCGGTCTTCGCCTTGCCCGCCTCCAGCCGCGCCAGCACATCCTTGGCGCGCTTCAGCACGGCCGGTGGCAACCCCGCCAGCCGTGCGACGGCCAGGCCGTAGCTGCGATCGGCTGGCCCCTCGGCCAGTTCGTGCAGCAATATGAGGTCGCCCTTCCACTCGCGCGCGCGGACATGGTGCAGCGACAACGACAACAGCGTCTCGGCCAGCCGCGTCAACTCATGATAATGTGTGGCGAACAGGCAGCGGCAGCGATTGACCTCATGCACCGCCTCCACCACGGCCCATGCGAGCGCGAGGCCATCATAGGTGGATGTGCCACGGCCCACCTCGTCCAATATGACGAAGCTACGCTCTGTGGCTTGCGCCAGGATCGCCGCTGTCTCGACCATCTCGACCATGAAGGTCGATCGCCCCTTGGCGAGGTTGTCCGACGCGCCGACCCGGCTGAACAGCCGATCAACCAGAGTCAACGTCGCGGCCTGCGCCGGCACATAGCCGCCAGCCTGCGCCAATATGACGATCAGCGCATTTTGGCGCAGGAAGGTCGACTTACCGCCCATGTTCGGCCCGGTGACCAGCCACAGCCGGTCGCCCTCGTTCAATCGGCAATCATTGGCGACGAAAGGCTGCCCGTCCTTGCGCAGCGCATCCTCGACCACCGGATGCCGTCCGCCCACGATGTCGAGGCACTGGCCCGCGCCATCTGCCGCAACAAAATGCGGCCGCTGCCATCCGCCCTCGGCCGCCCGCTCGGCGAGCGAAGCCGCCACGTCCAGCCGTGCCAGCGCATCGGCGGCGCGGGCGATGTCGGCCTTGCGATCCAGCACCGCGCCGATCAGTTCCTCCAGATGCGCCGCCTCGGCCACCAGCGCATGGGCACCGGCCTGCGCCACGCGTCCGGCTTCCTCATGCAGGTCGATCGAGTTGAATCGCACCACGCCCGCCAACGTCTGGCGATGGGTAAAGCCGCTGTCGGGCGCCATCAGCGCATCGGCGGCACGGGCCGGCACTTCGACATGGTATCCCAGCACGCCATTATGCCGGATCTTGAGCGCGGAAATCCCGGTCTGCGCGCGATATTTGGCCTCCAGCGCCGCGATCGCCCGGCGGCCGTCACTGCTCAGCCGCCGCAATTCGTCCAGCGCCGGATCGTAACCGTCGGCGATATAGCCGCCGCTCGCCGTCTCGGTCGGCGGAGCGGGCACCAGCGCGCGCGACAGCGCATCGACCAGCGCGCCATGCCCGTCCAGCGCCGGCAATAACTGCACCAGCATCTGCGGCGCATCGCCCAGCCGCCCCAGCCGCTCGCGCAGCAACCGCGCGCCGCCAAGGCCATCGCGCAACTGACCCAGATCGCGCGGGCTGCCACGCCCCACCGCCACGCGCCCCAGCGCCCGGCCGATATCGGGCAAGGCCCGCAGCGCCCCGCGCAACTGGTCGCGCAACGTCGCATCGTCATGGAACAGCGTGACCAGCCCCAGCCGCGCTTCGATGACCGCCAGGTCCATCAGCGGCGCCGACAGATCCTGCCCCAACAGCCGGGCGCCCGCGCCCGTCACCGTCCGGTCGATCGCGCCCAGCAGGCTGCCCGCCCGCGTGCCCGCCGTGGTCGACACGATTTCCAGACTCTCGCGTGTCGCCGCGTCGATCGCGACATGGCCGCCACTGGTCTTGCGCAGCGGCGGCGCCAGGAAGGGCAGCGTGCCCTTGCCCGCATGGTCCAGATAGGCGATCAACCCGCCCATCGCCGCCAGCTCGGCCCGGCCGAACTGGCCGAATCCGTCCAGTGTCGCCACCCCGAACAGGCGTTTCAGCGCATCTTCGGCCCGGCTGCTGGAAAAGGCGGTCTTGTCGAACGGGTGCATGTCCGCCACCTCGATGCCTGATCCCTCGGCCACCACCACTTCGCTCGGCCGCAACCGCGCCAGCTCGGCGGGCAGGTCGGCAAACGGGCAGGTCATCGTTTCGAACCGGCCGGTGGAAATATCGGCGGCGGCGATACCGATCTCGCCCGATCCTTCCCCGCCGACCTGCGCCAGCGCCACCAGCATATTGTCGCGCCGGCTGTCGAGCAGAGTCTCCTCGGTCAGCGTGCCGGCGGTCACATAACGCACGATCGCGCGCGCCACCAACGTCTTGCCGCCGCGCGCCTTGGCCTGCGCCGGCGTTTCGGTCTGCTCGGCGATGGCGACGCGATGTCCGCCCTTGATCAGCCGCGCCAGATAGCCTTCTGCGCTATGCACCGGCACGCCGCACATCGGAATGGGCTGGCCGCCATGTTCGCCCCGACTGGTCAGCGCGATATCCAGCGTCGCCGCCGCCATCTTCGCATCGTCGAAGAACAGCTCGAAAAAATCGCCCATGCGGTAGAAGAGCAGGCAGTCCTGCGCCTCCGCCTTGAGCGTCAGATATTGCGCCATCATCGGCGTCGGGGCGGCGGCAGAAGCTGGATTGTCGGTCGAAGAAGCCATGGGGCAGGGCGATAGCCTGAACCTTGGGCTGAAACCAGCGCTTCCCGGAACGGCAGGAAAATTGCGCTTCTCGCACTTGCCCACACGATAATCTTGCCGCTAGGGCCACCTTATTGTTCCATTATGTGGGTGCCAGCGATGTCCGATAAATCGAATGTGGAATTTTCCGAGCGCGAGGCGCTGTTCTTCCACTCGACCGGCCGCCCCGGCAAGATCGAGATCATCGCGTCGAAACCGATGGCGACGCAGCGCGACCTCAGCCTCGCTTACTCGCCGGGCGTTGCCGTCCCGGTACGCGCCATCGCCGCCGATCCGGCGACCGCTTATGATTACACGGCCAAGGGCAATCTGGTCGCGGTCATCTCCAACGGCACGGCGATCCTGGGCCTCGGCAATCTCGGCGCGCTGGCGTCCAAGCCGGTCATGGAGGGCAAGGCCGTCCTCTTCAAGCGCTTCGCCGACGTCGATTCCATCGACATCGAACTCAAGACCGAGGATGTCGATCGTTTCATCGATGCGGTCGAGCTGATGGAGCCGACCTTCGGCGGCATCAACCTTGAAGATATCAAGGCGCCCGAATGCTTCATCATCGAACAGACGCTCAAGGAACGGATGAACATCCCGGTCTTTCATGACGATCAGCATGGCACCGCGATCATCGCGGCGGCGGGCGTCATCAATGCGGCCCTGCTCACCGGCCGCGACATGAAGGACATGAAGGTGGTGGTGAACGGCGCGGGCGCCGCTTCCATCAGCTGCACCGAACTGATCAAGGCGCTGGGCGTCCCCAATGACAATGTCATCATGTGCGACAGCAAGGGCGTGATCTATCAGGGCCGCACCGAGGGCATGAACCAGTGGAAGTCGGCCCATGCGGTCAAGACCGACGCGCGCACCCTGACGCAAGCGGTCAAGGGCGCCGACGTGTTCCTGGGCCTGTCGGTCGCCGGGGCCATGAGCCAGGAGATGGTGAAGTCCATGGCGCCCAATCCGATCATTTTCGCCATGGCCAATCCCGACCCGGAAATCCTGCCGCCCGATGCCCACGCGGTGCGCCCCGACGTGATCGTCGCGACCGGCCGGTCGGACTTCCCCAATCAGGTCAACAATGTCCTGGGCTTCCCCTTCATCTTCCGCGGAGCGCTGGACGTGCGCGCGACCGGCATCAACGAAGCGATGAAGCTGGCCGCCGCCCATGCCATCGCCGAACTGGCGCGCGAGCAGGTGCCCGAAGAAGTGGCCAAGGCCTATGGCCGTTCGCACAGCTTCGGCCCGGACTATATCATCCCCGCGCCATTCGACCCGCGCCTGATGGAAGTGGTGCCCGCCGCCGTCGCGCAGGCTGCGATGGAAACCGGCGTCGCGCAAAAACCGATCGAGGATATGGCGGCCTATCGCCAATCGTTGAAGGCACGGCTCAACCCGACCACCTCGGTCCTCACCAGCGCCTATGAGATCGCTAAGGCCAACCCCAAGCGCGTCGTCTTCGCCGAAGCCGAAGAAGAAGTGGTGCTGCGCGCCGCCATCCAGTTCCGTGAGCTGGGCTATGGCATCCCCGTCCTGGTCGGCCGCGACGATGTGATGGAAAAGCTCAAGGCATTGGGCGTGCGTGATCCCGAAAGCTTCGAACTGCACAACAGCGTCAACTCGCCGCTGGTGCCCGACATGGTCGACCTGCTTTACGCCCGGCTTCAGCGGCGCGGCTATCTGCGTCGCGATTGCGAACGGATGGTCAATCGCGATCGCCATATTTTCGGCACGCTGCTGGTCAAGATGGGCGTCGCCGATGCGATGATCACCGGCACGACCCGCCCCTATGGCCAGACGCTGCGCGAAGTGAAGCGCGTGATGGACTCCGCGCCCGGCCGTACCCCCTTCGGCATCCATGTCATGGTGGCCAAGGACAAGACCGTGTTCCTGGCCGACACCACCGTGCATGAACGGCCGTCTGCCACCGAACTGGCCGATATCGCCGAAGGGACCGTGGCCGTCGCCCGCCGCATGGGCCATGACCCGCGCGTCGCCTTCCTGTCCTATTCCAACTTCGGCAATCCGCCCGGCGCTTTCCTCGACAATGTGCGCGACGCGGTGAAGCTGCTCGATGAGCGGGCCGTCGATTTCGAATATGAAGGCGAAATGACGCCCGATGCGGCGCTCAACCCCACCGTGATGAAAAGCTATCCGTTCAGCCGCCTGTCCGGCCCGGCCAATGTGCTGGTCATGCCCGGCCTGCAATCGGCGAATATCTCGGCCAAGCTACTGCGCGAACTGGGCGGCACGACGATGATCGGCCCGTTGCTGGTCGGCATGGAAAAATCGGTGCAGATCGCCACCATGTCTTCCAACGCGTCCGAACTGCTGACTCTGGCCGTGCTGGCGGCAGGCGGCGTCGCGCTCTGATCCCGCGCGGGCCATCGGCTGAGATTTTCTCGTCGGTGGTCCGCGCTTTATCATTTGCTTATGCCGCGTTCTGGGCGAGAGGGGGACGCATGAACCGTCTCGGGAGCAAGGCATGAGCGTGGCCAGTTTCGACAATGCGACTTTTCGCCGGGTGCTGGGCCATTACCCCACCGGCGTCTGCGTCGTCACCGCGGTAGAGGCGGATGGCACGCCGATCGGCATGGTCGTCGGCTCCTTCACCTCGGTTTCGCTCGATCCGCCGCTCGTCGCCTTCTTCCCGGCCAAAAGCTCGGGCAGCTGGCCGCGCTTGCAGGCGGTCGGCAAATTCTGCGTCAATGTGCTGGCCAGCGACCAGCTGCCGCTCTGCCGCCAGATCGCCGGTCCCGGACCGGACAAGTTTGCCGGCCTGTCCCACCGCGTGTCGGCCAATGGGTCGCCGATCCTCGACGATGTCGTCGCCTGGATCGACTGCACGCTCGACGCGGTGCATGAAGCGGGCGACCATTATATCGCGCTTGGCCGCGTGGTCGCGCTGGAAGTCGACCGTCCCGGCAGCCCCTTGCTCTTTTTCCAGGGCAATTACGGGGAATTTTCGCTGCTGGAATGAAGGATTCCGACGCCGGGCGTCGCCTTCAGGGGATAGCAAGGTTCAGGGGCGCATATTTCGGTAGAATTTCGCTATCGGACATGCCGGAGACATATTACCCCTCCTTAACCCGCATCATCTAATGCGGATGTGCCGCCCCCCGGACCGGACCTTTTGATGACCGCGTTGCTGATCACCGTCGATACCGAACTCTCCTCCTCGCTGCATCAGCGTGGGGTGAGCCTCGCCGACAATGTCGATCGGTCGATCTGGGCGCGGACGCGGTCCGGCGCTTTCGGCATCGGCTGGCAGATGGAGCAGCTCGACCGCCATGGGCTGAAGGGCGTCTTCTTCGTCGACCCCATGCCAGCGCTGGTTCATGGCACCGATTTTCTGGCCCCCATCGTCCACGCCATCGTCGCGCGCGGGCATGAGGTGCAGATGCATATCCATACCGAGTGGCTGGCCTGGGCGAAGGATTCGCCGGTCGGCGGTCGGCAGGGGCGCAATATCGGGGACTTTTCGCTGGACGATCAGATCATCCTGCTCGGCCGTGCCAAACAATGGCTGGAACAGGCCGGCGCGCCCGCCATCACCGCCTTTCGTGCCGGCAATTTCGGCGCCAATGACGATACGCTGCGCGCACTTGCGACTCTGGACGTTGCTTGGGACAGCAGCGTCAATCCGGCCTATCTCGGCCGCGAATGTGGCATTTCGGCCGACCGGGCACAGATCGGCGCGACCCGTGCGCAAGGTGTCGTCGAATTGCCGGTATCGGGCATAGAGGACCGGCCCGGCGGTTTCCGCCCGGCCCAGATCTGCGCCATGTCCGCCGCCGAGATGCGCGCCGGCCTGCGCCATGCCGTGCGGGAGGGGCATGACGCCTTCAATGTCGTCACCCATAGTTTCGAAATGCTCTCGCGCGATCGTCGGCGTCCCAATGGCGCCGTCATCGCCCGGTTTCAGGCGCTCTGCCGCGACGCCGCCCGGTTGCCCGGCGTCCGGGGTGCGGGCTTCAACGACTTGTCCGTGGATCTCGCCGACCGGCCGGCCCGCACGCTCAGCCGCGCCGCGCCCAGCCGGCTGCGCACCGGCCTGCGCCTTGCGGAGCAGGCCTTGGCGACCTGGCGCTACGAACATCGGCTGGTGCCTGCGTGACCGCATTGCCCGGTGCGATCGTCCTGGGTCTGGAAAACGCCATCGGCCTTGCGGTCGTGCGCGATCTGGGCCGGCATGGCGTACCTGTACATGGCATCGCGCGCGATTGCGCCTCCATCGTCATCGCCTCGCGCTATTGCACCGACTGGACGCAGCGCCCGACCGGCCCGATCGCCGACTGGCTGCCCGGCCTGATCGCCCGCACCGGCGCCCGCGCCGTTCTGGCCATTTCCGAAACCGACCTGCTGCAACTCTCGACCCTGCCGGCGATGATCGGCGATTGTCACATCCTCGTCCCCCGGCCGCAGCAGCTCGAACGGGTGCTGGACAAGATGCAGACTTTGCAGGCGGCGACGGTGGCGGGCCTGCGCGTGCCACAGACCTGGCAGCCGCACGCTGACGAGGATTTCGCCGCCCGTGCCGCGCAGATGCGTTACCCGCTGGTCGCAAAATGGTCCAATCCGCCCGAAATCATGGGTCTGCTCGAACGAGCGGGCCTGGAATGGATCAAGACCGACTATATTCGCGACGCAGCCCAACTGCTTGCCTTGCTGGACCGCTATGCGCCGATCGGCCGCTGGCCGTTGATTCAACAATATTGCCGGGGCGTGGGCCTGGGCCAGATGCTCTATATGGCAGGCGGGCAGGCGACGCTGCGCTTCCAGCATCGTCGTCTCCACGAATGGCCGCCCGAAGGAGGCGTTTCCACCCTTTGCCGCGCCGAACCCGTGAACGCGCATGGTGCGCAAATGGCGCTGTCGGAAAAGCTGTTGCAGGCGCTCGATTGGGAAGGGCAGGCGATGGTCGAATATCGCTACGAACCCGACAGCGGCCATTATTGGTTGATGGAGGTCAACGGCCGCTTCTGGGGCAGCCTGCCGCTGGCGCTCCATTGCGGCGCCGACTTCGCGTGGGAGGCCTATCGTCGCACCGTGCTGCGCCAGACCGATCCCGCCCCCCCGGCGCGCGACAATCTGCGCGCGCGCTACATGGTGCCCGAAACCAAAAGGTTGGTCCGCATCCTCCTCGCGCCCGGCCGCATCGACGATCCTTTTTTCCGTCGCCGTCCGGTCGTCGATCTGGTCGCCTATCTGCTGGCCTTTTTCGACCCGCGTGCGCGCTATTATGTGTTCAGCCGCTCGGACCCGCGGCCCTGGCTACGCGACATGGTGCAGATCGTCAGGAAAGCCGTGCGCCGGGAAAAGCCCTGACCAATTGCGGGATCGCCCGGTCGATCCGCATCAGGCACGTCGCCATGTAGCGATCGTCAAGGCTGTAGGGATCATGCAGATGCGGCAACATCGGCTGGGTCCACTGGCCCAGCAGCATGCGCGGCATATCTTTCAGGCGCGGATCGCCTGCCAGCCGGTGCAATTGCCGCACCTCCATCGCCAGCAGCAGGTCGCCGTCCTGCGGTTCATGATCCTGCATATCGATCGCCTGGTGCGCCGACAGGTCATGGCCCAGCGCCGTCGCCGCCACGATGGCGGGCGGATGGGCACCGCGCCCGCTGGTGGTGGACAGGCCGAAGGAAGCGACGTTCAGCCCTGCCTTCTTTGCGGCCACATCGGCAAAGGCGCTGCGACAGATGTTGCCCTGACACACGAACACCAACCGCCGCACCTCCGCCACATCGGGCGCACGGCTGGCGGATCGACCCAGCAAGAGTTGCGGATAGGATAGAGCGAGCCGGACAAGCCCACGAAAGGTACCGAAGCGGGACTTGATCATCGCGCGGAACCTATTGAAAAATTGGCGGAGACGGAGGGATTCGAACCCTCGGTGGCCCCTTAAGGCCACGACGGTTTAGCAAACCGCTGGTTTCAGCCACTCACCCACGTCTCCGCACGAAATTTGTCCACCTTCACAGGGGGACAATGGCTGGGGAGGGGCTATAGCGATGGCTTTGCTGCATGGCAACGGGCTGGATCAGGAATTTTCGCCTCTTCCGCATTTTTCGTTCCGGCGCGGAATCGACTCGGGTCGCCGTTCGTTCATTGTCGTTTCAGCTTGCTGGTCGCAATGCCTGTATCTGGGTCTATATATGGCTATGACGCGCGCTTTTCGGGGAGTATCGGGCATGATCGGCATCAACGGGCAGATAGGTGCCCGCATCGCGCGAGCAAGCGTGCTGGTCGCCGCGCTGGCTGGCATGGCGCTGACGCCGCTTGCCGCCTCTGCGCAGGTGCGCACGATCGATCCCAACAGCGCGATCGATTCCGATCTCGCGCCGCCGCCGCCGACCAACAGGAACCCCACCGATCCCGGCGTCGATTCCAGCGTGGATCGGGGTGCGACGCCGTACGAACCCAATCTGGATGCCGGTGTTCCGCCCGTCGCCAATGGCGGCAACACCGCGACCGGCGCGCCCGTGACCACCAATTCGCCCCCTGCCGCAATGGCGCCGGGCGAATCCTATCAGGAAGACGATCTGATCGGGGCTGCCGAAGGCGTGTTCGGCAAGGGGGCCGAAGGGCTGGCCGGCATGATCGAGAAAATTCTGAAGGATCAGGGTCGCCCCAACGCCTATATTTCCGGGCGTGAGGCGTCGGGCGCCTTCGTCGTCGGCCTGCGCTATGGTTCGGGCACGCTCAACCACAAGGTGGAGGGCAAGCGCGAAGTCTATTGGACCGGCCCGTCGATCGGCTTCGACGTCGGCGGCAATGCGGCCAACACCTTCGTCCTGGTCTATAATCTCTACGACACGCAGGATCTCTACCATCGCTTCCCCGCGGCGGAGGGCACTGCCTATCTCGTCGGGGGCTTCACCGCCTCCTATCTGCGCTGGGGCAGCGTGGTGCTGATCCCCATCCGTCTCGGCGTTGGCTATCGGCTAGGCGTCAACGCGGGCTATATGAAATTCACGGAAAAGCGGAACTGGTTGCCTTTCTAAATCAGCACAAGCACCCCTCCCGCTTGCGGGAGGGGCATCCAGGCTTGGCGAGCCGTAGGCGAGTTTAGCCGCACCGGGGTGGGCACGGCGCTTCTATAACCCCAACGCCAGCTGCTCCCCCTGATCCGCCTCTTCCTCTCCCTCCAGATTATGCACGCCCAGCCCGAGCAGCCGCGCGCCCATGCGCAGCGGCAGTTGCGCGACCAGCAATTCCCGCCCGGCCTGCGCCAGCAACTCCGGCGACCGCACCGGCGCTGAAAAACTGCGCGAGCGGGTGATGATCCGGAAATCGGCGAACTTCACCTTCAGCACCACCGTCCGGCCCCAGGCCCCGGCTTTCTCGATCCGCGTCCACAGCGACGCGGCGATCCGCTCGATCTCCGCCACCAGCGCTTCTTCTTCGATCAGATCGTCGAAAAACGTATCCTCGACGCTCACCGACTTGCGCCCCTCGCGCTCGCGCACCGGCCGGTCGTCCTGCCCGCGCGCCGCGCGATAATAATAGTCGGCGGCACTGCCGAAATGGCTCTGGAGGAATCGCATGTCACGCTCGCGCAGGTCCGCGCCCGTCTCGATTCCCAATGCCTGCATCCGCTTCGCCGTCACCGGCCCCACGCCATGGATGCGCCGCACCGGCATCGCGGCGATGAAGGCGGGCCCCTCGTTCGGACGCACCACGCATACCCCGTCGGGCTTGTTCTGGTCGGATGCCAGTTTGGCGATCAACTTGTTGTAGGATACGCCGGCCGATGCGGTCAGCCCCGTCTCCTTGCGGATCATCCGCCGAATCTCCTGCGCCACCGCAGTTGCCGACGCTATGCCCGGCTTGTTCACCGTCACGTCCAGATAGGCTTCGTCCAGCGACAAGGGCTGGATGATGTCGGTGAAACGGCTGAAAATCTCCCGAACCTGCCCTGAAACCGCGCGATAGACATCGAATCGCGGCGGCACGAAGATCAGGTCGGGGCAGAGCCGCCGCGCCCGCGCGCCCGGCATGGCGGACCGCACGCCGAACTTGCGCGCTTCATAGCTGCACGTCGCCACCACCCCGCGCGGCCCGCCGCCGCCCACCGCGATCGGCAGGCCCCGCAGCGACGGATCGTCGCGCTGCTCCACCGACGCATAAAAGGCGTCCATGTCGATATGGATGATCTTGCGCAGCGGCGGCAGCGAGGCGTCCATGCCGGACCCTATGCCACAGCCAGGAACGAAAGGGAAACAGATCAGTCCTGCAGACGCAGATTGTCCAGCAAGGTTTCCAGATGCGCGCGGCTGATTCGGCTCCACACATTATAGGTGCAGCCCTGACCCGCGACCCGCATATAGGCCAGCGATTCGAGGCCCTTGCCCTGCGCGTTATCCGCCGGATAGGGCTGCGCGCCGACCAGCCCGTAGCCGGCAAAAGCGGGGCCGGGCAAGGCGGGCAGGTCGCGCCTGTGCGGCCATTGCTTCGTCAATCGCGCCCGTTGCGCCGCCTCCGCCTCATCATCCATGGCGATGATCCCCGGCCCGGCAAAGCCATAGGCGCTGCGCAGCCCCGGCAGGTCGAACGCCACCGCCCATCCGCCGCCGAATTGCGCCGGTCGCGCCTTGCCCTTCACCCCGCCGTCCGACAGCAGCGCGAGCGGCGCGCATGTCGCGCGATTCTCGGCCATGTCCCATTGCGCCCGCGCGACATCCTCGCCGATCATCGGGGCGGCACCGGCGGCAACCAGCATCAGCGCGACCAGCATGGGCATGCCTCCTACTTCTTGTCCGTCAGGCCAAGCAATGCGGCAAAGGGACTGGCCTGCTCCTCGCTCAGCACGCCGGCCTCCTTCAGATAGCGGTCGGCATCCGGCGCGCGGGGAAAGGGCGTCATCGCCAGCGCCATCGTTTCGGCCACCGCTTCACCCATGTCGATCACATGGCCGTCATAGCCGATCGTGTCGCAATCCTCGGCGTCCAACTCCAGCTCGTCGGCCTCCTGCGCCTCCTCCTTGTCGACCACGAAGCGCAGGACGAAATCGCTGTCGATCGTCTCGGGCACCGGCACGCCGGTCGCCACGCAGGGCTGGGCCAGCGCCGCACGCACCCGGCCGCGCGCCGTGATGGCGCCATCTTCGATCGCCAGGCCATAATCCGCCTCCAGCCGATCCAGCGCCGCCAATCCGAACCGCCTGGCCAGAGCATCCCGCTCGTCCTGCTTGGCGGCGATATGCAGCTTAGGGGCCAGCCGGCCGATCGCGTCGGCCTTGTGGGTTCGGGAAAATTCCGGTGTCGCTGTCATAGTCATCCTAAATCTCCGGTCAGCAGCGCGTCGTGCGACAGGCAGCCCAGTCGCGTCCAGCGCGCCCGCAGCGTGCCCTCGACATGCGCCAGCGCTTCCTCGCTCACCTCAGCGCCGCGATACAGGTTGCGCCGCAACGCCTCGGTCAGATCCGCGTCGTCCGTCAACGCCGCGCGATAGGCGCTGATCCGCCCGCCCAATGCGCTCATCATGCGGCCGACATGTTTGCCGACCACGACATCGCCCACGCCCTCCTGCCGCAACTGCCCGTCCATGTCATCGACGAACAATTCGGTCAGCCACACGCTGTCCTGTGCGCCCCGCTGCCCCGGCGCCTGCTGCTCCAGACGGATCAGCACCTGCGCCAGGATCGCGACGATCATGTCGAACCGCCCGTCCAGCGTGTCGGGCACCGCGCCGTCCAGATACCAGTGCGGCTGTCGCCCCTCCCGGATCACGGCGTTATAGAGCGGCCGCAGCCCCTCCTTGGGATCGGTGCGCCCGAACAGGCGCTGGAGGAAGGAGGGGGAGGCAGACATGGAATCACAGCTTTTCATTGACGGATTTTCATATACGGATCGGGCCATCATGCGCCGTCCGATATTTTGCGCCCCTTGCCGGGGCTTGCGCAATTCCATATTGATCGCTGCGTCGCCCAATGCAATGGCGGCATCAGGTTTCTTGAAGGTTCGCGGGCCCGCTCCCGCAGGAGAAGTTCATGCGTCAGTTCAGCCGTCACTCGTCACGCGGGCGCATCCTGCTCGCTGTCGGCCTCAGCGCGTTGGTGCTGGGCGCATCGGGCTGCACCCGCATCCGCACGCATCAGGGCTATTCGGTGGACAAGCTGCTGGTCGATTCGGTTCAGCCGGGCATCGACAATCGCGCTTCGGTGGAAGGGACGCTGGGCCGCCCCAGCTTCGTGTCGCAGTTCGGCGAGCAGGATTGGTATTATGTGTCGCGTGACATGCGCGCGCTGGCCTTCTCCAATCCCAAGCCGGTGGACCAGACGGTGCTGCGCGTCCGCTTCGATCCGGCGGGCAATGTGACCGCGATCGACCGCATGGGGCTGGAGCAGGTCGCCCACATCTCCCCGTCGGGCGACAAGACCCCGACGCTGGGCCGCAACCGCAGCCTGTTCGACGAGATTTTCGGCAATATCGGCGCGGTCGGCGCCGGCGGCATGGGCGGCGGCGGTGCCGGCCCCAACGGTGGCGGCCCCAACGGCAGCTGATAAGCGATCAAAAAAGGCGGAGCCTCCCAAGGCCCCGCCTTTTTTCTTGGCCCCGGATTTACTTCCAGCCGCCACCCAGCGCCAGAAACAGCGCAATCTGGTCCTGCACCAGTTGCGTCCGCGCCGTTGCGGCGCTGACCTCCGCGCTCGCCAGACTGCGCTGCGCATCCAGCAGCGACAGGAAATCGCCCCGGCCGAAACGGAACAGCTTGCCGGCTTGGCCGGCGGAGAGCGCAGCGCTATCCCGCGCCCGGTCCAGCGCCGCCGCCCGCTCTGCATCGCGGCGATAGGTTTCCAGCGCCGTCTCGGTCTGACGCAGCGCTTCCAGCACCGTCCCGTCGAACCCGGCCAGGTCGCCTTGCACCCGGGCTTCGGATTGCGCGATCCGCGCCCGCACCACCGGCCGGTTGGGGAAGCTCCAGCTGATCAGCGGCCCCAGGCTGAAGCCGAAGGCCGATCCCGATCCGAAATCCTTGAGCGGGCCGGACAGGCCGACCGATCCGCCGATGCTGACCTGCGGATACAGATCGGCCGTCGCCACGCCCAGCCGCGCCGTATCGCCGGCGATCGCTCGTTCCGCCTGCCTTATGTCGGGCCGCCGCCGGATCAGCGCCGTACCATCCCCCACCGGCAAAGGCGCGTTCAGCGTCGGTAGCGCGGCGCAACTTTCCACCTCGCGCGGATAATCGGCGGGTGGCCGCCCCATCAACGTCGCCAGCAGATACAGGCCATTCTGCCGCTGCGCCTCGAACGCGGGCAGGGCGGCCGCGCTGCTGTCCACCGCCGCCTGCGCCCGGCTGACGTCGAAGGCGGTGCCGCGCCCGCCCTTGGCCAGCCGCCGGGTGGCGTTGGCGGTATCGCGCTGCAACGCCACCACCTTGCGATTGACGCCCAGGCTGTAATTGGCCGCACACACCTGCGCATAGGCTTTGGCCGTCGCCGCCGCCACGCTGACTCGCACATAGTCGCGTGCCGCCGCGCTTGCCTCGACATCGGCATTGCTCGCTTCGATCGCCCGCTTGATCCGACCATTCAGGTCCAGCGGGTAGGAGGCCGACAGGCCGAGATCATAGGCGATCGTGCCCGGCAGATGTTGGGTCACGCCCGACGGTCGCGACAGGGTTTCGCCGCCGCTGATACTGGTGCTGATGGTGCGCCCTGCCTCCGCCTCCAGCAGCACGGCCTGCGCCTGGGCCAGATTGGCGTCCGCCTGGCGCATATCGGTATTGGCGGCCAGGGCCTGCTCGATCAGGCTGTCCAGCTGCGGATCGGCATAGAGCGTCCACCAATGATCGGGCAGGTCGGCCTGCGCAAACAGCGCATCGCGTCCCGAATGAAAGGCCCCGGTCGCGCCCGGCGCGGTCGCAACGGACTTTTCAGGCCCATGATAATCCGGCCCGGCCGTCGCACAGGCCGTCAGCGCCAGCGCCAGCAGCGGCGCGCAGGACAGATTACGCATGACGGCAATCCCCCGGCTTCCCGTCCTTGTCCTTCTGTGCCGGCTGGACCGTCACCGTCGCGGTGCGGCCCGAAATCAGCCGCAGCCCTGCCGGCACCTTCTCGATCTTCACCCGCACCGGGATGCGCTGCGCCAATCGCACCCAGCTGAAGGTCGGTTCGACTGCGGGCAGCAAATTGCCGCTATTGCTGCGGCTGTCGTCATTGATGCCGAAGGCGATGCTTTCCACCCGGCCATGCACGTCCTGCGCTTCGCCCATCAATCGGACCGTCACCGGCGCGCCGATGCAGATCAGTCCCAGCTTGGTTTCCTCGAAATAGCCTTCCACCCGTACCGAATCGCTGTCGATCAGGGCCAGCGCCTGGCTGCCCGCGCCGACATAGTCGCCCGGATGCAGGTCCAGATTGGTGACCACGCCATTGACCGACGCCACCACCTTCGTGCGCTTCAGGTTCAGTGCAGCGGCATCGCGGCTGCTCAGCGCTTCGGACAGGGCGGCCTGCGCCGTCTCCACCTTGGCCAGATTCTGCTCATGGGTTTCGGCGGCCACCAGATCGCCCAGCGCCATGTCGCGTCGCGCTTCCCGCCGGGCCTGCGCCAAGGTCGCCTGCGCGCTGGCGATGCGGGCGCTGGCCTCCTCCAGCGCCATGGAATAACGCGGCGTATCGATCACGAACAGCAGGTCGCCGGCCTTCACCGTCTGATTGTCATGCACCGCCACCGACGTCACCAGTCCGCTGATGTCGGGCGTCACCCGCACCACATCGGACCGTACCCGCCCGTCGCGGGTCCAGGGGCTGCGTTCATAATGATTCCACATCCAGATCGCGACCAGAGCCGCGGCGATGACGAGGATGATGGTGGCGGCGCTGCGGATCAGCGTCGTAGTCAGGCGGTTCATAGTCGGATTCCAAGGGTGGGGACGAGCAGGGCGAGGCCGCCCAGCAACAGGATGAAGAGGCTAAGGTCCACCGCCGCGCGATAGGCGAGGAAGCGGTAGAGGCCGAAGGCGCCGATCAGCCGGGTCAGACCCCAGCTCAGGATCAGCGCGACCAGCCCCAACAGGAGCAATGTGGGCATATAGACGCCGCCCAGGGCGATTTCGCCGGTCATGCCGCGATCCTCCGATAGGCGTCCGCGTCGGGAAACAGGTTGCGGCGCAGGCTGACCAGCCCCAGCACGCTGTCCCGGCGCACGAACAGGCGCGGGTTGGCGGACAGGTCCGCGATCGCGCTGTCGATATCGTGCAGCAGCGACGGATCGGCCGCCGCCGGCGCATCCGGGTCCAGCCCGCGATAATGGCGGCTCACCCCGCCCAGCACGGCGGCCAGCGGCGCGCCTTCCTGTGCGGGCAGGTCGAGCCTGAGTTGCCGCAACTCGCCGATCGCGACCCCGGTGCGCAGGTCGCGCAGGGCATCATAAAGCGGCTTGCCGCTGTCGGCGCGGGTCGCCGCCAAACGCGGCGCGAGCAGGGCGATACGGTCTAGCATCCGGTTGATCCATCCCCGCACATCGGGCGGGCTCATCAGTGTAGCGCGATTGGCAATATCGGCCCATCCGGCCCGCAACGTGCGACGGATCGCCCGTTCCACGCCAGCCGATTGCAACAGCCCGGCCATCAGGATCGCGAACCAGATGCCGATAATCTGCGCCACCGCGCCATTGGCGTAACTGGCAAAGGCATTGATATAATGGTCGGACAGCAGCACCGGGCTGCCCAGCCCCAGCAAGGTGGGCAGGGCAATGCCCATCCAGCGCGGCGACGCCATCATCGCGCCCAGCAAGAGCAGGGCCGGCGAATAGGCCAGCGCCAATTGCCCGAACCCGTCGAGGCGCGGCATGATCGCATAGCCATAAAGCGCGCCCAATGCCGAAGCGGCGACGGTGCCGATCATGAAGCCTTTGAGCGGCGCCAGCGGATTGTCCACCGCCGCGAACAGCGCCAGGAACACGCCGGCCAGCATCACCGCGCTGCCGCCATCCTTCCATCCGCTCAATATCCAGATGGTACAGCCCAGCGCGATCGTCACGAAGGCGCTGAACGCCGCGCGCGCCGCGCTGGCATAGTCGCGATGCAGTTCGCGGTTGCGCCGCCCCTCCAGCAATTCGGCGACGCGTGGCGTCACGGCGGCGCGGCTGTGCGTCACCATCTGATCATAAAGGTCGCGGCAATCGCGATGCACCGCGATCAGCGTGGCGAGCCGGGCATAGAGGCTGAGGCGCATCATGTCGGCCCAGCCCATATCGGGCGTCGCCGCCGGCTCCATCGCCACGCAGCGATCGATCAGCCGCTGGGCATTGTCCGCCCTTGCCAGATTGTCGCTCACCGGCGTGTCCAGCCACAGCCGCACATCGTCGATCAGCGTCTCGACCTGCGCCGGCACCGTGCCGTCATTGGCGGCCTTCAGCTGCGCCAGCCGGTCCTCCGCCGCTGCGCCCAGCGGCAACAGCATCGACAATTGATCCTGCAACGCCCGGACCGTCCGCACACGCGGCGCCAGCCGACTGATGTCGAAGGGCAGATGGATCGACATCTGGTGCAATTCCGTGACGTCCTGCGCCAGCCGGCGGCGCTCCGCGTCCAGCCCGGCGACCGGCTCGGTGGCGATCGCGTCGCGGGTCCAGCGTTCGGCATCGCGCAGCATCGATTCCACCCGCGCCAGCAGCACGCCGGTGATCGAACCGGGCAGGACGACGCCATGGATCAGGCTGCCGCAGGCGATGCCGATCAAAATCTCCTGCACGCGCAGCGCCGCGACGGTGAAGATGGTCTGGGGCGTGTCGACGTCCGGAAAGACGATCAGGCAGGCGGTATAGCCGGCCAGCACGAACATATAGCCGCGCGGCGTCCGGTCCAGCAGCGACACGAACACGCACAGCGCCAGCCATGACGCCATGGCCAGCACCAGCAATTCGGGTGCATTGACCAGCGGCGGTACGATCGCCACGGCAAAGATCGCCCCGACCAGCGTACCGATCGCGCGGAACACCGCCTTGGAAATCACCGCGCCGGCCATCGGCTGGGCGACGATATAGCTGGTCAGGAAAGCCCAATAGGGCCGCTCCAGCCCGATGCTATAGGCAACGAACAGGGCCAGCATCGCCGCCGCCAGGCATTTGAGGGAAAAGAGCGCCGCCGGCACTCCGAACCGGTCGCCGATCATGCAGCGCTCCGTCGATCGGCGATCCTCATGCTCAACAGGTCGAGCAGCCAGACCGCTGATTCTATCGCCTCTTCGGGGACGTCCTCCAGCAATTCGACGCGCAGGGAATCCAGCCTGCTTTCGATCCGGCCGACCAGTTCCTGCCCCGTCGGGGTCAGGCTGATGATGTTGGATCTCTTGTCGTCGGGGTGCGGGGTCCGTTGTACCAATCCGCCCGCCTGCACCTGATCCAGCGTCCGCACCAGCGAGGGCTGGGCGATGTCCAGCGACTCGGCCAGCTCGCTCTGCCGCACCTCGCCGCCCAGTCGATCGATATGGATCAGGCACCAGGCGGCACTGTTGGACACGCCGAATTCCGCCAGCACGTTGTCCGCCAATTGCCGCCAGGCGCGGGCGACAGGCGCCATCTTGTGCGCCAGCGCGCGTTTGGGTTCCGATAAGGGCATATTAGTTAGATAGCTAACTAATGGAATTTGTCAATGGAATGTTGCTGTCTCACTCGTTGTCGCACTTGCCTGCATCAATGCGGCCTTCTCAGATTCTCTGTGCCGAAAATACAGAGAGGCCCAAATCACGGGGATTCGGGCCTCGCCAGTTTATAATCATGTCGATCCGGCCTGTGCCGGATGCCGGGGTCAGGCCCGGCGCGTACCGTTGAAGGCCGACGCGCCGAACGCGCCCAGCTGCATCGTGCCGGTGATGGCATCGCCCGCCACTTCGGCCTCGCATTCCAGCGTCATGGGCATCGGCATGGTCATTTCCATCTTCCATGTCAGCGTGCCGCCGTCGATCTTGCCATCGACCACGTCCAGCGATCCCATCATCCCGGCAAAGGTGCCGTTGAAACGGTCGCCGCTACTGATGACGGTGAACACGCCTTTCTGGTCGCCCATCGGCGTCTTGGCCACGCAATCATAAGCGCCATCTACTGCTGCCATGTCATCTACTCCTTTACGTTCGCGTCAATCCGCGAGTGTGCCCATTTCTACCGGTAGACCGACCGCGTCAAGCTGCGGCTTCACCAGCTTCACATCGCCCACCACGACCCAGATCAACCGGTCGGGGTTGATCGCCTCACGCGCGGCCTTGTCCATGTCGGCGGCGGTCATGGCACGATAGGTTTTGGGCAGCGTTTCATAATAATCGTCCGGCCGGCCGATCAGCGCATTGCGCATCATCGCGCTCAGCAGGTCGGACGAGGTTTCGAAACTGCCGGGCAGCGACAGGATCTGGCCGTTGATCGTCTGGTTCCGCTCCGCCTCGGTCGTACCCTTCGTGGTCAGATAGTCCTTGATGTCCTGCCGCGCGGCGATGATCGACTCGCCCGTCTTGTCGGTCTGCACCGGGGCATAGACCAGCAGCGGGATCGTTTCCTTGACGCCGGGCAGGGCGGTGCCGGCGCCATAGGCCCACCCCTTCGTTTCGCGCAGGTCCATGGTCAGGCGCGACGTCGTGCTGCCGCCCAGCACTTCATTGGCGGTCGACAGCGTCACCGGATTGTCGGTGCCCGCCTTGTTGGTCAGCAGGCCGGCCAGGATCAGCGACTGCGGGCTTTGCGGCTTGTCGATCAGCACGATCTTGGCCGGGCGCATCATCCGGTCCATGCGGAACGTCTTGACACCCTTTGCGACCTTGGGCGCCTTCCAGTCGCCGAACCGCTTTTCCAGCAGCGGCAGCAACTCGGCCAGCGTCGTGTCCCCCGCGACGAAGATGGTCGCGTTGTCCGGTCGCAGCCAGGCGTCATGGAACGCCGTCAGATCCGCCCGCGTGACCGCCTTGACGCCACTTTCCGTGCCCGACCCGGTGAAGGGGATGCCATAGGGATGGGCCTGCCCATAAAGCAAAGGCGGCAGCATGCGCTGGGCGATCGCCATCGGCTCGGTTTTTTCCGCCTTGATCCGGGTTAGCACCTGGCCCCGCAACCGCTCCACCTCTGCCGGCGCGAACGCGGGATTGCGGATCACATCGGCCAACAGGCCGAGCGACGCATCCAGATTGGGCTTGAGCGCGAACAGGCCCACATTGGTGCGGTCCATGCTGTTGCCCGCGCTGATCGACGCGCCCAGCCGCTCCTGCTCCTCGGCGATCTGCACCGACGACCGGGTCGTCGTACCCTCGTCCAGCAGCGCGGCGGTCAGGCCTGCCGTGCCCAGCTTGGCGCGATCATCGGCGGCATTGCCCGCGTCGAAGGCGACCGACACCCGCACCGTCGGCACGGTCGAGCGATGCGCCAGCGCGACCTTGATGCCGTTCTTCAACGTTGCATGCTCGATATCGGGGAAGTCCAGATCCTTGACCGGCTCGATCGGCGGCTCGGCGATCCTGGTCGGGGCCGGCGGCGTCGCGGCCTTGGGCGCGGCGGCATCGGGATTGCGGAAGAAGGCCGGCTTGTGCCCAGCGCCACCCGTCTTCGTATTTTCGGCCGTCGCATTGCCCGCCAGCGCATTGTCGGCGGCCGACCGTTCGCCCGGCGCCACGGTCAGGCGCAGCACCGGCCGGCCCAGCCATTTGCGCGCCGCCGCGCTCACGCTCTGCGGCGTGGCCGAGGCATAGACGGCCAGATCCTTCTTATATTTGGCCGGATCGTTGGAATAGACTGCCCCCTCGGCCAGCGTCACCGCCTTGCCGCTAAAGCCGCCGACCTTCTCCAGCCCCGAAATCGTGCCGGCCGCCTGCGTCGTCGCGGCGCGCAGCACCTCGTCGGCGCTCGGCCCCTTGGCGAGGTAATCGGCCAGCAGCGCGTCCAGCCGCTTGCCCACCGCCACCGGGTCTGCGCCCGGCTTCACATCGACGGTGATCTCGGCGATGCTCAATTTCTCGAACGGCTGGATGCTGGCCTTCACGCCCACGGCGACCTTCTCGTCACGCACCAGCACATTGTCGAGCCGCGACGAACCCAGGCCGCCGAACACGGTCATGGCCAGATCCAGCTGCTGCAACTCGTCAGAATTGACGCCCGGCACGATCCAGTTGCGATAGAGGCGGGTCGCCGCGACATTGTCGTGCATCACCTTCTCAACATCCTGCCCCAATGTCGGGACGGTCGCGTCCACATCCTTGGGCGCGGGGCCGGCGGCGATATTGCCGAACCATTTTTCGACCTTGGCCTTGGCGGTCGCGACGTCGATATCGCCCGCCAGCACCAGCACGGCATTGTTCGGCCCATAATGGGTCTTGAACCAGCTCTGGACGTCGGCCAGGCTCGCCGCATTCAGGTCCGCCATCGATCCGATGGTGGAATGACGATAGGGATGCCCTTCCGGCAGCATCGCGTCCAGCTGGGCATATTCGACCAGGCCGTACGGCTCATTCTCGCCCATCCGCTTTTCATTCTGCACCACGCCGCGCTGCGTATCCAGCTTGGTCTCGGTGACGGCGCCCAGCAGGTGGCCCATGCGATCGGACTCCAGGAACAGCGCCCGGTCGAGCGCGCCGGTCGGCACCGTCTCGAAATAATTGGTGCGGTCGAACCAGGTCGTCCCGTTCCAATCGGTCGCGCCGATATCCTCCAGTCGGCCGAAGAAGGGGCCGTCGGCATTTTCGGAGCCATAGAACATCAGATGTTCGAACAGATGGGCAAAGCCCGTCTTGCCCGCCGGTTCGAAGCGCGATCCCACATGATACCAGACTGACACCGCCACTACCGGCGCCTTGCGGTCCGTATGCACGATGACGCGCAGCCCATTCTTCAGCGTAAATTCCTCATAGGGAATATCGACCTGCGACACGAGGCTGGCGACCGGCGCGGGCGCGGCTGCAGGTGCAGGCTTGGCGGCATGAGCTACCGGAGCCAAGGCCGGAGAAAGCGCCAGGACCGACAGGCCCAGCATCAGGGACAGGCGGCGCGACATCGGGGAAATGGCCATGAGAACCTCATGAAAACGGGGAATTTGCGCATACCGACAGGCTGCCGGCGCGATGGATGGCGCAGCATAGCGGGCCGTTTTAGCATCGCAACACGCTTATTGCTGGACAGGTGGATGGGCCGGGGGCAAATCTCGCGCCATCCCGCAATCAGTGGACCTTATCCCCGATGAAAACCCCCATGGCTCTGGCAGCGATGACCGCGCTGCTCCTTCCCGCCACCCTTTCCGCGCAGTCGGCGACCGACCCCGTCTTCACCGCCGCCGCGATGCGCGCTCATGTCGAATTTCTCGCCGACGATCTGCTTCAGGGTCGCGATACCGGCAGCGAAGGGCATGAAATCGCCGCCCGCTACGTCGCCAGCCAGTTTGACGGCCTTGGCCTCAAGCCCGCCGGCGATAAGGGGACTTGGCTCCAGCGCATCACCTTCCAGAAGACCGAGTTCGGCAAGACCCCCGCGACCCTGATCGTCACCGGCCCGGCCGGCGCGAAAAGCTTCACCCATGCCGGTGACGTCATCGTCGGCATCAATGCCGATCAGCCGCATCTTGACGTCACGGCGCCGCTCGTCTTCGTCGGTTTCGGCCTTGAAAATGCGCGGCTTGGCCTGAACGACTATGCCGGCCTGGACGTGAAGGGGAAGATCGTCGTCACCCTGCGCGGCTATCCCAAAGGGCTGCCGAGCGAAGAGGGCGCGCATCTGTCCGCCACCAAGGGCAAGATCGCCGAATCCCATGGTGCGATCGGCATGATAGCGCTCAACACGCTCCAATCGGCCAAGGCCCGCCCCTGGGCGCGCATGGTACAGTTCGCCGACGAACCCGACTTCACCTGGGTTTCGCCCGAAGGCGTCCCCTTCAACGCCGCGCCGGGCCTGCGCGCGTCCGCGATGCTGAACGATCCGGCGGCGCAGGCCGTGTTCGCCGGCGCGCCCACGACCATCGCCGCGATCCGCAAGGCCGCCGACAAGGCAGGCGGCAAGCCCAAGGGGTTCGCGCTGAAAACCAGCGTGACGATCAAGGCCGACACGGTCAGCCAGCGCGTCACCAGCCCCAATGTCGTCGCCATCCTGCCCGGCAGCGACCCCAAGCTCAGGCAAGAATATGTCGTCCTCTCCGCCCATCTCGACCATATCGGCATCAGCCCCGCCAAAGCGGGCGATGCGGCCGACGAATCTGGTAATAGGGACCGGATCAACAATGGCGCGCTGGACAATGGCGCCGGCATCGCGACCATGCTGGAGGTCGCCCGCGCCATGGCGCAATCGCCGGACAAGCCGCGCCGCTCGATCATCTTCCTCGCCTCCACCGCAGAGGAGAAGGGGCTGCTGGGCGCCGACTATTTCGCCCGCCACCCCACCGTCCCCGTCAAGCAGATCGTCGGTAATGTCGATCTCGACATGCCGTTGCTGCTCTATCCCTTCACCGACGTCATCGCCTTCGGTGCCGATCATTCGACCCTCGGCCCGATCGTGGCCAAGGCGGTCGCCCCGATGGGTGTGAAGCTCGCGCCCGACCCGATGCCGCAGGAGACGATCTTCGTGCGCTCCGACCATTATATGTTCGTGAAGCAGGGCGTGCCCGCCGTCTTCCTCGCCACCGGCTATGCCAATGGCGGTGAAAAGGCCTGGGGCGAGTTTCTGGGCGGCGCCTATCATCATCCCGGCGACGATATGATGCAGAAGATCGACTGGAATGCCGGCGCCCGTTTTGCCGACGCCAATTACCGCATTACCCGCGCCATGGCCGATGGCGATGCGCCGCCGCGCTGGTTCGCCAAGGATTTCTTCGGCGACCTCTTCGCGCCGCAGGCGGAGAAGGCGACCAGATAAGGAAATTATAGATCGCCCCTTGTGTGGTTTTTGAGCAACACTACATCGCCAGCATCTAATGTGAGTGGATGCACATGAACCTCGAAAAATTCACCGACCGCGCCAAGGGCTTTCTTCAGTCGGCGCAAACCGTGGCGATCCGCATGAGCCATCAGCGGATCGGCCCGGAACATCTGCTAAAGGCCCTGCTGGAGGATCAGCAGGGTATGGCGTCCGGCCTGATCAAGGCGGCGGGCGGTTCCGCCGAAGTCGCGCTGCGCGACACGGACGCGGCGCTGGCCAAAGTGCCCGCCGTTTCCGGCAGCGGCGCGCAACAGACGCCCGGCCTCGACAATGATGCCGTGCGCGTACTCGACGGTGCCGAGCAGGTCGCGACCAAGGCGGGCGACAGTTTCGTCACCGTCGAACGGCTGCTGCTCGCCCTGACGCTCGCCACCACCACGACGGCGGGCAAGGCGCTGGCCGCCGCCGGCGTAAAGCCCGAAGCGCTCAACGCTGCGATCAATGCCTTGCGCGGCGGCCGCACCGCCGACACGGCGGGCGCGGAGGATCGCTACGACGCGCTCAAGAAATTCGCCCGCGACCTGACCGAAGCGGCGCGCGCGGGCAAGCTCGACCCGGTCATCGGCCGCGACGAGGAAATCCGCCGCACCATTCAGATTCTCGCCCGCCGAACCAAGAACAACCCGGTCCTGATCGGCGACCCCGGCGTCGGCAAGACCGCGATCGCCGAAGGCATGGCGCTGCGTATCGCCAATGGCGACGTGCCCGATACGCTCAAGGATCGCACGCTGATGGCGCTCGACATGGGATCGCTGATCGCCGGCGCCAAATATCGCGGCGAGTTCGAGGAGCGCTTGAAGGGCGTCCTCGACGAAGTGAAGGGCGCCGACGGCCAGGTCATCCTCTTCATCGATGAAATGCACACGCTCATCGGCGCGGGCAAATCCGAGGGCGCGATGGACGCCGGCAATCTGCTGAAACCCGCCCTGGCGCGCGGCGAACTCCATTGCATCGGCGCGACGACGCTCGACGAATATCGCAAATATGTGGAAAAAGACCCCGCGCTCCAACGGCGGTTCCAACCGGTCTTCGTCGGCGAACCGACGGTGGAGGATACCATCTCCATCCTGCGCGGCCTGAAGGAGAAATACGAACTCCATCACGGCGTGCGTATCACCGACGGCGCGCTGGTCAGCGCGGCGACGCTCAGCAACCGCTACATCACCGACCGCTTCCTGCCCGACAAGGCGATCGACCTGATGGACGAGGCCGCCAGCCGCCTGCGCATGGAGGTGGAGTCCAAGCCCGAAGAGATCGAGACTCTCGACCGTCGCATCATCCAGCTCAAGATCGAGCGGGAGGCGCTGAAGAAGGAGACCGACAAGGCCTCGGCCGATCGGCTCGACGCCTTGCAGGAAGATCTCGCCAATCTGGAGGAGCAATCCGCCGCGCTCACCACCCGCTGGCAGTCGGAAAAGGACAAGATCGCCGGCGAAGCCAAGGTCAAGGAGCAACTCGACGCCGCCCGGCTGGAGCTGGAACAGGCCCAGCGCGCCGGCGACCTCGCGAAGATGAGCGAACTCTCCTACGGCACGATCCCCGCGCTCGAAAAGCGCCTCGCGCAAGCAGCAACCGCCTCGGAAGGCGCGATGCTGCGGGAGGAAGTGACGGCGGAGGACATCGCCGGCGTCGTCGCTCGCTGGACCGGCATCCCGGTCGAGCGGATGCTGACCGGCGAGCGCGAAAAGCTGCTGGCGATGGAAGAAACGCTGGGTAAGCGCGTCATCGGGCAGGCCGATGCGGTCAAGGCCGTATCGACCGCCGTGCGCCGCAGCCGCGCCGGCCTGCAAGATCCCAACCGTCCGCTCGGTTCCTTCCTGTTCCTCGGCCCCACGGGTGTCGGCAAGACCGAACTGACCAAGGCGCTGGCCGGATTCCTGTTCGACGATGACTCAGCAATGGTGCGCATCGACATGAGCGAATTCATGGAGAAGCACAGCGTCGCGCGCCTGATCGGCGCACCGCCGGGCTATGTCGGCTATGAGGAAGGCGGCGTCCTGACCGAAGCCGTCCGCCGCCGCCCCTATCAGGTGGTCCTGTTCGATGAAGTAGAAAAGGCGCATGGTGACGTGTTCAACATCCTGCTTCAGGTGCTGGACGACGGCCGCCTGACCGACGGGCAAGGGCGCACGGTCGACTTCACCAACACGATCATCGTGCTGACGTCGAATCTGGGCAGCCAATATCTGACCGGCCTGGCCGACGACGAACCGGTGGAGAAGGTCGAGGATCAGGTGATGGACATCGTGCGGGGCCATTTCCGCCCGGAATTCCTGAACCGCCTGGACGAGGTGATCCTGTTCCACCGTCTGGGCGCGGCCCATATGGCGCCGATCGTGGACATCCAGGTCGCCCGCATCGGCAAGCTGCTCAAGGATCGCAAGATCGTCCTCGACCTGACCGAAGGCGCGCGCGCATGGCTCGGCCGGGTCGGCTATGACCCTGTCTATGGCGCCCGCCCGCTGAAGCGCGCCGTGCAACGCTATCTGCAAGACCCGCTCGCCGACCTCATCCTGCGCGGCGACGTGCCGGACGGATCGACGGTGAAGGTGGAAGATGGCGACGGCGCGCTGGCGCTCAGCATCGCCTGATAACAAAAAGGCTCGCTGATAGGATCAGCGAGCCTTTTTCATGGTCGGGTGGGCGCGCGCCCTCAGCCGTTGGGATTCATCCCCGCGCGGCTGCGCGTGATCATGTCATCCGCATCGCGATTCTGCTGTTCGCTGATGGCCCGCCATTCTGCGTTGGTCTTGCACACGCGTTCCTTGCGCACCAGCGAGCCTGTCACATCCAGACGGCGGCATCGAATCGCACCCGGATCATTCCTGTCCAGCTTGGCCGCCGGCTGCGGCGTCTGCGCTGGCAGATATGCCGGAGCGGACAGGATCGAGAGGCCAATCATGATCTGGCCAATACGCAGTTTCATTCAACGACTCCCAATGGATCAAAGCCATCTTTACGGACCTTCAGCGTTCCGTTCCCCCAAGAGAGCGGCCTGATCGGCGGGCTATCGTGCAATTGTGATATAAATATCGTTTCCGGGCAATGGCCAATCATGGTCCCGGCTCAAGATTCCGGCCGATGTGCACTTTCGTCGGCAAACTGGAAATAGCGCCGAAGAAGTTCCTGTTCCCGTTCCGTAAGATATGGATTCCAAACGTCGAAGATCAGTACGGCCCGCATTGCATCGCTATTGTTCCAGGCTTCATGCTCGATCGTGTCGTCAAACACGAAGGCACGGCCCTCTTCCCAAGCTCTGGTTTCGCCGCCGACGCGAAACCCGCAGTCAGGCGGCACAATCAGCGGCAAATGGACGATCGCGCGCATGTTGCTCACCCCGCTATGGGGCGGAATATGCGCCTTGGGCTTCAGCAGCGAGAAGAAGGCCGACGGCGCCCGACCGTTGATATCGCTGCGCGGCAGTTTCTCCAGCGTGGCGACGGTTTCGGGGCACAGATCGCAAACCGGATCGTTGCGCACGCCATATTCCCATAGAAAACAGGCGCCCCAGTCGAGCGATTGGTCCAGTCCGCTCCACACATTATCCGGCGTTCCGGCGTCCAGCCGAACATAGGGCCGCAGCAGGTCCGGCCCTTGCTTCAACAGGTTGAGCAATTCGCCCCGAATGACATCGGTCCTGGCCTCCAGTTCCGCGATCCAGGGAAAATGCCCGCGATCGAAAAACTCGTCCGCCGGCAGAAACGGATAATGCATGCCCGAACATTCGTTGCGATATATGCGGCGGCGCCCCAGCAGATGATCGATGCTCGCCTGAAAACGGCGAACGTCCGGCGGCGGCGCCCCGGCGAAATCGGCCTTGAAATGACCGTCCACCTCGTCAGCGAAATCCGCCATGCGGGTGCGCACGAACCGGCGTGCTTCGTCCAGCCGGTCACGCAATGCGGCCGGTTGGTCCTTCAGCCCATCGGCCAGTGCCAGCACCTGGCTCCAATTCTTCGTGGCCTGTGCCAACTGGCCATTGCGCTCCAGCCATTCGGCGGTGCGCAACTGCGCCATGAAATGCACCTGGTCCAGTTCCAGGACATGGTCGAGCGCGGCCTTTTCTCCCGGCTCGTCGCCGGATGCCCGCCGCGCCGTGGCCAGGTTCATCCACAAGGCCGGCTGCCTGGGATCGGCGTCCGCCGCCCGCGCGAAAAAATATGCGGCGTCATCCGGCCGCTCCAGCGTCAGCGCCAGCATCCCGCGGCTGTTCAACAACTGCGGGCTGTTCGCCGCGATGACCAGCGCGCGATCCATCAATGCGGCTTCCTGCGTTCGATCCCCCCTCGAACGAGCCTCATCCGCAGCACGCAGCAAGCTTTCTATATTGTCCATATCTATCCCCCGACGCGAAGGTGCCGAAACGCCGAAACGCGTGCAATAGCAAATCATGGCCGATGCTTGCCGCCCGACCGCCAAACATGCGAAGGACCATCGCCATGACTGGTTTCGATCCCGCGCTCCGCCAGCTACTGTCCGATCCGTCCTGGCTACCGCATCGCTATGACGAACGACGGGATGCTTTCCACCTGTTGCAGGTCGACCGTGCCGGCCGGGCGGGCATTCCATTCCTGACCGATGAGCATTTGCAGGGTCGCGCGCCGCGCGTCGTTGACCGGGCGCAGGTGGTTGCGGCGGCGCCTGCTGCCGCGCCCGTGCATTTCATCTTCCATTCGGCCTATTGCTGCTCGACCCTGCTGGCGCGGCTGCTCGACATGCCGGGCGTTGCGTCGACGCTCAAGGAACCGGTGTTCCTCAACGACATGGTGGGATGGCGGCATCGCGGTGGGGAGGGGCGACGCATCGCCATGGTGCTGGATCAAGGCCTGGGATTGCTCGCGCGGCCTTTCGATGCGGGGGAGGCGGTGATCATCAAGCCGTCCAATGTCGTGAATGCACTTATCCCGGCGATGATGGCAATGAAGCCGGATGCCAAAGCGCTGCTGCTTTACGCCCCTCTGGAACAATATCTGTCGTCGATCGCGCGTAAGGGCATGTGGAGCCGGCTGTGGGTCCGCGAATTGCTGGTGAAGCAGTTACGCGACGGGATGGTCCAGCTCGGCTTGGATGACACTGCACTGTTGCAACTGACGGATCTGCAAGCTGCGGCCGCTGGCTGGCTGGCGCAGCAACAGCAATTTGCGGGCCTGCTGCGAACCCTGGGATCTGTGCGGGTGCGATCGTTGGACAGCGAGCATCTGATGGCGGATATTTCCGGACATCTGGACGTGCTGGTCCGCCATTTCGGCGTCGATGCCAACCAGGATGCGATCGCAACGGCGCTGGCCGGTCCCGCGCTCGGAACTGACAGCAAGACTGGCAACGCTTTCACCAATGACCAGCGTGCGCAGCAAAAGCGAGAATCGCTGAACCTGCATGGTGAAGAGGTCGCGATGGTGTTGCGCTGGGCAGCAGAAATCGCCGCGCGCTTCGACATTCCTATGGCGCTGGACCATCCGATCACTGCTTAGACGGCGATAGAGTGACAAGGCCCGAATAGGGTTCACTTCCCCGTTCCGTGCCAGTGACCGGGCCGATTAACGGCAACTGTCTTTCCTGTTTCGAACATAAAAAAAGAGGCGGACCAAATGGTCCGCCTCCCTTTTTTCATCATGTCGTGATGACGATCAGAACTTCAACTTCGCGCTGACGGCGAACTTGCGACCCAGTGCGTCGTAGGTAGACGGATAGGTGTTACCGCTGTTGTAGCTGGTCGAACCGGCCGAACCACCGACGATCGGGGGCTTTTTGTTGAACATGTTCATGACCGTGAAGGTCAGGGTCACGTTATCAGCAACCTGCGCACGGGTCGTCAGGTCGAAATAGTCGTAAGCCTTGATCTTGCGGAACTGCGGATCGATGGTGCAGCCGTCCGGATCGGCACCGGCCGGATCCGTGCAACCGGCGTCGATACCGGCACCGATATCGTCGGCCAGCTGCTGCGGTTCGAACCGCACGCTGTCGATGTGGCGCCACAGCAGCGAGAGGTCGACATCACCGAAGGTCAGCGTGGTGCGCTGGCTCCACTGGAACTTCGGCTGGATCGATGCGCAGTTGACCGAATAATAGCCAACGCATTCACGATTCAGCGAAGTCGGCGTCGCCTGGAACTTCGAGCTGTTGGTCCAGTTGCCGTTCAAGCCAAGGCTCAGCGTCGCGAAGTTGAACTCATGCTTGTAGTTCAGCGACAGATCGATGCCGTCGGTCTTCAGGGTGCCCAGGTTGGACAGCGGCAGGAACAGGCCGGTGGCCGTACCGTTGAGGCTGCCGTCTTCGCTACGACCGATCGACGTACAGGCAGCGTTGGTGGCGCTGGATGCGGTGATGTTGTCGAAGCAGGCCGCAATCGCATCGCCCGGCGTCGGGGTCGTGATCGCGTTCTTCACCTTGATGTTGTAATAATCGACGCTGGCGCTGAAACCACGCAGGAAGGTCGGGGTGATGGTCGCACCGACGCCCCAACTGTCCGACGTTTCCGGCTTCACGTTCAGGTTGCCGCCGCTCGTGGCATTGGCCTGAGCGGCCGAAGGCTGATCGATGAAGCCGATCTGCGCTGCGGTCGCACCCTGAGCGATACAGACGGCGGTCAGGTTGGCGTTACCAACCGGAGCGCTGCCGGCGCAGGGATCGGTCGCCAGATTGGTCAGACCGGTGTTAAGCGGCGAGAACAGCTCCGAGATGTTCGGCGCACGAACGGCGCGCGAATAGTTACCACGGAACTTGATGTCGTCGACGGGAGCCCAGCTACCTTCGAACTTGTAGGTCCATGTGTCGAAGCTCGGGCTGGTCGGTGCATCGACCGAATAGCTCGAATAACGAACGCCGGCACCAACCGTCAGCAGCTTGGCGAACGGACGGTCTTCGATCAGCGGAGCGATCAATTCGCCGAAGGCTTCGTACACGTCGAAGCCACCGCTCACGTTCGGCTGCGCGCCGCCCGCACCGCCCAGATCGTTCGCCTGCGACAGCAGATCGGATTCGATCGATGCGGTATATTTGCGATATTCGCCGCCGACGGCGAAGCCGATCGGGTTCGATGCCAGGGGCGAGGTTACGCCGAAGTCACCGCTCACGGTCGCATGCGCCTGGGCCAGCGTGGTCTTGGTCGTGATGACGCTGCTGGCGGTCAGGTAATCGACCATGTTCTGCGTGATCGAGCCTTCAGGGCCGAAGACGTTGACGGGGACGCAACCATTGGTGTCGGTCAGGCAGGTCGTGGTGTTGGTCGCGAGCAGAGCCTGGCGGAAACGCGAGTTGAGCGTGTAGCCCTTCTGCGTCTGGATATTTTCCGATTCACCGTAGGAACCGCCGACGTCCCAGCTCAGATGCGAGCCGATGTCGCCCTGGAAGCCCAGCGCGTAATCGAAGAAGGTGGTCTTGAATTCCGAAACGCGCGGACCGGCCTCGACTGCGCGACGCGACAGCGACGTGGTGAAGGTGCGATAGTTCGGATCGGTCGTGCTGGTTGCGCCCGCAGCGGCGGAGCACTGTGCGGTGGTCAGGCCATTCGCGTTACAGAACTGGTTGCGGATGCCGGAGGTCAGGTACGGATTGCTGTAGGGGATCACCACCGACAGAGCGAAGGCGCCCGAAGGAGCAATGATCGTGTTGACCTGGTTCTTCGAGAAGATGCCGCGAGTATAGGCCTTAACCGAGTCGCTGATCTCGTAATTGGCCTGCCCGAACATATTGAAACGCTTAAACGGCGTCTGGAAGATGTTGTACGGGTTGAAGTTGTAGGTCTGGTAGGTCGGAACGAGCGAATTGCCGTCCGCGCTGATTTGGCGCGTACCGACGCCCGGCACTGAGAAGCGCGACGGAACCGAGGTACCCGAACCCTGGCACGATACGCATTCGGCCAGATAAGATTCCAGATAGGTGTCGGAGAAGGAACGAGCGCCCTGATAGACGGGATCGACTTCCTGATAGCCGATGCTGAACACGGCGTTACCGCGGCCGTCATCGAAATTGGCACCCATGGTGACGTCGGCACGGAAGGCGTTGCCGTCGCCAGCTTCGGTCAGCTGGTTCGAAACATTCGCTTCGAAGCCTGCGAAATCCTTCTTCAGGATGAAGTTGGCCACGCCGGCGATCGCGTCGGCGCCGTAGGTGGTGGAAGCACCGCCGGTCAGAACGTCGACACGTTCCACCAGAGCGAGCGGAATGTTGTTAAGATCGAAAACGCCGCCCAGACCGTAGGGGACCATGCGACGGCCGTCCACCAGGACGAGGTTGCGGTTGCTGCCCAGGCCACGCAGGTTGAGGGTCGATGCACCGCCGTTACCGTTGTTCACGGCCGAACCGATGCTGGGAACGACGCCCGGAATTTCACGGAGCAGCTGTTCCGCGTTGTTGCTCTGACGCAGATCGATTTCGTCCGACGTCGTCGCCAGAACCGGCGTCGACTGCACCAGGTTCGGGTTACGGATCAGCGAACCCGTAACGATGATGGTATCACCGGCATCGGCTTCCGCCGTCTGCGGCGCGTCCTGCGCGAACGCAGCCGTCGCGATCAGCGACGCGCTCAGGATCGCCGGAGCGGCGCTGGCACGCAGAAGTGCCCTCTTCGAAAATGTTTTCACAGTCCAGTCCCTTGCTCTGGAGTTTGGCAGATGATCTGCCACATCAGTGCCCGTACGGAGGGATAAGGTGCCCGACAGCGATCCCCCCATATGGATCGCAGGAAACTGCGCGGGCTACAGGGCGCTGTAAAGCGGGGGAAAAGGAAGAAAGCCGCTTTTGAAGGCGGCTGTATCATAAATGCAACAAGCGCGGGAAGCGCCTGTTTTACGGTTGTATTGCAAGATAATTACATGAAGCTACAGCAAGGTGAAGCAATCATGCACCGTCGCGCGTGAAGATCGACCGATTATGGCGGCCGGACCTGCCAAAATTGCGCAGGGCTGTCATATTGACGTCATCTCAGACGGGTGCATGCTAACGGGCATCGGACGGTTCGGGAAGGGAAGAGCGGAAATGAACGGCAAACGCAGTTGGTTATGGATGCTGTCCCTTGGCGTGTTGGCGGGGCCGGCGCAGGCTGCGCCAAAACAGCAACAGCCCCGTCCGGAAATTTTCACCAACCTGCTCCAATGCCGTGCGATTACGGACAATGTGGCGCGTCTGGCCTGTTTCGATCGGCAGGTCGGCGCCATGGACGCGGCGGCGCAGCGTGACGAGGTGGTGGTGCTCGACAAGAGCGAACTGAGCAAGACGCGCAAGACCCTCTTCGGCTTCTCCTTCCCCAAACTGCCTTTCCTGGGCGGTGGAGACGATGATGACGGCGACAAGCCGCAGGAAGAAGGCTTCAGCCAGATCGATGCCGTGATCGCCTCCGCGCGCAGCCTTGGCTATGGCAAGTGGCAGATCGGTCTGGAAGACGGTGCGCAGTGGATGACGACCGAGCCGGTCACCGGGCGCGACCCCAAGGTGGGGCAGAAGATCGAATTGAAACGTGCCTCAATGGGTAGTTTCATTGGCAAGGTCGAAGGGGGCCGCGCGGTCCGCATGAAACGGGTCAGCTGACGGCGGCAGCCCTCTTTACAACCCGTTCGGCATCGGCCCGGCGATCAGCAGCGGGTCGATCCGGGCGTCGTTCCACTTCATGGCCCAGTGCAGATGCGGCCCGGTCGCGCGCCCGGTGGCACCGATCGCGCCGATTTTCTGGCCCTGGGTCACATGGTCGCCCGGCTTCACGTCGATCCGCGACAGATGCAGGAAGGCGCTGTTGAGGCCGTGGCCATGGTCGATCATCAGCAAATGCCCTTCCAGCGTGAAGGGCTTGTCCGCGGCTGCCAATATCACCACCCCATCGGCCGGCGCCACCACCGGCACACCGGTCGCGCCCGCCACATCCACGCCGCCATGATAGGCGCCGGCCGTGCCCTGATAGATGCGCTGCGATCCGAACAGGCCGGATATCCGCCCGATCCGTGGCCAGATGAAGCGTTGCCGCCAGCCCTGCGCGTCGGTCACCACATCGCGCGCGGCTGCAAACGCGTCGAGTTCGGGCTTGCGCAGCGCCAGAAAGGCTTCCGTGCTCTTGGTCGGCCGCATCGGCGCGTCGATTCGCTCGATCCGCCAGGCGCGCGAGGCGACGGTCAGGCTGCGCTCGACCGTCCGTGCATCGGGCAGCCGGGCGGTAAGCCGCGCGGTCGGCGCGGCATCCCGGTCGAAGGCGATCAGGAATCGGCCGTCGGCATCGACCGGCACCAGTTGATCGTCCAGCTTCAGTGCGACCGTCCCGACCGGCGCAATGCCCGTCATCATGCCGCCCTGCGTCGCCGTTCCGTTCAACTGGAAGTCCGCGCCCGCCGCCGCCGGACGCGCGACCGGCTGGGCCACGGCCGTTCCGGCGCAGGCCAGCAGCAGCGCGATGCCGATCCGCCTCATCGCGGTCCGCGCGCCTTCAATTCCGCCTGCACCGACGCGTCGGCGCTGGCATAGGGTTCCTGTCGCGCGATGCTCCAGTAGCGCAGATCCTGCAGCGCGACCTTCTCCCCGGTCACGGCGCAGACGACATGGTCGCCCGCCTGCAACACACGGAAACTGTAGGGCATATAATGGAGCCGGGCGATCCGGTCGTGATTGGACATCAACATCAGTCAGGCCTCTTTGCGCAGCATCAGGAAAACAGATCCTGCTGCTGTTTGTCGCCGGCCTCGCGCGCCTTGCGAGCGGGCCGGGGTGGGGAGGATAGAGCGGCCGGGGCCTGCGACTCAAGTTGCGCATCGCCGATCGCGGCGTTCACCGTACCGTCCTTGAAATGCAGCGTCACGGCGCCGGCCGCCTGTGCCGCCGTGACCGATTGCACCAACCGGCCCTGCGCCATCACGCGGGCATAGCCCTTCTGCAACGGCCGGTCGGGATCGAGCGAAGCGAAATGGCGCGACACCCGGTCGAAGGCGACGGCCCGTTCCGACAAGGCGCGTTGCAGATAGTCCGGCCGCAACTGCAACCGGTCCAACCGTTCGCCCGCGCGCACCACATATTGCTGCAACAAAGCCGGCCGCAGCGCGCCGCCCGCCTGCCCCAGATACGCCCGTGCATCGGCCAGCCGGTGGCGCAGCCCGCTCACCAGCCCGTCGGACAATTGATCCAGCTTCTGCCGCTGCGGCGCCAGCAACGTGTCCGGCGTCGGCATCAGCCGCACCTGCATGTCCAGCCGTTCGCGCGCCTGACCCGCCCCGCGCCGGACAGCGCGCCCGGCCCGCAGGCCCATTTCCGCCAGCCCAGCCAGTAATTCCGCCCGCACCGGCACGGCCATTTCGGCGGCGGCGGTGGGCGTGGGGGCACGCCGGTCGGCGGCATAGTCGCACAGCGTCGTATCGGTTTCATGCCCCACGGCGGAGATGGTCGGAATCGTGCAGTCGGCCACCGCCCGCACCACGATCTCCTCGTTGAAGCTCCACAGATCCTCGATCGACCCGCCGCCGCGCGCCACGATCACCAGGTCCGGCCGAGGCACCGGCCCGCTGCCGTCCATCGCACTGAACCCGCGCACGGCGCGCGCCACCTGCTCGGCCGCGCCCTGACCCTGCACCAATACCGGCCAGACCAGCACATTGGTCGGGCAGCGATCGGCCAGCCGATGGAGAATGTCGCGGATCACCGCGCCCGTGGGCGACGTCACGACGCCGATCGTGCGCGGCAGGAAGGGCAGGGGCTTCTTGCGTTCCGCCGCGAACAAGCCTTCGCCCGCCAGCTTGGCCTTCAATTTCTCCAGCAACGCCATCAGCGCGCCTTCGCCGGCCAGCTCCATCTTCTCGATGACGATCTGATATTTGGATCGGCCCGGATAGGTGGTCAGCTTGCCGGTCGCGATCACCTCCACGCCGTCCTGTGGCGAAAAGGCCAGCCGCTGCGCGCCGCCCTTCCACATCACCCCGTCCAGCACGGCATTCTCGTCCTTCAGCGCCAGATAGAGGTGCCCCGACGCCGCCCGCTTGAACCCGGAAATCTCACCGCGCAGCCGCACATGGCCGAACCGGTCCTCGACCGTGCGCTTCAACAGGCCCGACAATTCGCTGACCGACAGCGGCGGCGCGTTGTCCCCCGCGCGTTCCTCCGCTAACAGGCGGCCCGAACTGTCATAGGCATCAAATTCCGGGGACATGGGCGACATGAACATCCTTCTGCTTGGCGGCGGCGGCCGCGAACATGCGCTGGCATGGAAACTGGCGCAATCGCCCCGGCTCGATACGCTCTTCGCCGCGCCGGGCAATCCGGGCATAGCCGAGCATGCCACATTGGTCGACCTCGACGCGACGGATCATCGTACCGTGCTGGATTTCTGCATCCGCCATTCGATCGCCCTGGTGGTGATCGGGCCGGAAGCGCCGCTCGTCGACGGCCTGGCCGACAATCTGCGCACCATGGGCGTGCCGGTCTTCGGCCCCAACAAGAAAGCGGCGCAACTGGAAGGGTCGAAGGGCTTTACCAAGGATCTGTGCCAGCGCGCCAACATCCCCACCGCTGCCTATCTGCGCGTCACCAGCAAGGACGGCGCCCTCGCCGCGCTCGATGATTTCGCGCTGCCGGTCGTCATCAAGGCGGATGGGCTTGCCGCTGGCAAGGGCGTCATCATCGCCGAAACGCGCGACGAAGCGGTCGAGGCGCTCGACACCATGTTCTCCGGCGCGTTCGGCGCAGCCGGCGAGGAAGTCGTCCTCGAAGAATATATGACCGGCGAGGAAGCCAGCTTCTTCGCGCTGACGGACGGCAGCGCGATCCTGCCTTTCGGCTCTGCGCAGGATCACAAGCGTGTGGGCGATGGCGACACCGGCCCCAATACCGGCGGCATGGGCGCCTACAGCCCGGCCCGCGTGCTGACGCCCGAACTGGAGGCCCAGGTGATCGAAACAATCATCAGGCCGACCGTCGATACCATGGCGGCCGAAGGCATGCCCTATAGCGGCGTGCTTTATGCGGGCCTCATGCTGACCGCCGAAGGGCCCAAGCTGATCGAATATAATGCCCGGTTCGGCGACCCCGAATGTCAGGTGCTGATGACCCGCTTCGACGGCGATCTGGTCGATCTGCTGCTCGCCGTGGCGCAGGGCAAGCTCGCCGATCAGGGGCCGGTCCAGCTGGCCGACCGTGCCGCACTCACCATCGTCATGGCCGCCAACAACTATCCGGGCACGCCCGAAAAGGGCGGCGCAATCGCCGGAATCGATGCGGCGCAGCAGACAGGGGCCAAGGTTTTCCACGCCGGCACCGCGGACAAGGACGGCGTGCTGGTCGCCAATGGCGGGCGCGTGCTGAACGTCACCGCCACCGGCGACACGGTCGGCGCGGCGCAGGCCGCCGCCTATGCGGCGGTGGACGCGATCGACTTCCCGACCGGCTTCTGCCGCCGCGATATCGGCTGGCGTGAGGTCGCGCGCGAAGCGGAAAAAGGCTGAAACCCTTGCGGCGCGAGGGAAACCGTCCTTAAATAGCGTATAGCATTTTTGCAGGGGAGAGACGCGCGATGCAGGAATTCTTCATGGACTATGGACTGTGGCTGCTGGTCGGCCTGCTGGTCGTCATCGCGCTCGTCTTCCTTCTGTCGGGCCGGCGCAAGGCGGAGCAGCCGATCGAGCCGGAGGCTACCGCAGAGCCGGCGACGTCGCCGGTCACGCCGCCCACGCCGTTGCCCTATGTCGATCCGATCATCGCCGCACCGGTCGCGTCGGCCCCGCCCCCGGCTCCGATCGTGGTCGAACCGGCCGCGGCGGTGGATCCTGTCGTTCAGCCCGTTGTCGAAACGGCGCCCGAACCCGCGCCTGCTCCGGTCGCACCAACGCCGGAGCCGGCCCCAAAACCCGAACCGACTTCCGCTTCCCCGGCCGTCGCCGCCGTTGAGGAGGACGGACAGGACGACCTGCTGCGCCTCAAGGGCGTCGGGCCCAAGCTCAAGACGCTGCTGATCGACCTTGGCGTGACCCGCTATGCGCAGATCGCCGGCTGGACAGATGTGGACATCGCCGCGATCGATACGAAGCTCGGCACTTTCAAGGGCCGCCCGGTCCGCGACCAGTGGGTCGATCAGGCGAAATATCTCGCCGCCGGCGACATTGCCGGGTTCGAAGCGAAATACGGCAAGATTTAAGCGGGCTGCGGCTCGGGTTCCAGCGGCGCGTCCTCGCTACGCCGGCGGATCGGCGGCACGCTGCCGATCCAGCGCCGCACCCCCTTATGGGCGGCCGACAGCCGGCCCAGCCCGAACAGAAGCGGCACGGACAGCGCCAGCGTCGATGCCGGACCGATGCCGGTGGCCATGATCAGCCCCATCACCAGCGGATGCCATAGATAGAAGAACAGGCTGTCCCGCCCGATATGGTTGATCGGGGCGAAGGACAGGCGCAGCGCCGCAAAGCGCGGCAGCAACGCGATGAGGCTGAGGCACATCAGCAGCCGCGCGGGGACGAAGGCGAAGATATTGGGGTCATGCTCCAGCTCCGACCACCATCCCATGCCCAGCCCCGCCGTCAGCAGCGCGACGCCCAGATAGCGGGTCGGCAACCCCCGTTCAGCCATCAGCATGCCGAAGAAGAAATAGACCGAATAGCGGAGATAGCGGCCGTCGGGCGACAGCAGGGTCGACCCGATCGGGCCAAGATTCGGGCCGAAACTGTACATGATCGACAGGCTGAACGGCACGCCGATCCATACCAGCCAAATCGGTCGCAACGGTACCGCGCGCGCAACCAGAATCAGGAAGAAGAGCACCGGTATATACCAGAGGTGAAAGGGCGGTCGCAGCAGCAGGTCGATGGGCGTGCGCCACGACAAAGGCCAGCCGCTCACCAGCATATAGACGATCGCCGCCACCAGCCAGGGCAACAGCATGCGCTCGCCATAGCGGCCGAAGAAATGATCCCGTGTCTCGCTGCGCAGCCGCTCGATATTGAGCAGATAGCCCGATATGCCGATCATCAACGGCATGCGGAATCCCGACCCGATCCACAGCGCCAGATGCTGCGCATGGGCCAGTTCCATGGCATGTCCCACCATCACGAGCAGGATCAAGACCCCCTTCAAGAGGTCGATCGACGGATTCTTCCCCAAGATACCCCCCAGTCCCACCGGGTTTTTGGCACAATTCCCCTTTAGGAAGCTTTAAAAAATCTTGGTTAAGCGCCTAATGTCCTGAATCGCGGACCGACATGAGCCAGGGAATTGCTGTATTGAGCCGTATCGACGCTTCGCCTTTGGCCAAATTGCTCATGGCCCTGCTTGTCTTCGCGGTCATCATCGTCGGCTGGCGCCTCTATGGCCGCTATCGCGAATCCCACGCGGCCCTGCCCGAAGCGGGCGTGGCAAAGGGCGATTGTGCGCTCTGGTTCGTGGGCAGCTCGTCCATCCATCGCTGGACCAGTCTGGAAAAGGACATGGCGCCATGGGCGACGGAAAATCGGGGCATCAACGGCGCGGTGCTGACCGACATCCTGCCCCGTTTCGCCAATATCAAACCCGGTGAAGGGCGTCCGCGTGCGCTGATCCTCTATGTGGGTGAAAATGACATCGCCAGCGGCGTGCCGGTGCGCACCGTGATGCGGCAAATGGCCCAGCTGTTCGACCTGCGCGACCGGTTGCTGCCCGATGTGCCGGTGCTGCTGCTGTCGGCCAAGCCCAGCCCCGGCCGCGCCGCCTTTCTGGGCGAACAACGGCTGTTCAACGCGGCGGCGCAGCATTTCCTGCCCCATATGCGCAGCGCCTATTATGGCGACATCACCACGCCGCTCTTCGCCGACGGCAAGCTGGGCGACAATTATCAGCCCGACGGCGTCCATATGAATGCCCATGGCTACGCCATATGGTCCGATGTGGTGCGCCAGCGTCTGCGCGCTATCCTGCCGCCCGACGTGACGCGCCATTGCGCGCCCTGACGCTCAGCCCACAGCGCCGCGCAGCAGGATGACGTGCAGGAATCGCGGCCCATGGGCGCCGCGCACATAGGTGCCCTCGATATCCGTGGTCCCCGACACGCCGGTGATCCAATAATGGGCGCGGGGTTGCGCGCCGACTAATGGGGCATCCTCCAGATGCGCGGCGATATCCTCCACCGCCAGCAGCACGATATGATGCAGCGCCAGGAAATTGGGCAGCATCGGCGCCTGCGGTGCCGTCTCGAACACCAGTGAACCGGTTTCGGCGATCCCCAGCCTTGCGATCGCCAGCGTGGCAACCTCGTCCGGCGCGGCAGCCTCATGCAGGGTGAAACCGCTCCAGTCGCATGCGCTCAGGCGCGGATCGCGCGGCAGGCACAGGGTATGCGGCTCGCCCTGCGCCGCCAGATAGCGCGCGACCGCGGCCGGCAGGTCGGCGACCGTGTCGATCGCATCATGGCTGGCGCTGACGCTGGGGAGCGCCAGCCGGGCCAGAAATTCCGCCTCCAGCGCGCCTGTATCCACCGCCGGCCGCTCCGGCGCGATCAGCAGCGCGTCGGCCGCCGCCTTGTCCGGCGCCGCGCCCTTCAGCTTGGCCAGAATGGCGTCCCGCGCGCTCATGTGCGGCGCCCCTTCTTATATTGGTTCATGAAGGTCTGCGGCGCAGGCTTGGGCATGTCGCGATAGCGGGTCCATCCGCCCGCCAGCGGCAGACGGCTGATCCAGCCCTTTTTCCCCAAAATCTGCATCACCCGCACCGCAACGCCGGTGCCGAATCGATACAGTGCCGGCCGCCGCGCCACCCAGGCCCAAATCCCCAGCCCCCAGCGCATCGACGTCGGCTCCAGCCCCTCGCGCCAGCTCTTCTCGCGCCACCCGCGCAGCAGCGTGGGCAGGGGGATGCGCACCGGGCACACTTCCTGACACTTGCCGTTCAATGTACAGGCGCTCGCCAGTTCGCGGCTTTGCTTCAGCCCGTCGAACACGGGCGTCAGCACCGCGCCCATCGGCCCCGGATAGGTACCGCCATAGGCATGGCCGCCAATCTGCCGAAACACGACGCAATGATTCATGCACGCGCCGCAACGGATGCAGCGCAGCATCTCCGCCAGCCCCTCTTCGCGCATCTTCGTGCGGCCATTGTCGACCAGCACGATGTGCATCTCCTCCGGCCCGTCGCGATCATCCGCCCGCTTCGGCCCGGTATAGAAGGTCGTATATTGGGTCAGCGTCGCCCCGGTGGCCGATCGCGCCAGCATCCGCAGCATATGGATGGCGTGCGGCATGCTCGGCACGATCTTCTCGATCCCCGCCGTCACGATATGGACGCGGGGCGGCACCAGCGACAATTCGGCATTGCCCTCATTGGTGACGGTGCAGACCGCGCCTGTATCCGCGATCAGGAAATTGGCGCCCGATATGCCGACGTCGGCGCCCAGCATCTGCGTGCGCAATTCCCGCCGCGCGCTTTCCGCCATGGCGGCGATCGTCTCTTCCTCATGCGGGCTGCGATGCTTCGCCTTGAACAGCGCCGACACCTGCTCGCGCGTCTTGTGCATGGCGGGCCAGATGATGTGCGAGGGCCGTTCGTCGGCCAGCTGGATGATATGTTCGGCCAGATCCGTCTCGACCCGCCCGATCCCCGCTTCGGCCAGCGCATGGGGCAGGCCGATCTCTTCGCCCAGCATCGATTTGGACCGCGCCACGCTCTTGGCGCCCGCCGCCTTGCAGATGTCGATGACGATTCGGCACGCCTCGTCCGCCGTGCTGGCCCAATGCACCTTGGCCCCGGCCGCGATGGCCTTGGCCTCGAACTGCTCCAAATAGGCGCCCAGATGCGCGACGACATGGTCCTTGATCGCCGCCGCCCGGTCCCGCGCCGCCTCGAAATCGGGAAAGGCGTCCACCGCCACCGCGCGCTTGGCCTCGGCCGTGCCGGCGGTCCGCTCGACCGCGACCTTCAATATCCGATCGGCCAACGCCAGATCGACGCGATCGGTAAAGCCGCTCATGCCTCTTCCCCGATCGCCGGGCCGTCGCCCATGCCGGCGATCAGCTCGATCGCGTGGAAAGCGCGCACCTTGCTGCCCTTTCGGTTCAGCTTCCCCGCCATGTTCATCAAACAGCCCAGATCGGCCGCCAGCAGCAGGTCCGCCCCCGTCGCGTCGATGGCATCGGCTTTTTCGCCGACGATCGCATTGGAAATGGACGGATATTTGACGCAAAATGTGCCGCCAAAGCCGCAACATGTCTCCTCGCCCTGCAATGGCGCGAGACGCAGCCCCTCCACGCTTTTCAGCAACCGGCGCGGCTGTGCCTTGATCCCCAGTTCGCGCAGGCCCGAACAGCTGTCATGATAGGTCGCCTTGGCGTCCAGACTCACGCCCTCAGGCCGCCAGCCGCAGACTTCGTCCAGATAGGCCATGATCTCGAACGTCTTGCCCGCCACCGCGTGCGCGCGCGGCAGCCATGCCGCATCATGTTCGAACAATTCGGGATAATGGCAGCGGATCGTCCCCGCGCACGACCCCGACGGCACCACGACCGCCTCATAGGGTTCCAGCGCCGCGATCGTCTGCTTGGCCAGCGCCACCGCATGGTCCCGGTCGCCGCTGTTCAGCGCAGGCTGACCGCAGCAGGTCTGCCCTTCCGGCACCACCACCTCGCACCCCGCCGCCTCCAGCGCGCGGATCGCGGCAAAGCCGATGCGCGGCCGCATCAGGTCGACAAGGCAGGTGACGAACAGGGCGACTTTACGTGTCATAATCCATGGCGTTTCGCGAAATCGAGGAACAGGTCCGGCCAGGGGGCCGGTGCGGCGGGCGGGGCGACCAGGCCAAAGCCATGACCGCCATTTTCGAACAGATGGCATTCGACCGCTATGCCCCGCGCGCGCAGCGACGCCAGCATCGCCAGGCTGTTGTCCACCGGCACGGCGGGGTCGTCTATCGCATGCGCCAGGAAGACCGGCGGCGTCTCCGCGCTGACATCCTGATCCAGCGAATAGTCGCGCATGCGCTCGGGCGACGGCGTCTCGCCCAGCAATTGCGTGCGCGACCCGGCATGGACGAACGGTCCCTCCATCTGGATCACCGGATAGATATAGGCGGCAACGGCGGCCTTGATCGGTTCCCGATCGGCGGAATCGACCGGCTTGTAACTTTCGACCGGCATACGGCTGGTGAGCCAGGCGGCCAGATGCCCGCCCGCCGAAAAGCCCATCACGCCCACCCTGTTCGCATCATATCGCTCGCGTGGCGCCAGCGCCCGAACCAGCCGCAAGGCGCGCTGCGCATCCTGCAACGGCGCCTCCGCGCCTGCCGCCCAACCGTCGGCGGGCAGGCGATAGAGCAGCGAGAAACAGGCATAGCCCGCCGCCGCCAGCCGCCGTGCCACATTATAGCCCTCATGGCCGATGGCGACCCGGCTGTAACCGCCGCCGGGGATCAGCAATATCGCCGCGCCATTGGGCTTTGCGGGCCGCAGCAACGTCAGGGTCGGCGTCACCACATGGGCGAAGACGCCATCGTCCGGTCCGCTATCGGGCCGGCGCAGCGTCTCCACCTCCTGCACGGTCACCTGCTCGCCGCCCGGCGCCTTGCCCGGCCAGATCGGAAAGCGCTCGAACCCCTGGGGCAGGGGGAAGGGGCCGGTCTTGACCGTCTGGCCCAGCGCCGGCCCGGCCATGGCCGCGCTCGCTATGGTGCCGGCCAGCAAGGTGCGGCGATCGATCGAAGTCATCGGCGATGGGTTCCTCTCCGGTTGTCGTGTCGCCCTTATTGCAGGTTCACATACATGCCGCCATCGACCAGCAGCGCGGCGCCGGTGACATAGGCGGCCATATCCGACGCCAGAAACACGATCGGCCCGGCCAGATCCTCCGGCTGGCCCAGACGGCCGAGCGGCGTGCGCGCCTCCATATATTGGCGCTTCTCGACATCGGCCAGATCATCCTTGTTGATCTCGGTCAGGATGGTGCCGGGCAGCACGCTGTTGCAGCGGATGCCATATTTGCCCAGAGCAATGGCCGTGGACTGCATCAGCGAATGCACGCCCGCCTTGGTCGGGGTATAATGGGTCTGATATTCCCCGCCGACCAGCGCGGAGATGGACGACACGGCCACGATCGACCCGCCATGGCCTTGCTTGACCATCTGCTGCGCGGCGGCCTGCACCATGAAATAGGCGCCGTGCAGGTTCACCTTGAAGGTCCGCTCCACCACATCGACCGGCATGTCGAGGAAGGCGTGGAAGGGGCAGATGCCCGCATTGCTCACCATGACGTCGACCTTGCCGAAGGCGTCCACCGCCTTGGCCACGAAATCCTGCGCCGTCTGCGGATCGGCGACATCGCCCTTCACCGCGATGGCGCGCTGGCCCAGCGCCTCGATCTCCGCGACGCAGCTGGCCGCCGGCCCATCGCTGTTCGCATAGTTGATGACGACGTCGGCGCCATGCTGGGCGGCGCCGATCGCGGCGGCGCGGCCGATGCCGGTCGATGCGCCGGTGACGAGGACGGTCTTGCCTTCAAGCAGCTTCATGGGATCGCTCTTCCTTCAGATGATATCTATCGCCGCACCGGGCGGCGGGGGGATTTGACGCCGGGGGTCCAGCCCAGGTCGCCGCTGATCTTCTGCGCCGTCTCGCGAACGGCGGTGCTCAAATCCTGCATCCGCTCGTCGTCCATATATTGGGCGGCGCTCGACAGGCTGATCGCGGCGACGATCGCGCCGGACGCATCGCGGATGGGCGCGGCGACGCAGCGTATCTGGTCCTCATTCTCCTCCAGGTCGAAGGCGCGGCCTTCGCCGACATAGCTGCGCATCCGCTCCAGCCACACGCCATAATCGGCGGCATGGGTGCCAGCTTCATATTCCGCGTCGAACATCCGGCGCCACACCGGCTCGGGGTCGTCCAGCAACAACGCCTTGCCAAGGCCGGTGGAGGTCAGCGGATGGCGGTCGCCGATCCGGCTGGAAATTTCCACGCGACGGCGGCCGGGTATCTTGTCGAGATAAAGGGCTTGTTCGCCATCCAGCCGCCCCAGATGCACCACATCCTCGCTGGCGGCGGCCAGCATTTCCAGATGCGGCCGGGCGATCTGCACCACGTCCGCCTGACTCTGCGCCAGAAATCCCAGCTGCAACAGTTTCGGCCCCAACTGATAGCCTTCGCGCGGCAGGAAGGTCAGGAAACCCCGCTCCACCATCGCATTGGCCAGCCGATGGGTGGTCGACCGGGTCAGGCCCATCCGTTCGGACAGGTCGGCCAGCTTGATCGGCCCGTCGATCACCTGGTCGAGCAGGTCCAGCCCACGGTGCAGCGTCTGCGACCCGCCCGCTTTCGCGGCAGCCTTATCCTCTCGCGCCAAATTTTCCGACCCATCCGATTCTGGGTTTGACGTTTTCTGTCTCATCTAATAACACTCTATCCCACAAAATGAGAAAAACAAGGGTGAAGGAGAGGCCGACCTGATTCTTCCGGTCCTGCCAAACTGACACTCTGGTCCCGCTCCCCGCGGCACCTATCATATTGTGAAGGTTTTTGCCTGCCGTTCCCACATGTTGAACGCGGGCTGGGTTGAGGGAGTTTTCGCGTGCCGATCGTGACGTTGCCGAAGATCAAGCATGTCCGCGCTTTCACCGTGCGCGGCGGTGGTGCCGACTATCATGACCAGGGCGAAGGCCACTGGATCGACGACCATATCGCGACGCCTATGTCGAAATATCCCGAATATCGCCAGTCGCGCCAAAGCTTCGGCATCAACGTGCTCGGCACGCTGGTGGTGGAGATCGAGGCGGAGGACGGCACCGTCGGTTTCGCCGTGACCACCGGCGGCGAACCGGCCGCCTATATCGTGGAAAAGCATCTCGCCCGCTTCCTCGAAGGGCGCGCGCCGACGGATTATGAGAAAATCTGGGACCAGATGTATTTCTCGACCCAATATTATGGGCGCAAGGGGCTGGTCATCAACGCCATTTCCGGCGTCGATCTGGCGCTCTGGGACTTGCTGGGCAAGCTGCGGCAGGAACCGGTCTATCATCTGCTGGGCGGCGCGGTGCGCGACGAACTGCAATTCTACGCCACCGGCGCGCGGCCCGACAAGGCGAAGGAATTCGGCTTCATCGGCGGCAAGATGGCGCTGCATCACGGCCCGGCCGAAGGCGTCGAGGGCCTGAAGAAGAATATCGCCGAACTGGCCGACATGCGCGCGAAGGTGGGCGAGGATTTCTGGCTGATGTGGGATTGCTGGATGGCGCTCGACGTCGATTATGCCACTCGCCTCGCCATCGCCGCGCATGAGCTTGGCCTCAAATGGATCGAGGAGGCGATCAGCCCCGACGATTATTGGGGCTATCAACAGCTCAAGCGCAACGTGCCCAAGGGCATGCTGGTTACCACCGGCGAGCATGAGGCGACCCGCTGGGGCTTCCGCATGCTGCTGGAAATGGACTGCTGCGACATCATCCAGCCCGATGTCGGCTGGTGCGGGGGCGTGACCGAATTGCTCAAGATCAGCGCGCTGGCCGACGCCCATGGCAAGATGGTCGTGCCGCATGGCTCGTCCGTCTACAGCTATCATTTCGTCATCACCCGCCACAATTCGCCCTTCGCCGAATTCCTGATGATGCATCCCGGACCAACGGAAGTGGTGCCTATGTTCCATCCGCAATTGCTGGGTGAGCCGGTGCCGGAAAATGGCCGGATGAAGGTGAGCGCGCTCGACAAGCCGGGCTTCGGTGTCGACCTCAACCCCGACATCGCGATGCACCGCCCTTACACCCACTGATTGCCTGAAGAGAGAAACCTCCCATGAAATTCGTTCGTTTCGGCCAGCGTGGCCAGGAAAAGCCCGGCGTCATCGACAGCGACGGTAACATCCGCGACCTGTCCGGCATTGTCCCCGAACTGACCGTCGCCACTATCGCCACTGCGCAGGCCGCCGACATCGCCTCGCTGCCGATCGTCGAAGGCGAACCGCGCTATGGCGTGCCGGTCAAGGGCATCGGCAAGATCGTCGCCATCGGCCTCAATTATGAAGATCATGCGATCGAATCGAATCTGCCGATCCCGACCGAACCGATGATGTTCATGAAGGCGCTGTCTTCGCTGAACGGTCCCAATGACGAAGTCGTGCTGCCCAAGAACAGCACCCATGGCGACTGGGAAGTCGAACTGGGCGTCATCATCGGGCAAACCTGCCGCTTCGTCAGCGAAGAAGATGCCCTGTCGAAGGTCGCGGGCTACACCCTCGTCAATGACGTGTCGGAACGCTTCAACCAGAAGCAGCGCGGCACCCAATGGTCCAAGGGCAAGGGCCATGACACTTTCTGCCCGGTCGGTCCCTGGCTGGTGACGCCCGATGAAGTCGGCGATCCGCAGAATCTCGACATGTATCTCAACATCAATGGCGAACGGATGCAGACCGGCAACACGAAGACGATGATCTTCAACGTCGCCCAGCTCATTTCTTATGTCAGCGAATATATCACTCTCTACCCCGGCGACCTGATGATCACCGGCACGCCGCCGGGCGTGGGGGAAGGCAAGAAGCCAGAAGCCATTTACCTGAAGGCCGGCGACGTCATGGAACTGGGCATCGAAAAGCTGGGCGTCCAGACGCAGGCCGTGGCGGAATGGCGTCACCTAGGTGACGAGGTGTTGGGATGAGCGTCTATGCCGGCCGTTTCGCGGGCCGCAACGCGATCATCACCGGCGGCGCGTCGGGCCTTGGCAAGCAGGTCGCCGCGCGCATCGTCGCCGAAGGCGGGCAGGTGGCGCTCTGGGATCTCAATCCCGAAGCGCTCGCCGTCACGAAGGAAGAGGTCGGCGCCGCCCATGTCGTGGCGCTGGACGTCAGCGACTATGCCGCCGTCGCCGCCGCCGCGAAGGAAACGGCCGCGGCGCTGGGCAAGGTCGATATCCTGATCTGCTCGGCCGGTATCACCGGTGCCACGGCCACGGTGTGGGACTATCCGGTGGACAGCTTCCAGCGGGTGATCGACATCAACCTCAACGGCCTCTTCTACTGCAACCGCGAAGTCGCGCCCTTCCTGCTCGACAATGGCTATGGCCGGATCGTCAATCTCGCCTCGGTCGCAGGCAAGGAAGGCAATCCCAACGCCAGCGCCTATAGCGCCAGCAAGGCAGGCGTGATCGGCTTCACCAAGAGCCTAGGCAAGGAACTGGCCGGCAAGGGCGTCATCGCCAACGCGCTGACCCCCGCGACCTTCGAAAGCCCGATCCTGGCGCAACTTCCGCAGAGCCAGGTCGATTATATGCGTTCGAAAATCCCGATGGGCCGCCTTGGCCTGATCGAAGAATCGGCCGCCATGGTCTGCTTCATGGCCAGCGAGGAATGCAGCTTCACCACCGCGTCCACCTTCGACACGTCGGGCGGCCGCACGACCTTCTAATGCGCAACAACCGTTCGTCCTGAGTAGTCATTGAGCGAAGTCGAAATGGCGTATCGAAGGATCGCTCAGACAGTCCGTCGATACGGGGCTTCGACAAGCTCAGCCCCTACTCGGGACGAACGGCATGTTTTTGAAAAGCGGTATATCCGGCCGAAGACCGGGCTGTCCGCAGGGGAGATTTGATGGCTGACCTGCCCTTTGTCGATGCCCATATCCATCTGTGGGACTTGCACCATATCCGCTACGACTGGCTCAGCCCGCCCTTCTCGGACGAAGGGCCGAACGGCAGCGTCGAACCCATCGCCCATGACTATGGCGTACCGGAATATCGCGCCGACCTCGCCCGCTGGAACGTCGTAGGCGCCGTCCATGTCGATGCCGGCGCCGCTGCGGACAGCGCGTTGCGCGAAACCCAGTGGCTCGATGGCCTTGCCCAGATCGAGGGCCTCCCCACCGGCCTCGTCGCCTTCGCCGCGCTGAACGACCCCGATGTAGACGCGCTTCTGGCCGCGCAGGCGGCGCACCATCGCGTCAAGGGCATCCGCCATATCGTCAACTGGCATCCCGATCCAAAGCGCACCTATGGCCCGGTCGACCTGACCGTCGATCCGATATGGCAGGCCGGCTATGCGCTTCTCGCCAAACATGGCCTCTCCTTCGACCTGCAATGCTATCCGGGCCAGATGCCGGGCCTTACCCCGCTGATCGAACGCCATCCCGACATTCCGGTCATCATCAACCATATGGGCATGCCGGTCCTGACCGACGCCGATGGCCTCGATGACTGGCGCCGGGGCATGAAGGCGCTCGCCGCGCTCCCCCATGTCGCGGTGAAACTGTCCGGCATGGGCTTCATCCGCCGCGACTGGACTCGTGAGACGATCGAACCGCTGGTCCGCGAAACCATCGACCTGTTCGGCATCGACCGCTGCGCCTTCGCCAGCGACACGCCGACCGACAAGCTGTTCGGCCCGATCGACCGCTATATGGAATCCTATCACGCCATCGTCGCGGATTTCCCGGAAGCCGACCGCCTCGCCCTCTTCGCCGGCAACGCCAACCGCCTCTATCGTCTGGGACTGGACCTATGATCGGAAATCCCCTGCTCGGCGTCCTCTTCCACTGGCTGGGCGGCTTCGCCTCGGCCAGCTTCTATGTCCCCTTTCGCGGCGTCAAACGCTGGAATTGGGAGATTTTCTGGATCACCGGCGGCCTCTTCTCCTGGGTCGCCGCCCCCTGGTTCTTCGCCTCGGTCCAGACCAACGACCTGATGGGCGTGATGGCCCAGCTGCCGTCCTCGGTAGTCGGCTGGTGCGTCTTCTTCGGCATCCTCTGGGGCTTTGGCGGCCTGACCTATGGCCTGACGATGCGCTATCTCGGCCTCTCGCTCGGCATGGCGGTAGTGCTGGGCCTTTGTACCGTCTTCGGAACCCTGATCCCGCCCATATTCGACGGCAGCTTCATGACGGAAATCGCCGGCACGCTGCACGGCCAGATCGTCCTCCTCGGCCTCGCCGTCACGGTGCTGGGCATCGTCGTCGTCGCCCGCGCCGGCGCCCGCAAGGATGAAGCGCTGTCGTCAGCGCAAAAAGCCGCCGCCGTCGCCGAATTCGATTTCAGGAAGGGCATCGCCGTCGCCATCTTCTCCGGCATCATGTCCAGCTGCTTCGCCTTCGGTCTGGCGGCGGGCGAGCCGGTCAAGGCGCTGTCCGCCGCCGCGGGCACCGGCCCGCTCTGGACCGGCCTGCCGACCCTCTGCCTCGTCATGTTCGGCGGCCTCATCACCAATTCGCTCTGGTGCGGCTGGCTGATCGTGAAGAACAAATCGGCGGGCCAATGGGTCGGCGCCCCCGACGCATCGGGTCAGCGCCCCAAGCTGCTCCCCAATTTCCTGCTCTGCGCGCTCGCCGGCACCGCCTGGTATTTCCAATTCTTCTTCTACACCATGGGCGAAAGCCAGATGGGCCGCTTCGGCTTTTCCAGCTGGACGCTGCACATGGCCTCGATCATCATATTCGGCACATTATGGGGCTTCGCCTTCCGCGAATGGAAGGACGCCGCCCCCGCCATTCGCCGCATGGTATGGAGCGGGGTCGGCCTGCTGATCCTGGCCACCATCATCATCGGCTACGGCAACCGGCTCGCCTGATGCTGGGGGCTGATCTGGTCTGGCCGCTGCACGGTGCGGCCACGGGCGCCTTCATGCTGGCGGATGAAGCGGCGATGCCCGAACAGGCCCCCGAAAAGGCCGTCGTGACCGCCGTCGATCGCCCGGTCCTGCTCGGCTATGCGCCCGAAACGCCCAACGGCCGCGCGATGCTGATCCTGGGCGGCGGCGGCTATACCGCGCTGATGGCGGGGCGGGAGGGGGTGCAGGTCGCGCGCTGGCTGACCGCGCTCGGCTATCACGCCTTCGTCCTCATCCACCGCTTCCCGCATGCAGGCACCAGCCCCTCCGCGCCGCTGGATGACGCACTGGCGGCGATGCGGATGATACGCGCCAGCGCCCTCGCGCCGGAAGGACTGGGCGTCGTCGGCCTCTCCTCGGGCGGTCATCTCGCCGCCTGCCTGATCGCCGACTATCCGGCCGAATGGGGTAAGGCGGCCCCACAACGGCCCGACATAGTCGTGATCGGCTACGCCCCCATCTCCACCAATGCGAAGGGGCGCACGATCATCGCGGACAAGCCGCCCTTGCCGCCGCTGGAGAAACAGGCGCTCTACGACGCGCTTCAGCCCGACGCGCAGCTTCTGCCCGACCCACCGCCGACCTTCATCGTCTATGCCGGCAACGATCCGGTCGTGCCGGTCGCCAACGCCCACCGCTTGCACGACGCGCTCACGGCAGCGGGCGCCAGTCCGGAACTCCACATCTTTGCCGACGCCCCGCACGGCTTCGCGCTCGATACGCCGGACCTGCCGGTATCGCTCTGGCCCCGCCTGTGCGAAGCCTGGCTGCGGCAGATGGGGTTTCTCTAATCCATCAATGCCGCGCCGGCACCGCATCCGACTGGCGACGGATCAGCTGATAATCCAGCTTCACCTTGCCGATCACTCCGTCCGCGCCCTCATCCTGGCTGCGGAACCGCATCGCCAGCAGGCCGATCGCTTCCCGGCTCATGTCGCGGATCGGCTGGCGAATGGTGGTCAGCGCCGGCCAGATCGCGCTGGCCAGCGGCGTATCGTCGAACCCGCAAATGCTGATCTCGGCCGGCACATTGACCTTGCGCTGATGCGCCACCGTGATCGCGGCGGCCGCCATATCGTCGTTGCAGGCGAAGATCGCCGTCGGCCGCTCGTCCAGCGCCATCAACCGCTCCGCCGCATCCAGCCCCGACCGGTAACTGAAATCCCCCGGCACGATCAGCGCCTCGTCCAGGTCCAGCGCATGATGCACCAGCGCATCCTTATAGCCCTGCAATCGCCGCGCGCTCGACCGGTGGCGCGGATTGCCCTCGATAAAGCCGATCCTCTTATGCCCCAGTTCGATCAGGTGCCGGGTCAGGTCATAGGCGGCATGGCGGTCGTCGGTGCTCACGCTCAGCATGTCGGGCACATCCTGATCGGTGGCGATGGCCACGATGGCGATGTCGCGCGCACGCAGCCCCTCGACCAGTTCCGCCCAGTCGCACAGCGGCGGCGGCAGGATCACGCCCGCGACATGGGCCTGTGCCACCTGCTCGACGATTTCGGCGGCAAAGGCGCCCGGCGCGCATTGCTCGACCACCAGATGCAGGTGCCGCTGCGGCGCTTCGCTCATCGCGCCGAGCAGCAATTCGCCCAGATAGGCGGACGTGGTCGAATGGCTGTGGAGCAGGGCGACCCGCCGGTCCGCACTTCCCGCCAATGCCCGCGCCGACGCATTGGGGACATAGCCCAGCGCCTTAACCGCCAGATCCACCGCCCGCCTCGCCTTGGCGCTGACCAGCGCCTTGCCGTTGACCGCGCGTGATGCGGTCATGATCGACACGCCCGCATGGGCGGCGACTTCCTTGATCGTGGGCGGTTTCTTCTTCGGCTCGCTCTTCTGCATCGGCCATGCCTAGCCGCTTTTACAGCGGGTTAAAATCATGGGATGGGATTAGATCGTCGATGATCTGTCCTATCTGCGATCGCCCATGATAGAATGCCGGAAACAGGGACGCGCGATTGATAGATTATGTCCAACTGCGCTTCTAATATTTCAACCTTGGGGGGAACTGTGCGAAGTTAAGCGCCGCCCGTTCCTTTGCCGGCCGTCCACCGCCAAGAAAAAGGCCCGCCGGTCGCGCGAACCGGCGGGCCTTTTCTATGCCTCGATCAAACGATCAATATTGGATGGTGACGGTCACCGCGCGGCGATTCTGCGCCCAGCTGGCTTCGTCCGACCCCAGCGCCGCCGGCCGTTCCTTGCCGTAGCTGACGGTGGTCAGCCGGCCCGGATCGATCCCCAGCGAGGCGAGATAGTTCTTGGCCGCATTGGCGCGGCGCTCGCCCAGAGCGATATTATAATCGCGGGTGCCGCGTTCGTCGGCATGCCCCTCGATCGTCACGCGCACCGACGGATTCTGGCGCAGCCAGGCCGCCTGGCTCTGCAAGGTCGCCTGATCCTCGGCATCGACATCATATTGGTCCAGGCCAAAGAAGATGCGGTCGGCCGCGACCGACGCCAGGAAATCTTCCTGGCTGCCCTTGACCGGACCACCCGAACCGACCGGGCCGGTGGGGGCCGTCGTGCCGCCGGTGCCGCCGGGGGCGGGGGGCAGTTCGGCCGGCGGCTTCTTCGAACAGGCGGCCAATGCGATGATCGCCGTGGCCATCACCAAGGTCCGGGACAGTTTCATGGGTGTCTCCTTCGATATTTTTTTATGCCGCCCGCTAAGACGTCATCAGGGTCCGTGAAGTTCGTTACGCTGTCAAGACGACTAGGTTCCCCATGAACATCGCCGCCTGAACGCAGGATTACGGCAACAACGGTCCCCAGGCCGGGTCGGAACCGCTGAGCGGCGTCGGAATCCGGCGCTCGTTCACCCCCGTCAGGTCGACCTGCCACACCTGGCTGCTGCCCTGCTTGCCTGGCGTCGTGCGGAAAAATTGCAACACGCGGCCATTGGGCGACCAGGTCGGCTGTTCGTCCTGCCAGCCATTGGTCAGAATGCGCTCATTGTCGCCGCTCGGCGTCATCACCGCGACCTTGAAGTCGCCCGACAGCTTGGTGAACGCGATCAGGTCGCCGCGCGGCGACCATTCGGGCGTCGCATAGCGGCCGCCGCCATGGCTGATCCGGCGCTGGTTGGAGCCGTCTGCGTTCATGACATAGATTTGCTGCCCGCCCGACCGGTCGCTTTCGAACACGATCTGGCTGCCGTCGGGCGAATAGCTGCCGCCCACGTCGATGCCCGGCGATGTGGTCAGCCGCACCGGCGTGCCGCCATTGGCCGACACGCGATAGATGTCGGTATTGCCGGCCACCGCCATCGAAAACAGGATATTGCGGCCATCGGGCGACCAGCGCGGCGCGAAGGTCGCGTTGCTGCTTTCCGTCACCAGCTTCTGCTGCCCGGCGCCGATGTCGTAGATGAACAGCCGTACCCGGCTGCCCAGATAGCTGACATAGAGGATCGATTTGTAATCGGGCGAGAAACGCGGCGTCAGCGCCATCGACTGGCCATTGGTGATGAAGCGATGGTTGGCGCCATCGCTATCCATGATGGCCAGCCGCTTGACGCGATTCCCCTTGGGACCGCTCTCGGCGATATAGGCGATGCGGCTGTCGAAGAAGGGGCTTTCGCCCGACAGGCGGGCATAGATGGCGTCTGCGCATTTATGCGCGGCCCGGCGCCAGTCTCGCGGTGCAACGACATAGCCCTGCCGTGTCAATTCCTGCTTCAGCGCGACGTCGTAGAGATAGCAGCCCACGGTAATGTCCGCCTCGCCGCCGGTCGTGCGCACGAAGCCCTGCACCAGCGCCTGATAGGCGCCCCATTTGGCATAGACCGGGTTCGTCACCTCGGGAAAGGCGATCCCCGGCAGGCCGCCCGGCCCGGAAGGATCGAACAGGCCGGAGCCTTTGAGGTCGGACGCGATCACTTCGGCGATCTTGCGGCCCAGTTCGCTGGCCGTTCCGGCGGGCGTGGCCACATCCTGCTGCGCGGGCAGGGATGGCACGGCGACCTTGACATTGCTGTCGATCTCGCCGGTCACATCGACCGACAGCTGTGCCATGGCGGGCGCTGACAATATGGCGGTCAGCGCGACGGTGGCCATCGCCAGGCGGCGTAAAATGCTGGTCTTCATCGGTTCAGCCTCGCGTCAAAGCGGAGTGGCCGGAGCCATTTCCATTGGTCGTAAAATTCGGGCGGCATGTTGCGGAAGGGGGATGCCAGCTTCACCGCCTGGATCGCCCGCTCCGCATGCAGCTTGGCTTGCGGTCGGTTGCTGGCGGTCACGCCCTGCTGGTCGATGACCTCGGGCGTGCCGATGACTGCGCCGCTCTTGTCCAGTCGGACTTCCAGCAGTGTCACCAGCTGATCGGCATCCGCGCCCGAAGGCGGGCGCCAGTGCGGCTTCAATTGACGGCGCAATTCCGCGTCCAGCGCCGACTTCTGCGCCGGCCCCATGGCGGCAGCCGGCGGCGGCGCGGGGGTGCGTGGCGCATCCTCCTTGCTGTCGATGCCTTTCAGGAAATCCTTGCCCAGCAACGATCCCTTGGGCTTGTCGGCCTTGCCGGCGCCAGACGCCTTGGCCGGCGCATCGCTCTTGCCCTTGGCATCGCTCTTCGCCTTGGATGGCGCGGCGGCGGCCGCCTTGGGCTTTTCAGGCGCAGGCTTCGCCCTGGCGGCGGGCTTTTCCGGGGCGGGCTTCGCCTTGGGCGCGGGTTTTTCCGGCGCCGGCTTGGGCTTGGCCGGCGTCTTGGCGACCTCTTTCTTGGGCGGCGCGGGCTTGGGGGCGGGTTTCGGCACCTCCTTCACCACCGGCTTGGGCGGCGTCGGCTTGGGCAGGGGCTTGGGCACCGGCTTGGGCTCTGGCGGCGCAGGCGTCGGTTCGGGCGCCGGGGCCGGTTCGGGCGCAGGCTTGGCGTCCTCGGTCGGTCCCTGCTCCGGCGCGACGCTGGGGGGCGGGGGCTGGGTCGAAATCTGCGGCGCGGTCGATTGCAGCGCGACCTCGTCCACCAAGCTGATGTCCATCGGCGGGGACTTCAGCTTCAACGGGTTGGGGGTGGACAGGAAACCGGCAGACAGTAGCCCGAACAGCAGGACATGTCCTGCCGTCGCGACGCCAAGGCCGATCTTTTCCGTACGCTCCATATTGCTGACCTATGGCCCCTATTCTGAACTGCCGCTGTCCGAACCGGCGCTATCCGCACCGCCGGCGTCGGTGCTGACCAGCGATACCTTGTTCAGGCCGGCGCGGTTAAGCTCACCCATCACCCGCATCACCCGGCCATAATCCAGCGCCGTGTCGGCGCGCAGGAAGATTTGCGGCGGTTCGGGCTGGCCGGCATGGGCCGATGCGATCTCGGCCAGCCGATCGGGCAGGTCTGCGTCGCCGATCTGGTCGTCGTTGATGAACAGTCCGCCGTCGCGGTCGATCGACACGATCGTCGGCTTGGCGTCCGCATCCAGTCCCTTGGCCCGCGTTTCCGGCAGGTTCACCGGCACGCCCGTCACCAGCAGCGGCGCGGTCACCATGAAGATGATCAGCAACACCAGCATGACGTCGACCAGCGGCGTCACGTTGATGTCGGCCATCGGCGCACGCCCGCGTCCGCGCCGGGCGGAGGGAGGACCGGACATCGCCATTACCGTTGCGCCTCCAGCTCACGGCTCAACGTCGCATAGAAACTGTCGGCAAAGCGGGTCAGTCCCGCTTCCAGCCGGTTGATGCCATGGCTGAACCGGTTGTAGGCGATCAGCGCCGGGATCGCCGCGAACAGGCCGATGGCGGTCGCGAACAGCGCTTCTGCAATGCCCGGCGCCACGACCGCCAGCGAACTATCCTGCTCCGCCGCGATGCTGGTGAAGGCGCGCATGATGCCCCACACCGTACCGAACAGGCCGATGAAAGGCGCGGCCGACGCGACCGTCGCCAAAATGTTCAGCCGATCCGACAGCCGATCCACTTCCGACGCGATCGTGCTCGACATGGACGTCGCCAGCCGGTCGCGCGTGCCGTCGCGGTCGATCACCTTCTGCGCGGTGGACCGGCGCCATTCGGTGACGCCTGCCGCCATCACCTTGGCCGCCGGAAATTCCGTCTTGCCGCGCGATTCATAAAAGCGGTCGATATCCTCCGCCTTCCAGAAATCCGCCTCGAACTTGCGGCTTTCCTTGCTCGCCTTGCGCAGGCTGAAGCTGAAGCTGATGATGATCGCCCAGGTCCAGATGCTGGCCAGCAACAGGCCCAGCATCACGCCTTTCACGACGATGTCGGCCTGAAGGAACAGGGCCAGCGGGGAAATGGTCGCGGCGTCGGTAATGGCGCCGGCAGGCAGGTTGAGCGTCATGGGTGAAGGTCTTCCCCTTGCAACAGGCGGGTGAAAATGTCGGTCCAGGCCTTGGGCTGGCGCTGCGGGCGACCCTGCGGCGTCAGCCAGGCGACGGAAATGCTGGCGTTCGTCAACTCTTCCGCGCCGCACCTGACTGACTGATGAATGACACAGCTGGCGGCGCGCACCGCCGTCACATGGCTCACCACCATCAGGTCGTCGTCCAGCCGGGCGGGGCGGCGATATTTGATCTGAAGGTCGGTGACGGCATAGACGCCCGCACCCCCTTCATGATTGGCACGCTGGTCGATGCCCGCGACGCGCAGCATGTCGGACCGGGCGCGCTCCATATAGCGCAGATAATTGGCGTGGTAGACGAGGCCCGACAGGTCGGTATCCTCGAAATAGACGCGCACGGGGAAATGATGCACGGCGGCAATGAAGCGTCCGGTGGCCGGCGCAGGCATCATTTCGGAAACAGACATGCCGGGCTTTTAACCATGGCCGCCGCGCAGCGCAAAGCCGGAAATAGCGGCCTTATGCAATCCGTCCGCCATGACGGCACATTCCATCGCCCGATGTAATGTGCGGTAGCCCAGATGCGGCAGTGCAGCTAAAGACGTGTGCAGTCATAATGGAGAGACAGGCATGACGGATATTCGGACGGTAGGCGTGATCGGCGCGGGTCAGATGGGCGCAGGCATCGCGCAGGTCGCGGCGCAGGCGGGCTATGAAGTCATACTGTCGGACATCGACCTGCCCCGCGCGGAAAAGGGGCTGGCCGGCATCGCCAAGCTGCTCGCCCGCGCCGTGGAAAAGGAAAAGATCAGCCAGGCCGACGCCGACGCCGCGCTCGCCCGCATCACGCCCGCCGGCGACATCGCGCCGCTGGCCGGCGCGCAACTGGTGATCGAGGCCGCGACCGAGCGGGAAGAGGTGAAGCGCGCCATCTTCGCCAATGTCGGCAAGATACTGGCCCCCGACGCCATCCTCGCCACCAACACCTCGTCCATCCCCATCACCCGCCTTGCGCAGGCCGCGCCGGATGCCGGCCGCTTCGTCGGCGTCCATTTCTTCAACCCCGTGCCGGTGATGGTGTTGGTGGAGGTCATTCGCGGCCTTGCCACCTCGCCCGAGACGGTCGCCGCTGTGGAGGGTTTCGCCGCAAAGATCGGCAAGACCACGGTCCACGCCTTCGACGCGCCGGGCTTCGTGGTGAACCGCATCCTGCTGCCGATGCTCAATGAAGCCGTGTTTGTGCTGGGCGAAGGTGTGGGCAGCGTCACCGACATCGATCAGGGCTGCAAACTGGGCCTCAATCACCCGATGGGGCCGCTGACCCTTCTGGATTTCGTCGGCCTCGACACCGCGCTCGAAATCCTCAACGTCTTCCTCACCACCACCGGCGACCCCAAATATCGCCCGGCGCCGCTGCTGGTCAAATATGTCGAAGCCGGCTGGTACGGCCGCAAGACCGGCAAGGGCTTCTACGACTATTCGGGACCGGAGCCTGTGCCTACGCGTTAACCCCCGTCTTTACGCTCGTCATTCCCGCGAAGGCGGGAATCCATCTCCGGCCTTCCCGCCATCATGTGACGTTGAGAGATGGGTTCCCGCGTTGACCTACGGTCGCCCTTCGGGTCGCGGGGGTGACGGCGTTTTTTGGCGCTTCGCTGGTCTTCAGCCCGCGCTCAACCCATGTTTCTTCATACAATGGCGCAACTGGTCGTAGGTCAGCCCCAGCCCCTTGGCCGTCGCCCGCTGATTATAGCGGAACCGGTCCAGCGCCGCGCGGATGATGGCCGCCTCATGCCCGTCCACCGCCGCACGCAGATCGCTGATATCCTCGAACGCGATCGCTGGCGCCGCGACGGCCGCCGGGGCAGGGGCATCGCCTGCCGGTGCGGCACTGGCCCGCGGCATCATCGGCTTGGGCTTCCAGGGTGAAGCGAAGGGATCGAAGGTGATGCGGCTGATCGGCCGCCCAGGCTCATCCCAGCGATAGACGGCGCGCTCCACCACATTGCGCAATTCGCGCACATTGCCCGGCCAGCCATAGCCTTCCAGTTCGGCCGCGCAGGCTGCGGTGAAGCCCGGCCATTGCGGCCAGTCCCGCTCGGCCGCCATGCGCCGCCCGAAATGGTCCGCGAGCACCGTGATATCCCCCTCCCGCGCGCGCAGAGGAGGCAGGGTGATGACCTCGAAACTCAGCCGGTCGAGCAGGTCCGGCCGAAACCGCCCGGCTTCGGCGGCGGCGGGCAGATCCTCGTTGGTCGCCGCGACGATGCGCACGTCCACCTGCACCGCGCGCGACGCGCCGATCCGCGTGACCTCGCCATATTCCACGACGCGCAGCAGCCGTTCCTGCGCCGCCATCGACAGCGTACCCAGTTCGTCCAGGAACAATGTCCCGCCATCGGCATCCTCGAACCGGCCGGGCCGCGCCTTGGTCGCGCCGGTGAAGGCGCCCTGTTCATGGCCGAACAATTCCGCCTCGATCAGCGTTTCGGGCAAGGCCGCGCAGTTCATGACGATCAGCGGCTCGCCCCAGCGCGGCGACAGGTGATGCAGCCGCTCGGCGATCAGCTCCTTGCCGGTACCGCGTTCGCCGATCACCAGCACCGGCCGATTGAGTTCGGCCGCGCGGCCCGCCTGCTCGACCGCGTCGAGAAAGGCGAGGCTCTGGCCGACAAACTGCGTATTTTTCTCCATGCGCCAACTTATGGTGAAATTTCCCACTCCTTGGCAAGTGGCCTATTGCGTCCGTCATGCCAAAAACCGTTCAAAGCCGCACAAATCCGCCATTTTTTTGAAACTGGCACGGCCTCTGCAAAGCTGGGGACAATCCGCAATCAATCGCGGAACCTATGAAGGCCAAGTTTCAGGGAGTATGACCATGACCAATCAGAGCAACAGCGTTCGCGAAATCGGCCAGCTGATGTCGGTCGCCATTGCCGCCGTGCTGTTCGGATCCACCATGATCCTTTCGGCGGTCGGCCCGGCGCGCGCCAGCGAAGTCACTATTCTCGCGACGCAACAGACCCCCGCGACCCTGCGCTATCTGGCGTAAGGCCGCACACCCGGCCGGGGCGGGACTTGCCCCCTCTCGCCCGCCCCGGCACTTGAACCAAATACGACCAGGAGTGACGTTAAAATGGGTATTTTCTCCCGCACCCGCGACATCATCGCTGCCAATGTGACCGACCTTCTCGACAAGGCGGAAGACCCCGCGAAGATGATCCGCATGATCATCCTCGAAATGGAGGAAACGCTGGTCGAGGTACGCGCGTCCGCCGCCCGCACCATCGCCGATCAAAAGGAAATGCGTCGCCACATCGCCAAGCTGAACGGCTTGCAGGACAGCTGGACCGAAAAGGCGCAGCTTGCCCTGTCGAAGGATCGCGAAGACCTGGCCAAGGCCGCTTTGGTCGAACGCCAGAAGGCCGCCGACATGGCCGATCACCTCAATCATGAGATCGAGACGCTGGACGAAGCGCTGCGCGCCTCGGAAGAGGATATCGCCAAGTTGCAGGGCAAGCTGCGCGAAGCCCGCGCCCGCCAGAACAGCCTGGTCACGCGCATGCAGAGCGCCGAAAACCGCCTGCGCGTCCGCGAAGCCTATGCCGGCGAAAAGGTCAACGACGCCTTTGCCCGTTTCGACATGCTGGAACGCCGCGTCGATATGGCCGAAGGCCGCGCCGACGCGATGAGCCTTGGCGCGCAGCCCAAGACGCTGGAAGAAGAGATTGCGGAATTGAAGTCGGCCGACAAGGTCGATGCCGATCTCGCCGCGCTCAAGGCCAGCATGAACAGGGAAGGCTGATCCGATGGAAGAGGTTTTCCTGCCCGTCATCGTCTGCGGCATGCTGTTCATCGGCATGCCCTGGCTGATCTTCCACTATGTCACCAAGTGGAAGCAGGCGCCCAAGATCACCGACGAGGATGAGAAGCTGCTGGACGACCTCCACCTTCTCGCCCGTCGTCTCGAAGAACGGCTCCAGACGGTCGAACGGATCGTCGCGGCCGACAATCCCGAATTTCGCCCGCAACGCCCATCGAGTGACGATGGCTTCGATTTCGACCGGAGGAGCTGACATGACCGCCCGCCGCACCAAATTCTACCTCGACAAGGCCAATGGCAAATGGATGGGCGTATGCTCCGGCATCGCCGACTATAGCGGGATCGACGTGACCTGGGTTCGCGTCGGGGCGGTGCTCGTCACCCTGATGGGCGCTTTCCCCTGGACCCTGATCGCCTATGTCGTCGTCGCCTATTTCGCCGAAAACAAGCCGAGCGGCCTCTATGCGGACCGCGATGACGAGAAATTCTGGCAGGGGGTGCGCACCAACCCGACGCGCTCCACCCGCGACGTCCGGTCCAAATTCCGCGACATCGACCGCCGCCTGGCCGACATCGAAATCTATTATACCAGCCGCAACACCCGCCTCGCCGACGAGATCGACAGCCTGCGCTGAACCGTCGGTCGGGATGTATAACAGGGAGACACAGTCATGAATTTCGGTGGTCCCTTCTTCGTCCTCGCCATCATCGCCATGTCGACGCTGGGCTGGATGTTCACCACCTGGGTCCGTGCCCGCCACGGCTATCCGGTGGAAAATGAGTGGACTGGTACCGTTCATCGAACGGAACCTGACGCCGGTCGAAAAATCGACCTTTTATCAAGCGAAAACGAAAAGCTGGTTGGCCGCATCAGCCGTCTCGAAGAGCGCATCGCGGTGCTGGAGAGGATCGCCACCGATCCCGCCACCCGCACCGCGCGCGACATCGACGCACTGCGCTGACCGACCAGGCAAGGGGAGTAATCATCATGTTTCCATTCGAAGCCTTTGCGCCCGTGGCGGTCATCGTCGGATCGCTGGCGGTCGGCGGCTGGATCTTCACCACATGGCTGCGCATCAAGAACGGCTACCCGCTGGAAAATAGCTGGGGCAAGGCGGTCTATCCGCAGAAGAATGAGGAAATGGTCGAGCGCATCAAGCTCCTGAGCCAGGAAAATGCCCAGCTGCGCGCGGAGATCGGATCGATGAAGGATCGCCTGATCGTGGTCGAACGCATCGTCACCGACAGCAGCCACCAGCTCAATCGCGAGATCGAACAGCTGCGCGGCCCCGCCAACTGATCGCACGACATCATCAAGGGACAAGACAGATGATCGACAATCCTTTTTCCATGGTCGTCCTTATCGTGGCGATCATCGCAATTTCGCGGGTATTGCAGGCCAAATATGGCGTCGTGCGCCACGGCAAGGGCGAAACGCTGATCCAGCGCGGCCCCGACCCCGAAACGGAACGGCTGCGCGCGGAAGTGAAGGCGCTCAAGGATCGCGTCGCCGTGCTGGAACGGCTGGCGACCGACGGCTCCTCCGCGCTGGAGCGGGAATTCGAAAAACTCCGGGACCGCGACTGATTGTCGGTTGACCGGGCAGGGAGGCTTATATGCAAGACCCCTATCTCTACATCACCCTGGCGGCGGCCAGCCTGGCCGGCCTTTCCATCCTCACGGCCGCCGGCCTGCGCGGCTGGAACGGCTGGCTGGAGCTGAAGCGCGCCGAACTGATCCGCTACGGCCAGAGCGAAGACAGCGGTCCCCCCACCGCCGCCGCCCGGATCGAGGTCGCCGACCTCAAGGAACGCATCCGCAAGCTGGAAGCGATCGCGGCGGGCGTGGATCTGTAAGCAGCACCCCATCCGCCCGGGCTGAGCGATGCCCTTCACCGAGCGGAGCTTTTATACTGCTGCGTTCCCCGGCGTAGGCCGGGGTCCAGTCCCACGCTCTGAACTGGACCCCGGCCTACGCCGGGGAAGATTACATGATTTGGCTGTATGGCGTTCTCATATCGGCTCCCGCACACGCTGACGGCCAGCGGATGAAAAAAAGGGCGCGGTGACTGCTCACCACGCCCTTTATCTTGTCCCTCGATAACCGGGTCAGCCGCGCAGGCTACCGCCCAGCTTCTGCGCAGCCTTGACCACCGCAGCGCTGATCGCTTCCAGCTCTTCCTGGCTGAAACTCTTTTCGCCCGGCTGCAACGTCACCTCGATGGCGAGCGACTTGAAACCGTCTTCCACGCCCGGCCCGACGAAGACGTCGAACAGGCGCACGTCGACGATGCTCTTCTTGTCCGCGCCCTTCACGCCGCGCACCAGCGCGTCAGCCTCGACCGTCTCCGGCACCACGAAGGCGAAGTCGCGCTTCACCGCCTGCAAGGCCGGCGGGGCATAGGGCGCGCGCATGAAGCCGCTCTTGCGCTTGCCCGGAATGGCGTCGAGGAAGATTTCGCCCGCGACGACGGTGCCAGTCAGCCCGAAATGCTTGGCCAGCGACGGGTGCAGCACGCCATATTCGGCCAGCACTGCCTTAGGCCCCAGCCGCAACGTACCCGACTGACCCGGATGATAAGCGGCGGACGCTTCACCGAAATTCTGGAGATTGCCCACCGGTGCGCCGGCGGCGGCCAGCAGCGCGATCACTTCACCTTTGGCGTCGAACGCATCGAACGCCTGCGCTTTGCCCGACTGCCAACCGCGCGCGGTCTTTTCACCCGCCAGCACGAAGCCGAGGGTCGCCCGCTCGCCCTGCTTGAAATAGCGACGGCCCAGTTCGAACAGCCGCACGCTCGTCGCGCTGCGATCGACATTGCGCTTCGTCGCCGACAACAGGCCGGGCAGCAGCGAAGGCCGCATGACCTTCAGATCTTCGGAGATCGGATTGGCCAGCGTCCAGTCGCCCCCACCTACGGCAGCGGCTTCCTTTTCGGAAATGAAAGACCAGTTGATCGCTTCGGCCAGCCCGCGCGCAGCCGCCGTGCGGCGCACGCGACGCTCGACCAGTTGCTCGGGCGTGGCGGTCGGGCGAGCGACGCCCGGCACGCGCGGTAGCGGGGTGGAGGGCACATGGTCCAGGCCCACGATGCGCACCACTTCCTCGACGATATCGGGCCAGCCATCGACGTCCCGGCGCCAGGTCGGGACCGTGATGGTCCAGCTGGCCGGCACGCTGACGGGCATGCCGTCCTGATATTCGACGCCGCCACCGGTGGCGCTGACGACAAAGCCCAGGCTTTCCAGGATGCGCTGCTGCTCGTCGGCGGGCACATCCACGCCGGCCAGCGCCAGGCACTGGTCGGGGCTGAAGGCGACGGTCTTGGGCGTAGCAGGCGGGGTGCCGGCGCGGGTCGCCTCGCTCGGGCTTCCGCCGCACAGCTTCACCACCAGATCGGTCGCGATCGACAGGCCATCGTCCAGAAACGCCGGATCGACTCCGCGCTCGAACCGCCCGCGTGCGTCAGACGTCAGCGTCAGCTTCTGCCCCGTCACCGCGATCCGCTCCGGCGTGAAATAGGCGCATTCGATCAGCACGTCGGTCGTGCCGTCCTGCGCGCCCGAATGTTCGCCGCCCATGATACCGCCAATGTCGTGCACGGCTTCATCGTCGGCGATGACCGTCATCGTCTCGTCGACGCTGTAGGTCTTGCCATTGAGCGCCAGCACCTGCTCGCCGGCCTTGCCCTTGCGCGCGACCAGCCCGCCCTTCAGACTCGCCATGTCATAGACATGCAGCGGCCGGCCGAGGTCGATCATGATGTAGTTGGTGATGTCGACCAAAGTGCTGATCGGCTTCTGCCCGATCGCCTTCAACCGCTTGGCCATCCATTCGGGCGAAGCGCCATTGCGCACGCCGCGCACGGTCCGCGCGAAGAAGGCCGGGCAGCCATCCACATCGTCCGTCCGCACATCCGGTCCAGGACCGGCGCCCTCGATCGTCGGCACGATGATCGCGTTCAACGTGCCGAGGCCCGCCGCCGCCAGATCGCGCGCGATGCCGCGCACGCCCATGCAATCCTGCCGGTTCGGCGTGATGGAAACTTCGATGACCGGATCGTTCAACCCTGCCCAGTCGGCATAGACCTGACCCACCGGCGCATCGGCCGCCAGTTCGATGATGCCGTCATGATCCTCGCCCAGCTCCAGTTCGCGGAAGCTGCACATCATGCCGTTGGATTCGACGCCACGGATCGCGGTCTTCTTCAGCACCATGCCGTTGACCGGCACTACCGCGCCCTCGACCCCGAACACGCCGATCAGGCCCGCGCGCGCATTGGGCGCGCCGCACACGACCTGCAACGGATTGCCGTCGCCATGGTCGACGGTCAGTATCTGCAACTTGTCGGCCTGCGGGTGACGCTCGGCGGTCAGCACCTTGGCGATCTTGAACGCGCCCAGCTTGTCCGCCGGATTCTCCACGCCCTCGACCTCCAGCCCGATGGCGTTCAGCGTCTTGAGGATCGTCGTCAGGTCGGCATCGGTCTTCAGATGCGTCTTGAGCCAGCTCAGGGTGAACTTCATGCGCCGACTCCTCCGCTCAGCGTGGGCACATCCAGCGCCGAGAATCCATAATGTTTGAGCCAGCGCAGATCGCCGTCGAAGAAGGCGCGCAAATCATTCATCCCATATTTGAGCATGGCCAGCCGATCGACCCCGGTGCCGAAGGCAAAGCCCTGCCATTCGTCGGGATCGAGCCCGCACGCCTCGATCACGCGGCGATTGACCATGCCGCTGCCCAGCACTTCCAGCCAGCCGCCATCGGCCGCATCGCCGTCGCCGCCGATCACGCGCTGGCCATTGGTCAGCGTGTAGCCGACATCGACCTCGACCGACGGTTCGGTGAAGGGGAAATAGCTGGGGCGCAGGCGCAGGACGATATCCTCGCGCTCGAAAAACGCCTTCAGGAAAGTCTCCAGCGTCCATTTCAGGTGACCGAGCGTAATGCCCTTGTCGATCACTAGCCCCTCGATCTGGTGGAACATCGGCGTGTGCGTGGCGTCGCTGTCGCTGCGATAGACGCGGCCCGGCGCGATGATGCGGATCGGCGGCGGCGTCCCGTTCATCATCGTGCGGATCTGCACCGGCGACGTATGGGTGCGCAGCAGCATCCGCTTCTGCCCCTCTTCGTCCGGGAAGTAGAAAGTGTCGTGCATCGCGCGCGCCGGGTGCGTCTCGGGGATGTTGAGCGCGGTGAAATTATGCCAGTCGTCCTCGATCTCCGGCCCGGTGGCGACCGAAAAGCCCAAGTCCGCGAAAATCTCAGCCAGTTCGTCCATCACCTGACTGACGGCATGGACCGAACCCTGCGTACCCAGATCGGCCGGCAGGGTCATGTCGACCTTCTCCGACGCGAGCTTGGCGTCGAGCGCAGCCTGCTCCAGCGCGGCCTTCTTGTCCGCCAGCGCGGCGGTCACGCTCTCACGCAGATCCTGGATCGGCGGGCCTTTTTCCATGCGCTCGTCCGGCGACATGCCGCCCAGCGTCTTGAGCAGGCCGGTCACGACCCCGCTCTTGCCCAACGCCCCAACCCGCAGCGCCTCCAGCGCGTCGAGCGTGCCGGCGGCGGCGATGTCGGCGATCAGGCCGGCTTTCAATGCGCTAATTTCGGTCATAATTTTCAAACCTTCGTCATTCCCGCGAAAGCGGGAACCCATCTCCTGACCTGCCGGTCATTCGCTACGTACAGAGGACAAAGGCTCAAAGCCAAAGCCCAGCGCCAGATCGTCCCAATCGGGATTGCCGGCTTCGATCAGCTCAATCTTCCACTGCCTGTTCCATTTCTTGATCCGCTTTTCCCGCAGGATGGCGCTGTCCATGCTGTCATGCGTTTCGAACCAGACCAGGCGCTTGACGCCGTAGTCTTTCGTGAAGCCTTCGATCAAGCCGTTTCGATGCTCATAGAGGCGCTTTATGAGGTCGGCGGTGACGCCCGTATAGAGCGTGCCATTGCGACGGCTCGCAAGGATGTACACGGTTGGACTGATCTCGCGTTTCATCGCAACCTCGGGAGATAGGTTCCCGCTTGCGCGGGAATGACGACGTTGGCGATATTAAGCCCGCGCCCCCAGCAACGCCCCGCCAAAACCGATGAACATCAACCCCGTGCCGCGATTGAACAGCTTCTGCCGGTTGGCCGGCGCCAGCCAGCGGGCCAGCCGCAAGCCGCCCAGCGCATAGACGCTATACCAGAAGCTTTCGATCACCACGAAGCTGACGATCAGGATCGCAAGCTGCAACCAGAACGGCCGCGCCAGATCGATGAACTGCGGGAAAAGCGCTGCGGCAAAGATGATCAGCTTGGGATTGGCCAGCCCGGTCAACAGGCCGGTGCCATAAAGCGCGCGGGCCGAACGGGCGTTGGTCGCCTGCGCCTCGCCACCGCCGACGGGCGCGCGCCACGCCTTGATTCCCAGCCACACCAGATAGGCGACGCCGGCATAGCGCAGCACGTCGAACAGACGCGGCGACGCCTTCAGCAACGCGCCAAGGCCCAGCGCGGAGGCGACCAGGCACAGCAGCACCGCGCTCATCAGCCCCGCCATCGTGGCCAGCGCCTTGCGCGGGCCATGGGCGATGCTCTGCGTCATCACATGCAGCATGTTCGGCCCCGGCGTGGCCGAAATCAGGAAAACCGCCGTAACGTACAACCACCAGAGATGCAGCGACATGGGATGGTTCCTCGGTGCTGAGGCTCAACCAAGCTCCGTTCGCCCTGTTCAAGCGAGCCACCTGTCTCGCTTGAATGTCGAAGGGCGCGTGCCTGCCTCGAAAGGCGCAGCACGAACGAAGGTCGAGTAAAAACAAAAAGGGCACCGAAGCATCCGCCCCGGCGCCCTTTTTAAGACGATCTTGCGATCAGTCCGCTCAGGCTGCGGGCAGCGCAGCCTTCGCCTGGGCGATGATGGCGCTAAACGCCTCGCCTTCGTGCATCGCGATGTCGGCCAGGACCTTCCGGTCCAGTTCGACGCCCGCCAGCTTCAGACCATGCATGAACTGCGAATAGGTCAGGCCTTCGGCGCGAACGCCGGCGTTGATGCGCTGAATCCACAGACCACGGAACGAACGCTTCTTGACCTTACGGTCGCGATAAGCGTACTGGCCGGCCTTTTCGACAGCTTGGCGAGCGACACGGATCGTATTCTTGCGACGGCCATAATAGCCCTTCGCCTGATCCAAAATCCGCTTATGCTTCGCCTTGGTGGTAACACCACGTTTTACGCGTGCCATGTGCCTCTACTCCTTACTTCAGGCCGTAGGGCGCCCACAGGCGCACATGGGCAACATCGGAATCCGACAGGACGGACGTGCCGCGGTTCTGACGGATATACTTGGCGTTATGGCTGATCAGGCGGTGACGCTTGCCAGCGACGCCATGCTTCACCTTGCCGGTGGCGGTGAACTTGAAGCGCTTCTTCACACCGCTCTTGGTCTTCATCTTGGGCATTTTCGTCTCCTTTGTTGGCGCGACGATTACAGACAGCCCCGGCAGCCCTAGTTAGCCGGGCGGTCCCACTGAATATCGCGAACGGCGCGCATAGGGGCCTATGCTGCAAAAGGCAAGCGATTCGCCGCCTTTTTACGGCAGCATCTCAATGCCAAGCTTTAATGACCGTGATGATGGCCATGATCATGCCCGGCCGCATGCAGCGCTTCCAGCACATCTTCCAGCCGCGCCGGATCGCCCAGCGCCAGCACATGGCCCTCGCTGTCCGCCGTCAGCGGCTCGCCATTCCAATCGCACATCAGGCCGCCCGCGCCCTCGACCACCGGCACCAGCGCGGCGAAGTCATAGCTTTGCAGGCCGGATTCGATGACGATGTCGAGGAAGCCTGACGCCAGCAGCCCGTAATTATAGCAATCCCCGCCATAGACCGGCCCCTGTCGCGGCGATCCGCCCGACACGGCGGCGACCAGCGCCATATAATGGGGCACGTCCCCTTCGGCGAAGAGGTGCGGGCTGGTGGTGGCGATGCCTGCCCCCTCCAGCGCCTTGCAGGCCCGTGTGCGCACCGGCCTGCCGTTGAAGGTCGTGGGTTGTCCGCTCATCCCGGCCCAGCGTTCCTGCGCGATCGGCTGGTCGATGATGCCGATGGTCGGCCAGCCGCCCTGCGTCAGCGCGATCAGCGTGCCGAAAATCGGCCGCCCCGCGATGAAGCTGCGCGTCCCGTCGATTGGATCGAGTATCCACACCCGCTCCGCATCCTCGCGGACCGATCCATATTCCTCGCCGATGATGCCGTCATCCGGGCGTTCCTTCTCCAGGATCGCGCGGATCGCGGCTTCGGCGGCGCGGTCGGCCTCCGTCACCGGCGATTTGTCCGCCTTGATCTCCATATCGTAGCGGGCGCGGAAAAAGGGGCGGATGGCGGCGCCGGCGGCGTCGGCAAGGCGGTTGGCAAGGGCCAGGTCGTCGCGGGTGGTCATGCCTCTCGCCTAGCGGTTGCGCCGGCTTTGCGCTAGACTGAACGGCGCAAGAGAGAAGGAGAGGAACATGCCCGGTTCGCCCGTCATCCCATGCCTGCGCTATGCCGATGCCCCTGCCGCGATCGACTTTCTGTGGGCCGCCTTCGGCTTTGCCCGCCACGCCGTCCATCCCGACGAAGCTGACCCCATGATCATCCACCATGCCCAGCTGACCCTGGGCGACGGCATGATCATGCTGGGCAGCGTCAAGGATATGGAGGGCGAATCGCTCTACACCTGGTCCACCGCCCGCGATCTCGGCGGCATCACGGCCTGCGTCTATATCGTCGTGCCGGATCCCGACGCCCACTGCCTCCATGCCCGCAACGAAGGCGCGGTGGTGGTGGACGAACCGCATGACAATCCGGGTTATCCGGGGCGCGGCTACACCGCGCTCGATCCCGAAGGCAATGTGTGGAGTTTCGGCAGCTACGATCCCTGGACCGATTAAGTCTTCGGCAACCCCGCCGTTCTACCTTCCGATCGGAAAAGGGGCACGTCTATGGCCATGGTCGGCTGGATATTGAGCTTCATCGCTCTGTTTGCGGGACTCGCGCTGCGGCAGGACATGCCGATCGGCGGCTCGGCGATGTTGTCCGATATGCTGATCGGCCTCGCCATTCTGACCTGCCCCATGGTCTGGCAGGGCAAGCCGCTCGGCATATCGCGCGGCCAGCGCATCGTCGTCGCGCTGATTCTCTTTTGTGCGACGCCGCTGGTCTTGTTCCCAGCGGCGTAACGCCGTCCTCAGTCGAACAGGCTGGACACCGACGCAGTTCGGTCGAACGATCCCCCGGATCGTTCGCTAGCCCATTCTCCTTTTAGTCGAACAGGCTGGACACCGAACTCTCGTCCGCGATGCGCTTGATCGCTTCGCCCAGCAGCGGGGCGATGGGCAGGTGGCGGATCCGCTTGGACGTGTTCACCGCCTCGGTCCCCTGGATCGAATCGGTGATGACCAGTTCCAGCAGCTCCGACGCATCGACGCGCGCAACCGCGCCGCCCGACAACACGCCATGGCTGACATAGGCGATCACGTCTTCGGCGCCCTGGGCCTTGAGCGCCGCGGCGGCGTTGCACAGCGTACCGGCCGAATCGACGATATCGTCGATCAGGATGCAGAAACGGCCCTTCACGTCGCCGATGATGTTCATCACTTCGGATTCGCCGGCGCGCTCGCGGCGCTTGTCGACGATGGCGAGCGGGGCGTTGTCCAGCCGCTTGGCCAGCGCACGGGCGCGCACCACGCCGCCGACGTCGGGCGACACGACCATGATATTCTTGTCGCCGAAGCGCGCCTGGATATCGGCTGACATCACCGGCGCACCGAACAGATTATCGGTCGGAATGTCGAAAAAGCCCTGGATCTGCCCGGCATGCAGGTCGACCGACAGCACGCGGTCGGCGCCCGCCGTGGTGATCAGGTTGGCGACCAGCTTGGCGCTGATGGGCGTGCGCGGGCCGGGCTTGCGGTCCTGCCGGGCATAGCCGAAATAAGGGACGACAGCGGTGATTCGCTTGGCCGACGCGCGCTTGAGCGCATCGATCATGATCAGCAATTCCATCAGATTGTCGTTGGTCGGATAGGCCGTCGACTGGATGACGAACACGTCTTCGCCGCGGACATTCTCATGAATTTCCACGAAAACTTCCTCGTCCGCGAAACGGCGGACGCTGGCGTCGGTCAGGGGGATTTCGATATAGTCGGCGATGGCGGCCGCAAGCGGCTTGTTCGAGTTGCCGGTCATGAGTTTCATGGCGAAAATCCCCAGGCTAATTGGCGTGACGAATTGATGACGATGCGCGAAACGCGGCCCCTTTAGCGGCGCATGGCGCATGTGGAAAGGCGCTTTTGCGCCGTAGGGCAAAATGGACCAGCCATTTTGAGAAGGTGTGCGAAGCGGGCCTTGGGTTCGAAAATGCGGCATCGAAAGACAGAGCATTTTCGCTGTAACGAAAAATGCTCTAGGGCGCGGACATGACCGAAAAACTCGTGATCGCGCTCGCGCAGATGACCCAATATATGGGCGACCCCAAAGCCAATGCCGACGCCATGCTGGAATGGCGCGCGCGGGCGCAGGGCGCGGACCTGATCGTCTATCCCGAACTGCAACTGATCGGCTATCCGCCCGAGGATCTGGTGCTCAAGCCCGCTCTGCTCGATCAGGCCAATTATCATCTGGACCGCATGGCGCAGGAAACCGCCGACGGCGGCCCGGCCATGCTGGTCGGCACCGTCGTCGCCTCGCAAGGCGTGCTGTTCAACGTCGTCGCGCTGCTGGAAAATGGCGCCGTCACGGCCATCCGCCAAAAGCGCGAACTGCCCAATTACGGTACCTTCGACGAAAAGCGGCTGTTCGCCCCCGGTCCCCTTCCTGCCCCGATCATCTTCAAGGGCGTGAAGATCGGCATCCCCATTTGCGAGGATATCTGGTTCCCCTTCGTCACCGCGCATCTGCGCAGCGAGGGCGCGGAAATCCTGATCAGCCCCAATGGCAGCCCGTTCGAAGTGGACAAGGACGATCGCCGTCTCAACGCCGTCGCGGGCACCCGCGTCCGCGAAACCGGCCTGCCGCTCGTCTATCTTAACCGCGTGGGCGGACAGGACGAACTGGTGTTCGACGGTGCCTCCTTCGTCATGAACGGCGACCTCAGCGTCGCGCAGCAGCTTCCCGATTGGGAGGAAGCGCTGGTGCTCACGACCTGGGAGAAATGGGACGGCCAGTGGGTCTGCCTGCCCGGCGAGCAGCACGCACTCGATCCGCGCCCGGCCGATATCTACAACGCCATGGTGCTGGGCCTGCGCGATTATGTGAACCGCAACCGCTTCCCCGGCGTGGTGCTGGGCCTGTCGGGCGGCATCGATTCCGCCCTTTCCGCTGCCGTCGCGGTCGATGCGCTGGGCGCCGACCGGGTCTGGTGCGTGATGATGCCCTCGCGCTTCACCAGTCAGGAAAGCCTGGATGACGCGGTCGAATGCGCACGCCTGCTCGGCGTCCGCTACGACACCATCCCCATCGAGCCGGCCGTCGCCGCCTTCGACACGATGCTCGGCCCCGTCTTCGAAGGGCGCAGCCGCGATCTGGCCGAAGAGAATATCCAGTCGCGCATCCGTGGCGTCACCCTGATGGGCCTCTCCAACAAATATGGCCATATGCTGCTGACTACCGGCAACAAGAGCGAGATGTCGGTCGGCTATGCCACCATCTATGGCGACATGGCGGGCGGCTATTCGGTGCTGAAGGACGCGTACAAGACCACCGTCTTCGACCTCTGCCGCTGGCGCAACGACAATATGCCGTCGCTGGGCGAAGGGTTCGGCCCGTCCGGCCCGGTGATGCCCGAACGCGTCATCACCAAGCCGCCCAGCGCCGAACTGCGCGACAATCAGCGCGACGACGACAGCCTGCCGCCTTATGAAATACTGGACCCGATCCTTTATGGCCTGGTCGAGGAGGAATTGTCGGTCGACAAGCTGGTCGAGCGCGGCTTCGAGAAGGAGACGGTCGCCCGTATCGAGCGCCTGCTCTACATCGCCGAATATAAGCGCCGCCAGTCGCCCCCCGGCGTAAAGCTGGGCATCCGCAATTTCGGCCGCGATCGCCGCTATCCGATCACCAACGGCTTCCGCAGCATCTAACCAACCCCAACCCGTTCGGTTCGAGCTTGTCGAGAACCGAACGGGTTTAGGATCAGATAATGACCGTCATCACCCGCTTCGCCCCATCGCCGACCGGCAACCTCCATGTCGGCAATATCCGCGCCGCGCTCCACAACTGGCTGTGGGCGCGCAAGTCCGGTGGCCAATTCCTGCTGCGCCTGGACGATACCGACCTCGAACGCTCCCGCCCCGAATATGCGGATTCGATCAAAGCCGACCTGCAATGGCTCGGCCTCCATTGGGACGGCGAGGAAAAACAGTCCGACCGCTTCGCCCTCTACGAAACGCGGTTCGAAGCGCTCAAGGCATCCGGCCATGTCTACCCCGCCTATGAAACGAGCCAGGAACTGGACCTGCGCCGCAAGATCCTGCTCGGGCGCGGCCTGCCGCCGGTCTATGACCGCGCCGCCCTGGCGCTGACCCCGGACCAGATCGCCGCCTATGAAGCCGAAGGCCGCACGCCGCACTGGCGCTTCAAGCTGGACCATGACCAGCCGATCGTCTGGACCGACCTGATCCGCGGCGACCAGCGCTTCGACCCGAAATTGCTGTCCGACCCGGTCATCCGCCGCGCCGATGGCTCATGGCTCTACATGCTCCCCTCGGTCATCGACGATATCGCCATGGGCGTCACCCACGTCCTGCGCGGCGAAGACCATGTCTCCAACACCGCGACCCAGATCCAGATGTTCATCGCGCTCGGCGCGCAACTCCCGGCCTTCGCCCATGAAGCGCTGCTGACCGGCAGCGAGGGCAAGCTGTCCAAGCGCCTCGGCTCGCTCGGCGTCGCCCATTTCCGCGATATTGGCCTTGAAGCCATGAGCGTCGCCTCCCTGCTCGCGCGTCTCGGCAGTTCACAGCCCATCGAACCCTTCGCCGATATGCAGCCCCTGATCGACAGTTTCGACTTCGCCCATTTCGGCCGCGCCCCCGCGCGCTTCGACGAAGCCGAACTGGCGACCCTCAACCAGAAGATCGTTCATCTGCTTCCCCATGAAGCGGTGGCCGATCGCCTGCCCGACGGCGTGGACGCGGTGGCATGGGCGGCAATCCGCCCCAATCTGGAAACGGTGGCAGGCGCAGCCGACTGGTGGCGCATCGTGACCGGCCCGATCACCGCCCCACAAGTGGCGGAAGAGGATCGCGATTTCCTCGCCAGCGCGCATCGCATCCTCTCCGACACTGCCTTCGATGCCGACATCTGGCGCACGCTGACCAACGCGCTGAAGGAAGAGACGGGTCGCAAGGGCAAGGCCCTCTTTCTCCCCCTGCGCCGCGCCCTGACCGGGCTGGACCACGGCCCGGACATGGCGCAGCTTTTGCCCCTGATCGGCAGGGATGAGGCGTTGCAACGGCTCCAAGCCTAAACGCGACTGCCGATCAGGCAAGGCCCCTTCGTCATCGTCATCCCGGGCTTGACCCGGGATCCCGCTTATCTTCGTCCGTCACAATTGATGCCGGGTCAGGCCCGGCGTGACAAATGAAGCTATGGCATCAACGAGCAAAAGCGGACATTCGCTGACGCGGCGCCGCAGGCCAAAATGTTCACGCGGAGGCGCAGAGACGCGGAGACTGGGCATGACTCCTCCGCGTCTCTGCGCCTCCGCGCGAACAAATATAGGCGCTTCCAGCGCGAAACCGGGCCGTCTGCTTCCCACCCAATTCAGCCATTCCCCAACTATCCTCCCCCTTCCGCACCAATCGCGGTTGAGAAAGCCTCGCCCCTCCTATTTCCCTTCCAAAATAGGATTCCGCCTGATCTGTCCTGAAGGATGGACCAGTCTGCCTATCACCGCCGCCCGTCCCCGCATGCAACCCAACAACAGGAACGCACCTGTGACCTATCCGGCGCGTCCCCGCCGCGTGGCCGTCGCGTCCCCATGACCCAACAGGCGCAGCCCCGGCGCGTCGGCGGCGCACGGTCGTCGCGATTCCGGCTCGAAGGCGCAAAAACACGCCCGCATCGACGGTGTGAACTTTGGTGCAATGACCCTGTCGGTCGAATCCGTGACCTTTTCAGGCCCCCAGCGCGTCCAGCGCTTTGCCCACGGCCGCAATGCCTTCGGGCGACGCGGCAAAGCCCATATGGGTGCAATCCACCTCGATCGCCTTGTCGCGCTCGCCCGCCCGGCCGCGCGAACATTCCGGCAGTATCACGCCGTCCCGCTTCGACCACAGGGCCACGGTCGGGACCGGCGGCTTGGCTTCGCGGGTGCAGGGGAAGGGCGGGCGATCAACCGGCGAACCCGATACCAGCTGATACAGCCGCCAGGCATGATTGGCGCGCGGATCGCCGGAAAAGGGCGTGCCCATCGTCACCACGCCACCGACCTTGAGCGCGGCGAACTTGGCATATTCGCGCGCGTAAAGCCCGCCCAGGCTCCAGCCCACCAGCGTCACCGGCGCGCCGGTCTGCTTGCGGATCGCGTCCACGCGCCGGTCGATCTTGTCCAGGCTATCAGGCTTCGGTCCGAAATTGCGGCCCATGCCCCAGTCATGCGCGGCATAGCCGGCCGCGTTCAAAATATCGCGCAGCCAGCCCATACGCTGTTCCGACGCCATCAGGCCGGGGATCAACAATATGTTACGTCCATCGCCCTGCATTTGCCCGGCCAGCAGGGCAGCCTGCGCCCGCGTCCGTTTCAGGTCGAATGGCACGCTCAGATTGCCCAGCAATTGCTGCACAGGCGGAAGCTGCGCCGCGCGCGGTCCGGGCGCGAGGCGATCTTTCCAGAAACTGCTGACAGCTTGAGCGTAAGGCGGCACGACGATGATGATCCCTGAACCCCGCCGCAGGTTTCGCGGCGGGAAACGATGACATTATCGTGACAACGCAGGACGCGTCTATGGGTTTCGCCTCATGCGATCAACGGTTCGTCGTTTGTGACAGGAAATTAAGGGGGGAGAGGCGACGTCTGATTTACCGCCGCACCCTCGGTCCCGCGCAATTCCCGCGGTTCCAGGATCGCCGCCGTCTCGATCAGGTCCAGCGCGCGCCGCGCTTCCAGATAGCGGCGGGTATATTGCATCCATCGGTCCGCCACGGCCCGGCCCGGCATCCGCTCCACTTCGGCCAGCGCGGCACTGACCCGGCCGCCGTCGATATAGCGCAGCGCCCGGTCCATCGCCACCTGCGGCCGGGGGGAGGGGGTGGATGCCTTGCGGATGGTGATCAGCTCGCGCGCCTCATGCTCCAGCGCGTCCCACCATCCGGCATCGGCCGGGGGCGTCGTCAACTGGGTGGACACGTCCATCAGCCCGCCGCGCAAATCGGCGAGCGTGATCGGCTCGCGCGCGGCGTTGATGATGGCGGCGACGGCGCGCGGCTGGGCCTGGCCGAAGCGCAGCCGCAACTGCCCCTCGATATAGCCGAGCGGCGTCCCGTTATCGAGCGCACGGCGCGCGGCGAAGGCGACAAGCAGCCCTTCGGCCCGCGCGGCATTGCCCGACGCGGCCTGCGCTTCGACGGTAATACGGTTCAGCCGTTCCTCCAGCTGGATGACGCGCCCGTCCAGCATCTGCGCGGCATCGGTGGTCAGGGGGCGGGCGGCCACGGCCGGATTGCCTGCCCCGATCAGGCCCTGCACCGGCGCAGGCGTGGCCGGCTGAGGCTGTTGGTCGCCCCAGCGGCGCTGGATCTGCGGCCAGGCCCAGACGGTCAGCACGACGCCCAGCGCAAAGGCCAGCAGGGTCAGGATCAGCAGTGGCAACAGGCTGCGCCGACGCGCGGGCGGCGGTCCGGCGCCGATCGTGCCGACCCCATCCTCGTCGTTCATGCGGACCCTTTCGTCTGTCATTGCCCCGTCATTCGCACAATCGAAGGGCGAGGGCCAGCATCTCGTCATCGCGCGGCAGGGCAGGGGCCTGCCCGGTGGCCCAGCCAGGGCCGCACGCGGCCAATGTCGTCGCGCTGATCGCCACGATATGCAGGCTTTTCCGCCCTTCCCGCCCGATCTGTTCGGCCAGCCGCACGGCGGCGCGCGGCGAATGGACCATCAGGATCGACCCCGGCACCGCGTCGGCGATCAGCGCCGGATCGGGCGGCAGGGCGGTCATGCCGTACACCGCGATCCGCGTCAGTTCGAGCGGCCCTATCTCCATCGGCGCGACCGTCGTGCCGGCCAGATGCAGCACCCGACCATGTCCGTCGCCCGCGATCCGCGCCGCGATCGCGCTGCCGTCGCTATCGCCGGCAATGACCGTAGGAAAGCCGGCCTCGGTGAGTGCCTGCGCCGTGGTGGCACCCACCGCATAGGTTGGCAGGCCGCGATAATGCAGCAGCGCCGGCCCGGCGAACGTCACGCCATTGGCGCTGGTCAGCAGCAGCGCGTCGAAATCCTCCGGCACCGGCGGCGCCCAGTCGATCGGCTGGGGCGCGAACAGCGGATGCACCCGCGCATCCAGGCCCAGCGCCGCCGCCTTGGCCGCCGTCCTGCCCGCCGCCGGTTCGGGGCGCAGGATCAGGACGCGCCTCACCCCTCGAACAGCGCGCGCAGCGCCGGGCTGGCCCGCTCCAGCAGCCCAAAGCCGATCGCTTCGGCCGCCGGCTCGTCGCCACGCAGCAGCCGCGCTTCCTCACGCACCGTTTCCTGCCCATCCGGGCTGATGATCTCGGCGATCAGATACAGGCCGTCAGCTTCCACCCGCGCCAGTGCCGCGATCGGCGAATGGCAGGTGCCGCCCAGCCCCTTCAGCACGCCGCGTTCGGCCATCACCGCATCGAACGTGTCGCGATCATTGATCGCCGCCAGCGCCGCTACCACGGCATCGTTGGCGGCCAGCGTCTCGATCCCCACTGCGCCTTGCGACGGCGCAGGCAGCATCAGGTCGATCGGAATCGTCACGCCGACATCGCTCTGGTCCAGCCGGTCCAGCCCCGCCGCCGCCAGCAAAGTCGCATGCACCTCGCCCGTCGCCAGCTTGGCCAGCCTGGTCGCGACATTGCCGCGAAATAGGGTGATGGTCGCATCGGGCCGCAACCGCTTCACCTGCGCGGCGCGGCGCGGCGAACTCGTCCCTACCAGCGGATTGGCAGGCAGCGCGTCGAAACTTTCCACCCCGACCAGCCGGTCGCGCACATCGGCGCGCGGCAGCATGGCGGCGATACGGAAGGCGTCCGGGCGCAGCGTCTCCACATCCTTCATGCTATGGACTGCAAAATCGATCTCGCCGGCAACCAGCGCCCGGTCCAGTTCCTTGGTCCACAGCGCCTTGCCGCCGATATCGGCCAGCGCCCGGTCCTGTATCCGGTCGCCACTGGTCTGGACGGTAATGATCTGTACGGCATCCTCCGCCCAGCCATGGACGGCGCAAAGGGCGCGGGCGGTCATATGGGCCTGGGCCAGTGCCAGGGGCGATCCTCTGGTGCCGAGGCGCAACGGTCGATCAGTGAAAAGCATATGCGGCTTGCTCTAATGGCCGTGGGCATTAGATGGAAGCGACAATGACCATCATCCTCGGCCTGGAATCGAGCTGCGACGAAACCGCGGCGGCGCTTGTGACGGCCGATGGCCGAATCCTGGCGCATCGCCTCGCCACGCAGGAGGAAGCGCACCGCCCCTATGGCGGCGTCGTCCCCGAAATCGCCGCCCGCGCTCATGTGGAAGCGCTCAGCCCGTTGATCGAGGCGGCGCTTGCCGACGCAAAGATGACGCTGGCGGACGTGGACGTGATCGCGGCGACTGCTGGCCCTGGGCTGATCGGCGGCGTGATGGTCGGCCTCGTCACCGGCAAGGCGCTCGCCCATGCGGCCGGCAAGCCGCTGGTCGCGGTCAATCATCTGGAAGGGCATGCGCTTTCGCCGCGCCTGGCCGATCCGACGCTGCAATTCCCCTATCTGTTGCTGCTCGTATCGGGCGGCCATTGCCAGTTGCTCAATGTGAAGGGGCCGGGCGATTATGCGCGGCTGGCCACCACGATCGACGATGCGGCGGGCGAAGCCTTCGACAAGACGGCCAAGCTGCTCGGCCTTGGCTATCCCGGCGGTCCGCAGGTGGAAAAGGCGGCGGCGCAGGGCAATCCCAAGGCGGTGCCGCTGCCGCGCCCGCTGGTCGGCACGGCCGAACCGCATTTCTCCTTCGCCGGCCTCAAAAGCGCGGTGATGCGCGCGGTCCAGTCCGGCCAATATGCGACCGAAGACATCGCCGCATCGTTCCAGCAGGCGGTGATCGACTGCCTGATCGACCGCACCCGCCGTGCGCTGGCGACAAGCGAGGGCGTCACTGCGCTCGTCGTGGCGGGCGGCGTGGCCGCCAATCAACCGATCCGCACCGCGCTCGAACAGCTGGCCGCAACGCATGACCTGCCCTTCGTCGCGCCGCCGCTATGGCTATGTACCGACAATGCGGCGATGATCGCCTGGGCCGGGGCGGAGCGCTATGCGGTCGGCCTTGTCGATGATCTGACCGTACCCGCCCGGCCGCGCTGGCCGCTCGACCCGGCGGCGGAAAAGGCGCGTGGAGCAGGAGTGAAGGCATGAAGGCTGGAGTCATAGGGGCAGGTGCCTGGGGCACGGCGCTGGCGCAATTGCTGGCCAGCGACGGCCAGCCGGTCGCCCTGTGGGCGCTGGAGCCCGATGTCGTGGATGCGATCAATCGCACCCATGAAAATCCGCTCTATCTCGCCAATATTCCGCTCTCGCCTTCGATCGCGGCGACGGGCAGCATGGCCGATCTGTCGGATTGCGACCTGCTGCTGGTGGTCAGCCCCGCCCAACATCTGCGCAGCGTCGTCGCGCAGGCGCCGGCAGGCGTCCCGCTCGTCCTGTGTTCCAAGGGGATAGAGGCCGGCACCAGCCTGCTCATGTCGCAGGTCGCGCAAGAGGCGCAGCCGACCTCGCCCATCGCCGTCCTGTCCGGCCCCACCTTCGCCCATGAAGTGGCGAAGGGCCTGCCGACCGCTATCACCCTGGCCTGCGAAGACCGCGAACTGGGTCAGCGCCTGGCCGCCCGGATCGCCCGGCCCGCCTTCCGCCCCTATCTGTCGGACGACGTCATCGGCGCGGAGATTGGCGGCGCGGTCAAGAATGTGCTGGCCATCGCCTGCGGTGTTGCGGAGGGGGCGGGCCTGGGCCTCAACGCCCGCGCTGCGCTGATCAGCCGAGGCTTTGCCGAAATGACCCGCTTTGGCCTGGCGCGCGGCGCGCGGGCGGAAACGCTGGGCGGACTGTCGGGTCTGGGCGACCTCGTCCTCACCTGTTCCTCCACCAATTCGCGCAACTTTTCCCTCGGCAAAGGGCTGGGTGAAGGCGGCAGCGCCGCCGACCTCCTGTCCAACCGTCGCACCGTGGCGGAAGGGGCGCATACCGCGCCCGTCCTGCGCGATGCCGCCCGCGCCGCTGGCGTCGAAATGCCGGTGGTGGAGGCGGTCTGCGCCCTGCTGACGGAGGCCGCGCCGCTGGCGCAGGTCATCGACGCGCTGCTCGCCCGGCCGCTGCGCCCTGAATAACCCGTCGCGCTGCCGCTGCATTGCGCCTACAACGAACAGATATAGCAACAGAGAATGACACAAGGGGTTCACAGTTCGTTGGCGACAGAGGCGTCTCCATCCAAGGATCAGGATGATATCGCCGCTCTGGCCAAGGGCGGGCGGACCAATATCTTCGGTTTCCTGCTGCGGCTGGCCGCGCGCCTGCCATTTTTGTTCATCGCGGGGCGCTGGTATGGCGCCGAAGCGCTGGGCCGCTTCGCCTATGCCGTGCTGGTGGTGGAATTCGTCGCCCAGATCGCGACGCTGGGCCTGAAGCGCGGCCTGGCCGGCGCATTGTCGCAGACGGAACGGCCGCATAATCATGTCGTGACCGACGCGATGGTCGTGACCCTGCTCGCGGCCTTGCTGGGTTCGGCGATCCTCATCGCCTTTCCGCAGGCGATGTTTCCCAACAGCAGCATCAACGGCCTCGACCGGTTGCTGGCGCTGGTGGTGATCGGCGTGGCGGGATCGGACGTGGCGCTGGCCGCTTGCGCCTATCGCTTCGATGTCGGCGCGACCGTCCGGGCGCGGTCCATCATCGAACCCTGGACGATCAGCATCGGCGCCTTCGCCTTCGCTTTCTACTCGACCCGCGACGGCCTCATCCTTTCCTATGCCGTGTCGATGATCGCGGCTTTCGTCGCGTCCATCATCCCGATGATCCGCCATTATGGCCGGCCCACCGGCTGGCGTCCCGATCCGGGCCGGCTCTGGCGCCTCGCCCGTCGCAACCTGCCGTTGGCGGCGGCGGACGGGGTCGAATGGGGATCGCGCCGGCTCGACATGGCGATATTGGGCCTGTTCGTCAGCCCGGCGGTGATCGGCATCTATTATGTCGCGCAGCAGGTCGCGTCGCTGCCGCAGAAATTGAAGACCAGCTTCGACCCGATTCTCGGCCCGGTCATCACCCGCAACCTGGCGGAAAACAACTTGGCCGCCATCGCCAAGCAGGTCAGCCAGGTCGGCTTCTGGATCATCGCGGCGCAGGCGGGCATCGCCCTGGCGCTCGGCATTCCGGGCGAAGCGGTGATGGGGCTGGTCGGTCCGCATTTCGTGGGCGGCACCGGCGCGCTCGCCTTCCTGCTGCTGGCCGAAGTGGTCGCGGCCACCGCAGTCGTCAGCGAATCGGCGCTGGTCTATATCGCCCGCCATCGCAATCTCATGATCTCCCTCTTCATGATCGGGTTGCAGGCGGCCTTCAGCTTCGCCCTGATCTTCGCGGCGCGGGCGCTGGGCATGGAAGTCATGTGGATTGCCGCCGCGCCGGCGCTGGCACTTTGTCTGGCGCTGGGCGTGAGCGCCTTCGTCAAGGCGCGGCTGCTTTCCAGCCTGCTCGACGCGCCGATCAACGCCTGGCGCTGGCCGCTGCTGAGCGCGGCGGGTGTGGCCTGTATCGTCGGGGCGGGCTTCGTCGCTCTGCCGGCCCGTTTCGAATGGGTCGAACTGGCGGTGGGCGTCTGGGCGATATTGGGCGCCTACGGCCTCGTCATCTGGCGCTGGGGCTTCGGCTCCGACGACCGCGCCCTGTTCCGCAAGCAGAAGCCCGCATAAAAAAAAGGCCCGCCTCTCGATGGAGAGGCGGGCCTTTTTCGGTCAGGTCAGGCGAACAGCTTGTCGCGGATCACGCCCAGATCTTCCTCGGGGCGCGCTCCCCAGTGGGAGATGACTTCGGCGGCGGCGGCGGCGCCCAGCGCCAGCGCATCTTCTACGCTGCGCCCGTCGATATGCGCGGCCAGGAAGCCGGCGGCGAACAGATCGCCCGCGCCGGTCGTGTCGATGATCTGCGCGACGGGGGCGGCTGGCGCTTCATGGCGTACGCCGTCGACGATGGCGACCGCGCCCTTTTCGCTGCGGGTCGACACCAGCACCGGCACCTTGTCGGCGAAGCGCGCCAGCGCGGCATCGAAATCGTCGACCTGCGCCAACGACTGGATCTCGCCCTCATTCGAAAAGAGGATGTCGATCAGCCCCTGTTCGATCAGGTCGATGAAGTCGGCGCGATGGCGGTCGATCACGAAATTGTCGGACAGGGTGAAGGCGACCTTGCGGCCGGCGTCATGCGCGGCCTCGATCGCGGCGCGCATCGCCACGCGCGGCTGGGCCGGATCCCACAAATAGCCTTCCAGATACAGGATGCCGGCCGAGCGGATCATGTCCAGGTCCAGCGCCGCTTCGGGCAGGAATTGCGAGGCTCCCAGGAAGGTGTTCATGGTCCGCTGCGCGTCCGGCGTCACCAGGATCAGGCAGCGGGCGGTCGGAATGTCGCCCTGTACCGCGGGCGTGTCGAACCGGATGCCCAGCGCATGGACGTCATGCGCGAAGACCGCGCCCAGCTGGTCGTCATTGACCTGACCGATGAAACCGCACTTCTTGCCCAGCGCCGCCAGGCCGGCCAGCGTGTTGGCGGCCGATCCGCCGCTGATTTCCTTGGCCTGGCCCATATCGGCATAGAGCGTCTCTGCCATGTCGGCGTCGATCAGCTGCATGCCGCCCTTGGTCAGGGCATGCTGCGCCAGAAAGGCGTCGTCGCTGCGGGCGATCACGTCGACGATGGCGTTGCCGATCGCGACGACATCCAAAGTGGGGGCAGAAGCGGTCACGCACTATCCTTAGTCTGATGGAAGAAATAAAATTTCACGGCCTTTACCGGTCCGGCCGGCCCCATGCAACTTTCCCCTGCAACGCCGGTGATTGACCTGATGGCCGGGCGGTAGGATAGCTGGGCGATGGTCCTGACCGCTGCCCTGCGCGCCTTTCCCTCCATCTTTCACGGCGCAGCGCTGCGCCTGTTGATCAAGACGATCATACTGACCCTGCTGCTTTTCGCCGGGCTGGCGGCCGCTTTCTGGTTTGGCTTCCACGCGCTGCGCCTGCATTTCGGCTGGGGAGGCGGCAGCTGGGGCAATTGGGGCGAGGCGACGGCGACAGCCCTGCTGATGGTCGCGTCCGGCTGGCTGCTGTTCCGCGCCACCGCGATGGCGGTGATGGGCCTGTTCGCCGACGATATTATCGAGGCGGTGGAGCGCGACGATTATCCCCATGTCACCGCGCGTCCGGTCGGCTGGGCGCGCAGCCTGCGCTTCGCCTGTCGATCGGTCGCCCGGACGGTCGGCTGGAACCTGCTCGCGCTGCCCGCCTATATCCTGTTGCTGGTGACGGGGGTGGGAACGATCGGGCTGTTTCTGGCGCTCAACGCCTATCTGCTCGGCCGCGACATGGCCGACATGGTGGAGCCGCGTCATCCGACCCTCCCGCCGCTCAGTCGCAGCAGCCGGTGGCTCATGGGCCTCGTTTCGGCGCTTCTGTTCCTGGTGCCGGTCGCCAACCTGCTTGCGCCGATCTTCAGCGCGGCTATGGCGGTCCACATGCTGCTGGGCCGAAAGACGAAGACATCATGAAGACCCTCCGTTCGGGCCTGACGTCCCTGCTGGCCCTGCCGCTGGCCGCCTGCGGCGCCGGGACGGTGGTGCCGCCCGCCCGGCCGATCGCGCCGCCGCCCGGCCCCCCGGCCAGCGCCTTCATGAAGCAGGGACCGCTGATGGGCGCCGACGCGCGGCGGTTGACCCAGATGTTCGGCGAACCCCGGCTCGACATTCGCGAGACGACGGTGCGCAAATTGCAGTTCGCCAACGGCCGTTGCATCCTCGACGCCTATCTCTACGCGCCTGCGCGCGGCAAGGAACCGGTCGTCACCCATGTCGACGCGCGCAGCCCGACGGGCACCGACGTCGATCCGGCCGCCTGCGCCACGGCGTTGCAGGCGAAATAATCGCGGCGGCAAAGTTCACACCGTTACACGGCTTTTCGCCCCGAAGCGCTCGCAACGCGCTCGCGAGGCGTTCCCAAGGCTTTACCAACGCCTCTCCAAGGCTTCCGCGAAGCGTGCGCGCTTGCGCCTGCGATTGCCGCTGTGGGCAGGAGGGGAAAAGCCGGGCCATCCATGAGGATAGATCAGAGCCAATCCTACATTGGAAGGATTTTGCTTGGACCGATGGGACGAGGCGAAACCAGCTATAAGCCCCTCCCTTTTAAGGGAGGGGTTGGGGTGGGTGGTGAGCGAAGCGAGCCTTCTGCCTATAGACGATAGAGCGCCGCTGCGCGGCGTACCCACCCCCAGCCCCTCCCTTAGCAGGGAGGGGAGAAATACCGGCCGCTCTTTCCCCGCCGTTTACCCCGTCAGCTTCCCGATCGCCCATGTCGCCGCTTCCGCCACGACCGGGTCTTCGTCCGCGACCAGCGCCTCCAGCCGCGCCAGCAAACGCGTGTCACCGCTATTGCCCGCCGCGATCGCGGCGTTGCGGACCATGCGGTTGCGGCCGATGCGCTTGATCGGGGAACCGGAGAAAATCTCGCGGAAGGTCGCGTCGTCCAGGTCGAGCAGGTCGCCGATCGCCGGCGCGGCCAGTTCGGCGCGGCCGATAAACGCCTTGTTCGCGGCCGCATGGTCGGCGAACTTGTTCCACGGACAGACCGACAGGCAATCGTCGCAGCCATAGACGCGGTTGCCGATCCCGGCGCGCAAATCCTCCGGGATCGGCCCCTTATGCTCGATGGTGAGGTAGGAGATGCAGCGCCGCGCATCGACGACATAGGGGGAGGGGAAGGCGTCGGTGGGGCAGGCGTTGATGCAGGCGCTGCAACTGCCGCAATGGTCGCGCTCGCCGCCATCGGGTTCCAGCGCCATTTCGGTGTAGATGGCGCCCAGGAACAGCCAGCTTCCATGGTCGCGGCTGACCAGATTGCTATGCTTGCCCTGCCAGCCTAGGCCCGCGCCCTGCGCCAGCGGCTTTTCCATCACCGGCGCCGTATCCACGAACACCTTCAGGCTCCCCGCCTGCTGCTCCACCAGCCAGCGGGCCAGCGCTTTCAGCGCTTTCTTGACGACGTCATGATAATCCTTGCCCTGCGCATAGACCGAAAAGCGCGCCCGGTCGGGCACATCGGCCAGCGCCAGCGGATCGCGCCCCGGCGCATAGCTCATGCCGAGCATTATGACGCTGCGCACGTCGGGCCACAGCCCCTTGGGCGACCCCCGCTGCTCGGCCCGATCCTCCATCCACAGCATGTCGCCATGATGGCCCGCGTCCAGCCATTGGCGCAGCCGCTCCCCGGTCCTGGGCGCGACATCGGCGGGCGCGATGCGGCAGGCGGCAAAGCCCAGCCGCGCCGCTTCCGCCTTCAGGCGCTGTTCCAAGGGTTCGGCCAAGGTTTTAATAGGCACGGGCACGGGTCCAGACTATCAGGGCGGGATGATCGGCGACATAACGGCCTCGTCCCCCGCCTCCATCCCGGCCTATGCCGTAGAGGGGCATGGGCTTGTCAAGACTTTCGGCAGCTTCCGTGCGGTGGATGGCATCGACATCGCCGTGCCGGCGGGCACCATCTATGGCGTGCTCGGCCCCAATGGCGCGGGCAAGACGACGCTGCTGCGCACGCTGCTGGGCATCATCGACCCGGATGAAGGGCATCGCACCCTGCTGGGCGAGGCGCAGCCGCTGCGCATGGCGAGCCAGGTCGGCTATCTGCCCGAAGAGCGCGGCCTCTACCCCTCGATGAAGGCCTATGAAGCGGTCGCCTTCATGGGCGCGCTGCGTGGTCTGCCGCTGGCCGAGGGACGCAAGCGGGCGAAGGCGATGCTGGACGCGCATGGCATGGGCGCGGCTATGGACAAGCCGATCCGCCAATTGTCGAAGGGCATGGCCCAGACGGTGCAGCTGTTCGGCACCATCGTCCATGGTCCCCGGCTGATCGTACTGGACGAGCCTTTTTCCGGTCTCGACGCGATCAATCAGGAGAAATTGGAGGCGCTGATTCGGCAGCAGGCGCGCGATGGCGTCACCATCCTCTTTTCCACCCATGTCATCGCCCATGCCGATCGGCTGTGCGAGCGGATCGCCATCGTCGCGGGCGGGCGCATCCGGTTCGAAGGGACGCCGGGCGACGCGCGCGACCGGCTGCGGTCGCAGGTGCGGCTGCGCACGCGGACGAGCGATGGCGCCTGGCGCCGCGCTTTGCCGGCCGACACGATGGCGGAGGAGGGGACATGGCATTTCGCCCTGCCCGACGAAGGGATCGAACCCTTGTTGCGCGCGCTGATCGACGGGCAGGCGGGAATCGAAAGCCTGTCGATCGAGCGGCCGGGCCTGCACGACGCCTTCGTCGCGATCGCAGGCGAAGCGGCGGCGCGACAGATGCAGGGTGACGGGACGCAGGAGGTGCAGCCATGATGCAGTTGTGGCGCGCCGCCTTCGTCATCGCCCGGCGGGATTTTACCGCCGTCGTGTTGTCGCGGACCTTCATCCTGTTCCTGCTCGGGCCGATGCTGCCGATCCTGATCGGCTTTGCCTTTGGCGGGCTGGGCGACAAGATCAGCAGCACCGATCTGCGCCCGATCGTGGGTGTCGCCATGTCGGCGGCGGACGCGGGCGCGCTGGAGCGGGCGCATGATCGGCTGGCGCAGCGGATGGGCGACCAGTCCTTGCCCCGCCTGCGCACGGTGCCGTCCGCACCCGCGCCGCGCATCCAGCTGGCCCGGCCGGATTCGGAGGTGGTGGCGATCCTGTCCGGTTCGCTCAATCGCCCGGTGCTGACCGGCAAGGCGGAGGATCTGGACAAGTTGCAGGGCGATATCAGCCTTCTGTCCACGGCGGCCCTGACGGAACGCACGCTGAAATTCGTGACCGTCGAACGGCAGGAAGTGACGACCAGCCTGGGCGCGCAGGCGCAGGCGCGCTTGCTGATCGGCCGGGTGGCGCAGGTGGTGATGTTCTTCCTCACCATATTGCTCGCGGGCATGATCCTGTCCAATCTGGTCGAGGAAAAGACCAACAAGATCATCGAGATATTGGCCGCCGCCGTGCCGATCGACGCGATCTTCCTCGGCAAATTGATGGCGATGCTGGCGATGAGTTTCGTGGGCATCGCCTTTTGGGGCGGCACGGCCTTCGCCATCTTCCTGGGCCTGCATGGCGGGGGCGGGCCGTTGCCGGCGCCGGCGGTGGGCTGGCCGCTCTTCCTGCTGCTGGCGGTGCTCTATTTCGCGATGGCCTATACGCTGCTCGGCTCGCTCTTCCTGGGCATCGGGGCGCAGGCGGCGACGGTGCGTGAGGTGCAGACATTGAACATGCCGATCACCATGGCGCAGATGCTGATCTTCTTCTTCGCCAGCTATGCGGTCGATCATATGGGGTCGCCGGCGGAGGTCGCGGCCTGCATCTTCCCGTTCAGTTCGCCCTTCGCCATGATCGCGCGGGCGGCGCAGGACGGGGCGGTCTGGCCGCATCTGGTCGCTCTGGTCTGGCAGGTGAGCTTCGTGGCGCTGATCATCCGGGTGGGCGTGCTGTTGTTCCGCCGGCATGTGATGCAGTCGGGCGGCAGCTGGTGGAAGCGGCTGTTCAGGCCGGCGACCCGTTGATCCTTAGCGCATTTTGAAGTCCGCTTTGATCCGATAGAGGCGCAATGGCGCCTTGGTGGGTATCGGTTCCAGCCAGGCGGGAATCCTGCCCCTGGCGAGCAGCGCTGCCAGCCCCTTGGCATTTTCCTGTCCGTAAAGCCGATATTCGGTCAGGCCGTCGCAGGTCAGGATGTAGCGGGCGCGGGTTCGGCCGATCACGATGCGCGCTTGATCGGGCACATCGACGAAACCTTCGATCACGGCGGTGATGCCGGCCGCGTTGCGATGATGGGCGGTGCCGATGACGCTGTGGTGCGTCTGGACGAGAATGTCGGGGCCAAGGTCGAGCGGCGCGAACAGGGTGCTTGTGGGAAGCGCCTTGAGCGGGGCCAGCACGGAGGCTGCGCGGCAATTGGCGCTGACGGCCTTGGCAGGCTCCGGTTTGGCGGCGATGGCCACCCAGGCGGCGCACAGGCCGGCAGGCGTCAGCAATACCAGCGCGACCGACCCCAGCACCCGCACCAGCGCCATGAGGGATGCCTGCGCCTTGTCGAACAGGCGCAGCAACAGCCAGGCGATACCGGGCAGGGCAAAGACATGGGCGACCGACAGCGCCCGCATCACCAGCAACGACACAAGGGTCGCGCCGGCCAGCAGCATCAGCAGCGTCAGCCAGCGCATCCGCGCTTCGCCATGGGTGTGCCGCGCGGCCATCAGGCTGGCGCCAAGGCCCAGCAGCGGGGGCAGCAGGATAACGCCCTGCATCGACAGGCTCTGTTCCCAGATCGGCCGGCCTTCCATGACTTGCAGATACCAGAGCCGGTAGGCCACCGGGCCCAGCGCGGCGAAGGGATCGCCCGACAGGCATGGCCCGCCGGTGACGAGGAAGGTGGCGATGGCTGCCCCGCCGCCGATCGCGGCGATCAGGAAGCGGGATCGGGCGGTTGCGGTGCCGATCAGCCGGGCCGCGATCGCCGTCGCCAGCGCCAGCGCGACCAGCGGCCAGAGATAGACGAAGGACAAGGCATCGCACTGGCGCGCCAGCAAGGCTTGCGGCCCGCGCAACAGGGCGAGCAGTATGAGCGCGGCCCCGCCCAATGTCAGCGCAAAGCCTATGAAGCGCGGCGCCTGATCGCGCGCATGCCAGTGGCGCAGGGCGAAAGTAGCACCGAACAGCGCACCATAGGGCAGCGCCTCGCTCGAAATCTGGAGCCAGAGGGCGATCGCCAGCCCCGCGACGATGCCGCCGCGCAGGGGCCGGGTATCGATCGCGCCGCAGAGCGCCAGCGCCGCCAGCATGATCTGCCAGCCATGATGGTCGATGCGCAACGGGGTGAATTGCACCAATATGCTGGGCGCGGTCAGCAGCAGCGCGACGCCGAGCAGGGCGATGCCACTGCCGGCCACGCGGCGCGCGGCGATGAACAGGGCGGCAGTCAGCCCGCCCAGCAACAGCAGCGGCACGGTGGCGCAGGCGACCAGTTCCGCGCCGGCCGCGCCGATCATGGGGGTGAGCAGCAGCATCAACGCCGCGATGGGCATGTCGACGATTCGCGACCAGTGCATCGGGCCGCCGACCGGCGGGTTCACGCGATGCTGGCTGACATCCCAAAAGGCTTGCCCGCCGATCCAGTCGCGCACCTGCGCCAGCCGCATCGCATCATCAGGATCGCGAAAGCCCAGCGTCGGCAGGTCGCCCCGAAACAGCCAGAGCATCGCCATGCTGCACAGCAGCCATAGCAGCAGCGCCCATAAGGTGGCGCGCGGGGCGTCAGGCGCGCGCGAAAATGCCATATTTGCGAATCGCATAGACGGACAGGAAACTGACCGGCACCGACAAGAGCTTGGCAATGGCAGGCAGGATGCCGACGGCGCTCAGCGCGCCGACCAGCACCATGGTGATGCCCATGCCGACACCGGCGCTCAGGACGAAGCCGATGCGCTGCGCATGCGTCGGGCCGTCCGTCAGGTCGAAGACGAAGCGGACGGAAATGATCCAATGGACGATCAGGCCGACCAGATAGCCGCCCAGCGCGGCCATCATCGGCGCGGCGCCGCCATGGTCCAGCATCAGGAAGGTGGCGAAATCGCTGCCCAGCGCGCAGATGCTCGCCAGCAGATAGCGGGCGAACATCAACCGTGCCAGCAGCGCGCCGATCCGCGCTGTCATGCGCGTCAGGCGGCCTTCAGGCGCGAAGGGACCGCGCGGACGCTGGACAGGGCAGCCTGTGCGTCGGCGTCCTGGCCTTCATCGCCAGCCTCATGATATTCGGCATCTTCATTGACCTGCCACACGTCATGGACGCGCGCGCCCGCGACGATGTTGCGCACGGTCAGCATCGCCGTCATCATCGCATGGTCCTGATTATTATAGCGGTGCATGCCGTTGCGGCCGACCAGATGCAGCGTGGGGTAACGGGCTTCCAGTTCGCTGCGCATCGCCAGCACATTGGCGGCATAATCGTCGTCATAGACGGGATAGGCCTTTTCCTGACGCACCACTGCGCCGCCCACGACATCGTCGGGGCTGCAGAGGCCAAGCTGCGCCATTTCGCGGGTAGCGAGCGCGATCAGGTCGGCGTCGGGCGCGGACCACAGGCCGTCGCCCTCGAAACAGAAATATTCGAGGCCCACGCAGGCCAGCGAAGGATCGGGCACCATTTCGGGCGACCAGCTGCGGAAATTCTGGATGCGGCCGACCTGCACCTTGCTGTCGTGGATATAGATCCAGTTGTCGGGGAAGATATCCTCCCCCTTCACCATCAGCGCCACGGTCAGGAAGTCGCGATATTTCAGCTCCATCGCCTGCGGCAGCGTCTCGGGCAGGGGGTGAATACGGCCCGCCAGCTCGCGCATCGGCGCCGACGAAATCACATGGGCGGCATCGATGGTGACGTCGCCATCCGGACCGGTCGCGATCAGGCGCCAGCGCTCGTTCGCCTTATCCTCTTCCAGCCGCTTGAAACTGTGCGCCATCAGCACCTGGTTGCCGCCTTCGACCACCTTGTCGCGCGCGGCTTCCCACATCATGCCGGGGCCAAGGCGGGGATAGCGGAACGTCTCCAGCAGCGTCTTGGTCGCCATGCCGTCATTGGGCTTCTTGTTGAGGCCAAGGCTGCGCTTCAGCCCATCGACCACCGCGCCCCAGAGCGACAGGCCCTTGATCCGCTGCGCCGCCCAGTCGGCCGACATTTCGTTGCAGGGCATGCCCCACACCTTCTCCGTATAGGTTTTGAAGAAGATGGAGAAAAGCTTGTGGCCGAACGCGTTGACGGTCCAGTCCTGAAAGGAGCGGACGTTGCGGTTCGGGAAGAGCCGGGCCTTGGCGAAACTCGCCATGCAGAGCGTCGAGCGCCAGATGCCGAGGTTCCACAGCGCTTCGAACGCGCGAAGCGGATAGCTGTAGAATTTGCCCTCATAATAGATGCGGCTCATCCGCGGACGCTGGATGAAATCGTCGGGCAGGATTTCATTCCACAGATCGACGACCTGCTGCGACTTGGAGAAGAATCGGTGTCCGCCAATATCGAATCGGAAACCGTCCAGTTCAACCGTGCGGCTGATGCCGCCGACATAGACCGGGTCTTTCTCGATCACCGTGACGTTAAGTCCCTGCTTTGTCAGCAGATAGGCGGCGGTCAGCCCGGCCGGGCCGGCACCGATGATGGCAACGTCGACGCTGTGATCGGTACGCGGCATGGCAGGCAGTTCCCCGAGAGATATTTCGTGCCTCCGGGACTGAAGGAAATCCTCTAAGGAGTGGTTAATAGGCGGTAAGCATGACGGGCTGCCCACGACAAAGGGCCGCTCCAATATTGTGGAACGGCCCTCGCCATTTCCCTTCGTGGGGAAATGATTCGGCGATTTGGAGCAGCCGATGCGATTGCATCGGCTCGGCTGCTCCAAGTTTTTGGTTTGCCGCGTTTTCCGAGTCAGCAGGTGGTTCCACCTGTTTAGAAAACGCTCTAGCTCTGGCGCTGGGCCAGGGTGCTCAGATCGGCGCGCGCCCCGTCGATCGCGCTGCCATAGCAATCGCGATAGCCGTCGGTAGCGGGCAGGACCGATCCGTTCACATAGCCGCATACCTGCTTGGACGCGCGGACAATGCGGGAATCGGCGCGGCGCATGCCGTTGGTGCTGGCAAGGTTGAGGTCGGCCACCGACACGGCGATGCTGCGCGTTTCGGTGCCGGCATGGCCGTCCACCACCACATCCATGTCGTTGCTGCCGGCGCTCGCCACGCCGGGCAGCGCAAGGGCCATCGTGGCGGCCAGCGCCACCCACGTCTTTCTGGTCATCCTATATCTCCTGTCGAACATGTTTTTATCGTTCGCCCCACGTCTGACGTGGAAGTAGGGTCGCCCCTATAAATAAGCGTGCCCGGCAGGGTTGAAAAGAGGCCACTTCACAAAAATTGGCGGTTTTCCGCGATTTTTGCGGGTGCGAAGACTTTGCCTTCGCACCCGCAACAGCTTTTAGTGGCGGAAGTGGCGCATGCCGGTGAAGACCATGGCGAGGCCGGCGTCGTCCGCAGCCGCGATCACTTCGTCGTCGCGGATCGAGCCGCCCGGTTGGATCACGGCCGTCGCGCCGGCTTCCACCGCGGCCAGCAGGCCGTCGGCGAAGGGGAAGAAGGCGTCGGAGGCGACCGCCGATCCGATCGTGCGCGGCGTCGCCCAGCCGGCCTTTTCGGCGGCGTCCTTCGCCTTCCACGCGGCGATGCGTGCGGATTCGAGGCGGTTCATCTGGCCCGCGCCCACGCCGGCCGTGCTGCCGTCCTTGGCATAGACGATGGCGTTGGACTTCACATGCTTGGCCACGGTCCAGGCGAACAGGCAGTCCTTCAATTCTTGGCTAGTCGGCGCGCGCTTGGTGACGACCTTCAGCGCATCCTGCGTCACCTGGCCATTGTCGCGGCTCTGGACCAGCAGGCCGCCCGCGATGCTCTTGATCTGCAGGCCGGGGCGGGCCGGATCGGGCAAGTCGCCGGTCAGCAGCAGGCGCAGATTCTTCTTCTTGGCAAAGATCGCTTTGGCTTCGTCATCGGCGCCGGGCGCGGCGACGACTTCGGTGAAGATGCCGCTGATCGCTTCGGCGGTCGGGCCGTCGAGCGGGCGGTTGACGGCGATGATGCCGCCAAATGCCGATACGCTGTCGCAGGCGAGCGCGGCTTCATAGGCTTCGATCAGCGTCTCGCCGGTGGCCACGCCGCAGGGGTTGGCGTGCTTCACGATCACCACGGTCGGCGGGCCATCACGAAATTCGCTGACCAGCTCCAGCGCGGCGTCGGCGTCGTTATAATTATTGTAGCTCAGTTCCTTGCCCTGAATCTGCTCGGCCTGGGCGATGCCCTTCGCCGACGGGCCGACGGGCAGATAGAGCGCGGCCGACTGGTGCGGATTTTCGCCATAGCGCAGGGTCGAACCCAGCTTGCTCGCGACGGCCAGCGTTTCGGGGAAGGCGGTGCCCTGATCGGCGAAGGCGAACCAGCTGGCGATCATCGAATCATAGGCGGCGGTGGCGGCATAGGCCTTGGCCGCGAGCAGGCGGCGGAAGTCGTAGCTGGTTGCGCCGCCCTTCTGCGCCATTTCCTCGATCAGCCGGGCATAGTCGGCCGGATCGGTGACGATCGCGACGCTTTCATGATTCTTGGCGGCAGAGCGGACCATCGACGGGCCGCCAATGTCGATATTCTCGATAATTTCGTCGCGGTCCGCACCCTTGGCGACCGTCGCGGCGAAGGGGTAGAGGTTGACGACTACCAGGTCGATCGCGCCGATGGCATGTTCGTCCATCGACGCGACATGCTCGGCATTGTTGCGCACGGCCAGCAGGCCGCCATGCACCTTGGGATGCAGCGTCTTGACGCGGCCGTCCATCATTTCGGGGAAGCCGGTCAGGTCGGAAATATCCTTCACGTCCAGGCCGGCTTCGCGCAGTGCCTTGGCCGTGCCACCGGTCGACACCAGTTCGACGCCATGACGCCCAAGCGCCTCGCCCAGTTCGATGAGGCCGGCCTTGTCGGACACGGACAATAGGGCGCGCTTGATGGTGACGTCAGTCATGAGGCTGTGGCTTTCCTATGGCAAAGAGCGGTACGGCTTTGCGCCGGTCCCTTAGTGCCAGATGGGGCAAAAATACAGCCCCGAGGCATGTTTGTGCCGATGAGAAGGGCAGGGGTGCGATAGCGGACGGGAAAGGATGGCTTTTCTGGAACCCGTCATTCTGGCGGCCATTGCCGTGCGGCGTGGACGATGGTCAGAATCCAGACGATATCATCCCGCACTTCATAGACGAGCCGATAGTTCCGATGGGGGCTGATTTCGCGCGTACCGGCAACCAGTCCCGTGTGGCCGATGAAAGGAAAGTCGGCCAGTCGTCGGGCCGTGTCGCTAAACGCCTTGTCCATCCGGATAGCGGCATCGCTATTGTCGGCAGCGATATGGTCCCAAATGGCGACGCGGTCGTGTCGGGCCTGGGCCGACCAGCGGACCTTCATTCGGAGCGGGTGGCCGCCGCGCGCCGTGCCGCGAATTGCGCTTCCACCTCTTCGTCCGTCAGGCTGTCGCCTGCTGCGATCGCTGCCCGCGCATTGCCGACCTTGGTTTCCAGAAAGGCCTGATAACTGCGCTTTTCCCGTTGTTCATGGATGAAACCGCGCATCAGTTCGCGCAGCACCTGCGATGCCGGGCGATGGAGCGCGCTGGCTTCGGCCATGAAGTCGTCCCTAAGGTCCGCTTCCAACTTCATCGTGAACAAAGCATCTTTGGCCATGGCAGATCCTTTCGTCATGACATCGTATATACGATGTTCATACCAACCGCTAATGGCTATGCCCGTTCAGTTCATCCGCTTGAAGATCCAGCCGATGCTCGATCCGCCGGGCAGCGCTTCGGCGGTCACGACCAGCTGACGGGTCGGATGCGGGCGTCCGTCGCCATCGACCCACAGGCTGTCTTCGACGCTTAGTGCGCCGGCGCCCGCGCGAAACTGCCAGAGTGGGCCGAGGTCGATGCGCAGCAGCGCGCCCATATTGTCGGCGGTCAGGGTGGGTTCCACGCCCGGCGCCAGATGGAAGCGCAGCTGCACCGGCTGTTTCGATGGCTTGCGGCGGCGCTCTGCCGGGGTCAGCATATCCTCGCCGCGAATTTCCTTGCCGTCGCCGCTCATCAGCAGCAGGCGGCGATGCACATAGCCCATGCGCCGGACATAGCCGTCATGAGACAGGTCCAGCCGGCTGCCATTGTCCAGCTCCTGCCGGTTCAGCTCCACCTCGGTCACGCCTTTGCCCAGCGTGCCGTCGGGCAGCAAAGCGGTGGAATTGCTGTCGTTCAGGACCAGCGTGCTGTGCGCCGCCGTGGTGCGCAGGCCCTGCGCCAGATCGCGGGGAATCCACGCGCCTTCCAATGCCGCGCCGCCGCAATTGACGATCAGGCGCAGCGGCCCGTCGCTGATCTCGATTGCGCCGGTCGATGCGCAGCCGGCCTCGGCCAGCCGCGCGACCGGCGGCGGGGCGGCGTCGATCTGCACCACGGTCGCGCCGGCGGCGATCCGTTGATAGCCCCAGTCGCGCGCCTGTCGCAGCGGCCGGGCGCGCACCCGGCTGGCGCCGACCACGGCAGCCACCGCATCCGGCGCGATCGCGCCAGCGCCCTGCCAGCTGCCAAGCCCGCCATCGCCATGGGTCAGCCCCAGCAGGGCCGGCACCGCGCGCGCCAGCCCTTCGCCAAGACAAGCGGGCGCCGGTTCGCGCCGCACATCATAGACGGCCTGCACCATGGACAGCAGCATCACCGCTTCCAGCTGTGCCAGCGGGGATCGCGACACGATGCCGCCATCGGCGTGAAAACCGCTGTCGATCGCGCGCTTGAGGCCCGCTTCGCCGAACAGCTTGCGCGCATTGCCGCCGGGGATCAGCAGAGACGCTGCGACGATGCCGCTCCAGGCGACGAGCCGGGGAAGTCCCATCGGCCCCTTGTCGGCGCTGCGATCCAGATGCCGGGCGGTGCGCGCGATGCAGTTGAGGACGAGCGAGCGATAGACTAGGTCGCTGGACGAGAGGATCAGCGGCGCATGGGCGGTCCAGAACAGCAGGCGCCAGCCGGCATTGTCCGCGCGCCAGGCCGGCTCGCTGGGCGTTTCATGATGGGTCGCCAGCCATTTGCGCATCACCGTTTCGGCGATCGGCGCCCCCTGTTCGCGCGACGCTGCGCTGGACAGGTCGCGCAGCCAGCGGAAGCTGTGCAGATAATCGGCGAAGGCGGGGCCGACCGTCAGCCGGGCAAAGTCCAGCTTCTCGACCGGCAGCTTCTGTCCCCGAAACAGGAAATAGCCCGCCCGCATCGCCGCGCCTGCGCGCCCGTCGCCGGGAATGGCGTCGTCCGGCACGGCCAGCAGCTTGAGCGGATATTTGCCCTTCAGCTTGCGGCCGTGGATCGGCGTCTTCCAGCTGAGCAGATAAAATTGATTGGCGATCTTCTGGGCCAGCGACAGCCCCTTGTCATCCGCGACGCGGATGAGCCGCTTGCCCTGCTCTATGCTGTCGTCGGCCGCCTGCGGGGCGGTGTCGAGCGCGGAGCGGGGAGAGATGCGCCGGGGTTCGCTCACCCGCCCCGCAGCTTCCGGATATTGTCGGCATAGGCGTCAGGCCCGCCGCGGAAGGTGGCGGTGCCGGCGACCAGCACGTCGGCGCCGGCCGCGATCGCCTTGGGCGCGGTCGTGAAATCGATGCCGCCATCGACCTGCAAGTGAATGTCGCGACCGGTCTTGTCGATCATCTTGCGGATCGCCTCGATCTTGCGCAACTGGTTCTCGATGAAGCTCTGCCCGCCGAAACCGGGATTGACGCTCATCACCAGGATCAGGTCGACATCATCCATCAGATAGTCGAGCATCTTGGCCGGCGTACCGGGGTTCAGCACCACGCCCGCCTTCACGCCCAGCGACTTGATATGCTGGACGGAGCGGTGGATGTGCGGCCCGGCTTCGGGATGGACGGTGATGATGTCGGCGCCAGCCTGGGCAAAGGCGTCCAGATACAGGTCCACCGGAGAGATCATCAGATGGACGTCGAACGTCTTTTGCGTGTGCGGGCGCAGCGCCTTCACTACGGCCGGGCCGATGGTGATATTGGGCACGAAATGCCCGTCCATGACGTCGATATGCACCCAGTCGCAGCCAGCGGCGTCGATGGCGCGGACCTCCTCACCCAGGCGGGCGAAGTCGGCGGACAGGATGGAGGGCGAAATGAGAATAGGACGGGTCATTAACCGTTCGCCTTAATCACCGCCGGGGCGCAGGGCAACGGACATTTTCAGGCGAGTCGCGATTGTTGTTTGGAAGCCGCACCAGCCCTCTCCCGCGCATTTTTCAAATCGACTCCAACCCCTTTAAAGCATGACGAAAATCGTGGGATCGAGGCGCTGGGAAGCGACCGCGCCTTTGGGCAGCAACTGCTTGACGCCATGCAGGCCGATGACGTCGTCAACCTCGTTCAGCACCGGCGCGGCGATCAGGCGCATCGCGCATTCCCCCATGCCGTCGGCCTGATGAATATCGACGTCCAGCGTGAAGCCGCGCTTGTGGCGGATGGCATAGGCGCGCAGCCGCTCCATCGCCTCGCGCGAATCCGGGGCGTAGAGGGAGGCGGAGAGCGGGCGGGAGACTCTGCTGTCCCGTTCCAGCCCGAAGATATCATAGACCCCCGCCGTCCAGCTGATGCTGTTATCGCTCAGGTCGCAATGCCACAGGCCAAGCCCCCGTTCGGCCAGCGCCGCATCGTTGCGGGCGATGCTGGAATCGAGCAGGACGGGGGCAAGATGCGCACGCAGGTCGTAGAGCGGCCAGCTATGATGCAGGGGTAGAGGCTCGATCGGACGCATGGCGGACCTTAAAAACAAGAGCCTTTCCATAGGCTAATCTTGGTTAAGGCTTAGTTTGCCTGTCTGGCAAGCCGCGCGATGAAAAATCCGTCGGTGCCGCCCTGCGCCGCCAATGTGTCGGGCAGGGTGCGCAGCCAGCCTTGCTCCGTCGCCGCCATGCCTTCGGGCAGTTCGGCCGGGTTGATCGGCAACAGGGCAAAGTCGGGATGGGCGGCCAGAAAGCGTTCGACCTGCTCCTCGCCCTCGGCCCGCTCCAGCGAACAGGTGGCGTAGATGATGTGCCCGCCCGGCTTCAGCCAGCCGGCGGTGCGGGCCAGCAATTCACCCTGCAACTCCGCCAGCTCCGCAATCTGGCGCGGGCCGATGCGGTGCAGCACGTCGGGATGGCGGCGATAGATGCCGGTCGCGGTACAGGGCGCGTCGAGCAGGATCGCGTCGACCGGCGCTTCCGGCTGCCACTGGCGCAGGTCGGCTGCCGTCACTTCGGCGGACAGGCCCGTGCGCGTCAGATTTTCGCTGAGCCGCTCCAGCCGTTTCTTCGACTGGTCGATGGCGGTCACGCGCCATCCGGCCGCCGCCAACTGCATGGTCTTGCCACCCGGAGCAGCACACAGGTCCAGCACGGTGCGATCCTCGCCCGCTCCCAGCAGCCGCGCGGCGCAGGAGGCCGCGATATCCTGCACCCACCAGGCGCCCTCGGCGAAGCCGGGGAGGTCGGGAATATGCGTGCCTTCGGGCAGGCGGACATGGCCGGGCGCGAAGGATGTGCCACCCAATTGCGCTGTCCAAGTCGCTGTCTCACTGGCCTCGCGCAGGCTGACATCGACCGGCGGTCGCACGCCATAGGCATGGGCGGCGGCCTGCGGCATCGCATCGCCCCACTGGCCGGTCCAGCGTTCCGCGACCTGCGCCGGCAAGGTCGGGGGCACGGGCAGGCTGGGTTCGCCGCGCGTCACCGTGCCGAACACGCCATGGACCAGCTTGCGCGGGCCGCCATCGACCAGCGGCAGGGCGGTGGCGATCGCGGCATGGGGCGGGGTGTCGAGCGCCAATGTCTGGGCGAGCGCGATGCGCAGCACCATCCGCGCCTTGGCATCGTCGGGCAGCACCTGTTTCGTCGCGCCGTCGATCATCGCGTCGAGATCGGGCAGATGGCGCAGCACTTCGGCGGCGATGGCATGGACCAGTGCGCGATCGGCCGGCGGCAATCCCTGCGCCGCGCCATGCAGCGCCAGTTCCAGCGGATCGCCCCGTCGCAACACCGCGTCCAGCAGCTTGAGCGCTGCACGGCGGGCGGGAAAGCCTGGGACGTCGTCGGCGCGAGGGGGCTTGGGGCGGCTGCGATCTTGGGGGCGGGGCATCAGCGGCCCCTACGCGCTTTCGCCGTCAAAGAAAATGGGAGACGCCAAGGCCGATTGCGAAGAACAGGGCGACCCAGAAGAGGATGCCGACCCATAGCGCTAGCCAGTCTGATCGGCGGGGCTTGGGATGGCTCCCCTTGGGCACGACCCGTAAGGATGAAGGGATGCGTTTTGTGCCGAAGGTCGCAACGGCGATCACCCGCCGGCCCACCCCATGAAAGAAGCGGGCGGTATGACCTGAAAATATATGTTCGGCGACCATGCCGACCGCCTGCAAGGCATCGACTGCGCCCACCACCAGCCGGCCGGTGAAGGCAATGGCCTCGATCACTTCGTCGATCGGCATCAGCGCCCGTTTGGGTCGAGGGCGCTGCGGCGCCGTGGCTGGTCCCTGGGCGGCGCGGTATGGGGAGATAGGGCCGAAGCACGCGGCGCTGCCGGCATTGCCGGGGAACGAAGCGCCGGCGCGCCCATGTCGGCGGCGATATCCTGCAAGGCGGCGATGCGCTTCTCGGTCGCGGGGTGGGTGGAGAACAACTCGCTCACATGGGTTGGCACGATATAGAGCTGTGCCGCCGCCGGATTGCGCTCCGCCACCGGATTGGGGATGCGTTCGGCCTGTCCCGATATCTTGGCGAGGGCGGAGGCGAGCGCTTGCGGGTTGCCGCTAATCTCCGCTCCGGCGCGGTCGGCGCCATATTCGCGGGTGCGGCTGATCGCCGTCTGCACGATCATCGCGGCAAAGGGCGCGACGATCACCGCCAGCAGACTGGCGATCATATTGCCATGCCCATCCCGGTCGTTGCCGCGAAAGAAGAGGCCGAAATTGGCCAGCATCGAAATGGCGCCGGCAATGGTCGCCACCATCGTCATGATCAGCGTATCGCGATTCTTCACATGGCCTAGTTCATGCGCCATCACGCCTGCCACCTCGTCTCGGCTCAACATCGCTAGCAAGCCGCTGGTCGCGGCGACAGCGGCGTTTTCGGGGTTGCGGCCGGTGGCGAAGGCGTTGGGCGCGTCCTGATCGATGATATAGACGCGCGGCATCGGCAGCACGGCCCGCTGCGCCAGATCGCGCACCAGATTGTAGAAATCGGGCGCGCTGTGCGCATCGACTTCCCGCGCGTCGTGCATGCGCAGCACGATCTTGTCGGCGTTCCAGAATGTGAAGAGGTTCATGCCTGCCGCCGCCAGCAGCGCGATGATCGCCCCGCCGCTGCCGCCCAGCGTATAGCCTAGCGCCATGAACAGCGCCGTCAGCGCCGCCAGCAGCATGGTCGTCTTCATCCCGCTCACTTGCACTCCGCTCCTTTGCGGCCCAGATAGCGGGCCTCAGCCATGAATATGGGGTGGATCGGCCCCGTTCGCAATTGAAAGGCCGCACTTATGGGAACCTTCAACGGCAAGCGCCCGGCGCATGTGAAGCCGCCCGCCCACCTGTCCAAAAACCCGCCCGTGCCGCAGGCCGACGCGCTCGACGCGCCCTCGCGCCATGAGGAGGAACTCAGCCCGGTCCGCTATGGCGACTGGGAGCGCAAGGGCATCGCCATCGACTTCTGATCCGCTAAATCCTTGACTCCATTCGTCTGATTCCGCTCGCCATGCTCCGCTCGCCGTCGATTATGCACGGCTGCCGATGGCCCGTGCCGCGCCTGCGGGGAGCCAAGCGCCCCTGCTCTGGCCTTTTATCCCGCAAGGGCTGAAGGCTTGAAGCCAAGAGGAGATTTTGGGGCGTGGGCGTACATTTGGTTTCGGATGTGAATGTGAAGTCGGTTTCGGGCTATGCGCCGGAAGATGCGGCGCTGCTCTGCGCGGTCGGGCGGCTCGTCTGCGCCTGGACGATGCTGGAACAGAGTCTGGAAGCCAAGATCGGGCTGTTGCGAGAGGGCATGGGGGACGTTCGCGTCGTGGGCGCCCGCACGCGGCCCAGCATGGCCAAGCTGATGACCGAATTGCGCACGATGGTGGCGATGCGTGATCGCCGCAACGCCAGCGCATTGACCGAGATTTCCGCGATCGAGCGCGACATACAACGGATCGACCGGTTCCGTGCGCTGATCATCCAGGGTTTTCATCATCCCGAGGAGGGCGGCTTCACCTGCCGCGACGGACGCAACAATATCCAGCATGTCGCGTTTGAGCATCTGGACGGTGAAATTGCGGCGCTGGAAAGCGTCGCGAACCGTCTGCTCGCGGTCTGAAAATGGCGGGGGTGGGTGGTGTTTCCGCACCACATGCTCCACGTCATCTTTCGGACGAATGTCTTCATGCGTTCTGCGTGATTTCATCATAGTTTAATATTTGCGTGGCGCTTGACCTTTCGTGTCTGGACGGCAATCCAAAGCCGGGTCGCGTCCGCGCAAAGGGGAACCCATTTTGACCAAGCCAATTCGCAAAGCCGTTTTTCCCGTCGCTGGCCTTGGCACGCGTTTCCTGCCCGCGACCAAGGCGGTGCCCAAGGAATTGCTGCCGGTGGTCGATCGCCCGTTGATCCAATATGCGGTCGATGAAGCGCGCGAGGCGGGCATCGAGCAGATGATCTTCGTCACCGGTCGCGGCAAGGGCGCGATCGAGGATTATTTCGACATCGCCTATGAGGCGGAGGCGACCCAGCGCGAACGCGGCAAGGATCTGTCGGCGCTGGACGGTACGCGGCTTGAGCCCGGCAACGCGGTCTTCATCCGCCAGCAGGAGCCGCTGGGTCTGGGCCATGCCATCTGGTGCGCGCGGGACATTATCGGCGACGAACCCTTCGCCATCCTGCTGCCCGACGAGTTCATGAAGGGCGCGCGCGGCAATGGCTGCCTCAAGCAGATGGTCGATGCCTATGAGAAAGTCGGCGGCAATCTGGTCTGCGCGCTGGAAATTCCGATGGACGATACGCCCAATTATGGCGTGATCGATCCGGGGACGCGCGACGGCGCATTGACGCAGGTGAACGGGCTGATCGAGAAGCCTGCGCTCGGCACCGCGCCGTCCAACCTGATCGTTCCGGGCCGTTATATTCTCCAGCCGGAGGTGATGAAGATCCTGGAAACCCAGGAAAAGGGTGCGGGTGGCGAGATTCAGCTGACCGACGCGATGGCGGCCATGATCGGCAGCCAGCCCTTCCACGGCGTTACCTTCGAAGGCCGCCGTTTCGATTGCGGGTCCAAGGCCGGCTATATCGAAGCGAACCTGGCGCTGGCGCTGGAACGGCCGGATCTGGGCGAGCATATCCGCGCCTTCGCGACCGAAGAACTGGCCCGCTGATCGCCCAATATCGGGTCAGAGGGCGGGGATCAGCCGGATGATCAGCAGCGCAAGGCCCGACAGGGCGATGAAGCTGCCGATCGCCAGCTGCGCGGGGTGGACAATCTGCCGGACCGGCACGGCGATGGCTGTTTCGATTTTGCTCATGGTGCCGATATGGGCGCGCACCGCTCTTTTGTCTCACGCATCCTTCCGTTCAGACTGACCGGCTGGAACGATCATAAAGAAAAAGGCGGCTTCCCAACGGGAGCCGCCTTTTCTTTGATCGCTGTACGACAGGCTCAGAACGGCACTTCGTCGTCCAGGTCATTGTCGAAATTGGGGCTGCCGGCGCGGCTGGAACCGCCGCCGCTGCTGGCGCCACCCTGGGCGCGACCGCCGCCAAAGCCACCGCCCTGGTTGCCACCGCCGCCCGAGCCGCCACCGAAATCGTCATAGTCGCCGCCGCCAAAGCCGGCCGATCCGCCCTGCCAGTCGCTCACGCCCTGCTGCGAGCGACCACCGCCACCGCCATAGCCGCCGCCCTGGCCGCCACCGCTGCCCGGCGCGCCGTCCAGCATGGTCAGCACCGCGCCCGGACCCGACAGCGACACTTCCGTCGTATAACGGTCGTTGCCGGACTGGTCCTGCCACTTGCGGGTGCGCAACTGGCCTTCGACATAGATTTTCGAGCCTTTACGCAGAAAGCGTTCCGCGACCCCGACCAGCCCTTCGCCATTGATGACGACGCTGTGCCATTCGGTGCGCTCCTTGCGCTCCCCGGTCATGCGGTCCTTCCAGCTTTCGGACGTGGCGATACGCAAATTGCATATCTTGCCGCCATTCTGGAAGCTCTTGACCTCCGGGTCGGCGCCCAGATTGCCGACCAGAATGACCTTGTTGACCGAGCCTGCCATGATTCCTCCGAAAGATTAGCTGGCCCTTATAGCGGCGCGCGCCGGCAAATCCAGCCAGCTCGGTGCGTTGCGACAGGCTTTGCGGACCAGCCGATCCCTAGCCCAGCCCCAGCGCGATCGCCGTCCAGTAGGTGATGCCTGCCGCAACATAGGCCAGCACGAACAGATAACCGACCATGAAGCCGGTCCATTTCCAGCCCGCCGTCTCGCGCCGCGTCACCGCAATGGTGGAAATACATTGCGGCGCAAAGACGAACCAGGCGAGGAAGGCGAGCGCGGTCGCCAGCGACCAGCGCCCCTGCAACCGTTCGCCCAGCCCCTTGTCCAGCGCCTCCACATCGTCCTCGGCATCGATCGCATAGACGGTGGCGATGGCGGACACGGCGACTTCGCGCGCGGCCATGGATGGCAGCAGGGCCAGCGAAATGTCGCGGTTGAAGCCGATCGGTTCGACCAGCAGATGGATGCCGCCGGCGATCCGGCCGGCGATCGAATATTCGCTCTGGCGCACGCCGTCGGGCGCCTTGGGAAAGCTCATCAACACCCATAGCACGATGTTGGTGAACAGGATGATGGTGCCCGCGCGCTTCAGGAAGATCACCGCGCGCTGCCACAGGCCGATCAGCAGATCCTGTAGTCGAGGCCACTGATATTTGGGCATCTCCATCAGGAATCCGCTGCTCTGCCCCTTCGTCACGGTCAGGCGCAGCGCCCAGGCCGCGACCAGCGCGCCGACGATGCCGAAGACATAGAGCAGGAACATCACCAGCCCTTGCAGGCCGATGCCCCAACCAACCGTGCGGGCCGGGATGAAGGCGCTGATGATCAGGCCATAGACCGGCAGCCGCGCCGAGCAGGTCATCAACGGCGCGATCAGGATCGTGGTCAGCCGGTCCTTGGGATCGGAAATGGTGCGCGTCGCCATGATGCCCGGCACGGCGCAGGCGAAGGAGGAGAGGAGCGGGATGAAGGCCCGGCCCGACAGGCCGACCCGCGCCATCAGCGCATCCATGATGAAGGCGGCGCGGGCCATATAGCCGGTCGCTTCCAGAATCAGGATGAAGAAAAAGAGGATCAGGATCTGCGGCAGGAAGACGATCACCGCGCCCACGCCGCCGACCACGCCCTGCAACAGGAAATCGTGGACGATGCCCGGCGGCAGCGTGTTCGTCACCGCTTCGCCCAGCGCCGTCACCCATCCTTCCAGCATGTCGGCGGGCGCGCTGGCCCAGCTGAACACCGCCTGGAACATCACGAACAGCAAGGCGAGCAGCAATACGAAGCCGGCGACGGGGTGCAGCAGCACCCGATCCACCGCCGCCGTCAGCCGCCGCGAGGGCGTTTCCCGCACGATCGCCGCGCGGGCGATCCGTCGCGCTTCGGCGCGCACCGTGTCGAAATCGCGGGCGCCGTGGCCAGCATAGGGCCGGGGCGCGCCGTTCATCAGGCCGTCCAGTTCCTGGCGCAGATGATCGAGGCCCCGCTTGCGCACGGCGACGGTCGACACCACCGGCACGCCCAATTCGCGCGACAGGATATGGGCGTCCAGTTCCAGCCCGTCGCGGGTGGCCAGGTCGACCATGTTGAGCGCCACCACGGTGGGCAGGCCCAGCGCGATCAGTTCCAGCGCAAAGCGCAGATGATTGTCCAGGTTCGACGCATCGACCACGATGACCAGCGCGTCGGGCCGCTTCTCGCCATCCTGCTTGCCCAGGATGACGTCGCGCGTCACCTGTTCGTCCGGGCTGGTGGGATCCAGGCTGTAGGTGCCGGGCAAATCGACCAGTTCGACCGGGCGACCGTCGGTCAGGGCCAGCCGGCCCGCCTTGCGCTCCACCGTGACGCCCGGATAATTGCCCAGCTTCTGACGGGCGCCTGTCAGCGCGTTGAACAGCGCGCTCTTGCCGGCATTGGGATTGCCGACCAGCGCGACCAGCGGCAGCGCGCTCATGCCGGTTTGTCCTGCGACCCGACGCCGTCGGGGCCGGTGCGCACCGTAACGGCGGCGGCGTGGGTGCGGCGCATGGCGATGGTCATGCGGCCGACCTTGCACGCGATCGGTCCCTTGCCCAGGAAACCGCCATGGTGCAGCGCCTCCACGCTCGCCCCCTCGCACAAGCCATATTCACGCAAGCGCTGGCCTTCGGACGGGGTAAGGGCGGACCAGTCGATCAGATCGACATAAGCGGGTTGCCGCAACGGCAGTTCGGTCAGGCGCAAAGCTATGGACTCACAGTCTATTTTTGCGAGTGACTATCAATACCGATTGGTTAACGCCAGAAAAAACGCGTTTCCAGCCAATTGCCCGATCGAATTGTGCCGCTCAGATTGCGGGATAGCGCAGCCGCCCGATGAAGCGGGAGAGGCTGAGGTGCTCGCCGCCGCCCACGCCCTTCAGCTTGGCCTTGGCCTTTTCGAACTGCATCACATTCTCGATGCGCCGGCTCAGGAAGGCACGGCTGTCGGCATGGCCTTCGCTTTCATCGTCCACGAACACCAGCAGGGTCGCGGCATAGACGGCGGTCAGCGTCGTGCGCTTGCTATAATGGTTGAAATCGACGGCCGTGTCGCCCGCCGCGCGCCACATGACGTCGGCCGCGCGCCAGCCCAGCTTCCCCGCGCGCACCGCATTGGTCGGCAGCGCCAGAATCGCGATCGCGCGGCGCAGCGCTTCCCTGTCGGGCGCCAGCAGCGTCAGCCGCGCCTCGATCAGCGCGATGATCTTCTTGCGGATCGACAACGCCGCCAACTCGTCCGTCGGCACGGCCGCGATCATGCCGGCGTCGATGCTGGCGAACCAGGCGTCGATCATGTCGACGGGACCATCGGCAAAGGCGAGCGCGGCGATATCCGGGTCGATCCCCTTTTCCTGCGCCGCCATCGTCACTGCTTGACGGCGCCAGCCGTCGAAGGCGGCATGGCGCGCCAGTGCCGGTGCCAGCAAGACGCGGATTTCGTCGAGAGTGAGATCGTCCTGTGCTTCGCTCATATACCCTTATCTAGGCCCGTGACGGCAGGCGCACAAGCACCAGCGCGGCCGCGACGGCGCCCATGCCGATGAGATCGACGGGACTGAGCCATTCGTCGAACAGCAGCCAGCCCAGCAATGCAGCCACCGCCGGTTGCAGCAACAGGCTGACGCCCACGATCAACGGCGAAAACCAGCCGATCGCATAGGTGAGCAACCCCTGGCCAATGATCTGGCTCGACAAGGCCAGGATGACGAGCGGCGTCCAGTGGCCGGGCATCACCCGTTCCCCCAGCATCAGCGCGAAGGCCAGCAGCAAGGGCGCGCTGACCGCGCTGGACACGGCGAGGATCGACCAGCTTTCCAGCCGGCCGCGCGCCCGCTGCACCACCAGCAGATAGGCGGTATAGAGGATGCCGGCGAGCAGGCAGAGCAGATCGCCCTTCAGATTGCCGATCGACAGGTCGTAACTGCCACCCATCATGATGAGCGCGCCGATCGCCGCCAGGCTGAGCGCCGCCGCCTGCATCCGCTTTGGCTTTTGGCGCAGCACCAGCAGCGCCCAGGCCGGCAGGAACAGCCCGCTCAGATTGCCGAAGACGGTGGCATTGGCGACCTTTGTATAGACGATGCCAAGATGCCAGGCGGCCAGATCCGCCGCGAAGAGCGCGCCTGCCAGCGCCAGTGCGCCCCATTCGCCGCGTGTCGGCGGCATGCGGGTCAGGCCCGGCCGCGCCAGCAGCAGCAAAAAGGGCAGGGCGATCGCCAGCCGCCAGAAGGCCGCCGCCACCGGCCCCACATCCGACAGGCGCACCAGCACCGGCCCCAGCGGCAGAATCAAATTCGCCAGCAGCAGCGCCGGAAAGGCAAGGCGCGGCATGTTTATGTGCGCGGCGGGGGTTGAACTGGCCATGGCCGCTCCCTAGCTGGCTTTGTGCACCAAGTCCCGTTGCAAATTGCAACTTTGTTATAAGGGAGCCTTATTGATGACGACCCTGTTCGATCCGATCCAGCTGGGCGCCGTCGGCGCCGCCAACCGCATATTGATGGCCCCGCTCACCCGTGGCCGGGCGACCCGCGCCCATGTGCCCACGCCCATCATGGCGGATTATTATGCGCAGCGCGCGTCGGCCGGCCTCATCATAAGCGAGGCGACGGGCATCTCGCAACAGGGGCTTGGCTGGCCCTATGCACCGGGCATCTGGTCCGACGAGCAGGTGGCCGCATGGCGACCGGTGACGCAGGCCGTGCATGACAAGGGCGGCAAGATCGTCGTCCAGCTCTGGCACATGGGCCGCGCCGTCCACAGCGCCGTGACGGGCGAGCAGCCGGTATCGGCCAGCGCCACCGCCGCGCCGGGCGACGCGCATACCTATGAGGGCAAACAACCCTATGAAACCGCCCGCCCGCTGGCGCTGGAGGAAATTCCCGGCATCATCGAAACCTATGTCCGCGCCGCGCATAATGCGATCGCCGCCGGCTTCGACGGGGTGCAGCTCCATGCCGCCAACGGCTATCTGATCGACGAATTTCTGCGCGACAACAGCAATTTCCGCGATGACATCTATGGCGGCAGCATCGAAAATCGCGTCCGCCTGCTGCGCGAAGTGACGCAGGCGGTGGCCGATGCGATCGGCGCCGATCGCGTGTCGGTGCGCCTGTCGCCCAATGGCGAGACGCAGGGTGTGGACGACAGCGATCCCGCGACCCTGTTCGCGGCGGCCGCCGACGTGCTGGACGCGATCGGCATCGCCTTCCTCGAACTGCGCGAGCCCGGTCCGGACGGCAGCTTCGGCGCGACGGACGTGCCGCGCCAGTCGCCGCTCATCCGCCAGCATTTCAAGGGGCCGCTGGTGCTCAACAGCGATTATGACGCGGAGCGGGCGCAGGCGGATCTGGCCAGCGGCCTGGCCGATGCGATCAGCTTCGGCCGCCCGTTGATGGCCAATCCCGACCTGGTGGAGCGTTTACAGGACGGCGCGCCGCTCAACCCGCCGCAGGTGATGACGACCTGGTACGGGCCGGGCGTCGAGGGCTATACCGACTATCCGACGCTGGAACAGGAAAAGGCGGCGGCGTAAAGCTGTCCGGAACGGGCGTAATTTTGACGTCGCCCCGGGCTTGACCCGGGGTGACGAGATTTGTGAATGTCCGCTCCCCATGCCCGACAAAAAAGGGGCGGCTCCATCCGGAACCGCCCCTTTTTTATCCACAAGTCACGTCGATCAGGCGCCGAAACGGTCCCGCAGGGCCAGCATGGCGATCGCCGCCTTGGCCGCTTCGCCGCCCTTGTCCTTCTGATCGGGGCGGGCGCGGACTAGCGCCTGCTCTTCATTTTCGACGGTCAGGATGCCGTTGCCGATGGCGATGGCGTCCATGCTGAGCGCCATCAGGCCGCGCGCGCTTTCGTTCGACACGACTTCGAAATGATAGGTTTCGCCACGGATCACCACGCCGATCGCGACGAAGCCGTCGAAACGGCCACTTTCCGCCGCCAGCGCGATCGCGCCGGGGATTTCCAGCGCGCCCGGCACCGTCACGACCTCATATTTATGGCCGGCTTCGTCCAGCGCCGCCTTGGCGCCTTCGATCAGCAGGTCGTTGAGATGGTCGTAGAAGCGCGCTTCGACGATCAGGAATTTCGCCATGATGTTGGTTCCTTACAGCTCGATCGGACGCTGCCCAACCACGGACAGGTCATAGCCGTCAAGCGCGATCAGGCTGTGCTGGCTGTTGCTGAGCAGGACCATGTCATGCACGCCCAGTTCGGCGAGCAGCTGCGCGCCCACGCCATAGTTGCGCAGTTCGTCCATGCCGGCCGGGGCGGTGCCGGCATGTGCCTGCACGCAACGGGTGACGAAATCGCCCTCCTCATTGCCGGTCAGGATCACGATGATGCCCGATCCTTCCTGGCCGATAATCTCCATCGACTTGGCCAGCAGCCCGGCACGACCGCCCTCCGCACCATAGACATCGTCCAGCAGCGACAATTGATGCATGCGCACCAACGTCGGCTGGTCCGATGCGACATGGCCCTTTTGCAGGACCAGCTGCTCGCTCTGCGTCGCCTTGTTGTAGAAGCTGATCGCTTTCCAGTCGCCGCCCCACTTGCTCTGGAACGTGGTTTCCGAGCGGCGCTCGACCATATGGTCGTGGCGGCGGCGATAGGCGATCAGGTCGCGGATCGTGCCGATCTTCAGCTTGTGCTTCTGCGCGAAGATGATGAGGTCGTCGAGGCGCGCCATGGTGCCATCGTCCTTCATCACTTCGCAGATGACGCCGGACGGGTTGAGGCCGGCGAGGCGCGCGACGTCGACCGCCGCTTCGGTATGGCCCGTGCGCACCAGCACGCCGCCGTCGCGGGCGATCAGGGGGAAGACATGGCCCGGCGTCACGATGTCCGCCTTGCCCTTCGCCCCGTCGATGGCGACCGATACGGTACGGGCGCGATCGGCGGCGCTGATGCCGGTGGTCACGCCTTCGCGCGCTTCGATCGACACGGTGAAGGCGGTTTCGTGGCGGGTGCCGTTGTTGCGGCTCATCAGGTCCAGGCCCAGCTGATCGACGCGATCCTTGGTCAGCGCCAGGCAGATCAGGCCGCGGCCATGGGTGGCCATGAAGTTGATCGCATCGGGGGTCGCCATCTGCGCGGGGATGACCAGATCGCCTTCATTTTCGCGATCCTCATCATCGACCAGGATGAACATGCGGCCGTTGCGGGCCTCGTTGATGATTTCCTCGGGGCTGGCGAGCGCGGTGCCACCTTCGCGCTTGAGCAGATAGGCTTCCAGCTTGCCGAGCGTATCGGCGGTCGGATTCCAGTCGCTCTCGCCCAGCTTGCGAAGGCTGTTGGCGTGCAGGCCGGCGGCGCGCGCCAGGCCGGACCGGGACATGCCGCCATCGGTAACGAGGCTGCGGACGGAATCGAGAAGCGCGGACGACATGACAGAAACTCCTTCCCCTATGGGATGGCGTTCATATCACATTGCAATGTGATTATTTCAAGTGAGGAATCACAATAAGCTGTTCAGCCTGGCGCGATTATCGGGCGCGCAGGCTTTGCATCCGGTCCAGATAGCGGGCCAGTACATCGATTTCCAGGTTGAAGGTGCGGCCGTCGACCAGCCGGTCCAGCGTGGTCGCGGCGGCGGTGTGGGGGATGATGTTCAGGCCGAAATGCACGCTGCCGTCGGCCTGATCCTCCACGCTGTTCACCGTCAGCGAAATGCCGTCGACCGTGATCGACCCCTTGGCCGCAAGCGCGGCGGCCAGTTCGGCAGGCGCGCTGATGGTCAGCCGGGTCGAATCGCCCTCGGTCGTGGCCGACACCAGATGACCGATGCCGTCGACATGGCCGGTGACGATATGGCCGCCCAGTTCGTCGCCGACTTTCAGCGCCCGTTCCAGATTGAGCCGGCCGCCTTCCGCCCACAGGCCCGGCGCGGTGCGCGTCACGGTTTCGGCCGACAGATCGACCGCAAACCAGTCCGGGCCCTTTTCCACCACCGTCAGGCAGGCGCCCGAACAGGCGATCGACGCGCCGATGGCCACGCCGTCCATCGCATAGGCACAGCCGATGACGAGGCGCAGGTCGCCGCGCTGCTCATGGCTGCGGATGGTGCCGATGTCGGTGATGATGCCGGTGAACATGCGCTTCGATCCATTCACTATATAGAATGTTCCCCGGCGAAGGCTGGGGTCCAGCCCCGATCGTGGAACTGGACCCCAGCCTTCGCCGGGGAACATGATAAATCCCTAGGCGCTGCGCACCGCTTCGTAAACCTCCAGCCGATCGGCGCCCAACGCGCGCGTGTCGGTCATCCGCCAGCGGCCATGCGCGTGGGCAAGGTCGGTCAGGCCGATATCACCGATCCCGGCCAGTCCGTCGCCGATGACGATCGGCGCGCGATAGAGCAGCAGCCGATCGACCAGATCGGCGCGCAGGAAGGCCGCTGCCGCTGCTGCGCCGCCCTCCACCAGCAGATGGTCTACCCGGTCGAGCGTGGCGATATCCTGCGGCGCGCCAATCCGTTCCCAGCCGGCGGGCGCGTCTCCCCGAGTCAGCACTATGCGGCGCGGCGACCGCGCCTCCAGCCCGGCCAGCCGCACGTCCAGGCTGGGCGCATCGGCGCGCAGCGTGCCGCCGCCCACCAAAATCGCATCATGCCGCGCCCGCTCCATATGGGCATGGGCGCGCGCATCCGGCCCGGTGATCCAGCGGCTCGATCCGTCGGGCAGCGCAATGCGGCCATCGAGCGACAGGCCAAGCTTCAGCGTCACATGCGGCCGGCCCAGCGTCTGGCGCAGCACGAAGCCGCCCATGGCGCGCGCGGCTTCATCCGCCATCAGGCCCATCTCGACGGTGACGCCGCGCTCGCGCAGCCAGCTTGCGCCTTGTCCGTCGGTGCGCGGATCGGGATCGCGCAGCGCGATCACCACGCGCGCAACCCCGGCCCGCGCCATCAGGTCGGCGCAGCGCGGCCCGCGCGGGGACAGATGGAAACAGGGTTCCAGCGTGACATAGGCGGTGGCCCCCGCCGCCCGGTCCATCGCCTGATCCAGCGCCTGCGCCTCGGCATGGGGGCGGCCGCCCTTCTGGGTCCAGCCGCGCCCTACGACATGGCCGTCCCGAATGATCAGGCAGCCGACATTGGGATTGGGGGTGGAAAGGCCCCGCCCGCGCCCGGACAGGGCGATGGCGGCGGCCATATAGCGTCGGTCGTCAGCAGGCGAAGGCGACATGATCAGGGCCCGGAGCTTAGGGTTGGACGCTCAGGGTTGGGCGGCAGGCGCCGGCTTTGCGCTGGCCTGCGGTCCGGCCTTGCCCGTGGCTTCCGCCTTGGCCAGCCGGTCATCCAGCATCGCGTCGATCGCCTTCACCGCTTCCTTGCGCTTGGCGGTGTTGCGGGCTTCTTCCTCGCGCCATTCGATGCCGAACGCGTCCGCATAACCCTGCATCTTGGTCTGCTGCTTGACCAGCGCGGCCTCGCGCTTCGCAAAATCGATCTTCTGCTGCAGGATGATCGCTGCGTCGGACCGGTTCGCGTCCCAGCTCTGGACGTAGATGATCTTGTTGCGCGTGGGCATCGTGTTGGTGTTCGCGTCGATCACGAACGTCCACACGATGACATAGGTCAGCGCAATGGAAACGCCCAGCAGCGGCCATTTATGCTGCCGCTGCTGCTTGAAATAGCCCCAGAAGTCGCCAAGCGCACTTTTGGGGGAAACGGGACGGGGAAAGATCGCCATGCCGCCCTTATAGGACAGGGCGGGCGCCAATGCAAAATGGTCCATGCTTACCTCCATTTTCCTGCCCCCTCCCGATCGTCCGGAGGGGGCAGGGGGCGACACCGAAGGCGAAGGAGGGGCCGATTCTTATCGATCCGTTAGGGTGAACCGCACCGTCAGGGTCTTGGTCGATATGATCGCCACGCCGTCGCGGGTGGCGGGACGGAAACGCCATGTGCGCAGGGCATGGCGCTGGGTCGCCAGCCAGAAGCTTTCGTCGGTGGCGCTCACCTTTTCGATGGCGGTGACGCGCCCTTCCGGGCTGATGGTGACGCGCACGGTCACTGCGCCCTCTACGCCCTGGCGAATCATCGTGCCGGGATAGTCGGGCTGGAACGCGGCCTTCGCGCGGGGATCGATCGATGCCTCGGTCAGCACCGGCTCGCTCAGGGGCGGGGGTGGCGGAATATAGGGCGGCGTGGTTGGCCCGATGTCGCCATGCCCGTTGCTGCCGATCAGGCTCGTATCGCCGGTGGGCATGTTCACCAGCGGATCGAGCGCGGTCGGCCGTTCGGGTTGCGGTTGCGGCTGGGTCGGCAGCTTGGGATCGGGCTTCACATCGTCCACCGGGTCGAGCGGCGGTGGCGGCTCGATCGGAATATTGACGCCGGTAATGGGCGGCGAAGGGCTGAATGTGTCGATGACTTCCTTGGGGAGCAGCAGAAAGGCGCCGATCACCAGCGCATGCACCGCCACGGTGCCGCCCAGCCCCAGCGGGGACTTGCGCCCCGCGCCATAACGCGATTGTCCGCTTGCCTGCCCCGTCATTCCCATGGTCATGAGTCGCATCGTCTGGCTCCTCTTGGGCAGGCTGCGTTAAATCCGACGCGGATCGCCTGCTCTAACTTTTCGTTTTCGCATCGTTTTAAGCGGAAAACCGGTTCCCACTTTTCCGCACGATGCTCCATGTGTCGCATCCTCTCGCCGGTGCCCGATTCTCACGATGGAAACTCGTCCGCCGATGAAATGATACAACATCATTATATGATATGTTGCAACATCATTTTTAGGGTCTGCAATATAGGCGCCGCATCGGGACATATGGCGGCAAAGCGCAGCTGCGAGGGGAAGGGCGATCCCGCTTTCAGGAGCCTTCATGCATTTTCGCCCATGTCTTTCTGCTGTCCAACTCGCTGTCGCACTTCTGGCGTCGACACCTTTGCTGGCCCAGCCGCCGGCTGCGCCCGAAGGTGGCCCTTGGGCTGCCGATGCCGATGGGGACGGGCGCATCACCCGTGACGAGATGGCCACCTATATGGAGCGCCGCTTCGGCCTGATGGATCAGGATAGCGATGGGCTGGTGCCGGTACGGGCGATGCAGCGCATGCTGGGCCACGAACCGCAGGTGCGAGGGCAGACGGAATCGGCGCAACGCGGCCCCGGCAAGGGGCGCGGTGGACCCGGTGGGGGTGCTAGCCGAGGCGCTGGTGGTCCGCCGCCGGGCGGTCGTCCGCCCGAAGGAAAGCGCGCCGATGCCGGGTCGCCGCCGCCTCCGCCACCGGGTCGTGCGATGCCTTATCCCGAGGATAGTAATGATGATGGCCAGATCGACCGCGCCGAATTTCTCGCGCCCGCACTCGCTCTGTTTGCCGATCGGGATCGCAATGGCGACGGCGTACTGACCGCGGACGAACTGCCGCCTCCACCGCCACACGGACCTCCGGAAGAACCGGAAGATTAAGCCATATGGTCAGGAACCGGCTGCCTTCTCTCCTCTGCGCGGCCGGTTCCGCCGGGGCGTGTCGTTTGGCCCGATACGCCCCGGCATTTTTTGGGAAACGTGCTGGTGCGCATTTTCATTACCGCACCAGCCCGCTCCCCCACCCGGCCACCCATAGAATACTAGCGTTGGGTGGCCGAATGGAGGAGCGGGCCGGTGCGGGTCGTTTCAGAAGATCCTATCGATGGCATGGATCGCCAGGCCGACCAGCCCGCCGACCAACGTGCCGTTGATGCGGATATATTGCAGGTCGCGGCCGACCGCATTTTCCAGCCGTGACGTGACCGTGCCCGCATCCCATCCACGCACCGTGTCGCTGACAAGGCGGACGATCGCATCGCCATAGCTGGCCGTCGCCCCCACCGCCGCGCGCCGGACGAAACGGTTGATGACCAGCCGCAGCCGTGCCTCCTCCTGCAACGTTCCGCCCAGCGCGCGCAGCGCCTCGCCCAGTCGCCCGGCCATCGCCTTGCCCGGATCGCGCACCGCGCGCAGCAGCCCGCCGCGCGCCTGTTCCCACATCCCCTCGATCCAGCGCTGCATCGCCGGATTGTCGACGATCTCGTCGCGGATCTTGGCGACCTTCGCCTGCATCTCCAGATCGAATTGAAGGTCGAAGGCCAGCTTGGCCATGCCTTCCTCGGCCTTCAGGCGCAGGCTGTGGCCCGGATCGGCGGCCATGTCCGCCAGCATCTTGCGCAGGCCGGAAAGGATCGCATTGGCCAGATTTTCGTCCAGACCGGTCCAGCGCAGCACCTTGCCCGCACGTTCCTGCACCATCTGCCGGATCAGATGGTCGTTCGCCTCCAGCGTGCGGTCGGCCCATGTGATGATGCCGTCCATCACCGGCGCATGGCGGCCGTCGCGCATCGCCGCCTCGATCGCCTGACCCACCAGCGGGCCGATATTGATGGCGCGCAGACGCTGGCCGATCGCGCCCTTCACCATGCCGCCCAGCCGCTCCTGGTCCAGCGCCTCCAGCACGTCGGCGATCAGGCGCGACGCGCCCTCGCGCAGCCGTCCGTCGCTTTCGGAAGGACTGGCCAGGAAGCGCCCGGCCGCCGCCGCGACGTCAATATGGCGCATCCGCCGCGCGACCACGGCGGGAATCAGGAAATTGTCGCGCAGGAACAGCGCCAGCGTGTCGCCGATCCGATCCTTGTTGCGCGGGATGATGGCGGTGTGGGGGATGGGCAGGCCCAGTGGATGGCGGAACAAAGCCGTGACCGCGAACCAGTCGGCCAGCCCACCGACCATCGCCGCCTCGGCAAAGGCCTGGACGAAAGCGATGGCGGGATGGAGATGGACGGTGGCGCGCGCGGCGATGAACAGCGCGGCCATCGCCACCAGCATGCCCGTCGCCACCAGCCGCATCCGCTGGGCGGGGTGGGGCGTCAACAGGTCTTTGGGCCGGGGCAGGCGAAGCAGCGTCATGACCCCTTAACGGTTACGCTGCCGTTTCGTTCAGGCAAGGCATTCTTTTGGGCGGGTGGCCCGACTTCGCCTGAACGATCGCTGTCATTCGGCGGGGTGCACGGCGCTCCGCACCGGTTGCCCATCGTCGCCCGGCTTGTAGGTCAGCAGGCCCCGGCCCAGCCGCGGGCCGATCCAGCTTTCCAGGCCGATCGCCAGGCTGAAAATGGCCGGCACGATCACCAGCGTCAGCACCGTCGACAGCAACAGGCCGCCGATCACGGTGATGCCCATCGGCGCGCGCCAGGCGGCGTCGCCCGACAGCGACAGGGCGGTCGGCACCATGCCCGCGACCATCGCCACGGTGGTCATGACGATCGGCTGGGCACGCTTGTGCCCGGCATCGATGATCGCGACCTTCTTGGGCACGCCCTTCTCCATTTCCTCCAGCGCGAAGTCGATGACGAGGATGGAGTTTTTCGCCACGATGCCCAGCAGCATCAGCAGGCCGATGAACACGGGCATCGACACCGGCTGTCCCGCGATATGCAGCGCCAGCGCGCCGCCCAGCGGGGCCAGCAGCAGCGACCCCAGATTGACGAAGGGCGGCATCAGACGCTTGTAGAGCAGGGTGAGCACCGCCAGCACCAGCAGGATGCCGGAGAAGACGGCGATGATGAAATTCTGGATCATCTCCGCCTGCCACTTGGCGTCGCCCGCGTTCAGCTTTTGCACGCCCTGGATCTTGCCGGCGACGATGTCCTTCATCAGCGGCAGGGCGTTGATCTTGGCCATCGCCTGGCTGGTGACGATGCCCGGCGCCAGATCCGCGCCCACCACGACGCGGCGAATCTGGTTGTAGCGGCGGATCTGCGTCGGCCCGGCGCCAAAGCTGATGTCGGCAACGACCCGCAACGGCACCGATCCGCCCGACACGGTCGGCACCGGCAAATTCTGGATCGTGCCGATATCCTTGCGGCTGTCCTCCGCCAGGGCGACGCGGATCGGGATCTGGCGGTCGGACAGGGAGAATTTGGCGCTGTTCTGATCGATGTCGCCGATCGTCGCGATGCGGATCGACTGGCTCAATGCCATCGTCGTCACGCCCATGCTGGCGGCCAGGTCCAGGCGCGGCTTGATGATGATTTCGGGGCGCTGCAAATCGCCCTGCACACGCGGCGCGCGCAGTTCATGGATGCCGGCCATTTCATGAACCAGTTGGTTGGCGGTCTTTTCCAGCAGCGCCGGATCGTCCGACCCGAACATCATGATGATGTCGCGGCCGAAACCGCCGCCCGACTGCGACTGGAAATTGACGCGGGCATCGGCGACGGTCTGGAATTTGGGCGCAACCTTGCGTTCCCAATCGACCGAGCTGATCGGCCGATCCTTCTTCAGCGTCAGGAAGATGTCGGCGCTGGTCGGCTCGATATCGGCGAAGGCGGCCTCCACCATATCCTTGTCGGCGCTCAGCATGTCGGCGACCTTGCGGGTGATGGCTGTGGTCTGCTCCAGCGTGCTGCCCGGCACGGTTTCGATCTTCACCTGACTGAAATCGGTGTTGGTCGTCGGCTGGAAGGTCATGGGCAGCGTCGCGAAGGCGACGATGGTGGCGGCAAAGGCCAGGAAGCCGAAGCCCAGCGTCCAGACGCGATGGTCGGTGAAGAAGCCGGCTGCCTTGTTGCGGAATCCGCCGCGCGCGCGCCGTTCCTTCGCCTTCTCGTCATTCAACGACCAGCGCAGCACGCCCATATAGCGGTCCATCAGCCAGCCTTCACCATGACTTTCCTCACCGTGGGCCTTCAGGAAATAGGCGGCGATCATCGGCGTGATCAGGCGCGCGACGGCCAGGCTCATCAGCACCGACACTACGACCGTCATGCCGAACTGGATGAAGAATTGTCCGGCCAGCCCCGGCATCATCGCGACCGGCAGGAACACCGCAACGATCGCCATGGTGGTCGCCAGCACCGCCAGACCGATTTCGTCCGCCGCGTCGATCGACGCCTGATAGGCGCTTTTGCCCATGCGCATGTGGCGCACGATATTCTCGATCTCCACGATCGCGTCATCGACCAGCACGCCTGCCACCAGACTGAGCGCCAGCAGCGAAATGCCGTTCAGCGTGAAGCCCATCATGTCCATGAACCAGAAGGCGGGAATCGCCGACAGCGGGATGGCCAGCGCGGAAATCATGGTCGCGCGCCAGTCGCGCAGGAACAGGAAGACGATGACGACCGCCAGCACGGCGCCCTCGATCATCGCCGACATGGCGCTGTGATACTGGCCCTTGGTATATTCGACGCTGGTGTAGAGCTGCTTGTACTGAACCTTGGGATTTTCCTTTTTCAGCTGGTCCAGAACCTTCATCGCCTCGTCATAGACGGTGACGTCGGACGACCCCTTGGCCTTTTCCAGGCTGAAGCTGGTGACCTGACGGCCGTTCATCAGCGACAGGCTGCGCTGTTCGGCATACATGTCGCGCACGGTGGCCAGATCGGCCAGTTTGACGGTGCGGGCGCCGGAAATGGCGATCTGGGTATCGCCCAGCGAGCGCGCATTGGCGGCGTTGCCCAGCACGCGGATCGATTGTTCCGCGCCGGCGATTTCGGTACGGCCGCCCGCCGCGTTCAGATTGACCTGCTGCAATTGCGCATTCACCTGCGCGGCGGTGACGCCATAGGCCTGCAACTTGGCGGGATCGAGGATGACGCGAATCTCGCGGCTGACACCGCCGCCGCGCTTGACCGCGGCCATGCCGCTGATCGACAGCAGCCGCTTGGCGATGGTGTTGTCCACATACCAGGACAATTCCTCCAGCGTCATGTCGGTCGCTTCGGCGCTGAAATAGGCGATCGGGCCGCCGTCCACGTCGATGCGCTGGACCTGCGGTTCCAAAATGCCGTCGGGCAGGTCGCTGCGGATCTGGTCCACGGCGTTCTTCACGTCCGCCACCGCGCGATCGACCGGCGTGCCGATCTGGAACTGGACGTTGGATAGCGACTGGCCTTCGGACGCGAAGGATGTGATTTCGTCCACGCCGCTGATGCCGCGCACGGCCGCTTCGACTCGCTGGGTAACCTGGGTTTCCAGTTCGGTCGGGGCCGCGCCCGGTTGCGACACGATCACGCTGACCATCGGGAAGCTGACGTCGGGATTATTGTTGACGTCCATCCGCATGAAGCTGACGACACCGGCCAGCACCAGGGCGATGAACAGCACCAGCGGCGTCACCGGATTGCGGATCGCCCATGCGGACATATTGCGAAAATTCATGACGCGCTTCCTTCACCGGGCGCGGTCAGGCGCCCGTTTCCTCCCGATGCCCCCGATGCGGACGATCCGCCCGCAACGGTCTTTCAGCGGCCCTTGGCCAGTTCCGGCTTCACCTTCTGCCCCGGCGTCAGGAAGGCGCCGGCGGAGGTGACGATCTGTTCGGTGCCGGTAATGCCGCTGGTCACCGCGACGCCATTGTCGGACACCTGGCCGACGGTCACGTCGCGCCGTTCCACCTGGCCCTTGGCATTGACGACATAGACATAGCTGCCCTTGGGGTCGCTCTGCACCGCCGATTCCGGCAGCAGCGGCGCGGTACCCGAACCGCTGGTCAACATCGCCGAAGCAAAGCCACCGGGGCGGATCGCCGCATTATAGGGGATGGCGATACGGGCGATGCCCTGCCGCGTCTGCGGATCGACCACGGGCGATACCTGCCATACGCGGCCGGCGAATTTTTGCGTGCTGCCGATCGGCGTGACCGTGGCGCTGTTGCCCGCGCGCAGCGTCGCCAGATCGCCTTCGGCCACCTGCGCCTGCATTTCCATCTCGCCATCCTTGGCCATGCGGAACAGCGTGCCGCCGCCGGCCTGGACGATCTGGCCGGGTTCGACCGTGCGGGTCAGCACCAGACCGGATGCCGGCGCGCGAATGTCCAGTCGACCGGTGCGGGCCTGCTGTTCGGCCAGCTGCGCCGCCGCCACGCGCACCTGCGCTTCGGCCTGATCGCGGGTCGCGGTGCGCTGATCGATGTCGGCCGCGCTGATGAAGCCGCGCCCGACCAGCGCCTTGGCGCGATCGAGCTGGGCCTGTGCGAGCTTCGCATTGGCGCGCTGCACCTCCACCTGCGCGGCGAGCGATCGGACCTGTTCGGCCTGAACGGAGCGTTCGACGGTGGCCAGTACCTGGCCCGCGCGCACCCAGTCGCCCGGCTGCACCAGCACGCGCGTCACCATGCCGCCTTCGCCGACCACGCCAACCGGCATGTCGATCCGTGCGGCGAGCGATCCGGTCGCGCTGACGGTGCGGGCGACGGTGGACTGGCCGGGGCTGACGACGGTGACGACGGGCACCTGCGCGGTGGGCGCGGCGGTATCGCCCGCCTTATCCCCGCGCATGGATATGAAGGCGGCTGCGGCCACCAGCACCACCACCACGCCGCCGCCGATCAGCAGCAGGCGCTTGCGTCGCCGGCGCGCATCGTCATCGTCGATGACCGTCATGGAATCGCCCACCAACTGGGTTTCGTAATTCATCCCGCTTCTCGTCTCTCCGGCGCATCCGCCCTGTTGGCAGCTGTGTTATATGAATATAGCACCACCCTCAAGCCCCAATATCATGGTTCGAAGCGGGTCGGCAAAGCGATTATGCGCGATGGATGGCGCGGGAAGGGCGGCATATCGTGCCATTCCTTCCCCTGCGATCACATTGACTTGCCAAAATTGCCGGACTGTGGCGCTATGGGGAACGGGTCGATGCTTATATATAAAAAGGGAACGCAGCATGGACTTGCTGGGATGGATCGTGGTCGGCCTGCTTGCAGGCGCGATCGCGCGACTGATCATGCCCGGCCGCGATCCGGGCGGATGCGTGGTCACGATATTGCTGGGGATAGCCGGGGCTTTGTTCGCCGGCTTTGTCGGGCGACTCGCGGGCTTCTACGCACCGGGGCAGAGCGCCGGGTTCGTCGCCGCGATACTGGGATCTGTGGCCGTACTGGCCTTGTATCGCTGGTTCGCGGCGCGACGCTGAAATGAAAAAAAGAGGCTGCGCGGTGGCGCAGCCTCTTTTGCTTTTACAGGATGTCGTGCGGGTTCAGCGCACCGATCCGCGACGGACCAGATTGACGATCGCCAGCAGGATGATCGCACCGACCAGCGACACGAGGAAGCTGTACAGCGTCAGACCTTCGTTGATCGAACCGCCGCTGAAAATCAGGCCGCCGATGAAGGCGCCCACGATGCCGACGACGATATTGAGCAGGATGCCCTGCTGTGCGTCCGTGCGCATGACCATGCTGGCGAGCCAGCCGATGATGCCGCCGACGATAAGCCACAAGATGATGCCCATGATACTCTCCTTGACCACGCCCCCAGCGGGTTGGGTGCTGCATTCAACGGAGCAGAAGGCGTCCCGTTCCATGCTCCGAAAATGATTCCGGGACGGAAACCATCTTGGCTTTGCGTCGTTTGTGCCCCCCGCGAATGAAAAAGGGCCGCCGGATCATTGTCCGGCGGCCCCTTCATGTCCGCGGTCAGATCGCTTGAGCGGCGATCAATATTTCTGCTGCCGCTCATAGAGCGACTTATAATATTGGATGCGGGTGACGCGCAGGCCATGCATGCCCGAACGGTCGACCGCGCGCTGCCAGCCGGCAAATTCTTCCAGCGTCAGATTATAGCGCGCACAGGCTTCGTCCACGGTCAGCAGACCGCCATTGACCGCTGCGACCACTTCCGCCTTGCGCCGCACCACCCAGCGGGTCGTATCCGCAGGCGGCAGGCTGTCCAGCGTCAGAGGCTCTCCAAGCGGCCCGACGACCTGGGCGGGCTTGATTTTCTGGTTCTCGATCATTCTTACCCTCAAAGTGCGGCACTGGCGTTACCGATTTCGGCGTTGTTTTCCGATTATGTGCGTCAGCCCTGAAGAACGGCTAAAGCGCCACGGTAAACACAGCCTTCATCTTTCATGCCCCCTGGCTAAACGGCTCGCGATCAACGGGTTGAAGCTTCCCGCGAGACGCACGGCTTCGATCTTGCCGCCGGAACGTGGCGCGAAAATTCCCGCCAGTTCCTGGACCCAGTCATCGCTTCCGCCCTGCCCCCGCAGGACGCCCGCCACCGCCTGCGCGGTAGGACTGGCCGCCTGCGCAGCCGCCGTGGCAGCCCGCAAAAACGGCCAGGCCGGCACGCGCGGCCGGCTGAGGGGTCTGGGAGCGCCAGGTTTCAGCCCGCCGCCCCGAAGGAAACTCAGATCCATGACCCCCTTCTACCGACCAATGGATAAGGGTCCGTAAACTCGAAGACGGTTTCGTGACTCGTCCGGTCGCCAATCTGCGTCGATCCGGCCCGAAAGGGGGCAAATGGGCGTCACACTTTGTTAACTTTTGCGAAGCTGTGTCCCTTGCACTATATGCCCGCCCATGCAGCCTCAGTTTCAGCTTCCCCAGCCGCTCAATGAGCGGCGTATCGTCGTCGCCATGTCGGGCGGCGTGGACAGCAGCGTCGTCGCGGCGCTGGCCGCCAAGACCGGCGCCGAAGTCATCGGCGTCACGCTCCAGCTTTACGATCATGGCGCCGCGGTCGGCCGCACGGGCAGCTGCTGCGCGGGGCAGGACATACGTGACGCGCGCGCGGTCGCCGACCGTATCGGCATCGCCCATTATGTCTTTGATTATGAAACCGCCTTCCGCGATTCGGTGATCGCGGACTTTGCGGACGAATATATGGCCGGCCGCACGCCCATCCCCTGCGTGAAGTGCAATATGGGCGTGAAGTTCACCGATCTGTTCCAGATCGCGCGCGATCTGGGCGCCGACTGCCTGGCCACCGGCCATTATGTCCAGCGGATCGAGGGCGCGGCGGGCGCGGAATTGCATCGCGCCGCCGATCCGGCGCGGGACCAGAGCTATTTCCTGTTCGCCACGACTCAGGCGCAGCTCGACTATCTGCGCTTCCCGCTGGGAGGCCTGCCCAAGCCGCAGGTGCGCGAAATCGCTGCCGAACTCGGCCTGTCTGTGGCCTTGAAGCCCGACAGCCAGGACATCTGCTTCGTGCCCGACGGCGATTATGCCAAGATCGTACGGAAATTGCGCCCCGATGCGGACGAGGGCGGCGACATCGTCCATATCGACGGTCGCACGCTCGGCCGGCACAAGGGCATGATCCATTTCACCGTCGGCCAGCGCAAGGGACTGGATATCGGCGGCCAGCCCGATCCGCTCTATGTCGTGCGGCTGGAGGCCGAAAGCCGCCGCGTGATCGTGGGGCCGAAAGCGGCGCTCGCTGTATCGGGCGCGGTGCTCAGCGACATCAACTGGCTGGGCGGCGACTTCACCGGACCGCTGACCGCCAAGGTGCGCTCGATGGCCAAGCCCGTCCCCGCTCGCCTCGACGGCGACCGCCTGCTCTTCGACGCGCCCGAATATGGCGTGGCACCGGGCCAGGCGGCGGTCCTCTACGCCGGTGAGCGCGTCCTGGGCGGCGGCTGGATCGCACAGACGCAAGCGGCGATGGCGGAAGCGGCCTGACCTTCATTCACACCGTCATGTCGGACTTGATCCGGCATCCCGCTGTTCTTGGGGCACAATAGAAGAAGCGGAATCCCGGCCTGCTCCGGGACGAGGGTCAAGAATCAGCCGCAGCATCCTAGCATCCCCCCAAACCTTGCCCTTTTACGCCCCCGCGCGTAAGGCCCGCGCGTCATGACTCGCCCGCTCACCTTCGCCATCCCCAAGGGCCGCATCCTCGATGAAGCGCTGCCCCTGCTCGCCAAAGCCGGTATCGAGCCGGAGGCGGAGTTTCACGACAAGAAGAGCCGGGCGCTGCGCTTCGCCACCAACCGGCCCGACGTGTCGATCATCCGCGTGCGCGCTTTCGACGTCGCGACCTTCGTCGCCCATGGCGCGGCGCAGATCGGCATCGTCGGCTCCGACGTGGTCGAGGAATTCAACTATTCAGAACTCTACGCGCCGGTAGACCTCGACATCGGCCATTGCCGCCTGTCGGTCGCCGAGCCGGTGGACGCCGCGGACGAGGATCAGGCCGCGATGAGCCATGTCCGCGTCGCGACCAAATATCCCCACCTTACCCGCCGCTATTATGAAAAGCGCGGGCTTCAGGCCGAATGCGTGAAGCTGAATGGCGCGATGGAACTGGCCCCCTCGCTGGGCCTGTCGCGCCGGATCGTCGATCTCGTTTCGTCGGGCGCGACGCTCAAAGCCAATGGCCTCATTGAAACCGACATCATCATGCAGATCAGCGCGCGCCTGATCGTCAACCGCGCCGCTTACAAGATGCGTTCGGCCGAACTCTCGCCGCTGGTGGAGGCGTTCCGCGCCGCCGTGGGGGTGAAGGATGCCGCTTAACCTCTCCACCACCGATGCCGATTTCGCATCCGCCTTCACCGCACTGGTCGACGCCCGCCGCGAAGCGGACGAGGATGTGTCGCGTGATGTGACCGCGATCCTGAAGGCGGTCCGCGCCGGCGGCGACGCCGCGCTGGCCGACTATACGCAGCGTTTCGACCGCCACGATCTGGACGTCAGCGGCTGGGCCGTCACCCCAGCGGAAACCCGCGCGGCGCTCGACGGTATCTCGACCGAATTGCGCGACGCGCTGGAACTCGCCGCCGCGCGTATCACCACCTATCATGAAAAGCAGAAGCCGCAGGACAGCGACGGCGTGGATTCGGCCGGCGTTCGCCTGGGCGCGCGCTGGAACGCGGTCGATGCGGCGGGCCTCTATGTGCCGGGCGGCCGCGCCGCCTATCCCAGTTCGCTGCTGATGAACGTCATCCCCGCCAAGGTCGCGGGCGTGCAGCGCATCGCCATGGTCACGCCGACCCCGAACGGGGAGATCAACCCGCTGGTCCTGGCCGCCGCGCAGATTGCGGGGATCGAGGAGATCTGGCGGGTAGGGGGGGCGCAGGCCGTTGCCGCGCTTGCCTACGGCACCGACCGGATCAAGCCTGTGGACGTCATCACCGGTCCCGGCAATGCGTGGGTCGCCGAAGCCAAGCGTCAGCTTTACGGCGTGGTGGGCATCGACATGGTCGCTGGCCCGTCGGAAATCGTCGTCGTCGCCGATGGCAAGAACGACCCGGAATGGACCGCCGCCGACCTGCTCAGCCAGTCGGAACATGATCCGACCAGCCAGTCTATCCTCTTCACCGACGACGCAGCCTTTGCCGATGCGGTGGCTGCCGCCGTCGAGCGTCAGATCCCGACGCTCTCCACCAGCGCGGTCGCCCGCGCCAGCTGGGACGCCAATGGCGCGATCATCATCGTGCGCGATTTCGATGAAGCCATGCCGCTGGTCGATCGCCTGGCTGCCGAGCATCTGGAACTGGCCGTGGACGATCCCGAATCGCTCTTCGCGCAGGTGCGCCATGCCGGCTCCGTGTTCTTAGGTCGGATGACGCCCGAGGCCGTCGGCGATTATGTCGCCGGGCCGAATCACGTTCTGCCCACCGGCCGCCGCGCCCGCTTCTCGTCGGGCCTGTCGGTGCTGGACTTCATGAAGCGCACCAGCTTCCTCAGCCTCACGCCCGCAGCCATCGGCGCGATCGGCCCCGCCGCGGTCGCGCTGGCGCAGGCGGAAGGGCTGCCCGCGCATGCCGCTTCGGTGGCGCTACGCCTCAAATAATCAGCCGTTCGCTTCGAGCGAAGTCGAGAAGCGGTTCTCGACAAGCTCGAACCGAACGGAGTAGGGAATTACTATGAACGACCGCTCCAAATCCCGCTCCGCCGCGCGCCTCGCCGCGGTCCAGGCGCTCTATCAGCTCGAAATGGAGGGTACCCCCGTCCATATCCTGCTGCACGAATTCCATCAGCACCGCCTGGGCGCCACGATCGAGGACGTCACCTACGCCCAGGCCGAAGAGCCTTTCTTCGACGATATCGTGCAGGGCGTTGATCGTCGCCGCGACGAGATTGACGGCCTGATCACCGCCCGCCTGTCGAGCGGCTGGAGCCTCGACCGGCTCGACAAGCCGATGCGCCAGATCCTGCGCGCCGGCACCTATGAACTGCTCGCCCGGCTGGATGTCGGCACCGGCACCGTCATCAGCGAATATGTCGATGTCGCCCACGCTTTCTACGACAAGCGCGAATCGGGCTTCGTCAACGGCCTGCTCGACGGCGTGTCGAAGGACGTGCGGAAGTAACTGTCCGCAATATCGTTCCTCGGCGCAGGCCGGGGAACGTCTTTTTCGCATAACAGGCGCTGCGCTGCTGCAAATGCGTTAGAGTTGGCCATGTCCGCCGAATCCCGCTTCCTCACCCTGCTGCGCCTGCTGGCGAACGATCCCGCCGCGCAGGGGCTGAGCGACGATGTGGCTGTGCTGCCCTTTGGTGCCAGCCGCCTGATCCTGACCAGCGACACGATGGTGGAGGGGGTCCATTATCTCCCCACCGATCCGCCACAGGATATCGGCTGGAAGCTGGCGGCGGTGAATCTGTCCGACCTTGCGGCCAAGGGCGCGCGGCCGGTCGGCTGCCTTTTGAATTATGCGCTGTCGGGTGACGAGGCGTGGGACGAAGCCTTTGTCGCCGGCCTGGGCGAAGCGCTCGACCGGCATGCCATGCCTTTGCTGGGCGGCGACACGGTGAAGATGCCCGCCGGCTCCGCGCGCAGCTACAGCCTGACCGCGATGGGCGAAGCGACCGGGCCTGTCCCCACCCGCACCGGCGCGCAGCCGGGCGACCGTCTCTATGTCACCGGCCCGGTCGGCGATGCGGGCATCGGCCTGTCGCTGGCGACTGCTGACCCTGCCGCATCCGGCCCGTTGGTGGAGGCCTATCGCCGACCGCGCCCGCGCCTTGCCGAAGGCGCGTTGCTCGCGCCGGTCGCCAGCGCGATGATGGACCTGTCCGACGGCCTGCTGATCGACGCATCGCGCATGGGCGTGGCCAGCGGCGTCGCGATCGTCATCGACCATATCCCCCTGTCGGTCGCACTGGAAAAGGTGCGGGGTGCCAGCGTCGCCGTGCAAATCGCCGCGGCGCGGGCGGGTGACGATTATGAACTAATCTTCGCTCTGCCCCATGGCGTCGCACCGCCCGTGCGCGCGATCCCCATCGGTCATGTGGCCGACGGATCGGGCCTGACCCTGAAGATCGACGGCGCCGTCATCCCGCTGCCCGACAGCCTGGGCTGGGAACATGGCTAACTGCCGCCCAGCACGTTGATGGTGAAGGCCAGAATGCCGAGGTTGAACAGGAAGGCGGCGAGGCATTGGAACAACACCGTCCGGCGCATCCCACTGGCCGTTATCGACACGTCCGACGTCTGGAAGGTCATGCCCAGCGTGAAGGCGAAGTAGAGAAAATCCCAATAGCCCGGCTCGTCCGTCTCCGGAAAATCCAGTCCGCTACGATCGCGCCCCTTATCGCCGGGCAGGTAGAAATTATGGGCATAGTGCATCGCATAGACGAGGTTCGAAAACAGCCAGGCGATCAGCAACGTCGCCAGCAATAGCGCGATCGTCCACCCATTCGGCCCGCCATGCTGGCTGACCGCCACGCCGACCGCGACCAGAATGACCAGGCTGACGATCCCGGTCAGCAGCAGCATCAGTTCTCGATTCGCATCGTTCGCCTGCGTATTGCGCCGCATCGTGGCGGGCGCTGCGTCGATCAACGGCACGACGGACGCCATGAAGGCGACGGCGGCCATATCGAATCCTGCCATCGCCGCTTCATGCCAGGGCAGCATCAACGCCAGCGGCGCGATAAGCGCCAGCAGCGCCAGGAACATGCCATAACGCCAGGGGAAAAGAGAAGAGGAGCGCATGCCCGATATCAAAGGCGTCTGCGCCCCATCTGACAAGAGGTTACTGTCGGGTGCTTACTGACGGGGCTTATAGCACCGCCGCGATCAGCCCGCGCGCCTGCGCCTCATTGGCTTCCAGATACCAGTTTTCCGGCGCCTTCTCCAACAGCTCCTCCATCGTCACCTGCGATCCCAGGATCAGGTTGGCAAAGCCCTCATTCTGGATTTCGATCGACGATTCGATTTCGTTCAGCGTCGCCTTCAGCGTCGCGATGCAGGTGGACAGCGGCCCGGCCAGCTGGATATTTTTGGTGATGATCCGCTCATGGATCATCAGCCGCGTGCCGCGCGTCAGATAGCGATTCTCCGTCGCGAAGAAGCTCATGAAGGTGGCGCCGGCCGAATAGACCGCCGTGCGCCCCATGAACACCAGCCGCCGATCGGGATAGAGATCGGAATGAAAACGAATATCCTCGCCCATCAACCGGGCAATTTCCGGATCGCCGCCCAATGTGGAAATCTCCACGACGACAAGGCCGGTCTGCGGCGCGGTGGACAGGCAATTTTTGAAATGCAGATACATGCCATGGTCGACCACGCCCGACAGCATGATCGACGGAAATTCGAAATCCTTCGGCGACAACAGGGGGGCGGTCATCAACATCGGCGATCCTCAATTTTGCGACAAGTCGGCCTGCACTACGCGCCAGCCGCAAAAAGGTGCCGTGCTTTCCCACTGGCGCGGGCCGCAACAGGCTGTAAAGAACAGATCATGACCAAAGGGCGGAAGCTATGATCGCGAAACTCAAGGGGCTGCTGGACAGCACCGGCATCGACCATGCCATCATCGACGTGGGCGGGGTCGGCTATCTGGTCGGCGCCTCGTCCCGTACGCTCGCGGCCCTGGGGCCGGTGGGAGAAGCGGTGACGATCCACACCGAAATGCTGGTGTCGGACGACGCGATCCGCCTGGTCGGCTTCGCCCGTGCGGAAGAGCGCGACTGGTATCGGCTGCTCACCCATGTCCAGGGCGTGGGATCGCGCGTGGCGCTGGCGATCCTGTCCGCACTGGAACCGCATGACCTGCACCGCGCGATCGCGACCGGGGACAAGGCGATGATCGCGCGCGCAAATGGCGTCGGCCCGAAACTGGCCCAGCGCATCGTCAATGAATTGAAGGAAAAGATCGGCGCGGTGGCGACCGGCGGTCCGTTGGGGGCAGGCGGCGCGACGGCGATGCCGGTCGGCAATCACAGCAGCGACGCGCTGTCCGCGCTCCAGAATCTGGGCTTCAAACCCCATGAGGCCAGCGTGGCGGTCGCCGCCGCCGAAGAGGATCTGGGCGAAGGCGCCAGCCTCGACGCGCTGGTGCGCCTGGCGCTGCGAAAGGCGGCGAAGTGACCGACGACGATCGCCTCATTACCCCCGCCCGGCGTCCCGAAGATGTCGACGCGGCGCTGCGACCGAAATCGCTCGACGAGTTCGTCGGCCAGCAGGCGGCGCGCGAAAATCTGCGTATCTTCATCCAGGCGGCCAAGTCGCGGGGCGATGCGCTGGATCATGTGCTGTTCTTCGGCCCGCCGGGGCTGGGCAAGACCACCTTGGCGCAGATCGTCGCCAAGGAAATGGGCGTGGGTTTCCGCGCCACATCCGGCCCGGTCATCGCCAAATCCGGCGATCTTGCCGCCTTGCTCACCAATCTGGATGAGGGCGACGTCCTGTTCGTGGACGAAATCCATCGCCTCAACCCTGCGGTGGAGGAAGTGCTCTATCCCGCGATGGAGGATCGCGCGCTCGACCTGATGATCGGGGAGGGGCCATCGGCCCGCTCGGTCCGCATCGACCTGCCGCCCTTCACTTTGGTCGGCGCGACGACGCGGCAGGGGCTGCTCACCACGCCGCTGCGCGATCGCTTCGGCATTCCGGTGCGGCTGCAATTCTATACGGTGGACGAACTGGAACTGGTGGTGCGCCGCGCCGCGCGGCTGCTCGACCTGGCCATTACCCCCGACGGCGCGATCGAGATCGCCCGCCGTTCGCGCGGCACGCCGCGTATCGCTGGACGACTGCTGCGCCGGGTTCGCGATTTCGCCAATGTCGCGGGCGCGCCCAGCGTCGATCGCCAGGTCGCCGACGCGGCGCTCATGCGGCTGGAGGTCGATCATCTCGGCCTCGACCTGATGGATCGGCGGTATCTGATCATGATCGCCGACATTTATCGCGGCGGGCCGGTCGGCGTGGAAACGCTGGCGGCGGGCCTGTCCGAAGCGCGCGACACGATCGAGGAAGTGGTCGAACCCTATCTGATCCAGCTTGGCCTCATCGCCCGCACGGCGCGCGGCCGCTGCCTCAACGGCCCCGGTTGGAAGCATCTGGGCATCAATCCGCCGCAGGATGTGCAAAACGGCCTCTTCGATTAGGAAACAAACGGAAAAGCGTGGCCGTTACGGCAAGGCACCGTTATAGCCTTGCTTAACGCATAGGTGCGCATCAGACGTGCCGGAAACCGCAGGAGTCGAGCCTTGAGGGCCATCGAGAAATTCCCCAATCTGGTAACGATGTTCTTTGCGCGCGCGCAGGAAAAGGGCGACGCGTCCTTCCTCTGGCGCAAGAGCGGCGGCCAATGGCATAGCCAGAGCTGGACCGAGGTCGCGGGCCAGGTCGCCTCGCTTGCCGCCGCGCTGAAGGCGCAGGGGTTGAAGCCCGGCGATCCGGTGATGCTGGTCAGCGAAAACCGGCCCGAATTCTGTATCGCGGACCTCGCCATCATGGCGGCCGGCTGCATCACCGTGCCGACCTACACCACCAACACCACGCGCGATCACCAGCATATCCTGACCGACAGCGGCGCGCGCGCCGTGATCGTGTCCACCGCGAAGCTGGCACAGGCGCTGATGCCCGCCGTCGTCCGATCGCAGGCGTCCTTCATCATCGGCATGGAACCGCTGCGGGGCGCGCAGGGCACTTGCGCCTGTCATTTGTGGAGCGACCTGCTCGCCGCCTATCCGGCCGATGTGGACGCGATCGCCGCCGCCCAGACCGTGTCCCGCAACGATCAGGCCTGCATCATCTACACCAGCGGCACCGGCGGCGCGCCGCGCGGCGTGATGCAGCATCATGGGGCGATCCTTTCCAACGTGGAAGGCGCGGGCAAGGTGGTGGCGGAGGATTTCGGCTGGGGTGACGAGGTTTTCCTCTCCTTCCTGCCGCTCTCCCACGCTTATGAACATAGCGCCGGTCAGTTCCTGCCAATGCTGCTGGGCGGGCAGATCTATTATTCCGAAGGCCTGGAAAAGCTGGCATCCAATATCGAGGAAACGCGCCCGACCATCATGGTCGTGGTTCCGCGCCTGTTCGAAGTGCTGCGTACCCGCATCATCAAGTCGATCGAGAAGCAGGGCAAATTCCCCACCTATCTGATGGGGCAGGCGACGCGCATCGCGGCGAAGGAGCAGGCGGGCAAGGGATCGATTCTCGATCTGCCGATGAAGGCGCTGCTGTCGCGCACGCTCGTCCCCAAGATTCGCGCGCGCTTCGGTGGTCGGATGAAGGCTCTGGTGTCGGGCGGCGCGCCGCTCAACCCCGATGTCGGCCTCTTCTTCGACGCCATGGGTCTTACCTTGTTGCAAGGCTATGGTCAGACGGAGGCTGGTCCGATCATCAGTTGCAACTATCCGTCGGCCGGCATCGCCATGGACACGGTCGGCCCGCCGCTCGACGGGGTGGAGGTGAAGATTGCCGACGATGGCGAGATTCTCGTACGCGGCGAACTGGTGATGCATGGCTATTGGCGCAACCCGGCCGAAACCGAGAAGGCGCTCAAGGACGGGTGGCTGCACACCGGCGACATCGGTGAGATCGACGCCAAGGGCCGCATTCGCATCACCGACCGCAAGAAGGATCTGATCGTCAACGACAAGGGCGACAATGTCTCCCCGCAAAAGGTCGAGGGCATGTTGACGCTGCAAAGCGAGATCGGTCAGGCGATGGTCCATGGCGACCGCCGCCCCTATCTGGTCGGGCTGCTGGTGCCCGATGCCGAATGGACCCGCGAATGGGCGATCGAACAGGGTGTGGCACTGGACAGCGTTGCCGCCAATCCCGCCTATCAGGCGGCGCTACGCGCGGCGGTGGACCGGGTGAATGACGATCTGTCGGTGCTGGAGCGCGTCCGTCGCTTCATCCTGGCCGACGAACCTTTCACCATCGAAAATGAGGAAATGACCCCCTCGATGAAGATCCGCCGCCATGTGATCCGCAAACGCTATGCGGATCGCCTGGACGCGCTGTACAAGGGCTAAGGCATAGCGGGCCAGGTTCAAGGCGGCGCGTCGGCAAGGCCAATCCTCTGGACGAACGGCCCGCGATCCCGCAATAACCTCTTGTTGGAAGCGCATGGGAAAGGCGATCGGCGGATGAGGATATATGCGATCGCGGCCATGCTGTTGCTCATGGGCGCCGCGCCGGCCCCCGAACCGCGATGGGAGCCTATCTTCGACGGTAAGTCGCTCGATGGCTGGACGCCCAAGATCACCGGCCGCGCGCTGGGCGAAGATCCGCTCCATATGTTCATCGTGCAGGATGGCGCGATCCGCGTCTCCCACGCCCAGTACAAGCATTTCGATGGCGAGTTCGGCCATCTGTTCTGGAAGGCGCCGCTCGGCGCCTACCGCATCCGCTTCGAATATCGCCTGTTCGGTACATCCCTGCCCGGCATCAAATCATGGCAGGCGACCAATAGCGGCCTGATGTTCCACGCCCAGCCGCCCGAGACGATCCGCCGTGACCAGGATTTTCCCGTCAGTCTGGAAATGCAGCTGCTGGCCACGCCGCGCCCGACGGAAGAGCCGAGCGGCAATGTCTGCACGCCCGGTACCACGGTCCTTTTCGACGGCAAGCGCGATCCGCGCCACTGTATCTTGGCCAGCGGCTCGCCATTGCCCGCCGGTCGCTGGACCAGGGCGGAACTGGAAGTGCTGCCTTCCGGTGACGTCACCCATTATATCGATGGGAAGCCGGTGCTGCGCTATTCAGCTATCGAACTCGACCCGGAAGATGCGGACGCCAAACCTCTGATTGCCGCTGCGGGTGGTGCGTTGCAACTCACGCGCGGCTATATCGCCCTGCAAGGCGAGGGTCATCCCATCGAATTTAGGAATATCGAGCTGCAACGGTTGGACTAGGACGCAGGGGCAGAAACAAGGAGCCGTTCCCCGGCGCAGGCCGGGGCCCAGTTGGGAGCGTGGTGCTGGACCCCGGCCTGCGCCGGAACGGTGCGCCGCAGATTCAAATCTGGCCCTACCGCCCGAACTTCTTCTGCACTTTCCCGTAACGCAGTTTCCGCGTCCCCGGCTTGCCCTCGGTCGCCCGCCCACGCGGTGCCGCGACCTGTTCATGCGCGGGCAGGCCCAATTCCTCGGCCTCCAACTTCCTGATCTCATCGCGAATCCGCCCGGCTTCCTCGAACTCCAGGTCCGCTGCCGCCGTGCGCATCTTCTTTTCCAGATCCTCGATATAGGCGCGCAGATTATGGCCGACGAGGTGCGGGCGGTCCTCCAGCCCCGTCTCTACCGTAACCTGATCCTTGCTCGACACATGGGCGATGATGTCGCCGATATTGCGCTTGATCGTGGTCGGCGTGATGCCGTGCTCCAGATTGTACGCCTCCTGCTTCTCGCGCCGCCGCGACGTTTCGTTCAGCGCCCGCTCCATCGACCCGGTAATCCGGTCGGCATAGAGTATCACGCGCCCTTCGACGTTACGCGCCGCGCGGCCGATCGTCTGGATCAGCGACGTTTCGGACCGCAAAAACCCTTCCTTGTCCGCGTCCAAAATCGCCACCAACCCACATTCGGGAATGTCCAGCCCCTCGCGCAGTAGGTTGATGCCGATCAGCACGTCATAGACGCCCAGCCTGAGGTCGCGGATCAGTTCGATACGCTCCAGCGTCTCGACGTCGCTATGCATGTAGCGGACCTTGATCCCCGCCTCATGCATGAATTCGGTCAGATCCTCGGCCATCCGCTTGGTCAGCGTGGTGACGAGCGTGCGGTATCCCTGCGCCGCGACCTTGCGACATTCGTTGATAAGGTCGTCCACCTGATCCTCGACCGGCTTGATCTCGACCGGCGGGTCGATGAGGCCGGTGGGGCGGATCACCTGTTCGCTGAACACGCCGCCGGTCTGCTCCATCTCCCACGGGCCGGGCGTCGCGGAGACGCTGACGGTCTGCGGACGCATCGCATCCCATTCGTTGAAGCGCAGCGGGCGGTTGTCGATGCAGCTTGGCAGGCGGAACCCATATTCGGCCAGCGTGATCTTGCGCCGGTGGTCGCCACGCGCCATCGCGCCGATCTGCGGCACGGTCTGGTGGCTTTCGTCCACGAACAGCATGGCGTTTTCGGGCAGATATTCGAACAGGGTCGGCGGCGGCTCGCCAGGCAGGCGGCCGGTCAGGAAGCGGCTGTAATTCTCGATCCCCGCGCAGCTACCCGTCGCCGCGATCATCTCCAGATCGAAATTGGTGCGCTGCTCCAGCCGCTGGGCCTCCAGCAACTTGCCTTCCTCGACCAGCTCCTTCAGCCGCTCGGTCATCTCGAACCGGATCGCTTCCATCGCCTGCTTGAGCGTCGGGCCGGGCGTCACATGGTGGCTGTTGGGGAAGACCTTCACATAGTCCAGGCTCGCAACCTTCTTGCCGGTCAGCGGGTCGAACTCGACGATATCCTCTATCTCATTGCCGAAGAAGCTGATGCGCCAGGCCGTGTCCTCATAATGGGACGGGAAAATCTCCAGATTGTCGCCCTTCACGCGAAAATTGCCGCGCGCAAAGCCTGCATCGTTGCGCTTATATTGGAGCGCGACCAGCTTGCGGATGATCTCCCGCTGATCCTCTATCCCGCCCTTCTTCATGGCAAAGGTCATCGCTGAATAGGTTTCGACCGAGCCGATGCCATACAGGCAGGACACCGACGCCACGATGATGACATCGTCCCGCTCCAGCAGCGCACGGGTGGCCGAATGGCGCATCCGGTCGATGCTTTCGTTTACGCTCGACTCCTTCTCGATATAGGTGTCCGACCGTGCGACATAGGCTTCGGGCTGGTAATAGTCGTAATAGCTGACGAAATATTCGACCGCATTGTCGGGGAAGAAGCTCTTGAATTCCCCGTATAATTGCGCCGCCAATATCTTGTTTGGCGCCAGGATCAGCGCAGGCCGTTGCAGCGCCTCGATCACCTTCGCCATGGTGAAGGTCTTGCCTGAGCCGGTGACGCCCAGCAGCACCTGATCCTTCTCGCCCGCCAGCGCCTGTTCGACCAGTTCGGGGATCGCGGTGCGCTGGTCGCCCGATGGTTCATAGTCGCTGACCAGCGTGAAGGGTCGCCCCCCCTCGCTCTTTTCGGGGCGCGCGGGGCGATGGGGGACGAAACCCTCGCCGGTTTCCGGTTCATCGAGCGTGGTGCGGATCTGAATCGACATGGGCGTAATATGGGGTCTTGGGCCTGCGGTGCAATCGGGATCAGGGCTTCAGTTCGAACGCAGTCCTGGGCATGGGCGGATAGACGACCGGCTTGTCGCCGAATCGCGCGCGCAGGGCGGCCTGACGGCGTTCCATGCTGATTGTTTCGACATTGACTTCGTCGGGAAAACGGAAGCTGATATCGACTTTCCCGTCCTTGATTTCATATTCCATGATCGACCAGCGCTTGATGCCACCTTCATCTGACTCGGTATACCAGGCTTCCCAAATCAGGTCGGACAGCATTTCGTCGTCTTCGTCGAAATAACGAATCTGGGCGCCTTCATCCTTGAAGATATTCGGGCTGATCCAACCCTCTCCAATCTCGACGTAAAGAAAGATGCCGTCGGGATCGCCGCCGACGATATCGACCAGTTCTACGCCGATCTGGTTGAAGAGACGGCTCAAAATATCGAGCTTATCTTTTGCCACCGGCTTTGCCTTTCGCTTCATTGGGGAATTTCTGGCTGGTTCTTTCGCCATCGACCTCCCAGTTGACGTTGATCTGATAAGGACGTTTCGACGCGCCGTGATAAAGCGGTTCGATATCCACGAATATCTTATGCCCGGCGCGCAATGCCTTGGCCCATCCATCCTCCATGACGCGATAGCTGCCGCGGTTGAAGTTTGAGTTCTGGGCGAAATGGTTGAAGCTGTCGCTGGGTCCGTTGAAGCGAGCAGCAATGAAATGCCCGCCATCGTCGTCGCCAAGCCGGTTGGGCTTGCCAGCCTGCGCCTGATTATGGCGCGATCGCACAGGTGAGACGGCCAGCGACAACGGGCCAAATATCCGCCGACCGCGTGCAATGACATCGATATGGAAATCATAGCCATTCTTCGTTTCCCGCTTCCAGTTTGCATCGAGAATCTGGCTTTCCAGCGATGGCGCTTTGCTGGGTTCTGGCGGCAGGTTGCGCCATGCCGCTCCATATAATGGGCTAGGCCAAGGACTTTATTCCTGGCCGCCTGGCCAGCATCCAGATAGGCCTGATGCGGCAGCTTGATCCGTTGTCCAACCCGTAAGGGCTGATCGACGCCCTGCCCATTGAGCCAGGCCAGATCGCGCGCCGTCAGCCCCCTTCGTTGTGTGGCGATACGGGACAGCGAATCGCCCGGCCGCACGATATGAATTCCATGATTATCTGGATGATCCGCCCGGTTGCGACTGCGATCCGGCACATTATCATCGTCTCGCACCTTTCCAGGGTTAGTCGTCGCCGGGCCACCGGAACCGCCACTGGCGCCAAAATAACGCCCCTGTCCTGCAAAGGTGAACCGCCCATTTTCCTCGTCATGCCAGGGATTGAACTTCACTTCGACCGCTGCCGGCGCGACACGACGTCCGGTCCGCAGATAGAGGTTGAAGGCAATACTTTCGCCCTACATCGTTCGCCGCATCAAAATTCCCCCCAAAGTTTCGCAAAATCCCCTAGTGGATTAGATAGAACAAAACAAGAACATGTATCATTTTGTCCTGCGTCATTGAACCCTCCCGCTGCGCTGATATGCTCGCGTCGGGACAGAAACAGGGAGGATGACGATGCGCCGGACCGTGATGATGCTCGCGATGCTGACGACCCTTGCCGCCTGCGGTGACAAGCCCGGCGACAAGACGGGCGACATCGCAGCCACCGACGCCATGAGCAAGCAGGAGGTAAAGGCGCAGGTCGACAAGGTGCAGTTGAAACCCGGCCAGTGGGAAGGACGCTTCACCGTCAAGGATATCGATCTGTCCGACATGCCCGGCGCGCCGGCGAACATGAAGGATCAGATGAAGCGCATGATGAGCCAGACCTCGCTCAAATATTGCGTCACGCCGCAGCAGGCCGCCAATCCCAGTGGCGAGATGTTCGCGGGTCAGGAGAATAAGGACTGCACCTATGGCGGGTTCGAGGCGAAAGGTGGTGCGGTGAAGGGCCAGATATCCTGCAAGTCGCAGGGCGGCACGATGAACGCGACCATGTCCGGCACCTATGCGCCGGAAAGCTATGCGATGGATGTGGACATGAAGATGGCGGGCGGCGCGCAGGGCACGACCATGGCGATGACCGCCCGGTCGGAGGGCAAGTGGATCGGCCCGGATTGCGCACCGACCCAAGCGCACTGATCGCGAGCGACGACAGGCCCCATCGCTGCTGGTTGTGCGATCGGCCGCTGGGGCGGCGGGTGGAGTGGCACCATCCGCTGCCCAAGAGCCTGGGCGGGCGGCAGGTCGTGCCGCTGCACCCGATCTGCCACCGCACTATCCACACAACGCTTTCCAACGCGGAACTGGCGCGCTCTTATGCCGATGCACCCGCCCTGCGCGCCCAGCCAGCCATCGCCCGCTTCCTGGCATGGATCGTGGACAAGCCGGCCGACTTCCATGCGCCCACCCGCCGGCGCCGATAATTTCCCTTGCGCTTCACGGCCAAGCGGTAGAGCCTTTGCCCGGTTCCTACGAAGAACAGGGGAGAGGATATGCGAAAGACCTGGCATGCGGCGCTGCCGCTAACCCTTATATGCGGCAGCACCCTTGGCCTGGCCGGCTGTGGCAGCGACCCCGCCCCGGCGCCGAAGGCAGAAGAGGCGCCCGTCCTGATGCGGGCGGGGCAGTGGACGCTGACCCGCAAGACGACGGGCTATAATACCCCCACCGTCACGCCTGCTCAATATCAGGAGGCCCTCAGCCAAGTGGGTGAGGACAAGATCTGCGTCGCCATCGACAAGGATGGCCTGCCCGATCCCGATGCGATCGCGGGCAAGGAAGGCAGCGCATGCAGCTACAAGGACAAGATGGCGCGCAAGGGCCGCCTGATCGCGACGTTGAGCTGCAAGGCGGGTGCCGGCACGTCCGACATCACGGTCGAGGGCAATTATACCGCCGACACGCTGACGTTGGGCACGACCATGACGAAGACGGAGGGTGGCAAGCCCGTCCTGCGCACCACCCATGACTTGACCGGCACCCGCACCGGCGATTGCGCCAAGGCGGGCTGACTCTGCTCTAGCTGTCCTGACCGGGCGCGAAGGCTGCAAACACCTGCGCGCCGGTCATGTCCCGCGTCGCTTCGCTAAAATGATAGCTGGCGGGCTTTTCCTCGATGAAGATTTGCGTGGCGAAGGGGAAGGCGCCCGGATCGGCAAAGGCCTGGATCGACACGGCCAGATGCGCGCCATCCTTCGACCGCCATAGCAGCGAACTGCCGCAATTCTTGCAAAAGCCCCGCTCGCCCCATTGGGACGAGGCATAGATGCCCAGCGCATCCGGATCGGCCATGACGATGTCGGTGCAGGCGACCGACAGGAACACGCCGCCCGACCAGCGTCGGCACAGAGCGCAATGGCAGGCGCCCATGGCTGCATCGGCGATGGTCGCGTCGAAACGCACCGCGCCGCACAGGCATTGCCCTGCCTGCTTCATCCCTTTTTCCGCCGGCTGCGTCACCTGTGGATTCTCCTGTGCATCAACTGTGGCCAGTACCGGTATCACCCTGTGCATGGCCTGTGGATAAGTTGTGGATCATTCCAGCGCGCGGATCGCCCGTTCGTCGCAACGCTTGGCGCCGACCGGTACCGGACTGACCGTGGGTACCGGCAGGCTCTGGCCGATGCGCAGCGGTGCGAAGCGCTTCCGATCGATCCCGGCGCAGCGCAGATAGAGGTCCAGCATCTTGGGCGGCGTGTCCCATTGTTCGTAGGACAGGCGGAACGTGCCCCAGTGGATCGGGATCGCGGTCGATGCGCCCAGCCGCTGGAACACTTCCACCGCCTGCGCCGGGCCGATATGCGCGTCCGACGCCATCTGCCCCTTCCAGAAGCGAAACGCGCCGATCGGGATCAGCGCCAGCCGGATCGGGCCGTACCGCCTGGCTTCATAGGGCCAGCCCATGTCACCCGCACCGGTATCGCCGGCGAAGAAGATGTTGCCCGCCCGGGTTTCGATCAGGAAACTCGACCAGAGCGCCCGGTTGCGGTCGGTGCCCCAACGGCTGCCCCAATGATGGTTGCGGGTCACATGGACGCGATAGTCGGGGCAATGTTCGTAATTGCCGCACTGGATCACCGCCTGCGGGGCCAGCCCGTTCAGGGCAGCACCGCTGACCGACTGGCCCCAATCCAGCGCCGTCGCCGGGATGCCCTGCGCCTTCAGGATTGCGTCATTGCCCAGGCTCGTGACGATCTTGGGCCGGTCGCGCTCCCATAATGTCTTCAGCGTGGGCAGGTCCATATGGTCATAATGATTGTGGCTCAGCACGATCAGGTCGATCTTGGGCAGATCGTCGAGGCGGATGCCTGGCTCCGCCACGCGTTTCGGCCCCAGCGGCGGCAGGGGGCTGGCATAGTCGGACCAGATCGGATCGGTCAGGATATTGAGGCCCGCCGCCTGCACCAGCACGGTCGCATGACCGACCCAGGTCGCCACCATGCCGCGCGGCGCGGCGAACGACGCGGGGCGGGCGGGCTTGACCGCAATCCCCAACGGCCATGGCGGCCGGTCGTCATTCCCCAGCAGCCAGCGTGCGATAAAGCCCTGCCGGCTGGTGCCCGGCGGCGCCGGCGCCTCGATCGCGCCATCGGGATTGAAGAAGCGCGCCCCGTCATAATGGCGGCTGGCCGGCCCCTCATAATAGAGGCGGTCCAGGAAAGGCGGGATGATCGTGATCGCCAGACACAGGGCGATGATGGCGAACAGCAGGGCGATTCCAGCGCCTCTGGCTATGCTGACAAGGCGACCCATGGCTGCTCCCGAAGACGATATGTGAGCGACATAACGCAAGAGGGCTGCGGAGCAAGGGGGCGAAGGGGATTAGGGGTGGAGGGAATGACGAAACTGCTTTGAAGGGTGAGGGTCTTTCTCTTGCTGGCAGGAAATGCTTGTCCAGAAAGAAGAAAGACCCTCACGGACATCGACTAGGCAGCAAGCTTCCAAGTCTCCGTAGCCTCTCCCGCGAAGGCGGGAGAGGGGAGCAGGAGCGCCCGCAAATGGCCGTCATCCGCCATAGCCTCATTCGTCATGGCGGGCTCGACCCGGCATCCCGCTTTTTCAAAGCACCGACGTAGTCACAGTGCGAAACGCGACCTTCGCCCGTCAGCCCTGATCCTGATAGGCCATCTGCAATATGCCCCAATGGCGGCCCTTCACATGGATGGACGCGATCACTTGTTTCAGCAGGATGACGTCGCCTTGGGCGGTTAGGCGGCGATAGGCCTTGATGCAGAAGGGCTGGGTGATCTTCGCCTGCTCGCGCGTGTCGGGGAAATCGAATACTACGCCCTGGCGCGCATATTCCATATTCCATTTCTCGTCGCCCGGCCGCTGCTGCTGGGCGCGTTCTGGCATGGCGATCGCGCCATAGGCGTTGCGGTCGGTGAAGGTCATGCCAAACAGGCCGGGGAAACCGCGTGCCCGTTCCTGCGCGGCGCGGGCGGCGGGCAGCATCACGGCCTGCGCCGGATGGGTGAAGAGGGGCGGATTGGTGCCGGCAATTGGCGCATAATCGTTGCTGAATATCGCCGATTCGCTGACCTCGCCCGCGTCGATCGCCCGCTCGATCGCCTCGCTGACCTGTCGGGCGCTTTGCAGGCTGAAGTCGATATAGGGCGAATCGGGAATATCGACTCCGCTTTCGGCCAGATATTGCAGCAGGTCGTTGGTGTCGTCGCTGGCGGTGGACACGCGGCCGGACAGGCGTTGCAGGCCGTCGGCATTGTCCGTCGACGTGCTGGCCAATGCTGCCAGCCCGCCCCGGATCTCGCTTGCCGATCCCACCATCGACACGATCCGGCTGGCCATCGTTTCGCTGTTGCTCGACAGGCCCTGCATCAAAGTGCCCAGCCGCTCGACCAGCGCTTCGATCGTCTTGGTGTCGTTCAATGCGGTGCGGGCCGTCTGCGCGCCATGGGTGATGCTGGACAGCATGCCGCCCGCCTCGCCAGTCAGCGCGCCGATCGACTGTTCGATCGTGTGAGTCGCGGCTGCGGTCTCCTGCGCCAGCTTCTTCACTTCGGATGCGACCACGGCAAAGCCGCGCCCGGCGTCCCCGGCACGCGCCGCCTCGATCGTGGCGTTCAGTGCCAGCAAATTGGTCTGGCTGGCGATCCCGCTGATGACGCTGGTGACATGGGCGACGGTCTTCAATGCCTCGCCAAAGCCGTCCAGCCGCGCATGGATGCGACTCACCTGTTCGATCAGATCGACGAAATTATGATTGGCGGTGGACAGCTGCCGGCTCGAATCATCGATGATCATGCGGGCGGCGACGGCCTGCTCGCGCGCGGCTTGTCCTGCCATTGACACGCTGTCGCCATCGCGCGACAATTGCGACGCGGCGCCGCTGATCGCCTCGATCGTGCGGGCCTGGTGCGTCACCCGGTCGGCCAGCTCGCTGATATCTGCCTGAAGGTCGAGCGTGCGGATGCCCAGGTCGCCAGACAATTTGGCGACCTTCATCACCGCACGGGCGACGGTTTCGGATTGCGCTTCTTTTCCCACGGAATCGATGGCTATCGTACCATGGTAAAATAAGGGTTAGCGATGCAGCGCGTGAATCAGAGCGATCCCGCCAGCGCCAGCGCCACGCCGCTCACCACCAGCATTAGCCCGGCGACTTCGCTGCCGCGCATCCGTTCCTTCAAATAGAAGTGGCCGAACGCCATGGTGAAGGCGACCTCGATCTGGCCGACGATTCGCACCAGCGCGACCGGGGCGGTGGCAAATCCGGTGAACCAGCAGGCGCTGCCCAGCGCGGACAACAGGCCGACCTGCCCCGACACCCGCCAGTTGGCCAGCACCCGCCGCATCTCGCCCGGTTCGCGCCACATCAGCCACGCCCCCTGCAATAGCGTCTGCATCAGCACCGTCGCCACCAGCACCAGCAGGGCGGCCAGGATGCGATCGTCGCCGCCCACGCTCTGGGTCGCGCGACGGATGCCGATCGCGGTCAGCGCGAAGAAGAAGCCCGAGGCGATGCCGGTGATCGCCGCCGGCTGGGTCAACGCGCGCAGGAAATCGCCCGGTCCCATCCGCTTGCCACCGGTCGACAACAGCATCACCCCCATCACGCCGCAGCCGATGCCGGCCCAGGCCAACGGATGAAGCCGCTCGCCCAAAAGCAGGAAGGACAATACGGCCCCCTGCACCGCCTCCGTCTTGGAATAGGCGGTACCGACGACGAAATTGCGATGCTTGAACGCCATGATCAGCAGGTTGGTGGCGATGATCTGCGCCAGCCCGCCAGCAAGGCAGAATGGCAGGAAAAGCGGCCCGATCGCCGGCATCGCGGTGGGAAAGACCAGCCGATACCCACCCAGCAGCAGCAGGGCGAAAGGGATGCCGTAGAGATAGCGGACCAAGCCCGCCGCATTGATCGACAGGCTGTGGCTGACCCGGCGCTGCACCGCGGTGCGCCACGCCTGCACCGCGCCCGCGACCAGCGTTGCCGGTAACCAGATGGGGGACGTAATCATGCCCGCCCTATACAGGGTCGCCCGCCCGCGTCACCCCGGCGCTGGCGCATTTTGAAGTCAGCCGGCACGGCTGACGGCGCGCAAGACGCGGAAAACAGCGGACTCTTAGAGCATGTTCCGATTCATTCTCATCGGATCATGCTCCAGGACTGGCGCGAAGGCTAAGAGAGCCATCCGCCAAAAGCCGGGACCGGGCGTCAGCTGGGCTTGGTGCCGGTCGGCGCGGCCAAGGACCATCCCTGCCGCCCCATCGTCCAGTTCGCCTCCAGCCGCACCAGCGGATTGGGCGCACACCATATTTCGCCGCTGTCGGACAGGCCCGTCACCCAGATCAGATTATGCTCCTGCCCATAGTCGATGACGGCCAGGGCATAGCCCTTGCCCTTGCCTTCGACATGGACGGGCAGCGGCGGGTCGAGTTGCGTGAAGGACATGACAGTCTGCGGCTATGAGGTGCCGGACATAATGCGGCGCGCGAAAGGGGGTTCCTCTTTCGCGCGCCGGCTTGATCCGTATCAATCAGATAGTTGGAAAAGGGAGCGGTTTACGCCCCTTCGAGCAGCTTCTCGCGCTTGATCTTCTCCTGCCATACCAGCGGGGCGAGGCGGTGGACATTCTGGCCTTCGCTGTCGACGGCCACGGTGACGGGCATGTCCTCCACCGTGAATTCGTAGATCGCTTCCATGCCCAGATCTTCAAAGCCCACGACCTTGGCTTCCTTGATCGCGCGCGCGACCAGATAGGCCGCGCCGCCGACCGCCATCAGATAGGCGCTCTTGTGCGTCTTGATGCTCTCGGTCGCGGCCGGACCGCGCTCGGCCTTGCCGACGCAGGCGGCCAGGCCCTGTTCCAGCATCATGTCCATGAAGCTGTCCATGCGGGTCGCGGTGGTGGGGCCGGCCGGGCCGACCACCTCGTCACGTACCGGATCGACCGGGCCGACATAATAAATCACGCGGCCCTTGAAATCGACTGGCAGCGCTTCGCCCTTGGCCAGCATATCCTTGATCCGCTTGTGCGCGGCGTCGCGGCCGGTCAGCATCTTGCCGTTCAGCAGCAGCCGGTCGCCATGCTTCCAGCTTTGCACCACGTCCGGCGTCAGATTGTCGAGATCGACCTTGATCGCTTCCTTGCTCGGCTTCCAGTCGACCTGCGGCCAGTCGGACAGCTTGGGCGTCTCCAGATAGGCCGGACCCGAACCGTCCAGCGTGAAATGCGCGTGGCGCGTTGCGGCGCAGTTCGGGATCATCGCCACCGGCTTGCCCGCCGCATGGCAGGGATAGTCGTGGATCTTGATGTCCAGCACGGTGGCCAGGCCACCCAGGCCCTGCGCGCCGATGCCCAATGCATTGACCTTGTCGAACAATTCGATGCGCAGTTCCTCGATCTTGTTCTGCGGGCCGCGCGCCTTCAGCTCGCCCATGTCGATCGGGTCCATCAGGCTTTCCTTGGCCAGCGCCACGGCCTTTTCCGCCGTGCCACCGATGCCGATGCCCAGCATGCCGGGCGGGCACCAGCCAGCGCCCATCTGCGGCACCATTTCCAGCACCCAGTCGACGATCGAATCGCTAGGGTTCATCATCTTGAACTTGGTCTTGTTTTCGGAGCCGCCGCCCTTGGCCGCGACGTCGATCACGACCTTGTTGCCCGGCACCATTTCCACGTTCAGCACGCAGGGCGTGTTGTCCTTGGTATTCTGGCGGCTGAAAGCGGGGTCTTTCAGGATCGACGCGCGCAGGCGGTTTTCGGGGTTGAGGTACGCCTTGCGCACGCCGTCATCGATAATCTCCTGCATCGACCGGCTATTATCGTCCAGGCGGCACTCCATGCCCCACTTCACGAACACATTGACGATGCCGGTGTCCTGACAGATCGGCCGGTGCCCTTCGGCACACATGCGGCTGTTGGTCAGGATCTGGGCGATGGCATCCTTGGCCGCCGGATTGGCTTCGGCTTCATAGGCGGTGCCCAATGCCCGGATATAATCCATCGGATGATAATAGCTGATATATTGCAGCGCGTCGGCGACGCTCTCGATGAGGTCGGCGGTCTTGATGAGCGTCATCTACCCTGGTCCCTATATCCTGCGGCCCACCTCTGCACGGCGGGTCTTGCAAGGGGCAGCGGCTAGTGCGGAATCACGCCCAAGTCCAGTGAGACACGCTCGCAAGAGCGGCCAAAGGAAAACGGGCGATAGTAGGGAATCGTCCGATATCACCCTGCCGACCACAATATCTTGTGTGTGCGATTCCCTGCGACCGGATGTGCGTCTGCCCTGGGCGGCTGCACCATGGCCATCCCGGTGCGATCGCGATGACGATCTCTGTCATGATTTTTAGACCTTTGTCGGAAAATCCGTGGCAAGGATTTTTTATTTTTTATCTGCCCGAACCCTCTTGCCTTTTGTGGGGGCAAGGCAACTCCGCGCGTCGCTCGTGGCAGGGGCGATGAGAGGACTCATTTTGGCGACGGACGGTTTCATCATCCTGTCACCTCCCGATGATTCGCCTCTTGTCGGGCGGCCGATAGTTATGCACTATCTGTGGTATCGGGTTAACGGGGGTCACCCAACAGATTGTGATTGCATCGTCGGATGATTTTTCGGCGATAGGGGCTTTTTGTCTCCGCATTCTGTCGGTTGGACCACTTTCCGTCCCCGCAACGATAGGGTTCATGCTAGGATGCGCGGCTTGTCGCGACCCGCTGGACCGAATCGAACGGAACAGGAACAACGGGGACTCGCATGGATTTTCGAGATAGTGGACAAGGTGGCGACGTGGCGACTGTAATGGATGATCTGTTGGAAGAGGCGAAGGTCGCCGTGGCGGCAGCGCAAGCGGCGCCGGCCCAGGCCGAACCGATGACCTCTTCGACCGTGCTGGCGCGGCGTTTCCCGGTCACGACCGATTCTTCGCGTGACGCTTTGCTGACGGAATTCGGCAAGGAAACGCTGAACGACCGCTATCTGCTGCCCGGCGAATCCTATCAGGATCTCTTCGCGCGCGTCGCGGCGGCCTATTCTGACGACGCGGACCATGCCCAGCGCGTCTACGACTATATTTCGAAGCTGTGGTTCATGCCCGCTACGCCGGTCCTGTCGAATGGCGGCACCGGTCGCGGCCTGCCGATCAGCTGCTATCTCAACAGCGTCGATGACAGCCTGGAAGGCATCGTCAACACCTGGAACGAGAATGTCTGGCTCGCCTCGCGCGGCGGCGGCATCGGCACCTATTGGGGCAATGTGCGCGGCATCGGCGAACCGGTCGGCCTCAATGGCAAGACCTCAGGTATCATCCCCTTCGTCCGCGTGATGGATTCGCTGACTCTCGCGATCAGCCAGGGCAGCCTGCGTCGTGGTTCGGCCGCCTGCTATCTCGACGTGTCGCACCCGGAGATCGAGGAATTCCTCGAAGTCCGCAACACCACCGGCGATTTCAACCGCAAGGCGCTGAACCTCCATCACGGCGTTCTCATCACCGACGCCTTCATGGAAGCGGTGCGCGCCAATGACGAATGGAATCTGACCTCGCCCAAGGACGGGTCGGTGCGCGCCACCGTCAACGCCCGGTCGCTGTTCCAGAAAATCGTGGAAACGCGCCTGCGCACCGGTGAACCCTATATCGTGTTCAACGACACGGTGAACCGCATGATGCCCAAGCATCATCGCGATCTGGGCCTGAAGGTATCGACGTCGAACCTCTGTTCGGAAATCACCCTGCCGACCGGTTTCGACCATCTGGGCAACGACCGCACGGCCGTCTGCTGCCTGTCGTCGATGAATCTGGAAACCTGGGACGAGTGGAAGGATCATCCGACCTTCGCGGAAGACATCATGCGCTTCCTCGACAATGTCCTTCAGGATTATATCGACCGCGCGCCGCCCGAAATGGCGCGCGCCAAGTACAGCGCCACCCGCGAACGTTCGGTGGGCCTTGGCGTGATGGGCTTCCACAGCTTCCTGCAGGCGCGCAACATCCCGTTCGAAGGCGCCATGGCCAAATCGTGGAACCTGCGCATCTTCAAGCATATCAATGCCAAGGTGAACGAGGCGTCGATGCTGCTGGCGCAGGAACGCGGTCCTTGCCCGGACGCCGCCGACATGGGCGTGATGGAACGGTTCAGCTGCAAGATGGCGATCGCGCCCACCGCGTCGATCAGCATCATCTGCGGCGGCACGTCCGCCTGTATCGAGCCGATCCCGGCGAACATCTACACGCACAAGACGCTGTCGGGCAGCTTCTCGGTCAAGAATCCGTACCTTGAAAAGCTGCTGGTGGCGAAAGCCAAGGACAGCAGCGCGGTATGGAATTCGATCCTGGAGCGCGGTGGTTCGGTCCAGCATCTCGACTTCCTGACGCAGGAAGAAAAGGACACGTTCAAGACCAGCTTCGAAATCGACCAGCGCTGGCTGCTCGAACTCGCGGCCGACCGCACGCCCTATATCGATCAGGCGCAGTCGTTGAACCTGTTCATCCCGGCGGACGTCGAGAAGTGGGATCTGCTGATGCTCCACTTCCGCGCATGGGAATTGGGCATCAAGTCGCTCTATTATCTGCGCTCCAAGTCGGTCCAGCGTGCGGGCTTTGCGGGCAGCGGCGGCGTGGAGGCCGACAATACGATCGACGCCCCCAAGTTCGAAATCGGCGAGACAACCGACTATGACGAGTGCCTCGCCTGTCAGTGACCCTGTGATTTCCTCTCCCCTTGTGGGAGAGGAAGGGGCCCGCGTCGCGCAGCGGCGTGGGAAGGTGAGGGGGAAAGCCCCGAACCCGAAGACAGCGCGTGCTCGCGAATTGCGCTGCAACGCAACCGACGCCGAAAAGCGCCTTTGGGCGCTGCTCCGCGAAAAGCTGCCAGCCGCGAAATTCCGCCGTCAGGTGCCATTTGGCCCCTATTTCGCTGATTTCGCTTCGCATGGAAGCCGACTGATCTTGGAGATCGATGGTGGCCAGCATGATGAAGCGACGGATGCGGACCGCACGGCCTTCCTTCAAGGGGAAGGCTATCATGTGATCCGTTTCTGGAACCATGATGTGATGCAAAATTCTGAAGGCGTGTTGGCAGCTATTGCCAGCGCTTTCTCCCCTCACCCTCCCGTCGCTGCCGCGACGGGCCCCTCCCTCTCCCACAAGGGGAGAGGGGCTGGAACAGATTTCGCGGAGTAACCACCCATGCCCCTTCTTCAAGCCTCCAAGGTCTACAAGCCCTTCGAATATCCCTGGGCCTATGAATTCTGGAAGCGCCAGCAGCAGCTGCACTGGCTGCCCGAAGAAGTACCGCTGGGCGAGGATTGCCGCGATTGGGCGCAGAAGCTGTCCGATCATGAGCGCAACCTGCTGACCCAGATTTTCCGCTTCTTCACCCAGGCGGACGTGGAAGTGCAGGATTGCTATCACGAAAAATATGGCCGGGTGTTCAAGCCGACCGAAATCAAGATGATGCTGACCGCGTTCAGCAATATGGAAACGGTCCATATCGCCGCCTACAGCCATCTGCTCGACACGATCGGCATGCCCGAAAGCGAGTACAGCGCCTTCCTCCAGTATAAGGAGATGAAGGACAAGCATGACTATCTCGCCACCTTCGGCGTCGATAGCGATGAGGATATCGCCCGCACGCTCGCCATGTTCGGCGGCTTTACCGAAGGCTTGCAGCTTTTCGCGTCCTTCGCGATGCTGATGAACTTCCCGCGCTTCAACAAGATGAAGGGCATGGGCCAGATCGTCACCTGGTCGGTCCGCGACGAGACGCTGCATTGCGAGGGCATCATCAAGCTGTTCCACGCCTTCTGCGCCGAACGCCAGTGCCTGACCCCCGCGGTCAAGGACGACATCATGGACATGTGCCAGAAGACCGTCCGCATCGAAGACGCCTTCGTCGATCTGGTCTTCGAAATGGGGCCGGTGCCCGGCATGACGCCCAAGGACATCAAGAAATATGTCCGCTACATCGCCGACTGGCGCCTGGGCCAGCTGGGTTTGAAGCCCATCTACATGATCGACGAGCATCCGCTGCCCTGGCTGACCCCGCTGTTGAATGGCGTGGAGCATGCCAACTTCTTCGAAACCCGCGCCACCGAATATTCGAAGGGCGCGACGCGCGGCCAGTGGAACGACGTCTGGGACGCCTTCGACCGCCGCCAGCAGGTCAAGGGCGGCGAAGCGGCCAACATCGATACCGACCCTGATATGTTCAAGGCAGCGGGCATCGCGGCGGAGTGATGCGTGAGGGAAGGTCGGGCGTCCGATCTTCCCGATACCATCGCCATTCCAGGAGAGGCCGGGAGCGTCTCCATGCCAAAGGTCTTTTCCTGGAACGGCCACCGCTTTCATTTCTACGCGAACGAGGGCGATCCGCGCGAACCTTTGCATATTCATGTGCGCAAAGGGCGCGACAATGCGAAATTTTGGCTCTGGCCAGACGTGGTCGTCGCCGAAAGCAAGGGCTTTCCTGCCCATATGCTTTCGCAGCTATCCCATGTTATAGAAGGACGTCGTACAGAGATAGAAAGCGCATGGAATGACTTCTTCTCCTGAACCTTTGGCCGTCCGTTTTGACGAAGATAGTTTCTGGGTCGATCTGGAAGATGGCCGCACCTTGGGCGTGCCCCTTGCCTGGTTTCCGCGCCTGCTTCATGCCACGCCGGAGCAGCGGGCGCAGGTCGAACTCAGCCGTTCGGGCCTCCATTGGGATGAAATAGACGAGGATATTTCGATCGCGGGCCTGCTGGCCGGGCGTGGCGATCAGACCCGTTCGCGCAAGGCTGCTGCCTGATCCTCAAAGCCGCATGGTTGCCCCAAGCATGTAACCGGAGTGAAGTTTCCTTAACCTCGCGACCTTATTCTGCGACACCATGTTCTTCGGCGTCCGCCTCCGCTCGCTTTTTACCAGCCGCTGGTTTGCGCTGCTTTGGGCGGTGCTGGTGATTTTGACCGCGATCCAGTTCGTCGGCTCCGGCCCCGACAAGGACGACCCGGCGCAGGGCGATAATGCCGCCGGCGCCGATGGCCTCACCAACGAACAGCGACAGGCCATCACCAACGCCTTTTGATGACGGCGTCTGGCCCAAATGCGCGACCTGCTCGCCATGGCCTGCTGTCCTATCGCCATGCCCCACGCTATCATGCAGCGTCGCGCTGGCACCATTATGCCGCCATGAAATAATATGTCGGCGATAGGATATGCAATGTCGCAATCAGCGGGAAATGTGCGAAGTTAAGCGTTCGATTTCCTACTTACCCCGACGCCAAGAGGCTGGTCTGCTCGCCTGTCCCCGGACTGAATGCGCCGTTCTGTTCCGTTCATGTAACATTCTCTATCGTTGCGCGTTCTACGGCCAAGACCACTGGAGGGAAGGAACCCCACCTCATGAAAATCTCGCTTAAACAGGCCATCATCGCGCTATCGCTGGGCGCGATGACGTTGACCGGCCTTGCCGCTACCCCGGCCTTCGCTCAGCCGGGTCGCGACCGTCAGGACAGGCGGGAGGATCGCCGTGACGACCGCTATGATCGTCGGGATGACCGCCGCGATGCGCGCCAGGACCGTCGCGACGATCGCCGTGACTGGCGTCAGGACCGGCGTGGCAATATCCGCCCCGGCCGCCCGGTCTACAGCTATGATTGGAACCGGCCCGATCCGCGCTATGGTCGCGGCTATCAGGCCAACCGCTATTATCGCGGCGGCTATGAGCCGATCCGTGTCGATCGCCGCACCCGCATCTATCGCGGCAATGACGACCGTTATTATTGCCGCCGTTCGGACGGCACCACCGGCCTGATCGTCGGCGCGGCGCTGGGCGGCTTGCTCGGCAACCAGATCGCGCAGGGGCAATCCAACCTGCTCGGCACGCTGATCGGCGGCGGCGCGGGCGCCCTGCTGGGCCGTGAGATCGACCGTGGCGGGGTCAGCTGCCGCTAACTAGCACCAGGGATGGCGACTGCCGTCCCAGCGTCGGGCCAGTCCTTCGGTGACGAGTTGTTCGCCGATCGACTGGCCCCCGCGCGTCACGACCCGCAACGCCCGGCCATAGCGATCGGTGTCGCGCCCCTCGACCTCCAGCGAGAAGGGGCCGTCATTCATCAGCGCCTGCAAACGCCGCGTCGCCCGCGCGCCCAATTCGCCCTCGGCCGTGCAGCGTGGCCCGTGAGTTTCGGGCGTGTCGATGTCGGAAATCCGATATTTGTCGCCATGGAACCAGAATGTGTCGCCATCGACCACGCAATTGGTCCCGCCGCCGCTATGGCAATAACCAAAGTCCGCCGACAATCGATCCACCGCGATGCTCTGCGCCGGAATGCCCATGTCCGGCCGATCAAGCCGCGCCATCCAGTCCGGCCCATACCAGCCCAGCAGCAACCCCAGGCACAGAGTATAAATCAGCGCCGGCCCGCTAAATCCGGTGCGTCGCTGTCCACGCGCATATTTCGTTTTCGCCATCACCCCGCTCTAGCGGCGGGTCGGCAAACGGTCCGTTAAAGCCGCTCCACCTTTCCACCGATCCGGCGATATCGGGATTTGACGCGCATCAATGCCATGCCCGGTCGCGCTGCCATGCTGCACCGGCCCATCCGAAACGGAGCCGATCGATGAACGCCGCCGCGCCGCCCAGCCCCTATGCCCGTATCGGCGGCGATCCACCGATCCGCGCGCTGGCCGACCGTTTCTACGATCTGCTGCAAAGCGACCCGGCCTATGCCGAGTTGCGCGCAATCCATGCGACCGACCTTGGCCCGGTGCGTCATGGCCTGACCCGCTTTCTGATCGGTTGGCTTGGCGGTCCGCGCGACTGGTTCGAGCGCGGACCATGCATCATGTCGCTGCACCGCGCTTTTCCGATCACCCCGACGCTGGCCGATCAATGGGCGACCGCCATGGCCTGCGCCATCGCCGGGGTGAAGGATATCGACCCCGCCATCGGTGATGCCATGGCGGAGGCGCTGGGCCATATGGCGCGCGGCATGATCAATTTCGGCCTCGATTCAGGTGCCGGTCGCGGCGCCTAATCCTCGTCTTCGGTCGGCCCGTAGGCGTCCTCTTCCTCATCGTCCATTTGCGGCTCGCCGGCATAGGCGTCCATATCGATCCGGCCGGACCGGTTCATCGCCTCCATCTTCTCGACCAGATCCTCGGTATCGTCCGGAATGATCTGCGCCGGATTGGCCTTGCCACCGCGCTCACTTTCTTCGCTCAGGTCGGTCGACCGTGCGCGCGCATCGTCCGCCACATCCTGCGCCTGTGTGCCGGCTTCGGCCTGCTCGCTATTCTCTTCATAGTCCCGGTCAGGGGTAGGGCGGTCCATAGCGTGTCTCCTTGATGATCCCTCTTTAACGGCCCGCAACCCGCGCCGTTCCGGAAAATACTGGCCGGAAATTACTGGACAGTCTGCCGTCTAAAGCGCAAAGGCCCCTGCGATCCTTTCGCACTGCAACAGGAATCCCCATGTCCCGCCAGCTCATTTCCTCCGGCTCGCCCTTTGAGGCGCAGGTCGGCTATTCGCGCGCCGTCGTCCAGGGCGACTGGTGTTTCGTCGCCGGCACCACCGGCACCGATCCCGAAACCAAGACGATGCCCGAAGATGTGGTCGAACAGGGGCGCAATGCGCTCAAAGTCATCGGCAAGGCGCTGGACGATGCGGGCTTTTCCTTCGCCGACGTCGTGCGCGTCACTTATTATATCACTGACGCGGCCTATTGGGACGTGATGGGCGATATTGCCGGCCCGGTGTTCGGCGATATCCGCCCGGCCGCCAGCTGCGTCATCGCCGGCCTGGTCAAGCCCGAGATGAAGATAGAAATCGAAGTCACCGCCTTCAAAGGGTAACGGGAACACAGCATCATGATTACCATGTATGGCATAAAGAATTGCGACACGATCAAGAAGGCCCGCAACTGGCTGGACAATGAGCGCGTCACCTATAATTTCCATGATTATAAGGTCGCCGGCGTCGACAAGGCGAAGCTGGAGGAATGGGTGATGGAGCATGGCTGGGAAACCATCCTCAACCGCTCCGGCACTACCTTCAAGGCGCTGGATGCGGGTGACAAGGCGCATATCGACGCGGAAAAGGCGATCCTGCTGATGATCACCAACCCATCGATGATCAAGCGCCCGATCCTGGACACCGGCCGCGAAACGATCGTCGGTTTCAAGGCGACGACCTATGAAAATGCGCTGCAGGGCGTGAAGGCGTGATCGGGCGGGGGCTGGCGCGCATCGGGTTGATCCTTTTGATGAGCCTCATCCCCCTCTCTACCGCTTCTGCCGAACCGCTGCTGATCGCCCATCGTGGCGCCAGCGGCGAACGGCCCGAACATACGCTGGCGAGCTACGAACGGGCGATCGACCAGGGCGCCGACTTCATCGAGCCGGACTTGGTGCTGACCAAGGACGGCGTCCTCGTCGCCCGCCATGAAAATGAGATTAGCGGCACCACCGACGTCGCCGATCATCCCGAATTTGCCGATCGCAAGGCGACCAAGCGGATCGACGGCATCGACATGGTGGGCTGGTTCACCGAGGATTTCACCCTCGCCGAACTGCGCACGTTGCGGGCGCGCGAGCGGCTGCCCGACCTGCGCCCGGCCAACAAGCGTTTCAACGACCTTTATCTCATCCCGACCTTCGAAGAGATTTTGAAGCTGGTCCGCGCCAAGGAAGCCGAAACCGGCCGCCGCATCGGCCTCTATCCCGAAACCAAGCATCCCAGCTATTTCGCGGGCATCGGCCTGCCGCATCAGGCGGCGCTGCTCGATCTGCTGAGCCGCTACGGCTATCAGACGGAGGCCGACCCGGTCTTCATCCAGTCGTTCGAGGTCGGCAATCTGAAGGCCCTTCGCGCCGCGACCCGCCTGCGCCTCGTCCAGCTTGTGGATGGGGAGGGCGGCCCGGCCGACCTGCCAAGCACGACCTATGCCGACATGCTCACCGTACAGGGCCTGACCGACATCGCCGCCTATGCCGATGGCCTTGGCCCGTCGGCGGGGCAATTGATCGACGCGCAGGGGCCGACGGCTTTGGTCGGCCGCGCCCATGACGCCGGCTTGCAGGTCCATGTCTGGACGCTGCGGATGGAAAACAGCTTCCTCCCCGCCCAATATCAGCGCCCCGACGATGCGCAGGGCCGGGGCGACTTTGCCGGCTATGTCCGCGCGATCGCCAACACCGGCGTCGACGGCATCTTCAGCGATTTTCCGGGACAGGCCAAGGCGGCTTTGACACCTGCCAACCCCTGATCGCAGCCAGAGCGCGTCGATCCGGGAAAACTTCTTTGTCTTGCGCATCGCTTGACTTGCCAAAGCCCGCCGGCACGCGAATAACAGCCCCATGTTGTCCCAGAAGACCCGTTATGCCATCCGCGCGCTTCAGCATCTTGCCGATCGCTACCGTCAGGGTCCGGTGCCCCTCAATGAAATAGCCACGCGGCAGAATATTCCTTCCAAATTCCTGACGGTCATCCTGTCCGAATTGTCGCGCGAAGGGCTGGTCGCGACCCAGCGGGGCCGGGACGGGGGCTATTGGCTGGCACTGGCGCCGGTCGACATCAGCTATGGCGACATCGTCCGCCTGACGCGCGGCTCTCTGGCGCTGACGCCCTGCGCCAGCCGTTTCGCGCATGAAAGCTGCACCAATTGCCTGCCCGAATCGGAATGCCGCCTGCACCGCGTGATGCTGCGCGTGCGCGACGAAACGGCCAAGGTGCTCGACAGCATCAGCCTGGCCGAACCCTTTGCGGCGATGGACGAGGCCTAACTTTCCCCGGCAAAGGCTAGGGTCCAGTCCAGAGCGCGGAACTGGACCCCGGCCTTCGCCGGGTAACGGCATTTGGGATGGTCCCCTATAGAGACGCCCTTGCGCCTCGCGCTCCGCTTCGCCACATCAGCCCTATGACCACGCCGCCGCTCAAAGCCACCCTGATCCCCGTCACGCCGCTGCAGCAGAATTGCACGCTCTTCTGGTGCACGGAAACGATGCGCGGTGCCTTCGTCGATCCGGGCGGCGACCTGCCCGTGCTGAAAAAGGCGATCGCCCAGCATGACGTGACGATCGAGAAGATTCTCGTCACCCACGGCCATATCGACCATTGCGGGCAGGCCGGCGTGCTGGCCCGCGACCTCAATGTCCCGATCGAGGGGCCGCATGAGGACGACCGTTTCTGGATCGACCGACTGCCGCAGGATGGCGAACGCTGGGGCCTGCCGGGCGAAAGTTTCGAGCCGAACCGCTGGCTGAACGACGGCGATCAGGTAACGGTCGGCCATCTGACGCTGGACGTTTTTCATTGTCCCGGCCACACGCCCGGCCATGTCGTCTTCCACCACGCGCCCAGCAAGCTGGCGATCGTGGGCGATGTGTTGTTTCAGGGATCGATCGGCCGCACCGACTTCCCGCGCGGCAATCATCAGGATCTGATCGATGCGATCACCGGGAAGCTCTGGCCGCTGGGCGGCGAAACCGCCTTCGTCCCCGGCCATGGCCAGATGAGCAATTTCGCCCATGAACGGCGCACCAACCCCTATGTCGCCGATTCGGTGCTGGCGGGGTAGCTCGCCCGTATAAGAACAAGCAATGACGTGAATGTTCCCCGGCGCAGGCAGGGGTCCAGTTCCATGATCCGATCTGGACCCCTGCCTGCGCCGGGGAATGCTTACTTCATCGTATCTTGTTGTTACCCCCGTGCCGCCATCGCCGGCGGCACCGTGACCTCCCGCGTCGCGCCATAAGCGATGCTGAGCGCCACCCCCGCCATCACCAGCATCACGCCCCAGGTCAGCAGCGCGCCGCCCGCGCGCCATAGAGTGGGCTTGTCCGCATCCATGCCGAACGCATGGACCACCCGCGCCACCACATAGACCAGCGCGCCGATCCACAGTCCCAGCGACGCGCCCGCCGCCATCTCCACCAGCGCGAAGAGAATCAGCACGATCGGCGTATATTCCACGAAGTTCGCATGCGCCCGCATCCGCTTCGCCAACAGGCCGTTGCCGGCATCCCCATGCAATATCTTGTCCTTCACGCGAAACCGCGCGCAGCGAATCGCCAGCCACATGTTCAGCAGCGCGCAGGCGGCGGCAAAGGTCAGCGTGATCGGCAACAACATGGACTATCCCCTCGATTTCACGGTCTTTACCCTAGCTTGCCGGGGGTATGGGGCAAGGAAGGACTTGCACCCCGAACAAAAACCGCTATAGGCGCAGGGCTTCGCGATCACCCGGGCCGCATGGGTCTGCGGCGCCGTTGGCGTCAGCTTTTCCATGGGAACTGGCCGGTCGTACAACTTGATTGATATACGGAACAAGGTGCCGACATGGCTGTCCCCAAGCGCAAAACTTCTCCCTCCAAGCGCGGCATGCGCCGTAGCCACGATTCGCTCCGCGTCGAAGCATTCCAGGAATGCTCGAACTGTGGCGAACTGAAGCGTCCCCACAATCTGTGCGACGCCTGCGGGCATTATAACGGCCGCGAAATCGTCGCCGTCGGGGCGTAAGCCCGTCTCTCTACTCCGCAAAGGGGTGCTCTAAAGTGTCAGGCCAACCGCGAATCGCAATCGACGCGATGGGCGGGGATGAAGGCGTGCACGTTATGATGGCGGGGGCCGCACTGGCCCGCCGCCGGCATGACGGTTTGCGATTCACCCTGTTCGGCGACGAGGTGCGGATCAAGGCGGCGCTCGACCAGCACCCGAATTTGCGGGCGGCGTCGGACGTGGTCCATGCCGATACGGTCGTCGATGGCTCGGATAAGCCGAGTGTCGCGATTCGCAAGAAGAGCAGCTCCATGGCGATGGCCATCGCCGCCGTGAAGGCGGGGGAGGCCGGCGCGGCCGTCTCCGCCGGCAATACCGGCGCGTTGATGGCGATGGCGAAGCTTGCCCTGCGCACCATGCCGGGTGTCGATCGTCCTGCGCTGGCGGCTTTGCTGCCGACGCTGGGCGACAATGACGTCGTCATGCTGGATCTGGGCGCCAATACCGAATGCGACGCCCGCAACCTCGTCCAGTTCGCGGTGATGGGCGCCGCCTATTCGCGCATCGCCTTCGATCTTGAACGGCCGCGCGTGCGTCTGCTCAACATCGGCACCGAAGATCTGAAGGGCACGGACGAGATCCGGGACGCCGCTGCCGTGCTGCGCAGCGCGACCAGCCTGCCGCTCCAGTTCGACGGCTTTACCGAAGGCGACAAGATCGCCCGCGGCGACGCGGACGTCATTGTGTGCGACGGTTTTTCCGGCAATGTCGCATTGAAGACGGCGGAGGGCACCGCCCGCTTCGTCACCGATGTGCTGCGCAAGGCGTTCACCAGCTCGATTCGCTCGAAGATCGGCTTCCTGATCTCGAAGCCGGCGATGCACCTGCTCAAACATCATCTCGATCCCAACAATCATAATGGCGCGGTATTCCTCGGCCTCAACGGCGTTGTGGTGAAAAGCCATGGCAGCGCGAACGACAAGGGCGTGGCCAATGCCGTCCATGTCGCCGCCCGGTTGCTGGAGGAAGATATCACCCGTCGCATCGCCGCCGACATGGCCGGCATCCAGTCGCTGTCGGCCGCCGCATCCAAGCTGGAGCAGCCCGTCAAGTGATCCGCCGGTCCATTTTGCTCGGCACGGGTTCGGCCCTGCCTGTTCGCACCGTCAGCAACGCCGAACTGGCTGAAACTGTCGACACCAGCGACGAATGGATCGTCGAGCGGACCGGCATCCGCAACCGCCATATCGCGGGTGAGGGCGAAACCACGGCCAGTCTCGCGGCCGACGCAGCTGCCAAGGCGATTGAGGCCGCCGGCATCGCCGCGCAGGATATCGACCTCATCATTCTGGCGACGGCCACCCCGGACCAGACCTTCCCTGCCGCCGCGACCAAGGTGCAGGCGGCGTTGGGCATCAACGATTGCGTCGCCTTCGACGTCGCGGCCGTCTGCTCGGGCTTCCTCTATGCCGTGACCGTGGCGGACAGCATGATCCGTTCGGGCGCCGCAACACGCGCGCTGGTGATAGGCTCTGAAACCTTCAGCCGCATCCTCGACTGGGAAGATCGCACCACTTGCGTCCTGTTCGGCGACGGTGCCGGCGCCGTGGTGCTGGGCGCGGAGGAAAGCGCGGACGCCGATCCCAAGACGGCACGCGGCATCCTGGCGGCCAAGCTGCATGCCGATGGCCGGCACAACCAGCTTCTCTATGTCGATGGCGGTCCGTCCACGACCCAGACTGTGGGTAAGCTGCGCATGAAGGGGCAGGAAGTGTTCCGTCATGCGGTGGTCAACCTCGCCTCCGTGCTCAAGGAAGCGATGGAACTGGCAGGCCTGACCCCCGACGATATCGACTGGCTGGTCCCGCATCAGGCCAATGCCCGCATCCTGGACGCGACCGCGCGCAAGCTGAAGCTGTCGCCCGATCGGGTGGTGGTGACGGTCGATCGCCACGCCAACACCTCCGCCGCCTCGGTGCCGCTCGCGCTGGATTATGCGGTGCGTGACGGCCGGATCAAGGCGGGCGACCTGATCGTGCTGGAAGCGATGGGCGGCGGCTTCACCTGGGGCGCCTGCGTTCTGCGCCTGTAGCGCCATCATTTGTAAACCATAGCTACCGCTTGCCAAAGCGCCGCGAATCAATCACATTTCCAGATGACCGTCCGGGGGGGAGGGTCGTTGGGCTTGAATGAGGGGATGGTCGATGACCGGCAACGGAACGCTGACGCGTGCGGACTTGGCAGAAAGCGTGAATCGCCATGTGGGCCTGTCGCGGGCCGAAGCGGCTGCGCTGGTCGAATCCATTCTCGAACATATGTCCACCGCGCTGGAGCGTGGGGAAAATGTGAAGATTTCCAGCTTCGGCACTTTCGTCCTGCGCGACAAGACGGAACGCATGGGCCGCAATCCCAAGACCGGCGTGGAAGTGCCGATCGAACCGCGCCGGGTGCTGACTTTCCGCGCCAGCCAGACGATGCGCGACCGCGTGGCCTCCGCCTGAAAGTCCAGCGCCGCGATCGCCAAAAAAGGCGTTACGCGGATGCCTGATCGTCTCCTTTGCCCGCACTAATCGGCAATTGGCCGCTTTTCCAATATTAGCATAGCTTTACCATGGTTGACCTTGGCGCAAATATGGGTGCAACATCCCTGTCATGGAAAAGGCAGAGGGTGCATTTCTGACCATCAGCGAGCTGGCTGGCGAGCTTGGTCTTCCCCAACATATCTTGCGCTATTGGGAAACGCGCTTTCCCCAACTGCGTCCGCTGCAACGATCCGGCAATCGTCGCTATTACAGGCCCGCCGACGTCGCATTGGCGCACCGCATCCACCAACTGCTCAATGTCGAGGGTTTCACCGTCAAGGGCGCGCAAAAGGCGCTGGTGGATGGTAATGGCGCATCGCCGGTCGAAGAATCGGCGGCACCGGCGCCGGTCTTCACTGCCCCCGTGGCGCTGGAACAGGGCGATCTGCTCGCCCGCCTGCTGGCAATCCGCACGGATCTTGCCAAAGCGATCGGCGATTAAGCCGCTCTACTTTGCGGGCGCGCGATAGGGGATGAAGTCGCCCAGTGCGCAGGCGCCCGACATCATGCCGGTCATCCGGTCGGCCGTGGTGGTGAAATCGCCCCGGCACAATTGCGATCCGAAGCTGCGCACGATCATGATGTCGCCTCTGGACAGCCCGCTGCAACTGCCGATCAGCTCATTCTTGTACACCAGCTTGCGGCTGACCCTGTAGAGCAGCACATTATTGCTGATGACGGTCAGGTTGGTCTGCGGCTCGCGATTGATGCAACTGACCTTCTCGCCCGCCACCTTGCCGGCCAGCGCCTTGTCCAGGGTCGCCGCCTGCTTTTCGGTCAGCAGTTTCGGCGCATAGCTGCCGGTGCAGCCCGCCATCAGCAACGCCGCCGCCGTCATCCCCGCGCGCCCGATCCACGCCACCATCGCGTCTCTCTCCATCGTCATGCCCCAAAGAAAACTTTAAATCGAACGGCTCGGCAAATCTTAGGACGCCATCATAGCGCAAAAACCGTCAGGCCGCGTCCTTTGCCGCCCGCCGTTCCGCCAACTGCGCCACGCTGTCAGCGCGCATGAAGATGTTGGTCGCCCGCTCCAGCCCGATACTGGTCGGCACCGTCGCCTCGCCCCGTGCCCGCGCCGCCTCGACCGCTTCGACCCGCTGCGCCAGCGCCGCATTGCCCGGCTCCACACCCAGCGCGAACCGGCCGTTGGAGAGCGTATATTCATGCGCGCAATAGACGGTCGTGTCGTCGGGCAGTGCGGCGAAGCGCGCCATATTGGCGAACATCTGCGCTGCTGTCCCCTCGAACAATCGGCCGCATCCCATGGCGAACAATGTGTCGCCGACGAACAGGATATGATTGTCGGCCAGATGATAGGCGATGTGGCCCGCCGTATGGGCCGGCACAGCCATCACCGTCGCCACATGCCCGCCGATCCGCACGCTATCGCCTTCACCCACCGTTCGGTCCAGCGTGCCGATCTTTTCCGCCTCGGCGGCCGGCCCCGTTATGATACAGCCCGTCGCCGCCTTGATCGCCGCATTGCCGCCGACATGGTCGCCATGCCAATGCGTGTTCCAGATCTGGCCGATGGTCCAACCGCGCGAGGCCGCCGCCTCCAGCACCGGCTCGGCCACGGCGGGGTCGATCGCCACAGTCTCGCCGCTGGCGGCATCATGCAGCAGCCAGACATAATTGTCGTTGAGAACGGGGATGCGAACGACCTCCAGCATGGTGCTTACCAAGCCCCGATATTGGGCATGGAGGTCCAAGGCTCTGCCGGCTCCAGCCGCCCGTCCTGCAACAGTTCGATCGAAATATTATCCGGCGTGCGCACGAAGGCCATGTGCCCGTCGCGCGGCGGCCGGTTGATGGTGATGCCCGCGTCCATCAACGTCTGACACGTCGCGTAGATATTTTCCACCCGATAGGCGATATGACCGAAATTGCGCCCGCCGTCATAGATTTCGCCCGCGCTGCCATCGGCCGGCGGCCAGTTGTAGGTCAGTTCGACCTGTGCATCCTCATCCCCCGGCGCGGCGAGATAGACCAGCGTGAAGCGCCCCTGCTCGCTGTCGAAACGCTTCACCTCTTTCAGGCCCAGCAGGTCGAAAAAGGCGATCGTCTTGTCCACGTCGGTCACGCGGATCATGCTATGCAGGAATTTGGGCAAGATAGTCTCCGTTCGTCGTTGGAAAGCAACGGTTCATCTCGGTGATTATAGATAGGCTCCCAAGATAAGGTCGCGCATCACCGGACGGAAGAGGAAAGCGGACAATGGCACTGGAAATGCGGGACAAGATTTTGCTGGGCAGCGCGGCACTGCTGGCCTTCGGCGTGATATCGGGCGGTTACCTGCTGGGCGACGGGCTCAAGCGGGCCAAGGCGGCGGACCGATCGGTCACGGTGCGCGGCCTTGCCGAAAAGGATGTGACGGCGGACCTTGCCACCTGGTCGATCAGCTATTCTGCCACCGGGTTCGACCTGCCCACAGTGCGCGCCGAAATCGACAATAATACCAAGGAATTGCAGGGCTATTTCAGTGGCCTGGGTTTCAAGCCAGCTGATCTGACCCCGACCGGGGCCGGTGTGAACCAATATCTCAACAACGGCGTCAACACGATCACCATCACCCAGCGCATGTTGCTGCGCACCACCGACATCGCTCGCGCGCAAAAAGCGGTGGCGCAGCAATTCGACCTCGTCCGTCGCGGCGTGACGCTTCAGGAAGGGTCGGGCATGAAATACAGCTTCACCAAGCTGAATGACGTGAAGCCCGACATGGTCGCCGCCGCCACGCGGGATGCGCGCGCCGCCGCCGAGCAGTTCGCCAAGGATTCAGGGTCGGGCGTGGGCGGCATCAAGAGCGCGACCCAAGGCTATTTCTCGATCGACGCCCGCGATGGCGAGGGCGGCGACGGATCGAGCGACACGCCCTACAAGAAGGTGCGCGTCGTCACGACCGTCGACTTCTACCTTAAATAGGGGCGCCGCAATCACCCGATTCCGTTCGCTTCAAGCGAAGGCGAGAAGCGGCCAGTGCCGTGCTTCTCGCTTCTCGACATGCTCGAAACGAACGGAGGTGCGTGAAATTCGCCAACCTTAGCAACGGCCCCGGCGGCGTTCACGGCGCGAACAATCGCTCTTGTCGCCGATGACCGCGCTGGCAGCCCCGCCGATCACCGCGCCCTCAGTGGTGCCAAGGCCCGTCGCGCTACCCACGATCGCGCCGCCCGCACCGCCGATCAGCCCGCCGCGCGTCGCCCCGCGCGAGCAGGCCGTGGTCGCGCTCGCCGCGACGATCAGCAGGCCGATGCCCGCAATTCTCTTCCAATGACTGTCCATCTCGCTGTCTCCTTCATCCAATCCCGCTACGGACAGGCGAACGGGTCGGGCGCGAAGCCAGTTCCGTGACAAAGTCTTGCTGCTAAACTTAACCGGCTGGTTTCTCGGCAGGAAGGCGCGACAGATTGTCCGCCGCCGCCTTGCCCGCGGCCGCCGTCGGCGCCAATTTGACCGCCCGACCCCAGGCGGCACGCGCCACATCCTCATGATCGGTCAGCACTGCGATATTGCCTTCCTCCAATGCGACCGAAGCATCATCGGGGGAAAGTTGCACGGCTCGCGCGATATGGGCCTGTGCCAGGCGCATGTCGCCCGTGCGCCGCGCCAGCGTCGCCGACAGCAGCCAGGCCAGCGGATCTTTGGGCGCCTGTGTCAATGCGATGTCCAGCGAATCGCGCGCGGCCTTCATATCGTCCAGCGCCACCAGCGCTCGCGCCCGGTCCAGATGCACCTCACCCTTCTCCAGCCCGTCGGGCAGGCCGCGCGCCAGTGCCGCGTCGAAATCGCTTCGCGCCTTGGGCAGGTCGCCGTTCGCCATGGCGGCGTTGCCCGCCTGCGCCCATAGCCGCGCCGCCTCGACCATCTCGCCGCTGCGCTCGGCTTCCTCGGCGGCCTGTTCGAAAGCGACGATGGCGGGCGTCCAGCGCTCCGCCCGCGCATAGGCAAAGCCCATGCAATGACGCGCATAGAAGCTGCCGCCCTCGATCCGCCATTTCTGGGCGAAGGCGACGCCGGCATCGGGGGATTCCATCGCCTGGTCCAGGCATGCCTGGAAGGGCGCGGCGAATTTGGCAGGCACGGGCACCTTGCCATCATCCCGCGCCGGGGCGGTCGCCGCCGGTGTGGCCGCCGCAGCGGCAGCGGCGCGTTGTTCCTGTTTTTGCTTGCGGCTGCGATTCATCACCGCCTCGATCTCGGGATCATAGGCCTGAAGCAGGATCGGCAGGAAGAAAAAGGGCATCAGAAGCTATCCGGAATGAGGGCCAGCAAAGCGGCGACGGTGCGGATCAGCAGGGCGATGTCGCCGTCGCGGGAAAGGCGGTGGTCGCCGTCCTTAATCAGCAGGGTCTGCACGTCGGATGAACGCACGCGCTCCGCCGTCCTGACGGCAATGGCCCACGGCACATCCTCGTCCTGTTGCCCATGCAGCAGCCGTACGGGGCAATCGATGCCGATCTCGCCCTCCAGCAGCCGCAGCGCCTGCCCCGACTGCCAGAAACCCAGCGTCGTCACACAAGGCTGGTCCCCATAGGGCGTCGGTTCCTCGATCCGCCCCTCGGTTTGCAGCAGCGCCTTGTCGGCATCGGTAAAGCCCCATTCGGTAAAGTCGGGCGCGGCCGCGATGCCGACCACTCCCTGGACCTGCTCGGGCCGCGCCAGCGCCACCAGCAGCGCGAGCCAGCCGCCCATGGACGATCCGACCAGCACGACCGGCCCCTCGACGAGATTGTCGAGCAGCAGCAGCACATCGTCGCGCCAACTGGCCAGCGTGCCGTCCGCAAACCGTCCATCGCTGGCACCACAGCCTGCATAGTCCATTCGCAACATTGCGCGGCCCTGGCTCGCTGCCCACCGGTCCAGCGCGATCGCCTTGCTCCCTTCCATGTCGGACATATAGCCCGGCAGGAAGACCATGGTCGGCCCGGTCCCAGCCCGATGCCGATAGGCAAGGCGCAACCCGTCGGGCCGGGCGAACAGCGCGGGCGGGGCGGCGGGGGTATCGGTCACGATCTCATCCTTTGATAGGCGGCACGAACCTGCCTTAACCTTCCAAAGACGCCGGGAACAGCGCAAGTCCGGCACGATGGGGCGTTGATAGGGGCGTGAACGAAGTTTTTTCGTCGCTGATTAAAATAATGCGGACAATGCGTTGACAGCTCTGGAGGCCGCCGTTAGAGGCGCACTCCTACCCCGTGCCCAGATGGCGGAATTGGTAGACGCACCAGCTTCAGGTGCTGGCGATCGCAAGGTCGTGGAGGTTCGAGTCCTCTTCTGGGCACCAGAGACCTTTCCGGCGACGTCCGGGAAGGTCCAGCAAGCAGCTGGTTTTACAGCATTTTTTCAGTGAAAATCGCCAAATGAAATCCGGGCTCATCCACCCGAATCCATCGACAGCACCATCAGTTTGATGGTGTTTTTGATGGTGCCGGAGAGCCCCTTTGGAGCTGGCACCATCATGGCACTGAATCACATCCAGATCACCAACGCCAAACCCCGGGACAAGGCCTATAAACTGGCCGACGCCGATGGGCTGTATCTCGCCGTCCAGACGAACGGCACGAAACTCTGGCGCATGAACTACCGATACCTCGGTCGACAGAAGACGCTCTATTTCGGCGCGTGGCCCGAGGTAGGGATAGCTATGGCGCGCCAGCAGCGCGCCGCAGCAAAGGAGCAGATCGCCGCCGGGCTCGATCCCGCCGCCGAGAAGCGGAGCGACACACTTGCGCGCAAGGTGGCCGCAGACAACACGTTCAAGACGATCGCCGAGGAATGGGTGGTGAAGAATGAGCGGGAGGGGCGCGCGCCGATCACGCTCGACAAGATTCGCTGGCTGCTCGGCATGGCCTATCCCATGATCGGCAGCTTTCCTGTCTCAAAGATATCGCCGCAGGAAGTCCTGGCCGTGCTGCGCAAGGTGGAGGCGACCGGCCGCTACGAAAGTGCGCGCCGGATGCGCAGCGTGCTCAGTCGGGTTTTTCGCTATGCGATCGCGACTGCTAGGGCGGATCGCGATGTCGCGGCCGACCTACGTGGCGCGCTCATCACTCCGAAGGTCCGGCATCTCGCCGCGATCACGACGCCCAGAGAGGCTGGCGCGCTCCTGCGCGCAATCGACGGCTACACAGGTCACGAAATCACCGCGATCGCTCTGCGGCTGTCGCCCCACCTGTTCGTCCGGCCGGGCGAGTTGCGCAAGGCAGAGTGGGAGGAAATAGATATGCAAGCCGCCATCTGGTCGCTTCCGGCGGAAAAGATGAAAATGCGCCGTCCGCACCGTGTATCGCTGTCGCAACAGGCGCTGGCGCTACTGGAGGAACTTCGTCCGCTGACAGGCGACGGAAGGTATCTTTTCCCGTCGTTCCGGTCACCACGCCTGTGCATGTCGGAAAACACAATCAACGCGGCGCTGCGTCGACTGGGCTATAGCCAGGAGGAAATGACGGCGCACGGTTTTCGGGCGATGGCTGCGACCCTGCTCAACGAGATGGGCATCTGGAACCCGGACGCCATCGAGAAGCAGCTCGCCCACCTGGACAGCTCAATGGTGCGCCGTGCTTACACTCGCGGTGAATATTGGGATGAACGCGTCCGCATGATGCAGCACTGGTCCGACTATCTCGACCAGTTGCGGGACGGCGCAAGGATCCTGCGGCCGAACTTTGGTAAAGGCAGAGGCACGCCGGGCTAGGCGCCGGTCAGGGCTTTCAGGCTTTTATATGGGATCAGCGTGGATCGCCCTACCTTGACGGTTTCCAGATCACCGGACTGAATCAGCTCGTAGAGACGTGAACGGCTGATACCGGTGAGCTGGACCGCCGTAGAGATGCGGACCGTCAGAGGCTCTATGAGGACGGCTCCGCCTTGGGGAGCGTTACTGTGCATCATAGATCACCGTTTCGTCCTGTTTCGCGCAAAGCTCCTGTCACTTTCGAGGAAGGCAGCGAGCATGGCAGGGATCAGCTCGGCAACCGGCTCGTCACGACCATAGGTCGTTGCGTAGAGCGCAGCATAGTCGATCAAGGCTTGATGGAGGTCCGGCATGACAGCAATGCTGAGCTTGACCGGATTGCGATCGGGAAGCTGGGGCAATTTGAGGTCGGTCATTTCAGTGCTCCTTCTCTCGCCAGGGTGCGAGAATGAGATCCTTGTGCACAACCAGCCGAACGGCCGCGCCGGGGCGGACCGTGATGGTCGGTTGGATTTGCAGGTTGCGGGATGTGATCTGGTCTCCGGCGCGGGACACATTTTGCTGCGTGGATTCACGGATCGCCTGAACGAGATCGCTCTCTCCGGAGAAAGTGACGTTCGCCCCCACGCCAAGTAATGTCGAAATCGCGACGCCCTTGAGCAGCGTCCAGGTGTGGAGATCGACCTTGTCGGCAAGTCCGGCATAGCCTGAAGGGTCCGTCGCGGGCACGTTGTCGAGCCGGATCGAACTGCCGTCCGGCAGGATGATCCGCTGCCACACTACCAGCGCGCGCTTCTGTCCAAAAGCGACCACGCTGTCGTAGCTGCCGATCAGCCGCGCGCCCTGCGGAATGAGAAGAATGCTGCCCGTCGCGCTGTCGAAGACCCGCTCGGTTACCTGGGCAGTAACAAGGCCGGGGAGGTCGGACCTGAGTCCCGTAATTAGGCTCGCCGCGATGACGCTGCCAGCGGACAGCATGTCCGGCGACGCCGGTGGGCTCAGCCGATGCTCGTTGACATCGCCGCCAGTGTCGCGCGCCGCGACGAAGTTGGCCTTGCGCTGCTGCGCATTAGGATCACGATCAGGATCAATCGCGAGCCGCGCCTGCTCCGTAGCTGCTGCCGGGGGAGAAGATAGTGTCGCATCAGCGACCCGGGTCGGATCGTTGCGAATGCCAGATTGCACCAGTAATCCAGATTCCCGCGCCGCCCTCAACTCCGCAGCCCGTCGATCCCGTTCGGTTTCGGCGGTCTGGTCGGCGCGACCGGCTTCGCCGCTCGCAGGCTCCATGCCCATCGCACGCTGATGATTGAGGATGGGTCGGCCAAGATCGCCCGGTAGGGGCGGCCCGAGTTTGGGCACGTCTCCATAGCTGCCTGGCAAGCGGCTCAATGTATCGGTCGGCGCCTTCGCCGCGACCGTCTGGTCGTTGGCTTGTCCAGCGAGGTGCAGCGCGGACGGCCGCAGCGCGACCCAGGCTGTCGCGATCAGGCTGACCGAACCAAGCGCCGCGATCACCACCACGGCGCCCCGCTTGAATCGGATCGCCCGCGCCGGCTGGGCGCGAAGCGCCAGCGTTTCCGGATCAACCTTGCTCGGTGCGGCGGTGGTCTCGGGTCCCGCTGGGGCTGCCGCCTCGCCGGTCATGATCCCCTCCCCTCGTGCGAGCCTTCCGCCACCCGACTAATGCGGACAATCTGCTGGTGCTTCGTGCCGAGGCGAAGTTCGGCGACGTCGAAGATGCGATCGACGACATAGAAGCGGCCCTTCACGCGATAGTTGACGAGCTGGGCCTCGCCTTTCCTATCCACCAGAAAAATCGGCGGTGCCTCGCCCACGGCCAGCGTTGCCGGAAATTCGATGAATGTCTGCCGCCCGTCGTCAAAAGCACGAAGCGGCCGCCAAGCCGGTTGATCACCCGAGACGGCATAGTTGAAATGGAGTTGCTCGACCTCAATGCCGGCCGCCACGGCAGCCGTCTCCTGGGACGCTGCGGCGGCGCGCTTCAGTGCGATCAATGCATCATGGGGATAGGTCCAGGAAAGTGCGGCCATCGCCGTCGTCATCCCGCTGGTCAGCGCGATATGATAGCTGCGCCGGTCGGTGGTGATGACCAGGTTGGTGGACAGGCCGGCACTGAATGGCTTCACCAGTATATGGGTCTGCTTCTCCGTGCCCGACCCGCTGGTTGTATCGCCGATCACCCAGCGCACCGTGTCTCCGCTTGCCACGGCGACCAACGTCTCGCCCTGTTGCAGCGCAATGTCGGTCACCCTCTCCGGTGCGGTGATGGCTCGATAGATGGCGCCGTCGGTGAAAGGATAGACCTGGACGGCGTTGATGAACCCCTGCGCGGTCGGCTCGATCGTCGCCGCGCGGTTGGCGATGGCGACCGGCGCGACTTCGTGCGACGCGTTGCGGATCGGCGGACTCGCCCCTGCGCTGCCTGCGAGAAGGATGAAGCAAGGCGCCAGCAGCGTGGTTGTGAGAGTTCTAGTCATGGCTTGGTCTCCGTATTGACGGTCGGTTGAGCGGCAAGGTTCGGGTCGAGCGGCGAGCCGAGTGGCACGTTGCTGGGCGGTTGCGCGGTGCGCGCGGGAGCAGTCGACGCCGCGGGCTCGAGTTCGCGGCTCCAGTCGATCGCGTCGATGTAGATGCCGAGCGGGTTCTTCCGGAGCGTGTCGGTCGATACGGGCGGCTTCGTCAGGATCGTCAGGATACCGGTCCAGTGGGAGGAGCCAGCCTCGCTCCCACGCTCATAGGCCGTTTCGGTCCATTTCACCTGGAACGACCGGTCCGATGCCCGGACAACGCTGGTCACCTGGACCGACACGGTGCGCTCGCCGATCCTGGCGAAAGGGTCTGCGGCCCTGGCATAGTCGCCGAGAAACTGGCTCCCCCGCGTCGTGGTGAAGTCATAGGCCGAGAGCCAGTCGCGGCGCATCAGCACCGGGTCGAGCGAGACCCCACGCACATTCTCGATAAACTTCGCCAGATGCCAGGCGATCTGGGAATCGGTGGGGCGATAGCCCGCTTCGGCCTCGGTCACCGCCCGGGCCTCGCCCAGGCGATCGACCTCGACGACATAGGGCGTGACCCTGCTCTGCAGCGACTGCCAGATGAGCGCGCCCGACATGGCGGTCGACAACGACAGTGTGCCGAACGCCATCAATCGCCAGTTGCGGGCCTGGACACGGGCCGACCCGATGCGGTCATCCCAGACTTGGCCGGCGCGTTGATAGGGGGTCTCCGGCTCGGGCGTCTGCGCGTAGCGCTGGACGGCGCGCTTAAAGAACATGGGATATGAAGATCATGGCTCAATCTTCCCTTTCCTTGATATCTGGAGTGGCGGATGCGCCGCCGCGATCGCCTTCCTTCAATGTCTGGAGCGCAACGTGGCGGTGATGACGGGAGTCTTGTTGTCGGCGCAGCGACTGCGCCCAGGAGGGAGCGCCGTCGGCGGGGGCGTCCGCAGCCTGCCCGCCCGATCCAGCTCCACCGTTGAGTGCGGACCAGGCGGCGTCACGACCGCGCTCGGCGGCCTGGCCCAAGCCCAGCGCAGTCGATGCTTTCTGGCGGGCGGCGTTGCCTGCTGCCTGCGCCATGCCGCTGATGCCGGCGCCGACACTCGAAGATCCGGCCGCGGTCTGGCCAAGCTGGTATGAGGTAGAGGCCGCCGACCCCATCGTCGTGCCGGCCCGGATTGCACCGAGTGCTGCACCACCCGCGGCGCGAGCTGCCCCCATGGCGGCACCGCCGCCCAGCGCAACGATACCGGCTGCGCCGACCGTCGTGCCGACCGCTGCACCCGCGCCGAGCTGCGGGGCACCGGCGACAAGGCCCGAGGCAATGCCGGGACCGAAGATGCCGAGGCCGAACAGCGTGAGCGACGCCAGCACGAGGCTCATGGCCTGGCCGATGTCGGGTTCCTGGCCCTGCAGGGCAGCGGTGAACTCATTGAAGAAATTCGAGCCGATACCGACGATGACGGCGAGCACCATCACCTTGATGCCGGAACTGACCACGTTGCCCAGCACGCGCTCGGCGAGGAAGCTGGTCCGGTTCCAGAGCGCGAAGGGCACCAGCACGAAGCCGGCGAGCGTGGTCAGCTTGAACTCGACGATGCACACGAACATCTGCACGGCGAGGATGAAAAAGGCGATGATCACGATCACCCACGCGAACAACAGCACGATGATGGTCAGGAAATTGTCGAAGAAGCTGGTGAAACCCATCAGTTTCGACACCTGTTCGAGGAGCGGCCAGGCGGCCGAGAAACCTGTGCCAGCAAGGCGGCCGGGTTTCAGAAGATCGTCCGCCGAGAGCGTGCCGCCGCCCGCGGTCAGGCCGGCCGCCGCAAAGGAGTTGAAGATGATGTCGGCCAGGGTCGAGAAGCGGTTCAGGATGAAGGCGAACGCGCCGACATAGAGGATCTTGCGCAGGAAACGCCCGATCACGTCCTGCTCGCCGCCCATCGCCCAGAATAGTCCGGCAAGCGTGATGTCGATGCCGATCAGGGTCGTGGTCAGGAAAGCGACGTCGCCGCCCAGCAGCCCAAACCCGCTGTCGATGTAGCGGATGAAGGTCTGGAGGAACCGGTCGATGACGTTGAGGTCGTTCATGCGGAATGTCCTGATGGAAGAAGCCGCGGGGTCCGATCTGGGGAGCGGGACCGAACACCGCGGCGGCAGCGGCGAAGAGGCGAATTCCCCGCTGCCTGCGCGCCGGCTCGGGCCTATTGAGGGGTGTAGGCCGAGCCGGAACCGAGAAACTTGGTGGTCATGGCGCGGGCGTCGATCTCGGCATGCGCGCGGCGCGCCTGCTCGACCGCCTGCGCCCGATATTGCGCCGCCATCAGGTTCTGGATCTGGAACTGTTGCTTGGCGGTCAGTGCGAGCAGCTGGTTGGTCGCCTGTTGCGCTTGCAAAGCGCCCTCGGCGCCCTGGCTCCGCGATACGATGCTACCCAGGGTCTGCGCGTCAGCCTGGACATTCTCGACGACCTGCGCCTGCACGCCCATCGTCTGTTTGTAGGCCGTCATCTCGGTATCGAGCCGGGTCCGCGCGGCAACAACCTGGCCGTTCATGGTCAGCGCCTGGTTGAAGCTCTGGGGAAAGAGCTGGCGGAATTGCTGGTCGAGACCGTCGACACGAAACTGGATACCCTGCGCCTGTCCCATCAACTGGTCGATCTGCTGAAGCGTCTGGGTGATCGCCTGGATCTCGGGGAAGCCAATCGTGGTAAGATTTTTCGCTTGGTTGACCAAGCTCTGTGCCTGGTTCTGAAGCGAGCGGATCTGGTTGTTGACCTGCTGAAGGGTTCGGGCGGCGGTAAGCAGATTCTGGCTGTAATTGCTTGGATCGAACACGGTGAGCTGCGCATGAGCGGGCGCACTCGGCACGATGAGCGCGCCAAGCGAACCGATGGTGCCAGCCCCGAGCGCGGTCGCGATCAGATATTTGCGGGTTGGGATACGCATGATATTTTACTCCTTGGCTTGGGGGACGGGAAAGTCGGCGAGGAGGCTGGCGGCCCAATCGAGCCCGCTTCCTTCAAGGAAGCGGGTCGCGAAATCCTCCGGGCCATGCTCGGCCAGCAGGGCGTCGATCCGCGTCTGAGTCACAGGATCGGATGCGCCGCACAGGGCGAGCGCAATCGGACCGAGGCCCAGTTCGAACAGGCGATTCCCGCGTGCGGATTGCAGGTAATAATGCCGCTTTGGCGTGGCGCGACTTACCAGTTCGATTTGCCGGTCGTTGAGGCCGAACCGCTCATAGGCGGCGCGGGACTGCGGTTCGATCGCGCGGTCGTTGGGCAGCAATATGCGCTGCGGGCAGCTTTCGATGATGGCGGGCGCGATGCTGCTGTCGGCGATGTCGGCGAGACTCTGGGTCGCGAACAGCACCGCGACATTCTTTTTGCGCAGCGTCTTCAGCCATTCGCGGATGCGCGCGGCGAAAAGCGGATGGTCGAGGAAGATCCAGGCCTCGTCGAGCACCAGCAGCGTTGGCCGACCGTCGAAACGCTCCTCGAGCCGGTGGAACAGGTAGGTCAGCACCGGGGCGACCACGCCGGCCTGTCCCATCAGCGACTCGGTCTCGAAGCATTGGACGTCGGCAAGGGCAAGATTCTGCTCGGCCGCGTCGAGGAGCCGACCATAGGGGCCGTCGAGCGTATAGGAGGTGAGTGCGGTGCGCAGCGCATTCGATTGGAGCAGCATGGCGAGCCCGGTCAGGGTGCGCTCCTCGGGCGGTGCCGATGCGAGACTGCCCAGCGCCGACCAAACTGCATCCTTCACTTCGGGCGTGACGACCACCTTTTCGTGCGCCAGCAGCGCCGCGATCCATTCCGCTGCCCAACTGCGTTCGCTTTGATCATCGATGCGGCGGAGCGGCTGGAACGCGAGGGCGTCACCGCTGTCCGCGCCAAGCCCGAGGGCATGATGCGCGCCGCCCATCGCCAGGACTGCCGCACGCGCCGAATAGCCCTTGTCGAAGATATAGAGCTGGGAGCCGGGATAGCGCCGGAATTGGAGTGCGATAAGCGCCAGCAACACCGACTTGCCCGCGCCAGTCGGGCCGACGACGAGCATATGCCCGACATCGCCGACATGTGTGGAAAGGCGAAACGGGGTCGATCCGCTGGTCTGGGCGTAGAGCAACGGCGGTCCGCCGAGATGGTGGTTGTCCGTCGGTCCTGCCCAGACCGACGAAAGCGGCATGAGATGGGCGAGGTTTAGTGTATGGACCAGCGGCTGGCGCACATTGGCGTAGGCCTGGCCGGGCAGCGACGACAGCCACGCTTCGACCGCGTTGACGCCCTCGCGCTTCGCCGTGAAGCCGAGGCCATTGACGATCCGCTCGACCGCGCGGACCTTGTCCTCGGCGCTGGTGCGGTCGACGTCCGACACCGTGATTGTCGTCGTCAGATAGCCGAAGGCGACGTGATCGCCGCCAAGCGCCTGCAGCGCGAGATCGGCATCGACGACCTTGTTGTCGGCGTCGGTGTCGAGAAGCTGGACCGGCTGGTTGTACATCACCTCGCGCAGCAGTGCTGTGATCGACTTACGCTTGTTGAACCATTGCCGGCGGATCTTCGTCAGCGCCTTGGTCGCATCGGTCTTGTCGAGCGCTATGAAACGCGTGACCCAGCGGTAGCCGAAATCCGATAAGTTGAGCGCGTCGAGGATGCCGGGCCGGCTGAGGTTCGGGAATCCCAACACCGTCAGGGTTCGCAGATGGCGGTCTCCAAGCTTGGGCTCCAACCCGCCGACCAGCGGCGTATCGGCGAGCAGCGCATCAAGATAGATCGGTGTCTCCGGCACGGCGACCGGATGGCGGCGGCTGGAAACGGTGCCGTGGAGATAGGTCAGCGTCTCGGCGTCGCTTAAGGGCCGCACCTCGGGCATGAAGCCCGACAGGAGGTCGAACACACGATCGGTCTCGGCGATAAAACCGGCGAGGCTGGCGTGCCAGTCCCGGCCCTTCGCGTCGTCAGGCCGCTCGACCAGCGTCCGTCCCGCCGCATCGCTGCTGTCCGCGGGTGGCAACCAGACCAGCGTGCCGTGAAAGACACTCTCGAAATGCTGGCCCTCGGCTTCGAACCCAGCACGCCGCTCCTGCTCGACCAGCCAGGACGCTGCGTCGGGAAAGGCACTCTCGGGATAGCCGAGCGCCTCACGCCGTTCGGCCTCGAAGAACAAGGCCCAGCCCGAGCCAAGCCGTTTGAGGACGTTGTTCGCCCGGGCGCAGGCCGACACCAGTTCCGCTTCCGTCGCGCTTTCGAGATCAGGACCGCGAAAGGCGAAGGACCGCATGAAGCTGCCGTCCTTGTTGAGGATAATGCCGGGTGCGACCAGCGCGGCCCAGGGCAGATGGTCGGCCAGCCGGTCGGCGCGCGACCGGTATTCCGCTAGGTTCAGCATGCCAGATATCCTTTCTGGCGCAGATGGCGGAGCAGCACCGGCACGAAGTCCGGGTCGCGACGGGCCGCGAACACCGCGATGCTGTGGCCAATCGCCCAGATGCCGATCCCGACCACCCATTGCTGCAGGCCCAGCCCGACCGCGGCGGCGATCGTGCCGTTGACGATCGCGATGCCCCGAGGGGCGCCACCAAGCAGGATGGCTTGCCCCAGGCTGGCGTGGATAGGCGCCTCGAATCCAGCAACATGACCGTTGTCGATGTGGCTCATGCGACGAGCGCTCCCCCGCCGAAGCTGAAGAAGGACAGGAAAAAGCTCGACGCCGCGAACGCAATCGATAGGCCGAAGACGATCTGGATGAGCTTGCGGAAACCGCCGGACGTCTCGCCGAATGCGAGAGCGAGCCCCGTGGAAATGATGATCAGAACCGCGACGATCTTTGCGACTGGTCCTTGGACCGACTCCAGTACCTGCTGGAGTGGTTCTTCCCACGGCATACCCGCGCCGCTGGCATAGACGCGGCTGGTCATGGTGATAGACAGGCCGAGCACCAGCCCGGTGAGAAAGAAGCGGTCGCGGTTGGAAATACGAACGATAGTCATGTCAGTCTCCTTCAAAGTCGTGGTTGGGGTCTGGGAAGAGATCGACGACGGCATAGCCGCCATCGGGGTCGAGGCCCGCGACGCAGGCGATCGTCTCGATCCGCCGCGCGGTGCCGCGGCCGGCGATGAAGACGATGATGTTGATCGCCTCGGCGACCAGGTGGCGCGGCACGATGACCACGGATTCCTGGATGAGCTGCTCGATCCGGTAGAGCGCGGAAGCGGCGCTGTTCGCATGGACGGTCGCGATTCCGCCAGGATGGCCGGTGTTCCAGGCCTTGAGCATGTCCAATGCTTCGCCGCCCCGGACCTCGCCGACAATGATGCGATCGGGTCGAAGGCGCAGCGTCGAGCGCACGAGATCGCCCATGGTGACGGCGGTGTTCTTGTCAGATGAGCTTGGCCGGGTCCTGAGCGCCACGGTGTCACGCGCCGGCGATTGCAGCTCGCGGGTATCCTCGATCAGGATCACCCGTTCGTCGAGATCCGCCATCTCGGCCAGCAACGCGTTGGCGAGCGTGGTCTTACCCGAACTGGTCCCACCCGCGACGAGGATGTTGCGGCGATCGACGACGGCGACCGATAGCAGGCGCGCGGCCTCCGCCGACATAATGCCGTCGGTCACATAGTCCTTCAGCGTGTAGATGCGGGCGGCAGGTTTTCGGATAGAAAAGCACGGGGCGGTCGAAACGGGCGGCAGGATTCCCTCGAACCGCTCCCCGGCGCCAGAACCAAGTGGCGGCAGTTCGGCCGACACGATGGGTTTGTCGCCATGGACTTCGGATCGGACATGGGATGCCACCAGCCGAATGATCCGCTCGACTTGGGCCGGATCGAGCTTCACGTCGGTATCGACACGGCCTTCGCCGAGAATGTCGACCCGCAGCGCACCGTCGGGATTGACCATGATCTCGATCACACGGCTGTCGGAAAGCGCGGCGGCAATCGCCGGTCCCATTGCGGTGCGCAGCATGGCACGGCGGCGTTCCGCGGAGACGCTTGTCGTCTGGGCGGACATCATGATGTGCCTCCGTCGGATTCGACGGGTGCCAGCGTGCGCTTGCCGCCCGCTATCTGGCGACCGACCTGGGAGACGAACGCCTCGAACCGGTCACGCCCGATGGCGCGGGCCGCGGCATCGGCTTCGGGTAATGGCGCCGTCACCATCAGCTGATAGCGGACGAACAGCGACAGGCTTTCAAGTAGCACATCGATGTCGCGTCGTGCGCCTGCGAGCTCGCGTGTCAGACGGTCGAGGCGAACCTTCAGAAGGTCGTCGACTTCCTTGGTCCCCCGGCGCGCCAGCCAATCCTTCAGTGCGTCGTTGACGAGGTGGCTCTTGTTGCCGCGTGGACCGGCGGCGAGAGCCTCCAGCGAGTCGCTGAGTTCGCGGTCGATATAGAGATTCTGTCGGATTTTCATCGCTGCCTCAAAAGTCCGGTATGAGGTCGCGCTTCGCGCCCTCGTTGATGGCATGGCCCCGCACGATGGCGTTCTGCCCTTGCGCCTGGTCCATGGCGCGCTTGTCGGCGGCGACATCATCGTCGTCGGGCACGATCTGGGGATCGCGCGTTTCGGCGGGGTCGGTTGCCTTGGAGACCTGTTCGGGAAGGCCGGGATGGCGCTGTTGCTGCATGCCGCCATCGTCCTCGCCACCCGCGGCATCCTCGGCCTGGTGCAGGCGGGCGTCGATGCCGCGCACCTGATCGAACCAGTCGTCGCCGCGCGGCTTCGGCCGATCGGCATATTGACCCGATGCCAGCACCGGCGCCGGTGCCACGCGCGCAGCGAAATTGCGGTCGCGGAAATAGCGCAATTTGCGCGCCCGGATCGGCGCGAGACCGGACACCAGCACAAGCTCCTCATCGGGCGAAAGCTGCATCACCTCGCCCGGCGTCAGGAGCTGGCGGGCGGTTTCCTGGCGGCTGACCATGACGTGCGCCAGCCAGGGCGCGAGCCGGTGCCCGGCATAGTTGCGCATGGCGCGCTGCTCGGTCGCGGTGCCGAGCGCATCGGAAATGCGCTTGGCGGTGCGCTCGTCATTGGTCGCGAAAGCGACACGGACATGGCAGTTGTCGAGGATAGCGTTGTGATCGCCATACGCCTTCTCGATCTGGTTGAGGCTCTGCGCGATCAGGAAGGCGCGAATGCCGTAGCCGGCCATGAAGGCAAGGCTGGTCTCGAAGAAATCGAGACGCCCCAGCGCCGGAAACTCGTCGAGCATCATCAGGAGTTGGTGCCGGCGCGATGATGTACCGGGCTGGTCCAGTCGCTCGGTGAGACGGCGGCCGATCTGGTTAAGCACGAGGCGGATCAGCGGCTTGGTACGGCTAATGTCCGATGGTGGGATGACGAGATAGAGTGACAGCGGTTGGTCGGCCTCGATGAGGTCGGCGATCCGCCAGTCGCAGCGCGACGTGACCTCGGCGACGGTCGGATCGCGATAGAGGCCAAGGAAGGACATGGCGGTTGACAGCACGCCGGACCGCTCGTTCTCACTCTTGTTGAGCAGCTCGCGCGCGGCGGAGGCGACAACTGGATGCACTCTGGGGTTCTTGTCATCGCCGAGATGATTGGTGGTCATCATCCGGCGGAGCGTGGCGACGAAGCTGCGCTGTGGGTCGGACAGGAAGGTCGCGACGCGGGCCAGTGTCTTTTCCTCCTCGGCATAGAGCATGTGCAGGATCGCGCCGACGAGCAGCGAATGGCTGGTCTTTTCCCAGTGATTGCGGCGTTCGAGCGCGCCTTCGGGATCGACCAGGATGTCGGCGATGTTCTGAACGTCGCGCACCTTGTCGATGCCGCGCCGGACTTCGAGCAGCGGATTGTAATGCGCCGACGCGGCGTCGGTCGGGTTGAACAGCAGGCAGTGCGAGAAGCGCGCACGCCAGCCAGCGGTCAGCGTCCAGTTCTCGCCCTTGATATCGTGGACGACGGTGGATCCGGTCCAGGACAGCAAGGTCGGAACGACGAGGCCAACGCCTTTGCCCGAGCGGGTCGGCGCGAACGCCATGATGTGTTCGGGGCCATCATGGCGAAGATAGCGTCCACCGAGCGTGCCGAGCATGACGCCGGCGTCGCGATGCAGGCCGGCGCGTTCGATCTCGCGGGGGCTTGCCCAGCGGGCCGAACCATAGGTGGTGACATTGCTCGACTGGCGCGCGCGCCACAGCGAACCGAAGATCGCTGCCGCGCAGCCGATAAAGCCGCTGGCGCCGGCGAGCATGCCCGCCTTGTCGAAGACGATCGGGGCATAGGCATCATAGTGATACCACCAGCCGAAGAGCGCCCAGGGATGGTAGATTGGCATAGTGCCGAGCCGGAACCACGGCAGGCCGAGTTCGGGCTGGTAGGCGAGCATCGCCGCCGCCCACTGCGTCGCGGCCCATACCCCTGCGATCACGATTGCGAAGACGACAAGGATCTGGCCGATAAGCAATTTTGTGGGTGTCATGTCGAGGCTCCCGCCCGCCGGACAGGATCGGCTCGGGCGGATTCAGACTCGGTGATAGGCTCGAAAAACGGAACGGTGTTGATGGGCGCAGATGGGCTCGCCCCGGTTCAGATAGGCTTTTGGAGAAAAAACCGGAAGTTGGTGAAGCGAAGCAGCCGTCGAGCGATTCCGGTCAGAGGCCGGCGTCGTTCCTAAGCGCTTCGAGGCGCTCGCCCGAGACGATCGCCACGATGTCGCGAAGAGATCTGACCGACTGCGACAGCGCGTCTAGGTCGTCATTGGCGATCTCATAGCTGGCCGAATAACGCGCCTCGACATAGGCGCGCTTGAGTAATTCGAAGCGGCGGCGCTCGAACCGGGCAGCACGCGGCCATGCCTTGATCAGGCGAGCTTCGCTGTCCTCTGCAAGCGACCGCAGGAATTTGATGTTGTGCGAACGGGGGAAGTAGAGGGTGCGGACGAGAAGGAAACAGGCGTAAGCCGTTTCCGTTGCTTGGTGAAGGTTGAAAGCAGCCTTTCGGCTCCAATCCGGCTCCTGTGACGTCCGCGACACCGAATATTCGGCAAGCTCGATCCATTGATCAAGGGACCTGAGCTGGTCGCGGAAGTAACAGCTCGCCATTTGATAGGCATCGGCGGCAGTCAGCGGTTGGGGCGTGGCGAGCGCATTACCAGGCAATTCGTAGAGAATAATTCCGTCGCGCGCGATATCGACCCAGAAATATTCGCCGCGGCTCAGCGCCTGATTCACCTCCTGAAGAGTGTGGACGATGATGTTCACTGGTCGCCCAATGGCTGCGTCGCGCAGGATCTTGTCCTCGGCGATGTACCAATAGTCGGCGATATCGGTGAGATCGGGATGGCTGACGATGATCAACAGATCGTAGTCGGACTGGTAGCCATTCTCGGGCTCGTCGACCCAATCCTCACGCGCGTAGCTACCGAACAGGACGATCTTGAGGATGCTGCCGTTCTTCTTCCATGGCTGGGTCGCACGCGCGGTCGCCTCGGCGAACTCGCCCATCAGCAAGTGCTTCACGCGGTCCAACTCGCCTTGCTGGACCGAGGGCAGATGATCGATGGCGTCCTTCATGCAAGCGATTCTCGTTAGAAAGCCAAATCTTAGCAACCCTCAATTTCCAGCCATCGTCGCGCGGCTAACCGCCCGCGCATCCAAACGCTTACTGTGAGACGCCTACGATCGCTAATTAAATGCCCTTACCTTGGCCAATCGTTATTTAAGTGAACGAGCTTTCACTTAAATAGGCTGAACGGTTAGATCCTCGAAATCCCGGTCGTCACAGTCTTTTGGGCAGCAAAGTCAGAACGGATTGCTTTTTGTTCACCCATGCGGCGGCAACTGGATTGCGCCATGCTATTATGTCATGAATGCGTTGGTACCCATCGGCCACGCTGCGCGTGAATATCGGCTCATGACGGACGATTTGGTTCCGTAATCGCCTGATCGACTGGAGGTTATTATGAGCAGTCTCGCGGCACTGGCTGATGAACTGATTTGTTGGCGCACCGGGAAAGCACGTTCGGAAGTGGACGTTCCAAATCCGGTTGTCTTGGCCTCGGGTGAAGATATTTTCCCAAAAGGCGAATTTAAGATGGGCGACGATTTTGCTGGTTGTCGGCAATCCAGCCGCACGGCGGATAAGGTCCGACGTCGGATTATAGTCGAATTGTCGCTTTGGGCGTAAAAAGGCTGCGGATAGCCAAGACCTATTGTAAAGTGAGCGGACGAGAACCTAATCGCTACGACCATCAGCAAACCTATCAGAACCGCAGCGAAGAGGAAAAATCGCTGAAGCTATTTATGACCACAATTGGGACATTCGCGACTGTCGGCTTCGGAACGCCGAAGCGGCGATAGCGGACGCAGAGAACAAGCGACCTTACGGCCCTTTGACGCCGCCACACTGACCCTGTCCCGGAAGATGCCAGCAGCAGGGAGAGCGGGAGATGACGGATCTCGTGGAGCCAAAGATTGTTTTATGCGTGGAACAACGATAAACCTGCCAGGAGTTTTTTGGGGGGCTATCGATTTCCCTGAAGTTTCACGGCGTTGCCGTAACGAGACAGCGCGAGTGTTGATGATGAAATCGTTTGGTACAGTCAGGATTGCGATAGGGGTGTGACGACAGCCACGCATCTCGTCGCGCTGCTCCAGAGCCATTTCGATGGCGACGACGAACAATTCTATACTGTTGCCATGCAAGCTGCCGCGAACGAAGCGCGTCGCGGCCACGGCAAACTTGCGCAGCAGTTGCGGGACATGCTCGATCAGGCCCGCGAAAGCCAGAAGCGGCCAGCGCGTGGCAAGACGATCCCCTTGGTCCAGCCAAAGGGCGATCTCGCTAATTTGGTTGCGGCCAGATATGTCGATACACGCCTGTCGAGCATGGTGCTCCCTGAAGAACTGCATGAGCGGCTGCGCCGTGTGCTAGTGGAGCAGCGGCAACAGCATAGATTGCGCCAGCATGGCCTCCAGCCACGTCGCAAGCTGCTGCTGATCGGCCCCCCAGGCGCTGGCAAGACGATGACGGCCGCCGCTATGGCAGGCGAACTCAAGATGCCGCTGTTCACAGTGCTGCTCGATGGTCTTCTGACCAAATTTTTGGGTGAGACTGCTTCGAAGCTGCGGGTTGTGTTCGAAGCGATGGCCGAAACACGCGGCGTCTATTTCTTCGATGAGTTCGATGCGATCGGCTCACGCCGCAGCGAGCGCAACGATGTCGGCGAGATTCGCCGCGTGCTCAATTCCTTTCTCCAGTTCCTGGAAGAGGACGAGAGCGAGGGGCTCATCGTCGCAGCCACCAATCATCCCGAACTGCTCGATCCGGCCTTGTTTCGCCGGTTCGACGATGTGATTGAATATACGCTACCAAGCGATGCCGTCGCCCAGGCTATTCTCGAAAGCAGATTGGCGCTTTTCGATACGGTCGGAGTGGAATGGCCGTCGATCGTCGGTGAAGCGGCCGGCCTCAGTCAGGCGGAATTGGCGCGTATCGCCAATGAAGCCGCCAAATATGCGCTGCTCGATGATCGCGAACGGATAACGAACATCGACCTCCTCCAGGCAGTGAGTGAGCGCAAGGCGGCGGCACGCGGATAATATGGCTGACGAGCCGGCAAGGCCTCATTCCCACTTCTATTGGCCTGCGTCGGGGAACTCGGCGAATTATACCGCTTACCCGCCAAAGGGTAGCGGATCGGTCGCACCCGAACGAGACCGAGCAACGCATGCCCAGCAACTGACGCAGGCACTGACCGAAGTGGTCGCGGCGGGCGAGACGCTGCTTGCAAGCCGTGACCCGCAGATCGCGTCCGGGACACCGGGTTTCTACATCGAGTTCATCCTGCCGTCCGGACAGGCTCAGATGGTCGACAAGCTGGAGCGCAAGGGGAAGTTTCCCATCGAGCTAGTGAGCGTTCAGCCCGCCGATGAGCAGCATGTCGCAGCAACGGTCTTCGTGCCCGAATCCCAGCGCGGCTATTATCTCGGCAAGGTTGAGGCCTACGGGACGCAGGATAACGTCAAGGTCAAGACCTTGGACGACGGCAGTGTCGTGGAAACGCGCAAGCCCAAGAATGAGCGCTTGGTCGCATCTATAGAGACTGCCCGGCTTGCTGTGGCCCGCTCCTTCTATACTGACGCTGCGGACCTCTTCCCCGCTCCCAATTTGAAAGCATGGTGGGAGGCCTGGCTACGCAAGGGCACGCGCGCGCAATTTGAGGCTGCCGCGCAGACGCTTGGCCTTCCGCTCCGTGAAACCGTGCTTGAATTCGCCGAACGCGAGGTTCGCATTGTTCATGCCTCGGCCGAGGATCTGGGGCGGATTATCGCAAACACCGAGACCGTCGCGGAATTGCGGATGGCGCGCGACACGCCGGCCTTCTTCATGGAGATCGATGGCGCCGAGCAGCACCTTTGGTCGGACGATCTGGCGGGGCGGCTCGATCCATGTGATGCTGATGCCCCTGCTGTCTGTCTGCTCGATTCCGGCACTACTATCAGCCATGCCCTGATCGCCCCGCTGCTCAGCCCGGCTGACCAGCAAGCCTGTGAAGCTGGATGGCATGGTGAGGATGTAAGCCTGCAAGGCCATGGTGGGCACGGTACGCAGCTATCGGGTATTGCCCTTTACGGCGATCTCACGGACATATTGGCCAGCGCTGGTCAAGTTACGGTGCGCCACCGCCTCGAATCCGTGAAAATCCTGCCCGATCATGGCGCCAACGACCCTGACCTGTACGGGGCGATCACAGCGCGGGCCATCGCACGCGCTGAAATCACTGCACCGACCCGACCCCGTGCCATCTGCCTGGCGGTGACAAGCCCTGGCGATCATTGGCGTGGGCGGCCATCATCATGGTCGGCCAAGCTGGATGCATTGGCATTTGGACGGGACGAAGTGCCCCGGATCATCACCGTGTCCGCCGGGAATATTCGCGAAGCTATCAATGCCGCCGACTATCCCGACCGGAACGACCTGATGCCGATCGAGAGTCCGGCCCAGGCATGGAATGCGCTGACCGTTGGTGCATTCACCGAAAAATCTGTCATCACAGACACCAGTTTTGCCGGATGGAATGCCCTTGCCAGTGTCGGAGACATTGCAGCTCGAAGCCGTACTTCCGTTTCCTGGCATCGCGACTGGCCGCTCAAGCCGGATGTGATGTTCGAGGGAGGCAACATCGGGATCGATCCGGCCAGCGGTATGGGCGATCATGTTGACGATTTGGCGCTGCTGACGACCTATCGCAAACCGACCGAGCGGCCATTTACCACTACAGGCGACACGAGCGCAGCCACCGCGCTGGGCGCTCGAATGGCTGCGCAGATACTGGCAGAGAAACCGGCTTTGTGGCCGGAAACGGTGCGCGGGCTTATCGTGCATTCGGCCGAATGGACACCGGCCATGACCGGCTATCTCGGTACGCTCAATAGAACCAGCCTGGTTCGGCGCTACGGCTTCGGGGCGCCATCGCTGGTGCGTGCACTCGGTAGTCTCGACAATGACGTGACGATGGTTGTCGAGGACAGTCTCATCCCCTTCAAGATGGAGAAGGGAAAGGCCGTCACCGATCAGCTCATGGTGCATGAGTTGGTCTGGCCGAAGAAGAAGCTGGCCGAATTGGGCGAGGTTCTGGTGCAACTTCGCCTGACGCTAAGCTATTTTATTGAGCCCAATCCAGGCGAGCGCGGCCAGTCCCGCCGGCACAGTTATGCTAGCCATGGGTTGCGCTTCGCGCTCAAGCCCGCAGACGAAAAAGCGGACGTGTTCCTGCGCCGCATTACGTCGGAGGCTGGCCCGCGTCCTCCTGCACGGCAGGCCTCCGACACCGGGTGGACGATCGGGCCGCAACTGCGCCATCGTGGTTCGCTCCATGCCGATATCTGGGAAGGCACCGCCGCCGATCTCGCGGAGCGCAACAGCATCATCATCTACCCGACAGGTGGCTGGTGGCGGGAGAATCTCGCGCAAGACCGGGTCGGAGAACCCGCGCGCTACAGCTTGATTGCGAGCATCCGAGCCGCTGATGGGATCGATCTGCGGACTGAAATCAGCGCCCAGATTGCTCCTGAAATTACGGGCGAAGCGGTGATTGAGGTCTGATTTTACAGGGCCCACCCGTCAGAGCTGCGGCCCCAAGGCGGATCAAGCGAGCTTCTCTGTAGCAGCTGGGGTATCGCCATAGAGTGAGAGCAATGGAGCCCCCTGGGGAGGGAAGCGATATGTCGACGTTACGCTTATTGATGCTGCCAGCCGCCGATGGCGACTGCCTGCTATTGTCGTGGGGAGACGATAGCCATCTGCATCACATGGTGGTGGATGGAGGTAGGACGTCCGCCTATCCGCATCTGAAGAAACGGCTTTCGAGCATCGCTGATAAAGGAGAGAGCCTCGAGCTATATGTGCTGACACACATTGATGCCGACCACATTGAAGGAGCCCTAGCCTACCTTCGGGATTCAAATCGACCGCTGGTGCCGAAGCAGGTTTGGTACAATGGTCGGACTGAGATGACATCGACCGGCATCCGGAGCATGAAGCAGGGTGACGCCTATTCAGTCGCTCTTGCCAAACTTGAGTGGCCTTTAAACACCTCTTTTTGTGACGGGGTTGCAAAGATCGAATCGGCGCCCGGCGTTATCGACATCGCAGGGCTGAAGATCACGATGCTCTCGCCGGACGAGCTGCATCTTGCCGCCCTAGGAAGCAAATGGAGCCAGTGGCATCAGCAGCAGGGTGTTCGGGCGCGAGGTCTTGTCAAAAAGCCAAAACGCCCCCTGCCGCCGAATCCTCTGATCGTCGAGGATCTGATCGCCCCCGGACCGATCGACACCGAACTGCCCAACGGATCCAGTATAGCCTTCATTGCCGAATGGGGCGAACGGAGAATTCTGTTCGGCGGTGATGCGCATCCCGATCTGCTCGCGGCCTCCCTAGAACCGCTCGCCGCTGGAGAGGGCGGGCGCTACCGCGTCGATGTCCTTAAAGCCTCGCATCACGGCAGCGCGAAGAACACCTGTCGCAAGCTGATTGAGATGCTCGACTGCCGCCGGCTGGCAATCTCTACCAATGGTAACATACATTGCCATCCCGACCCGCAAGCGATCGCGCTGTTTCTTCACTTTGGACCTGAAGGGCGAAAACACCTCTACTTCAACTACGTTACCGAACAGACCCGGCCTTGGGCCAAGCCGGAGGTCGCGGACCGTTACGGATATAGTGCGCATTTTCCGCCGGACGAGGAAGGCATGATCGCCATCGATGTGCTTGCCGACGATTGATGTCTGCTTGCGATCAAACTTAAATTGTCAGGATGCAAGGTAAACGATGTGTGTGATCTAATTTTGGATTTTTTCTCTCTTGCGGGAGGGAGGCGTCGTACCAATATTCTTTCGGACGCATGTTGAACTTTGGGGGACTAACTAAAATGGCCGACAGGAAGGTAGTCTTCGTCGCATTCGCGATCGAAGACGAAGCCCAGCGCAATCTGCTGAAAGGGCAGTCGCTCCATACGGATTCGCCGTTCGAATATATCGATATGTCGGTGAAAGAGGCCTACACCGAGGAGTGGAAGACCAAGGTGCGCACTCGGATCAAGCGCTCTGACGGCGTGATCGCGCTTATCAGCAAGGACTCGCTGACCAGCTCTGGTCAGAAGTGGGAGATCGCGTGCGCTAAGGAGGAAGGCGTGCCGGTTCTCGCGATGTGGGCTTATTCGACCGACCGCACCGCCGTCGTCGGCCTGTCACCGAAGGCTTGGAGCTGGACCACGATCGCCGAATTCATCGACGGTCTCTGAAAGTGGGTAAGGGACGCAAGGCGCTGGTCGTTGGCATCGACTATTATCAGGATCTCGAGCAGCTCTCCGGTTGCGTAGACGATGCCCACAAGGTGAAGGCTGTCCTTGACCGCAATACCGACGCCGGTCAGACTAAGAACTTTCAGACCAACATTCTGACTGGTACGGGTCCTAACGACATCGTCACACGCAAGCAGCTTAAAGAGGAGATCCGTGATCTCTTCTCTGGGGATGAGGAAGTCGCCCTGCTGTACTTCGCGGGGCATGGTCACATCGAAGCGACAGGTGGCTATCTCTGCGCGACGGACACGGAGACCGGTGACGACGGCCTTCCGATGGGCGAGGTTCTCAAGCTCGCAAACGATTCGAAAGTGTCGAACAAAATCATTCTTCTCGACAGCTGCTATTCGGGAATTGCCGGGACGGCGGAGAACGATCCGCGCTTCGCTGAATTGAGCCACGGATTGACCATTCTGACTGCGTCATCGGAGAAGCAGTATGCCCTCGAAACGGATGAGGGGGGCGTCTTTACAACGTTGTTGGTTGACGCGCTCGAGGGAGCTGCCGCCAATCTGGTGGGCGAGATCACGCCAGGCAGCGTTTATGCGCACATCGACCAGTCGCTCGGTTCGTGGGGCCGTCAGCGTCCGATCTTCCGGACTAACGTCAACAGCTTCGTGTCGCTCCGCCAGGTGCAGCCGCCGATCTCGCTTGAGGATCTGAGAGCGATCTCTGGGCTCTTCCCGACTGCTGATTTCGAATTCGATCTGGATCCTACTTTCGAGCCGGACCGTCCGATCGAAGGCGTTACCGTCGACCCTATCGAAGAGAACACGCGTCGCCTCGCGATCCTTCAGAACCTGAACCGTGTAAATCTGGTCGTTCCAGTCGGGACCAAGCACATGTATCACGCCGCGATCGAGAGCAGATCGTGCCGGCTAACGATTCTCGGCGAGCATTATCGTCGCCTGGTCGTGAAGGAGCAGATCTGATCGTTGGGCGAAAGGGGCAGTCGGGCTAAGGTGGTCGCGATGCATACTACTGGAAAGATCGGTGTTACTGGCCATCAGGCACGCGAAGGCCTGGATTGGGCTTGGACCCGAACCAAAGTGGCTGCCATTCTTCAGGAGGCGGCTGCAGTCGATCAGGCTCTGACCTGCCTTGCAGTGGGCACCGATCAACTCTTCGCCGAAGAAGCACTCGCGATTGGCATCGCCTTGACCGCCGTCATACCGTTCGAGGGATATGATCGCTGCTTCGAGGGTGTCGGCCTCGAAGCCTATCGCAATCTGCTCGCCCGCTCCGCCCGCACCGTTATGATGGAGCAAACGGGAACGGATCAGGAGGCGTTTCTCGCGGCGGGCGTCCGCGTTGCCGACGATAGCGATCTGCTGATCGCTGTCTGGGACGGCGAACCGGCCGCGGGCCTTGGTGGGACAGCCGACGTGGTCGCGCACGCGATCGCATGCGGACGCCAGGTTCTGCAATTGAATCCCTTTTCTCGAACCGTCCGGCGGCTGGCGGGCTGACTTTCTTCAGCGTTGGCCGAGGTCAGCGCGTAGTCCGGTAAAGAATTCGTTGGTCGAGCGGATGCGGGCAACACCGGCGGTGACGATGCGGCGCTTTTCCTCAAAACTCCGCTCAGCGTTCTTTGATCGTCTAGCGTATGCATCCAGATCGGCGTCGCTCTGTAAATACGGCCATTTGCGTAAGAATTCGGGTGGCAAGCTTGAGCCCGTCGAGAAGGTAGCCAAGGGGTAGTCCTTTTCAGTCGCGACACCAATCTCCCAAGGCACCCACTGCGAATAGCGCGTAGTGTCGGAAACGATCGCGAGCAGCTGGGTGCACTTGCCCATCTCGGTCTGAATGTGGAGGGCCAAATTTTCTCCACGGCCGCTAATGTATGGATCGATGACGTCGAGGTAAGATTCAATTCCGTGCAGTTCACGGAGACGGCGTTCGATCCGCGTTGCGAGCAACGAGTCGGCAGATTGGTGGGAGAGGAACACTTTCACCATTGGGATATATCTCGCTTCACGTTTCGAGGCGCTGAAGTGCGACGGGGCTGCAGCTAGTGCATCACCGGTAGTAAAGATCCCAAATCCCACCGACAACAGACTTGGAATTCCATGCGACGCACTTGCTGGCTGCTTGTCCGACGACACTTGCGGTCCGTTGCGCGCCGCGTAGGTCTACCGCGAGGATCGGCTTTCCGTAGATGCCTGCGCCGTCGATTTCCTTGCCGATCCACTTGCTGTAGTGCGTGTACATACCAGTCGGGATCACGATGACGTGACTCCGGCAAATCTGACGGTGGATCGCCTCGCGCAGAGCCTTGTCAGTGTTGGCATTGAGGATCGGATCGCTGCTCGGGACTGAGAAGTTCCGTAGGTCGAGCGACGCTTGACCCACCCTCCAGGTCTGCTCGAAGATCCAGTTGGATAGCGTGGCATAATGGCCAGAGTAAGCCCACGAGTGGCTGATGAATACGTGGATCTGATGGGTGCTCATCTCAAACTTGCCGCTAGAGTATATGCCCGTACGTACTCTATTTGTTCGCGAGCAACAACGCCCGATGATGCTGAATTTTTTGACCATACCAGACCGGTCTGAGGCGGGTTCCTGAAAGGGATCTGAATAGGTAGCTAATGGTCCCTCCAAGAGCAGGCGGCCATTGACAGTGTTGCTCGTCGACGACGCATTTTTAAGGTGTGCGTCGTCGACACCTGCCGGGAAAGCGGACCGTCAGTATTCGGGGATTAAAAATTAGATGCTGAGCGGCCGAAATGGGTCGATCCTGTCTGATGCCGATCAATTACGAAATGCTCGGTCCACTGCGACCGCGCCCGATCGACCAGCTAATGCCGTCGCCGCGCATCAATCCCGAGACCGATTTGCCGACCTGCCGCTCCAGCGCCGGGCGCCACGGCACCAGCGTGAAATCACGTGATCGCTCAACTAGCGCGAAGCGCCCGCTGACGAGATCAATCGAGCGGCGGTAGACGCCCTCGATCCGAGCGCCCTCGACAGCCTCCCGGAACGGCATTTTAAGTTCGTCTGCGAGCTGCCCCGCTACCCGGAGCAACTCGCGCCGCTGAAGCGCCGCGATCATGCCGTTCGGAAACGTCGTGCTGCCGCCCGTCTCCTCGGCCAATCCCTGCGCCACCAGCCACTGCCGCCGACGCGCCTGGGCGTCGCGCAGATCGTGGCCGAATCCGGCATCGCGAACAGGCTCAGGCGTGGCCGAGACAAGCTCGCGGTCGATCCAGGTCGCGGCGTCGACATCGGCCAGTTTATCGAGCGGCTGCGCCGACAACATGGTGATCGCGACCGGACGGTCCCGTAGCCTCGCTGTCTCATGGGCCGCCACGCGCTCGAGATGGTCCGGCGCGACGATCCAACGGCCGGACGGCTCGCGCTCGACGATGCCCGATATCCGCCGCATCGCCTCGAGCCGCCGGACATGGGTTTCAGCGAAGGCCTGGGTGGCGGTCGGATCGTAGCGAAGATGGGCATCCACATCGTATCGTCCACCGCTGGCGCCGGCGACTGCGGCGACGGTCCGATCCACCTCCCGTACTGTCGGCCTGACCGGATCGATCCGCACAATCGCACCAGGTGGCAAGCTGACGTCGGTTTCCGTGCCCCCTTCGGCGAAGCTCAGGGCCGGCTTGCCGATTGCCACATAGTGGCTGCGCCCGTCGACGCCATCGACGATCACGTAATGGCGATCGTCATGCTCGTCGGCGAGTCCCCGCGCCAACACGCGGCCGACCAGCGGGCGGGCATCGGGTGCCGCCGGATTGTAGATCGCCTGGTCGGCTTGCGCCCGGACAATCGCGGAGCGGGAGAATTCGCGCTGCATCGTGCGGATGATGTCGCCGCGCTCGCCCAATGCGCGCAGCGTCTCTGCAAGGTCGGGCGCGAGCCGGAAGCGCCCGGCACCGAGCGGATCGGCCAGGCCCAGGCGTGAGAGCTTCGCCAGCCGGCCGGCGCGCAGGGACTGGTCGAAGGCGTCGCTACCGTTGATCGCCACCACCCGCTCTGCGTCCGCGCCCTTGAGCAAGGCCCGGTCGATCGATGTCAGGCGCTCCTGCTCGACTTCAGCGCGCAGCGCCTGCGCGATCTCACGGTCCGTGCGCGGGCCAAGATCGAGATCGACCAACTCGGCGGCGCGCTCACGGATGCCCGTGGTCATATAGTCGCGGGCGATGACGAGATCGGCTCCGCGATCATCCCTGCCGCGCACGACGATATGAGTGTGCGGATGGCCGGTGTTGAAATGATCGACCGCGACCCAGTCGAGCCTGGTCCCGAGATCCTCTTCCATCCGGTCCATGAGCCGGCGGGTGAGCGGTTTCAGATCCTCATATTGGTCGCCGTCCTCGGGCGAGACGATGAAGCGGAACTGATGGCGATCACCCACGTCGCGCTCGCCGAACGCCTTGCCATCGACGATATCCGAATCGCGCCCATAGAGCGTGCTGCGTTCGCCCTCGCGCGTGGTGCCGTCGCGCTGGAGATAGCGCAGGTGCGCGGCGGCGGCCGATACGCCCTTGCCGGCGAGCTTGACGATGCTTGCCTTAACGATGACGCGGCGGCCGTTCGACGCCGCATGACCGCCGCGGCTGGCGAGCAGCCGCCCGACACCCGCACCGCGCCCGATCCGGGTGCCCGAGAACGACCCTCGTGCGAGGCCTGAGGCAGCGCCGCCGCGCGCAAGATTGGCGGCGGCGAGGACTCGGCCCAGGTAGCGCCGGGCGCGCTTACCGCCCTGCTGGCGCTGGCGCCCAAGGCGCGGCTCAAAGCTGTCGTCGTCGGCCATTTTCCTGATTCCGGGGGCGTGGAAGGGCAGCATGCCGCGCAGCGGGTGACATGAAAACCGGTGCCGCCGAACATGACTGATTGCCGTCCTTTCAGCGCGGAACGGCACTGGTGCCGCGAGGGCCGTGCTGCTCACAGGTCCAAAAAACGATGTGCAGACAAAGGCTTATGGCGCACCGGTGCCATAGCTTTATCTTGCCTTACGCCGCCCTCCCGCCTGAACCGCTCCTATCGCTCATTTTCGCCATCCTGCTACCCGCCCATGTCGCCCGAGCCGAGGCAAAAAAGAGCCGGGACACGATGCCTGTCCGGCACCCCGTCCCGGCATTTCCGATGCCCTGATCAATGCGTGGCAGCGAATGCTTCGCGTGCCCGACGTTCGCTCCTGAAGCTGCGCCGCCCCGTCAATCCCTGCGCGTTGCCATCGCCATCGACGATGCTCACCGCGACGAACCAGCAGCCATCTAGCCGCCCGATGATCGCCACCCGATCGAGTTCGAAACCCTCCTCATCCTGTGCCTGATACCCGCCGAGCCACCGTTCCGACACCCTCGCGTCCCACAGGAAATCGCTCTTCTCGGCCTCCAGGAACCGCTGTGCCAGCGCCTCGCCTGCGCCCCGTCCGAACTCGATTTCGAGCCCTGCCACGAGCGTTGCAATTACACGGTCCGACGCCGCACCGATGGGTTGAAACATGGTCATGATCGCCTCCTTCGCTTGAAATCCTCCTCATTGAGGACAGACCTCCGAAGACGGGTGGCGGAGCGGCTGTCAGGGCCGCGGAGGCGCAGCCGGAGCGCCGCGCAGCGGCGGCGGAGGAACCGATTTTGTTGTGCTAGGAACAAATAAAAGCGCGTGCGAAGCACGCTCTATTTCACGGCAAAATTGGAGGGGCCGCCGGCCTTGCACAGCCGCTTCGCCGCCCGTCATGCTGGGCCTTGCCGAGACGAGCCCCTCCAACGTCCGAGATCGCGCGATGCCGTCGCAGCCCACATCCTTCGACGCTGCGGCCTATGCTGGCTCAACGGGGTGCGCGGATCGCGAACAGCGTATCTGGCGGCTCGTCTGGCGCGCGTGATGGTGATGGAGTGACGGATGCGTTGTTGGTTCGAAGCACGACGAACAATGCTGGTGGCGGCTCTTGCGGAAGGGATTGCGGAGGACCCGAAGGCGTGCCCGACGCTTGTGCGAGATAGGCGCGCGTCTCGCCCGGCAACGCACGACCTGATGCAAGATGCGCGGCATAACGGCCGGGACCGGCATTGTAAGCGGCGAACAGGCCGGGATAACCGAAGCGGTCATACATCGTGCGCAGATAGGCCGTGCCTGCGAGGATATTGTCGTGCGGATCATGGGGATTGCTGCCCAGGCCGTGCGCCGCGCGCATCGCCGTCCACGTCGCTGGCATCAGCTGCATCAGGCCCATCGCGCCCGCGTGAGATGTGATCGGTCGCCCGCCAAGCATGGTCTGGCCACCGCTTTCTGCGCGCATGACCCGTTCGATCCACGCCACCGGGACGCCGAACCGCGCGGACGCCTCGGCGATCTCCACCCGCCAGCGATCGAGCGGATCGGCAGCGGCAGGGGTCGCGACGAACAGCGCGACGGTGAGCGTGAGCGTCCTCAGCGCAGCCACAGCGGGGTCGCCTTGCCAATGACATCCTGCGCCAGCGTTGCCCCGAAATAGCGCCCATCGAACGAGTTCGGGGTCTCGGTCATGAGCAGGAAGACCATTCCCGGTCCCAGCCGGATGCACCCCTGCCACGCGGGCAAATCCCGCCCTTCCGCATCGGTAGCGCGGCGGATGGTGACCGGCCGGTCGTTCAGCGTTACCACGCGATCGACCGCGCAGATTCTATCCCCGGCCACGCCGACGACGCGCTTCACCAGCGGCACGTTGGACGGCAGATAGTGGCGGCGTGCGGCCAATTGCCGTGCTTCGGCAGGCGGCCAGGCAATCACCATGTCGCCGCGCTGGAGCGCTGCACCGGGCGACACGGCATAGAGTCCGATGGGCGCGCTGGCGCTGGCGTTCCAGACCAGCCGGGGCACCGGCGGCAGCGCGACCGTGAGGCCGAGGCAGGCGATGCCAGCGGCGATCAGCGCGGCACGGCGGCGCAGGCGCAGGCGGCGAACATGGGCGGCGCGCCGGACCTCCAACCACGCGAAGAGTGGCAGCGGGCGATCACGAATCCGGCGCTCAACCATGGTCGCCTCCCCGCGCGCGGGCTGCCGACCACGTCTCGATATCGTCGATATGATAGCGCCAGGTGCGGCCATGAAGGCGGCATTTCGGACCCTTGCCGGTCTGGCGCAGGCGCTTGAGCGTCGAATAGGCAAGGCCAAGATGAAAGGCCGCCTGCTTGGCGGTGAGGAAGGGGCAGGTTTCGCGCGCGGCCTGCGCACGTGTCGCGGTATCGTCCATGATGAAGGTCCATCTGCGCCGATGCACCCTGCGTCGGCTGAGAGGTGCGGATTGGATCGATCCGGCCATCTTCGGCAGGGTCGCAAATCGACCCATGCGATTGCGACCTCCCTGTTTTGGGACCGGGGTTTCGGGCTGGCGGCGATGCCCCGCGCCCTCGGCGGACGCGGGGCGGTTCGCTCAGTCGGCCGGGTTCCAGATGATCGCGAAGGCGTCGTCATCGTCTTGGCCCGCAGCGCGGCCGAGATTGGCGTAGAGCCGGCGCGGGCCGAATTCGGGGGCGGCGAACGACAGCGACACATAGTCCTTGCCGCTCATTTCGCCGCGCCGGATCCATCCCGCTCCGACCTCGACGCCTGCTGCCGACACACGATAGTCGGGCTGGGTGTCGCCGGACTTGCGGGTGTTGGGAATGATCTCGATGTCGGTGCGGATCGAGAGCGTCTTGAGCTGGCCCTTGAAGCCGTTTCCGTCGCGGGTGACATAACCGATGGCTGGCATTGTTCGTCTCCTTGAAAAGTCGCCCCGAACCGTTTCCGGGCGATGGGCGGACCTGAGGGACGGTCACAGCAGGACCGCGAACCGGCAGGCCGGAGCGGCAGCGGAGGACCGGAGCCGAAGGCTTATTTGAGAGCGCAGCGACCGCGAGGAGCCCGCCTCGGCGGGCGGGGAAATAAGCCGCATGGCGATGGTTTCGCGGGACTGCGGCCGTCCCAGGTCATGCGCCCGAGGAGCCGGAAACGGTGCGGGCCACGGTAGTGGTAACGATGACAATGCCGCCGGTTCATCCCTCGCGATGGATTGGTCGTGGACTGCACGGACGCACCACCGCGCCATCGGATCGACCGTCCAAACGCACGCACGGTAACGCTGCCGCCATTACCGCCGGTGTGGCCGATGACGGCCGGTCGGAGCTTCGCGTCCGGGGTAAGAGGCGATAGGGGCGAGCGACATGTCGATGACCATCCTCCGTCTTCCGACAGGCTGCGCCACGCTGCTACGGATTGCCGCTGCACCGCAGGGCCAGGGGCGCGTCGGCCAGGCACAAGATGGCGACACCCTCCGGCGGGAGAGCGGCTTGGCGTTCGCATCGCCGGGATCGACGCCGCCGAAAACCCAAGCGGGACAGATCAGATGCAGGGCTGAAATCGCGCTCGGCCGATCCGCGATCGCGCGCGCCCGGACGCTGTTCGAGGGCCGGACAGTTACCATCATGCGGGTGGGGGGCGGCTATAACCGCACGGTCGCGCGGGTGACGCTGGCCGGTCGCGATGTCGGGTCCGAACTGGTGGTGACCGACGTCGTGCGCTGGCAGCATAAGCCTGACTGGCGCGCGCACGCTGATGAGGACAAGGGAATAGCCGCGCCCCGGCCAGCGCTAGCAGGCCGGGGCGCGGCCGATATTCAGGGCATCAGCCGCAGCGGCGGAACCGCGAAATCTCTCGCCGCGAAGTGGGCGAGGATCGCGTCGTAGCTGCCGAAGCGTTCGACGGTGCAACGGCCGATCAGGATATAGTCGTCCTCGTCGGCGGCATAGCACTGCACCTCGCCCGCGCCGGTGAACACGACGCGCTCGGCGCCCCATTGACCGCAATAGGCGCCCGACCAGCGGGCGAAGGGCAGGCTATGCTCTACGCACCAGCTTTCGAGGTACTCGAACCGGCCTCAGGCCACTTCATGCGCCATGAGTTCGAGCGGCACGCCCTCGCGAAACATCGCAAGGCTGAAGGGTTCGCCGTCCCATTTGGTGGACAGTCCCTCTGCCTGAACGAGAGCGGCAAGGTCGGGCAGCAGGGATCGCGGCAGGGTGCCGCCGATGGTGATGCTCGCGGATACGCGGTCGGCCATGATGGACTCCTTTCCCGCGCGCCCGAGTCCGTCAGGGCGAGGGCGCGCGGCCGAATTTTCGTGAATGAAAAGGATGCGGGCGGCGGTTTTCCCGCCGCCCGCAAAGGATCAGGCGGCGAGGCGGTCGGCCTCGTCGTCGTGGAAGGGCGGCACGGGACACCCTTCGACCGGCAGGGCCATCACCGCACCGGGCGCGGTCGGGTCCGGCTCGTCGTCGCCCGGCAACCGCCGCTCGATCTCGCGCGCGGCTTGCGCCTTGGCATGGGCCGCGACGGTGCCGACGCCGCCGCGCGCCGTATAGGCGGCGGGCGGGAACGCCATCCAGCGCGGCACCCAATTCTCCCGCCGGTCCCGCCCGTTGGTGCCGTCCAGATGATCGCGGACGATGCGTTTCAGGGTCTTGGCCTTTTCTTGCCGGTTGGCGCTGGCGACGGTTTCGCTCGCCACCTCGGCGACGATTCGGGTCAGCACTTCCCGGTCGCGGACAAGCGAGAAGAAAGCGTCGTCGGCCTGCCAGCAGCGGGCCATATCGACGCCGATCTCCATGCCCACCGCCTCTACGGCGGCGCTGCCGGACGCCAGCGTTTCGCCCATGACGATGGCGATCACCTCCATGACGACCGCATCGGGAAGGTCGAGCAGCCGCTGGAAGATGCCGACGACACCCTGCTGGGAGTCACGTGCCTCCCAAGCAGCGTCGCCATTGCCCCCGGTCACGGTCGGTTCCTCGGCACAGAAGCCGAGAACCGCCAGCACCGCGCGGCGGCGCTCGTCGAAATCCGCCTCGGCTTGTGCGTTGTCGAGGCTGTCGCGCACCTCGTCGTTGCGGGTTGACTGCGGCTCGGGCGTGACGCGCCACAGGTGCGATCCGCCGATGGCATGGGCCACCATCAAGCGCAGCGCGATGGTCGGATGGCCGGTGAGCGCGGCGCGGACGGCGGCATGGCGATGCAGATCGACATAGGTCTGCATCGTCGATGTCATTTCGGGACGCGCCGCTTTCGGGCTGCTCCCGGTCCCGTTCTCGGACCCCTCGGCCTTGGTGATCCGGCGGGCTTCCTTGCCCGACACATAGCCTTCATGGACGATCACCTCGCCGGTCGCGCGCACGTCGATATAGACGCGCCCGCCCTTGCGCTTGCCCGCCTTCTCATATTCCCATGTCGAGAAATGTGTCGTGGGCGGCACGATGATCGCGTCGGCCCAGCCTTGCTCGACATAGGCGGCGCGGCGTGCCTCGATCTCCGCATTCTGCGCCGCCCAGAAAGCATCGGGATCGGCGACATAACGGTCCTCGCCGAACAGGTCGGCGATGGTCGCAAGCCCGCTTGCCTCCACGTCGAACAGCGCATGTTTCACCGGGATCGACTGCCCGCCCAGCAGCCATGATTTCAACTGATGGCCGGTCGGCAGATAGGCATTCTCGTCGTCGGCGAGTGCCAGCCATGCTTTTTGCTGGCTCTTGGACGCCATCGTCAAATGGCGCACGGTCGCCGCGTCGATCTGTTCCTTGCGATAGAGGTCGCGGATGGCGGGGAGCAGATTGCCGAGCGCCAGCACGCGCTTGACGGTGAGGTCGGGCAATCCGAACGTTGCGGAGATGTCTTCAAGCCTGCGGCCTTCGCGGACGAGGCGCGTGAAGGTCTCCCATTGCGTCACCTCGTCGGGGTCGAGTCGCGCCATGTTCTCGATCATCGACGCCTCGATGGCAGCGGCGTCGTCGCCCTCGTCGAGAATCGCGCACGGCAGCATGGAGTCTTGGGGCTCTGGCGTCATATCGCCCGCCGCCCGCCGTTCCTCGGCGACGATCTTCGCGGCATGGAAGCGGCGGCTTCCGGCGACGATCTCGTAGCCATCGGGCGCGCAATTGGGACGGACGATGACGGGCTGGATGATGCCACGGCTGCGGACGGTCGGCAGGATGTCGGACACGTCCGGGGCCTTTTTGCTGTAACGCATATTGGCCTTGCTCACGACCAGCTTGTCGAGCGGGATAAAATCGAGTTTCATGGGTCTACTCCTTGTGAGTGCCGGTCCCGTCGCCACGGGATTCGCGGTTTCGCCGCGTCGGGACCGGTTACCGGGGTCGTTGACCTCCCCGGCGAGGCTTGCGACGGGACGCGCCGCGCGTCATCCGCCTTTCCCTGGCTTAGGATCGGTCGGAAGCTCGGGAACCGGCGCGGACTCGATGCGCCAGATGATGGATTGGGCTTGGCTTATCGAACCGGCGCGGCGCGCGGTGTCGGCCCAGACCGACAGGCTGACGATCGTCGAAAATCCGATATCGCGCTCGATCTGCAAGCCGAACGACAGGCGGATGCCCGCCAGTTCGGACAGGCTGAAACAGCCCAGTTCGGGACAGCCGAAACCGAGGTCGGCCAGTCCGAACAGCGTGTCGCCATCATCATACAGCTCGGTCGCCAGCCATGTCGCCGCGCCCAGCGGGTTGAAGAATTTGACGACCGGCGCGGGGTCCGGTTCGTGGGTGCCGGTTTGCATCGCATCACGGTGCGCTGCGGCATTCACGCGCAGCACGGCGTGAAGTTCGGGGGTCAGAAGGATCATGCCGCCCTCCGTTCGCCAGAGTCATCGAGGGAAGAGTCGCCTTGGACTGCCTCGGCTTGGGCGGAGGCGTGCCGCGCCAGCAGCCAGTCGGCGGCCTTGCTGGCGGCACTGGCGGCGCGGAAGATCGCGCGATTGTCCTCGCGCAGCACCTCCAGCCAACTGCCGAGATAATCGGCATGGCGGACGGTTGGGACGATGCCGAGCGCGGCGCAGAGAAAGGCCGAACCCATTTCGGCAATCAATTCCTCGCGGGCATAATCCTTCGATCCGAAGCTGGTGACGAGATTGCGGTTCAACCGGGACGGGTGGCCGCTGCCGTGACAAAGTTCGTGCAGGCAGGTCCGGTAATAGTTGATCTGCTCGAAAAAAGCCGGTTGCGGCGGCACCTGCACATAGTCCTGCGCGGGCACATAATAGGCGCGATTGCCGCCGACGCGGAACTCGATGCCGCTTGCGGCGATCACTTCCTCGGCGACGGGCACGATCTGGCGTTCCGGCAAGGGGGCCGGATCGGGCGCGAGGCCGGGGCGCAATCCCTCGCACTGCGCGACGTTGAACACGGTGAAGCGTTTCAGGAAGGGAATGGACTTGGCGTCGCTGCCGGTTTCGACGGCGCGCGCCTTCTCGGCCTCGGGGGTGAAGCGGTCGGCATAGACGACGGTGGTGCCGCGCTCGCCCTTGCGGACGCAGCCGCCTGCCTCAAGCGCCTGTTTGAAGGTAAGCCAACCCTGCGAGGGATAGCCTTGCTCGATCACTGCGCCCCACAGGATAAGGACGTTCACGCCAGAGTAACGGCGCGCGGTAAGGGCGTTGCGCGGCAGGCCGGGACTGATCGCGCTGCCATCACCATCGGGATGCCCCCAAGGCTGAACCCACGGAAAGCGACCCGCCTCCAGTTCGGCGATGATCCGCGCCGTTACCTCGTCATAAAGGTTTGTGCGCCCCGTTTCGGACTCAGTCCGGGCCTTGGCCGCGATGGGGGTTCCGCCGTTGGACGCCTTGGGTTTCCGGCCCTTGCCGCGCGCGCGGACAGTCGTGGGAGCACGCATCATTCACCTCCTGCACCGCCCCAAAACCACCATGGCCTTCCCCGGAAGCGGGGGTGGGCGGCAAGATGCGAACCGAAGAGGACCGCTTGAGCGGCGTCGGCACCCAAAGGGCCGCAACGTCAGTGGAGGAGCCGGGCGCAGCCCGGCTTGCCGGGGCCGCGAGCGGGCCTAGCAGGGAGCGCCGCCCACTCCCGCGCCACCGGGAGAGGCCACCAACAGCGCCGCCGCGCAAGCGGCGACCGCAGCGCTTCGCGACGGCGTTGCCGTCGCCAACAAAGGGATGGACCCCCGGCCGATGCGGGCGGATCAGCGGTGCAGGGTCGGGCTTCGCGAAGGGGCCCAGCAAAGTCCTGTTTTGCGGGGTGCCCCGTGGCCAGGGCGACATATGTCGCCGACCTCGCGAAACCGGGCGTACCGCCCGACCAAGAGGCCGGCGTGCCTGCGGGGCCGCCATCGGGCACCGCACCCTGTCCGGGCGAGGCGAAGCCGCCCGGTCAGTGTGCGTCCTCAGCCCCGCTCCATCAGGTCAGCAGACGCTGACCCGCGCCAGCCGATCGTTACCGCCAGGCCGAGACCCGGCAGCGGGGCTCGGGGGCGAGAAGGCAGGCTTCGAGCCGTAGAGCGCGGTCGCGCCGCTTCACCGGCGCGAGGCGTCTGCTTCCCACCCAGTTGCGAATCTCCCGACACCCTCTCCGCGATCCTGAAATCAGTCGTTCACGGGGCTGCCGTTTCGGCAGCAACGACCAACTCACGCCGTTCGCCTTGTGGTTTCTGAACGTCTGCTAAAGACAGAACCCGCCACCGCCCTTTCGAAGAATCTGGCTCTCCATCGTGGTAGTCCGTCGCGGTGACATATGTTAGGCGGTCTTGAGAATTCGTAAGGATTGCGCGATACAAATGGCGGGCGAGCTTCATCAGATTGAGCGTATCGACACGGGGGACGCGACACCCATCGCATCCTTAATCGAACAGCAGTTGAACGCCCGTGAACTTGGCGTCGGTCAACGCGCGATGATGTTCGCACACGGCTATGGCTGCGACCAGAATATGTGGCGATACGTTGCCCCGGCTTTCGAGCAGGATTTTCGGACGATCCTTTTCGATTATATCGGCGCTGGCGGCTCTGATCTGGGCGCCTACGACGCCCAAAAATATGCGTCTCTCAGCGGATATGCCGATGACGTTGTCGCCCTCGGAAGAGCGATGGATGTGCGGGACGGCGTTTTCGTCGGCCATTCGGTCAGCGCGATGATTGGCCTGATAGCAGCGAGACGAGCCCCGGAACTGTTTTCTGCTCTGGTGCTGGTCGGACCCTCGCCCTGTTACATCGACGACGCCGATTATGTCGGCGGCTTCAGTCGGGACCAGATCCTGGAATTGCTCGAATTCCTTGATAGCAACCACATGGGTTGGTCACAGGCAATGGCGCCTGTCATTATGGGAAATTCTGAGCGCCCCGAACTGGCCGAGGAACTGACCGGCAGTTTTTGCCGAACCGATCCAGAGGTCGCAAAGCAGTTTGCCCGCACAACCTTTCTCTCCGACACTCGAGCCGAACTGGGTGAGGTCGATGCCCGTGTGCTGATCCTCCAATGCCGTGACGATGTGATCGCACCGCCCAGCGTCGGCGAATATGTCCGCAATGCGATCCCAGGCAGCGAACTGGTTCACCTCAATGCAACGGGCCATTGCCCAAACCTCAGTTCGCCCGTCGAGACGATCGCGGCGATCAAAGCCTTCGTCTGAGCGGCTTCGACACATGCCAATGCCGTCCGACGCCATGAATTATGAGACGCTCTTTGATAAAGCGCCTTGCGGGTACGTGCTCGCCGACAAGGATGGTCGGATCGTGCGTTCCAACCAGACCTTTCTCGCTTGGACTGGCCATGTCGGGGACGAAATTCTCGGCAAGCGCTTCTCTGACCTTTTGCCAATCGGCGGAAAGATTTTCTACGAAACCCATTTTGCGCCTTCGCTTCACATGCAGGGAAATTTTAGCGAGGTAGCTCTCGACATCGTCGGAAGGGACGGAAGCAAGATCCAGGTACTGGCCAACGCCGCGTTGTTGCCGGCGTCTGACGATGGACCGGCTGTAATCCATTTCGCCATATTCAGGGCTGCCGAACGGCGAATGTATGAAAAGGGCCTGCTGGAGGCTCGCGATAAGGCCGAAGAGGCGATCAAATCGGAGCGGGCAGACTCTGAATTGCGAGAGCAGTTCATAGCGGTGCTTGGGCATGACCTTCGCAATCCTCTCGCTTCAATCACGAGCGGCGTGCACATGCTGGGCAAGGAAAGCCTGAGCGAGCGCGGCAATAAGGTCGTCGGGCTGATGATGGGCAGTGTCGTCCGTGCGAGCGCGCTCATCGATAACGTGCTGGATTTCGCCCGTGGTCGATTGGGTGGAGGTATTACGTTGGCTCGATCCTCGAAGCCGCTCGAGCCGGCGCTGCGACAGGTGGTATCAGAATTGCGGTCCGTATCCCCTGGACGAACCATTACGGCGCATTACGAAATCGATGAGCCGATCGACTGCGACCACACACGAATTGGGCAACTCCTTTCCAACCTCCTCGGGAACGCGCTGACCCATGGCGCGAAGGATTTGCCGGTACAGGTGGATGCCAAGAGAACAGAGCACGATCTGGTGATCGCGGTTACCAACGGGGGAAAGCCAATCCCAGCCAAAGCGCTCGAACGGTTGTTCCAACCGTTTTTTCGCGGAAACGAACGCCTGCAGCACGGTCTGGGTCTGGGCTTGCATATCGCATCGGAAATCGCGCGGGCGCATGGCGGAACCCTCGTCGCCAGATCTGACAAGATCGCCACGACCTTCATTTTGACCATGCCAATAGCCCAGGCCAATAAATAGTCGCGTTGGTCAGGGCCATTTGTGAACATCTAGCGTTCTATGAGTTAGGTATGACCGGGCATCTCCCCCGGAAGGAGATTCCCGGGAATGCCGTCATCAGAGCCGATCGCCACCATATTGGTGGTGGAAGACGACACGCTGATACGCATGCATGGCGTGGACATGCTTGAGGAGAACGGCTTCGACGTGATCGAGGCTGCCGATGCTGAGGAGGCGCTGGCGATACTTTACGAGCATGGCTCAGTCCATTTGCTTTTCTCGGACATTGACATGCCCGGTGACATGGACGGCCTGGAACTCGCGCGCCAAGTCAATCAGCGGTGGCCCCAGGTGAAGCTCCTGCTGACATCGGGGCATCATCAGTTGGAAGAAGGCGTGCTACCCGACGATGGGCAGTTTCTTAGCAAGCCTTGGAGACAGGATGTGCTCATCGAGCAAATTCGCGGGCTCCTGGCAGTCTGACTCGGCTTCCTTGCATCGTCAAACCAAGCCCATCAGAGAACGGATTGGGAGAACGCAGCCGTTCGATAGGTGCGAAGAGAATGACCGAATTGTCCCACGATCCGGCGTTCGCTCCCGACGGCAGTCGACCACGTCCGGCCATTTCGGCCTAATTCGAGGAACGACCTATTTCGACGTAAGCAGTCATTCGGTAATCATAAACGATCAAAATGAGGCGCAATGTTGCGCTGCGGCAAACTTCTGGCTAAGGAAGCGGCAATCGCATGGACCCGGTGCAATTCCGGGTGGCTATTCCGGCCGCCGATCCGCCGGACAACGCACTTCGCACTCCAATATCACGCCACTCTTCGAAGACGGCGCTGCTGCGATCTTTGCGGAATATCACATTGATGAACATCACACCCTTTGCCCGGTATCGTGCTGAATGGTGCAACGGCGCCGGTAGCGTGCGCCGCGATGTGCTTGCCGGTATGGTTGGCACTTTCGCGCTCATTCCCGAGGTTATTGCCTTTTCCTTTGTCGCCGGCATTGATCCCGAAGTCGGCCTTTTCGCATCTTTCGTGATCGGGATCGTCATCGCTATTGCCGGCGGCCGACCGGCGATGATCTCCGGCGCAGCTGGCTCGGTCGCACTAGTCGTAGCAGCTCTGGTTCACAGCCATGGCCTTCAGTACCTGCTTGCCGCGACGATCTTGGCTGGCATCCTTCAGATCGTCTTTGGCCTGCTCAAGCTGGACGTCCTGCTGCGGTTCGTGTCGCGGTCCGTCCGGACTGGCTTCGTGAACGCTTTGGCGATCCTGATCTTCTCGGCGCAAGTGCCGCAGATGCTGGGCGTAACCTGGCACACCTATGCGATGATCGCTGGCGGTCTCGGGATAATCTACCTGTGGCCCCGCCTGACGACGGCCATTCCGTCGCCGCTCATCTGCATCGTAATCTTGACGCTGATCAGCGTCGCTTTCCCGATGCCGGTTCACACCGTCGCTGACCTGGGTCGATTGCCTGCGTCGCTTCCTTCGTTCCATATTCCCGACTTCCCGCTCACCCTAGAGGCGTTTCGGATTGTGGCGCCCTACGCTTTCGCGATGGCGGCAGTTGGCCTGCTGGAATCGATGATGACCGCGAGCGTGGTCGATGAGCTCACTGAAACCACCAGTTCAAAGGCGCGGGAATGTACGGGTCTTGGCCTCGCTAACGTAGCTGCCGGCCTCTTCGGCGGCATCGCGGGCTGCGGCATGATCGGTCAAACCGTCGGCAATGTGCGGTACGGTGGCCGAGGGCGCCTCTCGACCCTTGTTGCAGGCGTCTTCCTGCTGATCGTCATGGTTCCGCTGCGTCCTTGGATCGCTCAGGTGCCGGTTGCCGCGCTCGTCGCGATCATGATCATGGTGTCGATCAGCACATTCTCTTGGGGATCGCTGTCGGATCTTGCGCGACATCCCAAGGTCTCGGGGGTCGTCATGCTGGCCACGGTGGCGGTGACGGTTGCAACGCATGACTTGTCTGCCGGGGTCGCGGTCGGCGTGGTTCTCAGCGGCGTGTTCTTCGCCTTCAAAGTGACCAAGCTCATGCGCGTCGAAGAAGACTTTGATCCTCTGACCGACACGCGGACCTATATCGTCTCCGGCCAGATTTTCTTTGCCAGCGCCGAGATTTTCGCGGACCAGTTCGACCTGCGCGACACAGCGCGAAACGTCCGGATCGACCTGACAGCGGCACATCTCTGGGATATCACGGCCGTGGGTGTGTTGGAGGACATCGTCACGAAGATGCGACGACACGATATACGGGTGGAATTGATCGGCCTCAACCAGGCCAGTGCGATCCTCGTCGACAGGCACGCACCAATTGTTCGCCAATCCACGGGCTGATGGTCTGCTTATGCCTATTATGATCGTCTGAGGTTCTGCAGCCGGAGCGGTTCAAATTCCGGTCGCTGCCGGGGGTTGCTCATTCCATTGAAACGCATGACGCGATCGGCGTTAGGAAAGATACGCATTGGTTTGATGCCCGGTGAATCGATCAGCCCGCATCGTCGGAAGGCGCTATGTTGCCTCATTCGCGCTGGTTCGTTTCGCTCACCGGCCAGACACCGAGCAAATCGCCTGTCTTGGAATTCTCGACGCGCAACTCCGCGAAGTCGCCGATGATCATGCACTGCGGTCGTTCATGCAGCCCGGCCCGCTGGAAACATCGCACTGGTCCACCCGCCTCGGCTGATTGGAGGCGGCCAGTGATCCGCAAGGCAAATCCGCGTACGGCATCAAAATCGTCCGGCGCCATCCGCTTGACGATGTCGAGCCTGCGCGCGCTCTTGCCCGCATCGTCTCCAATAAGGCGGGCAATCGCCAATTCGCCCTGGGCCTGACCAGACGGATCGGTGTTGATCGCGCCGGAAAGTGGGGTGGCAGGGCACTCTGGGGCCGTCGACCAAGGCCTGGCGATCCAGAAGCCCTCAAACGCGGCCTTGCCTTCCCCGGTCTCGGTGATTCCCCATAGTGCGCGTTCCCACCGCATGGGGTTGATCCACACGCGCAAAGTCGACTTTGCCTCGTCATACCGCCATCCGAACGGCGCAGTGCGTTCGCCCTCGACCGGTCCCTCGCAGCCGAACGGTAGCATGAGATCGAAGCGCCGGCCCGCCGCTGCCTGCACCGCTTCCGGCAAGGGACGTGAAGCACTCGCCGCGTCGATCGCATCGGCGACTAGGTCGAGCAGTCCGGCTCGTTCCAGAGTGGGGGGCGGCGCAATGGCTGTTGGCGCAGGCGGCGCTTCGCCTTGAGGCGTCAGAGCGGCCGCCACTAGAGGCGCAGGTTCGGGAGCCGTCGCGCGACCGATCAGGAAGCCGCCGCCACCCACCAGCAGCACCGCGGCAAGCCCGCCGGCGATGGCCAATCGACTGGAATGGGGGGTCGGCTCTTGCATAAGCCCCTCCTAGCAAAGCATCTTCCGCTCTCCCACCCCGAAGACCATTGGTGCGTCTTTCGTTGACAGACGGCGGCCATAAACCGAGGCAGGGAAGCCATGACGCTCGATCAACTTCTTACCCTCCTGGTTCTGGCGACGGTCGTCGCCGCGCTCATCTGGGACAAGGTGCGAGCCGATGTGGTGGCGCTGAGCGGGGCAGCCCTACTGCTGATAACGGGCGTGGTCAGGCCGGTCGAAGTGCAGAGCGCCTTTGCCAGCCCCGCAATCATGGCGCTCGCATCGCTGTTCGTCATCGCCTACGCGTTGGAATTGAGCGGACTGCTGGACCGCGCGATTGTGTTGGGTGTCAACCTGTGCAAGCGCATGGGATCGAAAGGGATCTGGCTACTCCTCACCATGATCGGCTGTGCCTCCTGCTTTCTCAACTCGACCCCCATCGTCGTGCTGGGTGCCCCCGTAATCCGTGACATCGCGCAGTCGCTGGGCCAGTCGCCCAAGCGCTATCTGATGCCGCTTTCCTACATCACCGTGCTGACTGGCTGCTGCACGCTCATCGGCACCTCGACTAACCTGCTTGTCGACGACATGGCGCGCGTCGCGGGACAACCCCGCTTCGGCTTCTTCGAGATCACGCCCGTGGGTCTGCCCGTCGCGATCGTCGGCGGCCTCTACCTTCTGCTGGTGAGCGGGCATATGCTCGCTCGGCCCGAGGAGGAGACGCAATCGCATCCCAAGGCGATCGACCCGCACGCGATTCATAGCGCTCAGGTCGGAGACGCCACGCTGTTTGCCGAGCCACGCATCCTGCATCCGCGCAAGGCCGCACTGGCCGCCGGAATATTCGTGGGCGTCATCGCGCTTGCCGCGTTGAACGTTGCGCCGATCGCCGCGACCGCGCTGACCGGGGCCGTCCTGCTCATTCTTCTGCGCGTGATCAGCCCGGATGAGGCCTATGCCGGCCTCAAGCCCGAAATCCTTATCCTGATCGCCGGGATGGTCGTGATCGGTATCGCCATGGACCAGAGCGGGCTGGCGTCGCAGGCGTCGGAACTGCTCATCGCCAGTGTGGAAGGGCTCAGTCCACTCGTCGCACTCATCGTGCTCTACGGCGTCACCATGGTCCTGACCGAACTTCTCTCCAACGCCACGGTCGCGGTATTAGTGACGCCTGTCGCCGTCGCGCTGGCCGACAGTCTAGGGGTCAGCCCGCGTCCCTTCCTAATCGCCGTCATGATTGCAGCCAGCGCGGCTTTCGCCACCCCGTTTGGCTATCAGACCAACGTCATCGTTTATCAGATGGCAGGCTACCGCTATATGGATTTTGTGCGCGTCGGGCTTCCGCTCAACTTCATCACTTTTGCCGTGGCCATCGTTGCGATCCAGGCGGCCTTTCCTTTCTAGAGCCGACTTATCGGACGTTTTTGCTGAAAAAATTAGAAAGCGCCGACGGCAAGGAGCAGCGCGAAAGTAAGCGCAACTGATGCGATTATGCTCCAGACGAAACCGGAGTCTAACTGTCGCTTCATAATCGTTCTCCAAAAGTCAGACAGCGAACGATCCAGTGCCGTTCAGGCGCGATCCGCCTACGTTCTCACGGTGGATGGCCATAAGGATGCCGAGCAGGATCAGCACCGTCATCATCGCTGAGCCTCCGTAGGACATGAGTGGCAGCGGAATGCCGACGACCGGCGCCAGCCCCATCACCATGGCAAGGTTGATCGACACATAAAGGAAGATGGTGAAGGCCAGGCCGCAAGCCGTCAGTCGAGTGAAGATCGTGTCACCGGCGACACCCAGGCGCCAGCCCCAGCGAATGAGATAACCGTAAGTCAACACGACGAAGAGGCCGCCCATGACGCCCCACTCTTCCGCCATTGTCGCGAAGATGAAATCGGTATGCGCTTCGGGCAGATAGGCTAGGTGGCTTTGGGTGCCATCAAGGAAACCCTTGCCGAACAGTCCGCCTGATCCGATCGCTATTTTCGATTGGGTAATGTGATAGCCCGTGCCCAATGGATCGCCTTCCGGGTCCATGAACACCAGCACCCGGTTTTTCTGATAATCGTGCAGCATGCTCCATGCGACGGGGAGTGCGGCAAGAAGAGCGGCACCCGCTGTCAAGAACCAGCGTAGTCCGACACCGGCGAGAAAGATGACGAGCACGCTCGCCATGGAAATCATCATGGCGGTGCCAAGGTCGGGCTGGAGCATGACCAGCGCAGCGGGGACAGCGAAAAGGGCGATCGGCGCAACAAGCACCGATGGCGTGCTGACATAGATCGCCGGTAGCCGGTGAAAAAACTTGGCGAGGCTGAGCACGACCGCGATCTTCATAAACTCGGACGGCTGCAACCGTATAAAACCGAGGTCGATCCAGCGTTGCGCACCCATACCGATTTTGCCGAACAGTTCGACGATCAGCAGCAGTACGAGCGTGACGCCGTATAGCGGATAGGCAATGTCCATCCAGCGGGCCACGGAGATGCGCGACAGAGCGAACATCAACCCGGACAGCAGTACAAAGCGAAGGCCCTGGTTGGAAGCCCAGGGCGAAATCGAGCCGCCAGCTGCGGAGTAGAGGGTAGCAAGACCGAACAGTACGATCGCCATCAATGTTGCCAGCATCCCCAAGGGAAGGGTGCGGATGGCTGCGGGGACGAGCGACAACGCGGTAATGCTCCAGATACTGTCATGGAGGGCGGCCTGCCGCCCGTCTTCGGGTGGGTCAGATTGCCGGTTTTGATCGTTCCGGTTGCGCCCAGCGTAAGATGGCGTAGCCGATAATTCCGGACAGAAATGAACCAGCCAGGATGCCGATCTTGGCTTCCGACTGGAGCAACGCTTCGCCGGGAAATGCCAAAAGCGTGATGAACAAGCTCATCGTGAAGCCGATGCCGCACAGAAAGGCGACGCCGAGCATCTGTAGCCGGCTTGCATGAGCGGGCAGGTCCGCGAACCCCAAACGGATCGCAAGCATGGAAAACCCGAAGACGCCGATCACCTTACCCATCAGCAAGCCGAGCGCCACGCCCAGCGTGACCGGCGCAGCCAGTGCTTCGGCGGGCAGGCTCAGCACCGGGACGCCCGCATTGGCGAGGCCGAAAATCGGCACGATCAGGAAGCCAACCGGCAGATGCAGGAAATGCTCAAGCCGGTGCAGCGGACTTTTCGTTTCACTGTCCGGACGCGCAGGGGTCCGGTCCATTGGGATAGTCAAAGCCAGGACGACACCAGCCAGCGTCGCGTGAATGCCGGATCGGTAGACCAGCACCCATAGCAGGATACCCAGTAGCAGGTACGGGCTGAGACGACGCACCTTGAACCGATTGAGGGCGACCAGCGCGGCGACCACACCTCCCGCTGCGGCAAGGTCGATGACCGACAGGTCAGCCGTGTAGAAAAAAGCAATGATAACTACGGCGCCCAGATCGTCGATAATCGCCAGGGCCGTCAGGAATATCCGGAGCGACGCCGGCACACGGCTGCCAAGCAGCGAGATAACGCCAAGTGCGAAGGCGATATCAGTGGCTGCCGGAATGGCCCAGCCATGCACCGATGCGCCTTGGTTGAAAGCAACGTAAACAAGGGCAGGAGCGATCATCCCTCCGGCTGCTGCGATCCCTGGCAGGACACGCCTCGACCAGCTCGAAAGCTGGCCATCGAGCATCTCGCGTTTGATCTCCAGACCGACAAGCAGGAAAAAGACCGCCATCAGCGCATCGTTGATCCAGTGTCCCAGAGATAGCGGCCCGATATAGAGATGAAGCAGTGCTTCATATCCCGGGCCAAGCGGAGAGTTGGCGATGATAAGGGCTGCCGCTGCCGCGCCCATCAGGACGAGTCCAGCAGAAGATTGCGCATCCAGAAATCGGCGCAGGGCACTGGGATGGATGCGGTGATAGTCCGTCATGCGGTCGGCCTTGGCTGTGGGTCGTCAGGGTTGAGGGTTGCTGGCCGCCCAAAAACACCCGCCAAAGCGAGCGACACAAACTGCCGAAGCTGCTGATATTCACAAAAGCGAGTACGAGGCAAATTGGAAGTTTCGTTGCTGCTTATAGCTACAGGCTATAAGGCATAGGCATGCCGACGTTACAGCAGCTTCGATACCTGGTCGCGGTCGCCGACACGCTGAGTTTCAGCCGTGCTGCTCAAGCATGCCACGTCACTCAACCGACCCTTAGCCTTCAACTCAAGGAGCTGGAAGGCAGACTCAAAGCGCGCCTTGTGGAGCGGACGCGGGCACGGGTGCTCCTGACACCAGTGGGAATCGAAATCGCCCATCGGGCAAGACGCGTGTTGGCGGATGTCGACGACATAAAGGAAGTTGGCCGGCGCGACGAACAGGGAGGCCTTAAGGGCACGCTTCAAATGGGCGTCGTCCAAACCGTCGGTGCCTATGTTTTGTCCGTCGCGATGCCATCGCTTCGCGCATGTTACCCGGACACGCGCATTTTCGTCCGCGAGGATCGCCTGGAAAATCTCCCCTCGAAGCTCTCAGACGGCACGCATGATCTGCTGCTCTTGCCAGAAGCGATCAATCACCCGGATTTCACCAGCACTCCCCTGATTCGGGAGCCGCTCCAATTGGTCATGCCGACGGATCACCGGCTCGCCCAGCAGGCGGTGATTGATCCCGAAGCTATTGCAGGCGAGACGATATTGGTCATGGAGCGTGGACGTCGGCTCCATGATGAGATTGCTGCGCTCTGCAATGATTTTGGCGCGCTCCAGGCCCAGGATTACGCCGGGACGACGCTCGACACTCTTCGCCTCATGGTGACCACCGGAATGGGACTGTCGCTGCTACCTGCGCTCTATGTCCGCTCGGATGTTCTGCGGGAGAAGCTGATTGTCGCACGGCCATTGTCGCGGCGGGCGCCTGTGCGTCAGGTCACGATGGTATGGCGCAGTTCATCACCACGCAGCGATGCCTATCACCGCCTCGCTGCCACAATTGCGGAGACGTTGCTTCCGTGGGCGGAGAAGGAAGCTTAGGCCCAAGCGCGTGGCGTCCCTTGATCTTTTCCGCTTCGCCCATCATACGGCGTACCACGGTAATGGATTTCTGCCGGACCTTCGGGTCGAACCGCCCTGACAAGGGACGATGATTCCTACTTGGCGCCGCAAGGCAGCAAGGAGGAATCGTGCGCGCGACTTTTCGCAACCTGTTCAGTATAATCAATGTGGCGGCCTTTCTCCGGGATCGACACGATCATGCGATGTCGGTCGTGCGCTGGACGCTGATCCTGGTTCCCCTGGCCGCGCTGATCGGCACGTTGTGTGCCGCATTCCTGTGGAGTCTGGATGCGGCAACACAGGCCCGTTTCGATCATCCCTGGCTTCTCTATCTTTTGCCGGCAGGTGGCGCGGCAATCGCCCTGCTCTACCATCGCACCGGTAAGTCGGTCGAAGCGGGCAACAATCTGATCGTCGAGCAAATTCATGAGCCAGGGGGCGGCGTTCCCCTGCGAATGGCGCCGTTGGTCTTCATCGGTACTATCGCCACACATTTGTTCGGCGGAGCGGCAGGCCGCGAAGGCACAGCGGTGCAACTCGGCGGCAGCCTTGCAAGCGCTGCCGCCCGACTGTTCAAACTTGACGCTCCGAGCATCCGCATCGTTTTGATGGCTGGGGTCGCTGCCGGCTTCGGGGCTGTTTTCGGCACGCCGCTAGCCGGCGCTGTGTTCGCGCTCGAAGTACTGGCGGTCGGCCGCATGGAATATAGCGGGATCTTACCGTGTCTGCTTGCCGCGCTGGTGGGCGACTGGACGTGCCATGCCTGGGGCATCCATCACACGCCCTACCAGGTCAGTAGCATTACTGGAGGCGTGGGCGCTCTGATCGTCGAACCGCTGATTCTCGCCAAGGCGGCCGTAGCAGGGGTGGCATTCGGCCTGGCAGGACTCCTATTTGCCGAAGCCAATCACGCGCTCGGCGGGTTCCTCAAGGCTCGCATTCCCTATGGCCCTCTGCGGGCGGCCTTTGGCGGCATATTGGTCATCGCGCTGGTCTGGATTTTTGGCACACGTGCCTATCTTGGTCTTGGCGTCTGGTCCGCCATTCCCGGAGACCCGACCATCGCTGGCTTCTTCACCGGTCCTGCCGATCGGTGGAGCTGGGCGCTCAAGATGGTCTTTACGGTCGTGACCCTCAGCGCCGGCTTCAAGGGCGGCGAAGTGACGCCGCTATTCTTCATCGGGGCAGCACTCGGCAATGCGCTGGGTTGGCTGCTCGGCGCGCCGCTCGACCTTTTCGCCGGCCTTGGGTTCGTCGCCGTCTTTGCCGGCGCGGCCAATACACCGCTTGCCTGTACGATCATGGGTATCGAGTTGTTCGGGGCCACCCACGCGGTTCCGATCGCGGTGGTGTAGAGGGCGGTGACAAACCAGGCCAATGTAACGCCAGCGATTTGCTGAGCGTGGCGGTTTAAAAACCAGCCATTGGATAGGTTGCTCCTTTTAAGGGGGGTGGCCGGGGATGTTTGCCGTGGAGA
>NZ_VYPZ01000060.1 GCF_008710155.1 Sphingobium limneticum
TGGAGGGAATGTCGGGGATGTCCGACGAGAACCCGGTGGCGAAGCGCGGCCTCGACCCCACGGTCCAGCAGAACGCATCGCGTAACCTGTGGAAGCTAACCGGCTGGAAGGGACCGACTGACCACGGGGCGGTCGCGGTTGCGTCCGGGATGGCCGGCATGGCCGGCATGGATCATGGCCAAATGAACTCCGGCGCGATGGCGGGAATGGACCACAGCCAAATGGGTGCCAGCGCGTCGGGCATAACCCCAAGCCAGACGGGCAGCGGCGGCATGGCGGGGATGGACCACGGCGCCATGCAAGGCGGTGCAGGGCAGGCCGGTGGGATGGCCGGAATGGATCACGGCTCCGGGGGCATGGACATGAACATGCGCAACCCGAAGAACGCGCCCGGCGTCAAGATGGGGCCGGGGGTGCAGACCATCTCGCCGATGCCGAAGGACCGCACGGCCGAGCCGCCGCAGGGGCTGGAGGACGTCGATCATCGCGTGCTAACCTATCGCGACCTTGTCGCGCTGGATCGCAACCCGGACGCTCGTGCCCCGGCGCGCCAGTTGGAGATCCACCTGACGGGCAATATGGAGCGCTATATGTGGGGCTTTGACGGCCAGAAGCTCAGCGACCCCGCCGACCCCATCCCGTTCCGCAAGGACGAGCGCGCGCGCGTCACCCTGATCAATGACACGATGATGCCGCACCCGATCCACTTGCACGGGCACTTCTTCGAACTGGTGACCGGGCATGGCGACTTCGCGCCTCGCAAGCACACGGTGAATGTAGCGCCTGGCGGCAAGATGACGTTCGACGTGACGACCGATGCGGTCGGCGATTGGGCGTTCCACTGCCACAATCTCTATCACATGACCGCAGGGATGATGCGTGTCGTGACCGTTCGCCCGATGGGCGAGGAGAATCGCGATGCAGCTTAAGCTCCTCCTGATCGCGGGCGGCGCGGCGCTTGGCCTGGCAACGCCCGCGGCCGCACAGATGGACCATTCCAACATGCCGGGCATGAAGATGCCGCCGCCTAAGACGCCAGCGGTGAAAAAGCCTGCCGCGCGCAAGAATTCCGTGAAGCCCGCCGCCAAGTCGACACCGCGCGCGAAGGCGGGATCGGGGGCCAGGCCCGCCGCAAGTCGGTCCGCCAAGCCGCCGGCCCCTGGAGCGGTCGTTGCCGATCCTCACGCGGGTCATGACATGACGGCCATGCCGGGCATGACTACGCCTGGAGCCAACCCCAATCCTGGTGCCGGGCACGACATGTCGGCGATGCCAGATACCTCCGGCGGTGCCGCCCCCGGCCAGCCAGGTGCCATGCAGGGCATGGACCATGGTTCGGGCGCTATGCAAGGCATGGCAGGTCACGACATGGGAAGCATGCCTCCTTCCACGACAGGCATGACGATGGTCGGGACCAACCTGCCGGCCGGCAACGCTCCGCCGCCGCCGATCCCGACGGATCGGGCCGCGGACCAGGTCTACTCTGCCGCCGCCATGGCGCATTCGCAGCAGCATCTGCAGATGCACGGCGGCCAGAATTTCTCGCAGGTCATATTTAATCTGGCCGAATACCAGATCCGCGACGGTCGCGATGCCTATCGCTGGGATGGCAGTGCCTGGTACGGCGGCGACATCAATCGGCTGGTGCTCAAGACCGAAGGCGAAGGCAATTTCGGGAGAAGCCTCGAAAGGGCGGAGCTGCAGGCGCTCTATGCACGGGCGATCGGACCCTTCACCGACTTCCAGGCCGGGATTCGTTACGACTTCAAGCCCAATCCCTCACGCGTCTACGCTACGGTCGGGTTTGAGACCCTGGCCCCGGGTTTCTTCGATGTCGAGGGCGCACTGTTCTTGTCTAGCAAGGGTGACGTGCTCGGCCGTCTTGAAGGGTATTACGATCAGCGAATCACCCAGCGCCTGATCCTCCAGCCTCGTGTGGAAGCTGAATTTGCGGCGCAGGACGTTCCGGAAGACCGGATCGGCTCGGGTTTGTCGGACCTCGAGCTTGGCTTGCGGCTGCGCTACGAGGTGAAGCGCGAGTTTGCCCCTTATGTGGGTGTTTCGTACGAGCGCAGAATGGGCCGTTCTGCTCGTTTTGCACGCGAGGATGGCGAGGATGCGTCATCGACCAACCTTGTTCTGGGCATTCGCACATGGTTTTGAGGCCGATTGGGCTTTGTTGCGTTGACTAAGTCCAAGAAGGAGCAGGCAATGTTTAAGACACTTACAGCTCTGGCTCTGGCGGCGATGGCAGCGAGCCCGGCTTTGGCTCAGCAGCAGATGCAAGGCATGGACCACTCGAAAATGCAGGGCATGAACCACGACAACATGCCTGGCATGAACACGCCCTTCATGCCCGCCGAGATGGCGATGCACGAGAAGATGATGAGGGCCAAAGGCGCCAATGCAAATGAGACGTGGGCCCGCAAGATGATCGAGCATCACCGCGGTGCGATTGCCATGTCGCAGATCGTTCTCCGCGAGGCGCCCGATGCGAAGACCCGGCAAATGGCTCAGAAGTCTATTGCCGAGCAAAACAAGAGCATCGGTGAACTCCAGGCGATGCTCCGGTCGATGAGCAAGCGACCTCAGTGATAATCTTCGTTCCTCCCGCCCCACGAGGGGGCGGGAGGAATGACCAAGGAGTTTTTCCATGAAGACAGCTTTACGATCCGCGCTTACTGCCGCAGCCTTGTTGGTTCCGGTTGCCGTCAGCGCGGCCACCCCGATCGTTATGCACCGCGATCCCGGCTGCGGCTGTTGCGCCAAGTGGGCAGCGCAGGTGCAGCGGCAGCTCGGGCGCCAGGTGCGCGTCGTCGATGATTCCAATCGCCCGGCGCTGCAGAAGCGCGCGGGGGTCCCTGCGGACGTCTCGTCCTGCCACACAGCAATCGCCGATGGCATGGCTTTCGAGGGCCACGTGCCGATTGCCGATATGAAGCGGGCTCTCGCGACCCGGCCCAAGGGTGTGCGAGGCCTCGCGGTCGGCGGTATGCCGCTCGGCTCGCCGGGAATGGAAGTGCCGGGCGTCAAGACGCAGGCCTATGACGTGGTCGCCTTCGGTCCCGGCGGGCGCCGCCTGTTCGCGCGCCACGGCAGCTGATCGGCGGTTTTTTCAGGCTAGCGGCGCAGGACCCGGCCGCCGCAGCCGGCGTAGCTCCACGGTCCAGTTCGTCTGAAAGAGCAGGCGAAGAGTTCACAAAAGGATTCGGACGGGTGAGGAAAACGGGAATCGATGAACACGGATCAAGGGGTCGGGTGATGGGCGGTAAACGAGGCGGGGCCTTCGCTTTGCTCCTTGCGGTTGCAATGTCAGTAAGCACGTCGGCATCGGCTCATGAAGATCACGATGCGCTCGGGGCCGGTCCCGGGTCGGCCGCTAACAGCGCAGGCGAGACTCAGAAAAAGGATGGAGCAGACGCTGGCGACGGTCACATGGGGATGGGCTCTATGTCGACCGTGGACATGAACATGGCCGGCCGCGACATCGCCGGCGATGACATGGACATGGGCGGCATGCACGAGGAGACCGCTAACAAGAACAAGAGTTTCGGCGAACGTCTTGTGAGTTGGCTGGGTCGGCTGCACACCATGGTCATTCATTTTCCCATCGCACTGTTCATCGGTGCGTTCGGGGTGGAGCTGTTCGGGTTGTGGCGCCGCAACCGGGACTATCAGCATGTCGCACATATAATGTTGGTCGTCGGAGCGCTGGGAGCAATCGCGGCGGCGTTCCTGGGCTGGTTCGCAGGCGGGTTCTACCTGACCGACCGCAACCCGATCCTGATGACGCATCGCTGGCTCGGAACGTTGATCGCGGTCTTCGGCGTTGCGCTGGCTTGGATGGCAGCGCGCCACCGTAAGGGTCCCGAGCGGTCGCGGACGTTGTACTGGGTGTTGCTTGGCCTGATGACGCTGGCGATCTCCATCCAGGGGTTCCTTGGCGGAACCTTCATGCATGGCGGAATAAACCACTTGGCGTTCTGACCCAGTCCGGCTGTGTGCGTGAAGCGGTCGTTTCCTGAACAGGGACCGTCGAGGACGCGTCTCCGCCAAGGACGCGTCCTCGGCTGATCAGCGGATCGACTGAACCGCTTCGTTGCAAGCCTGTTCGCAGCGGCGACAGTGTTCAGCGCAGATGCGGCAATGCTCGTGCATGCTCGCATGCTTCTCGCACTCCTCCGCACACAGCCCGCAGGCGATGGCGCAGGCTTGAAGAGCCGCGACCAGCGCCTGCTCGTTGCTGCCGGTGCGGCGGGTGCCGAGCGAGCCTGCCGCCAAGCAGATGTCGGCGCAGTCGAGGTTCAGACGAATGCACTGGCGAAGCTGCGCGACCATCTCTTCCGCCAGACAGGCATCAGCGCACGACGTGCAGGTTTGAGCACATGAGTAGCACTCCTCGAGACAGCGGATCAGTGCATCGTTCGTGCTTCCTTTCACGTCCGGATGCGTCGCGATCATCTCTTTCATGTTGTGCATCGTTCTCTCCTGTTCAGGCAGTGGTCTCACCACCTGTCGAAGCAAGAGGTTACAAACCTGAATGTTCCGGCCTTTGCGTTGGACCGTGCGGCCGCTTTGGCGTGTCGAGTAACCTCTGGCGCTGGTGGTAGCGCACCGTCTCGACGCCCATGCCGCGTGCGTGAGCGAGCCCGGGATCGTAGTGCGGGAATTTGAACGGAGAAGGGCCGTGTCGCCGATCGTCGTGTGGGTACGAATCAGCGCTGGGTGGCGGCTTTACTCGTTGCACTGCCAATAGCTCGCGCTAGGTCGGCAGTACGCCCCGAGCGGGACACAGCCCGGCCATGGCGGATGCCAATCCGCTGTCGCTGTCGCGCAACAGGTTATGGATTGCGGTCGCAGCGATCGCTGCTTGTCCGGTCGCGACGCTGATCTGATCGAGCCCTTCCACAACGTCGCCAACCGCGTAGAGGCCAGCAACAGAGGATTGTTGGTGGGCGTTGGTCAGCACGCAACCTGATTCGCTGAGCTTCGCGCCCAGCGAAGTGGCAAGCCGCGTTCGAGGCGACGAGCCGAGCGCAGGGTAAAGCGTGTCGAATTGTAGCCCCAGGCCGTTGGCCAACCGCACCTCGACACACTCGCCCAGACGCAGCTGCTCGACAGGCGAAGGCGCGACATCGATGCCCTGCTGGTTCAGCTTGGCAAATTCCATTGGAGCGAGGTCGAGCGACCGTTCGGCGAGAAGCGTGACCTTGGCGCCATAAGCGCGCAGAAATTCGGCTTCTTCAGCGCCATGGCCGTCGCAGCCGAGCACCGCCACGTTCATCCGCCGAGCCTCATAACCATCGCAAATCGGGCAGTAGCGAATAAGACCACGCGCGACGCCGATGTCATGCATCGCATCGGGCATCTCTGGACGTCGATTGACGACCCCGGTCGCGAGGACCACGGTCCGCGCGTACATGACGTTCAGTCCGCAGCTTGCCGAGAAATGGTCGCCTGATGCGACAATCGCGTCGATCTCACCGCTCTGGATCGTACCGCCATATTCGTGCAGCTGAGCTTGCAGGCGCGCAAGAAACGTGACGCCGGAAATGCCGCCGGGAAATCCTGGAAGGTTGTGCGAGCGCGGGATGGAGGCGGCGCGCCCTGCCGCCGTGTCGAAGACGACGCAGCTCCTGAGAAACCGGGACAGATAGATCGCGGTCGTGAGGCCTGCGGGACCGCCGCCCACAATCAGACAGTCGATGACCTCCTCGGGATCGCCAGTCCAGCCTTGATTGGTCAACCGCAACCTCATCATTACCCCGCGCAAGCGCCCGTCAGGCCCGCGGCGACAGCTCGTCCGGACGGGAAGGCGCAGTGAAAAGCGCTCTGTACTCCCTTCTGAATACGCGCCTCCCCCGCTAACCCCTCATCGAGAGGCGCGGCGGCACGAAAAAGATCGTGAGGGGTGAAACGTCCGGCTGCGTAATACAAGTGAACCCAATGGAAATGGAGATTGCCCAGATGCGTCGCTTGTTCATCACGACTGCCGCCGCCGCCTTGTTCTTCGCAGGCGGCGTCGCAAACGCGCACCCGAAGCTGGTATCCGCCAGCCCCGCCGCCAACGCGGCGGTTGCGACCCCGGAGAAGATCAGCCTCCAGTTCAGCGAGAAACTCGTGCCTGCTTTCTCCAAGGCCGAACTGATCATGGCCGCGATGCCTGGCATGGCGGCCATGAAGATGCCGAGCAGCGCCGCGGTCGGCTCCGACGGGCGTACGCTCACGATCATCCCGAAGCAGCGTCTCCCGCGTGGGCGTTACAACGTCGACTGGCAGGTCGTTTCCGGCGACACGCACAAAATCACTGGCAGCTACACCTTCACGGTGAAGTGAGCGAATGATTGACTGGCCGACCGTCGCCATCCGCTTGGCGTTATACCTCGTCCTGGCGGTGCTGTTCGGCCTGTCGGCGTTCAGCCTCTATGGCCTTCGGCTCGGCGAGCGCGAGGATGCAATCGCTCTGCGGCCTTGGCTTTCGGGAAGTGCTGTGCTCGGGTTGCTGCTCTCAGCCGCTGGCCTGATCCTCATGGCCTCGTCGATGGCCGGATCTCCATTCTG
>NZ_VYPZ01000061.1 GCF_008710155.1 Sphingobium limneticum
TCAACCCACTCCCTATGATGGAGCGAACTGTCCTCTTCTATGATTTCCATCGTCAATACCGAATGCCACGTTCCCAAAACGTTCTCCGACTTGGCCAAAATCGCAGCTTGGGGCCGACTGGGCCAACCGAGATGGCGGCACGAGCCACCACGCTCCGGCACCAATCGCCCGATGGATCCTGAAACAAGTTCAGGATGACGCAAGGCGGGGGCGCGATGTCCGCTCCCCACCCCTTCTTGCCGTTTCGCTTAGGGTGTCATTTCGCCCTCAGCCGGAACCGACCCCACCAATGCCGTCATCAGCACCGGCCGCACGCGCTCCATCGCCCCGTCGATGATCGCCGTGTCCTCGTCCTCGCCATCCTCCCGGTGTTTTCGGATCGCGCCCATCATCACGAGCCCGTTGAGGACGGCCACGCCCGAGAGTGCGATGAACCCGACCGCTGCGGTGATCGAGAACGGGATGCCGCGAAGCAGCAGCGCGAACACCCCACCCGCCAGCGCCATCGGCACGGCCGAAAACACGATCGCGGCCGGCACCAAGTCACCCAGGGCCATGTAGAGCAGCCCGTAAATCGCCAGGAAGCAGATCGGCACCACGAGGGCCAAGCGCAGTCGTGCCGATTGCAGGCTCTCGAACGTGCCGCCCCAGCCCGTATACATGCCGGGGGGGAGCTGCATCGCGCCGATCTTTGCCTGCGCGTCCTGGACGAAGCTGAGGGCATAGCGTGGAAAGTACGCCAGACAACGCTAAGGGCGAACAATTGGTGAACGCTTACGCGACGCGGATATCTTGCGGCAGGTTCAGGGCCTTCCGGCCAGCGGATGCGGCAGCATTATCCCAGAGGAAGTCGCCGGAAAAGGCGATATGTTCCCAGCCTACTGGGGAGGTGCTGTCAGTCTTATGCGAACCGCTCTCCACCGGGCGCATTTCGGCCCGGCCGCGCCAGTCTTCACCCCATGACGATCTCCACTCGGCCAAGGCGGCCAAGGCGGCCGAGCGGCGTTCGCGATAGGTTTGTCGATCAACGAGATGGCGCTCAAGGGCGAAGTGGTTGTGGACGGAAGCATGAACTGAAGCGAATTTCTGTAACGAACTCATCCGCCGAAATCGCTGCATCGCGCGTTCTCTTCGTCGGAACGGCAGGTGCGTATTCTCGGCCCGATTGTTGAGGTGCAGTCCCATCTCCCGGCGACCCAGATTGCCCAACTCACGCATCGCCGCCGGGTAGGATTTCAGGCCGTCGGTGGTGATCCGCTCGGGTGAACCATGGCGCTTCAACGCCTTCTTCATGAAGCGCAAAGCCGCGGATTTGTCACGTTTCCTGGTAACGTAGCTCTCCAGGATTTCACCTTCATGGTCGACCGCCCGCCAAAGATAAACCATCTCGCCGTTGAGCTTCACGTACATCTCGTCGAGATGCCAGCGCCAGTGCCGAAAACCCCGCATACGGTTCACTCGTTGGCGCCGGATTTCACCGGCGAACATCGGACCGAACCGATTCCACCAGAACCGCACCGTCTCATGGCAGATGTCGATCCCACGCTCGAACAGCAAGTCCTCGACATTCCGCAGCGACAGCGGAAACCGCACATACATCATCACCACCAGGCGGATCACCTCAGGTGACGAATTGAAGTAACGGAAAGGATTGGGTCGCAGGCTCATCAGCCACCAATACCAGCCCCCTGTCTCGCCTGCCAATTTCCTCTGACAATGCCTCAAAGGCGCGATCCGCGCCCATTCCTCACCGGTCAAATCACACGGATAAGGCTTCGCCGTGCCATCAATCGAAGGCTGGCGAAATCCCTCAAGTCCGATTTTCCGAACGGCCTCTTAACGTGCGCGAAGCCGCAGCGAAAAGGCACAGCTTCAGGATCACCCATCGACCGACGTTCCGCCGCCGCAAATGCTCCCGAGTCAGGCATGAAAATGTCATGGGAGAGCAATCATCCATCATATCGCGATATCGGGCGATCTTGCTGGAAATGATATTCCAATCGTCACGAAACAGTCTGGCACTCAAGAGGCGGTAGGAAATTTTAGTAAACTCTTTCCCGCAGAAATTTGACACTGCATAAAGCGTATCATCATCTATATTTGAAATTTTATTGGTCAATGACTTTGAGAATCCCATCAAAGCGAAGGCAAGATCGTCATTTTTCTTGTCATCAAATTTTCCGCGGGTTCTCGAGACAATTCCCGTAATGCTGTCAGATCGAACTCTGTAAACAACCCAAGGCTCCGCAGCATAGTAAAAGCTGCTCGCCTTCAGAAACAACCAGGGTGTGGTTGCAGCATCCTCAAAGCACCTTCCAATAGGAAATCTCAAATCATCCGACCATAATTCACGACGCGATATCTTTGACCAGGTATGCATGCGACGGCTTTCGAAGATGCCCCGCACCAATATCTCGCGATCATCCTGAAAAACTCCGGATTTACCGGAAAATGACGCATAATCTTTGCCCATCTTGCGATAGTCACACATCACAATGTCGGGTGAACAGTTGTCAAGAATGCCACGTAGGCTCTTTATCGCGCCCGGGAATATTTCATCGTCTGAATCGACAAACCATACATATTCACCTGTCGCGGCTTCCACCATCGTGTTGCGCGCGGCGCTGAGGCCACGGTTCTCGGGGTGACGCAAAAGCCCGATGCGCCCATCATACTCCCTGCAAATCTCTTCGCAGAGCTGGAACGAGCCATCAGTCGAAGCATCGTCAAGCAAGATAATCTCAACACCATCCCCATCAATCTGATTGATAATGGGGACAACGCATTCGCGGAGATAAGGTAATACGTTATATACCGGAATGAGGATGCTAAGCCACTTGTCCGACGATTGGGCAACGTGAATGTCACGTTTTTCACGCGCGCGCGATGAACACTCAGCCTGCTGCAAAACCACTACCTTCGTCCAAAATCCGCGCGCGCAAGAGGTGCTGATAGATCCCCTGTCACCGCAATTCAAATCCGCAGTCCAACGCAAATCCGCAGCCCGCAAGCCCCAATCGCCCCCCTCGAAGAAGTCATTGGCAAGAGGCGTGAATCTTATCCGCCACTCGCTGAGTGGGCAGGATCGACCATCAGCCAACCCCGGCGACTCGATGGAGGCCGGCCAGTCTCAGAGGGCCTCGCTCTCGCCGCGTCAGGAACGCTGGATTTCCGCGCCCGCCAATTGGGGTGTACAAGCGCCCGGAAATGGATATGGGGTCTTTTGATGGAACCCCAACCCAGCCTCGGCGCGCGCTGCTGCTTCGCCTGTTGAGAGAGAAGCGGCATGGCAAAGAACGCCGACAAAAAACCCTTTGCCCGCATTCTTAAGCACCTGAAGTGGATCGCCACCGGCAAGGGATATGGCGCGGTCCTCAGCCTCGTTTATCTGGCGATTATCACGCGATCGCTGGGTCCGGCCCAATATGGCGCCTTCTCGCTGATCCTCAGCACCACGATGACCCTGCAATTGGTGCTCGGATTCAATGTCTGGCAGGTGCTGGTCAAATATGGGCATGAGCATATCCAGAGCAAGGATTTCGATGCCCTTGCCTGCCTGATCCGCTTTTGCACAATAATCGACCTGCTGACCGCATCGCTCGGGATCCTTGTCGTGGCGTTGATCCTCTGGCTGGGCAGCGACGCACTGGGCATGACGGGCGATCTTGCGTGGCAGACATTCGGCTATGCGGTGGTCATATTGCTCTCCATCCGCAATGTCCCGCGCGGCATGTTGAGGCTGCAGTGCGAATTCAAGCTGTCCTTCATGGCCGAGTCCGTGGTGCCAACGGTCAAATTCGCGGGATCACTGCTGGCCGTGCTGATCCATCCGTCGGTTTCGACGTTCCTCTGGACATGGGCGGCCGGGGAACTGGCAAGCACCCTGGTATTCTGGGTCGTGGCGCGGCGGAAATTTCGCCACCAATTCGGACGTCCACAAGGCCGCCGCTGGTATCGGGCGTGGCGCGAAAATGATGGGCTGCCATCGCTGTTGGTCGCGACCAACATCGGCGAAACCGCTTATGCTGCGGGACAGCAATTGCCCGTCCTGCTGATCGGCTTTTTCGCGGGCACGGCCGAAGCCGGGCTTTACCGTCTGGCGCATCAACTGACGCAAACCCTGTCGGTAATCGCCGGGTTCATCAATCTGGCCAGCTACACCGAAATGGCCCACCTTCACGCCAAGGACGGGCTGCAAAAAATCAAACCCCTGTTTATCAGGATCGTGCTGATTTCCCTGGGGACGGCGGCCGTGCTGCTGCCGGTGATCATATTTCTCGGCAAACCGCTGCTTTTGCTGATGTCAGGCCCGCAGTTTCTCGGTGCATACCCCTTCCTGCTGGTGCTGGGCCTTGCCGCAGCGATGCAGATTGTCAGCGTGACCAGCGAATCCCTGCTAATGGCGGCCGGGCGTTCCAAAACGCTGATCGCCATCCGATTGATCGGGACCGCGGTGTTGCTGGCGATGTTGTTCGTCCTGCTGAACGGTTTCGGCGCCATTGGCGCGGCTTGGGCGAGGGCGCTGACCGAAGCGATCAGCCTGGGCCTGATCCTGGGGGCCTGCTACCTCATTCTGCGCAAGGTTAAACCCGCTTCATGACGAAACGCATTCTGTTCCTGTTCAATCATGACGCGGCCCATCAGGCTGCCCATATCGCCGGGATTGCAGGCCATCTGGCTCAGAATGCGCCTTCGATTCAGGTCGTAGTCGCGTGCGGCACACAGGCCATCCAACGGACCGTCGCCTCGATCATCCCGGCGACGGCGCACGCCAATATCGAATGGGTGCAACTGCAAGTTCCCAGGTCGGCCGCCCGCTGGCTGGAACCGCTCAACAGCGTCGCCCCGATGATGCGGCTTGCCCGGCTGCATTATAATCTGGACCTGTTCGCCAGTGTCGATCTGCTCGTATCGACCGAGCGCACCTGCCTGCGGATCAAGCACCGCCTTGGCGAACGCGGCCCGCTTTTTGCTTATGTTCCGCATGGATCAGGCGACCGCAACGTCGCCTATCACCCGGATCTCGCGCATTTCGATCTGCTGCTGCTGAGCGGACCCAAGCTGGTCGACGAAATGGTGCGTCACGGCATCACCAGCGCCGAAAAATGCCGCGTTATCGGCTATCCGAAATTCGACACGATCGATCCGGCCCTGCGCAAGCGTTTCTTTGCGAATGACCTGCCGGTCTTTCTCTATAATCCCCACTTCGACCCGCATTTGTCATCCTGGTACAGCATGGGCAATTCGGTGCTGGACTATTTCTATCGCAATCAGGACCGGTTCAACCTGATCGTTGCCCCGCACGTCATGCTGTTCCGAAAGAAAATCCACTATTCTCTGGAATATCGCACGCTGAAGGTGCGGCCGGAAATCGATGAGCGTTATCGCAGCGCATCCAATATCATAATCGATCTCGACAGCCCAAACCTGTTCGACATGAGCTACACCATGGCTGCCGACGCCTATATTGGCGACGTCAGCAGTCAGGTATATGAATTCTTGCTGCATCGCGGCGCCTGCTACTTTCTTGATCCGCTCGGCCGGCCTGCGACGGGGCCGGCAGAACGGTATGAATTCTGGCGCAATGGCGAAGTGTCGTACGGCTCGGCCGAACTCGCGACGCGCGTTCCGCTATGGCAGGAAAGCGCCGCCAGCCATTTGGCTGAGCAAGACAGGCTCTTTGCCTATACAATGGATTACCAGCCGGGACGCAGCGCGAGCGAACGCGGCGCCGAGGCTCTGGCTATCTATCTGGGCGAACGTCTCGCAGCAGCACGCTGAGGCCAAAATCCGTCCCGGAATGAAGACGCCGGAAATGAAGCCACCGAAGGGAGCTGTCAGTCAGAGGGCATAGCGGCCCCTGTGCATTATTCGGCCACAGATTCACGGTAGGCGAGCTTGAGGGACGTCGGCGCCAGCTTCTCTGCCAGGGATTGCGCTACGTAAGCCGTCGCGGCCACACAAAAAGGCCGGCACAACGGC
>NZ_VYPZ01000062.1 GCF_008710155.1 Sphingobium limneticum
GGCCCCTGTGCATTATTCGGCCACAGATTCACGGTAGGCGAGCTTGAGGGACGTCGGCGCCAGCTTCTCTGCCAGGGATTGCGCTACGTAAGCCGTCGCGGCCACACAAAAAGGCCGGCACAACGGCCGGCCATAGTTTTAGGAGAGGATGCCTGAAAGGCATCCTCATGCTGCACCTGCGAGCAGCCGTGCGCAATACAAATCCGCAGGCACCGTTGGTGAAGGCGGCTCCAGTGTCTATCAGGCGGCCAGCATGTCCTTCATCGTTGCGGGGTCAAGCCGTCACCGGCGCAGTTCTTCGATCCCGAGTTCCTGCCATATCCACCCGAAGTCGTACGTCGCCATCGGATCATCGATGTCAGCGTGTCTCCCACTGAGATTTTCGAGATGTTTTAGCCACGTGGCGAGTTGGTCGCGTCCGGCCTTGCTGCCGGCGCATTGTCGCGGCGTTTTGTCGCCGAGCATCGGGACAGGCTCATCGAGGAGTGTCCGGTATTGACGATCGAGCATGCCGTGGACAAGCGGGGTGGCGACCTCGACCGGGATGTCCGGTGCCGGCTCCGACACGGTTCGTCCTTCCTGACGCGCAGCCATCGCCTGTTCGATCGTCTCGATCTCGGTCAAAGGTGTTCCCACCAGGGCGCCGAGCGCCTGGGTGACGAGTGCAACGCCGCGTTCTGCACGTTCGGCCGAGGTGACGGAGAGGATCAGAGCGCGGCCCTTGAGTTCCAGATTCCCAAGCACCGGCGTGCCGTCTTCCATTGACACACCCCACGCCATCTGGCCGGTGCCTTTCTTGCCCTGTTTTGTTCTGGTGCCGAGCCAGTTCCAGAAATGTGACGTTTCCCGCTGCAGGGCGGGCACGGTATCGAGGCGGTCGCCGATGAGTGCCTGCGTCGTCCCCCGCGTGAACGGAAAACGGACACGGTGGAAAACAACCTCCTCGCCATCGGCGTTATGCAGCGTGGGGATGGCGACAGGCTCGAGCATCCTGGGCAAGATGTCGAACAGCCAGACCATCGAGATGAGCGGCGCCAGGTCGCGCAGTTGATCATCGTCGATCACTAGTTTCGCGCGCGGGCCGCGCTTGCCCTGTCCCAGGCGCAATGCCTCGAGAAGGGCGCTGGTGGCTTCCGCTGTAAAGGACAGCAGGCCGCCTGCCAGGATCCTATGCCCGCTCACCGGAATGATGCGCACGCCGATCCGATCCCACGGGCCCAGCGTCCTGGACGCGGTGCGCTCGCGGACCTGGACGGGATCACCGCCCCGGATCAGATCTCGCGCGAGGAAGCCGACGCCGGGCTCGATCGCGCTGACTTCATAGACGCTCATGACGGAGGTCTTCAGCGCGCGCATGTAGAGCTTGTTGGGGCCGGCCTCGTTCCATCCGCGGCGCTTGAGATATTCGTCCACGATGTTGCGGCCATCGGGCTCGAAGACGCGGGTCACCAGGTCCTCGAACGCGCAGCCCCACAAGGTCATGGCCCAGTGATCCCCGATGATGCCGGGCAGTTCGTCGGAATCGATGTCGAACTGCGTGAGAACCGGCCCCAGATGATCGTCGAGCGCGTCATGCAGGTCGTCGGCCCACTCGGGCCGTGTCGCGAACTTCATCAGCCCGGTCAGGTCGTGGCCGCGTTTCATGCCGGTAGCTCCATAGTCTGTCGGTGCGCGGCGACGATGCGCGAAACGGTCGGCTCGCTGACATGATAGAGCCGCGCCATCTCGGCGCCGGATTTTCGTCCGGAGATGACGGACTCCGCGATCTCGCGCCGTTGCTTTTCGCCGAGTTTGCGCCGGCGTCCGCCGATCCGCCCTTCGGCGCGCGCCTGGGCGAGGCCGGCGGAGGTGCGCTCGCGGATCATGGCGCGCTCGAACTCGGCGAAGCTCCCGACCATCTGCATCATCATGCGACCTGCGGCCGTGGTGGTGTCAATCGCCTCGGTCAGCGAGCGGAAGCCCGCGCCCGCCGCCTCGATCCGCTCCATAATGTGCAGCAGATCCTTGAGGCTGCGCGATAGCCGGTCGAGTTTCCAGACGACGACGACGTCACTGTCGCGTAACTGGCCGATCATCTCCAGGAGCTTTGGCCGGTCCCAGCGCCCGCCACTGGCAATTTCCTCGAACACGCGCCTGCACCCAGCCGCGTCGAGGGCGCGGCGCTGGGCGGCGTTCGACTGCTCGTCACCCTTCGACACCCGCGCATAGCCGATCAGATAGGGTGCCCTGGTCAAATCCTGCCTTTCACAAACGGCCGTATCCGGAGGCCAGTGCGGCATGAACGGATTCCTGCGGCCTCTTGTCTTTCACAATCCTCTTTCAGAATCATGCCGAAAGGCAAGTGGTTTTTGGAGGTTCAAAGATGCCCGGACGGATTCCGATGACGACGCGGCAGCGCGCTGCCCTGCTGATGTTGCCCGACGACGAGGCGGCGATCGTGAAGCACTATAGTCTGTCAGGTGAGGACATGACCGCGATCGACACCGCGCGCACGCCCGCCACCCGACTCGGCTACGCCCTGCAGCTTTGTTGCCTGCGCTACCCGGGCCGGCATCTGCGCCACGGGGAACTGCTGCCTGCGGTCATGCTCGACCATATTGCCGAGCAGGTCGGGGTGGATGCAAAGGTCATAGCTGATTTCGCCAGACGCACGCCCACGCGCTACGATCAGCTCGCCGCGATCAAGACGCGCTTCGGCTTCAGCGATCTGAGCCGCCCGCACCGCGTGGAATTGCGGACATGGCTGACAAACGAGGCGGCGAGCATCATCGACGGACGCGCGCTGCTCGGCCGGCTTCTGGATGAGATGCGCGCGCGTCGGATCGTGATCCCGGGTGTCAGCGTCGTGGAGCGCATGGCGGCCGAGGCGATACATCAGGCGGAAACGGATCTCGTGGCCGCGATCGATGGCGGCCTTGGCCATGAGATGCGTCAGCAACTCGACGCGCTGATCGATGACAAGGTGCATGACCGGCAGAGCCGTCTGTCCTGGCTGCGCGAGCCAGAACCGCGTGTCGCATCCGCTTCGCTTTTGGAAATCGTCGAAAAGATCACGCTGATTCGTGGGACGGGCATATCGGCTTTCTCCCCTGATGTTCGCCACGAACCGCGCCTGGGGCAATTCGCCCGGGAGGGTGTGCGCTACACGGCACAGGCTTTCCAGCAAATGCGCCCGGCCCGCAGGCGGGTCGTGCTGCTCGCGACGCTGCGCGAGCTGGAGGCGACACTGACCGATGCGGCGATCGATATGTTCATTGCGCTCGTGGGGCGGGCCCATCTGCGCGCCCGCAAACGGCTCGAACAGCGCGTGGCCGTTTCCGGCCGCGAGGGCCGCGAACGGATGTTACGCATCGCCAGGGTTCTGGAAGCGATCAGCCAGGCGGCCCGGGCTGGCGGCGATGTCGCCGCGGCGGTCGATGCCGTGGCATCCCTCGACATCATCGACGCCGACGCCGCTATCATCCGACGTACCGCCTCACCGCACCGGAACGAGGTTCTGGACGAGATCGCGGCGGAATATCGCGCCTTCAAGCGGATGGGGCCGTCGTTCGTGCGCGCTTTTGATTTCCAGGGCCGGGCCGGAATGCAGCCGTTGCGCGATGCGATGGCGATCCTCGCCGATCTCGACGGAGACTGGCGCAGGGCGTTGCCCGATGACGTGCCGCTTGGCCATGTCGAGCACCGCTGGCGTCGGCATGTCATGACCGCAGGCGGGATCGATCGCACCCATTGGGAGATGGCGACTTACAGCGCGCTTTCCAATGCTTTGGCATCCGGTGGTATCTGGGTGCCGACCGCGCGCGTCCATCGCGCGCTCAGTGTGCTGCTTGCCCCACCGGCCAGCCCCGTACCGAAGCCCGCTTTCTCGCTCGGCGATCCGCACGCCTGGCTCGACGAGAGGGCGGCAAGGCTTGATAGCGCCCTGCGCGAGGTCGCCCGCGATCTGGACAAACGCGATCCCCCCCTTTTTGCCGGCGAGCGGCTGCGGTTTCCGAAAGACCCCAAAGAAGACCCTGGTCAGGATGAAGGGCGGCAACTTGCGCTCACCTGCTACGGCATGGTGCCTGCCACCCGTATCACGGATGTGCTGTCGCAGGTTCAACGATGGACCGGCTTCATCCAGCATTTCGGCCATGTCTCGACCGGTCTGCCTCCCGCCGACGAACGCGCCTTTCTTGCCACCTTGATCGCGGAGGCGACCAACCTTGGTCTGTCGCGCATGGCCGAAGTTTGCGGTGTCGCCTCGCGTCGCGCACTGTTGCGTATGCAGACGTGGCATATGCGCGAGGAAACGTTTCGCGCCGCGCTCGCCAGCCTGACCGACGCTATCCATGCCGAACCGCTCGCCGCCTGGTTTGGTTCGGGGCATCGCGCATCGGCCGATGGGCAGGCTTATTATCTCGGCGGTGCCGGCGAAGCCGGAGGAACGGTCAACGCACATTACGGTCGCGACCCCGTGGTCAAGATCTACACCACCATCACCGATCGATACGCACCGCTTCATCAGACGGTCATCGCCGGGACGGCGGGCGAGGCGATCCACGCACTCGACGGCATCCTCGGCCACGAAAGCAGCGCGGACATCACCGCCCTCCACACCGATGGTGGCGGCGTCTCCGATATCGTGTTCGCCGTCATGCATTTGCTCGGCCTCGATTTCGAGCCGCGCATTCCGCGCCTGTCGGATCGACAACTCTATGGTTTCGAGCCCGCGCGGCGCTATGGTCGGCTCGCACCGCTGTTCGGGCGCCGCCTCGGTCGGGACCTGATCGTCAGCCATTGGGCCGAAATTGCGGAGGTCATCGCGGCGATGCGCGACCGCACTGTCACACCGTCGCTGATTTTGAAGAAGCTGTCCGCCTATCGTCAACAAAACAGTCTTGCTGCGGCACTTCGGGAGGTCGGACGGATCGAGCGCACACTGTTCACGCTGCGCTGGTTCGACGACACCGATCTGCGCCGGACGGTCACCGCCGAACTCAACAAGGGCGAGGCACGCAACAGCCTGGCCCGCGCTGTCGCCTTCCATCGGCTCGGGCGGTTTCGCGACCGTGGCCTGGAGAACCAGCAGACCCGCGCGGCAGCGCTCAACCTCGTCACGGCCGCCATCATTCTTTTCAACTGCCGCTATCTCGGTCGTGCCGTCGATGAACTGCGGCACCGCGGCACACCTGTCGATCCCGCCATGCTGTCCCGATTGTCGCCGCTGGGATGGGACCGCATCAATCTCACCGGCGATTATATCTGGTCCGAGAGCCTCGACCTCGATGCCGATGGCCTCATGCCGCTGCTCATCAAGCCGCTACCGTGAATCTGTGTCCGAATAATGTACAGAGGCC
>NZ_VYPZ01000063.1 GCF_008710155.1 Sphingobium limneticum
GCGCGATTTCATATTCACGGGCGACGGTGGAGTTCTTGCGCGTCTCGGCCTGCTCGGCGGCGTTCCAGAGCGCGGCCCGGTTGTTGGCCCACGCCGGGGCGTCGGCGGGCACAACAAGCGCGTTATGCTCGACGCCTTGCTTGCGGGTGTAATCGTGGACGAGGCCGGTTCGCTCGTCCGTGATTTCGACGCCCGCACGATAAGCCGCTGCCGCCGTCGCACTGCGACCGGCGGAACGGCTGATCGTCTTAACCGCAAGATGGAAGCTCGCCATCGCCGCGCCCTTACTAGCCATGCGGGAGCATGGCGCGGGCGATAGCCCGCTGGGGTTCAGGGGTATCCCCTGACGCACGCAAACGCAAGTTTGCATAAGTGCGCCCTTCCTCTCTTTCGTTCGGTCGGGTCCGGTGCTATCAATATCGCGCAGCGAAAGGATTGACCATGGCCGCTCCCACGCCAGAGGCTATCGAAACCGCACGTCGCAAGGTCCAGCAGGCCAAGGCCCGGTTGCAGGCACTGGAAGCCCGCGCCGCCACCATGAACCGCAAGGCCGATGCGCGCCGCAAGATCATCCTCGGCGGCCTGCTCCTCGATGCCGCCATGAAAGACCCCGCATGGGAATCCCGCCTCAATGACCTGATGAACCGCATCAGCCGCGATCAGGACCGCAAGGCGTTCGAGGGCTGGACCTTCAAGGGAGGCCCTGCCGATGCCTGATCCCTTCGACCCTGCCGAGTTCGACGCGCCCCCTCCCTCCGATCCCGGCGCGGACTATCGCATCCTGCTCGACGCCATGCGGAAGGCCGGGGCCGAAGGGGTCGCCCAGCAGGTCGCCGCCCTGTCCCGCCAGATCGAGCATGACGCCCGCCAGCGCGCCGAAGCGGGGCAGCAGACGCAGAACGCGCTCAACGAACTCCTGCGGGCCGCTACGCAGCTTCAGCGCGTCAGCGCAGCCATCGGGTGGGAGCATCTGAAGGGATGGCTCTACGCGGCCATGATCGGGCTGGGCCTGATCTTCGCCGCGGCCCTCGCCTACCAGTGGGCGAAGGAACCCAAGATTGAACAGCGGCTATACGGCTGCACCGCACGATGGGACGCCAAAACTCAACGCTGCAAGGGCGATTGGGTGCCCTTGCAGGCGCAATAGGCCAGTTCATTATCGGGTGTACGTAAATTCTTGCTCTTAACATTTAATGGGTGTACGAGATTGCTATGGAAGTCGAGTTCGATCCGGCCAAGGACGAGGCTAATCTCGCCAAGCACGGCGTATCATTGCAGGCTGCGGCGGACTTCGATTTTACAACATCGCTCGACCGTGAAGACACACGGTTCGACTATGGCGAAGTTCGCTTCGTATCCATCGGCTTCATCGGCGACCGCCTCTATTTTTTGGCCTATGCCGATGGTTCAACGGACGATGCAATACGCGCCATCAGCCTCCGCAGAGCGGAGAAACACGAGGTGAGGTTCTACTATGCGTCCCAAGTTTGATCCCGAAATTCACAGCGAAGATGCTCCGCTATCCGAGGAGTTCATGCAGGGTATGCGTCCGGCGCGTGAGGTCCATGGTGTTGACTGGGTTGACGCCAAGATGGGCCGCAAGCGCGGGCGGCCCAAGCTGGATGCTCCCAAGGTCGAGGTGAAAATCCGCTTGGATGCAAAGACGGTGGAGCATCTGCGCGACAGCGGCCCCGGATGGCAAACCCGTGTAAACGCCCTGCTCGGCCAGCTTGTGGCGACGGGACAAATCTGATCGTGGGCCACGTGGAAGCCCGCGAAAGCTTCAAGGCCGAAGCCCTCGCCTCATGGGCCGAATATCAGGAAACCGGGCTGCATCTGACCGGCGAGGAAGTGGCCCGCTGGCTCGATAGCTGGGGCACGGCAGGCGAGGGCGAATGTCCGCCTTGCCATCTGCGCGGAACCGAAAACCCCTGATTTTACCCTCTGGTGCCCGTCAGGGCACCGCCAAGCCCTTGGATGGCGAAACCTACCCCCCAACGCCTCCCTGCGCTCTATGGGCCGGAATCGGCTCCTGCACACCCCCTGATAGCCAATTGCGACCTTGCAGCGTGTGCGACGTGGAAGGGATGCGGATTCCTGTCCGTCATGCGCCTAACGCGTGCCGCGACTAGCGGCACTCATCATCACCGCCGTAGGCGGCCTGATTAGCGAGTTACCCACCCCCCGCCGCCGCCAGCTTTTGGATAGCGCTATGGCGGGGCATGGATAACTCGCAGCCCCCTTTCAGGGGGTAATCATAAGATCATAGAAGGGATTAAATAAAAACCATTTATAATCATCAACTTAGCGGGGGGGGGTAGCTCACCAGCTATGAGCTACCCCTAGCTCACCAGCTATGAGCTAGGTTCGAACAAAATTCGAAAATTTATGATTGAAATTGCAACACGTTTTCGGCACGTCGGTTTTGAATTTCATTCAATGACGTTCTGATTTTGATCATAGATGAGCTAGGGGTAGCTCACGCTGGATCAAATTTATCAGTCTGTGGGACTGGGGAGTGCCAATGTCGCAAGAGTCAAAGCAACTGGGTTTGACCACCGCACCGGGCGGGACATGGGTGCAGACTGATCGCGCCGCTCATGAGAGATGGGCGCAACTGGCCATCGCCAACCCCCGTGCGTCATCGGTGCTTCATGTGCTGGTGGCTCAAATGGGACGGCATAATGCCATTGTGACCAGCCAAACGACATTGGCAAAGGCAGCCCATTGCTCACTCCCCACCCTTAAGCGGGCTTTGTCCATACTTCGCGAACAAGGGTGGATCGAAGTCCGCCAGATCGGCCCAACCGGGACAGCCTGCGCTTATATCATCAATGATCGGGTCGCATGGAGCGGCAAGCGTGATGGCATTCGCTACAGCTTGTTCTCAGCGGCTGTGCTGATTGCAGATGATGAACAGCCGGATCGTGATGAACTGGGCGCACAACCGGCGCTCCATCGCCTGCCGAACCTGTTCCCGGGAGAGCGTCAGTTGCCAAGCGGTCCGGGCCTTCCGCCCCCGTCTGAACCATCACTTCCGGGGATGGAACCTGACTTGCCCGCGCAGTATATGGAAACCCCGGAAACACCACCATTTGAACGATTGGAAACGGGTGAAGATTCGTGACCTATCTAAGTCTAGGAGAAGCCGCAAAGGCTGCTGGTGTTGCCAAGGGAACTATTAGCAAAGCCCTGAAATCAGGTAAGCTAAGCTATGCTGACAAAACCCCTGCGGGATACCAAATAGACCCCGCCGAACTGTTCCGCGCGTTTCCACGGAAACAGCCAGAAACCGTTGAATATGAACGATTGGAAACTCCAAAGGAAACGGTGGAAACGGCTGTGCTACGGGCACAGCTTGAAGCCGCCGAACGGAGGGCCGCAACTGCCGAGGCCGACCGGGACGCTTGGCGGGAACAAGCGCAACGTGCGACACTCGCTTTGACCGATCAACGTGCCGCCCCTCAACCCGTCCCCCAGCGTGGATTCTGGTCCCGTCTGTTCAGCCGCCAGGGCAACAGCCCTAGCGGCGATGAGGCATGAGGGCGGCGGGTTTCACCTGAACCCGCGCATGGCTGACCGCCCCAGTCGCGACCACGCCGCCGCTGCGATCTGGCTGCACGAAAAACCCTGACGCATTGGAAGTCCGCACGAAAACCCCGATTTCAGGGTTTTCCGTCACCCTCACAGGCTCATGCCGCGATCCCGTTGCAGGACCAGCTCGCGCTCGTGGAGCAACTGCCCCACCGCCCGCGCCATTTGGGGTTCGCGCTGGATCTGCTCGATGTAGAGATCCTTGGTGTGCTGGTTCGCCCCGTTATAGGCATCCACCGCCTTGCGGAGCGCCTCCGGGGTCGCCTTCCAGTCGCTGTTATGGTCGCCATAGCCGTGGGCGCCCGCCTCGCGCTTCCCGGCTATGGTCCTGAACTTCTCCGCCACCTTTTCCCGTTCCTGCGCCTGCTGGCGCTCCTGTGCCTGCTCACGGGCGCGCTCGGCGGCAAGCTGCTCCTGACGCTGCGCCTCGGCGGCATCGCGCCGATCGCGATCGACCGCGCCGCTCAAGGTCGCCGCGAACGCATGGAGTCTGCCCGATATGCGCTGCCCCGCATCGCGTAGCCACTCGGTCCCCCGCTCGATATACTGGCGCAGGCCCCGCCGCTCGATGACGCCGGCGTTGTGCTGGCCCACCATCGTCACCGGCTCATAGGCCCGCCCCTCCCGCATCGCCTGATGCTCGGCGCGGCGCTCCATCGCCGTCGCGCTCGGCCCCATATGCACGGTCGCCTCCTGCTCGATCCCCTGCCGCTGGTGGCTGCGATGGTCCACCCGCTCCACGCTACCGGCGCGCTCAAGGGCAACATTCTGCATCTCGGCCCACCGGCCACGCCAGCGCTCGACCTCCCCGCTCGTCTTCTGGTCCAGTTCGCGGGTCTTCTCGCCCAGCCCTTCCGGGCCGATCCGCCGCGTCGTCGTCAGCAGATGGGCATGATGGTTGCGCTGGTCGCCCTCGCGACCTGGTGCGTGGATCGCCACGTCCACCGCCACCCCATGCCGCTCGCTGATCTCCCGCGCGAGGCCCAGCGCAAGCTCGCGCCGCGCCTCGGCCGACAACTCGGCCGGAAGCGCGATTTCATATTCACGGGCGACGGTGGAGTTCTTGCGCGTCTCGGCCTGCTCGGCGGCGTTCCAGAGCGCGGCCCGGTTGTTGGCCCACGCCGGGGCGTCGGCGGGCACAACAAGCGCGTTATG
>NZ_VYPZ01000064.1 GCF_008710155.1 Sphingobium limneticum
TGTGGATGTCAGAGCTAATTGGCATGGTTCTGTCAGCGGTAAATGTCATCACGGCCAAGCTATTGCGACTGCCCTTCCGAAAGGCCCTCGCCGAACACCCATTCGGCGAACAGCGGACGCAAGTCCCGGCCGCTCGCTTCCTCCATCGCCCGCTTTAGGTCTATGCTGGTGACCGTGCCGCCCGCATGGTCACGGGTGTAGCGGCGCAGGCCAGACCAGAACGCGGCATCGCCGAGCGTGACCCGGAGCTGCGCCATGAACAGCGCGCCCTTGCTGTATTGGATCGCGCGTCGGACGCCCAATGTCGGGTAGGTGCCGTTCCAAGCCAGCGGCTTGTCAAAACCCATCGCTCGCGCCTTTTCAAACCGGCTTCTGGCTTCATTGAGTTCGGCTTCATACGCGGCGCGACCGTAGCGATGCTGCTTCCATGCGGCCGTCATGAATGTCGTGATGCCCTCGTTCAGCCAGAAGTCCTTGAGGGTTTCGCATGTGATCAGGTTGCCCCACCATTGATGGGTAAGTTCGTGTACGATGGCCCAATCCTGCGACGGATCATCTGGCTGCCTCGGCAGCGCATCGCTGCCGAGGACGGAGTATGTCGCCGCCTCCTGCGCCTCATCGCCTTCGACCAGAAGCTGGCTGTAGTCGGCAACCGGAAGCGGCATGCCCGCCTTGGCGGAGAGAAAGGCGACCATATCCTTTGTCCCTGCCAAGCGTCGTTTCAGCTCGCCCGCGTCGGCAGTGTTGCTCAGATAGGTGAGCCTTTTTGATCCGACCCGTTCGCTGACCCGCGTGAGTCGACCCACCGCAAAGCCGTAAAGATAGGCCGAGTAGGGCCGAGGCGCTTTCCAGGTATGGATCTCGCTGCCGTCCGCTCCCGGTCGCCGCACGATCATGTTGCCGACTGACAGGCTGGTCATCCCGGCCGGAACACGCAGATCGAGCGAGAAGGCCGCTTTCTCGCCGAACTTGTTCTGGGAACACACCATCCAGTCGCAGGCAAAATAGCTGGTGTAGAGCGTCGTCGCCGAGCCGGCGAACCCACGTGCAGGGCGGCCATGATAGGACAACTCCAGCTTGACCGTGCGTCCACGCCGGAGCGGCCGGGGCAGATCGAAGCCGAGCACATCGCCTTCCACAGTATGAGCGAGCGCCACGCCATCGAGGGTTGCACTGTCGATGCCGAGAGTGTTGGCGGAGAAATTCAGCCGCCGGACGCCATCCACCGTCGCGCGTAGCGTGATCTTCTCACGTCCCGCGACGGTCCTGTTCTCGATGTCCGGGGTAAGCGCGAGCCTGTAGCTCGCTACCTCGAATCCATCCCCAGGCCTGTTGGCGGCGAACGCAGGGCTGCACAGCAACCCCAGAGCCGTCCCGGCTAACGGTGACGCCAACATTCTGCGGATCACTGATGCCCCTTTATACTCATAGCTTCTATCGATGGGGCCAACACCTAGGCGCGGTCGTGGTAGGATCACGCCGGCTTTGCCGCAGGCGCGGAAGATTGGCGTCCAAGCGTCCGATACACGGTTGGCCGCGATATCGAGAACACCTCGGCGAGATCGCTGATCGAATAGTCGTCGGTGTCGTACATGCGGCGCAACTCCTTCTGCTGGCGATCCGACAGCTTGGGCTTCTTGCCGCGCAGCTTCCCTTTCGAACGTGCGACCACCATGCCTTCGCGGGTCCGCATCCGGATCAGGTCGGCCTCGAACTCGGCGAAGGTGGCGAGGATGTTGAAGAACAGCTTGCCCATCGGGTCGGACGGATCGTGGACACTGGCCCCGAGCTGTAGCTTTACGCCCCGCATGGCGAGGTCGTCGCCGATCGCGCGCGCGTCGGGCACCGACCGCGCAAGACGGTCGAGCTTGGGCACCACCAGCGTGTCGCCGCTTCGGACCGCCGCGAGCGCCTGATCCAGACCGGGGCGGGTCCGGTTCGTCCCGGTAAAGCCCTTGTCGGTGTAGATGCGATTGGCCGCGACGCCGAGTTTGACCAGCGCGTCCTGTTGGGCGGCAAGGTCCTGTTTGTCGGTGGAGCATCGGGCGTAGCCGATCAGCGTGTGTGTCATGGTGAAATCTGTAACGTAAAGGGGTCCCTCAACGCAAAAGATATAGTACCATCTATATGAGACTCGGCTTTTGGCGGTTTCCCGTGCCTCGACAGGTCAGCTGGCGACCGTCCGCTGAACGATCCTCTTTCGGACGGGGCAGATCACCATGACCGATGATCGTAAGTCGGAATCGGGAAGTGCCGAAGTCGCGCCACGGATGGCTGTGCTCCGTCGGCACCTCCATGATGCGGTGCCGCTGGACCAAGCCGCGACCGACGCCGGCATCTCGCTCCGCACCGCTCGCCGCTGGCTCGCCCGCTACCGCGCCGATGGTCCGGCGGGGCTGGCGCGTCCTACCCGACCCGAAGCCGGCAAGCGTACCTTCCCGAAAGAACTAGTCGAACTGATCGAGGGCATGGCGCTGCTCAAACCGCCGCCATCGATCGTGACCATCCATCGCCGTCTCGCCGCCATCGTCGGCGAACGGCAATGGCGAATGCCGTCCTATGGCAGCGTGCGCGATATCGTGCGGCGGATCGATCCGGCGATGCTGACCTTGGCACATGAAGGTGCTGCCGCCTTCCGCGACAAGTTCGAGTTGGTGCATCGGCACCGCGCCGAACACCCCAATGCGATCTGGCAAGCCGATCACACCCAGCTCGATATCCTGATCCTCGATGCCGGCGGTCGCCCGGTGCGGCCGTGGCTGACGACGGTGCTGGACGATCACTCGCGCGTGATAGCAGGCTACATGGTTTTCCTCGGCGCGCCCTCCGCGCTCAACACGTCGCTCGCGCTGCGACAGGCGATTTGGCGCAAGGCCGATCCGACCTGGCCGGTATGCGGCATTCCCGACGTCCTGTACGTCGATCACGGATCGGACTTCACCAGCCTTCATCTCGAACAGGCTGCGGCCGATCTGCGTATCCGCCTGATCTACTCTGCCGTCGCGCGTCCACAGGGGCGCGGCAAGATCGAGCGGCTGTTCCGCACCATCAACACCGAACTGTTGGCGGAACTGCCGGGCAATCTTCGTAACGGCAAACCGGTATCGCCCCCGCGCCTGACGCTTCCCGAACTGGACGCTGCGATCGGCACATACATCGTGGCGACCTATAACGTCCGCCCGCACAGGGCGATCGGCGTACCGCCCGTCGATGCGTGGCGCGGCGATGGCTGGCTGTCCCGGATGCCGGAAACGCTGGAGGAACTGGACGCGCTGCTGGTCATGGTCGCCAAGCCGCGCATCGTCCACCGCGACGGCATCCGTTTCGAGGGGCTGCGATACTTCAACCCTACGCTCGCCGCCTATGTCGGCGAGCCGGTGACGATCCGCTACGATCCTCGCGACGTAGGCGAGGTTCGGATATTCCATCGCAACGTCTTTCTGTGCCGGGCCGTCAGCCCCGACCATGCCGGCCTGAGTATCACTCTCAAGGACGTGCAAGCCGCCCGCATCGCCTATCGTCGTCGCCTGCGGAGCGAGATCGGAGAGCGGAAGGCCCGCGTTGCGGACTATCTGCCCGCGATCTTGCGCCCGCTGGGTTCCGGCTCGGTGCGCGCCTCAACGCCAAAACCCACGCCTGCCACGTCCCCCGAGGTGACACGGAGCAAGCCGCGTCTCCGCACCTATTACGAGGGCGAGTGATGGCAGACGGCAGCGCTCGCGCCACCAGCTTCATCTCGACGCAGGAACATCGCCGCTTCACCGAGTTTGCCAACGCCGTCCGCAAGCACCGCTACATTGGCTTGTGTCACGGCACGGCCGGCGTCGGCAAAACCCTTTCCGCGCGACGCTACGCGCGCTGGGACGGCGCAGTCGATCTGCTCATGACCTGGGGTGCGCGGCAGGCGTCCGATCTCAAGATATATGCCGACCTCGCCCGTGCGCGTGCCGTGTTCTATACGCCGACAGTCGGCAGCACGCTGCGCGAGCTTCGTCAGGACCTGCCCCGCCTCATCGATCGGGTCGATATCTGTATCGATCAGCATGTCCGGCCCAAGGATCAGATCGTCGTTTCGCCCCGGAAGCATTTCGTCGAACTGCTGATCGTCGATGAAGCCGACCGCCTGTCCAACACGGGGCTGGAATATCTGCGTGACCTGTTCGACCGGCAGGGCATCGGCCTTATCCTGATCGGGATGCCGGGCATCGAAAAGCGCATGGAGCGATACGCACAGCTTTTCAGCCGTGTCGGCTTCGCCCACCAGTACCGGCCCTTGCAGGATCAGGAGCTGACCTTTGTCCTCACGCGGCGCTGGCGCGACCTCGGACTCGCGATGGACGAAGCGGACTTCACCGACGCGCAGGCGGTCGCCACCATCGTGCGGATCACGGGCGGCAACTTCCGTCTGCTCCACCGGCTGTTCGTTCAGATCGAGCGCATCCTGAGGATCAACGGCCTGAACGCGATCACTGACGACGTGGTGGAAGCTGCACGCAGCACCCTCGTGATCGGTGTCACTTAGCGCTGACAGAACGGTGCCAATCAGCGCTGATATCTACA
>NZ_VYPZ01000065.1 GCF_008710155.1 Sphingobium limneticum
GGCCCAGTCGGCCCCAAGCTGCGATTTTGGCCAAGTCGGAGAACGTTTTGGGAACGTGGCATTCGGTATTGACGATGGAAATCATAGAAGAGGACAGTTCGCTCCATCATAGGGAGTGGGTTGATGGATCGGAGTATTCCGGGCGGGGATTTGATCGGACGATGGAGCCTGAGCTTTGCCGATATTGATTTTGTAAATTCGAAGCCGGCCCTGACGCGCCTTGGCCTCGCCGCGCAGCTGAAATTCTTCGCTTCCCTGGGGTTTTTCGCGATCGATCCCGGCTCAATCCCTACCGATGGCCTCTCGTATCTGGCCGAGCAACTCGGTGTCGAGGCTGGCGAGATAGCCGGTTATGACTTTTCCAGTCGGACAGCACGACGGCATTGTGCGGAGATCCTGATCCATCTTGGATATCACCGCATGAAGCGGGTGGATCGCGCGCAATTGACGGAATGGATTGCTGGCGAGCTGTGCCCGGGCGGCCAGTCGATCAATGCCATGCTTGAGCATGTTTTCCTGTGGTGCCGGGACCGGCGTATTTATGGGCCGTCGCGCAAGGAGCTTGAACGTGTCGTTCGCTCACAACGGCAAGATTATCTGGACACCTGGCTGATCGGAACCAGTGATCGGCTTTCGTCAGATGCGGTGGCGTTATTGGAAGCCTCGCTTGCCGATCCGGACAGCTCGACCGGATTCAACAGGATGAAGGGTGACGCCGGACAGGCAACGCTCGACAACATTCTCGACGTGACCGAGAAACTCGCCTTTATCCAGAGACTTGATCTTCCCCATGATCTCCTGACGGCTACTGGCAAGCCATGGGTCGATCAGATTGTTCGCCGCGTTGCCGGTGAAAAGGCCTCGGAGATGCGCCGGCATGCGCCGGCGCGACAGCTCGGCCTTTATGCGATTTATCTAATGTCGCGGGAGGCGCAACTCACTGACGCGATGATCGACCTGCTGATCGAAACCGTTCACAAGATCGGAACGCGCTCGAAACGCAAGGTGGTGGGCGATATCGCGAAAGACATCGAGCGGGTCTATGGAAAGGAGCGCCTGCTGGTCGAGATCGCCAGCGCCTCGATCAATGAACCATCGGGGCGCATCTGCGATGTCATTTTCCCGATCGCCGGTAAGGCCAAGCTGGCGGCGATCGTCAAGGAGAGCCATGCGAAGGGCGCTCTGGACCGGCGCATCTACAAGGTGATGCGTGGTTCCTGGGCCAATCATTACCGGCGCATGCTGCCAAGCCTGCTTTCCGTACTTGAGTTCCGGTCGAACAACGCGGTGTGGCGGCCGGTCCTGGCGGCCCTCGACTGGATCAGGAGCAAGGTGGATGGCGGATGCCGCTTCGTGCCATTGCAGGATGTTCCGATCGATGAGGTGATTCCAGCGCGATGGCGCAGTTCCGTCATTGATGACGATGGGCGGGTAAACCGGATCAGCTATGAGCTTTGCGTCCTGACGCAACTGCGCGACCGCATCCGCTCCAAAGAAATCTGGGTGGTCGGGGCGGATCGCTATCGCAATCCCGATGACGATCTTCCCAAGGACTTCGAGATCAGGCGAGATGCGTACTATTCCGGCCTCAGCCTGACGCCAGATGCGCAGGCGTTTTGCGCCTCGATCCGGGAGGAGCTTGAACGGGAACTGTTGCTCCTCAATGCCAATATTCCACAAAACGACAAGGTCCGGCTCCTGTGGCGCGGCGACAACCGGATATCGATTACACCGTTCAAGCCCTTGCCCGAACCGAAGGGTCTCGCTTCGATCAAAAGCGAGATCGGTCAGCGCTGGCCGATGACCGGACTGCTGGACGTGTTGAAAGAGGCTGCTCTGGACACGGGATTGATGGATGCTTTCGAAACGTCGGCCTCGCGGGTTACCCTGTCGAAAGCAGCCTTGGCTCAGCGTCTTTTGCTGTGTCTCTATGGCTTGGGCACGAACGCCGGGCTCAAGCGGGTCGCTGGCGCAACACCCGATGTCAGTTACGAGGAATTGCTGCATGTCCATCGCCGTTTCATCCACGCGCCAGCGCTGAGGGAGGCGTGCGCGCGGGTAGCAAACGCGACACTGGCAATCCGCAATGCCGCAGTATGGGGAGATGCGGGCACGGCATGCGCGTCCGATTCAACGAAGTTCGGCGCGTGGGACCGCAACCTGATGACGGAATGGCACGCCCGCTATGGCGGCCGTGGCGTCATGATCTACTGGCATGTGGAGAAGCGCGCGACCTGCGTTTATTCCCAGCTCAAGCGGTGCTCTTCCTCGGAGGTCGCCTCCATGATCGAAGGCGTGCTACGCCATTGCACCGACATGGAAATCCAGCGCCAGTACGTCGATAGCCACGGCCAGAGCGCAGTCGGCTTTGCGTTCTGCCGACTCCTTGGATTTGAGCTTGCCCCGCGGCTGAAAGCAGTGGCACGCCAGAAACTGGCCCTTCCCCAAGCCGGCATGCGCACGCGGCTTTCCAATTTACTGCCGATCCTCTCCAGCCCGATCGACTGGGACGAGATCGAGCAACAATATGACGAAATGGTCAAATATGCCGCTGCCATGCAATCGCGCACCGCCGATCCGGAAGCGATCCTGCTCCGGTTTGCCAGAGCCGAAGTGATGCACCCGACCTACAAGGCGCTGAGTGAACTCGGCCGCGCGGTCAAAACAATCTTCCTATGCCGGTATTTGCGTCAGGAGGCATTCCGCCGCGAGATCCACGAAGGGCTGAATGTGGTTGAGAACTGGAACGGCGCTAATGGTTTCGTGTTCTTCGGCAAGGGCGGCGAGATCGCCACCAACCGCATCCATGAGCAGGAAATCTCCGTTCTGGCGCTACACCTCCTGCAAGCGTCGCTGGTGTATGTGAACACCCGCATGCTTCAGACCGTACTGGTTGAGCCGAAGTGGGCGGGGCGGATGACGCCGGAAGATTATCGTGGTCTCACGCCGTTGATCTACAGTCATGTGAACCCTTATGGCCGCTTCGACCTCGACCTGAACGACCGGATTGATTTTGGACGGCTTGCAGCGTGAGGCGGCTGATCGGCCTATAACATTTGGGTACACCCCAGAGTGATAGGGCCGAGTGACACCATTCGTCTGTCACAAAAGGGTGGGTTTGCGCTCAATGTGACGATACACTGCAAGAGCCACCCTAATGTGACGGATTTTGCACTTGGCTCGTATCGGATATGCCCGCGTCAGCACCACGGACCAGGATCTGGATATCCAGATTGGCCGCCTCAAGAATGCAGGTTGCGAAATTATCCGTTCCGAGACCGGATCGGGGGCCTCGCGGAGCGGGCGCACGGAACTGGAAACGATCATGCAGTTTATGCACACCGGCGACGAGCTGGTCGTGCTGCGGCTCGACCGGCTCGGCCGCTCCACGCGCGATGTCCTGAACCTGGTGCATGAGCTTGATGAAAAGGGAGCTTCGCTGCGCATCCTTGAGCCAGAGGTGACGACGGCGGGCGACATGGGGCGAATGGTCATCACCATACTCGGCATGGTCGCCGATATGGAGCTGAAGTTCATCAAGGATCGTCAGCGCGCCGGGATCGAAGCGGCGCGCGCCGAAGGCGTTTACAAAGGCCGGAAGAAGAACGTCGATGACGATGAAATCCGCCGTCGCCTTGCCGCCGGCGCCAGCAAGGCCCGCGTTGCCCGCGACCTGAAGGTCTCACGAATGACCGTCTATCGGGCGCTCGACATTATTCCGTCACAGACCAAACTGCCGGAAAAGCCGCCCACTGCCAGCATCGCCCTGCATCTGATTATCGAGAACTTCAACAAGCGTGGAAGAGGTAGAAAACCCGCTCGGGAGCGGATTGAGGCGATGCTGGAACGCGACTACGCCATGGTAAAAAACGGCAATTGTGATTACAAACTGACCGTCGCCTATGACCCCGATCCGGATGGCATTTCCCTTGATGAGGAAATCCAAAGCCTCCTCTCCGAGATGTTCAACATCGCAGAGAGCTACAATTGCTCCATGGAAGCCGATATCTACGAGGTCGGTGGTCAGCAACGGTCCTGGTAGAATCAATCAAGCGTTCAGTGTTCGTTCTTCAACCTGGCCAAAATCGCAGCTTCGGGCCGACTGGGCC
>NZ_VYPZ01000066.1 GCF_008710155.1 Sphingobium limneticum
GGCGAAGGCCGGGGTCCAGTTCAGGTGTCGCAACTGGACCCCGGCCTTCGCCGGGGAACAGTCACTGGGTAGGCTCACGCCAGCGAGGGGTCGATGCCCTTGCACGCTTCCAGCAGTTCCTTCACGGCATCGACCGACACCTGAAGGTTCGCCTTGGCTTCGTCGTTCAGGTCGATCTCGATGACCTGCTCCACGCCGTCCTTGCCGATGATGACCGGCACGCCGACATAGAGATTGTCGATGCCATACTGGCCGGTCAGGTTCGCGGCGGCGGGCAGCAGGCGCTTCTTGTCGCCCAGATAGGATTCAGCCATGGCGATCGCGCTGGTGGCGGGCGCGTAGAAGGCCGAACCGGTCTTGAGCAGCGCGACGATCTCGCCACCGCCCGAACGGGTGCGCGCGACGATGGCGTCGATGCGCTCCTGCGTCGAACGGCCCTGCTTGATCAGGTCGGGAACGGGGATGCCGGCAACGGTCGAATATTCGATGACCGGGACCATCGTGTCGCCATGGCCGCCCAGAACGAAGCTGGTGACGTCCTTGGCCGAAACCTGGAATTCTTCGGCCAGGAAGTGGTTGAAGCGCGAGCTGTCCAGAACGCCGGCCATCCCGACGACCTTGTTGTGCGGCAGGCCCGAAAATTCGCGCAGCGCCCACACCATGGCATCCAGCGGGTTCGTGATGCAGATGACGAAAGCGTCGGGGGCGTTGGCGGCGATGCCTTCGCCCACGGCCTTCATGACCTTGAGGTTGATGCCCAGCAGATCGTCGCGGCTCATGCCCGGCTTGCGCGCCACGCCGGCGGTGACGATGATGACGTCCGCGCCCGCGATATCGGCATAGTCGTTCGAACCGGTGATCTTCGCGTCGAAGCCTTCGACCGAAGCGCATTGCGACAGATCGAGCGCCTTGCCCTGCGGCACGCCCTCAACGACGTCGAACAGGACGATATCGCCCAGACCCTTGAGCGCCGCCAGGTGCGCCAATGTGCCGCCGATATTGCCTGCGCCGATAAGCGCAATCTTGTTACGGGCCATATGCAATCATCCTCCAAGTCTTGACTACTGGAATTGCTGGTTCGCCTACGCCCTTCGAACAGGGGTTTCAACGGCGAAATCCTTGAAAGGCAAATTATCTTTGCAATTCGTTCGCAATTGCATTAAGACCGATTCACACCCTGTCGCTGAGGGCTTCTACCCTGGTCCTCAGCCTTCCCTGCAGAGGTATCCTGTCGGGTGCCATCGTGATCGACGGCACCCGACCTGTTTTTCCACCATAAGATTGCGTCCTGATGAACGGCGCGCACGACATGGGACAGGCGGATTCCGTCCGGCGATGAGTCGTTTGATGCGTGGGATTGGTGGGGCAAACGCCCGGCCGCTTATTTCGGCCCGTGGCCCAGCGCCAGATAATCGTCCGACTGCATTTCCATGAGGCGCGACACGGTCCGCTCGAATTCGAACGCGCCGTCGCCTTCGGGGTAAAGGCGCATCGGCTCGGCATCGGCGGATGCCAGCAGCTTCACCTTATATTCGTAGAGCGAGTCGATCAGCGTCACGAAGCGCGCGGCTTCATTGCGCTTTTCCGGTCCCAGCACCGGAATGCCGACGATGATGACCGTATGATATTTGCGTGCGATCGCCAGATAGTCCGGCGCGCCCCGCGCTTCGGCGCATAGCCGCTTGAAGGAGAAGACGGCGACGCCCTTCAGGCTCTTGGGCACATGCATGGTGCGCCCGCCCTGCACCACCAGTTCCTCCGACGGCACCTTCGCCCGATCCTCGACCGAAAAGTCGGTCAGGCGGAAGAAGGCTTCGGACAGGGCCTTCGTCGCGTCCGGTCCGTTGGGGCAATGCCACAAGGTCGCGTCACCCAGACGGTCGCGCCGATAATCCACCGGACCGTTCAACGTCATCACATCCAGCTTCACCTTTATGAGGTCGATGAAGGGCAGGAAGAGCTGACGGTTGAGGCCGTTCTTGTAGAGTTCGTCCGGTTCGCGATTCGACGTGGTGACGATCGTCACCCGCTTTTCCAGCAATCCGGTGAACAGACGCGACATGATCGCCGCGTCGGCCATATTGTTGACGACCATCTCGTCGAAGCAGAGCAGCCGCGCCTCGTCCGCCAGCGATTCGACCACCGGCGGAATCGGGTCGCCCGTTTCCGACTTGCGCGCCTGTGCCAGGCGGGCATGGACGTCGAGCATGAATTCGTGGAAATGTGCGCGCTTCTTGCGCTGGACATGTACCGTGTCGAAGAACAGGTCCATCAGCATCGATTTGCCGCGCCCTACCCCGCCCCACATATAAAGGCCGCGTGGCGGCTCGGGCGGCTTGCGCAGCAATTTCCACAGGGTCGATCCGCGCGCCGGCGCGGCTTCCAGTTCCTGCTGCAATCGGTCGAGTCGCTCGGCCGCGGCCCGCTGGTCCGGATCGGGCCGCAATTCGCCGGCCTGCACCAGCGCATCATAGCGGGCTATCACGCTGGTCATTTCGGCAATGAAGGCTTGCGCACAGTAGCGGTGGAGGCCGCGACCGGCTGACCATCCTGGATGATGAGCATGCGCAGGAAGAAGAGCCGCCCGGTTTCGCGCAGCACTTCGACCTCCGCAAACAGATCCGGCCCGACCTTGCCGGAACCGAGATATTGCATGGTGAGGTCGATGGTCACGCCATTGATCTGACCCTTATGCCCCATAGCCCACAGGCCGCCGAAATAGGCATGGTCGGCAAAGGCGGCGAGGAAACCGCCATGCAGCGTATCGAGTCGGTTGCGATGGCTGGACCGCGTTTCCAACCCCACCAGCGCCTTGGTCGCCGTTTCGGCGCGCATATAACCGCGGCCGATCGCCTGAAGGAAAGTATCGGGATGCGGGTCGGACCATGCGGCCCAGCCCGCCCATTTCCCTTCGGTCAGCGGTTGACCGCCTGCAACGCCGTCGCTTGCCAAGTTACAGCTGCCGTTCGACCATCATCTTCTTGGTTTCGGCAATCGCCTTGGCCGGCGAAAGGCCCTTGGGGCAGACGTTCGCGCAGTTCATGATGGTGTGGCAACGGTACAGGCGGAACGGATCTTCCAGATCGTCCAGACGCTCACCGGTATATTCGTCGCGGCTGTCGGCCAACCAGCGATAGGCCTGAAGCAGGATCGCCGGGCCGAGGAACTTGTCGCTGTTCCACCAGTAGCTCGGGCAGCTGGTCGAGCAGCAGGCGCACAGGATGCACTCATAAAGGCCGTCCAGCTTTTCGCGATCGGCGGGCGACTGGAGCCGCTCCTTGCCCGACGGCGGCGGCGACACGGTCTTCAGCCAGGGCTGGATCGAGTTATACTGGGCGTAGAAATGGGTGAAGTCGGGCACCAGATCCTTGATGACGTCCATGTGCGGCAGCGGCGTGATCTTCACATCCTTGCCGGCGCATTCGTCGATCGCGGTGGTGCAGGCGAGGCCATTGCGGCCGTTCATGTTCATCGAACAGGACCCGCAAATGCCTTCGCGGCACGACCGGCGGAAGGTCAGCGTGGGATCATATTCATTCTTGATCTTCAGCAGCGCGTCCAGAACCATCGGGCCGCAGCTGTCCAGATCAATCTCGAACGTGTCGTAACGCGGATTCTGGCCAGAGTCGGGATCGTAGCGATAGACTTTGAAGCTGCGGACATTGGTCGCGCCGGCGGGCGCGGGATGGGTCACGCCCTTGCCGCTGATCTTGCTGTTCTTGGGCAACGCAAATTCGGCCATCGCTCGTCGAGCCTCTTCGAAAGATGTCTGTTAGTTGGGGGTCCGCATAACGAAAATTCCGCAAAGGTCCAGCACTGAGGACCATGAATCTGCCCGCAAGCCCTTGTTGCAAATGGCTTGCAATTATCAACGCCGCTTCTTGCGTCTGTGGCCAGCCACGTTAGGGCGGCGGCAAGATCATATTCCAGTCGCCCCCGTCATGGTCCATATTGTTCCCCGGCGCAGGCCGGGGTCCAGTCCTACGGTCGCAACTGGACCCCGGCCTGCGCCCGGGA
>NZ_VYPZ01000067.1 GCF_008710155.1 Sphingobium limneticum
GACATATTCTTTGCAGTCGCAGTTTATGTCGAGCGTGGCGGCAGGAGGCGCAGGTTTCCTTCGGTTTTCCATGATTTCACTCCAGATAATATATGAGGATCAGGGGAATGTCTGGGGACGGGTCAGGCCAGTCTTCGAACGTCGGTAAGCATGGTGATCAGAGCGTCGGATGGCGGCTTGAAGCGTCCGGGCATGATGGCGGGGGCGCCGTGGGCCGCGAGAATCTGCAGCTTCTCCTCGGGATCGGCGCGCAGATAGGCCTCGGTACTTTGGATGCTGGCGTGGCCGAGCCACAGCGCGACTTTGCGAATGTCACCTGTCGCCGCCAACGTGTGCATGGCGCAGGAATGGCGCAGCACGTGCGGCGTGACCCGTTTTCCGAGGATCGAAGGCTGCTTGATTCCGGCAATCTTAACGTGTTCGGCCAGTCGGAATGCGAACCCGTCACGCGTCATGGGCTGCCCGTTCGCGTTGAGAAATATCTCGGAAACCTGCGCTTCGGGGCGGATCGCAAGCCATGCGCGCAATGCGATCTGGGTCTCTTTCCAGAGCGGCAAGACCCGTTCGCGGCGGCCCTTTCCCATGATGTGCATGGTGGACAGCGAACGGTCCGGGAAATCGCGCTGTTGCAGCGATACGAGTTCCGACACCCTGAGCCCGCCAGCATAGGCCAGGTGCAACATAGCGCGGTCACGAGTGCCGAGGCGGGTCCGGGGATCAGGTGCATCAAGCAAAGCCTTGATCTCTGCCCGGTCGAGGTAGTCGATCAGTGCCTTGTCGGTCTTCTTGGTTGGAATCGCACGAATGCGCAGGGCCTGATCGAGACAGGCAGGCACGCGATACTCGATGTACCGGAAGAATGATCGGATCGCTGCCAATCGGCCATTGCGGGTCCTCACGCAGCTGCCGCGTCCGTTCTCAACATGGTGGAGGAAGGCCAGGATGAGGTCCGTGCCGAGATCCTCGACCTCAAGATCGGTTGGCCGACGCTTCAACCGGTCGGCAGCGAACCGGACCAGCAGCACGAAGCAGTTGGCGTAGGTCTTCACCGTGTGCGGGCTGACGGCGCGGTCGCGCGGAAGATGTTCGCGCAGGTACGCCGAGAGATAAGGGGCGAGTGCCGTCATGCCGCTTCTCCCAGGTAAAGGTGTTCGCTGGCGACCGCGATGTCGCGCAGCAACACCGGGGTGGCCTCGACATACCAGTAGGTGTTGGCGACCGACGCGTGTCCCAGATAGACGCTGAGGCCGGCCATGTGATGTGCCACGGCCTCCCTGTCCGGCGGACAGGACTCCAGCGAGCGCACGGCGAAGGTATGGCGCAAATCGTGCATCCGCATACCCGCTGTTCCGGTCGGTCCGCGGTATCCAAGCTGTCGTGCCAACCGGACGAACACGATGTGGGCGCGAACCTTGTGGGGTGCCCGTCCTCGGATGGTGACGAACAGGTCATTGCCCGTGGCGCCGAGCCTCGCTCGGGTCGCGAGATATGCTTCGAGCGCCTGCCGGGTCGACGGTTGCAACGCGACGAGGCGCTGCTTGCCGAACTTGCCATTGCGAATGATCAACCCGTCTTCGCCCAGATCGTCACACTGTAGCGCGAGGGCTTCGGAAATCCTCAGGCCAGTCGCTGCCAGCAATCCGAACAGGCAATGGTAGGTGTGGGGGCTGATTGTGCCTTTGGGCGGCAGGTCCAGCGCCGCGGCCATGATGGCGCGGATCTGTTCGGGCTCGATGATATACGGGGTCGGGCGTGGACGCTTACCCCGGCCGAAGACGCCAGCAGGAGGCACTTCGTGGGCGGGTTCCTCGGCATGGGCGAAAAGGCTGAAGTTGCGAACGGTGTCGAAGCGGGTCTGTGCCACATATTGCGAGCTCGCCGTGTGGCACCAGTCGTAGATGCGCTGGACCTGGGTGTGTTGGTCACCGAAATGCCCTGCGTAGGCTGCATAGAGGCGGAGCAGCCGATCCTGTTCGTCATACTTCCGGCCAAGACTGCGGTGCAGTGCAACGTAGCGGGAAATGTGCGTGTTCAGCATGACGGTTCTCCTGGCCATGGCTGGGCGATCTTCATGAGCATCGGCAGATCGACCTTGGCGTAGATGGCGGTGGTCTCGGGTGAGCTGTGGCGCAGGATGGTCCCGACGGACTCCAGCCCCGCGCCTGCGCGCAGCAAGTTGGTGGCAAGCGAATGCCGGAAGATGTGCGATCCGGTCGGCACGCCCTGGATCCCGCCGCGTTCACGCGTGCGCGCAACTATGCCGGCAATCTCGGCGGACGAACGGAATGGCCGGAACGGGGCTTGCGCGCGTACGAACAAGTGCGGATCGGCGGCCTTGGGACGGGCCGTGGCAATGTAGTCCAGGATCGCGTCGCCAACATCCTGGGGTAACGGCAGCCGGTCTGGCCGTCTGGTCTTGCCCTTGACCGTCAGATGACCGGACCGCCAGTCGATGTCTTCGAGGTGCATATCCTGAATATCGCCGGCACGCAGGCCGAGCCTGGCGAGCAGAAGAATGATGGCCTTGTCCCGAACTTCCACTGGGCGGCCTGTCGGACAGGCGTCGATGATCTGCTCGACCGTTGCCGGGTCGACGTGGCGGGGCAGCGTCGACAGGCGGTATCGCTGGACCGAAGGGATCGCGTGCAACAGTGCCGGTCGACACTCGCCTTGCCCAATCAAAAAGCGGATGTAGCTCCGCATGATCGTGACGATCAGCGAGACGGATCCCGGCGTCTCCTTGCTTCGTCGTTCAAACGCCCGCCTGAGCGCCGCCGCATCCCATTGCGAAGGCTCGCCCAGCATGGGCATGAGCCGACGAATGTCGGCCCGGTAGCGGCGGATCGTCTCTTCGGTGGCGCCGCGATGTTGCCGAAGCCAGGCAAGGTAAGCCGCCATGTGCGGGTCAGCATCCGCCACCGGTTCGACTGGTGGGATGGCACCCTGCCGCCGCAGAAACTCGACGAAGTGCCGAGCGCACCGCCGTCGACGCTTCGCACCTGATGCAACGAGCTTGCCTCGCTTGCGCCAGACCGGACAGCGACAAACATGCGCGCCGTACTGGTCGATGATCGTGTCGTCGATATCGGCCCACCGCCGCCGCACAATGCGAAGCCAGGCCGCGAAATGCTCGGCCTCGGATCGATAGGACTGGGCCGGTCCTTGCGCGAGTTGCAAGCGATCGATCCCATCGAAATAGTCGGCGAGGTACCGTGGCAGATCGTCCATCCCGTCGTCGACATCGACGTAGCCTTGATCTTCCAGGAAGCGGACGAAGCGCCTGACCCGCGCTGCAATGTCCGCCTTATAAACTGGCTGCTGCGCCGAATACCGGTGGCAACGGCACCGATGCTTCTCGAACCGCCGAACGGTCCGATCGTCGATCGTGCGGATCGCGATCCCGTGCAGTTCCATCCAATGCAGGAAATGACGGGCCGCAGCGCCAAACAGAACCGCACTGCCTGACCTCTCGTCGAGCGACAGAGAGGAGAGGAATGCGGTGAGTAGAGCGTCGTGACTGGGCGGGTCGTCGACCCGGAGCGGGGCCGCTCGAAACGGCAATGATGATCTTGATCGCATGTTGGTTCCTTCGACTTGTTGAGGTCGAGGGAACCGTAATTATCTGGAGTGAAATCATGGAAAACCGAAGGAAACCTGCGCCTCCTGCCGCCACGCTCGACATAAACTGCGACTGCAAAGAA
>NZ_VYPZ01000068.1 GCF_008710155.1 Sphingobium limneticum
GGATCAACTCCTCGGTGGGCGTGTGAAGTGTGGTAACTCCACCTTACCGATGAGCCCGGTGGCCACCGAGATCGAAATCGCATGGGGTGGGGCATGCCCCACCCCATGCGACAACCTCAATCTACACCGGAAATTACACCACGAGCGCGGACGCTAACCCCAAGGCAGCCTTGCGCTCTCGGATTCCCGCTAAAAGGTCTGAGAGGGTGATGATCATACCGCTCCATCCCTTCCGTGGATCCCGGTCCATCTTAGAAATGTGCAGCCCGCCTGCGACATCCCTGCTCCGGTACCGATAATATCCCATGCAAGATGCATGTGCCAGCTGCGTCCACTGCCCAGGTGCGATGCCTGACTGCCGCAAATCCGAACCCGCGGTCCTGCTGCAGACCAGTGCAAAAGCTCAACGAGGGTCTCGCCGGAAAATCCGACGATTACTATCGTATAGCCGATAGCGATTGAGGAAAGCATGCCCGGGAATATTCCCCCCGACAAGAAAGCCGCGTTCGAACGTCTCGCAAACCATCTGGATGAGGAATATCCCTATCCCGGGTGTCGCGACGATCTCAGGGATGTGGCCAGCGGCAGCTCTGCCATAATTGAACGCGCATACTGGCGCGATCCCGTGCAAGTCATGACCGGCCTCGCATGGATGCTCGTCGGCCTGATGATCGGAGTGCTGCTGTGAGGGCCGATCGCATTGAGCGCGAATGGTTTTGCAAGCGCTGCGGTAATTCCGTCCGCAAGCTGCAAGGATCATGGGGCCACATACGCAATCAACATAGCCCAAAGTCGTGCGGTCGAAAGCTGACCGACAACGACGTCTATCGGTTGCCGCTGAGCCGAACGAGGGAACGCACCCGTACACGGAATAAACAACAGGAAGCGCAAGATCGCCTGCTCATCGCTAAGCGGCGCTGGGATGAAGCCCGCCGTGAATGGGAAGCAGCCCAAGACGAACTCTATCTTGCCTCGGAAGCGCTGAAGTCCATAACGAATAGTCCCCCATTGGACTAGCCTGGTCAGCCCATCGGTTCAATCCAACGCCGCCGATAACTGCGGCGCATAAGCCGCTTTCCGTAGGATTCGAAGCATCCTGTTCCATATCCAATGCAACCTGTGCTGAAGGGGGTCTGGAATTTGCCCAATCGGTCTGAGACAATTACTCCCGGTCTTGCAGGGAAGCATTACAATGGACTTCAGAGCAATTGAGGAATGGCTGTCTGATGCGCCTGAACGGCACGCGATGCCGAAGGAACGACAGAATGCCACGACAGCTGCCATAGGCGCTGCGGCGAAGACAGCCGCAGCTTCCGGCGTTGAAGCGTTCGATTTGGCGCGGCTGGAGATGGCCACCGGCCCTCAGGCGGAAGAGTATCGCCCTTTCCGGACTTTGACGCTTGCTGAGTTGGTCCGCGCCGCCGCTGAAATTCGAACCGTTCAGGACAAGCTTCGCTACCGCGACGATACGATCGCTGTTGATCCAGCCCTTGAACGCGCGGTCCTGACCCTTGGCGATGCCGGGATGCCTCTCAATGAGCACCGCTTTGCGGCGACCGAACGCGCCTTCGTCCGTGCGGAAATCCACGAGGCGGCGAATGGGACCCTCTCGCCAAATGAAAAGGCCCGGATGATCCTCTACGACGTCGCCACTCAGGAAGAGGCGCGTGGCCTCGAACTGATCGGCCGAGGCGGAGTCCTAAGCGTCAGCCGAGGCATGGCGATCGCCAAGCCCGCTCAGGAACTCGTATCCAGCATGGGCATCCGAACACTGGAGAAGGACGGCCTGGGTCAACAGGACATCGCGATGGCAGCCGTCGGCCGTTATGAGCGAGTGTCAGAATTCCATCGGGCGGGGATCGATTTAGGGGCTACTTGGGCGCGAACCGGTGGCCCTGGGGCTGCAGCATTGGATGCGCGGTTGGAGCGCCTTGCTTCTCAAGCGCGAGAGCCGGCGCCCAGTGACCTTGATCGGGAATCTGAAATTGCCGGGGGTGACGCGGAGGGCTCCTACCTATCTGAGGCAGTTACTCACGGGATCGCCTCGCAGGCGAGCCACATCAAGTTCGAATTGGCCATCAAGCCGAAAGGCCGCACAGATCCAGATGCAAGCGAACAGCACAGCTTTGCTATGCCTCGCGGTCGAGGCCGCGATTAAAGGCGCAATGGCGCGCGACCAGATGATCATTGAGGCCCCGCGCGCCGACGTCATCATGCTTGGAAACACACTTCGCGAATGTTCGCGAAATGAAATGAGGATTCGAAATGCCCGATGAAACTATGATCTTCGGCGTCAGCGAAGAGGGTCCGAATGGCGATGCACTGGGCTTTATCGATCTAACCAAGCTGCATGTCGGAAATAAGGTTCATGACGCCTACCGCGCAGCCGTTCTCGAAGCCGCGCAACAGCGACGGGAGAAGGGCTTCGGCTGCGCTTATCTCCCGCATGAGGGCATGCTGCTGCTCATGCATGAAGTTCCAAGTGAGGCGAAAGTGCCTGACGCCGCCATGCCATTCACGATTCATGGCTTCGCGTCTCTCCTTGCCGACGACTGACAGAAGTAAGCGCGTCTTCAGAGCCTCGACAGCCGGACCGGCCTGACTGCATAAACAGCGAGGTAAGCTGGAAACGGCTGGTTCGACGCCTGCGCGATTAGTGGCAAAATTCGCAAGTGCCTGGCAGCAGATCAAGCTGCAGGGGATTCTGTTTTGTCGTCCAATGCGTTGTCATGCGCACTATGTAGCGCTGTGTATGACGCGTCTCGCTCGCTGGGATTTACCCGTCCCTCAAAACAGGCGATCTCCCGGTGTGTTTCGCCGAACACGTCCTGAAAATCTGCCACAACCTTTATCGTGATCGCGACAAAGGTAGCCTTCTCGAGCAGGGCCGCAACGCCATCCTGAGAACGCAATCCAAGCGGATATGATGTCCAGGAATCCGCCGAAGGTATGTCCTGCCGCCAGTGCGATCTTTCCAGGTCTGGTTGATCGCCAAGCATCATGCCGCGCCGAGTGTTATCGCCATAAACAGCGACAATATGTGCGTTGTATAGCCAGCGTAACCGGCGCGCAGGCGATGCGCCAGAATTCTGGAAAGTTACCTTGGCAGTCAGATCGCCCAGCTCACTAAGCTTTGCCTCCACCGACTGAACCACGACATATGCGCGGGCCTGCGCCCGCCCATATTCCATAGCTATGCGGTTCGCGTCGGTGGCTATCCCGATCGTACGCTGCCCTTGTTTGAAGGCGCTGATCAATCCCAACAGCGCCGCGCTGCTAGCGCAAAGCGAGCCAACCGCGATCATCAGACCCCATTGCGCTGTCGATGTCGCCTGCTCAGTAGCAACTGCTGAACGTAGAGCGATACAATCCGCCATCGGTCCTTTCTTTGGCAAATTTCGACAGATCTCCTACATATCGTCAGAAGCCGACGGGATATAATGACCCGCCAGAAAACCAATCCCGATGGCAAGCGTTAGCGCGAATGTCATAACCAGGATTGAAACAATCCATTCGCGTTGAAACGGCTTAGTCTGTCTCATTCGGCATAATTTCCCTAGGTCGCGTTGACAAAGTGCGGCAGCCATTTGCGAATGGCGGCGAGGTTCAGGAAGCTTGCGAAGGATAAGGCGGTTTTGTCGTAACGGGTTGCGATACGGCGGAACTGCTTGAGTTGCCCGAAC
>NZ_VYPZ01000069.1 GCF_008710155.1 Sphingobium limneticum
CGCAGTCCTTTGCGGCTATGCTCATCTCGAGCAATGCCAGTCCATGCCATTGATCACTCCATCTCTCGCAAGGACGGCGTGAATCATAACATGCTGGTATTGCTCAACAACTTTTGGATCGGGCTCTAAGGCTGCACCCCTCCCACGATCTCGACCGCGGATTGCGGTGCATTCGTCGACATCCGACCCCGCACCGCAATCGCTCGCGCCAGATCGATCTTGGTCAGCTAGCGACAAGGTCATCAAGCAATTGCCATTGAAAACCTTTGTCACTTTCGACGCACGCGCGAATCCCGGCCAGGGCATTGCTTCAGCTGGACCACGAGCCAACATATCCTGCAAGAATTTGAGTGCGCCGGCCGTGGTCTTGGGTTGCTCGCAGTCACCTGCGCAGTCGCTGGAACAGCCAAAACAGTCATTAGCACGAAAACGCCGAGGTACATGACGTTTAGCATAGCCCACTCCCAACATCGTGATCCGCACCGGACTCAGGAGGGGCAGAACAATCTGCTTCGAGGATCATACGTCCCATGATGTATGCTTCATCGGCTGCGATCGCATTATTATCATCCACCCGAACTATATCACAGATGCTATACCCTAGACGATCGTAGAGCGCCCTTGCGCGATGATTTCGAATTGCGACTAAGAACATAAGGAAGCGCAATTGGCGTCCTTTAGCCCATTTTTCCGCTAGAGAAATCAGCTGTGCTCCAAGTCCGTTGCCCCAGTATTGTGGACGGATTGCCAGATTAAACGATGCAAACTCATATGCTCCTTCGACCGTTACTCTCCTGACATCAATATAGCCGACAATGTGTTTCCGGGTTTCTACGACGAAAATGCCTTGTTCTCCGAGCTTCGAAGCCTGCAACTCAGAGTTGCAGCGCTTCAATAGCGCATGTGGATCAGCGACGTCGAACACCATGTGCTCTGTCTCGACGCTCAGCGCTGTCTTCAGAGCTGCCAGTGCCTTTGCGTCATGTACGCTCGCGGGTCGGGCAATGAACTTGGGCGAGGTTCGCGTATTGACGTTCTGCCTGGCGAGGAGGGGTGTAGCTGCGACGGATGCCGGTACATCAATCATGCGCGGCACTCCTGTTGCGCTGCGGCGGGACCGCTCAGCCCAGGAGTGCCGGCGCCACCCGAGCGCCGGCCGGAGAAAGTCCCGTACAAGATTCCTACTCGTCGCCAGACCGTGTCGGACACCTCTCCCTGCAAACACTTTCGCGCTTCGATCGAAGCCAAATACAAACCGGTCATGTTGTGAAGACCGATATGAGATCCACTGTAAGGGCGGACAGTGCGCCACCCATGATGTTGTGCGCTAACCAAAAAGGAGAGCCGATCAGGAACACTGTTTTCATCCGCATGGGCGACGGCTGATTGCGCGCGCTCATGTTTATGATGCCTCCACTGGCCGCGAAAAGCGACGCTATGCCTACCCAAGTAAATAGGACAAGCGTCAGGAGCGTGACGAGTCTCGCAATGTTGAGCGCCGACCGTACTCCACGATCCCGCACCGTCAGCGCAATCAAGAGCTGCGCAAGCGAGATGCCGCATGCGACCGCCGCGGTCGAGGCACCAAGGACGGAAAATTGAAGCGTGAACGCCACCGCGCCCACGCTCTGGACGACGATCACCCGCCGCAAGCAACGTAGAAATGGCCAGGTCATGACACAGGCGAGCCCGATCATGCCCAGAAGGATGCTGATCGCACTCGCAGTATATATCGCATCATCGATCAAGTATGGCATGCGCTCTCTCGGGAGGAGGGATGCCCGAACAGTAAAGAGACGCGGTTAATAAACTCTTTACAATTTGCTTTAGATCGCAAACCGACCGCAATTTGGATCGATCGGCCCCCCGCCCAGGCCAAACCATAGCTTTAGAGGCTAGCAAGGAGCGACATCAACACTGTTTTGGTGCGTCTCAGCATGCGCTGTGAACGATTGGACGCAATGGAAGAGTGCGCCGCGGCGCTCGGGGGCGTTCGCGCTTCGGGGTATTCGTTCACGTCGGATTCGAGGGGTGTTCGCCGGCCGTGCGTAAGGGATGTGAGCAAGACGGAGGAAGGAACATGGATATGGATTTAGACAGCGCGTTGCGCCGCCTTGCCGAGCAGCCGCTTCATCCCCGGCTCGCTGAACTGGAAGGGGATGTCATGCGATTAATCGCGGCGGAGCAGCGCGCGGGCAGCGGAGTGACACTGCGGGCTGGCATGCTGGCAGCGGTAGGCGCGGCCGCCTTGGGAGTGGTGGGCGGCGGATTGTCGTCCGCAGCGGCGCCTGCGCAGATGCCGACGCTGACGCCTTTCGGGCCTGCCGCGCCGCTAGCGCCTTCGACCTTGCTGGCGCTCCAGTGACGGGCAGCGCCCGGAGAACGATGCTGATCGCGGCCATCGCGTTCACAGCAGCGGTCGCAGGCGTGTGGGCTGGACGCGAAGTGTTTCCTTCGTCGACGACCCCAGGCGTGGAGCTTCACAGATTGCTCCACGACGGGCTTGAGTTGGACGAGGCTCAACGGACCAAACTCCAGACGCTGGAGTCTCGCTTCGCCGTCCGAAGGCGTGCCTTGGAGCTGGAACTCAGGGCCGACAACGCGCGGCTCGCCGACGCCATTGAAGTCGAGCATGGCAATGGGCCGCAGGTCGCGGCGGCCGTCGATCGTTCGCACGGCACGATGGGCGAGCTCCAAAAGGAGACGTTGAACCATATGTTCGCGATGCGGCAGATCCTGCGGCCTGACCAGGCGAGGACGTTCGACCGCGCGGTGGTGAAGGCGCTGACCGCAGACGCGCGGTGAGTCTTGAACTTTCGGCCTGCACGGACGGCGAACTCGCCGCCTTGACGCTCGCTGGACGTCAGGCCGCCTTCGCCGAGATCATGCGCCGGCACAAGGGGCCGGTTTACCGCCTGATCCGTGCACATATCGGCGATGCCGAAGAGGCGCTTGACCTCACTCAGGAATGCTTCGCGGCCGCCTTTCAGAACTTGCGAAAGTATGACGGAGATCGGCCGCTCGCTGCGTGGCTGGCCCGCGTGGCAATCAACAAGAGCCGCGATTGGCTTCGGCGGCGACGCATACGCCAGATACTATCGTTCGCCTCTTCGCTGCCGCCTGAGACGATCGAGGGTGAGCGAGACGAGGCGCCAGGTGCCGACACCGTCACCTTCGATCGCGCAGAACTTGCCCGGCTTTCGCGCGCGGTGTCCGAGCTGCCGGCAACGCTCAAGGAGACGCTCTTGCTGCGGACCGTGGAAGGCTTGTCCGAAGCGGAGACCGCAGCCGCGCTGGGGATCAGCGGCAAGGCCGTAGAGATGCGGCTCCGGCGCGCGCGCGCGAAGTTGTCGAAAATTTTCGACTTCGCATGAGGGGATGGGCCGGTTCGCGCGTAATGAAGGGTAACGACGGCGGCCCCCTCCCGCCGGCCGCAAGCATTGAATGGAGCGAAAGAACGGCATGAGCCGCAATCTGAACCGGCGCGACGTGATGCGCGGAACCGCCATGCTCGGCGGCACGCTGGCCATGTCGGCCTACCTGCCAGCTTGGGCGCAACCCGTGTCGCGCGGCATCGCCAAG
>NZ_VYPZ01000006.1 GCF_008710155.1 Sphingobium limneticum
TGGTAACTCCACCTTACCGATGAGCCCGGTGGCCACCGAGATCGAATTCGCATGGGTGGGGCATGCCCCACCCATGCGATCGCCTCAATCTACACCGGAAATTACACCACGAGCGCGGACGCTAACGGTGACGCGCCCACAAAATGCTCGATCCGCCCTGTCAGCCTGATCACGGCCGGGGCGGAAAGCTCATCGCAAAGCTCCGGACCGTCCAGCGCCTCGATCAGCAGCATGGCGACGGTCAGAGTCGCCCCATAGGGGATGAAACGCCTCGCGATGCGCGCCAGCCGGGAATGGCATTCGAGAAACGCGTCAGTTCCCTCCTCCGATAGATGCAGCCGGTAGGTCCGCGACTTGGGTGTCGCCATCGATAGCCTCCCTGATTCGCAAAATCCGCATCTCTCCTGACGACCGAATTCGCGTTTGAAGCTGTCCATGCGCATAAAAGCGGCACTGAAATGCCGATTTCGGCACTTCAGTGCCGCTTTCGGCATCTCAGTGCCCTCCCCATTGCGGCGTGTGCCGCATTGGATGCATCGCTTGGAGCACCCGATCGGAGGTCGAGACGCCGCTCGAAAGAGAGCGAGCCGCCCCGGCCCAGAACGGACCGCGAAGCCAGGCCGCTCATGCGCCTGACAACAGAGAGATTTGTCCGATGTCAGCATCACGACTGGCCATCATGGCCGGATTGCTCACACTCGCCCCCGCTCCGGGCTCTGCACCTGCAGCCCGGAAGGTAGGCCCCATTCAGCCGCCGTCGGCTCCAAAGAAACTGGCGATTGCCCAGATCGGCGCCGATTTCTTCATTGGGCAACCACGCACTGCAAAGCCCGCCGAAGAAACCGTCGATCTCGGAAGCACGGTGAAGATCGATCAGCGCCTCCTCACAGGGAGCCCCCGTCCGAACGCAGGAAGCAATCAATGACCCGGCATTTCAACAGAACGAGCCTGACGGCAGCATGTTTGATACTCGGCACGGCAGCACCTGCACTGAGCCAGGGGCCAGTCGAACCCGACCTGTCTCAAGTCGCCAGATCCGCAGAGGCCCAGCTGCGTCAAAGTTTCACGAACCTCCAGTTCGAGGATTTTGCGCCCTCACCCGTCCATGGCCCACTCTTCCAGGCCCGCGCCGGCGGCCGCATCCTCTATTACGCGCCGGAAAGCGATCATCTCCTGTTCGCGACCATCTACGACAAGAATGGCGTTAACCTGACAGCCCTGTCCCAGGATGCTGCGGCCCGAGCCAAGCTCAAGGATATAGATCCCAAAAAAGCGCTCCTGATCGGTCCGCCCGGCGCCCCACTGGTAATCGAGTTCACCGACCCCGACTGCCCCTACTGCCGCGCGCTCGATCGCTTCTGGGCGACAAAGGCAGCCGAAGGCAAACCAGTGCGCCGCCAAATCTACTTCGTGTCCGGCATTCATCCAGAGGCGGCTTCAAAAGCTGAGCACATTCTCTGCGCGAAGGACCGCGAAGCCGCGTTCCGCGCGACCTATGCCGGCGAGCCGCCAAAGCCCCTCAACCGGTGCGCGGATGGCGCTGCCCAGGTTCAGGCTCATGGCCAAGCGGTCAAGTCGATGGGCATTTCGGGCACCCCGACGCTCATCCTCGACGGGCAGGTCATATCGGGCTTTGCCCAAGCCGAGATCGAAGCCTGGCTCGCCAAACAGCGGCCGACAGCCAAGCTACCGACCTAATCCCTATTCTGGCGGGCCTCAGGCTGCATGGCGGCCCAAGGCCTCAAGATGCCGACGATGGCGCCCGATCCCGAGGAGCCACCCAGCCTGTCGTCGGCCGACAGCGAACACCCAGTCGGTGCCGGCAGGCATGTCTTGGGGCGGCTCCTCTTGTGTCCGGAGACTTAAGCAAATGATCAAACTTGCAAACATGCCGCTCCTGCGCCGCCCGTCTCGGACGGCCGATGCCGTGGGAACGTTCGTCGCTGCCCTCGCCCTCGCATCGGCCGCCCACGCCTTCCAGGCGCCGGCTGCGGGCGATCTTGGCTACGACATTTACGATATCGTGGTGAACCAGGGCGTGAAGGGGCCGCTGGGCTTTGTGGGCGGTGTCGCCGCCTTCCTGTTCGGCGTCTCGCGGCTCTTCTCGAACATCATGATCGGCATTCCCACGATCGTGGCCGCCGTCTGCCTCATCCGGGCGGACTCCATTCTCCAGACCTTCGGCATGATCGTCTGAAGACAGGCTCAACGGACCAGCGCGGGGGCCCAATCGCCCCGCGCCGGACGGAGAGCGAACCGCGCTCTTCGTAAAACCTCACATCTGTTCAGATGTGGGTGAAGCAAGGGAGAAGGGCGTGGACGAGAGACTTCCACAATTTCTGCACAAGCCGGTCCAGATCCTCTGGTTCGACGCGCAGGAGTTCATCCTCGTGGTCTCCACCATCTTCGTCGCCGTCATCGTCGGCGGGCTGGTGGGCTGGTCGCTCCTCGGCGTCCTTCTCCTTTTCATTCCCTGGAAGCGGACGAAGCCCCGCGGCTTCGTGCCCCATCTGGCCTGGCGCTGGGGTCTGCTGCGCCTCCCCCATTATCCCGGGCCGACCCAGACCCGCTTTTGCGAGTGAGATCTCCATGTTTCGTCAGAAATCGCCCCAGGAGGCCGCCGACCCGCTGCTTGGCAAACCAGGAAGCTTTGGCATTCACCGCTATCTCCAGGGATCATCCAACCTGTTCGAGGAGAACAGGCTGCTCAAATTCTCGATTGTCGGCCTGTTCGGTATCACCGCCGTGCTGGGGATGGCGCTCTACTCGACGTCCCAGAACCAGCGCACGATCGTCATTCCCTTCGGCGCCAGCGGTGATCTCTATGTGACCGGTGGCAAGCCTTCTTCGGCCTATCTGCGCGCCATGACGCGAAACATCGTCGCGCTGTCTGGTACATATTCTGCGCTCTCTGCAGACCGGCAGTTCCAGGAGCTGCTCAGCATCGTCCACCCGACCGCCTATAATGGTCTGCGGGATAGCCTGAATGGCGTGCTCGATGAGCTCGCCAACAATTCCACGCTATCGATCGCCACCTATATCCGGCCCGATCAGCCTGTCACCTGGACCGATCGCCAGATCCTCGTGCCCGTCGAGAAGATACGCGTCATCGGCGGCGTCATCCGCAAATTCCGGGGCAATCTGCGCATCCGATACATGATCGATGCCGGGCGCTTCTGGATCCTGTCCCTCACCGAGGAGAAATTCGATGCCGAGCTTCGGTAACCGAGCGCGCGCGTCTCGCGCTGCCCTAACCCTTCTGCCTCTCATCGCCATGGCCTCGCCGGGACACGCGCAATCGATCCAGGCATTGCCCGATCAGACCAGCACGATCCGGCTCTCGAACCGGGACGTCAATCATCTCGTCTGTCAGGGCGGCGAGATCGAGGATGTCAAATTCTCCGCCGAGAAGGGTCTTGCGGTCGAGAAGGGCGGCGGCGACGCCTGGGTCAAATTCCTCGTCCGCGAAAGCGACGATGGCGGCCAGATCACCCGCAGCTATGTGACGACGCCGTCCGAGTTCTTCGTCACCTGCAACGGCGCGATCTACCCGCTCTACGCCGAGCCATCCGAAATCCCCGCGCAGACGATCACGCTGGTGCCCGGCGCCCGGCAGCGCGCCCGTGCCAATGAGGATCTGCTCGCCCCGCTCGCCGAGGAAGATCGTGCGGTCTCGATCACCCTGTCCCTTTTGCAGGATCGGGTGCCGGCGAGCTTCACCGAGGTGGCAACCGCCAGCCGGCAAATCACCCTCCCCGCCGCACCCGCGCTGCGCATCACCGAACGCCGCCGCGTCACCATTGAGGGCGCAGGCCTCAACGCATCGGAATATCGGGTCGAAGCCACAAGCGACATGGAAGTCGACGAGCGCCTCTTCCTCGATGCGGCGCTCGGCGCCCGGATCTTCAGCGCAACGCTTGATCGGCTCTCGCTTCGTACCGGGGAGACCGCCCGGCTCATCATTCTGCGCCGGGGAGACGGGCTATGAGCGATGAGCGAAGGAATATCCCCCAAGGTCCAGACGAAACCAGTTCGCCCGCGCAAAGTAGCGGCGCCAGGGGCCGTTCACGGCCGACCCGGCCATCCTCGGCAACGACCGAAAGGAACAACAGCGTCCTCCAGCTGCGCGGCCCGGCCCTTCTCGATCTGAAGGCACGTTGGGCGACGCTCAGCCCACAGCAGCAATTACGCGCACGCCAGGCCGCGATCGGCGTGCTGGTCGCCCTGTTCGGCTATGGTCTTTATTCCGCCTCGCACAGCGCGGAGGACACTTCGCCTCAGGCGCCGGCGGCATCCAAGCTCGACATGGGGGCGGGCCTTCGCGGCGACAGCCTTGAAACGAAGGTGCGCGGCGACCTCAAGAAGATCCTCGATGGGCAGAACCTGCTCGGCGACCGAGTCACGGCGATTGAGGAGGGCCGGATCGGAAGCGCCGGTCCAGCATCGAGCGAAGCAGCAGTCGGCGACCTCCCCAATGCCATGCCGGGCGATATCCCGGCCTTTCCGCCCAGCCCGACACCAAGCGAACTCGAACGTGCCGACGGCAGCCTGCCAGCACCGCCCATGCCGAGCGCGCCGGCTGTTCCGCCCGCGCCGCCGGTCGAACGCCAAGTGGGCGCGATCGGCGCCGCGACGAGCGCAGTCGTCGCGGAAGGATCGGCTGCTCCAAATGGCGCTAAAAAAAAGACCAGGACAATCTATTTGCCGCCTGGTTTCATGAAGGCGCGGCTGCTGACCGGGATCGACGCGCTCGCCAGCCGGGACGCGACGAGCAACCCGGAACCGCTGATCGCCCGCGTTCAGGCGCCCGCCGTGCTGCCCAATGATGTGAAGGCCAACCTCGCTGGTTGTTTTGTCATCGGCAACGCCACGGGGAGCCTTGCCAAGGAGCGCGTCGAGGTCCAGCTCATCTCGCTCTCCTGCGTCGATTTTGACGAGCGCTCGGTCATTGACCAGCCGATCAAGGGTTTCTTTGTCGATACTGATGGCAAGAAGGGGCTGTCGGGCAAAGTCGTTACCCGCGCCGGCGCTGCGCTCGCCCGCAGCTTTATCGCCGGCACGATCGCCGGGGTCAGCCAGAGCGTCGAGACCACCTTCGGCAACACCTCGACCTCGGCGCTCGGCACCGTCCGGTCCCTGGACGCGGGCGATGCGCTCAAGACCGGTGTCGCAGGCGGCCTCTCCAAATCCTCCGACAAGCTCACCGATTTCTACCTCGATCTGGCGCGTCAGGCTGGGCCGATCGTCGAGGTCGGCGCTGCCAAGGACGTGGTGGTCGTGATCCAGGAGGGCCTGGCTCTGGAAATCAAACCCACCACTACAACCAAATTCTGATGTCCGCCAAATTCTGATGCCCACTTGCCACCTTCAGGGAGAGTATTCCATGCCAAGCCAGCACTCTTGCGCGACCGCACGCCTCGCCTGCCCTACCCTTTTTCTCCTGCTCGGCGCCTTGTCCGGCTGCACCACGCTTGGCTCGGCCATGTCGCCCTATCCTGAGAAGTTCAGCTGCAAGAACAGCGATCACGGCCAGTGCATCCATCCCGAGAAGGCCTATGCCGACGCCGTGGCTGGCCGGGCATCAAAATCCGATCCCAAGGTCACGAACAGCAGCAAGGTATCCGGAAGTTCCGGGAACACCGACAAGCGGAGAACCGGCCGCACTTCCACTGCAGATGGCTATGTCGGCTACCGCAGCAGCATCTATCGCGAACTTCAGGGCCTGGTCGAGGCGCCGGTCACACCGATGCTCCGGCTCGGACGGACGGTCCGCACGCTGATCCTCCCTTATGCCGATCGCGACCGCCCCGACCGGCTTTACATGCCGCGCTACGTCTATTCGATCTTCGACAAGCCGCAGTGGGTGGTCGGCGATTATCTCGTCAATCCGGCTGAGCCAGCCGCGCGGGCTCCCATCCTCGAGCAGACCAAAGCGAAGCCCACGCTCACCGATAGCGATATCCCGGCGCCGCCACTGGATCAGGCACAGGAGCAGGATCAATGAGGGGGCTTGGAACGCGCCATGGCGGCGGCATGACCTATGAGCGTCTGCGGCAAAGCGTCTCGCGCGACGCCTATTCGGACTTCTTGCCCATGGTGAGCTGGGTCGAGGAGGAGGAAGCCTTCCTCACGATCGATGATGGCTGGGGACAGGCCTGGGAACTGGTGCCGTCGGCTTACCTCTTCGCCCATGTCCATCAGGCATTGCTCGGTCTTCTCAACATCCAGTTCGGCACTGGCACGGTGGTGCAGCTCCACTGCTTTGCCGATCCGCTGATCGACCAAGCGCTCGACGCCTATCTCGATCTTAAATCCCGGCCCGATCCGCTCGTCCAGGCGTCGGCCCGGCGTACGGCGCAATATCTGCGCGACGGCACCGAAGGGCTTTCCGCCCTTCACGGGATCCCCATTCGCAATTTCCGCGTACTGCTCGCGATCAAGTCCCGCAAGCCTCTCGGTGCGGACCTGCGCCGGCAGATCGAGGAGCAACTCTCCAAGCTCGGCATTGTGCGTATGGCCCCCGAAGCGCTGGTGAGCTTCTATCGCCGGATCTTCAACGGCGCTTTCGATCCGGCGCCCGGCGTCTTCGCCCGCGGGACCGCAGACAATCCGGCGCGCCCCGTCCGCAAGCAGATTATCGATGCAGGGCCGGACCTGCTGTTCGATGGCCCGGAACTCTACTTCGGAAACCAGGTCGCCCGCTGCCTGACGCCCAAATCGCCCGCGCGCCGCGTAACGGCCGAGCGTTGCAACCGGCTGCTCGGCGGGATGCGCGGCGCGGCCGAGGATAGCGACCAGATCGGTGGTCCCTTTCTCTACACATTGAACATCCTGTTCGATCACTCGGCCTTCGAGATCCATAAGCGGGCGCAAATCCTCTCCGCGCAAAAGGCCGCCGGCAGTTTCGCCGTCGAGGTGGGGAAACAGATAGAAGAAATAGGCTGGGTGCTGGACGAAGCCGGCAACAGCCGCTTCGTCTCAGTGATCCCCACCGTCTGGGTGTTCGGTCGCGACAGCGCGCAGGCCCGCGAAATGGCCGCCCGCGCCAAGCGGCTTTGGGAAAGCGAACCCTTGCCCTGGATGATGCAGGAGGAGAGCTATCTCAATCCCATCCTGCTGCCCATGAGCCTGCCCTTCGGCTTCTATCCCGAGCGCCGGACATTGCGGATGCTGGAGCGCGACCTTCCCATGCCCGCCAAGGCGGCGGCGCTGCTGGCGCCCGTCCAGACCGACTTTCGCGGCGGCGGCCGTCCTGCCCTCCTCTATGTCGGCCGCAAGGGCCAGCTCATCACGCTCGACCTCTTCGACCCGCGCATCAACAATTATAATTTCATCGTCTCGGCCGAGAGCGGCGCTGGCAAGAGTTTCCTCCTCAATAATCTTTGCCTCCAATATTATGCGCAGGGCGCGCTCATCCGCATCATCGATATCGGCGGCAGCTACAGGAAGCTCTGCACCCTCTGCTCCGGGCGCTACATCGACATTGGCGAGGAGGCGCTGGTCCTCAATCCCTTCGACATGGGCTTTGCGCTCGACGGCGACGATCGCCAGTCCGCCATCTCCATGGCGGTCGCGATTGTCGCGGAAATGGCCAATGCCGCGACCCGCAAGGGCGTCACCACCTCGGAATGGAACCTCCTCAAATCCGCCGTCCAGTGGACGATCGACAGCGGACGCGCAGAAGCAGGGATCGATGCCGTCCGGGACTGGCTTGGCGCCTATCCCGCAGACGCTACCCAGGACCTCGACAAGGTCGATCATCTGGTCCCGGTCGCGCGCGAACTCGCCTTCAACCTGCGCGATTTCGGCAGTTCGGGTGCCTATGGCCATTTCTTCAACGGCCCCTCGACCTTCGACATCTCTTCCGATGAGTTTGTCGTGCTGGAGCTCGAACGGCTAAAAGCCATGCCGGACCTCTTCAACGTCATCGTCATGGTGGTGGTGAATGCGGTGAGCCAGGAGCTCTATCTCTCCGCGCGCGACCGGCCACGCTTCGTTCTGTGCGATGAAGCCGCCCAGTTCATGACCCGGACCGATGGCCAGGATTTATCCCGCCTCGCCGAGGTGTTCGGCCAGGGGTATCGCCGCGCGCGCAAATATCAGGGGAGCTTCGGGGTCGTCCTTCAGTCGATGAACGACCTGCTGCTCTTCGGCGGCACGGGACAGGTGATCCTCGAAAATGCCGCCACCCGCTTCCTGCTCCAGGGATCGACCTATGAACGGGCTGTCGAGAACAAGATCCTCGATTATTCGGGCTTCGTTCTCGATCTCCTGAAATCGGTCCGGAACAACAAGCCGCATTATTCCGAGGTTTTCATCGACTCCCCGCTCGGCCTCGGCATCGCCCGCCTGGTCGTGGATCCCTTTTCCTACTGGATCAACACCTCGGCCCCCCAGGAAGTGGCCGCCTTCGAAGCGCGCCTGCGCGCCGGCCTCTCGCCGCTCGAAGCCGTCTGCGATCTGGCCGGCATCGACCCCGCGCAGCTGCTGGGCTCGCCCAGATCCATTTCCTCGCAGGAGATCTCATGATGCGACATCCTCCCGCCACGCCCCCGCCAGCCAAGCCGACGGCTTCCCAGCTTGACCTTGATCTTGATCCAACGATCGAAGCACTCATCGAGGCGCGAGCCGTCAGCCTAGCCCAGCATCAGGCCCTGTTCTGGCGCTTCCGGCTCGTAACGATCGAAACGCTGATGATGGGCGCGCTCGTCCTTTGTGCGGGGCTCGCTCTGCATCAGCCTGCGGTCATGGTCCTGCGCGCCGCAGTCATGGTGTCAGCCGGCTGCTTTGCGAGCGGCCTACTGCTGATCGGCCTCACCGGCGCCTTCGATCGCGGTCTCGACCACTTCACCCGGTGGAGGCGCGGCAAATGACCGGCATCCTCTCTTCTACTCCGGCGCATGGTCCGATCCGCCTGTTGGTCGGCACGCACCTGCTGCTGCTCGTCCAGACCGTCCTGGTGTGCCAGGCATCGGACCCATTGCCGATATCCATGCGTATCTTCCAGGGCATGTCGGGCCTGCTCGGCTTTAGCGCGCTGATCGTCGGCGTGCGCGGGGAAAGGCAGGATCAGGGCAAGCCATGGTGGGCGAAGCGCCATGGTCGCTGAAACCCTTTTCCCCGATCGTGCCCGCCACGCGCTGCTTGGCGCCCTCTTGGCTTGTCTCGCCTGCCAGCAGGCGCAGGGCGCAACCTCGACCATTGGCCGGACCTGGCCGATCACCGAACCCGACGCGATGAGCGAGATCGAGGCGCGGGTCGCCAATGCACCCGATATGGCAGCGAAGTTCGGCCTGCGCGCCAACTGGTCAGCGCTCAAGGCCGCTTCGCTTGGGGTCACACCGGCCGATCGGACACGGAGCCTCATTCCCTTCTACACGGTCGATGAGGATATCCGACTGCCTGACGGCCGCATCCTCTATCCCAAGGGCTTCACCTTCAATCCCCTCGACTATGTCTCGCTGCCCCAGCGCCTCGTCATCGTCCACCCACGCGATCTTGCCTGGGCGCTCAAGGCCGCGCGCTTCACCGATTTCATCCTTCTGACCGCTGGCGATGCCCTGGATCTCTCCGAGCGCACAGGCCGCCCGCTCTTCATTCTGGAGGAGCGCATCAAGGAAAGGCTCGGTCTTACCGTCGCGCCGGTCATCGTCGCGCAAGAGGGAAAGAAGCTGGTTTTGCACGAATATGCGCCCAAGCGTCCCGCTGACCGGAGTGCCCGGCCATGAACCGCAAGCCCCTCCTGCGCGCCGCCGCCCTGACCATCGCCCTCACCATCGGTTCCGGCAGCACACCGGCGCAGGCATCCAAATGCGAAACCGGCACCATCTTCAATCCGCTCACCAAAGTGCGCTGGAACTGCATCTTCCCGATCACGATCGGCGGCGTCCGGGTCGGAAGCTTCGACAAGCTGGACAAGGAGCTGGACGCCCAGTCCGCGTCCAAGCCGTTATGCGCCTGCCGCAAGGGCGCCACCTTCTGGTTTGGCGTCAAAGTGAGCTTCTGGTCGCCCAACCGCATGATCGACGTGGTCACCGAACCCGGCTGCATGATGGCGCTCGGCGCAGATCTCCTGCCGACCGGTGGGAAGCTTCAGGGCAGCCAGTCCTCCATCGCCGATGGCACCAACAGCCAGAAAATGTTCGCGCAGATGCATTATTACATCTCGCCGGTCTGGAAGATGCTCGACATGTTCACTGACCTCCCCTGCATCGAGGACGACGGGTTCGACGTCGCGATGATCACCGAAATACTGCCGACCTGGCAGTCCGGAACCTTGGGCGCGATCATCCAGCCCGAGGGCATTCTATTCGGCAATCCCGCCGCTGGCCTCGCCTGCATGGCCGACAGCGCCGCGGCGGCAGCGGGCAAGGTGCTCGATCCCCTCTTCTGGTGCATGGGAAGCTGGGGCGCCACCTACCCTGTCGCAGGTGACATCCATTTTGGCGACAGCGTCGAGGCCTGGGCGGGCCTTGCCGCACGCGGCACCTTCATGATGGGACGCCTTGGCGCGCTTACCATCAGTTCGGCTGATGGCTGCTCCTTCAAGGCTCAGCCGATCTGGACCAAGAGCCGCTACAAGCTCCAGATCATGGAGCCGGTAAAGGGCGGCAAATGCGTCAATATCGGGCGTCCGGGCGCGCTCTGGTCGAGCGGCAAACATGCGCCCGGCAAGGACAACGCCCAGTTCATGTCCTTTGAAAAAGTGATCTGCTGCGCGGGAGTATCCACCCCGTGAGCATGTCACTTCCCTCATCCCCCGCACCGATCGACAGGCATTACAGATGGTCTGCCCGCCACAGCCATTCTGGCACATTTGATCGGTGCGAGGGCGGAGCGGCGCCGTCCCCCCACAGCGTCGCTCCACTCCCCATTTCCCTCGCATGCCCGGTGACCGCCAGATCGGCGCCATGTGAGGGAAAGGTTAGCACGGTCGGTGAAACCCCTGCTCGGATCGGGTGTCCCCCCTCTCTAGCGCCCGATCCGATATCGGCCGTGCTGACAACCATATATGGCCGCGCCTGCTTTCTCATCAGGGCAAGCGGTGACAGCTTTCGCCTGGTCGCCGCAGTACCCATTTCTCCGGGAGGCACCCTGTGAGGGGCAAGACCCTCATCCTGGCTGTCGGCAGCCTGGCTCTCGCGCCGCAACTCTCTCGCGCGCAGGATATGGAAGCGCGTGCACGCGCCGCAGCGGCGGCATCACGGGCAAAGTCTGGTGACAGCGACACGATCACGAATAGTTACGTCAATCCGGGCCTGGCTGGCGAGGCCATCAGCACCGTCGACAGCAATCGGCAATTCACCACCAACCTTGCCTGCCAGAAAAGCGCGACGATGCTGGAGGTGCTTGTGCAGCCCGGTTCGACTGGTGACATCATCCAGTTGAGTGTAGCGCGCGACAGCAATCTCGACGGCAGCTTCGATCAAAATCTCACCCTGCCCATTCCAGTATCGGGCATCTGCGCGAACGGTGTCCTCTCCTGCGATCCTGGAAGCTGGAACAACTGCACCCCCTTCAAATGGGATGTCTCGTCCGCTGGAGACCTCAAGCTCGCCCAGGTGCCGCTGACCGACCTCTCCGCCTGCTACTGCATCAATGCGAGCTGCGGCAGCAATCTCGTGCTGGGTAATCTCAACTCCGTCCTCAAGGATCTGGGCGGCGGCGTTATCGGCGCGCTTACCACGGCCGATCCCCGGATTGGGGTGGCGCAGACAAGTATCGAAGGCCCGGTCATCCGTTATATCGGCGCGCAGACGACGGCGTGCACCAGCAGCCCCTCAGTGTCGGCAACAACCTATCTCGCTAATCCAACCGCCATAGCGGGGGATGCATCGGCCACCGCGCAGGGAAGCAGCGTCTTCCAGACACTGGCCGGTTCACCGTCGGCAAGCGGCAAGGCGCAGGAAACCCGGGCCTGCACCATCGCGCGCGAGATCAATATTAGCGATCCGAACTTCGATGCCGTCATTGCGCGATCGGGCGGTCGATCAACCCTCGCTGTGAGTCCAACCGTTGCGCGGTTCCAGATGGGGTCACCCGGCGAAAAGAGCCTGACGGGCGGCCGCTGCTCAATCTTTGAATTCCAGATGACGCTCACCGTCGGTGATCGCGATCGCCTGCGCGGCGTCCGCCTTGTCCGCTATTATGCCGACGACTGGGCGCAAATCACCGTGGACGGCACGCTGGTCGCTTCGGGTCCTCAAAGCTGGACCGGAGCAGGATTGCCGCCCGGCAATTGCGAGCAGGGACGCATCTTCACGCGCACGCCCGGCACCGATCTTCTACCGTTCATGACCCCTGGCGCCCATGAAATCCGCATGCGGGTCGCGGTGGCCGATGAAGGCGGCGCGCTTGCCGAAATCGAGGCGGAAATCGACGATAGCTGCAGTGTCGATGAACGGCTCGTCGATCTTTGCTCGCCCTATGCACAGGATCAGGACTGCAGGCTCATCCTGGAAGAGGTCGACGGCGTCGAGACCTTCCGCAATGGCGTCAACACAGGGCTAAAGCCCCTGGCGCAAACACGGCGCTTCGGGGCTGGACAATGCAGCTACCAGTTCACGCGGGATTTTTTCGAACGCAGGCGCCGTTATGCGTGTGTCACTGACAGCGCGGCGCTCGCTGAGCCCGATCTCACACGCAGCGCTTATATCATCGACCATTCCACCGAAACGCTGCTCGCCGATCGAACCGCGTCGAGCGACGGGACGATCTCAACCTCGACGCGGGAGTTTTCGCTGCCCGATCGCGGTTCGGTGCCTGCCTGCGAGCCTGTCTGCAAGACGCGCGCACCCAAGGTGAATAGCGACGTCGCCGTTTCAGGCGCGGTTGGCGCTGCCCAAAATGATCCAGCTGGCTGGAACAGCTTCTATCATAGCTGCACCGCCGACAATGTCTGTCCGCTGGGCGAAGGGGAGGAACTGGTCACCGCCTGCGGCTGCCTTGACGATTTTCCCGAAGCCGCCGTCATGATGCAGACCGTCCGCCTCGCCGGCTCTGACCTTGCCTGCACTGCGGGGACGCCATGAGACAGGGCAGCTTCCTCATATTGCTGAGCGCAGCGCTCATAGCGATCACCATCCCAGCGTCAGCATGGGCGACCCAACTCTGCGCTGCAGACCTTAACGGCAATGGCGATGCGGCTGATGAAGGCGAAATGGCCAGCTGCACCGCCATGGCGGATGGAGCCACCCAATGCCCGATCCAGCAGACGCTTTGCGTGGCCGACGCCGCCGGCGCCTATAGTTGCCCGCTTGGGAGCCAACATCAATGCCTTGTGCCTGCGGCCGGCGGCACGCCGACCTGCTCGCCCGTCGCCTGCATCGACACAGCGCTCAATCCGGTCGAGGATGAAGTGCTGGTCGATGATGCCGGCCCGGACAATGACGGCCCGGTCGACGCAGACGGCAACTGTCTTGGCGCCATCGAGATATTTGGTGGCCGGGCGCTCCGCTGCCGACCGCCCGGCGCGAGCGTCACCTTCCAGAATTGCTGCAAGGACAGGGACAGGATCGTAAAGGACGGCATGGGCGGCTCGATCAGCTCGATCACCACCAAGATCGCGATCGCCAAGGGCGTGTTCACGGGCGCCAAGGCCGCCTATCTCGCCTTCAAGGCCGGTGCCACGGCGGGCCAGGCAGCAAGCGCGGGCGCCAACGCCATCATCATCGGTCTTGATCCCACCTCGATCGCGATCAGCCTTGCCATCAACTTCATGATGGAGGTGCTGCTCGCCGGCTGCGACCAACAGGATATGGAAACCGGCATGCTGCGTGGATCGGGCATGTGCCATGAGGTCGGCAGCTACTGCTCCTCATCCATCCTTGGCGTCTGCATCCAGAAGGCGCGCGGCCATTGCTGCTTCAACACCAAACTCGGCCGCATCATCCAGGAGCAGGGCCGCCCGCAGCTCAGCGCCTTCAACGCCATGGGCTGGGGCACGCCCAAGCAGCCTTACTGCCGCGGCTTTACCGCAGAAGAATTTCAGGCGCTCGATTTCAGCCGGATGGATCTCTCAGAATATTATGCGGAGATCGAGGCGCGCGCCCAGTCCGACATTCAAATAGACATGGAGGAGAAGGTCGATGCCTATCTGCGCACCGTCAATCCCTGACGCCCCGATTGCGCCGTTCATCCTGGCGCTGGCGCTCCTCTCATCAACGCATGGAGAGGCGTGGGGGGCCGAGCGAGCAACCGGGCAAAGCTCGGCCATGGAACGTCTGGTCAAAGCCAGAACAGCTGGCGCTCCAGCGACGCCACAGGGGCCAGCCGAGATTCCTCCCCCCGATCCTGCTCTAAAACGGCGCGCCTTCGACGCTATGGTCAAGCGCAAGGCCGATCCGAAATTGGCTGAGCAGGCACGCGCGGCACAGGCACGGGCAGCAAAAGCGCTCGCCGCAGAGCAGGAGGCCATGAGCGCCAGGCTCCATCAGGCGCTGGGTCTGGCGCCACCAGATGGCGCTTCAACACCCCGGCCCGCCTCCGCCAATGCGCCAGCCAAAGCCTGGGTGCCCGTGCTGTTCGCGTCCTCATCGATGCCGCTCGAGACCTTGCGCACCTATGCCGGGCAGCTTGAGCGGGTCGGTGGGGTCATCGCCTTTCGCGGCGTACCCGGCGGTCTCACAAGGATGGGTCCAATGGCAGAGCTTACGGCGCGGATGTTGCGGCTCGATCCTGGCTGCGAAGGCCCGGCCTGTACGATGCGCAATGTCCAGGTGGTGATCGATCCGATCCTGTTTCGCCAGCACGGCATCGTTCGCGTGCCGGCCCTGGCCATGGTTCCGGGCGATCCGACCCAGCCCTATTGTGAGCGGGAGGACGAGAATGCGCCGCGTGCCGCCCATCTCGTCCTGGGAGACGCTGCGCTTTCAGGCCTGCTCGATGAATATGGCCGATTGGGCGGCAAAGAGGAGGTGCGCGATGCTTCGGCTCGTCTGGCTGGCCGCTAATCGGCTTTTCCTCTGGGCTAAACTTCTCCCACGCGAGGCCGCCCTGGCGCTGGGCGGCGCGGTGGGCGACCAGAAGGCGCGGCCCGCCCGCTTCTGGCTCGCCCTTGGCATCACCCTGCCGCTGGCGACGATCACCTGGCAGGCGATCCCGGCCGTCACGATCGTCATGAGCCCGTCGATCGATGCCTTCGCAGTGCGCGCCGCGCCGGGAACCATCCACAAGGGCGACCTTGTCATGTTCGAGCTCACCCATCCCATTGTCGGTCCCCACCCCATCAGCGTCACCAAAAGGGCCATGTGCATGGCCGGCGAACGCCTGCGCGAGGTTGAGCGCCATTCAGTGTTCGATGGCAGGGTCACAAACAGCAGCTATTATTGCGGCAACACCCTGCTGGGTATCAGCCGTCCCATGGGCCGGGGCGGCCAGCGCCTCGACCATCTGCGCTGGGGCGATCATGTCCTTCCGGCGGGCTTCATCTATGTCGGATCGGACCATCCAGAGGGTTTTGACAGCCGCTACTTCGGCCCGGTGCGGATCGAACGCCTCACCCGCATGGAGCGGGTGCTGTGAGGTGGGGCCTCGCCTTATCCGCGATTGCTTTTGCGGCGTCCACGTCATCGCCGGCCGCGGAACCCGACGGTGGCCCCAAGCTCGGCTATTGGTGGTATGCGCCCAAACCAGCAGACGCCAGCAAAGCGGACGAGGATCAGCTGCCGCCTGCGCCAGTTATCCCGCCCATGATCGAGCTCGCCAAATGGAGCCCGCCCCGTATCGCGAAACTCATCAGCGAGCAGCGCGATTATGCCGCCACGGTCCTGACCGTCGATGCGGTCGCCGATTTCTGGCGGCTCCAGGACTTTGCGCGGCGCAAGGCCCGCGCCTTTGCCGGCGTCACGCAGCTCGCCATGCTGACCCATCCGGAGCTCAGTGCCCGCTCCGCCTATCCGGTGGTGGGCGACGCGCGCGACGCCATGGGTGCGCAGAAGGACGCCACGCGCCGCGCTTATCTCCGATCCAAAGGCAGCGAGTTTGCGCTCATCATGTTCTCGCGTGCGAGCTGCGGCTATTGCCGTCTCCAGTGGCCGATCCTCCAGCGCTTCCAAGAGGAAATGGGCTGGCAAGTGAGCAGCCAGGATCTCGATCGCAAGCCTGAGCTCTCCAGCCGCTTTGGCGTCGATGTGACGCCCACGACCATGGTGATCCGCCGGGGTTCGGCGCAGCGCATGGTGATCGCCAATGGCGTGGAGGCCTATCCCAATCTCATCCAGACCGCCTATCAGGCGGTGAAGCTGCTTTCGGGCGACATTCGGCCCGAACAGTTCCTGACCGGTGCCGGCGAGGAAAATGGCTTTTTCGACGCTCTGGCTAATGGACCTGTCGCAGCCAGCGACCCGGCTGTGAACCCGAGCCGGCAACCGTGAAGTCGATCTTCATCATATTGGTCACTGCGACGGCTGTCGGCGCCGGTCCAGTGATCGCAGCCGGACCTCCGACCCGCGCCGACGCCGCACGCGCTGCCGTCCATCCGGTCAGCACCGAGCAGGCGATGAAAGCCTGGCTCGATCGCGTTCCGCGCACCAGCGCCTATCCGCCGGATTTTGACGCGACTTTGCGAGGCCAGGGTTCGGCCTATGTGATCGAGATGAGCACAGCGCCGGGCTGCCTGCCCTGCGGTGATCTCTGGTCCAAGCTTGGCGCCATCAAGGCCCGATATAGCTGGGCCGTCCGGACCATTTCAGAGCAGGAGGCCATGATCCGTTCGGGACGCCTCGGTATCCCCTGGGTCGGGCATCCGGTGGCCTGGGTCCGGCCATTGGCCGATCCCAATCGCATCATACCGGTGGCGATCGGCACCGATCATTCAGCCAATATCAGCCGCAACCTCTATCTCGCGGCCAAGATGCAGACGGGCGTGCGCGTGGGCGTAGGGGTACGCGCCATGTCCAAATTCACAGGGATCGTCGGCCTGTCCGCGTCCCTCCCATCCACCTCTCGACGGAAAGGCTAAGCAATGGCGGGCGCAGCCGATCCCACCCCCTCACCCCATCGGAGGCCGCCATGCGCCACGCCCTTTCCGTCTGCCTGACGCGCCTGAAGGCAAAAGCGATCTTCCGCCGGCTTGTCGCCTTTCTCACGCTCTGCGCCACCAGCTGCGGCATGACGCCCGCTCCCGCGCAGGCGCAGAGCTGGGCTGAGCACTGGTTCGACAATGTCACCTACACAAGCCCCGGCAGTTTTGAGGACCAGACGCGCGGCTATGTAACCGCTGGTGGCATGTCGGGACGGATCGACGTTCATAATGACTATCTGATGAGCCTGACGCTGCCCAAGGTGAAGGCAGGCTGCGGTGGCATCGACATGTTCCTTGGCGGCATGTCCTTCCTTGATCCCGACTATCTCGTCGAGAAGCTCGAAAGCATCCTGCAGGCAGCACCCGCCGTCGCCTTCCAATATCTGCTCGAAACGCTCGACGAGAAGATGGGGAATATCATTTCGAAGATGGAGGCAGCCACCAATTATCTGAATAGCATTCAGGTCAATGACTGTCGACTTGCCAACCGCATGGTCCAGATCGCCAAGGGCGACGACAATATGTCCGGCATCATCGAGGAAATGACAGGCTACAAGTCGGTCAAGGAAGGCTACGCCAAAAGCTATCAGCAGAGCCGGGAGAAGATCCAGTCGAACGGCAATAATCCGACCGAGGATTTGCGCGATGCGCTCGCCAACTGCCCGGCCGAGGTGACCGAGATATTCCGGACGGGATCGCTTCTCTCTCACGCCGCCGGCCGGGTGGGTGCCGCCGACTGGGCAGGCGTCATGCGGGCGCGGGTGGGCGACGTCTATATGCGCTGGGACGCGACCGACAAGGTGCCGCTCTTCTCCGCCATTCCGGCCTGTGCCGGGCAGGATAGCGAATCCTCCGACGACTTCCTGAGCGGCCGGGTCATGCGACGCGCGCTCAATATCCCCGCAACCAGCGCCGACTGCACCCGCGACGGCAGCAAAGGCGCGCTCACCCTTACCCGCGAGCGGATGACGGCCATTGCCGAGAAAATCCGCACGCGCGCGGCGCTGACCGCCGAGGAGCGGCAGTTCGTGGCCAATGTCCGGACCCTCCCCGTCTACCGGATGCTCGAATGGGGCGTCCGGCAGGATGTGGTGGATAGCGTCATCGCCGATACAGACGAACTGGTGGCGCTGACCCTTGCCTATCAGATGCTGAATGACCTCACCCGCAGCATCGACTTTGCGCTGACCAACGCCGAGCGCGGCACCAATGCGGCAGGCGCGGCAGACAGCAGCAACGCCAATATCTGCCAGACGCGGATCCTCACCAAAGGGATCGAGCAACTTGGCGATCTGCGCGAAGAAGTGCTGCGGCAGCGCGCGCAGATGCGCCAATCCTATATCGCGGCGCTGGGATCGGCGAACCTTTCGACCAACTATGCAGGCCTCATTCGCCAGCGCGACCGCGATGCCCGCGACGCCGCCGGCACCGCCACCAACCGCAATCGCTAAGAGGGAGCCCTTCCCATGCGCCTTGTCGTTCGCCTCGTTGCGATCCTCACCAGCCTTGCCATCGCTGAGCCGGCGCTCGCGCTGGAAGCCAGCTTTCATAGCTATGACGGCTTTGCCGAAACCGTCGATGCCTTCCGCCTCGTTTCCATGATCTTCGCCGATCCGCGCTATGAGACACTGGTGCTGATCGTGGCGGTCGTCGGCATGGCGCTGGGCGCTGTCCTCGCCATGGTACGCGGCACGGGCATGGGGCTTGTCGCCTTCGGCATCCAGATGCTGGTCGGAATCGGTCTCTTCGTCGGCCTCATTGCCACCACCGGCACGGTCCATATCTATGACCGTGTCCGCAACGCCTATCAGCCAGTGGGAGACGTTCCCAATCTCATCGTGCTGGTGGCAGGCGTCACCAACATGATGGAACGGGCACTTGCCGAGACGATCGACGACAATACGCTCGATCCCCATGCGAAGCTCGAATTTGGCGCGGGCGGCCACGCCTTCGACCTGTTTTTGAACGCAGTCTCGCCGCGCGGCCCGATGACCGACAGCTTTCTCGATGCAACGGTCAAGGATTATGTCCGCCAATGCTATCCGGTCGCGCGCGTGTCTCCGGCCTATGGCGTCGACGATGACCAACTCTTCCGGGCCAGTAGCGACCTACCGACCGCCTTTGCAGCGATGGCAGGCCCGTCGACCTTCAGCACGGTCTTTACAGCTTCGGACAAGGGCGGGACGACGGTCAGCTGCGAGGAGGCCTGGCCCCATATTGCCGATCGACTGTCTGATCCCAATATCTTCGAAAGCTATTCAGCGCAGGTCTGCGCCCGGACCGGCTATGACATCGCGAAGCCCGACCAGCTCGCCCGCTGTCGGGGCAATCTTGGCCAGATGGGCGACATGATGATGGGTACGCCGCTCACCGCCCAGGCGTTCCTTACCAACATCCTGCTTGGCAACAGCGTAGGCGATGTCCTCTTCGAAGATAGTCCCGCAACCGCCTCGCGTGTGATGGCGAACCGGGCCGTGGTATCGAGCGGGTTGGCGACCATGTCGACGGCCAACGAATGGTTCCCGACGATCCGCGCCGTCGTTTTCGGGATCATGCTTTTCATGGTGCCGGTGGCGCTTCTCTTCATCCTGACGCCGATCAACCTGCGGGCTGCAAGCTTTGCGCTCGGCCTCTTCGTGTTCGTGGCGCTATGGGGCGTGATCGATGCCGGCATCTATCAGCTCACTCTTGGCCGGGCGACAGCGACGCTCGCCGAGATGCGGGCTAATCATCTGGCCGCCAACGCCTGGATGCTGGCGCCCTCGTCCGCCATGAAAGCGCTCGCCATCTTCGGCAGCTTCCGCACGGCAGGTGCGGGCCTTGCAGGCGCTTTCGTGTTCACGGTCTTCCGCTTCTCGGGCAATGTCTTTTCCTCCTTCACCGGTGGATCGCTTGGCGTCACGGCGCAGGCATCATCGGCAGCAGCGACCGTATCGACATCGGAAGGCTATGCATCGGCACTTGAAGCCCAGGCGTCCGCCACCGGCACCAGCGCGCGCCGCGCCGCCGCAGGCTCGTTCGGCGATTTTGGCGAGCGGTCCAGCTTTGGCGCCACGCGCAGCTTCGGCGCTGCCAGCGCGGTCGAGGGCGCGCATTCCGGCATGCCCGGTCAGGCCGCGCTGGGTCTCGGCGGGATCGATGCCGCCCGCGAATTGGGCGGTCTCGCGCCAGCGCTTGCTGGCCGTGATCTTTCCGACCCATCGGTCGAGAGCGCTGTGCAGGCGGCCGCCGCGACCGGCGCCATCCACAGCTTTGCCGAGAAGGACGCCCTCCGAAAACTTGGCACGGGCTATTTTGGCGCGGGCCAGGGCGGCGAGAAGGCATTCGCCGCCTTCACCCAGAACTTTGTTCAATGGCGCGCTTTTGGCGACACCCGCGCCTATGACATGATGATGCAGGGAGCGACCCGGCATTTCGAGCGCGCGGGCTATTCTCCGCAAGATGCTGCGCTCAAGTCGAGCGGGCTGATTGCCGAAGCCCAGGCCGATCCGACCTTTGCCAAGCTTATAGCCAACAGCTTCTCTCAAGATGAGATGCTCCGGAACGAACTTACCGCCGCGCAGACGCAGGTGGGCGCGATGGAAGGCCGCCGAGACTATGCGGGCGATCAGATTGCAGTGGTCGAGCGCGGCAATGTCGCCACCGAACAGGCCCGGCGGACTGGCGGAAATGAGGGACAGCGGTTCGCTGCCCGAATGCTTGGCCTGCCAGTCGATGAGATGAACCGCCGCATCTCCTTCATCAACGCCCTCTCCGGCGAAGCGCGCTCTACCGCCATCTCTCAACTCTCCCGCGCTACTGGCCGTAGTGAGGCGCAGGTCATGCATGCCCTAGAGACCTATCGGGCGGCAAGCGAGGTCGGGATCGCCGACGGGGCAACCGCAGAGGCAGCCCGGGAGAGTACGAGCGTCTACGGCCGCACGCGAGAGGCCGCTGGCTACGATTTTGCCGAAAGGTCAGGCAAGCTCGATGCGCAGCGTGAGGTAGGTCATCACGGGACCCGCAGCGCGGCGCAGATCGGCGAGCAGCAAAGGCAGTCCGAGAATTTTGGCTTTGCGCAAGGTGCGGCGGCAGCCGGGATGTCGACGCGCGAGGCCGCCCGGCTGGATAGCTTCATACGAACTCTGAGCGATGGCGTGGGAAACCAGCTCGATATGGCGGAGGGCGGCGGCGAAGGAGTGGCAGACCGCGCGCGCAATGCCAGGATGACCAGCATCGTCGAGAAGGAGCGCCTGTCGCGCATGCAATCGCTCCTCAAGACAAATGGCATCGACATGACCACGCGGCAGATCGCGATGGACCAGAATGGCGACTTCAGCCTCAACCTGACACCCACCACGGCGGCCCAGATGTGGAAGGCTGGCCTCCTAAACGAAAGCCAACTCGGCGCTATAGCCAATGGCGGCCATGCCCGCTTCAGCCTTGCCCATAACGATCTACTCGTCTCCAGCAGCGCCGGATTCGAGAAATCGGCGCGCAACGACACCAGCACGCGGTTCGAGGCCGGTAAGCAGGCTGGACCGGACACGATCGAGCACTTCATGGGCGGCGGCGCTGACGGCAAGACTGCGATGGCAAACTGGCTGCGGGGTGGGTTCGAAATGGACCGCAAGGGCAACTGGCGCCTCAGACCCCAGGTGGCAGATACGCTGCAGCGGGACATTCAGGCGGTCATGTCGCAAACAGGGTGGGAACGCGCAATCGCCCGCACTGCGCAGGATCAAAATTCGTTTCAGATATCGGTGAGCGGAGAAGTATCAGGTGGAACGGGCGCGGGATCAGGTCGGACCGACAAATCTAAGCAGCACGGAGCCGCGTTCGGTCACACTGGTGGATCATTGGGTGTGTCAAGCCAAGAGGCAGGATCAACCAGTGAAATCGTGAGTGCTCAGCTCAACATCGTAAACTTCGACGTCCGCCAAGCTCTTGCGAATGCGGAGCGCTGGGCAGCGCGGACAACAAATCCCGCTGAGGCATTCTCCGGTAGGCTTGCGATGGAAATCCTCGGACCAAATGGACTGCGTAACAGCTATCTGGGCGACGCAGACAGTGGGCGGGGGACTGTCGATCTGACTGCCCCTGTCACCTCGCTCGAACAAAGCTCGTTGCTCAACAGCGGCAGGTTTTCGACCGACCTGAAGAAAGGCGCCTTTGACGGCGACCCGTCATTCAAGAAGGGTGGCGGTGGCGAATGATATAAAATGGATTTGACGGGTTCAACGGACTGCCAATCCAGTTAGAGCCTGACGCCGGGTCTAACGGATCGAATTCACGCAGCATACCAGAAGGCCCATAGCGCTTGCGACGCCGGGCAAAAAATTCTTCAGCATGCTCAGCTGAGGCAATATCCGGGTCGAATTCCGCTGTCGACAGCCATGCTTTCAAAAAGCCATACGACAAGATTAGCGCTACAAGAGGTGGGAAGAAAAATACATTCACAAACCCTGCGAAGGCGGAACTAAAGAACGCCGAAAACAATTCCACCCGGGAGGATGCGGCCATCGCTGCCCAATATATGGGAACCGCACTCCACCAAAGCCGAGCATATAAAGAGCGCCACAGCCAGTCACCAACTCTCAATCGGCAAAGATTATCATCGCATTTTATTTCTGGTTCATAAATAGGCATTTCAATTCACCTTCGATTGAATGCACATTTTTATCCGATACGAAAAAATTGAAAACTAATTTCTTACCTACAGCTAACCCACCCCCCTTTATCTCCTCCCATCACGCTTCGTGTTTTGCTCTAAAACGACGGACAAGCGCGGATCGAAAAAAGTGGGTACAGCACCTTGAAATATTCAACGATCGCACCGCATTCAGACGCCAGCAAATTTAGTTTGTAAGATAACCCGATTGTAATTGACGTGATGTAGAAGATATCCATGACATTGAACAGCCACTAAAAGAGAATCTCAGTTGCAAATTTTCTTATATTTACGTAGCAATTTCATCGGAATTGCAAACACATACCTCAACGCAGTTCCGGCTATTTAATGGATTTGCCACAATCAAACTGGTGAATTTTCGATCTTCACAGGCCTCTTCAAGTCCCTCCATTACGACGTCAAGCGCCAGTAATTTCAAACATTTTTTTTCGACCCCTCTGTCTTCCGATTAATACTTGCAACCCTGCCTCCAGGCGGACAACTTAGCGCCCCTACCGCTCGCATAATTGCCTTCCTCAATCGGGGACGCCTGCTTTCCGCGTCGGGTGTTATGGATGTCCCAAACGGATTGGCGGCAGTCCACGCAGATGCCAAAGTTATGATGAGGGTTAGGAGAAAGTCTGCCGGATAATCGGTTCCAACATGGCCCGCATTCTGCGCTGCTCGTATGCGTCGCACTTGACTCGGGAGACTCAGAGCCTCTTCCAAAGGCCATTTTCTGGTCTGCTCTAGGCCATTCCACAGGACGAGCCGCATGAGATCAGGATGATCCATAGCGAAGTCGAAGAGCATGCCAGCATATTCGGAAAGATCGTCAGGGTCGAATTGAACGGTCTGGCTCACCGGGCAAGCGCGACGCATAATAATAGTCGGCGTCCGCCCGATGCGTATCAAACAGGTTGAGCAGATCGGCCGCGACCTCGAAACGGGCGAAATGTTTCGCCAGCCGTAGACTGACGACAGTCGTCGCCGGCCCGCGCGCGCTATTGTCCTCGACCAGAGGGCGCGGACCGACATAGCGCAGGCGCATCGCCCCTTCCCATCCATTCTGGCCGGTCGCGGTCAGCCCCAGCGATCCGGCCGATTCCAGCGCGTTGGGAATGCGATCCGCGCCTGGCGCATCAACGAAACGGGCATGGTTGGTCGCGTAGATGGCATCGAGCGACAGCCAGGAAAGCGGACGCAGGAACAGCGTCGCCTCCCAGCCGCGACGACGGCTTGGCCCGGAAGGCTCGACCGTGCCATCATCCCCGGAATAGACCAGTTCACCAGCCGAACGGGTCCACCAATGGGTCAGCGTCAGGATGCCCGGTCCGCGCTCGATCCGTCCCCCGACTTCATAGGCCGTACCGCGTGACAGGGCAGGTACCGCGTCCGATGTTGCCAATACGCCGCGCGCATCATTGGAATGAAAGCCCTGCCCATAATTGGCATAGAGTTCGACATGGGGAATGACGGTCCAGGCCGCGCTGAACTTGGGCGTGGCGATCGAAGCCCCCTTCCGCCTGTCTGGCGTCACCCCATCCCGCCCGTCGATGCGAAAATGATAATGATCGACCCGGCCGCCGCCCGACAGGGTCAGCCGATCGACCGGTCGCCAGCGCAGTTCGGCATAGCCGGCAATCGCGCTCTCGCGCACATTGGCGAGGCTGGTCGTGCCGATCCGCTGCCCGGCCTCACTATGGTAGAGCGCCAGATCGTCGATCCGGTCGCTACGCGCATCCGTACCAAGCGTCAGTTGCCAACGATCGCCCAGCGCGACCCGTCTTTGCAGCCGCAGGCCGAAGGTCCAGCGATCCTCCGCCTGCTCCAGTTCATCGCCATGAACAGGATCGTCAAGGAAGAAGGTGAAGTTGGAAAGCAGGTCGAAATGATAATGCTGGGCATAGAGGCTGACCGAAAAATCCTCATTCTCAAGACCCAGTGTCGCAATCTCGCGCCGGGTTTCGCCACGCAGATAGGGATCGAGGGTGCCGAACCGGTCCGCCACCTCAACGCCGATGGCGCGAACGGGGATCTGTTCGGTCGGTTGCCAGCTGGCGTCATAAAGCGACAGGCTGGCGCGCAGCATGCCCCAATCCGTGTCGGTGCTATATTTGACGAAGCCGGCATAATGGCGCAGCCTTTCCGGCAATTGCCACGGCCCGTTATTGGCGGAAAAATCGCCCGCGACCAGCAGGTCGCCCGGCCCCAGCGCAACCGATCCCACCGCCGCGATCCGGCGATAATCATAGCTGCCCGCTTCGACCGTCACGAACGGCCGGTCCACCCGGTCCAGCGTCCGCATGGAGGCTGCCGCGATCAGCGAGAAATCGCCGTCCTGCGCAGCATAGGGACCCTTACGATAATCAATCCGGTCGATCGTTTCCGGGATCAGGCCGTTGAGATCGAGATAACCCTGCCCATGCGCGTGAGTGGGGAGGTTCATCGGCACGCCGTCGAGCGAGATACTGAAATCCGTGCCATGGTCGAGATTATAGCCGCGAATATAATATTGCGCCGCCTTGCCTCCGCCCGAATGCTGTACGGCGATCAGACCCGGCACCGCTTCGGCCAGTTCGCTCGTGCGCAATAGCGGCCGGGCGCGAATATCCTCGCCGGAAATGGCGCCGACGCTGGCGGAGAGATCGCGCCCGATCCGCCCCTCGGCCCGCGCCGTCACCACGATTGCCTCGCCCCCGGCTTCCCCATCCACCGCCTGCTGCGCCAGCGCAGGCGACATCGGCCATAGGCAGGCGAGGATCAACGCAATCGACAGAGCCGCCCGATCCTGATCCGCAATGCGGAAGGGAGACTTCATGCAGGAGCGCTTTCCAACGCAGGATTGAGCGCGAAGAGCAGACGGGTCTCGCCGCTGGCAGCGACCGGCGGCGAACGATGCAGGATGCGCGGCTCCTCCGCCCATAGTCGCCCCTTGAACAGGCCGACCTCCCCCGGACACAGTTGCGCGATCGGGCCTTCGGTACCGGCATGAATCCATTGGGTGCCCGGCCCCACCAACGGCATCAGCAGTCGCGCTGCGACATTGTCGGCATGAAAACGGCGACAGGCATCCGTTTCGATCACCTCCAACCGCAACCGCATGCGCGCACAATCCATGATTGCGGCAAAGCGCGCGGCGAGCATGCTAATCTCCTGCGACAGCGCCTGGTTCAGCCTGCCATAGCCGGCGTCCTCGATCAGAACTGGCAACGCATCGGCCAGGCCATCGGCGGCGACCACCTCGTCTATGTCATCGATCGCACCCCATTCCAGCGATGGCAGCGCCACCAGATCGTCCGGCATTGGCCGCTGCCACAGCGACAGATGGACCTCTGACTCCCAGATGCGGGCAAGCACATTGGGATCGCTGTCGATCACTGCGCCTCTGTCGCAGGCGACCAGCACGCTCATTCCGCCGCCTCCATCTGCGGCTCCCAACTGGGGAAGGGATCGCGCAATCCGATCCACATGTCCGGGGTGAAGCGACTGACAGGCAGCAGTGCCGCGTCGAGCCGGCGACGGATGCGGGCCTCATCCATGCCGATGCCGATGAACACCAGTTCCTGCCGCCGGTCACCCCAATGCTCATCCCAATGCCCGGCGACGAAATTTTCGAACCGGTCATCATCGGGCCAGTGATTTTTCGGGATCGACGCCCACCAGCGCCCCATCCGCGCCGTCATGGTCTGCGCGCCCGCGACCGCCAGTTCGCCAACCCAGTCGGGCCGCGTCGCCAGCCAGAAATGCCCCTTGGCGCGCACCACTCCGTCCAGGCCGCCGTCGGTCAGGAAGGCATGAAGCTTTGCTGGATCAAAGGGCTGGCGTGCCCGATAGACGAAGCTTTCAATGCCGTATTCTTCGGTCTCCGGCTGATGGCTCGCATAGCCGTAAAGCTCCTTGGCCCAGAGCGGATGCTGCGCCGCCTTTTCCTCGTCGAACAAGCCGGTGTCGAGCATCGCGTCGAGCGGCACCTTGCCCTGGTCGCAGGTGATGATGCGGGCGTCGGCGTTGAGCGAGGCGACCAGTTTCTTCACGATCGCCAGCTGCTCCGGCGACACCGCGCTCGCCTTGTTGATGACGACGACATCGGCAAATTCGATCTGCTCGACCAGCAGGCCGACCAGACTGCGATTATCATCCTCGCCCAGGCTTTCACCGCGATCGGCCAGAAAATCCTGGCTCGAATAATCGCGGAGCAGGTTGAGCGCATCGACCAGCGTCACCATCGTATCGAGCCGCGCGACATCGCCCAAGCTCTCGCCCGCCTCATCCCGGAACGAGAAGGTCGTCGCGACCGGCAGAGGCTCGGAAATGCCGGTGCTCTCGATCACCAGACTGTCGAACCGGCCCGCCTCCGCCAACGCGCGCACTTCCTTGAGCAGATCGTCGCGCAGGGTGCAGCAGATGCAGCCATTGGTCATCTCGACCAGCGTCTCCTCGCTACGCGCCAGTGCCGCATCGCCGCCCCGCACGAGGTCGGCGTCGATATTCACCTCCGACATGTCGTTGACGATCACCGCGACTCGCCGCCCTTCGCGATTGGCGAGGATATGATTGAGCGTGGTCGTCTTGCCTGCGCCCAGGAAGCCGGACAGCACTGTGACGGGAAGTCGATTATCAGCGGAAGCCATATTCTACCCTTGACTGTTATGATACGGTATATCATCTCGATATCCAGTTGAGCGGCGCCTGTCCAGCGCCCGATGGAGACGCATGATGATTATCCCCGCACGGCAACAATTGTTCGACGGCCTGGCCATTGGCGCGTCAGGGCTGTGCTTGGTCCATTGCCTCGTCCTGCCGCTGCTGATCATCCTGTTGCCCACGCTGGCTGCCTTCCTGGCGGTCCCGGAAAGCTTCCATGTCTGGGCGCTTGTCTTCGCGGTCCCGACCAGCGGGCTGGCGCTCGCATCGGGTTATCGTCGCCACCATTGGCTACGACCGACGCTCGTGGCTCTGCCTGGCCTTATCCTGCTCGCACTCGGAGCCCTGGTCGCGCCGACCGGATGGATGGAAACCAGCCTGACCGTACCGGGCGCCATATTGCTGGCCATCGGCCATGCGCTCAACTGGCGGGCATTGCGTCACGCCAGTGTCGGGCCTTCCACTCCGCATCATCATTGACAGGATTTCCAACGTGCAACCCGGTATATTTGCTCTTATGATATCGGCATCCATGATCGCGATGTCTCCTTCCCTCGCCGCGCCCGCAACCGACACGGCCAGTAGCCAGAGCGCAAATCCGCTGCTGCGCGACTGGACCACCCCCGATGGCGTGCCGCCTTATGACCTGATCCGCCCGGACCATTATGAACCGGCCTTCGATACGGCGCTGGCGTCCGCACATGCCGACTATCGCCGGATCGCCGACAATCCGGCGCCACCCGACTTTGCCAACACGATCGAGGCGATGGAAGGGGCCGGCCGGCCGCTCGGCCGCATCGCCAACGCCTTCTTCAATGTCGCGTCGGCCGATGCGACGCCTGAAATCCAGACGATCGAAGCCAATGTCACGCCGAAGCTGACACGCCTGTCGAACGAGATCTTCCTCGATCAAACATTGTTCGCGCGGGTCGACGCCGTGTGGAAATCCCGCGCCACGCTGAAGCTGGCGCCGGAACAGGCCCGTCTGCTGGAGGAAACCCACAAGCGCTTCGTGCGCGCGGGCGCAGCGCTCAGCCCGGCCGCCCGTCAGCGTGTCGCCGCCATCAATGAGGAGATGGCAAATCTGGGCGTCCAGTTCGGCCAGAAGCTGCTCGCCGACCAGAAGGCGAGTGACACATTCCTCACCGCAGCTGAAGTGGCTGGGCTACCCGAAGACCAGCGCAGCGCAGCGGCGACTGCCGCCAGTGCGGCGGGCCGGAACGGCAGCTACCTGATCCCGGCGACCCGTTCGGCAGCCGAACCTTTCCTGACCGCCGCGCCCAACCGCGCCGCGCGGGAGAAAGTCTGGCGCGCCTTCACCATGCGGGGTGACAACGGCAATGCCAACGATACCAACGCGATCATCGCGCAGTTGCTGACGCTGCGGATCGAACGGGCAAAGCTGATGGGTGCGCCAAGCCATGCCGCCTTCGTGCTGGAAGATTCGATGGCAGGTACGCCCGACGCCGCGATGAACCTGCTGATGCAGGTCTATCGCCCGGCACTGGCCCGCGCGCTGGAGGAACAGCGGGACCTGAGCGCCCTCGCCGCCAAGGACGGCATCACCAAGCTCGCCCCTTGGGACTGGCGCTATTATGCCGAACAGGTCCGCAAGCAGCGCTTCGCCCTCGATGAGGCGGCCCTCAAGCAATATATGCCGCTCGACGCGATGGTCGACGCCCTGTTCGACACGACAAAGCGCCTCTATGGCGTGACCGCGCATGAGCGGACCGACATCCCCGTCTATGCCAGGGGCGTGCGCGTATGGGAAATGCGCGAAGCCGATGGCCGCAAGATCGGGCTATTCTATGCCGACTGGTTTGCCCGGCCAACCAAGCGCCCCGGCGCGTGGATGAACAGCCTGCGTGAACAGAACAGCCTGTTCGGCGACCTGCCGATCGTCGAAAATAATCAGAATATCCCCATGCCCGCACCGGGTCAGCCCGCGCTGATCTCCATCGATGAAGCCAGGACGCTGTTCCACGAATTCGGCCATGGCCTGCATGGACTGCTCAGCAAGGTGCGCTATCCCAGCCTATCGGGCACCGCAGTATCGCGCGACTTCGTGGAATTTCCGAGCCAGGTCTATGAACATTGGATCATCGAGCCGGACGTGCTGCGCAAACATGCCCGCAATGCCGCCGGTGAACCGATCCCCGAAGCCATGGTGCAGGCGATGGTCAATGCCCGCGGCTTCAACCAGGGCTATCTGACCGTGCAGCAGCTTTCATCCGCAATCCTCGACATGCGGTTGCACATGATGGGCAGCCTGCCCGCCAACTTCGACGCGCGCGCCTGGGAGGCAGAGCAGCTCGGGTCGCTGGGCGTGCCCGAAGCGATCGGGATGCGCCATCGCCTCGCCCATTTCAGTCATATTTTCGACGGCGGCTACTCGGCCGGCTATTATGCCTATACCTGGGCTGAAGTGCTGGACGCCGATGGCTTCGCTGCGTTTAAGGAAGCGGACAACATCTTCGATCCGGCGCTGGCGGCAAAATTGCGGCATGAAGTGCTGGAGCGGGGCAATAGTCGCGACCCGGCCGAAAGCTACACCGCCTTCCGCGGCCGAATGCCGACAGCCGACGCGCTGCTGCGCAACCGGGGGCTTGAATGACAGGCCCGTCATGCGCCATGTCAGGCGAAGAGGCGCTTACGCAGGTTGATTTGCAGCCGCCGGTCGGCGCTTTCTGCTCGGGATGCTACGGCTGATCCGTCGCCGTCAAAAAGGCGGGCGCGACATATAGGTCGGCCCGCCCGTCCATCATCGTCCGATCAGGGCATAATCGCATTATTGCTGCGATCCCGATCAGGGATGCGGTGGTCAGGATCAATCTCTGCCTTCACGATCCTGCCCGCAGGAATACGCAGCGTCTGGCTGCCCTGACGGATCCATGTTTCCACCGGCACGGCCAGGTCGATATGATGCCCGTCAGCATAGGTTACGCGCAGGCTGGTTGGCATGAGCAACTTGTCACGCGTCTCGATCGAAAGGATCGCGCCCTTGGCCGGATCATCCTCGACATAGGCGATCTTCGTCACCGCCAGATCGAGCTGCCAGTTGTTGGCGTACCAGCCGCGCCACCACCAGCTCAGATCCTCGCCCGCGCCGCTTTCCATCGCGCGGAAGAAGTCCGCAGGCTTGGGATGCCTGAAGGCCCATTCGGCAATGAAGCGACGAAAGGCAGGATCGAAGCGATCCGGCCCCAATATCTCCTCGCGCAGCAATTTGAGACCCAGCGCCGATTTGAAATAGGTCACGGGATGGCGATATTTCTCAATCACCGTGTCCGACCGGCTCAGGATCGGCGGCGCGGCAGGATCGGCCAGGATCGGCAGGATTTCGTCCACCGGATTGCCACCGCCCGGCGCGAATTCCGAATCCCGCTTGGGCGCATATTCGCCATGGTTGAAATCGTCCGATTCATAGATGTCGATGAAGGTGTTGAAGCCTTCATCCATCCAGGCGTCGCGCCGTTCATCGAAGCCGACGATCATCGGAAACCAGCTGTGCCCGATCTCGTGCGCGCTGATCCAGAACAGCTCCTTGCCCTTGTCGTCGATGCCGTCGAACACGATGCCGGGATATTCCATGCCGGTGGCGGGACCGGCAATGTTGATCGCGGCGGGCCAAGGATAGGGATACCAGCGCTTGGAGAAGCGCTCGACCGCGTCCTTCATATATTCGGTCGACCGGCCCCAACGGTCATTCCCCTGGCTTTCAGCCGGGTAGAAGGACATAGCGAGCGACGTCTGGCCACCGGGCAAATTGATGCGCGCCGCATCCCAGGCGAACACCGGCGATGCGCTCCAGGCCACATCGCGCGTATCCTTCATGCGGAAATGCCAAGTCAGCATGCCATCGCGCTTGGGCCGGGTCGCGGGATCGGTAATCTCGCCGGGCGCGCGGATCATCACCGTCGCGTCGCTTGTCCGCGCCTCGTTCAGCCGCGCCATCTGCGTGGCGGTCAGCACTTCCGACGGATTGACCAGTTCGCCAGACCCGGCGACCAGCATATTGGCCGGAACCGTCAGCCAATAGTCGAAATCGCCATATTCCAGGTAGAATTCCTGGGCGAGATAGGGTGCGGTGTCCCATCCCCTGATGTCATCATAGACCGCCATGCGCGGATACCATTGGGCGACGTCATAGATTTCGCCATCGCGCGCCGGTCCCCATGCGGTGCGACCGCCGAACAGGCCCGGCACGGTATAATGATATTGGATGGTGATGACCGCGCTCTGCCCGGCGGCGAGCGGCGTGGCGAGCGGCAGCCTGGCCCGCGTATCGCTGATCAGCGGCGTCACCGCGATCGGCTTGGCGCCATTGATCGATACCGTCACCGTCTCCAGCGGCATGCCATCGGTCGCCCCCGATCGCCCGCGCCGACCACCCGCGCCAAAGGAGCGCTGGCCACGGGAGTCCGGGCGATAGAGATTCTGGTCCAGTTGCAGCCACAGCGCATCCAGACTGTCCGGGCTGTTGTTGCGATAGCTGATCTGGACGCTGGCCCTGATCGTCTTGCTTGCCGTGTCGAGCGTGGCGTGGATCGCATAGTCGGCCCGGTTCTGCCAATGGCGCGGTCCCGGCAGCCCGGCCGGCCCGCGATAATCATTGACAGCCTGTCCCATGTCGAATGGCGCGAATGTCTCCAGCGGCTGATAGCCTTCGGGCGCCCCCGCCCCCATCAGCGCCAGTGCGCCCATGGCCGACAGGATCGCCTGTCCACGCTTCATTCCGTTCATTGCTACCCCTTTTTCTTGTCTGATCTAATGCTGTGCCCGACTGTGCCCGTCGATCAGGGAACGATCGGCAGCATCACCGAACTGGCCGATGCGCCGCCATGCCAGATGCTCTGCGTCGCCTTCTTGTAGTCGCCGGGCTTGGCGAACATGATGTTGTCGACGAAGCTTTGCGGGTTGCGGTCATAGAGCGGGAACAGGCTCGACTGCACCTGCACCATGATCCGGTGTCCGGGCAGGAAGACATGGTTCACGTTCGGCAGCGCCCAGCTATAGCGTTCGACCTTGCCCGGCTTGATCGCGACAGGCTTGGCGAAATCCTCGCGATAGCGGCCGCGGAAAATCTCGATCCCGATCGGCAGTTCATAGCCCGCCATGGACGGCTTGCCGCCCTGATCGGCGGGTTCGGGCACGTCATTGGGATAGACGTCGATCAGCTTCACTACCCAATCGCTGTCGGTGCCGCTGGTCGCGGCGAACAGGTCCACCTGTGGCGCCCCCATGATGTGGACCGGCTTGTCGAGCGGCCCGGTCTGCCACACGGCCACATCGGGACGATCCGACACGAAACGCTGGTCATGGACCAGCCAGGGCTTCCACTGGGTCGCATCGCCCATGTCGATCGGGCGCGGCAGGAAGGGGACCGGATGGGCGGGATCGCTGACATAATCGTCATGACCGGCCTGCGCGGGCTTGGCAAAACCGGCCTTGCCGTCGGCCGCCAGATAGAGCGGCGTCTGCGTCCCCATCGGCCAGCGCGGCGAGGTCTGCCATTCATTGATGCCGGTGGCATAGGTCAGCACCGGCGGGGTCCGGGGGGCGGGCGCCCCCTTGAGATAATGGTCGAAGAAGGGCTTCATCCATTTGACCCGCCACTCCTTCGCCGTGTCGCCGGCAAAGTCCAGCGCGCCCAGGCTCCAGCCGCCATGGTTCGCACCCGAATGGCGCCATGGCCCGATCACCAGGCTGACCATGTCGTTATTCTTGTCCTTGGGTTCCAGCACGCGATAGACCGCCGGGGCGCCATAGCTGTCTTCCTGGTCCCACTGCCCCAGTTCCAGCATGGTCGGCACCGTCAGCGGCCGTTCGGCCAGCCATTTGTCGACCGCCTGCAACGACCAGAAATCGGTATAGGCCGGGTTCTCCAGGAATTTGCGGACGCCTGGCACCTTCTCGATGCCCAGCTTCCGGGCAAAGTCGCCAGCCGACCCGGCTTCGAGATAACGGCTATAATGGTCGCCCTCGCCCAGCGCGAACTCGCCGCCGCCATCACCCTTGTTGAACGCCTGCCCCACCGCATAATCGAGCGAACTCATGCGGAAGGCGCCATTGTGGAACCAGTCGTCGCCCATCCAGCCATCGACCATCGGGCTTTCGGGGACGGCGGCCTTGAGCGCCGGATGCGGGTTGATTTCCGCCATCAGCGTGGTGAAGCCCAGATAGGATGAGCCGATGATGCCGACCTTGCCATTGGATTCCGGCACATTCTTCACCAGCCAATCGATCGTGTCCCAGGCGTCGGTGGATTCGTCGATGCCGGTGTCGTTCAGCGGCCCGACGATCGGCCGGTTCATGATATACTGGCCTTCCGACCGGTGCATGCCGCGAATATCCTGATGGACGATGACATAGCCGTCCTCGGCAAATTCGGTGTCCATCACATCCAGATTGTCGACGATGCGCTGGCTGGCGACACGGTGCGCCGATCCATGGGCGTCATAGGGACTGCGCGACAGCAGGATCGGGCCGTTCTTCACCCCCTTCTTCATCATGATGATGGTGTAGAGCTTGGTCCCGTCGCGCATCGGGATCATCACTTCGCGGCGGACAAAGTCGGCGGATGGCAATGTCTGCTCATAATGATCGATCACGTCCGGCGTCATCGGCGTCACCCGATCGGGCGCCTGCGCCGCAGTCATCAGCATGGCCGCCCCCGCCAGCAGCAACGGTCGTAGCTTCCCGGCCAGAGCAGTAGCGGCGGCCGAACGATGTGCGATCATGACGATATTCCCGAAATTGGAAGCCGGACACGACAGCCGTCCGACCTGAATGAACAGGGTGCATGCAGGACATGCTTGCGCATAATCATGTCTGCAGCAACAATGATATATTGTCCCATTCAGCAGGGCCGCAGGGCAAAGGCAAGGCCCTTGTCGCCCGAACCAGATGATGGGAATGCGATGTCGGCGCGCGGCGCTGAATGCCCGCCCCCGCGCCGCTCTCCTGCCTAGAATTCCAGCCCCGCCCGGACGAAGACTGTTCGGCCGTTAAAGCCAAAGGGGGATATCGCATTATAGGGCTGGCTGCCGGCGCTGTCCGCGCCATTGGTTCCAGCCGCCACGCTGGCAACGGTCGATGCGATATTCCTGTCCGGATAGACATCGAACAGATTCTGCGCGCCGACGCTCAGACGCAGGGTCGGGTTTGCCTGCCATGCAAGTTCGACATCGGTCACGATCTTCGCACCGAATTTCTGGATGATATCGGAATTGGCACTGGTCGCCGACACGGGAACCAGCGTGACATCATAGCCCGGCACCAGTGCGGCGATCTGCGCCGGCGTCTTGTTGGTCAGCGCCACCGTGGATACTTCGCCATAGCGTGTATTGGTGACCGACAGCGACAGCGGCCCGCGCGCGTAAGTGATGTCCAGACTGACCTTGCTGCGCGGCAGACTGTCGGAAAAGCGCAATTGCTGGGTCAGGTCGAACAGCGGTGTCGTGATTCCGAGGGCTGCCAGCGGGGCTGGCGTGCCGGCGATGCGATCAAATTCGGTCTTGTTGTAATTGCCTGCCAATATGGCGCGCAAATTGCTGCCGTCGGCGAAACGATGCCGATAGCTGACGATCAGATCGATCCCCTTGGTCGTGGTGTCGACCGCGTTGGTGAGGTAGGAGATCGCGCTGAAATTACCCTGTCCGTTGGCCGCCAGATAGCTGGTCAGACGGCTGTCCTGGAAGGTGGAGGATATGGCGATGCGGTCGCGCAGTTTGATGCGATAAGCGTCCAGCGTGGCCGTCAACGATCCGCCGTCATAGACCAGCCCCGCCGAGAGGTTACGCGATTTTTCCGGCTTCAGATCGCTTGCTCCGGCGAGGCGCGCGGCAGCACTGTCGACCGCCGCCACCCGAACGATTGCCTGCTGGCCGTTGAGGATCAGCGTGTTGGAGGCGTTGTAGCCCGATTGCGCCAGGGCCGGGGCACGAAACGCCGTGTTGAAGGACGCCCGCGCTGCCAGCCCGGCAATCAGGTCCAGCCGCCCGGCAATCTTGTAATTGGTCGTGTTGCCGAAATCCGAATAATGTTCGTGCCGAACCGCCCCCTGCAGCAACAGGCGATCAAACAGCCGCTTTTCCGCATCGATATAGACGGCATAGCTTTGCCGGTTGAGCGAGGCCCGGTCGTCGGCACCATTGCTGGGACCGGGCTGGGCGCCGACGATGGCGGGCTTTCCTGCATTGGGCCCGTCGAGGATCGGCACACCGCCATCCAGATAGCCCGCCGCGTCGCCGGAAAAGAGCCGATAGGTCTCCTCCCGAAACTCCAGTCCCATGGCCAGCTTGAGCGGGGCATCGTCACCTAGCGGAATCTCGCGCGTCAGGTCCAGGTTGCTGGTGCACTGATAGAAATCGGCACCCAGACGGTAGAAGCGCGTGGGCGAACTGGTTCCCATCGACACGTTGACGCTATTCTCATAGGTCAGGTCTTGCGAATTGACGCCATAGACGGTCGAAAGATCCCAGCCAAAGCCGGCGAGATCATCGCCCCTGATCCCCATAGCCAGCGAGAAATTCTCGATCCGCGAATCCAGCCGCGGGCGATAGCCATCGGGATAATAAGCGCGCAGCGTTTCGTCCTGCCCTGGCCGACGGAAGAAATATTCGATGTCGCCATCAAGGCGGCTATATCCGCCGAAGGAATAGACCTCGACACCCTCGGACGCAGGCGCGACGAAGTTATAGAAGATCTGCTTGTTGATATTGGGCTGATCGCCGAAGCGGAACACGTCACGATCAAATGTTGCCTCCCGCGGGTCCAGCGTGCCGTTGGATGGGGTCAGGCCAGTGCCGGACCCGTAATTGCCGGAGATCGCGATGGGGTTCCCCGCCGCATTGGTCCCAAAATATTGTTGCCTGGTGTCGGGTAGCGCACGATTGGTCCCCTCCCGCTGCTGAACGGATGCGGTCAGCCGAAAGACGCCGGTTTCGCCGACGGCAATGCCCGATGAAACGCTCGCTTCCCAAAATTCGCCATCGCCTTGCGTCGTCATGCCGCCCGTCACCTGCGCACGCGTACCAACCGACTGGTCGAGCATCAGATTGATCACGCCGGAAATGGCGTCCGACCCATATTGCGCCGACGCACCATCGCGCAGCACCTCCGCCCGTGACAGGGCGAAGGACGGGATGGCGTTGAAATCGACGGAGATATCCCCACGACCGACGCCGTTACTCGCATTGAGATCCGCCGATGTGTGCCGGCGCTTGCCGTTGATCAGCAGCAGCACCTCACCCGGTCCCAATCCCCGCAGCGACGGCGGCGTCAGATAGTCGCCCACGCCCGAGCCAAGAGGACGGGGTGTGTTGAAACTTGGTACGGTGACCTTGAGCTGCTGGATCAGGTCGACACGGCCACTCTGCTGCAACTGTTCGCGGCTGACCGCATCGACGGGCGTGGCCGACTGCGTTGCGGTACGCCCGCCAAAGCGGCTGCCGGTAATGATGATATCCTGCCCGCCTTCAGCCTGGGCGGACGGAATGGAGACGGCTTCCTGAGCAAAGGCAGGCATGGCCATCATCCCGGACGCGAGCAGCGCCGGGATCAGCTTGGACGTAAAAGACAAGATCGCACCCCACAACTTGTAACGTTATCTCATCTCGTGCTACTGGCGCAGCCCTAGCCGTGACGCAAGCCTTGTCGTTCAATTTTCGTCACCTGATCCTTACAGCCAATCATCCAACGGAGAGACAGCAGCATGACGTTTCAGCGCCGATCGGTTCTCGGCGGATTTGCAGCCCTTGCTACCCTGCCCATCATCCCTGCTCATGCCCGCCCGACACGGCGACAGCGTATCGGCGTGATCGGCGGCGGCATCATCGGTGCATCGGTTGCGACCCACCTCGCCAGGGCCGGGGCCGATGTCATCCTGTTCGAAAAATCCCGGCCGGCTGCCGGTGCCACTGAAAAGTCGGTCGCCTGGATCAATCCGGTCGTGAATGACGACCATTATATGAAGCTGCGGCTCGAAAGCATGAATGCCTGGGCGCAGGATGACCGGGCCTATGGCATGAAGGCCATCTGGGGCGGATCGATCAGTTGGGCCTATGCCAACAAGAATGATGCGCTGCGCGAGAAGGCTGCGCTACTGGAAACCACGAGCGACAAGCCCCGCATATTGAGCGAAGCGGACATCAGCAGGGCCAGCCCCGGAATATGGCCCGGCAAGGACGTGGCCTTCGCCTTTCAGACCGCGCGTGACGGCCATGTCGATCCCGTCTTCGCGACCCAGCGCTATCTGGCCGCCGCCAAACGATATGGCGCACGCATCCTCTACCCCTGCGAAGTGACGGCGATCCGGATCGAGGGCGGCGCGATCAAGGGCGTTACCACGACCAGGGGCGACTTCGACCTGGATCATCTGGTCAGCGTGACCGGCACCGATACGCCCCGCATCATGGCGCTCATGGATCGCAAGCTGGAGTTGGCCCATAAGCCCGGCCTAGTCGTACATACGGCGCCGCGACCGGTCACGACCAAGCTGGTCTATGAAGCGTCCAGCATTCTGGAGTTCAAGCAATATGCCGACGGACGCTACCTTACCAGCTTCACCAGCGGCCCGCCCCGTCTGCCACAGCATGCAGAGATATTGCAGCACCAGATGCCCTTCCCGGACGCCATGCTGGCGCAGCATCATGGCGAGATGCTGATCGCCAGGACTGCTGAATATATGCCCGCCATTGCTGGCGCTCAGCCTGTAAGGATATTGCTAGGATTCCGTCCCTATCCGCTCGATAATCGGCCGATTGCAGGCCCGGTACCCGGCGTGAAGGGCGCCTATGTCATCGTCACCCATAGCGGTATCACGCTGGCGCCGATCCTGGGGCGCTATGCCGCGCAGGAAATCGTCCAAGGCCGGGATGCCACCGTGCTCACGCCTTATCGACCGTCTCGATACATTGATGCTTAGCGGACAGTTATTTTTTAGACTGGGGATGGCTCTTGTGTTTGTTCGATAACCGGGAGTGACCTACCGGTTCGCCACTGTCGATAGCATGAGATCGGGCACGTATGAGCCGTCATAGCTTTCGATGTTCAATGGTCCGGACATGGACATATCAGAAGTCGAGGATGTCGCGGGTGCCATTGCCGATCGGACGCTGTTGCGGCATAGTTCCGATCGGCGGGCAGACCTTCTGAATGAAGGTTGGCCATGAAATCAGATTCGTTCGAAAATCAGCCCCCTCTCTCTGGTTTGGCTGATACCCAAGCCAGAGCCAGGAAGGATCGCAGAACCGATCGCCTCCTTAGAAAACCGGAGGTATCGGCAAAGACCGGGATGTCCGTGTCCGCAATCTATCGACTCGAAATGGCTGGATGCTTTCCGCGCCGGCTTCAAATTGGTCTACGGGCAGTAGGCTGGTACGAGAGCGACATCGACGAGTTCATTGCCGATCCGCGAGGCTACCGCTCAGATAGCGGGTGACCAACTCATCAGCCGGGAGAAGGCCGCGCGTCGTCAAATCCGCCCATATCTGAATGAGTGCCCCCCGGGGTTTGCGGTATCGGGATCGATTGTAGGACCATTCCGAGGCCGAAACGCCGGGCGGCACATGTGCGAGAACCATGTCGATCACCATCCGGTCACCGTCCCGTTCGAGCTCGGCTGCCCGTTCGTTCATGATGGTCGAGAATGACGATCTCCAACCATGAGGCACCATCACGTTCTTGTAGCGGCCGCCGCCCATACGCTTGTAAACGCTACTCAAGGCCGCATCGGATATAGGCTCGCGCCATGATTTGGTGCTCGGAAACAGCAGTTCGAACCGGCCCGTAAGCGGATAGAGTGCTCGGAGAACCTCGACCGCCTGATGCGGCAGCGGCACGTCATGGCCAAAGGCAGCATTGCCTTTATCCTCGACATCCAGCTTCATACGACTCGAGGGGATACGCCAGATAGGTGCGTTCGGGATAGAGTCGGGCTTATCCCAGTCTATGCCTTCGAACTCGCTCCAGAGCGCGGTACGCAGCACGCCTATCCTTACGAGGGTCAGGGCCAGAAGCCGGGAGGCCAGCTTGACGACCAGACTTGAGGTGGAACGATCTACGACATTCTGAAATTCGAGCAGTTCACCGACTTCGATAAGGGCGGGCTGTTTCGATCCCCGACGCGCAGGCTTGAGCGAATCCCTTATCTCGTCGATTTCGAGCATGATTGCTTGATCGACAAGTCGCTCTCCCTTTGCTCTTTTGAAAACGCTCTTGATGTAGCCGCGAACACGCTTGGCGGTCTCGATCGATCCCCTCCCCTCGATCTTCCGCAGCGTCCGCAAAATGGCCGTGCTTTCGATCTGGCCGATCGGGAGATTGCCGAACTGCGGATACAGATCACGTTCAAACCTGTTGCGAACGCGCTTTGCATTTGAGAGCGACCATATCGGCTCCTGGTCAGCGAGCCACTCCTCCGCCACTTTCTTGAATGTCATTGTGGCAGCCTCGATGCGCGAGACTTTGGCTTTCTGCTTCTCCAGCGCTGGATCTTTGCCTTCCAGGACGAGCTTGCGCGCCTCACGGTGCGCCTCCCGCGCGGCAACGAGGCCCAGCTCAGGATATTTGCCAAGGGTGAGCGTCTTCTCCCTTGGCCCTACTCTATATCTGTATCGCCAGACTTTTCCTCCGGCTGGAGTGACGTGGAGAAACAGGCCTTGAGAATCAGCAAGCCGATAGTCGGTTGCTTGAGGCTTGGCATTTTTAATTTCGATGATGGTAAGCGACATGAGATTATGCCCTCAAATCGGCCCGCCATGCCCGCAAATATGCCCACAGAATCACTGAACTATACTGGTCTGAAATGACCCGTTCTGATCTGAAAGACACCCAATAAACCCCTGTCTAACAAGGATATTTTACTTTATTTGAGCTGTCTTGAAAAGTATATTTGGTGGGCCCGGCAGGACTTGAACCCGCAACCTATCCGTTATGAGCGGACAGCTCTAACCAATTGAGCTACAGGCCCCACTTGCGCTGCCGATAGGCAGCATTAAGCCGCTTGGCAAGCCCGTGCGTGCATGGGAACCGCGGCAATGAATTGATCCAGCGTCGCGGCGGCCACGCCCCGACGCGCCAGATGTGCCAACACCCCATCCCACCAAGCATAAAAGGCCGTCCGGTCGCCTTCGTTACGGACATAAGGGGTGTGCCCCGGCTCCAGCGTCGGCGAATGGAAACTGAAGTTGAGGACCGGCACGCCCTCCTCGATCAAGGCATCGATCGCGGCGATCGCCTCATGAAGCGGCACGCCTTCGGGCGTCAGCGGGATGCGGCTCAGCATTCGCGCGCGCGACAATGCCCCCGCCAGCGGCCCCATCGCCTGCGCCGCGCGATAAAGCCGCTCACCGCCGCCACGCAGCAGGCCGGCAAAGGCGGTCGAAAGCGGCAATTCGATCAGCGATCGGCCCGGCCCCGCCCAATAGGGCAATTGCGGCAGGCCATGAAAATTCGGGCCATGCTGATGGCTATAGTCGAAGCGGCTGCGGACCGAACTGTCCAGCCGAAACCCCGCTTCCTCCAGCAGGCGCGCGCTGTTGGGACCGACGCCGTAGCGACCCGCGCGATAGGCGATCGGGCGACGACCGAACCGCTGTTCGATACGCACGCACAGCGCCTCCAGCTTGGCACGCTCCACCGCCTCGGGCAGAAAACCGACATAGCTGTTGGCGGCATTGACCGCCTCCACATGCGGGGGGTTGACCCAGGGGTGGAGGTGCGCGCCGATATCGGCCGCGCCGTCGCTGGCCCATTGCGCCATCATCGCGGCGGCGGCATCATCGTCGATCACCGGATAATCGGTGACATAGATAGGCCTGACCCCGGCGGCGGCGAAATAGGCCTGGCCGCGCGCCATGCCGGCCAGCGCGGTCACGCCGTGCCCCGCCCGGCTGAACGGCGCATCCCAGTCAAACTCCTCCTCGGTATCGACGAACAGCATGAAGCGTGTGCCGAAAGCCGGATCGAGGGCGATCATATCCTGCGCCAGCGGTGGCTGGAGCAGATTGCCATCATGATGGGGAACAGTCATGCCACATCCCTATCGTCCAATGGTTGCGATAGGGTTTCCCGATCAACCGTGGTCGGCCATCCCGCTCGCCGCCGCAACGGCAGGAATGGTGAGCAGCAGGCGCCCCGGTTCGATCGCAAGTCCCCCGCCGCTGGTCGCCGCCAGCCCGCGAATGAGGCGCAGCGAAAAGCCAAGCCCCAGCAGCGGCCCGTCAACCCAGTCTCCCGTGCCGTCATAGCCCGGATCGAGCAGTTGCGTTTCCTCCATCCCGACCAGCGTGGTCGGCCGGTCAATGGCGAAGGCCACCCGCCCTGCCCCGCCATCGGGCTGGAACCAGCAGGCGCCAGTGACCGTCTCGGCCTGCGGCGTCACGGACAGGACGGTTCGCAGCAGATGCTGCACCATACGCTCACCCTGCACCGGATCGATCCGCACCTGCGGCAGGCCGGGCGCGATGGCGATGTCGATTTCCGGCGCGCCCTGATCGCGGAAACGGGTCGCGACCTGCGTGACCAGCAATGCGGGATCGATCAGTTGCGGCATGGTCGCCCCGTCGCCGCGCGACACGCGGGCGGCCAGATCCAGATCGTCGAATGCCGCCAGCAGATGCCGGGCATCGACTGCAATCTTGCCGGCCATGTCGCGATAGGCGACGCCGGCCGCGCCGAACAATTCCTGCTCGATAATCTCGGCAAAGCCCAGGATCGCGTTTAGCGGCGTGCGCAGTTCATGCACCAACTGCCGCAGCGAATCCGCCGACAGGCCGGCGATCGCCATGGCGGCGGGCCGTGGCTCGCTCGCCACCTCATGCAGGAAGGGACGGCGCGCCTGCCCCCGATAGCCCTGGAAGCGGCCGGAACGGTTATCGAAGAAGGGCGTGGCCGATAGGCGCCATTCGCCCGACATAGCGCCGCCGACGATAGTGAATCGGCCATTCTGAAAAGCGCTGCGCCGTGCGAAGGCGCCGGCGACATGCGCGTCGGGGCCGCTATCCCCCTCCAGCGCGACATCGCCCAGATCCAGCCCGATCAGCGCCGCACGCGGCCCTTGGTCGATCCACAGGATCACCCCTTCGGCGTCCGTCTCGAACGCGAAATGGCGCGGCGACGAGGTGGCGCTTATGTCGGAATTGGCGGCTTCGGGCGTCTTGCGATTGCTGGTGAATCGGGCGATCCGATCGACCAGATTGCGGATCTGCCCCTCTTCCCCCAACTGGGCACGCAGCGGCGTGACGTTGGAAGCGGCCGCAGGTACCGGTGGATCAAATGGCGCTGGCCCAGGCACTGGCTGCAGACCCGCCTCCATCTCGGCGCTCAGGATCATGTCCGGATCGCCGACCATGTCGCGCCGCTCGGTGGACAGCACCAGATCATGCGCGCCAAATGCTTCCAACCCCTGCCGCGTAGCCGCCCCGATATCGCGCCGCCCCCGCAGCACGCCCCGCGCCGTCGGCGTCAGATGCGACAGCAGGTCGACCCAGGCCGTATCTGGCAATTGCGCACGCGCAGCGGCAGCAGCCGCGATCGACGGCCGGTCATTGGCGAAGAAGGCCATCAGGCTGGGCGAACGCAACCGGCCGCCCAATTCCACGACCGTGGCGATTCGTTGCGTTTCAGTCAGTTGCGGCCGCAAGGCGGTCAGCCGGTCCAGCAAAGCGTCCCGTTCCGCCGCGTCCATCAGCACCCGGTCGGCCCGGTCGCGCTGCGCCAACAGATCGACGCATTGGCGCCACAACGTCACCGCGCCCAGCCCGCCGCGGTCGTCCGCTGCCAGAACTGTCTGCAAGAGATCGTTGAAACGCACGAAATTCCCCAAAATCAAACGGGTTACAAGCTGGCAGCGCGCCTTGCGCCGACGCTACGCCCACCACCGATAGGCGCTTAGGCGAAAAAGGAAAAGGCCCCCATCCCGCGAACGAAAGCGATCGTCGCATAGTGGGACAATTGCATTGCTCTGAAACATTATTATGATGGGGTGCATAAACAGGACAGGAAATAAGCGAAATAATGGCCGGCCCCAATATCGACGACATCGACATGCAGATCCTGGGCGAACTGCAACAGGATGGCAGGATGACCAATGTGGAATTGGCCCGCAAGGTCGGCCTGACTGCACCGCCCTGCCTGCGCCGCGTCCGCGCGCTGGAGGAAGCCGGTGCGATCAAATCCTATCATGCCGTCGTCGACCCGGCGATGCTGGGCTACACGATCACCGTCTTCGCCATGGTCAGCCTGAAAAGCCAGGCGGAAGCCGATCTGAAAGCCTTTCAGGACCATGTCGCATCGCTGCCCGAAGTGCGCGAATGTCACATGCTGAACGGCGAAATCGACTTCATCCTGAAGGTGGTCGCGCCGGACCTGCAAAGCTTCCAGCAATTTCTAACGTCGAAACTGACGCCTGCGCCCAATGTGGTCAGCGTCAAGACGTCGCTGACCATCCGCACGTCCAAGAACCTGCCCGGCGTTCCCCTGCCCGTCTGAACAGACGGTCGGACCGACCACCATTCTCCGTTCGTTTCAAGCCTAGCCGAGAAACGAGAAGCTCGAAGCGAACGGATCAAGGCAACGCCGCCGAAATCCAAACGAACCTGACCAGTCCGCCCGTCAGCCCGCCTTGCGGTTCTGATGCTCGGCCCACAGCGTCCAGAAGCCCGCAATCGCGGTCCAGTTGCCGGTCACCTGCGCCAATGTCGTTTGCGCATTGGCCAGGTCGCCCGACCGCGCCAGCGCCACGCCCAGACGGGCATTGGTGCGGCCGGCATCGACGCCGCCCTTGCTCAGCGCCAGCCGATATTGTTCGACCGCCTGCGGGAACTGGCTAAGCGAGAAATAGCTGTCCGCTACTGCCAGCGCGTCCTTGCCATTGCTGGATGTCGCCGCCTTCTTCGCTTGCGCAGGCAGGGCGCCTATTTCCTTCACCGCCTTGGGCGTCACGCTCTTGAGCAACTGGCTGGTCACGCTCTGCGTCGGCGTCAGCTTGCCGGCGCTGCGCCCGGCCTCGATGATCGCCTTGGCCTCGGCATAATAGCCTGACTTCTCGGCTGCCTGCGCATAATTCTGGTAATCGCGCTCACTCGCCATCGCGCCATTGGCCGCCTGCAAGCGGTAGAGGTCCAGCTGCAATTGCGGCTCCAGTTCGGCCGCCGCCTGATAATTGACCAGTGCGGAGCGCCATTGCTGATTGCCGTCCTGCTGGTTCAATCGATCGCGATAAAGCTGCCCAACCTCGGTCCAGTCGCCCGCCTGATAGGCCATGGAGATGGCGCGATCGATCCACGCCAGCGGCACGGCCTGCCCGCTCGCCTTCTGCTGGGCGATCGCCGCCTGCACGAAGGGGCGCGCTTCCTTGGGCTTGTTACGGCGCAGGGCGATGTCGGCGCGCAACATGGTCGCATCGACGCCGTCATAACCCAGCGTCTTGGCATAATCGAGCTGCGCGGTCGCATCGTCATAATTGCCGACCATGTAGGACAGATAGCCCGCGACATAGCGCAACCGGGGGGCGTCGGTGTGTGGCACCGACGTCGTCTTGAACATGTCGGTCAGCGCGATGCGCTTCGCCTGCACGTCGTTACGCTGTGCCGCCAGCTGGAAACGCAAACCGGCCGCAACATAGGATTCGAAATCATTGGTCGGGCTGAGTGCGGAAATCCGCGTGCCGGCGGTCGCCACGTCCCGCGCCTTGAGCGCGGCCTCGGCCGCCTGCACATTGGTACGGAAAGCGTCGGACATGGTAATCGGCGGACCGCTCACCACCGGCTGCTTCTTCGCCATGGCGGGGGTCGCGACCATCAGGGTCGCAGCCATCAGCGCCGCCATCGGCAGGCGGGAAATAAGGATATCGTTACGCATGGCCGACCCGGCCTCCCCCAAATAATATATCAGTGTCGAAACAGGAAAGCGGAGGCGCCATGGCTCCAAAGGGCCATGGCGCCTCCGCTAAGAAATATCAGGCGCCCTTGGTGCTCAGATAGGCCAGCCACAAATTGGCGACCTGCTTGCGCGACCCGGCCTGCACCGCTTCGAACGAAGCCTTGGCGCCGGCATTGTCGCCGCTCAGCGTCTTGGCGATGCCAAGGCGGGTATTGACCTCGTCGGCATCGACGCCGCCCTTCTGCTTGGCCAGTTCGAACAGCTTCACCGCCTTGGCATAGTCACCATAGCCCAGATAGGCGTCGGCGGTTGCCGCGGCGATCTTGCCGTTGGCGCCCTTCTGCGAATCGGCTTCCGCCGAACCCAGCGAGCTCTTGTCGCCTGCGATCTTCGACGCGGCGGCCTGGTAGATGTCGCTGGCGGAGCTGGCGTTCAGCACGCCCTTCGACCGGCCCTTGTCGATCACCGACTTCACTTCGCCGTAGATACCGGTCTTCGACGCCATTTCGGCATATTCGGTATAGTCGGCCGCGATCACCAGACCGTCCGACGCGCCAAGCACGCGCAGCACGTCCAGATTTTCGCGGTTGGAGATATTGGGGTTGGCGCGCTGGAACAGGCGCACGAGCGTGCGCAGATTCTGGCCGCTGGGTTCCGCCTGATAGGCCAGGGTCGCCCATTCGGTGACGTCCGGCAGCTTGGCCGCTTCGGCACGGCTGACGCCGATCTGATACCATTGTGCCGGCACCGGCTGACCAGCAGCCTTGGACGCCACGGCAGCAGCCTTCAGCGCGGCAAGGCCCTTCTGGTTGAAGCCACGCGCCGGCTCGACCGAACCGTTACCGGTGCCGGCCTTGCCGAAATAGGCCTGGGCCAGCGTCGGCTGCACCGCTTCGGCCTTGTAACCGGCGGCCAGCGCCGCTTCGCCGCGCTGAATGGCCAGGTCGTAATTTTTCGCGGCCATCGCCTGGTCGGCCGCGATCGCGTTGAACTGACCGGCCTGTTCGGGCGGGGTCAGGCCGCTGTCCAGCATCTGGGTCAGCGCTTCGCCTTGCAGCGCCGAATCCTTTGACGTGATCGACGTATTCAGCTTGATCGCGCCGATCTGATATTTGTCGTCATTCGACGTTGCCTTGCTGTCCGCTTCGGCCAGCGCCGCCTTGGCGCCGGCGAAATCCTGCGCTTCGGCAGCCTTCTGCGCGGTCTGCAGCGCCTTGATGACGTCGGGCGAAACGTTGAGCTTCGGCCCGGCCTTCTTCTCTTCCTTCTTCGCGGCAAAGGCAGGCGCCGAAACGGCACCGCTCGTCAGCGCCAAAGCCAGCGCGAGCGCCACCGGGGTAACAAAACGCATGATCCTCATCTCCTCTGCGCGCCTGATGGGGGACAACAGGCGACTTTTCGCGGGTTAAGCGCCGATTAGGGGGCGGCGCGTGAATGGGCATTGAACAAGCCTATATCGTCCAGTTTTGCAACAGTTATGCGCCCTTTTCGTTCCACTTGCGATCATATCGGCACATCATGGCGCCCTGCATGCACATGCGGGCGCGCGATCCTGCGCGAGGGGTGACAGATTTGTTTCGCTCGGCTAGGGATCGGGCAACAGAATCCTTCCTGAAAAAGAGAATCGCATTGACCGACGAGACTGTCCTCGCCGACCCTTCGGACATCAGCCCCATCTCCATCGTCGACGAGATGAAGGCCAGCTATCTCGATTACGCCATGTCCGTCATCGTCGCCCGCGCCCTGCCGGACGTGCGCGACGGGTTGAAGCCGGTCCATCGCCGCATTCTCTTCTCCGCCCAGGAATCGGGCTTCGTCTACAACCGCCCCTATCGCAAGTCCGCCCGTCTGGTCGGTGAAGTCATGGGTAAATATCACCCCCATGGCGACAGCTCGATCTACGATGCGTTGGCCCGCATGACCCAGGATTGGTCGATGCGCGTGCCGCTGATCGACGGTCAGGGCAATTTCGGATCGATGGACCCCGATCCGCCAGCCGCCATGCGCTATACCGAAGCGCGCCTGGCGAAGGTCGCGACCGCACTGCTGGACGATCTCGACAAGGACACCGTCGATTTCACGCCCAACTATGATGCCTCCGAAAGCGAGCCGCAGGTTTTGCCCGCGCGCTTCCCCAACCTGCTGGTCAATGGCGCGGGCGGCATCGCGGTCGGCATGGCGACCAATATCCCGCCGCATAACCTCGGCGAAGTGCTGCGCGCCTGCCTGGCCTATATCGACAATCCCGACATCACGACCGACGAACTGATCCAGATCGTCCCCGGCCCCGATTTCCCGACTGCCCCGCTGATCCTGGGCCAGTCGGGCGCGCGCAGCGCCTATCACACCGGCCGCGGTTCCATCATGATGCGCTCACGCCATGTGGTGGAGGAAGGACGCGGCGATCGCCAGTCGATCGTCCTGACCGCGATCCCCTATCAGGTCGGCAAGAACGGCCTCGTCGAAAAGATCGCCGAAGCCGCCAAGGACAAGCGGATCGAGGGCATCAGCGACATTCGCGACGAATCGAGCCGCGAAGGCGTGCGCATCGTCATGGACCTGAAGCGCGACGCCACGCCGGACGTCGTGCTGAACCAGCTGTGGCGCAACACCCCGGCGCAGTCGAGCTTCCCGGCCAACATGCTCGCGATCCGCGGCGGCCGCCCGGAATTGCTGGGCCTGCGCGAGATTATCGAGGCCTTCGTCAAGTTCCGCGAAGAGGTCATCACCCGCCGCACCAAGTTCGAACTGAACAAGGCGCGCGACCGGGCGCATATCTTGCTCGGCCTTGTCGTCGCGGTCAGCAACCTCGACGAAATGGTCAAGATCATCCGTGGCTCGACCAGCCCGGCCGAAGCCCGCGAAAAGCTGCTGGCGCGCGAATGGCCGATCGGTGAGATCGCGCCCTATCTGCGCCTGGTCGAAGCGATCGAGACGGACGTCCATGGCGACGTCTACAAGCTGTCGGACATTCAGGTCCGCGCCATCCTCGACCTGCGCCTGCATCGCCTGACGGCGCTGGGCCGCGATGAAATCGGCAAGGAACTGGCCGAACTGGCCGAAGCCATCGCCGAATATCTCGCTATCCTGGGCGACCGGGTGAAGCTCTACGCGGTGATGCGCGAGGAACTGGAAGCGGTCGAACGCGAATTTGCGACCCCGCGCCTGTCGGAAATCACCGCTGCCGCCGACGGCATCGAGGACGAAGACCTGATCGAGCGCGAGGAGATGGTCGTCACCGTCACCGTGCAGGGCTATATCAAGCGCACCCCGCTCGAAAGCTTTCGCGCCCAGGCGCGCGGCGGCAAGGGTCGTTCGGGCATGGCGACCAAGGATGAAGACGCCGTCACCGAAATGTTCGTGACGTCGACCCATACACCGGTGCTGTTCTTCTCGACCGCCGGCAAGGTCTACCGCATGAAGGTGTGGCGCCTGCCCGAAGGTGGCCCGGCCACCCGTGGCCGTCCCATGGTCAACCTGCTGCCACTAGGTCCGGGCGAAACCATCCGCACCGTCCTGCCGCTGCCCGAAGATGAGGACAGCTGGAAGGAATTGCACGTCATGTTCGCGACCGCGAACGGCACCGTGCGCCGCAACAGCATGGACGCCTTCGCCAATATTCCCAGCAACGGGAAACTGGCGATGCGCTTCGACGAAGGTAGCGACGATCGCCTGATCGGCGTCGCCCTGCTGACCGAAGAGGACGACGTCCTGCTCGCCACCCGTCAGGGCAAGGCAATCCGCTTTGCCGCCACCGACGTGCGTGAATTCCAGAGCCGCACCTCGACCGGCGTGCGCGGCATGACGCTCAAGGCCGATGACGAGGTGATCTCGCTGTCGATCCTCAAGGGCTTCGACGCGACACCGGACGAACGCGACGCCTATCTGCGCGCCGCGCCGTGGAAGGATAATGACGCCGAATCGACCCTGCCAGCCGAGCGCGCCGCACAATTTGCGGCGGCGGAACAGTTCATCCTGACCGTCTGCACCAATGGCTATGGCAAATTGTCGTCGGCCTATGACTATCGCCGCACCGGCCGTGGTGGTCAGGGCATCACCAATATCGACAATATCGCCCGCAACGGCCGTGTCGTCGCCAGCTTCTCCGCCACGCAGGCGAACCAGCTGATGCTCGTCACCGATCAGGCGAAACTGATCCGCATGGGCCTCGACAGCCTGCGCGTCATCAGCCGCAATTCGGCCGGCGTCCGCCTGTTCAACGTCGCCGACAATGAGCATGTCGTCAGCGCCGCGAAGATCGAGGAAGCAGAAGAAGTCGAAGCCCCTGAAGCAGGTTCGGAAGCAGGTTCGGGCATGGGGGAAGCGTGAGCGACCTCTTCGCCTACAAGGTGCTGACGGCCGATCAATATAACCAGTTCAAGGCCGATGGTGTGTTCAAGGGCGCACCGATCGACCTCGCCGACGGTTATATCCATATGTCTACCCGCGCTCAGGCGGCCGAAACGGTCGCCAAGCATTTCGCGGGTCAGGATCGGCTGGTCATGCTGATGATCGACCTCGCCCCCTTCGGCGAGGCGATAAAATGGGAAGTGTCGCGCGGCGGCGCGCTCTTCCCCCACCTCTATGGCGACCTGCCGATCAGCGCAGTCGCCGGCAAGGTCGTGCTGCGCATCGGCGATGATGGCGCACATCTATTCCCGGCCGGGTTCTAAAACCTGCCCTCTCGGCTCTGCTGTCCTACCGAGCCAGCTGATGATATATTATCCACGTTCCCCGGATTATCCACGTTCCCCGGCGAAGGCCGGGGTCCAGTTCAGAGCGTGCAACTGGACCCCGGCCTTCGCCGGGGAACGCGCCGTACCTTACCGATAAGGACGCACACAAAAGCAGGCGCCGGCGACATAAAGTCGCCTATCCCCGCACCGAAATTTCAACATGAGCGGGAAATGTGCGAAGTTAAGCGCTGCGCACCATATCCACCACTTTGCCCCGCTTGACCCGATAATCCCAGCCGCCCCAGCGGATGCGGTTGGACGTAGCGGCCTGCACCTGCCCCGCCAAATGCGCCCAACTCACCACGAACGGCGCGACCATATCCCAACGCAGCGACCGCATGACGCATCGCACCTGCGCCGGTTCCAGCACCGATCGCGCGATCCGATGCCGCACCAGCGCCCGGCTCCAGGCCGCGCCATAACCGATCGCGACGGCGCTCCACCCGCCCCAGCCGATCGCCCAGAGCCAGCCGCTCGACTGGAGCGCCACGCCCAGCATCGCGACCATCCACATGCCCCGACTGTTGGTGACGATATGCCGATATTGCCGCACGCCAAAGGTCCAGAGCGACGCCATATCCCCATCCAGCGGACTGGCCACGAGTAGGTCGCGCACCGGCCGCAACCGCAGCTTGGCCCGCCATCCGGCCAGGCCGATCGCCATGTCGTCGGACAACCGCCCCGCCAACGCCCCGTCCAGGTCCAACCGCTCGGCCACTGCCCGCGACAACGCCATAGCGCCGCCCCAGGGCATGGTCGCATTGGCCGATCGCGGCAGGGTCGCCAGTTGCATCTCCACCGCGCCGACCAACCCCGTAATGCCGCCCCCCGCCGGCAGCAGCATGCGATAACCCGTGGCGATATCCGCCTTGCCCCGCACCAGCGGAAAGAGCAGCCGACCGACCAGCCGCTTCGGCGGCACTATGTCGGCGTCGATGAAAACCAGCCATGTGTCGCCCGGCCGCAACGCCCGCAAAGCCGCACGCAGCTTGTGGATCTTTTGCCCCTCATCGCTGGCTGTGCCCGCCGCAACGACCTGCACCCAATCGCCTTCCCGCGCCGCCAGAGCATCCGCCGCCGGACATTGTCCCGATGTCGCGATCAGCAGGCGAAACGGGGCCTCCTGCGCCTTCAATCGGGCGATCAGGTCCGGCCCGCCATCCCAATCGTCGCGGACGCTCAGGATTACGACCGCGCCGGCGGGGGCCTCCTGCCTGCGGTCGGTCGGCAGGTTGCGCCAATAATTGACGACGCCCAGCACGGTCAGCGCCTGAAGGCCGATCCAAACCCAAAACATCACTGTCGCCTGTGCCCCTTTACCGCTGCATCTGCTGCTGTATGACGCTTGGACGATGCTCTCCAACCCCTTTCTCTTCTTCCTGATGCGCCGCCTGCCTGCACCGACCGCAAGCTGGCTCGGCGGATGGCTCTCCGCCACCATCGCGCGCCGAAACATGAAGCTGCGCGACGCCCGCGCCCGCGCCAACCTCACCATTCTGCGCCCCGACCTGCCGGAAGCGGAGCGAGAGGCAATATTGACCCGCCGCTGGGTCAATATCGGCCGCACCATGGCGGAACTGGCCAATATCGACCGGCTGGTGAACGACGCCCATGTGACGGTGGTGGACAAGGCCGCCTATCAGGCCGTTCTGGATGGTCCCGGCCCGATGGTCGCCTTCACCGCGCACTTGGGCAATTGGGATCTGCTCGCCGCCCATATCAAATGGTCGACTGACCGGCCCGGCCTTGGCGTCTATGAAGCCCCCGACGACCCCAAGATCGCGGCTCAGCTCAAGAAAGCCCGGTCCAGCTACATGGGCGAAGCGATCGGCGGCGAAGGCGCGGCGCGCGGCGTACTCAAGCATCTGACGCAGAAGGATCGCGCCACCCTCTATATATTGGCGGACGAGCGGCGCGACCGGCAGGTCTGGTTCCCGACCTTCGGCCGCCCGATCGAACCGTCGGGCAATCTGTCCATCGCCCTGCGGCTCGCCCGGAAAGTCGGCGCCAAATTCCTGCCCTTCTATCTCGTCCGTACCAATGGCCCGCATTTCGCGCTCCACTGGCACCCCCCGCTCGATCCCGCGACGATGAGCGACGCGGACATCGTCGCCACGCTCGACCGCTTCCTGGGGGAGGCCTGCATCACCCATGCCGACCAGTGGCTCGCCCTGCACGACATGGACCTTACCCAGCCGGGCCAGCCGCCTTTGAGCGGCATGTGACTTCCCTGCCCTGACGGTTTAAAGGCTCCCCATGTCCCGACTCGCGATCAAGATTTGTGGTCTGTCGACGCCCGAAACCGTCGGCGCCGCCATACAGGCCGGGGCGAGCCATGTCGGCTTCGTCCATTTCGCCAAAAGCCCGCGCCATGTCGCGCCGGATCAGATCCGCGCACTGTCCGCCGCCATCCCCGTGCATGTCCAGCGCATCGCCGTCGTGGTCGATCCGACCGACGAGATACTGGCCGAACTGGTCGCCACCGGCGCGCTCAGCGCCTTCCAGTTGCATGGCAAGGAAACGCCCGAACGCGCAGCCGCGATCCGTTCGCGCTTCGGCCTGCCGGTGTGGAAGGCGATTTCGGTCAAGACCCGCGCCGATATCGACGCGGCCAATGCCTATGGCGGTGCCGCCGACCTGCTGCTGTTCGACGCCAAGACCCCTGATGGCGCGGCACTGCCCGGCGGCATGGGCCTGCGCTTCGACTGGACCTTGTTGCAGGGTGCGCCGATCGCCGCCCCATGGGGCCTGTCCGGCGGCCTTGGCATCGACAATGTGGCCGAGGCCATTCGTATCAGCGGCGCGCCTCTGGTCGATGTTTCGTCGGGCGTGGAAAGCGCGCCGGGCATCAAGAGTGTGGACAAGATCATGGCCTTCTGCAAAGCGGTTCAGCCATGTTGATGCTGAACATCCCTGCCATGCGCATCGAAGGACGATGGCGCTGATCGCTTCCCAAACCGAAAGCGAACGCCCCATATTGTCCTTGGAAAGATAGTCATGACCGATACCGTAACCCTGCCCAACAGCCTGCGCAGCCAGCCCGATGCCAACGGCCATTTCGGCGCTTTTGGTGGCCGCTATGTCGCCGAAACGTTGATGCCGCTGATCCTGGAGCTGGAGAAGGTCTATAAGGAGGCGAAGGCCGATCCGGCGTTCGACGCCGAATTTGCCGAACTGCTGCGCTCCTATGTAGGCCGCCCCAACCCGCTTTATTACGCGGAACGGCTGACCGAAGCGCTGCGCGCCAAAGCGCCTGCTGGCAAGGGCGCCAAAATCTACCTCAAACGCGAAGAGCTGAACCACACCGGCGCGCACAAGATCAACAATTGCATCGGCCAGGCGCTGCTCGCCCGCCGCATGGGCAAGAAGAAGGTCATCGCCGAAACCGGCGCGGGCCAGCATGGCGTTGCGACCGCGACCGTCGCCGCCCTGTTCGGCATGGAATGCAAGATCTTCATGGGCGCGAAGGATGTCGAGCGGCAGAAGCCCAACGTCTTTCGCATGAAGCTGCTGGGCGCAGAGGTCATCCCGGTTCATTCGGGGTCTTCGACGCTCAAAGATTCGATGAACGACGCGCTGCGTTACTGGGTGTCGAACGTGCATGACACCTTCTACATCATCGGCACCGCTGCGGGGCCGCACCCCTATCCTGAACTGGTCCGCGATTTCCAGTCGATCATCGGCAAGGAAACCCGCGCGCAGATCATGGAGGCCGAAGGCCGCCTGCCCGACCTGCTGATCGCTCCGGTCGGCGGCGGCTCCAACGCCATCGGCCTGTTCCATCCCTTCCTGGACGATCCGGACGTTGCGATGATCGGCGTGGAAGCGGCCGGCGAAGGGCTGGACAAGAAGCATGCCGCCTCGCTCGCCGGTGGCAAGTCGGGCATCCTGCACGGCAACCGCACGTACCTGCTTCAGGACGAGGACGGCCAGATCACCGAAGCGCACAGCATTTCGGCCGGCCTCGACTATCCCGGCATCGGCCCGGAACATAGCTGGCTGCACGAAATCGGCCGGGTGAAATATATGCCGATCAAGGATGACGAGGCGCTGGAAAGCTTCCAGACTCTCTCCCGTCTGGAAGGCATCATCCCCGCGCTCGAATCCGCCCATGCCGTCGCCGCCGCCGAGCAGGTCGCCCCCACGCTGGACGCGGATCAGATCATCGTGGTCAATCTGTCGGGCCGGGGGGACAAGGATATCTTCACCGTCGCCGACGCCCTGGGAGTGGAGATGTGAGCATGACCGACCGTCTCTCCGCCCGCTTCGCCGCCTGCAAGGCGCAGGGCCGTGCTGCGCTCATCACCTTCGTGACTGCCGGCGACCCTGACGTCGCATCGACGCCCGCCATTCTCGACGCATTGGTCGCGGGCGGCGCGGATATCATCGAACTGGGCATGCCCTTCACCGATCCGATGGCCGACGGCCCGGCGATCGAACTGGCGAACCTGCGCAGCCTGGGTTCCGGCACGAAGACGAAGGATATCTTCGCCCTCGCCGCCGATTTCCGCGCCCGCCACGCCGACACGCCGATCGTCCTGATGGGCTATGCCAATCCGATGTTGATCCGCGGCGCCGACTGGTTCGCCGACCAGTGCAAGGCGGCCGGCGTCGATGGCGTCATCTGCGTCGACATTCCGCCGGAGGAAGATGCCGAAATCGGCCCTGCCCTTCGCGCGGCCGGCGTCCACCTCGTTCGTCTCGCCACGCCGACCAGCGACGCGGCGCGCCTGCCGGCCGTGCTGAACGGTGCCAGCGGCTTCCTTTATTATGTGTCCGTCGCAGGCGTCACCGGCAAGCAGTCGGCGGCCCAGGCGTCGATCGAAATCGCCGTCGCCAAGTTGAAGGCCGCCACCGACCTGCCGGTCGCCGTCGGCTTTGGCGTGCGCGGGCCGGAACAGGCCGCCGCCATCGGTCGTATTGCCGATGGCGTGGTCGTCGGCTCCGCCATCGTCGATATCATCGGGTCGCATGGCGACGCCGCCGCACCCTTCGTCCAGGATTTCGTCGCCAAATTGCGCGACGCCCTTTCTATTCGGGAGACCGCCGCATGAGCTGGATCAACCGCGTTCGTAACGCTTTGCCCTTCACCAAGAAGGAAACCACCGCCGAAACGCTGTGGCACAAATGCCCCTCCTGCAAGGAGATGATCTTCATCAAGGAGTGGGAAGAGAATCTCTCCGTCTGTCCGCGCTGCGACCATCATGGCCGCATCGGTCCGTCGGAACGGTTCGAGCAGATCCTCGATGCCGGTTTCATCCTGCTGCCGACGCCGCATGTGCCGGAAGATCCGCTCAAGTTTCGCGATTCCAAGCGCTATCCCGATCGGATCAAGGCCGCCCGCGCCGCGACCGGGGATCAGGACGCGCTGATCAACGCGCGCGGCGCGATCGACGACGTACCGCTGGTCATGGGCGTGCAGAATTTCGCCTTCATGGGCGGCTCCATGGGCATGGGCGTGGGCGCGGCCTTCATCCAGGGCGTCAACGACGCGATCGCCCATAAATGCCCTTATGTCATCTTCACCGCCGCCGGTGGCGCGCGCATGCAGGAAGGCATATTGTCCCTGATGCAGATGCCGCGCGCGACCGTGGCGATCCAGAAGCTGCACGCGGCCGGCCTGCCCTATATCGTCGTGCTGACCGATCCGACCACAGGCGGCGTCACCGCCAGCTATGCCATGCTGGGCGACATCCAGATTTCGGAACCCAATGCCCTGATCGGCTTCGCCGGCCAGCGCGTGATCGAAAGCACGATCCGCGAAAAGCTGCCCGAAGGATTCCAGCGCGCCGAATATCTGCTGGACCATGGCATGATCGACATGGTCGTGCATCGCAGCGAATTGCGTGATGCGCTGGCCCGCGTGATCGGCTATCTCAGCCCGCGCGCGGCAGCCTGAAGGACTAGTTAATCATTGCGAGCGAAGCGAAGCAATCCAACGGTGCGCCAATTGGATTGCTTCGCTTCGCTCGCAATGACGATATAAAAATATCGCAGGGGGATTGAGGCAGATGGCCGACCACGCCGTTTCGGACGATGCACAAGTGCAGGCGCAACTGGACCGGCTCTGGTCGCTATCCCCCGGCGCGGATGTGCTGGGTCTGGAACGCATCACCCAGTTGCTGGAGCGGCTGGGCAATCCGCATCGGTCGCTGCCCCCCGTTTTTCATGTCGCCGGCACCAATGGCAAGGGATCGACCTGCGCCTTCCTGCGCGCAGCGATCGAGGCGGACGGGAAAAGCGTCCATGTCTTCACCTCCCCCCATCTGGTGCGCTTCAATGAGCGTATCCGCATCGCGGGGCAGTTGATTTCAGACGAACAGCTTGCCCGTTATCTGGAACGGGTCCTCGATATCGCCGAAGGCGTGAACGCCAGTTTCTTCGAGGTCACGACCGCCGCCGCCTTCCTCGCCTTCTCTGAGCATGAAGCGGATGCCTGCATCATCGAAGTCGGCCTGGGCGGGCGGCTCGACGCGACCAACGTCATCGCCGATCCCGTCGTGTGCGGCATTGCGCAACTCGGCATCGATCATCAGGCCTTTCTGGGCGACACGCTGGAAAAGATCGCGGCGGAAAAAGCCGGCATCGCCAAGGCCGGCGCGCCGCTGGTGACGCAGCGCTACGCCGAATCGCTCTTCCCCGTCATCATGGACGCGGTCGCCAACGCATCCACCCGCTGGATCGGACAGGGCGATGGGTGGGATGCCGCCGTCTATCGCGACCGAATGCATTATCGCGACGATCTGGGCCGGTTGGAAACGCCGCTGCCCCGCCTCGCCGGCGCGCATCAGGTGCAGAATGCCGCGCTGGCCTTCGCCATGTTGCGGCATCAAAACGCGGTGCCCCTGTCCGAAGCCGCGCTCAAGGCCGCGCCGCTCTGGGCACAATGGCCGGCGCGTTTGCAACGGCTCGATCATGGCCCGCTGCTGCAATCCTTGCCAACAGAAACGAGCGCCTGGCTCGATGGCGGCCATAATGCCGGCGCAGGCGAAGCGATCGGCACCTTCTTCACCGACGAGCGGCTGGAGGGGCAGAAGCTGCATCTCGTCATCGGCATGCTGGCGAACAAGGAAGTGGACGCTTTCCTCGCTCCCTTCGCGGGCAAGATCGCCCATATCCATGCGCTGCCGGTGCCCGGCCATGACCATCATCCGCCCGAACGCTTCGCCGCCATCGCCGACCAATGGGGCATCACCTGCACCGCGCACGCCAATGTAAGCCAGGCGATCGGCGCCATCGCCGACGAATGTGCTTTCGCGGGCGACACCGCACCCAAGCTGCTGATCGGCGGCTCGCTCTATCTGGCGGGCGAAATTTTGCGACTGAACGATCAGTTGCCCGACTGATTAAAGTTGCGACTAACTCGCAATAGCGTACGATAGCCTTCTCGGACCAACGCAGAAGGCGCGATTCTATGGCTTATGGAGAGACCTCCCCCCTCGACCTGCCCCGGCCCATTCCGGGCGGCTATGGCAATCGCCTGTTCCTGTTCGTGATGCGCCGAATGGCGACGGCGGGCGTCAATGATGCCCATGCCGCCAATGCGATGCTGGGCGCCTTCGGCCGCAGCTATCGCCGGCCGCTGGTGCTGATGCGCGCGATGATGCTGGAACTCGCCCGCGCGTCCAGCCGCAAGATATTGGTCGCCCCCTGCTGCTGCGCCCGCATGACCGCGGACGAGGCGCTGATGATGCAGGCGACCGGCGATGCGCTGCGCGACCCCAATGCCGCCTATGATCAGGTGAGCGAATTGCTGGGCAACGACCATGCGCTGGGCGCACTGACCTGCCTGCAAGCGGTGGCGCAGGCGCATAGCGATCTGGGCCGGCCGCTGGATCTCTACGCCGCCGGTTAAACCTTCCGCAATTCGGCCAGTTGCTCGCCGGCCCAGCGATACATGTCGGCCTGGGCCGCGCGCTGGGTCAGGTCCATTCTTTTGGCGCGCCGCTCCACTTCCTCCAGGATCGACCGGGCGCGATAACGATCGCCTTGTTGCAGCAGGAAGGCGACATAATGGCACCGCGCCTCCTCGCCTGCTATCCGCTCGATCACATCCTCGAACAGCAATCGCGCTTCCGCCGCGCGGCCGAGATCGGCCAAGATCCGCGCCCTGAGCAAGGCGCGCCGATCCCGTTCGCTACCCATGCCCAACTCCGGCGCGGCATCCAGCAAGCGTAGCGCCTCCGCGCTTTCGCCCCGCTCGAACAAGACACCGGCCAATTTGACCTGGGTGCCCCAATCGCCGCCCGGTCCCATCGCCAGCGCCTTGCGATAGGCGCTTTCCGCGTCCGCATAGCGATGACGAATGGCCTGCGCATCGCCAAGAGCGATATAATTGGCGGCGGTTTCAGCAAAGTCCAGATTGCGCTGCGCATCGCGCACGGCCCGCTCCGGATCGACCTTGCCCACCACCTGCGCCCGCGCGGTACGGATATGGCGATTATTCCAATGCTGCGGCAGCACCTCCAGCATCAGATAGGCGAAACAGCCCAGCAGCGAAAAGAGCATGATGAACAGCAGCCAGATCTGGTTGCGGCCCGATCGGATGACATCGATGGCGCAAAGTATCTGAACGCAAAGCGATGCGACGATGAGGATCATGACCCTAACCTTGTTCAGTCGTCCTGGGTGCTGGCTTGCCTGACGCTGTCTACCACGAACCCCTTGTACCAGATGATCCACAGCAGCAGCATGCCCGGTACGGCGGCAACCACGGTCATCAACCAGAAGCCGACCCATCCGGCCTGTTCCGCGATGATACCGGCCGGCGCAGCGAGCCAGGTTCGCCCTACGGCCGCGAAAGAGGACAGCAGCGCGAACTGCGTCGCCGTGTAGGCCAGGCTCGACAGGCCCGACAGGTATGTCACGAACACGGTCAGCCCGATGCCGCTCGTCACCTGTTCCGTCGCGACCGCAATGGTCAGCCACAGGGTGGAATGGCCATGCATCGCCACGCCAACGAAGGTCAGGTTGCTGAGCATCATCATCAGGCCGGACCAGAAGAGCGCGCGCCCCATGCCGAGCCAGGCGATGAACGGCGCGGCCAGCGCGGTACCCACGATCAGCCCCCAGAAACCGACCACCTTGTTGATCGCGATGAACTCCGCATCGCTAAAACCCAGATCGACGATCATCGGATTGAGCATCCCCTGCCCCATCGCGTCGCCAATCTTATAGAGCAACACGAACAGCAGGATCAGCACGGACCCGCGACGGCCCAGAAATTCGATGAACGGGTTCAGCACCGTTTCCTTGAGCCAGACGCCCATGCTCTTGCCGGCCATTTCGGCATGGCGATCGACATAGATGCCCGGTCCCGCCATCAATGCGCCGATCGCGCCGGGCAGGACGAGGAAGCCGGTCAGGCCATAAGCCATCGCCCATCCCAGGCCGAGGCCGGTTTCGGGCGAATACAGAAAGATCGTGCCGACCCCAGAAAAGAAGGCGCCCAGACGGTAGCCGAACTGGTTGGTCGCCGTGCCATAGGGCATTTCCTCATCGCTCAATATCTCGATGCGATAGGCGTCGATGACGATATCCTGCGTCGCGCCGAGGAAGGACACGAGGATCGCGCAAAAAGCGAAATAGCCCAGATGATTGGCAGGGTCGCTGCTGCCGAGCATCCAGATCGCGCAAAACAGCAGCAGTTGGATGAAGAACAGCCAGGCGCGGCGCTGACCGAACAGACCGGTCAATACTGGCAGGGGCAGCTTGTCCACCAGAGGCGCCCACAACCATTTTAGCGTATAGGGTGTGGTGAGGCCGATGGCGAAACCGATGGTCGATTTCTGGATACCGACCTTCGACAGCCAATAGCCCATCGTGCCGAGCAGCAACATCAGCGGAAAGCCGCTGGATATACCGATCAGCAAAGAGACGAACGGCATCGGCCGGAAATAGGGACGCATGACGTCCCGCCAGTTTTTCGGCTGTTCGGCGATATCCGTCACTTAAATCCCCCGGTGGTATCCGTTTCGCGGCTACCATATGACCAGATCGTCGCCAAGCAAGTCCGCTGTGCGGCGATCAGCCCGGCAGTTCGAACAGGCTGAGGCCGGGCGGCAGCTTTGGCCGCCTTGCGCCGCGCAGCAGCGCATCGACTACGCCGATCGCGGCGATCAGGTCGCGCGGGGCGTAGGGCTTGGCGAGGCAACCGACCGCCAGCGTGCGCGCCTCCACCGGGCAGCGGCCGGTGACGAACAACACCGGCAGGCCACACAGGGCGGCATGGCGGGCGACGTCGATGCCGGTCTTTTCACCATGGATGGCGACATCGGCGATGACGAGGTCGACGCCGCCTTCGTCCATTACCCGGACGGCATGGTCATGATCGTCCACGGTGGCGGCGATGCGATAGCCCGCCTGCGCCAGCGTATGCTCATTGTCGAAGGCGACGAGTGGCTCATCCTCCACCACCAAAATGGTGCGGATCGCCTTGCGGCGCTTCGAGACAGCGCCTCCCTCTTTCACAAGCCCGAAAAACATTTGCCGATCCGCCCTGATTCCGCCATGCACCCGATGAAACGCCGCGCCCCCGCACCGGGTTGCCCGATGGACGGTCAGTCCCCCTCGCCCAAGCGCCGGAGCGGCACAATTCAGCCTGTTGCTGGTTTTTATCCCATATGGGAATAGCCAGTGCCCATGAAAAGGAATCCGCCGTTGCAACCGCCGAAAAAATCCGGACCACCCCGCAGGGGAGGACCAGGCGGTCCGAAACGCCCGACCGGCCCCGGTCGGGGAGGCCCCAGTCAGGGGCGTTCCGGTCAACGTACCGGCGGCTCTCCGGATCGTGGCGCGGGTCGCAATGCCGAACGAGGCGAGGCAAAGCCGCGCTTCTACAAGGGCGACGAGAACCGCGCAGAACGTCCACGCGGCGAGCGTCCGGACCGCAGCAGGAGCGATGCCGGCGCACGGCCGGCCCGTGGCACCGGTCCGCGCGATGCTGCCACCAAGCCGCGCAGCCCTCGCAGCGAAGGCGAACGGAGCGAACGTCCCCGGACCGAGCGCCAGCGCAGCGAGCGCCCCACGACCGAACGATCCGGCAGCGATGGTTTCCGCCCGAATGGCGTGCGGCAGGAACGGGCTCGCCCCGCGCGCGCCGACGGCCCACGCCAGGAACGCGGCCGCCCCGATCGATCGGACAGCCCCCGCCAAGAACGTGGCCGGCCCGACCGGCCGCGTGATGATGTCGTCAAATCCTATCCGCCCCGCCGCCCGCGCGGCAAGGGGCCGACGCCGACCACCAATCCTCATCCCGCTCATGCCGCGGCCAGCGAAGGCAAGGGTGAACCGCAGCGCATCGCCAAGCTGCTGGCCCGCGCCGGTGTCGCCTCCCGCCGCGAAATCGAACGGATGATCGAGGAAGGCCGCGTCGCCAAGGACGGCGTCGTCATCGACACGCCCGCCACGCTGCTGACGTCGCTGCATGGCGTTACGGTGGACGAGGTCGCGATCGCCGCGCCCGAACCGACGCGCCTGTTCCTGTTCCACAAGCCGACCGGCTATCTGACGACCGAGCGCGATCCGGTAGGACGGCCGACCATCTACGACCGGCTGCCCGCAGACCTGCCGCGCGTCATGCCGATCGGTCGACTGGACATGAATACGGAAGGGCTGTTGCTGCTGACCACCGATGGCGGCTTCAAGCGCGAGATGGAGTTGCCCGCAACCGGCGTGCCGCGCACCTATCGCGCCCGCGCCTTTGGCGAGGTCAGCCAGCAGCAGTTGGAGGATCTGTTCGACGGTCTGGAGATCGACGGCATCCGCTACGGCCCGATCGAGGCCAATCTGGAGCGCCGCACCGGACGCAACCAGTGGATCGAAATGACCCTGACCGAAGGCAAGAACCGGGAAGTTCGCCGCGTGCTCGAACATATGGACCTCAAGGTCAACCGGCTGATCCGCACCAGCTATGGCCCGTTCCATCTGGGCGAATTGCCGGTCGGCGCGGTCGAAGAAGTGCGCGAGCATGAATTGGCGCATTTCCGCAAGATGTTGCGGGATGCGGGGAAGACCGCAGGCAAGACCGCAGACCGCAACGAGGTTGACGGAGACGGCGACGCATGAGGATCATTTCGGGCCAATGGCGCGGCCGTCCGTTGACCGCGCCCAAGGGTGACGCGACCCGCCCCACCGGGGACCGGACGCGCGAGACGCTGTTTTCCATGCTGCTCAGCCGTATCGGATCGTTCGAGGGACTGTCGGTGGGCGACTTTTTCGCCGGGTCGGGCGCGCTGGGGTTCGAGGCTCTGTCGCGCGGTGCGGCCTCCTGCCTGTTCGTCGAGCAGGACAAGCCGGCGCTCGACGCGATCCGCGCCAATGGTGAGCGGCTGGGCATTCGCCCGGACGTCCGCGCCTCCAGCGTCATGGCGCTGGGGTCGGCGTCCAAGCCGCTGGACCTCATTTTCATGGACCCGCCCTATGGCACCGGCGCGGGCCAGGTGGCGCTCGACAAGCTGGCGCGGCTGGGTTGGACCAACGCCGCCAGCTGGATCAGCATCGAAACCGACCGGCGCGAGGATGTGGTGGTGAAGGGTTTTGCCGTCGACACCGTGCGCGATGTCGGCAAGGCGCGGATCACGCTGCTGCGCGCCGAGGAGTGAAAACCGCCCACTCGCGTCGAACGAGACAGCGAGTTGGACAGTTAAACTGTATTTTTGAGCCGAGGCTGGCGGCGCTGATGGCCGCCCGCCTCGGCTCGCAATTCGTTAGCGCTTACGCCCCTTGGGCGCTTCGCCGCGATTGACGCAGCTGTCCTGCACGGTGCGGGTACAGGTCGGATAGTCCTTCGCCTCGGTTGGCGCGGGCGTCATATTCCCACCCACTGTGACCGGATTGGAAGACGACCCCATCGGAGCCGATGGATCCTTCGGTACGCCGGCGGGGGCTGGCGCCATGCCCGGATCGGCCGGAACCGCGCCGGTCGGCTGGCCGGCGTTGGGGTCAGGCTGCGGTGGCGTTGGTGGGGTAGGCGCAGCGGGTGCGTCAGGCGCGACCGGAGCCGAAGGCGGCGTTGCAGCCGGATCGGCCGGGGCTGGTTCAGCCGGAGGCGTCATGGCGTCCGCGGGCGGCTTGCTCCCCTGTGCAGGCATACCCTGGGCAGGCATATCCTGCGCGATGGCAGCGCCGCCCGCTACAGCGAAGCTCAACATCGCAACGCCAGCTAGCATGATGGATTTCATCGGGATCATCCTTTCCTATGTTCTGTTCTTCGCCCCGTTCAGGACCAAAACAGCGGTCGTGACACCCCCGTTCCATCCCGACGGTGAAGCGGTGCATACATAGGATAGGGCGAGTGGCGGTTTTGGCCTATGGCCCTTCGGGATAGCGGTCGAACGACGGCAGGTCGTGCGCCTTTTCCACCCATGGCAGGGCTTCGGCCATCTGAATCTGCGCCTGGGGCGGCAGGGCAGTCGGATCGTCCAACGTTCCCGTCTGGATATCGATCGCGCCGGGGAAAGCGACGGGATTGGTGTAGAAGACGCCGGTGCCGCAAGTGCCGCAGAAATGGCGCGTCGCATGCTCGGAGGATTGGTAGCGCACCGCCTCTCCCTCGATCTTTACCGCATCGTCCGGGAACAGCGCCCAACCGACCATCGGCGCGCCGGCGCTGGCGCGACAATCCTTGCAATGGCACAGCGCGCTATAGGCCGGGTCGCCGGTCGCTTCGTAGCGGATCGCCCCGCACTGGCATCGTCCCGTCAGCATCGTCCCTTGCTCCCTTGCATGATTCGCCTTTTGTTCTCATAGAAGCCCCATCGCCGCAAGAGGCCGTTCCCGTCGCGCCCCTTGCCCATGCACCATCCCATGCCTAGTTGATCCATATGACCGTTCCTGCCCCCTCCCCCAATGATCCGCCCTATCTGGATGGGTTGAACCCGCCGCAGCGAGAGGCGGTGCTGACGACGGAGGGACCGGTGCTGGTGCTGGCCGGCGCCGGCACGGGCAAGACGGCGGCGCTGACCGCGCGGCTGGCGCATCTGATCGGCACGCGCCGCGCCTGGCCGTCCGAGATATTGGCGGTGACCTTCACCAACAAGGCGGCGCGGGAAATGCGCGCACGGGTCGGCCGGATGATCGGCGATGCGGTGGAGGGCATGCCATGGCTCGGTACCTTCCACGCCATCGCGGCCAAGATGCTGCGCCGCCATGCCGAACTGGTGGGCCTGCAATCCAATTTCACCATCCTCGACACCGACGATCAGCTGCGGTTGCTCAAGCAACTGGTGCAGGCGGAGGGGATTGACGAAAAACGCTGGCCGGTGCGGCAGTTGGCGGGCCTGATCGACCAGTGGAAGAATAAGGGCTGGACCCCGGCCGACGTCGGCGCAGGCGAGGCGGAAGGATATGCCAACGGCAAGGGGCAGAAGCTTTACGCCGCCTATCAGGCCCGACTGCGCGATGTAAATGCGTGTGATTTCGGTGACTTGCTGCTCCACACTCTCACGATTTTGAAGACGCATCGCGACGTGCTGGAGCAATATCAGCAGAAATTTCGCTACATCATGGTGGACGAATATCAGGACACCAATAGCAGCCAATATCTGTGGCTGCGGCTGCTGGCGCAGACGCGCAAGAATATCTGCTGCGTGGGCGACGACGACCAATCGATCTACTCATGGCGCGGCGCAGAAGTCGCCAATATCCTGCGGTTCGAAAAGGATTTTCCCGGCGCGACCATCATCCGGCTGGAGCAGAATTATCGCTCCACGCCGCATATCCTGGGTGCGGCATCCGGGGTCATTGCGGAAAATGGCAATCGCCTGGGCAAGACGCTGTGGACCGATATCGACGTCGGCGAAAAGGTGAAGGTCGTCGGCATATGGGACGGGCCGGAGGAAGCGCGGCGCGTCGGCGAAGAGATTGAAGCGGTCGAGCGTAGCGGCGGATCGCTGGACGAGGTGGCGATCCTGGTCCGCGCCCAGCATCAGACCCGCGAGTTCGAAGACCGGTTCATCCAGATCGGACTGCCCTATCGCATCGTCGGCGGCTTCCGTTTCTACGAACGCGCCGAAATTCGCGATGCGCTGGCCTATTTGCGGCTGGTGAACCAGCCTGCCGACGATCTGGCGTTCGAACGCATCGTCAACGTGCCCAAGCGCGGGCTTGGCGACAAGGCGGTGGAGAAATTGCACCGGCTGGCACGCGCGGAAGGCATACCGCTGGCGCTGGCGGCGGCGCGCATCCTGGACACCGATGAGTTGACGCCGCAGGCGCGACGGTCGCTGGGCAATTTCATCGGCGATCTGGCACGCTGGCGCGATCGGGCCGGGCAACTGCCCCATGCCGAACTGGCGCGGCAGATATTGGACGAGAGCGGCTATACCGCCATGTTGCAGGCCGAACGCACGACCGAAAGCGCCGGGCGGCTGGAAAACCTGTCCGAACTCGCCCGCGCGATGGAAGAATATGAGACGCTGGGCGCCTTCCTGGAGCATGTCTCCCTCGTCATGGACAATGAGGCGCAGGCGGACGAGCGCAAGATCACGATCATGACCATCCACGCCGCCAAGGGGCTGGAGTTCGACACGGTGTTTCTGGCCGGTTGGGAGGAAGGCATCTTCCCGTCGCAGCGCGCGCTGGACGAAGGCGGCCTCAACAGCCTGGAGGAGGAACGGCGGCTTGCCTATGTGGCGATTACGCGCGCGCGCAAGCGCTGCACCATCCTGCACGCCGCCAATCGCCGCATCTATGGGCAATGGACCAGCAGCATCCCGTCGCGATTCGTCGGCGAATTGCCGCCCGAACATGTCGAATCGGAAAGCAGCATGTCGGGCGGCGCATCTTTATGGCGAGCCAACTGGTCGGAACGGGACGACCCCTTCGCCAATGTCGCACGCGGCAGCGGACGCGGGCCAGGCTGGCAGCGGGCGCAGTCCACCGGCCAATTCAGCAAGGAACCGGTGCGGATCGTGGAGGCGCGGGCATCGGCCGTGTCACTGGGCAACAAGGGGCGCAACGACATGAGCATCGGCCTGCGCGTCTTCCACCAGAAATTCGGCTATGGCAGCGTCGCGGAGATCGAGGGCAACAAGCTGGAGATCGATTTCGAAACGGCCGGGCGCAAGCGCGTGATGGACAGTTTCGTTCAGCCGGCTTGAGGGCGGGATGCTGACGCCGATATCGATTCCGGTGCGGCGCAGAGTTTGGCGGACAGGATAGTAGTGACATCGTTGGCGAACCCTTCGATGGTCGCCACTGTCGCCGCATTGCTGATCAGGCGCGGTTCGGGATCGATCGCGCAAAGCGTGCCATAAAAGCTGCCGTCCGACAGGATCAGCGGGAAAGAGGCGTAGCTTTTGAAACCGTAGAAGCGCGGCACCGGATGCCGTTGCCAGGCGATGTCGGCATCGACATGGTCGATCACCACATAATTTTCGGTCTGGCGGATATCGTTGCAGATGGTCATCTGCACCTCCAGTTCCGCGCCGGGTTCCAACCCGAAGGCGATCTTGTCCAACACCTGGCAGGCGATCCACCGATCTTCGGTCACGCGCGCCACCGCAGCAAAGCCCATATGCGTCGCCTGGCACAGGCGCACCAATATGGCGCGGATCGCGTCGTCATCGCCCTGCGCGGCGGCCTGAACGGCTAATTCATCCTTCATACCCATCGAATGGCAGGAAAGCGCGCCCTTGGCCAGTGGGGAGGCTGTGGCGGCGGGAGAGAATCGCAATGGCAATGGCAGCGGCGATGGCGCTGACAGCGACGCAAGAAGGCGTGTGGTCCTGCATATGGAATTTGATGAAAATTGGTGGAGCCTAGCGGGATCGAACCGCTGACCTCCTGCATGCCATGCAGGCGCTCTCCCAGCTGAGCTAAGGCCCCATCCTGTGCGGCCTGGCCGTCACATCATGGTCAGACCATGTCCGGCACTGCCGTCGGTCTTATGTATATTCCGCCAGAAGCGAAATTGGTGGAGCCTAGCGGGATCGAACCGCTGACCTCCTGCATGCCATGCAGGCGCTCTCCCAGCTGAGCTAAGGCCCCGTACCAGTGAGGCGCCGCTTGGGTTCGGCGCCTCGGAGGTCGCTGCCTCTAGGGTCGTCCGACCCCGTTGGCAAGCAGAAATTTCACTTAATTATCGTCGTTGTCGTCGTCACCGGCGGCATCGACGCCCAGGTCGTCGTCACCACCCAGATCGACGTCATTATCCGGCGAATCGCCGTCGTCATCGACGTCGATGTCCAGATCGTCGTCAGCCGTTTCCAGCTCACCATCTGCGGTTTCGATCACCTTCTTGGGCGCCGCTTCCTCATAAGGCAGCGGCTGCTTCGATTTCAGCACCGGTTCCGGTTCCCAGGCACTGTTGCAATTGATGCAGGTGACCGGATCGTCCTTGCCCAGGTCGTAGAAGCGAGTCGCGCATTTTGGGCAGGTCCGCTTCGTGCCCCATTCAGCCTTCACCATGTCCGGCCTGTTCCTTCTTCGATGCTTCAAACAGAAATCACGCGGCGCAACGCTTGTTGCCCGCGAAACGTCGGGCGCCTTGCCATAGCGGGATCGCGCTGTCAAAAGCCGCTCGCATTTTTTCGGTTCCAACACAATGGATACCCCGTGACCCAGCATGACGATCAAGCCACCCCCCGCACCTTCTCCGCCGCGCCAGCCTTGGCCGGCAGCGTCACCGTGCCGGGCGACAAAAGCATTTCCCACCGGTCGCTGATGCTGTCGGCGCTGGCCGTGGGCGAAAGCCGGGTCGAAGGCCTGCTGGAGGGCGAGGATGTGCTGGCCACCGCCGCCGCCATGCGGGCGATGGGCGCAACGATCGAGCGCGACGACGATGGCGTATGGCATATCCATGGCGTGGGCGTCGGCGGCCTGCTCCAGCCCGAAACCGCGCTGGACATGGGCAATAGCGGTACATCGACGCGCCTGTTGATGGGCCTGCTCGCCAGCCATGACCTGACCGCGACCTTCGTGGGCGACGCATCGCTGAGCAAGCGGCCGATGGCGCGCGTCACCGATCCGCTGTCGCGCATCGGCGCCAGCTTCACGACCAGTCCCGGCGACCGCCTGCCGCTGACGATGAAGGGCGCCTGCCCTGCCGTACCGCTGGACTATACCCTGCCCGTCGCATCGGCGCAGGTGAAGTCGGCGGTCCTGCTGGCCGGCCTCAATACGCCGGGCATCACCCGCGTGGTCGAGCCGATCCCGACCCGCGACCATAGCGAACGGATGCTCAAGGGCTTTGGCGCGGATCTGAATGTCGAGACGCAGGCGGACGGTACGCGCATCATCACGCTGGTCGGCGAAGCGGAATTGAAGCCGCAGAATATCGTCGTGCCGGGCGACCCCTCCTCCGCCGCCTTCCCGATGGTCGCGGCGCTTCTGGTACCGGGGTCGCAGGTGACGATCGCCAATGTGGGCCTCAACGGCACGCGTGCGGGTTTGATCGACCTGCTGCGTGAGATGGGTGGGTCGATCGAGGTGGTGAACGCTCGTGAAGTGGGTGGCGAGCCGGTCGGCGACCTGATCGTCACCGCGTCGGCCTTAAAGGGCGTCGAACCCGACCCCGCCCGCGCGCCGAGCATGATCGACGAATATCCCGTCGCCTTCATCGCCGCCGCATTTGCGCAAGGGCGCAGCATCTTCCGCGGGCTGGACGAATTGCGGGTCAAGGAATCCGACCGCATCGCCACAATGGCGCAGGGGCTGCGCGCGATCGGCGTGACGGTCGAGGAACTGGAAGACGGCATCATCATCGAGGGCAGCGGCGGCGCGCTCCTGCCCGGCGGCGGGCCGATCGCGACCAAGCTGGACCATCGCATCGCCATGAGCTTCGCGGTCGCCGGCCTCATTTCGAAGGATGGCGTCACCATCGACGATATGCGCCCGGTCGCGACCAGCTTCCCGACCTTCCTGCCCCTGCTTCAGTCGCTGGGCGCGATCGCATGATCATCGCCGTCGACGGACCCGCCGCATCGGGCAAGGGCACCATCGCCAAGGCGCTGGGCCGCCATTATGACCTGCCCGTACTGGATACCGGCCTGCTCTACCGCGCGGTCGGCCTGTCCGTGCTGAAGGCCGGCGGCGACCCGGACCTAGAGGCCGATGCGCTCGCCGCCGCCGGCTTCGACGACGATATCCTGTCCGACCCGGCACTGCGCAGCGAAGCGGTCGGCAGCCTGGCGTCGCGCGTGTCCGTGCATCAGAGCGTGCGCGATGCGCTGATCAAACGGCAGCGCGACTTCGCCACTCAACCGGGCGGCGCGATCCTGGACGGGCGCGATATCGGCACGGTTATCGCCCCCGATGCCGACGCCAAGATCTTCGTCACCGCAAGCGTGCAGGTGCGCGCCGATCGCCGGTTCAAGGATGCGCTCGGCCATGGCGGCCATCCCGATATGAATAGCCTGATCGCCGACATTCAGGCCCGCGATACCCGCGACATGAGCCGCGACCATGCCCCGCTCAAGCAGGCGCCGGGCGCGGACTTGCTAGATACGAGCGATTTGACTATAGACGCGGCCGTCCAGCGGGCGATCGCGCTTGTGGACGCTCAGCTTGAAGGTCGCCCCTGAGGGATGACCCGACAAGGCGCGCGGAGTTTCCGGGCGCCCTTTTCGCTTATCTCGCCTGCGCGTTTCACGGCCGTAACCCTTTGGATACGCGGCGGATATTCGGTCCGGCGCGTGGTTTGGCCAAAGACCATCGGATACAACCGATTGGCCAGCAATGATGAGTGAAGGACCAACCATGGCCTCTACGGCATTCCCCTCGCGCGACGATTTCGCCGCGCTTCTCAATGATTCTCTCGGTGGTGAAGACGGCGGCTTTGAAGGCCGCGTCGTCAAGGGCACCGTTACCGCCATCGAAAACGACCTGGCCGTCATCGACGTAGGTTTGAAGTCGGAAGGCCGCGTGCCGCTGCGCGAATTCGCTGCGCCGGGCCAGAAGGCTGACCTGAAGGTCGGCGACGAAGTCGAAGTCTATGTCGACCGCGTCGAAAACGCCCATGGCGAAGCCATGCTGTCGCGTGACCGCGCTCGCCGCGAAGCCGCCTGGGACAAGCTGGAAAGCGAGTTCACCGAGAGCGCCCGCGTCGAAGGCGTCATCTTCGGCCGCGTCAAGGGTGGCTTCACCGTCGACCTCGACGGCGCCGTGGCGTTCCTGCCCGGTTCGCAGGTCGACATCCGCCCCGTGCGCGACGTCACCCCGCTGATGGACATTCCGCAGCCTTTCCAGATCCTCAAGATGGATCGCCGCCGCGGCAACATCGTCGTGTCGCGTCGCGCCATTCTGGAAGAAACCCGCGCCGAACAGCGTTCGGGCCTCATCCAGACGCTGGCCGAAGGTCAGATCATCGAAGGCGTCGTCAAGAACATCACCGACTATGGTGCGTTCGTTGACCTGGGCGGCATCGATGGCCTGCTGCACGTCACCGACCTGTCGTACAAGCGCATCAACCACCCGAACGAGATGATCAACATCGGCGACACCGTCCGTGTCCAGATCATCCGCATCAACCGCGACACGCAGCGCATTTCGCTCGGCATGAAGCAGCTGGAAAGCGATCCGTGGGAAGGCGCCAGCGCCAAGTACCCGGTCGGCGCCAAGCTGTCGGGCCGCGTCACGAACATCACCGAATATGGTGCGTTCGTCGAGCTGGAAGCCGGCATCGAAGGCCTGGTCCATGTTTCGGAAATGTCCTGGACCAAGAAGAACGTCCACCCCGGCAAGATCGTTTCGACCAGCCAGGAAGTCGAAGTTCTGGTTCTGGAAGTCGATCCCGAAAAGCGCCGTATCTCGCTCGGCCTCAAGCAGGCCCAGTCGAACCCGTGGGATTCGTTCGCCGAACGTCACCCGATCGGCTCGACCGTCGAAGGCGAAGTCAAGAATGCGACCGAATTCGGTCTGTTCATCGGCCTGGACGGCGACGTGGACGGCATGGTCCACATGTCGGACATCGCATGGGGCATTTCGGGCGAAGACGCCCTGGCCCTGCATCGCAAGGGCGAGGCCGTTCAGGCTGTCGTTCTCGACATCGACGTCGAGAAGGAACGCATCAGCCTCGGCATGAAGCAGCTTGAGCGTGGCGGCCCGGCCGCTGGTGGCACCGCTGCTGCGGCTGCCGGCCTCAACAAGAACTCGATCGTTACCGTGACGGTTCTTGAAGTCCGCGACGGCGGCCTGGAAGTCCAGGCTGGCGAAGACGGCGCTGCCGGCTTCATCAAGCGCAGCGACCTTGGCCGTGATCGTGACGAACAGCGTCCGGAACGCTTCCAGGTCGGCCAGAAGTTCGACGCCATGGTGACCGGTTTCGACCGCGCCAAGAAGCCGACCTTCTCGGTCAAGGCGATGCAGATCGCCGAAGAGAAGCAGGCTGTCGCGCAGTACGGCTCGTCCGACAGCGGCGCGTCGCTGGGCGACATTCTGGGCGAAGCGCTCAAGGCGAAGACGGAAGGCTAAGTCTTCTTTCGCTACTGAAGAAAAATGGCCCGCCGGACTTAGGTTCGGCGGGCTTTTTCATGTCCCGGCACGATCTTTCTTGTGGAAACGTAACGACTGGCTTGTTGCCCGATTGTCAACGCCTTGCGGATTCTCTATGACGAAGCAGGGGCACAGCAGAGGGGCGCTGGAGAACCAATGATCCGTTCGGAACTGATCCAGAAACTGGCCGAGGAAAATCCTGGGCTGAGCTTGCCGGAAGTGGAAAAGATCGTCGATCTTTTCTTCCGGGAGATTGTCGATCGACTGTCCACAGGCGGTCGTGTCGAATTGCGCGGTTTCGGCGCATTCACCACCCGCGCACGCGATGCCCGCACCGGGCGCAATCCACGCACCGGCGAACAGGTGCCGGTGGATGCCAAGCGCGTCCCCTATTTCAAGCCGGGCAAGGAAATGCGCGAACGGCTGAACGGCAAGGACGCCTGAGTCGATGATCCAGAGCATCGTGCGGAAAAGTGGAAACCGGTTTTCCGCTTAAAACGATGCGAAAACAAAAATCTGGAGCAGGCGATCCGCTTCGGATTTGACGCAGCCTGCTCCGGTGATCGGGCCGTTGCTCGATCACCCTTGACCTCCCGGCCGCCAGCCGCCACTGAGGCGCTGCCTGGCGACGAAGCCATGCGGACGTGGCGAAATCGGTAGACGCAGCGGACTTAAAATCCGCCTTCCCCTGGAAATGCGGGTTCAAGTCCCGCCGTCCGCACCAGCAAAGATGACAAGCTTTTTCCTACCAAAGGACTGGCTATTGCGGCCGGTTGCCGCGATGGTGCGGTCATGGCCGGTGCAATCAATCCCAACAGTTTCAGCGACTCCCTCGTCATCCTGGGGGCCGCAGGGCTCGTCATTCCCGGATTCGCCCGTTTCCGCATCAGCCCCGTCATCGGCTTCATCCTGGTCGGCCTGGCGGTCGGTCCGGCGGGTCTGGGGTCGCTGGTCGATCAATATCCCTGGCTTTATCATGTCACCATATCGAACCGGGCAGCGATCGAGCCGTTCGCCGAGCTGGGCGTCATATTATTGCTCTTTTCCATCGGACTGGAACTGAGTTTCCGGCGATTGTGGACGATGCGCGCGCAGGTGTTCGGCGTCGGCGCGACCGAACTGATCGGCGGCGCACTGCTGATCGCCATGGGCCTGTATTTCCTGGGGCAGCCCACCGCCGGCGCCATCGGCCTTGGCCTGGCGCTCGCCCTTTCGTCCACTGCCGTGGTGCTGCCGATGGTCGGCACGCAAAGCGCGGTCGGCCGCGCGGCCTTTTCCATGCTGCTGTTCGAAGATCTGGCGCTGGTGCCGATCATCTTCATGCTGGGCGCCCTCGCCCCTTCCGTTGCGGCCAGCCCGGATGGAGCCTGGGGCGAAATGGCCAATACATTGATGAAGGGCGGCATCACCATCGCCGTGATGCTCGTATTGGGCCGGGTCTTCCTGCCCCATATGTTCAGCCAAGCGGCGCGCACCAAAAGCCCGGAAGTCTTTCTGGCCGCCAGCCTGCTGGTGGTCATCGTGTCCAGCCTAGCAACATCGATCGCCGGCCTGTCGCCGATCGTCGGTGCGCTGCTCGCCGGCCTGCTGATCGCCGAGACGGACTATCATAGCGAGGTCGAGGTGATGACCGCCCCGTTCAAGGGGCTGGCGCTGGGCGTGTTCCTGATCACCGTGGGCATGAGCCTGGACATTCGCGTGATCCTGGCCAACTGGCCCAGCCTGGTGATGGCGGTGGTCGGCGTGGTATTGGCCAAGACGCTGGTGACCGGCGCGCTGCTCTACTTCTCAGGCGCGCGCAAGGGCGTGGCGCTGGAGGTCGGCGTGCTGATGTCCAGCCCGTCGGAAACCACATTGATCGTGCTGTCGGCGGCGTCGGCGGCGCAATTGATCCTGCCGTCCACCGCCGCCTTCTGGCAGATCGTGACGGCCATCGGCCTGACCATCACGCCGCTGCTGGCACGGATCGGTCATGACATCGCCCGCCGGCTGGAAACCGCTTTGGGCGAGGAAACGATCGAAGCGACGGAAGAACATACCGAAGCGGCGGCGGTCATCATCGGCTTCGGCCGGGTCGGACGCATGGTGTGCGACCTGCTGAAGACCCACAAGCAGCGCTTCATCGTCGTCGAATCGGACCCCGACGTGGTCGCGGAGGCACGGCGGCTGGGCTATCCGATCCTGTTCGGCGACGTCGCGCGCGCGGAAATGCTGGACCGCCTGCGCCTCGGCCATGCCCGTGCGCTGATCCTGACCATGGACGACCCGGTGCTGTCGGTCCGCGTGACCAAGCGGGTGCGCGGATGGGTGCCCGACCTGCCGATCATCGCGCGCGCCCGCGATACCGATCATGCCGCGCAACTCTACAAGGCGGGCGCCAGCGACGCGGTGCCCGAAACGCTGGAAAGCTCGCTGCAACTGGCGGAAACCGCGCTGGTGGATCTGGGCGTTGCGATGGGGCCGGTGATCGCGTCGATCCACCAGATGCGCGAAGATCTGCGCGTGGGGATCAAGGAAGCCGCGCAGATGGAAACCGCGCCCAAGCTACGCCGGCTGCGCGCGGATGAGGTGGGCTAGAGCATTCTGAAGTCGGCTGGAACAGCCGACGGCTCGCAGGATGCGGCAAACAAAAGCAAATTAGAGCATCATCCGATTCAATCTAATCGGATGAGGTGGGTTAATCCCCCTCTTCCGGCGGACTGAATACCGACCATCCGGTGCGTCGCGCCAGCATTTCCAGCGCCTGCGTGCCAAGCTGACTATTGCCGCTGGCATTAAGGCCCGGCGACCAGACCGCAATGGACGCACGGCCGGGCACGATGGCGAGGATGCCGCCACCCACGCCCGACTTGCCGGGAATACCGACGCGAAAGGCGAAGTCGCCCGACGCATCATAATGGCCGCAGGTCAGCATCAGCGCATTGATACGCCGCGCGCGGCTGGGCGACACCACCCTGCCCCCATCGGGATGCCGCCCGTCCAGCATCAGATAGCGCCCCGCCAGCGCCAGTTGCCGGCAATTCATCTCGATCGCGCACTGGTGAAAATAGCTGCCCAGCACCAGATCGACCGGATGCCGCACATTGCCGAAGGCGCGCATATAATTGGCGAGCGCCATATTGCGAAAGCCGGTCGCCGTTTCGGACGTGGCGACATCCTCATTGATGATGATATCGTCTTCACCGGTCAGATAGCGTACGAATCGCAGCATTTCGCCGATCGCCACGCGCGGCTGATGCCCGCCCAGATTGACGTCCGACACGACGATCGCACCTGCATTGATGAACGGATTGCGCGGAATGCCCTGCTCCTGTTCCAACTGCACGATCGAGTTGAAGGCATTGCCCGAAGGCTCCCGCCCGACCCGATCCCATAGCTGATCGCCGACCTTGCCCAGCGCCAGCGTGAGGGCGAACACCTTCGATATCGACTGGATCGAAAAGCCGGAGTCCGCATCGCCCCCGGTCCGCACCCGCCCGTCGGCCGTCGCGATGGCGATGCCGAATTGCGCAGGATCGACCTTCGCCAGTTCGGGAATATAGCTGGCGACTTGTCCGCGATCCTCGGCGGATGCCATGGTGGCGACGATGTCAGTGAGCAGGTCGGAAAGATCTGTGGCCATGACATGGCTTTAACCCAAGCCGGCGCCTTTAGGACAGAGGCAGAAAATGTGCCCGATGATGTGAATCTATGGCTCTGCGTACCCCGGCGCAGTTGATGGGAGGCACGTGACTCCCATCAAGGGTCCAGTTCAGGGCGAGGGACTGGACCCCGGCCTGCGCCGGGGAACAACTTCCCACCATCAGCCAAATTTTATGTCCTGGCATCAGTGCAAGCCGCGATTGACCTGCCCGATCCGTGCCCGCACTTCGCGCAACAGGGCGTCGAAGGACGACACTTGATGCGCACCATAATGCTCTGCCGTGATATCGACATTGCCCTTCCGCCAATAGCCGTCCGGACAGAAGATGATGAGCTTCCCCGACCGCGCATGCAGGCCCATTTCGAGCAGGCTGACCGGGCTTTGCGATCCCGACGCGAAATAGAGGATGATGATATCCGCACTGTCCAGGGCGGCCAGTTCCCATTCCACCTGTTGGCGGAAATTGGCGTCGCTCGCCTCCGGCTTCCACGCCGGGTTCCAGTCCGGGCGACGGGGATTGAAGACCATCACGCGCTCATCCGCCAGCGCGGCGATCATGTCGCGCTGCCAGTCGGTCGCGTGCCCCATGTCGATGCTGCCACCCAGAAACAGGCGCGCCCTATCATGGGCCGCCGGCAGCGGCTGAGGCGAGGTGATGGTTACCGCGTCAGCCGCCTGCACGGCCACGGGCGCCGCCAGGAGCAGCACGGTCAGGAAAAAACGCAACATGGGGACAGGCGGCGTCACAAACCGACGCCGCCCCGGTCCATTCAAGCAGGCACGCTGGCCAACGCAGCCTTGACCGCGTCGATCGCGGCCTGCGCCTTGTCGCCGTCAGGACCGCCGCCCTGTGCCATATCGGGACGGCCGCCGCCGCCCTTGCCACCCAGCGCTTCCACGCCGGCGCGGACCAGATCGACCGCGCTGATGCTGGCGGTGAGGTCGTCGGTCACGCCGACCGCGATGGTGGCGCGGCCTTCGACCACGGCCAGCACGGCGGACACGCCGCTGCCCAAAGTCTTCTTGTTGCCGTCCACGATGCCGCGCAATTCCTTGGGGTCGAGGCCGTCGATGACCTGCCCCAGGAAGCTGACAGTGCCGACCTGTTCGGGGCCAGCCGCTGTCGCCGCGCCACCGCCGCCAAGGGCCAGCGCCTTCTTGGCGTCGGCCAATTCGCGTTCCAGCTTGCGGCTCTGTTCGACCAGCGCGACGATGCGCGCTGGCACCTCATCCGGCGACGTCTTGAGCGCAGCGGCGGTCTGGCGCAGCTTGTCGTCGCGGTCGATCAGCCACAGGCGCGCGGCTTCGCCGGTCAGCGCCTCGATCCGGCGGACGCCGCTGGACACGGCGCTTTCCGCCACGATCTTGAACAGGGCGATGTCGCCGGTGGCGCGGACATGGGTGCCGCCGCACAGTTCGACCGAATAGCTGTTGCCGCCCGGTTCGCCCGGCACGCCCATCGACAGGACGCGCACTTCGTCGCCATATTTCTCGCCGAACAGCGCCATGGCGCCGGCCGAAATGGCGTCGTCCGGGGTCATGAGGCGGGTCGTGACCTCCTCATTATGGCGGATCTGCGCGTTCACATCGGCCTCGACTTTGGCGATTTGCGCGTGGGTCAGCGCTTCTGGATGCGAGAAGTCGAAGCGCAAGCGCTCGGCTGCGACCATGCTGCCCTTCTGCGTCACATGCCCACCCAGTTCCTTGCGGAGCGCGGCGTGCAGCAAATGGGTGGCGCTGTGGTTGGCGCGGATGCGGTCGCGGCGCTCGACATCGACGGTCAGGTTGACGGTATCGCCGACCTTGACGCTGCCCGCGTCGATCACGGCCTGATGCGCATGCAGACGGCCGAGCGGCTTGGACGTGTCGGCCACCTGCGCCGTCAGGCCGCCGAGCGAACCGATGGTGCCGGCGTCGCCATTCTGGCCGCCGCTTTCGCCATAGAAGGGCGTCTGGTTGGTGATGATCGCAACGCTGTCGCCAACGGTGGCGCTGTCGACGCGCACGCCATCCTTGACGATGGCGAGCACTTCACCCTCGCCCTTGGTCGAGGCGTAACCGACAAATTCGGTGCTGCCGAGCGTTTCGGCGATGTCGTACCAGATTTCGTCCGACGCCTTTTCGCCCGATCCCTTCCATGCGGCGCGGGCGGCGGCCTTCTGCTCCGCCATGGCGGCGTCGAAACCGGCGCGATCGACGGACAGGCCCTGCGTGCGCAGCGCATCTTCGGTCAGGTCATAGGGGAAGCCGTAAGTGTCGTACAGCTTGAACGCGGTTTCGCCCGGCAGGGTCGCGCCTTCGCCAAGGTCAGCGGTGGCTTCGTCCAGCAGGCGCAGGCCGTTTTCCAGCGTCTTGCGGAAACGGGTTTCCTCGCGCAGCAGGGTTTCCTCGATCAGCGGCTGGGCGCGGACCAGTTCGGGGAAGGCCCCGCCCATTTCCGACACGAGGCTGGACACCAGACGGTACATCAGCGGGTCTTTAGCGCCGATGATGTGCGCATGGCGCATGGCGCGGCGCATGATGCGGCGCAGCACATAGCCACGGCCTTCGTTCGCAGGCAGCACGCCGTCCGCAATCAGGAAGCTGGTCGAACGCAGATGATCGGCGATGACGCGGTGGCTGGCCTGAAACTCGCCGTCGGTCGCGGTCTTGGTCAGCGCGGCAGAATCTTCGATCAGCGCCTTGAACGTGTCGGTGTCGTAATTGTTGTGGACGCCCTGCATGACGGCCGCGATGCGCTCCAGACCCATGCCGGTGTCGATCGACGGCTTGGGCAGTTCCGAAACGATCTCGTTGGCTTCCTGCTCATATTGCATGAAGACGAGGTTCCAGATTTCGACGAAGCGATCGCCATCCTCCTCCGGCGAACCGGGAGGGCCGCCCCAGATATGGTCGCCATGATCGTAGAAGATTTCCGAGCAGGGACCGCACGGGCCGCTGTCGCCCATGGCCCAGAAATTATCCTTGGTCGGAATGCGGATGATCCGGTGATCCGGCAGGCCCGCAATCTTCTTCCACAGGTCGAACGCCTCATCGTCCGTGTGATAGACGGTCGCGGTCAGCTTGTCCGCGGGCAGACCCCATTCCTTGGTCAGCAGGGTCCAGGCGTGGGTGATCGCCTGTTCCTTGAAATAATCGCCGAAGCTGAAATTGCCCAGCATTTCGAAGAAGGTGTGGTGGCGCGCCGTGTAGCCGACATTGTCGAGATCATTATGCTTGCCACCGGCGCGGACCGACTTCTGGCTCGACGTCGCAGTCTTGTACGGGCGCGTTTCCAGACCCGTGAAGACATTCTTGAACGGCACCATGCCGGCGTTCACGAACATCAAGGTCGGGTCGTTGTGCGGCACCAGCGGCGCGGACGGAACGATGGTGTGGCCGTTGGCCCCGAAGTAGTCGAGGAAAGAGCGGCGAATGTCGTTGGTCGAGGTCATGCGCGCGATTTAGTGGGAAGCGGCCCGCCGCACAAGCGGGGGATTTGGTCGCGATGCAACATCCGTCATCCGATCGGTTCTCCAATCGACGCTGGCGGTTTCGAGAACCATTGCGGCCCCTGCGCGGTCATGTGGAAGCAGTCTTCCATCCGCACGCCCATGACGCCGGGCAGATACAGGCCCGGTTCGTTGGAAAAGCACATGCCCACGTCCAGCTTCGTGGTTTCGCCATGGACCAGGTTGACCGGCTCATGCCCCTCCATGCCGATGCCGTGGCCGGTGCGATGGGACAGGCCGGGCAGCGCGTAGCCGGGGCCGTAGCCCTGACCTTCATACCAGCCGCGCACCGCATCATCGACCGATCCTGCCGGAACGCCGATTTTCGCCGCTGCAAACGCGATCGTCTGGCCGTGGGACACATCGCTCCAGACCTTGCGCTGTTGCGCGGTGGGGGTTGCGCCATGGACCCAGGTGCGGCTGATATCGGATTGATAATCCTCGACCGTGCAGCCGCAGTCCATCAGCACGACTTCCCCCGCTTTCACCGCCTGCGGCTTGCCGGAGCCATGGGGATAGGCGGCGGCCTCGCCCAGCAGGATAAGGTTGAACTCCACCTGCCCGCCCAGTTGCTTCGTCGCCGCGCTCATCAGCGCGCCGATATCGGCGGGGGTCATGCCGGTCTTCACCTGGGGATAGGTCCAGCGATAGGCGGCCATGGTGACGTCCGACGCCGCCTGCATCAGGGCGATTTCCGCCGCCGTCTTGCGCATGCGGATGGCGCGGGTGACGGGATCTTTGACGAGGTTTGCGGCGGGCAGCGCGGCCTTCAGCCCATCGACCGCGAAATAGCGCACCGTTTCCTCGATGCCGATGCGCCCCTTGGCCAAACCCTTGGCGGTCAGGAAATCGGCGATCGGGGCATAGGGGCTTTCATGCTCCTGCCAGACGCGGACTTCCGCCGGGATGGCCAGCGATTCGTCGATCGAGGGTTTCTCGAAAAAGGGGCAGACGACCAGCGGCGCGCCGGTCGCCGGGATGACCAAAGCAGTCAGCCGCTCGCTGCGGTGCCAGCGGATGCCGCAATAATAGATGAGGCTGGCGCCCGGCTCGATCAGCAGCGCGTCGATGCCCTGTGCCTGCATCATCCGCTGCGCGCGGGCGAGGCGGTCGGCCCGTTCGCCCTTGCCTATGGGGGCCACGCCGCCGGTCAGCGACCTGAGCGCCTCGGCCGCCTTGTCCTGCGCGAAGAGGCGCGGGGCGACGAGCGATGTGGCGATCCCGGCGGCGGCGTAGCGCAGCAATGTGCGACGGTCAGGCGTAGGCATATTTGCCTCCAGTCTTGAGCGCAGCCTGATAAGCGGGCCGCGCATGCATTTCGTTCAGCCAGCGAAGGATGTTCGGGCGCGATTGGTCAAGGCCGCCACGGGCGCGGGATGCCTCCAGCGGGAAACTCATCATCATGTCGGCAGCGGTGAAGACGTCGCCCGCGAAATAGGGACGCCCAGCCAGTTCGCTTTCCAGCCAGTCGAGATGATCGTCCAGCATGCGCTGCACCGTCGGGCGTGCGGGACGGCCGAGCAGACCCAGCTTGCCGATGATGAGCAAGGCCAGCAGCGGCGGCATCATCGACCCTTCGGCATAATGGAGAAACTGGCGGTAGAGGATCGCGCCCGGCCCATCGGCGGGCGGGCCGAAACGATTGCCGGACCGGGCGACCAGATAGTCCATGATCGCGCCGGTTTCGATCAGGCGGTGGCCGTCCACCTCCACCACCGGCGACCGTCCGAGCGGGTGGACCGCGCGCAGGCTTTCGGGCGCGCGCATCGTCTTGCGGTCGCGCTCGTAGCGGCGAACCTCATAGGGTTCGCCCAGTTCCTCCAGCAACCAGAGGATGCGTTGCGACCGGCTGTTGTTGAGGTGATGGACGATGATGGTCATGGCGTGGCCTTCCATGGATGGAATGACCACGGCCTATCCCAGTGAAGGAGAGAAGCCAATATGCCGTTCCCCGGCGCAGGCCGGGGTCCAGGGCGCCGGACGCATCGCCAAGAACGCTGGACCCCGGCCTGCGCCGGGGAACAATGTTGTGGTGTGCCCCTATGCGACTTCCAGCGCCTCCGCCTTCTGTTCAGCGCGGAAAGCGTGGAGCAAAGGTTCGGTATAGCCGCTGGGCTGCTCGACCCCTTCGAACACCAGCGCGCGGGCGGCCTGAAAGGCGAGGCTCTCCCCTTCCCGGCCGCTCATCGGCTGATAGAGCGGATCGCCTGCATTCTGCGCATCGACCTTGGCCGCCATCCGCTCCAGCGCGGCATCGACCTGGCTTGCCGTGCAAACGCCATGCAGCAGCCAGTTCGCCATATGTTGCGAGGAAATGCGCAGCGTCGCGCGGTCCTCCATCAGGCCGATGTCGTGGATGTCGGGCACCTTCGAGCAACCGACGCCCAAATCGACCCAGCGGACGACATAGCCCAATATGCCCTGCGCATTATTGTCCAGTTCCTGCGCGATCTCCTCTTCGGAGAAATTGCGGCCGACCGCGACGGGAATGGTCAGCAGCTTTTCCAGCGGGGCGATACCCTCCGCCGCCCGCTCCGCCTGACGGGCGAAAACGTCGATGCGATGATAGTGCGTTGCGTGCAAGGTCGCGGCGGTGGGCGACGGCACCCAGGCGGTGTTCGCGCCGCTGTTCGGGTGGCCGACCTTCTGTTCCAGCATGTCGGCCATACGATCAGGCGCGGCCCACATGCCCTTGCCGATCTGCGCCCGGCCCGACAGGCCGCAGGACAGGCCGATCTGGACATTGCGATCCTCATAGGCGGTAATCCAGTCGCTCGATTTCATCTCGCCCTTGCGGATCATCGGCCCGGCCTGCATCGACGTGTGCATCTCATCCCCCGTCCGATCGAGGAAACCGGTGTTGATGAAGACGATGCGATCCCGAACCGCTTCGATACAGGCGGCAAGGTTCGCCGACGTGCGGCGTTCTTCATCCATCACGCCGACCTTGATCGTGTGGCGGGCCAGGCCCAGCATATCCTCGATTCCGTCGAACAGGCTGTTGGTGAAGGCGGCTTCTTCCGGTCCGTGCATCTTGGGCTTGACGATGTAGACGCTGCCGGCGCGACTGTTGCCGCCCTCCTTCGCCAGATCATGCAGCGCGATCAGGCTGGTGACGATGCCGTCCAATATGCCTTCGGGCGCCTCTTCGCCATTGGGCAAGCGGATGGCTGGATTGGTCATCAGATGGCCGACATTGCGGACGAACAACAGGCTGCGCCCCGGCAGGGTGAAGCTGCCACCGTCCGGCGCGGTGTAGGCGCGGTCGGCGTTGAGCGCGCGGGTCATGGTCGCGCCGCCCTTCTCGAACGTTTCGGTGAGGTCGCCCTGCATCAGGCCCAGCCAGTTGGCATAGGCCGCAACCTTGTCCGCCGCGTCGACGGCGGCAACGCTGTCCTCCAGATCGCAAATGGCGGTTAGCGCGGATTCCAGGATGACGTCGGATATGCCGGCGGGATCGGTCGCGCCGATCGGGTGCGACGCGTCGAAAACAATTTCGATATGCAGGCCGTTGTGGCGGAACAGCTTACCCTTTTCGCTCGTGCCGACATATTGCGAGGGGTCGGCCAGGACGATGTCATCGCTCGCCAAATCTGCCCAACGGCCGTCCGCCAGCGGGATCGCATCGTCCAGAAACGCTTTCGCCCAGCCGATGACCAGCGCGCCGCGCCCGGCATCATAGCCCTTGCCCGACGCCGCGCCGGGGATCGCATCGGTGCCGTAAAGCGCGTCATAGAGGCTGCCCCACCGCGCATTGGCGGCGTTCAGCAGGAAGCGCGCGTTGAGAATCGGGACGACCAGTTGCGGACCGGCCAGACGGCCGACCTCCTCATCGACATTCTCGCTGCCGATGGTGAAGGGCGCAGGCTCGGGGACCAGATAGCCGATCTCACGCAGGAAAGCCTGATAGGCCTGCGCGTCATGCGGCTGGCCCCGGCGCTGTTCGTGCCAGCTGTCGATCTGCGCCTGCAACATATCGCGCTTGCGCAGCAGGGCGGCATTGTCCGGCGTGAAGCGCGCGAATATGTCGGCAACGCCGGCCCAGAAGGTGTCGGGCGCAATCCCGGTGCCCGGCAGCGCGCGACTGTCGATGAAGTCGGCCAGTTCCTGCGCGACCTGAAGGCCGGCTTTTTCGATCATGCGGTCGGTCATGATTCCACTCCTTGATTACGCGCCTTTTAGACCTTTCATATTATGCCGTGTAGACGCTATTATGCGAATATAGTCATTCCTGTGATGAACGAATATGATGGACCCTGATCATGAACTGTTCGTGACCGTCGTGGACGAAGGCGGTCTGGCGGCGGCCGGACGGCGGCTGCATATATCGCCGGCGATGATGTCCAAGCGACTGGCACGGCTGGAGGAGCGACTGGGCGCGCGGCTGCTCCATCGCACCACGCGGCGGCTGGCGCTGACCCCCGCTGGCGAGCGGCTGCATGCCGACCTGCGGGGCATATTGGCGGCGCTGGACGATGCCGAACGGCGTGTATCCGGCACCTCGGCGGTGGCATCCGGGCCGCTGCGCATCACCGCGCCGACATCCTTCGGGCGCATGCATCTGGCACCCTATCTGCATCGCTTCATCGACGCACATCCCAGAGTGGAACTGAGCGTCGACCTGTCCGACGACTATGCCGACCTGATCGAAAGCCGTGCCGATCTGGCCATCCGCATCACCGCCGATCCGGGATCGGGCCTCATCGCCCGAAGGCTGGCGACCAACCGGCGTATTCTCTGCGCCGCCCCCGCCTATCTGGCACGGCATGGCACGCCCGCGACGATCGCCGACCTGAAAAGCCATCGGCTATTGGCAGCCGAAGGGCAAATGCCCTGGCGGCTGGTCGGACCGAAAAGACCGGTGCTGGTGGAGGGCCGCAGCCATGTGCGCACCAACAGCAGCGAGTTGGTGCGCGAACTGACGCTGGCGGGCGGCGGCATCGCTCTGCGGTCGCTATGGGATATCAGCACCGCGCTGGAACGGGGTGAAGTGCGCCAGATATTGCCCGATCATGAAGGGTCCGCCGACGTCGGCCTTTTCGCCGTGCAATTGCCGCAGCCCAATCCGCCTTTGGCCATCACCGCCTTCGTCGATTTTCTTGTTACACTTTATGTCCCGACGCCCCCATGGGAACGCGCTGGGTTGCTCTAGCGGAACCGAGGCTCTAAGGCCCCGGCCATGGACGATAACACCCGCCGCGCCGCCCTTGACTATCACCGCTTTCCCCAGCCTGGTAAGCTCCGCATAGAGCCGACCAAGCGCATGGTGAATCAGCGCGACCTTGCACTGGCTTATTCGCCAGGCGTGGCCGCGCCCTGCGTGGAGATCGCTGCCGATCCCGACAAGGCGATGGACTATACCGCGCGCGGCAATCTGGTCGCCGTCATCTCCAACGGCACCGCCGTGTTGGGCCTGGGCGCGATCGGTGCCCTCGCGTCCAAACCGGTGATGGAAGGCAAGGCCGTCCTCTTCAAGAAATTCGCCGACATCGACGTGTTCGACATCGAGATCGACACGACCGACGCTGATGCCTTCGTGGATGCCGTCGCGCTGATGGAACCGACATTCGGCGGCATCAATCTGGAAGACATCAAGGCGCCTGAGTGCTTCGAGATCGAGCGCCGCCTGAAGGAACGGATGAATATTCCGGTCTTCCATGACGATCAGCATGGCACCGCCATCGTCGTCGCCGCCGCCGTGCGCAACGCGCTGGTGTTGCAGGGCAAGACGCTGGCCGATGCGAAGCTGGTGACGTCGGGCGCGGGCGCGGCCGCGCTCGCCTGCGTCGACCTGCTCGTGTCGATGGGCCTGCCGATCGAAAATGTGACGATGACCGACAAGGACGGCGTCATCCATTCGGGTCGCGAAGGCATGCTGCCCAACATGGCGCGCTACGCCCGCAACACCAACGCGCGCACCCTGCCCGACGTGCTGCCGGGCGCGAACCTGTTCTTAGGGTTGTCCGCGCCGGGCGTGCTGAAGGCCGAATGGCTGCCGCTGATGGCGCCCAATCCGCTGATCTTCGCGCTCGCCAATCCGGAGCCGGAAATCCGCCCCGAAGCCGCGCGCGAAGTACGCCCGGACGCGATCATCGCCACCGGCCGGTCGGACTATCCCAACCAGGTCAATAACGTCCTGTGCTTCCCCTATATCTTCCGTGGCGCGCTGGATGTGGGCGCGACGCAGATCAACGAAGCGATGAAGGTCGCCGCCGCCGATGCGATCGCAGCCCTCGCCCGCATGCCCGCGCATGACAGCGTGGCGCAGGCCTATGGCGGTCGCAAGCTGGTGTTCGGCGCAGACTACATCATCCCCACCCCGTTCGACCCGCGCCTGATCGGTGAGATCGCAGTGGCCGTCGCCCGCGCGGCGATGGACAGCGGCGTCGCCAAGAAGACGCTGGACCTGGACGAATATAAGCGCAGCCTGTCGCGTCAGGCGACGCGATCGGGCCAGTTGATGCTGCCGGTGTTCGAGGCCGCGCGCGGCAGCGGCGTCCGCATCGTCTATGGCGAGGGCGAAGATGAGCGCGTGCTGCGTGCGATCCGCGACGCGCTGGACGAAGGCATCGTGCGCCCCACCGTCGTCGCCCGCCGTCGCATCCTGGAACAGAAGCTGCCCGAACTGGGTCTGGGCTTCGAATTGGACCGTGACGTCGATATCGTCGATCCCGAAACCGATCATCTGGTGATGGGCGAACTGGTCGAGGCCTATCGCGCGGTCGCATCGCGCCGGGGCGTGCCCGCCGATGAGATATTGCGCCATGTCTATCGCCGGCCCACCATCACCGCCGCCATGCTGTTGCAGACCGGCCGGGTAGACGCCGCGCTGGTCGGCGGTCGATCCGAATATTGGGGTCAGGTCGAACATGTGCTGCGCATCATCGACCGGGTGCCGGGCCATAGCCGCGTCTATGCGCTGTCGGGCCTGATCCTGGATGCCGGCGCGCTGTTCATCACCGACACGCATATGGTGCCGGACCCGACGCCCGAGCAGATTGCGGAAATGACGCTGGCTGCCTCAGCGGAACTCAAGCATTTCGGCCTGACGCCGCGCGCCGCGCTGCTCTCCCACTCCAATTTCGGCGCCTCGCACACCGACAGCGCGCGCAAGATGCGCCGCGCTTTCAAGATCGTGCGCGATGCCGCCCCCGACCTGGCGGTGGATGGCGAAATGCATGCCGATGCGGCGCTCAGCCAGTCGCTGCGCGAGCGGTTGATCCCGGATTCGCGGTTCGAGGGTCCGGCCAATCTGCTGGTCATGCCCAACCTCGACGCCGCCAACATCACGCTGACCGCGCTGGCGGCCTCCTCCAGCTCGCCCACGGTCGGGCCGATGCTGATGGGCCTGAGCAAGCCGATCCATGTGCTGACGCCCGGCGTCACGTCGCGCGGCATCCTAAACCTCACCGCGATCGCGGCGGCCGAAGTGGCGCGGGAAGGCTGACCTTAATCTTTTCCGCTTATGCTGAAAGAATATGGAGGCATGAGGTAGAAGATGTCGGGTTTCCTGAAAAAACACGGGCCGAAGTTGGCGATCGGCGGCGTGGTGGCGATGACCGCGCTGGTCATCGCTGCTTCGGTCGACCGTCCAGCATTTGAAGGGCGGGCGGCGCCTGATACGGCCGCGACGGCTGAAAAGAACACCGCCTCGCCTGCTCCGACCCCTGCCCTGGCCAAGCCCGCAGAGTTGCGCAGCGATCAGGGTATGACGGTCGATCCCAATGCCCTGCGCGTGAAGCGGGTGCTGAAGATCGACGGCCCGTTCCGCCACGGCGACTTTGCCTGGGACGAGAAAGGCGCACCGACCACCGGCCGCGTGGTCGTGACCGTCGATCTGCGCGCGCAGACATTGTCGGTGTTCCGCGACGGCTATGAAATCGGCGCGGCGGTCATCCTCTACGGCGCGACCGACAAGCCCAGCCCCAAGGGCGCATTCCCGATCACGCAGAAGATCGCGGACTATTATTCCCGCACCTACGACAATGCGCCCATGCCCTTCGCTCAGCGGCTGACCAGCGACGGCGTCTTCATCCATGGCAGCGACGTGCAATGGGGCCGGGGCACCCATGGCTGCATCGGCGTGCCAAAGGCTTTTGCGGAAAAGCTGTTCGGCGTGACCAAGGTGGGCGACCTGGTGGTGATAACCGACGGCAAGATGCTCGACGTCAGCAAGGCGCAGGTCGGCTGACCTCCCTTATTGCGGCGCACCTTATTGCGGCGCATCTTCGATCGCCGGCTTGTGCCCGACCGTGAGCGCACTCCCGCCCGACGCCGCCATGATGCACAGGACGGCGATCCACTGAAGCTGCGTCAGTCGCTCGTCCAGCAGGACAAAGCCGATCACCGCCCCTACGGCCGGCGCGGAACTGACCATCAGGCCGAAAACCGGAGCCGGCAATCGCCGCATCGCTTCCATATCCAGCGAATAGGGCAAGGCGCTCGACAGAAAAGCGATCGCCATGCCCAACAACAGCACATGGGGGCTGAATAGCGCCGCCGTCTGATGGGCGACACCCACGGGCAGGATCAGGATCGCCGCAATCACCATGCCCCAGGCGACCGCGTCTCCGCCCAACGCGCCAGAAACGCGCTTGCCGGTCAGGATGTAGGTGGCCCAGCAGGCCGCCGCCGCCAGGGCAAAGCCGACCCCCAGCGGATCGAGCGCGGCATCGCTGCGCACGGGCAACAGCAGCAGCAACCCGCCGACCGCTGCAGCCAGCCAAAGAAAATCACGCGGCCGGCGCGATCCGAACAGGACGACGGCCAGCGGCCCGATCACTTCGATCGCAATGGCAATGCCGATCGGGATGCGGGCAAACGCCTGATAGATGAGGATATTCATCAGCCCCAGCACGGCGCCATAGGCAATCAGCGGCCGAAGCAATGCAGACGGCACCGCGCGCCGCCACGGCCGACGGAACAGCAACAGCAGGATCGCACCCAGCCCCACCCGCAAGCTGGTGATGCCATAGGCACCGACCAGCGGGAAAAGCGTTTTGGCTATGGCGGCACCCAGCGTAACCGAAGTCAGCGACGCCAGCACGGCGCCCGCCCCGATAATGACCGCCCGTCCATCCTGCCCGATTTTCTCTGTCATGGCGGGCGCTATAGCCGATCGATGCGCATGGCTAAACGCAATTGATTGCAGTGTTTGCCACCGCAAGTGCAATAATCTCATACGAATGCAGGGTTGACCAACGCTGTCATCAGGCCCATTTGCGGGACTTCCGTATCTTTTTGCAACGCAGCATGGAGCTTGCCATGGGCATCCGTCCCCAGACCGCGCATCCTGCGCTCGTCCTGTTTGCCCTGTCGGTGGGTGCCTTTGCTATCGGCACCACCGAATTTGCGGCCATGAGCCTGCTGCCCTTTTTCGCACGCGACCTTGGCATCGACATCACCACCGCCGGCCATGCGATCAGCGCCTATGCGCTCGGCGTAGTGGCCGGGGCACCGGTGATCGCCGCCCTTGGTGCGCGCTTGCCGCGCCGGACGCTGCTGATCGGCCTGATGGCGATGTTCGCCATCGCCAACGCGCTGTCCGCCATTTCGCCGACCTATCACTGGATGCTGCTGTTCCGTTTCTTGAGCGGTGTTCCGCATGGCGCCTATTTCGGCGTCGCCGCGCTGGTCGCGGCTAATCTGGTGCCGATCGAAAAGCGCACACTGGCCATTGCCAAGGTGATGTCAGGCCTGACTGTCGCCACCGTATTGGGCGTACCGGTGGCCAATTGGGTGGGTCAGTCGCTGGGTTGGCGCTCGGGCTTCTTCGTCGTCGCGGCACTGGCCGTGGCGACCGTGACGCTGGTGGCACTCTACGCCCCGCGTGACGCCGGCGATGCCAAGGCCAGCCCGATGCGCGAACTGACCGCGCTTGGCAAAGGACAGGTATGGCTGACGCTGCTGACCGGTGCGATCGGTTTCGGTGGCCTGTTCGCTGTCTATACCTATGTCGCTTCCACCATGATGGAGGTCACCCATGTATCGGAAACCTATGTTCCGCTGATCCTGGCGATCTTCGGCGTCGGCATGACGCTGGGCAATCTGGTCATCGCCTGGCTGGCGGACAAGGCGCGCAACCGCACCGTCATCGGCGTATTGCTATGGAGTGCCGGGTCGCTGGCGCTGTTCCCGTTTATGGCCGGCAATATCTGGACGCTCAGCCTGATCGTGTTCCTGATCGGTATCGGCGGGGGCCTTGGCACGCCGTTGCAGGCCCGATTGATGGACGTATCGGGCGATGCACAGACGCTGGCTGCCGCGTTGCACCACAGCGCCTTCAACGTCGCCAATGCGATCGGCCCCTGGCTGGGCGGCCTGTCGATCGCGGCGGGCTATGGCTTGGTGTCGACCGGCTGGATCGGCGCCGCGCTGGCGTTGGGTGGCCTCGCCGTCTTCCTGCTGGCGATTACGCTGGAGCGTCGATCGTCCGGCATGGTCCCCGCCGCCGCCGAATAAGCCGCTTTCCCCCTGCTTGCCCGCCCGATAAGGCGGGATCATGAACGATCAGGCGAGAGAAGCGAAACTGGCGGACGCCGCATTGGCGGCACTGCGGCGCGGCGATGTTCCGGTGGCGCTGGCGACGCTCCGTGAAATGGCCGATCCGCCCGCCATGCTGATGGCGCAGGCGTGCAACCGCAGCGGCGATCTGGATGGTGAGGCGGCGGCGCTGCGGCGGATACTGGACGCCGACATGCGCAGCCTGCCCGCGCTGCTCGCCATGGGTCAGAACGCCCTGCGCCGGGGCGACGAACGCGGATCGACCAGTTGGTTCCAGACCGCCCTGGCGCAGGCTGCAGCAACCGGCGCGCCACCCCAGCTGCAACCGTTGCTGCAACAGGCGCAGGCCAGCATCGCCCAATCGGGCCAGCGGTTCGAAAATCATCTGACCGCCGCGATCCGCGATTTGCCGCAGCTGCCCCGCATCGCCCATGCCACCGACCTGCTGCTCGGCAAGCGCACGCTCTATCTGCAACAGCCCAGCATGTTCTATTTCCCCGACCTGCCCCAGCGCGCCTTCTACGAGCGCGCGGAGTTCGACTGGGTCGCGCCGATGGAGGCTATGACCGACGCCATCATCGCGGAACTGGCAGCGGTGCGCGCGCAGCAGGCGGACTTCGCCCCCTATGTACAAACCCCGACGGATCGCCCCGCGCCCAACAATCCTCTGCGCGACGACACCAGTTGGGGTGCGCTGTACTTCTGGCAGAACGGCGCCCCGGTCGAGGACAATGCCCGGCGTTGCCCGGCGGTCATGGCCGCGCTGGCACTGGCCCCCATGCCGGTCATCGCGGGACGATCGCCCTCCGCGCTCTGGTCCCTGCTCAAGCCCGGCACGCATATTCAGCCGCATCATGGCCTGCTCAATACGCGTCTGATCTGTCACCTGCCGCTGCTGGCGCCAGACGACTGCGCGTTGCGCGTCGGCGCGGACACCCGCGCCTGGCGCAAGGGCGAGATGCTGCTGTTCGACGACAGTATCGAGCATGAGGCCTGGAATCGGAGCACCGACACCCGCGTCGTCTTGCTGTTCGAAGTGTGGCGGCCGGAGATCGACGCGGAGGAACGGGAGGCACTCACCCGGCTATTCCAGGCGATCGATCTTTACGGCCCGGCACAGGTCGACACCGGCACCTGAGCCTTTGCAGATGCGCGTAATGTCGTTATAGGCAGGCGCAACAATATAACAGGGGATGTCCACGGCGCCATAGCTTTACGGATATCGCCCATGCCCCCTGTCATCCCCACCCAGCAGACGACCGCCCGGCCCCACAGCCTGGCCGAAGACGGCTATGCCATCGCCATCGGCTGCGCGTTCATCGCCATGGGGCTGATGCTGCTGAAGGCCGCCAATCTGGTGACGGGCGGCATGGCGGGGATTGCGCTGCTGCTCTCCTACCTCATCCCCTGGTCGCCAGCGGCCTTGTTCCTGCTCATCAACATCCCCTTCTTCATTTTCGCCGGGCGGGCGATGGGCATGGCCTTTGGCCTCAAGACCCTGTTCGCCAATGTCGCGATCATGGGCGTGGGCCTGGCCATGCCGACCGCGCTTCAGATCGCGCGGGTCAGCCCTTTCTTCGCCGCGCTGTTCGGCGGATCAATCATCGGGTTCGGCATTTTGGCGATCGCCCGCCATGGCGCGGGTGTCGGTGGCGTGGGCGTGGTTGCGCTGATCCTGCAACGGCGGCGCGGGTGGAATGCAGGCCGCACGCAGATGCTATGCGATATCATGATCCTGCTGGCGTCGTTGCCGGTGCTGAATTTCGAGCGCTTCGGCCTGTCGGTCCTGTCCGCCGCCGCCATGAACATGGTGCTGATCGTCAATCACAGGCCGGGCCGCTATATCGGGCATTAACCCTCACACAGCGCCTCGCCGCCGCTGTCGCGGGCGCGCAGGGCGCTGGCGGCGTCGCTGGCGATGCGAGGGAAGCTGACCCCCTCCAGCGATCCGCGGCCCTGGCACAGGTCGGCGCAGGCCATATCGACCACGCCGGGCAACGCCACCTGATCGCCATCATATTGGGCGACTACGATGCAACGATCGCCACCCTTGAAGCTGAGGATCAGCTTGTCGCCCGCGCGCCGCGCCGTCCCCTGCCCTTTGCAGCTTTGATCCTCGCCGAAATTGGCCTGCAATCCGAAGCGGAAGGCCGCATCCTTGGCCGGCATGACGCACAGCTGGTCGCGCCCGGCCTCATGGCTGCGCTGATACAGGCCGACCGGCGACGTCTTGCTGCTGTCGGTGATCGCACCACTTTCGATCGCGGCGCGCTCCAGCCCGGAGGCCGGCGCACCGCCTGCATCCGGCGCAGCGTCGGCCGCCACCGGCGCGCGCTGGCACCCGGCCAGCAGGAACAGGATAGCGAGGCTAATTCGCCGCATCGGCCACAGGATCGGCCGCAGCATCGACAGGCGTCAGGCCATCCGGCCCGACCCGGCGAAAGAAACAGGAGCGCGCGCCGGTGTGGCAGGTCGGGCCGGCCGGCACCGCCTTCACCCAGACAGCGTCCTGATCGCAATCGATGCGGATATCGCGCACCTCCAGCATATGGCCGGACGTCTCGCCCTTCTTCCAGAGCGACTGGCGGCTGCGCGACCAGAAATGAGCCAGCCCCGTCTCGATCGTCAGGGCCAGCGCCTGCGCATTCATATGCGCGACCATCAGCAGGTCGCCGCCCGCCGCATCGGTCACCACGGCCGTGATCAGGCCATTATCGTCATATTTGGGATTGAGGGTCAGCCCCGTGTCGCGCGCGTCGGTCATCCGGGAGCTATAGAGCATCGGGCCGAAAAGTGGGAACCGCTTTTGCATGGCGCGACGCAGGAAAATCGCGCCAGTCCCGTGTGCGGACACGCCCCTTGAACGGGGGAAATATTTGAAAAATGGGGCGATTGACGGGATCCGAACCCGCGACCTCCGGTACCACAAACCGGCGCTCTAACCAACTGAGCTACAACCGCCACAGGGGCCTTAGCCCCGAGAGAAGCGCCACATATGCGGCCCGATAGCAGGCGTCAAGCGCACAATTGCCATCATGCTGCAATGATGCGGATTATCCTGTCATTTGTCGGCCGGGCGCCGCACCGCATCCGCCCAGGGCAGGATGGTGAGATCGGGCCAGAGCGCCGCCCAGCGCTGCGATTTGCGCTCATAAAAGGCCCGGTCGATCAATGCCGCATTGGCCCGCACCAGCGGCGCCAGAAAATCATCAAGGCCAAAGGGCGCGGACAGATGCACATCGCTGATCGCCACAGCCGACACGGTCGTCGGAAACGTCTCCGTCGCGGCACGGGCCGAACGATAGGGCGGGATCGGAATAGCGAAGCGATCGGGATACCACAGATGCACCCGTGCCTGATTCTTGACGTCCAGCCGGATCGGCAGATCGGCGAACAGCTGCGCCGCATGCGCCACCGCGCGCGCCTCAGCCGCCTCGGACAGATCGTCGGGATCGAAATAGAGGATATCGGCATCGTCGATGCCATGCAGCGGCGGCAGGTCGAAGCAGATATTCCACCAGGCCTGCGCCAGCATGCTGCCGGACAGCCAGGCATCGGGCAGGCCGAGCAGCGGCCAGCGGCGCAGCATCGGGCCGATGACGACATGGTCCATGGCGATGCGCCGCACCGCCTGCTCCTGCGCCGCCTTTTCGCTCACATCGGGGCCGTCATGGGATGGAGGCCTGCAACTGCGCACGCAGATTGGCGAGGATACGTTCGGGCACGCGCGGCCGCTCCGGCGCCGCCTTGCCCTTGCGCAGCTTCTCCCGGTCCTTTTCCGGCGGATCGACGATACGGACGCGCACCGCCGCATGGCCCTGCGCACGGATGCCCAGCTGCTCCGCGGCGCCGCGCGACAGGTCGATCACCCGCCCACGCCCGGCAAAGGGGCCGCGATCGTTGATCCGCACCAATATGGTGCGGCCGCTATCCAGCGCCGTCACTTCGACATAGCTGGGCAGCGGCAGGCTGACATGCGCGCCCGTCACCCATTTGGCGCGGAACTGCTCGCCATTGGCGGTGCGGTTGCCCGACTCCGATCCATACCAGCTGGCATAGCCCAGCATGTCGTAACCGGGATCGGCGGCGGGCACATAGGTGGTGCCGCGCACCTTGTAGGGCGGGCCGATCTTGACCGGCGTATCGCGCACCGGCCGATAATTGCCACCACCGCAAGCGGATAGCGCCAGCGCCGCTCCCAGCGCCCACACAAATCCGATCGTCCTGCCCGCTTGTTCCGTCATGCATCTGTCCTAGCGCCACGCACCGACAGGGTCGAGGGGCGCTTCGGCGGGGAGCGGTTAGACATAAGCAAGATGATACGTCCGCTGGTAACCGCAAACTGTCCTAACCTGCGTCGTCACCCTGAACTTGTTTCAGGGTCCATTTCTCAGCACAGAGCAATGGCTTGTTGGGCTTGATGGCTCCTGAAACAAGTTCAGCATGACGAATGAGTAACGGCAGGAAACCACCCAACGCCGCCCCACACCGACAAAAAGAAAGGGGCGAAAAGGCCATGCCCCTTCGTCCCTTTCGCCATTCGGCGTCTCACGGCGCGGAAGCTATGCTTCCTTTCGCCGCACACTCTCCTCAAAAACTTCCGGCCGCGATGCCGGACGGTCATCAAACGGTGGGCGCCCGCCGATCGGCAGGCGCCGCGCCGATCAGTTGACCGAATCCTTCAGGCCCTTGCCGGCCTTGAACTTGGGCTGAGCCGAAGCCTTGATGGTCATGGTTTCGCCGGTGCGCGGGTTGCGGCCGGTCGAGGCCTTGCGCTGCGAAACCGAGAAGGTGCCGAAACCGACGAGGCGCACTTCGTCGCCCTTCTTCAGAGCGCCGGTGATGGCGTCGAACACGCCCTCGACGGCCTTCGTCGCGTCATTCTTGCTGAGGCCGCTGCTTTCAGCGACTGCGCTGATCAGATCCTGCTTGTTCATGCCTTGGGAACCCCCTTGTGCTGTTTGGTTGTATGTAGGAATCGCGGCGTAGGGGGCGCAATAAGGCCCGGATTCCCGCGACTGTCAAAGGGAAAGCGACAAAGTTGCTGGCTCGTGCCAAATTTTGCGCCCACTTGCACAATTGGCTGAAACCCGCGGATCGCCGCCGCTTTCCCTTCCATCAATGACGCAGTGCGGGATCTCCGTCGCGACCCGCCACATTGCTCGGCTGCGCGGCGAGGTCGTCCTCTTCCGTCCAGGCGATCGCTTCGGGCACGGATGCCAGCGCGCGGGCCAGCACTTCGTCGACATGGCTCACCGGCACGATTTCCAGCCCTTCACGAATGTTGGCCGGAATTTCCGTTAGGTCTTTCTCATTTTCCTGCGGGATCAGCACCGTCTTGATGCCACCGCGCAGGGCCGCGAGCAGCTTCTCCTTCAGGCCGCCGATCGGCAGTACACGGCCGCGCAGAGTCACCTCGCCGGTCATCGCGACATCCTTGTGGACAGGAATGCCGGTCAGGGTGGACACGATGGTCGTCACCATGCCGATGCCCGCCGACGGCCCATCCTTGGGCACCGCGCCTTCTGGCAGATGGATGTGGATGTCCTTGCGATTGAAGACGCTGGGCTTGATCCCATAGCCCGGCGAACGCGCGCGAACGTAGGAGAAGGCGGCCTGCACCGACTCGTTCATCACTTCGCCCAGCTTGCCGGTCGTCTTGATCAGGCCCTTGCCCGGCACGGTCACCGCTTCGATCGTAAGCAATTCGCCGCCGACCTCGGTCCAGGCCAGGCCGGTCACCGCGCCGATCTGATCCTCTTCCTCGCCCATGCCATGGCGGAATTTCCGCACGCCCGCAAAATCGGCCAGGTTTTCGGGGGTTATGACGACCTTGTCATAGGCGCCCTCAAGGATCTTGCGCAGCGCCTTGCGCGCCAGACGCGCGACTTCGCGCTCCAGCGTACGGACGCCCGCTTCACGCGTGTAGTAGCGGATCAGGTCGCGCACGGCCTCTTCCGTCACCTCGAACTCGCCGTCCTTAAGGCCATGCGCCTCGATCTGCTTGGCGATCAGGTGGCGCTGGGCGATCTCGACCTTTTCATCCTCGGTATAGCCTTCCAGCCGGATGATCTCCATGCGGTCGAGCAGAGGCTGCGGCAAATTCAGCGAGTTGGCCGTCGTCACGAACATGATGTCCGAAAGATCGACGTCGATTTCCAGATAATGGTCCTGGAACTTGCTGTTCTGTTCCGGGTCCAGCACTTCCAGCAGCGCAGACGCCGGATCGCCCCGGAAATCCTGACCCAGCTTGTCGATCTCATCCAGCAGGAACAGCGGGTTCATCGTGCCAGCCTTTTTCAGGTTGGTGACGATCTTGCCCGGCAGCGATCCGATATAGGTGCGACGATGGCCGCGAATTTCGGCTTCATCGCGGACGCCGCCGAGCGACTGACGCACGAATTCGCGCCCCGTCGCCTTCGCGATCGAGCGGCCCAGCGAGGTCTTGCCCACGCCGGGCGGACCGACGAGACACAGGATCGGGCCTTTCAGCTTGTTGGTGCGCGCCTGCACGGCGAGATATTCGATGATCCGGTCCTTGACCTTCTCCAGCGCGAAATGATCCTCATCCAGGATATCCTGCGCTTTCTTGAGGTCATTCTTGACCTTGCCCTTCTTGCCCCAGGGCAGGCCGAGCAGCACATCGAGATAGTTGCGCACGACCGTCGCTTCGGCCGACATGGCCTGCATGCCCTTGAGCTTCTTCAGCTCCGCCGTCGCCTTGGCGCGGGCTTCCTTGGACAGCTTGGTCTTGGCGATCTTCTCGGTCAGTTCGGCGAGTTCGTCGCCTTCCTCACCCTCGCCATTGCCCAGCTCGCGCTGGATCGCCTTCAGCTGCTCGTTCAGATAATATTCGCGCTGGGTCTTTTCCATCTGGCGCTTCACGCGGCCACGGATCTTCTTTTCGACCTGGAGCACGCCAAGCTCGCCTTCCATGAAGGCGAACACCATCTCCAGCCGCTTGACCGGATCGGCTTCGACCAGCAGCGATTGCTTGTCGGACACCTTGACGTTGATGTTCGCGGACACGGCATCGGCCAGACGGCCCGCATCCTCGATCTCGCGCAACTGCACCGGGGTTTCGGCCGGCAGCTTCTTGTTGAGCTTCGCGTAATTTTCAAACTGTTCGGCGACCGAACGCATCAGCGCGGCGGCCTCCGGCCCTTCGGCCGCGATCTCTTCCACATCATCGACATTGGCGACGAGATAGGTTTCGTTCGCCTCCATCGACTCCAGCTGGGCGCGATGCTTGCCCTCCACCAGCACGCGGACGGTGCCGTCCGGCAACTTCAGCAATTGCAGCACGATGGCGACGACGCCCGTATCATAAAGCGAATCCCGGCCCGGATCATCTTCCGCCGGGTCCAGCTGCGACACCAGGAAGATTTCCTTTGATCCTTCCATGGCCGCTTCCAGCGCAGCGACGCTCTTGTCGCGACCCACGAAGAGCGGGACGATCATCTGCGGGAAGACGACGATGTCGCGCAGCGGCAGAAGGGGATATTGCACAGTCATTCAGTCTCCGGGGCCGAAGCGAAGCGGCCCTCTCCTACGGTTCATCGCCATTATGGGGATGCCCGTCGCGGCAATCAATTGGCCATGAAGCGAATGTGACATTCGCTTCACTAGCTCCAGCAGTTGGTTAGCGGCAGCAAGCGGGCCGCCAACTGTCATAAAGCCGAAACGATGAACGATCGATGATCGATCCATCGTCCCCGTCAAAAGCCGTGATCAGAACGGCAGCTTGAAGCCGGGGGGCAGCGACAGACCGGCGGTCATCTTGCCCATTTCGGCGTTGCTGACCTCGTCCGCCTTCTTGCGCGCATCGTTGAACGCAGCGGTGATCAGGTCTTCCAGCATCTGCTTTTCGGACGGAGCAAGCAGGCTGTCGTCGATCGACACGCCCAGGATACGGCCCTTGGCAGACGCCTTCACCTTCACCAGCCCGCCGCCGGCCGCGCCTTCGACTTCCAGCTTGTCCAGGCCATCCTGTGCCCGCTGCAATTCTTCCTGAACACGGGTCGCCATGCCCAAAATGTCGTTCAAGTCCTTCATATCTCACGCACTCCATTGTTCGAGCTTGTCGTCCAGCTCGGCATCGGGGAAGGCGGCCATCGCCGCCTTGACCACCGGGGTTTCCAATATTTCGGCGCGGGCTGCCGCTTTTTCGGCCTGCTCCTGCTGTTGCAGGGTAGCGCCGCCGCCGCTCTCCTCCAGCCGCACGGTCCATTTCATGCCGGGCACCGCGCTGTTGAGCGCCTGTGCCAGATCACGCTTGAAATCGCCCTGCGGCCAGTCATGGGTCAATCGCACCGCCACTTCGGGCGGATTGAGCGACACCAGCGCCGCGCAATCGTTCAGATGATTGGCCAGCGATGGCTTGGTCCGGTCGACCAGCGCGACCAGATCCTGCATCGTGCGCGGCAGCGCGGCGGACGGATCGGACGGCAGCCTTGCCTGTTCACCGCCCTGCGGCGCGGGCAACCCGGCCGGCACGCCTTCGCGCAGCATCCGCGCCAGTTCACCCGGATCGGGCATGGTCGCGGCGTGCATGACGCGCAGCAGCGCCATTTCGCAGCTTTCGATCGGCAGGACCGCGCTCGCCACCTCGTCATGGCCCTTCAGCAGCAACTGCCACAGGCGATGCAGCGGCGCGAAGCCCAGTTGCGACGCCCATTCGGCAATCGCCTCCCGCTCCTCGGCCGATTGGCCGGGGCTGGCGATATCGCGCCCGGCCTTCACCAAGGTCACCGCATGGGTCAGTTCCAGCAGGCCCCGCATCAGCGCCAGCGGCTCGACGCCCAGACCATATTGATCGCGTACGGCGGTGAGCAGCGCGCCGGTATCGCCCTCCAGCAGCAGGCCGAGCAGCCGGCGAGTGGATCCACGATCGGACAGGCCCAGCATATCGCGCACCTGGCTTGCCGTCACCAGCAGCGCATCGCCACCCATTTCGGCATGGGCGATCGCCTGGTCGAGGATGGACAGGCCATCGCGGGCCGAACCTTCGGCCGCCTGCGCGATCAGCGCCAGCGCGTCGGCTTCGGCGGTGACGCCTTCCTTGTCGCAGATATTGGCGAAATGATTGGCCAGCAAATCGGCGGGAATACGGCGCAGGTCGAATCGCTGGCATCGCGACAACACTGTCACCGGCACCTTGTTCACCTCGGTCGTGGCGAACAGGAATTTCACATGCGCCGGCGGCTCCTCCAGCGTCTTCAACAACGCGTTGAAGGCGTTCTTGGAGAGCATATGGACTTCGTCGATGATGTAGATCTTGTAGCGCGCCGACACGGCGGCATAGCGCACCGCCTCGATAATCTCGCGCACATCGTCCACGCCGGTATGGCTGGCGGCGTCCATTTCCACGACGTCGATATGCCGCCCTTCGGCAATGGCGACGCACGGTTCGCATACGCCGCACGGATCGATCGTGGGACCGCCCTGCCCATCCGGGCCGATACAGTTCAGCGCCTTGGCGATCAGCCGCGCGGTGGAGGTCTTCCCCACCCCGCGCACGCCGGTCATCAGAAAGGCGTGAGCCAGGCGCCCGCGCCGGATCGCATTGCCCAGCGTCTGGACCATGGCATCCTGCCCGATAAGCTCGCTGAAACTGCGCGATCGATATTTGCGCGCAAGGACGCGGTAGGGCTGCGGGGAATCGGACATGGCTTACGTCCTAGCCGCTCGTGCGGCTCTTGTCGAAGCGGGTGATGCTGGAAAATGTAGGAGCCGGAACGACCCGTGACGAAATCACTGTGGCTGCTTCCGTCAGGACCTGACCCGGTTCGCGACGATCACGTCCGCCCGACTCCCGGCGCGGCATATGCAGAAGTGATGACAGGATGGCAAGGGGGGACAAAAGCTGTCTCCCACCTATTTTCCGCCGTCATTCCCGCGAAGGCGGGAATCCATCTCCCACCCTATCCTCTTGATTTGACGTCCGGAGATGGATCCCCGCCTCCGCGGGGATGACGATAATTTTCAAAAAAGGCCGGACATCAACAAAGGCCAACCTTACTCCAGCCCGCTCTTCTGCGCCTTCGCCACAAAGGCCAGCGCCGCCTGCGCCGTCTCCGCGATCGCGGCTTCCGCCTTTTTCGCGTCCACGGTCGGCCGGTCGAGATAGATGGCCAGTATATATTCGTCGCCGTCCGGCGACTTCACCAGCGCCACGTCATTATAGGCGGTGCCGCAGGTTCCGGTCTTGCTGCCGGACGTCCATCCCTGCGGCAGGCCGGCCTTGATCCGCTTGTCGCCGGTGCTGCTGGCATTGAACCAGGCGCGCAGCTTGTCGGCGCTCTCCGCCGCCAGATCGCGGAAGAACAGGCGGCCCATCAGCCCGGCCATCGCCGCCGGCGACGTCGTATCGCGTTCGTCCCCTTCCGCATTTTCATTGAGCGTCGGCTCATCGCGGTCGAGCCGCGAGACGGCGTCGCCATGGGCGCGCATGAAGGCGGTCAGCCCCGGCGGTCCACCCAGCATCGGCAGCAGCAGATTGGCCGCACTATTGTCGCTCACCTCGACCGCCGCTTGCGCCAGCTCGCTCATGCTCATCCGGCCGCGCTTCAGATTTTTCTTCACCACCGGCGCATAGTCGAGCAGGTCGTCCTTGCTAAAGGCGATCGTGCCTTCCAGCCCGAACTTGCCCCCTTCCGCGCCGGTCAGCACGGCGGCGGCCAGCGGCGCCTTGAAGGTGGAGCACATCGCAAACCGATCGTCGCGGTTGAAGCCCAGCAGCAGCGCGCCCGTCTTGTCGACCAGCGCCACGCCCAGCCGGCCGCCGGTTTCCTTTTCGATTTCGGCCGGATTGCGGGCCGATGTCAGTGCCGATTGCGGCACCAGATAGCGCGGCGCGGCAGGCATCAGCGAATCGAGCGCGCCAGTCGGCACCGGCGCCTTGGCCGGCGGCTTCTTCTTGTCGGCGGCGAGCGACGGGGTGGCGATCAGCGCCAGTGCGGTAAAAGCGGTCAATATCTTCATGGAAGCCATCACATGCCCTGCATATTGTTGAATTCGCCCGGAATGCGGACGGTCAGCGCGTCCAGCGCCCCATCCAGAACAATCTGACAGGCCAGGCGACTGGTGCGGGTGGCGGCGGCGGCGAGATCGAGCATATCTTCCTCATCCTCGCTGGCACGCGGCAATTTCGCGAAATCATCGGCATCGACGATGACATGGCAGGTGGAACAGGCCATCTGCCCCTCGCACGTTCCCTCCAGCGGCTGGCCGGCGCCCTGCGCTATGTCGAGCAGCACCGATCCTGCGGGCGCGTCCACATCCTGCCGCCGTTCGCCGTCGGCGCTGATGAAGGTGACCCTGGTCATGTTCTGCGTGCGCTCCCTTTTACGGCGCCGCTTGTACGGCTGCCGCGTCCTGCAATGCTTCTGCTGCCCTCTCCAGCTCCTGCGGCGTGGTGTAGCGGCCAAAGCCGATCCGCACCGATCCGCGCGCCTGTGCATCTGACAGGCCCAGTGCGCGCAGGACATGGCTTGGCCGCCCGGACCCGCTTGCGCAAGCGCTACCGAGTGAAAAAGCGACATTGCGGCAATGGGACAACAGTCGCGCGCCGTCGATCCCGTACCGCCGCAGGTTCAGATTGCCGGGATAGCGATGAAGCGCGGACCCATTCAGCGTCCAGTCGGCAAACAGGCTGCGCGCCAGCAGGCCAAGGCTTTCGATATGCGCGCGATCATCGTCCGCCCGCTCCCGCATCAGCCGCGCGGCGACGCCGAAGCCGGCACAGAGCGCGGGCGAGAGCGTGCCGGATCGCAGCCCCCCTTCCTGCCCGCCACCATGGATCAGCGGCGCGGGCCGCACCCCGTCGCGCACCCACAACGCGCCGACCCCCTTGGGTCCATGGATCTTGTGCGCGCTGATCGCCACCATGTCGCAGGTCGCGGGGATCGGCTCCCGACCATAGCCCTGCACCGCGTCGCATAGCAGCAGCGCACCGGCCGCATGGGCCAGCTCCGCCAGCGCGGCGACCGGCTGGATGACGCCGATCTCGTTATTGACCAGCATTGCGACAACGAGTGAGACACCCGGAACGATCGCCTGCGCAGCGGCCGCCAGATCGACCAGACCGTCCGACCCGACCGGCAGGATGGTCAAATCCCGCCCGCTACGGCGCAGCACCTCCACCGTATCCAGCACGGCGGCATGCTCGGTCGCGATGGTGACGATGCCGCCCGCCGCCGCGCCCTGTATCGCGATATTCAGCGCCTCGGTCGCGCCGGAGGTGAAGACCAGCCTGCCGCCCGGCGGCAGCAGGCGGGCGATCTCGTCGCGCGCCACCTCCACCTGTGCCGCAACGGCGCGACCCAGCCGATGGGCGCTATGCGGATTGGCGAACTGATCGCGCAGCAACGGCACCATCGCGTCGAAGGCTTCGGGTGCGAGCGGCGTGGTCGCCTGATAATCCAGATAGATCAATTTCTTGCCTTGGCGGCCATGGCGGTCCAGATTTCGATAAAGCTGTCCAACTCGCTGTCGCACGTCTGCGGACCGAAGCTGACCCGCACCACCTCCGACGCGGCGGCATCGTCCCAGCCCATGGCGCCCAGCACATGGCTGGTCTTGAGCGAACCGGACGAGCAGGCGCTGCCCGCCGATACGGAAATCCCCTTCATGTCGAACTGGATCAACTGCGCGCGGGCCGACAGGCCGGGCATGCGGTAACTGGCGATGGTGGGCAGGCGCGGCGCATCGCGCGCCACGATGATGCCGCCAGCAGCCTCGATCGCAGCATCCAGCCGGGCGCGCATGGCGGCGGCATGGGGCAACCAGTCCTCCCGCGCCTCCAGCGCCGCCGCCATGGCGATGATCGCGGGCAGATTTTCGGTGCCCGCGCGATAGCCCTGCTCCTGCCCCCCGCTCGGCTCGATCAGCGCCAGGTCGCGGAGCAGCAGCGCGCCGATGCCGGGCGGCCCGCCGAATTTATGCGCGCTGATCGCGATCATGTCCGCATCGGGCAGCGGCAGCTTACCGGCGCTCTGGGCGCAGTCGGCAAACAGGATGGCGCCGTCGCGATCGACTTTATCGAGCGGCTGGATCACGCCCGTCTCATTATTGACATGCTGGATGGCCAGAACTCTCCTCTCGCCCACCCCATCGTCATCCCAGCGAAAGCGGGGATCCATCTCCGGCGCTGCGGATGGTGATGGGGGGTGAGATGGATTCCCGCCTTCGCGGGAATGACCAAGAAGAACAAGTCCGTCAGACGTCACCCCCAGCCGTTCCGCGCCCTTCGTCACGCGCAGCACGGCGTCATGCTCGACCGGCGAAGTGACCACCCGCCTAGCCTTCGCGCGCGTCAGGCCGATGGCGATCGCCTCGCTCGCGCCGGAAGTGAAGATCACATGCCCGCTCCACCCCAACGCCGCCGCAATGCGCCTGCGCGCATCCTCCAGCGCGGCGCGCGCGGCGCGGCCATCGGCATGGGGGCTGGACGGATTGGCCCAATTGGCCATCGCCCCCACCATCGCTGCCTGGGCAGCGGGCAGCATGGGCGTGGTGGCGGCATGATCGAGATAAAGGCGTATAGCGGCCAAGCGGCATTACTCATTGATTGCGGAAATGGCGGCGGCATCTATATAGGCGGTTTGCCGCGCAGCGCCAGCATTAGCCTAATGATGCGCGCGATCCGCATCCATTCGCCATCGGCTCATCCGAGCCGACCGGCCCAGAACGATAACAGGTGCCATGCCCGACGTCATTTTCACCGGACCCGAAGGTCGCCTCGAAGGCCGTTTCAGCCCCCCGCCCCGCCCGCGTGCGCCGGTCGCCATGATCCTGCACCCGCACCCGCAGGGCGGCGGCACGATGAACGACCGCATCACCCAGGCGCTCTACAAGACCTTCGTGAAGCGTGGCTTCGCCGTCTTGCGCTTCAACTTCCGGGGCGTCGGCCGCAGCCAGGGGACGTTCGATAACGGCATCGGCGAACTGTCCGATGCCGCAGCGGCGCTCGACTGGGTGCAGAGCTTCCACCCCGAAGCGCAGACCACCTGGATCGCCGGCTTCTCCTTCGGCGCGTGGATCGGCATGCAGCTGCTGATGCGTCGCCCGGAAATCCGCGGCTTCATCTCGGTCGCGCCGCCCGCCAACATGTACGACTTCTCCTTCCTGGCGCCCTGCCCGTCTTCGGGCATCATCGTGCAGGGTACGTCGGACGAAGTGGTGACGGCCAGCGCCGTCCAGAAGCTGGTGGACAAGCTGCGCACGCAGAAGGGCATCACCATCCATCATGACGAAATTCGCGGCGCGAACCATTTCTTCGAACATGAACTCGACCAACTGATGAAGTCGGTCGACAATTATCTCGACATGCGCCTGTCGCCGGATTCGCCGATCCGCTGATCGCGCCTGACACGCACGAACGAAAAAGGCCCCCCGAAAGGCGGCCTTTTTTACGTCAGGAGAGAGGATGGAACCCGGCGGGTGGGGACTGGGTGTTGCCGGGTTCCATAGACTATAACGGCATCGCTCCCGTCCGCTTGATTAGACCTTGGTCTAACAGGTGAAGGACGGATGGGCCGGGCGCACCGCGCTTGACGCTCTTTGGCGCGAAACTATAGCATCCCTTCACTGGCACAGCATCTGCGGGACATTCTCTCATGACGGACATCAAGGAGCGCGCGCCGGGCTATCGCTATTCGCGGCGGGGCACATTGCCGCTGATCCGCGAATTGTCCGTCGTCGACAATCGCCGCAATGCGCTGCTGCTGGCGCTGCAATGGATCATCATGGTCGGGGCGATCACGATCGCGATCCGCGTCGATCATTTCGCCGTCTATATTCTGGCCGGCCTGGTCGTGGGCACCCGCATCCAGTGCCTGGCGGTCATGATGCATGATGCCTGTCACGGCCTGTTGTTCAGCAATCGCCGCGTCAACGACCTGATCGCCGATCTTTTCGTCGCCTATCCGCTTGTCCTGAGCATCGACCTGTATCGCGTGGCCCATATGGTCCACCACCGCCACACCAATACGATGCAGGATTATGACTATCGGGTGCAACGCAAAGACCCCGATCAGCATTTCCCCAAAAGCGGCCGAGGGATGATCCGGCTGTTTTTCCGCAGCCTTTTCGGCCTGAATTATTATCGCGTCGCGCGCGCGGCGCGGGTCTGGTCGCCGATCGCCAATTTCCACAATCCCGGCCGCTTCGGTTTCGATTATCGGCTGGGATTGCGGCTGCGCTATGTCGCCTGGGCCGTGGTGGTCTATGGCCTGATCCTGTGGTCGCCATGGCGCTGGCAGATATTGGGCCTCTATATGATCCCGCAATTCATCTGGGCCAACCTGTTCAACCGCATCCGGGCGATGGCCGAACATGTCGGCGTGCCCGACGCTCTGGAACTGAACGGCACGCGCACCGTCATCCCCACCCTGCTCGACCGCCTGCTGATCGCGCCGTTCAACGTCAGCTATCATCTGGAACATCATCTGTTCCCGTCCGTGCCCTGGACCAATCTACGCCGGCTGCATGTCCATATGATGGCCGACCCCGATTATGCCGCGCACGCCCACATCACGCAGGGCTATTGGGGCGTGGTCAAGGAACTGATGCCCCCGCCCGCCGAACAAAAGGCCGCCTGACGAGCCAACGCCCGCTTTACCCCGGCCGATAATTTCCCGCTTGGCGCATCCGCCGCGCGGCACTAGCGGCGCTGCCATGTCCGACGCGCCCGAAAATAATGCCCGCCTGATCTGGAGCCGCTATTACAGCGCCTTCATCCCCGCCGGCCCGGCCGGCCCCGGCCTGTTCGACCGGCTGAAGGCGGCCAGCGGCGCGATCGGCGGCATCGCCATTACCGCCATGCTGTGCGGGTTGATGCTGGGCAATGGCCTGGCCCACCCCCTGCTCGTCGCCCCGATGGGCGCGTCGGCCGTGCTGCTCTTCGCCGTGCCGGCCAGCCCGCTGGCGCAACCCTGGCCCGTATTGGGTGGCAACGTCATTTCCGCGCTGGTCGGCATCTTCGTGGCAAAGGCCGTGCCCGATCAAACCATCGCCGCCGCACTGGCCGTGGGCGCGGCGATCGCCGTCATGTCGCTGCTACGCTGCCTCCATCCGCCCGGCGGCGCGGTCGCGCTGTCCGCTGCGCTCGGGGTGAAGGGCGTGGCGAGCAGCTATATGTTCGCGCTGGTGCCGGTTGGCGTGAACACGCTGCTCCTGCTGATCGTCGCCATCCTCTTCCACCGGATCGCCGGCCATAATTACCCCCATGTCGCGCCGAAGGCGCCCACGCCCCACGGCACCGCCGATCCCGCCCCGCTGCTGCGCGCCGGTCCCAGCGATCAGGATATGGCCGACGCGCTGAAGGGCTATGGCGACGCACTGGACGTGGATCAGGCGGACCTGCGCCAGTTGCTGGCCGACGCCGAACTGCGCGCGGCGGAACGGCTGCACGGCAGCGTGCCCTGCGCGGAAATCATGTCGCGCGACGTCATCCATGTCCCCGCCAGCCAGCCCATGGCGCAGGTACGCGCGCTGATGCAGGATCGCGCGTTACTGTCGCTGCCGGTGCTGGACGATGCCGGTCGTGTGCAGGGCATCATCGGCGCGCTCGACCTGACGCGGGACGGGCAGAGTGCCGGCGACATCGCCCGCCGCGCGCTGCTGGTCCACGCCGACACTCCGGTCGCCCGGCTCATCGCCCCCTTGAGCAGCGGCACGCGCCACGCGGCGATCGTGGTAGATACCGATCATCGCTTGCTAGGACTGGTGACGCAGACCGACCTGCTGGCATCGCTGGCGCTGCGCACTGACAGGCCAACCGGACTGGGCTGAGGAGCCATTTCCAATTTTTTTGGGGTGGCATGAACGGTCGCGCATGGCAGGATCAGTCCATGACCGACATTTCGCAACTCAATGAAAATGAACGTGAGATATTGCGGCTGCTGGCGCAGGGGCATACCGCCAAAAGTATCGCCAGCGTGACCGGAAGGTCCGTCAGTTCCGTCAACGAACGATTGCGCGAAGCCCGGCGCAAGACCGGCATCGGCAGCAGCCGAACATTGTCCCGCACATTTGTGACCCAAGAAAATCGGGACAATATTATCGGAGTGGACGATGGCGAACAGCCAGCGCCAGAACTGCCCGAAGCAGCCGGACCATCCCGGTCCGTCCTGTTTCGAGGAGTTGCCATGACCATCATCGCCGCCATAGCCCTGGCCGCCGGAGCCTATCTGCTCCAGAGCGCATCGCCTGTGCAACAATTACCGGATCAAAAGGATTGGTCCGATCCTGCAAAGGCCGACCCGCTGCTGTCAGGTTCCTATTCCGGCCCTTTGCCATCACAACGCTACGCCATGCTGCGCGCAGAAAAACGAGATGCGGTCTGGGCTGACGCGACAGAAAGGGCGCTGATCGCCCGCTATGCGATCCTGTTGCGCAAATATGGTGTGCGCCAGCCCGTCCGCGCACTTTGTGGCGAAACGACGTGCGAGATTGCTATGAAGCTTAACCTGTCGTTACGAAAGACGGCGAAATTGACCAATGAGTTACAGGGCCGGGAACTGGCTGATTCGCTCGCCAAGATCGGATTGATGGGCGATTCTGCCAGTTTTGGCGGACCAGACAAGAGCTATGTCCACTCCTCCTACTGGCTACGCAAGCCTCGGCTCAACGCTGCTCCATCACCGATAGGTCAGGCCCCGGAATCGCGCTGATCGCGACATTGCCGAACATCACCAGCCCTGCAACGATCATCAGCGCGCCACGCTTGCGGTCGCCTTTCTTCGCGATCGCATAAATGCCGCCGCCTGTGAGCAGAGCGCCGCCAAGCATCAATATGGATAAAATCGTGCCAGCCATGGGAGATGCCATAAGCGGCAAGCTGGACGGTGGCAATTGCCTGCCGCTCCCCCTATGAGGCGCGCAGAAACGAATCACCCATCGGTGAAGGCCCCCATCCGGGAAGGAACGCTTCTCACATGAAAATCGCCATCGCTTCCGACCATGCCGCCGTCGACCTGAAGGCGGAACTCGCCCAATGGCTGCGCGATGAAGGGCATGACGTCGACGATCTGGGTCCGGCGACTGCTGACCGCGTCGATTATCCCGATTTTGGTTACAAACTCGCGACGGCCGTGGCGTCGGGCGCGGCGGAGCGCGGCATCGCGATCTGCGGATCGGGCATCGGCATTTCGATCGCGGTCAATCGCAACCCCGCCTGCCGCTGCGCATTGGTGGGCGAGCCGCTGTCGGCCGCCCTGTCGCGCGAGCATAATGACGCCAACGTCCTGGCCCTGGGCGCCCGCCTGACCGGCGTGGACATGGCCAAGGCCTGCGTCACCGCTTTCCTTACCACCGATTTCGGCGGTGGCCGCCATGCCGGCCGCGTCGAGAAGCTCTCCCAGCCCGCGCTCTGAAAGGATCTTTGATGAGCACCGACACCCTTTCCCCCATCCGTCAGGCCGGCTTCTTCAGCGAAGACCTCGCCAGTGCCGATCCCGAAATCTTCGGCGCGATCGGCAATGAGCTGAAGCGCCAGCAGGACAAGATCGAACTGATCGCGTCCGAGAACATCGTGTCGAAGGCCGTGCTGGAAGCCGCCGGCTCGATCTTCACCAACAAGTACGCGGAAGGCTATCCGGGCAAGCGCTATTATGGCGGCTGCGAATATGCCGACGTCGTGGAAACGCTGGCGATCGAACGCGCCAAGGAGCTGTTCGGCGCGCAGTTCGCCAACGTCCAGCCCAATAGCGGCAGCCAGATGAACCAGGCCGTGTTCCTGGCGCTGCTTCAGCCGGGCGACGTCTTCATGGGCCTCGACCTGTCGTCGGGCGGCCACCTTACCCACGGGTCGCCGGTCAACATGAGCGGCAAATGGTTCAAGCCCGTCGCCTATGGCGTGCGCCCGGACGATCACACCATCGACATGGACGAAGTCGCCCGCATCGCGCGCGAAAACAAGCCAAAGCTGATCATCTGCGGCGGCACCGCCTATTCGCGGGTCTGGGACTTCAAGCGCTTCCGCGAAATCGCTGATGAAGTAGGCGCGTACCTGCTGGCCGATATGTCGCACTTCTCCGGCCTGGTCGCTGGCGGCGCGCATCCCTCGCCGGTGCCTTATGCCCATGTCACCACCACCACGACACACAAGTCGCTGCGCGGTCCGCGTTCGGGCATCATTCTGTCCAATGACGAAGCGATCGCCAAGAAGCTGAACAGCGCGATCTTCCCCGGCCTTCAGGGCGGCCCGCTGATGCACATCATCGCGGCCAAGGCTGTGGCTTTCAAGGAAGCGCTGACGCCGGAATTCAAGGCTTACGCGCATCAGGTCGTCGCCAACGCCCGCGCGCTGGCCGAAACGCTGGCCGATGCCGGCCTGTCGATCGTGTCGGGCGGTACCGACAATCACCTGCTGCTGGTCGACCTGCGCCCCAAGAACACCACCGGCAAGGCTGCGGAAAAGGCGCTGGATCGCGCCTACATCACCTGCAACAAGAACAACGTGCCGTTCGACACGGCCAGCCCATTCGTGACGTCGGGCGTTCGCCTGGGCACCCCGGCCGGCACCACGCGCGGCTTCCGTGAGGAAGAATTCCGCGAAATCGGCCGCCTGATCGCCGAAGTCGTAGAGGGCCTCAACCGCAATGGCGACGAAGGTGACGGCCAGGTCGAGCAGCATGTCCGCGAAAAGGTGCTGGGCCTGACGGCGCGCTTCCCGATCTACTAAAGACTATCAAAGCCCCTCCCGATCGGGTTTGAAGGAGGCAGCGCCTCGATCCAACCCGATCGGGAGGGGCTTTTATTTGCGGAGAATATGATGCGCTGCCCTTTCTGCGCCCATGAAGACAGCCAGGTGAAGGACAGCCGGCCGACGGAAGATGGCAACGCCATCCGCCGTCGCCGCCAGTGCGAAGCCTGCGCCGCACGCTTCACCACTTTCGAGCGCATCCAGTTGCGCGACATCTGGGTGGTGAAGAGCGAGGGCCGCAAGGAAGCGTTCGAGCGCGACAAGCTGGCCCGCTCCATCGGCATCGCCTGCCGCAAGCGCCCGATCGACCCCAGCCGCCTGGAAAAGCTGATCTCCGGCATCCAGCGCCAGCTGGAAACGAGCGGCGACAGCGAAGTCCCCGCCCGCGCGATCGGCGAGATGGTGATGGAAGGGCTCAAACGCCTCGACAGCGTGGCCTATATCCGCTTCGCCAGCGTCTATAAGGACTTCACCGACGCCAAGGATTTCGAGGAATTCGCCAGCACGGTAAAGGAAGTCGGGCGGGAATAGCAGCTCCACTTCCCCGTTCGGTTCGAACTTGTCGAAAACCCAACAAAACGGCAATGTTTGAGAAAGCGCCTATCTGGCCTAACTCAAAATCCGTTCAGTTCGAGCCTGTCGAAAACCATACGCACCATGAGTTTCTGGATCTACATCCTTCGCTGCTCCGACGGCACATATTATACCGGACATACGGACGATCTGGAGCGGCGCATCGCCCAACATCAGATGGGCGAACTGCCGGGATATACGCATGATCGCCGTCCGGTGGAATTAGTGTTCAGCGAGACTTTCACGGATCGGATCGATGCTCTGGAACGGGAGCGACAGGTAAAAGATTGGTCGCGCAAGAAGAAAGAGGCGCTGATCCGGGGCGACTGGAACGCAGTCTCTGACGCTGCCCGTTCTCGACCACGGGTCTCGACTACGCTCGACCCTGGCTCGAACCGAACGGGAAGGCTAGAGGCTCAGCCCCTACTCAGGACGAACGGTGATAATGTGATAGAAGAAAATTCCCCCCTCCCCCCCGTCATCATCCTCGTCCGCCCGCAACTGGGCGAGAATATCGGGAAGGCCGCGCGCGCGATGCTGAATTTCGGGCTGACCGAAATGCGGCTGGTCACGCCACGCGATGGCTGGCCCAATCCCGATGCCGGCCCGGCAGCCGCCGGCGCGGACTTCATCCTGGACAAGGCACAGGTCTATGAGACGCTGGCCGATGCGGTCGCGGACTGCGCCCATGTCTATGCTACCACGGTGCGCAAGCGCGGTGTGACCAAACCAGTCGTGACGCCCGAGGAAGCCGCCCGCGAAATCCATGCCGCGCAGGGCCGCTGCGCCTATGTCTTCGGGCCGGAACGATCGGGGCTGGAGACGGAGGATGTCGCGGTCGCCCGCAAGATCCTGACCGTGCCGATCAATCCGGAATTCGGGTCGTTGAACCTGGCGCAGGCGGTGATCCTGTGCGCCTATGAATGGTCGAAAAATGCTGACCTCAAGCAGCCGACCATCACCGACCTTGGCGAACCCGCGCCGCAGGTGGAACTGGAAGGGATGATCGACCAGCTCAACACGCTGCTGGAAAAGGTCGGCTATTTCTTCCCGCCCGACCGCGCGCCAGCGACCAAGCTGACGCTGCGCAACCTGCTGACCAAGCCAGGCTGGAACCATCTGGAAGTGCGGACCCTGCGCGGCGTCCTGTCGCATTTGAACCGACCGCGGGAGCGTTAACCCCGCGTCCGGTCAAACTCCGCCATTTCATAAGCGATCGACGTTTCGACCAGTTCTTCCCACATACCCGCGATCAGGTCGCACGGCACGCCCAACGCTTCCGCCTCTGCACAGGCATTGGCGATCACCTCCGCCTTGCGCGCTTCATCCCGCACGGCGCTGCGGTCCGGCTTGATCCGGGCGGCGGCGCGCATATGGGCGAAGCGCTGGGCCAGCAGGGCGACGATCTGCCGATCGAGATTGTCGACGCCGGCGCGCACCTGCGCCATGGTGGAGTAGCCTTCTGGGTTCATGCCTGCCCGATTAAGCCGCCCCGCGCGCCGTGTCGAGGCCAGTATGAAGGGTTGACATCCTACTGTCATCTGGTCATAGGCGCGCCTTCGCAATTGGCTCCGCATCCCGGTGAAGCGGTGGCCCTGCCCCTGAAAACGGACGTAGGCGATACCGGGGACAACGTTAGACGCAATTATTAGGAATTATCTATGACGAAGCGCACCAGCGCCAAGTATAAGCTCGACCGTCGCATGGGCGAGAATATCTGGGGCCGTCCCAAGTCGCCTGTCAACAAGCGCGAATATGGTCCCGGTCAGCACGGCCAGCGCCGCAAGGGCAAGATGTCGGACTACGGCATCCAGCTGCGCGCCAAGCAGAAGCTGAAGGGCTATTACGGCGACATCACCGAAAAGCAGTTCAAGAAGAACTATTTCGAAGCCAGCCGTATGAAGGGCGACACCGGCCAGAACCTGATCGGTCTGCTGGAGCGCCGCCTGGACGCCGTCGTGTACCGCGCCAAGTTCGCGCCGACCATCTTCTCGGCCCGTCAGATCGTGTCGCACGGCCACATCTATGTGAACGGTGTGAAGTGCAACATCGCCTCGCGTCTGGTGAAGCCGGGCGACGAAATCACCTTGGGCAAGAAGGCGCAGGAAATGGCGCTGGTTCTGGAAGCACAGAGCCTGCCCGAGCGTGACATCCCCGACTACGTCGCCCCCGACGGCGCCGCCAAGGTCAGCTATGTCCGCGTGCCGACGCTGGACGAAGTGCCTTACCCGGTGAAGATGGAACCGAATCTGGTCGTCGAATTCTATTCGCGCTAATCGGTTTTCCGATCCCAGTTACGAAAAAGGGCGGCCCCGCAAGGAGCCGCCCTTTTTCTTTTGCGCAACATTCTTGCGCCCCTTTCGCCCCAGTGGCATCACCCGCGCATTCGTAAAACAAAGGGGTCATCCCATGCGCACTTCCCTTGCGGCGATCGCCGCCATCCTTGCCCTGTCCTCGCCCGTCATCGCCGATGCCGCGCCCGCGAAATCGGCTGTCGCGCCGTCCGTCGACACGATGAAGCGGCTGGTGAAGGATCTGTCCTCCGACGCCTATGAAGGCCGCGCGCCCGGAACGGCTGGCGAGGAAAAGACGCTTGCGCTGCTGTCCGCCGAATTCGCCAAACTCGGCCTGAAGCCCGGCAACAAGGGCAGCTGGTTCCAGGATGTGCCGCTGGTGGAAATCACCGCCAAGAATGTGTCGCCGCTGACCTTCACCGGCGGCAAGGCCGATGTAAGCGCCGCTTATGGCGCAGAAATGGTCGCCGGCACCTATCGCACCACGCAACAGCATATCGCGGTCAAGGACAGCCCGGTCGTCTTCGTCGGCTATGGCATCAACGCCCCGGAAAAGGGCTGGAACGACTATGCCGGGCTAGACGTGAAGGGGAAGACCGTCGTCATCCTGGTCAACGATCCCGATTATGAGACGAAGGGGCTGACCGGCCCGTTCAACGGCCGCGCCATGACTTATTATGGCCGCTGGACCTACAAATTCGAGGAAGCCGCGCGGCAGGGTGCCGCCGCCGCGATCATCGTGCATGACACGGTGCCCGCCGCCTATGGCTGGAACGTCGTGCAATCGAGCTGGACCGGCGCGCAGCATGTCGCCGACAGCGCTAACGGCAATGCCGACCAGAGCGCTGCCATCGGCTGGATCCAAAAGGACAAGGCCGCCGCCCTGTTCGCCAGCGCCGGGCTGGACCTGACCGCACAGATGGCTGCTGCGAAGAAACCCGGCTTCAAAGCGGTGCCGCTGACTGGCGTGAAGGCCAGCCTCTCCTTCGACAACGACCTGCGCAAGCATAACTCAAAGAATGTCGTCGCCCTGCTGCCCGGCAAGACGCGGCCGGACGAATATGTCCTCTACAGCGCGCATTGGGACCATCTGGGCCATTGCGAGGCGGCGCCGGACAGCGATGACATCTGCAACGGCGCCGTCGACAATGCCACTGGCACGGCCGCACTGGTCGCACTGGCGCAGGCCAATGTGAAGGCCGGCCCGACCGACCGCAGCCAGGTGTTCCTGGCGGTGACGGGCGAGGAATCGGGCCTGTTGGGCTCGGCCTATTATGGCAAGAACCCGGCCTTCCCCTTCGCCAAGACCGTCGGCGGCGTGAATATGGACGCGCTCAGCGTCGCGGGACTTGCCAAGAATGTCGTTGTCATCGGCAAGGGCAAGTCGCAGCTGGACGCCTATCTCGACCGCGCACTCGCCGCGCAGGGCCGGGTCGCCACCACCGAACCGACGCCGGAAAAGGGCTATTATTATCGCTCCGACCATTTCAGCTTCGCCAAATATGGCCTGCCGATGCTCTATTTCGAGGGTAGCGAGGATCTGGTGAAGGGCGGCACCGCCGCCGGCATGGCCGCTGCGGAAGATTATACCGAGCATCGCTATCACGGGCCGAAGGACGAATATGATCCCAATTGGGACTGGACCGGCATCTCGGCCGATCTGAAACTCTATTATGATGTCGGCCGGGCGCTGGCGACGACGACCGACTGGCCCAATTGGGTGCAGGGCGACGAATTCCGCGCCATCCGCGACAAGGATCGCGCCGGCAAATGACGTTCTGCGCTGGCGGCGGGCAAAAGCCTGTCGCCAGCCTTTCATCTTGCCGTCTATACTGCCGGCATGACTCAGAAATTCGACCGGCGCGTCCTGCCGATCACCTCCGCCGTCGCGGCCGCCCTGCTCGCCACCGGTTGCTCGCGTGAGCCTGACACCGCCAATGCCGACGTGCGCGTTTGCCGCGATGCGGAAGGACGCCGGGTGGACGACAGCCGGTGCCGTACCCATGCCGGCGGCGGCATCGCGACGGGCGCCTTCCTCTGGTACTATCTCAATCGCGGCAGCGCGGTCCCGCGCGTCGGCCAGCCGCTCGCCGGCGGGTCCATCGCCCCGGCCTTCGGCAAAAATTATCGTGAAGCGTCGCAGTCCACGGTGACGCGCGGCGGCCTTGGCCTGTCGGGCGGCAGCGGCCTGTCCTGATGGAGCGGATCGACTGCACGCCGCGCCCGGATTGGCAGGCGCAGGTGAAATCGCTCGGCCTCGTCTGGCACGGCGCGAACGACCGCCCCTATTGGGACGAAAGCGCGGCCTGGCGCTTCACCCCCGCGCAGATCGACACGATCGAGACGGCGACGGCCGAACTCTATCGCCTGTTCATCGCCGCGGGTCAGCATGTTCTGGACCATGAGCTGCTCAGCGACTTCGGCATTCCCGATTTCTGCCACGAAGCGATCCGGCAGAGCTGGGACGGGGAGCCGGCCGCGCTCAACTATGGCCGGTTCGACCTTGGCTATGACGGGTCGGGTCCGCCCAAATTGTTCGAATTCAACTGCGACACGCCCACCAGCCTGCTGGAGGCATCGGTCATCCAATGGGACTGGAAGGAAGCGGTCTTCCCGGACGCCGACCAGTTTAACAGCCTGCATGAGCGGCTGGTCGCGCGGTGGCGCGCCATCGCCCCGCCGCGCGGCACCTCCATGCTCCACCTCACCTATGTCGACGGCAATATGGGCGAGGATGCGGTGACGGTCGCCTATATGGCCGACACGGCGCGGGAAGCCGGCATCGACACACAGTTGATCCTGACCACCGACCTTGGCTGGGACAGCGCACGGCGCCGTTTCGTCGACCTCGATTATCGGCCGATCGACGCGCTCTATCATCTCTATCCCTGGGAATGGATCGTCAACGAACCCTTCAGCCGGGAAGTGGTGGAGAGCCTGGACACGACGCTCTGGATCGAACCGATCTGGAAGATGATCTGGAGCAACAAGGCGATATTGCCGATCCTGTGGGATCTCTTCCCCGACCATCCCAACCTGCTGGAGGCCAGCCGGCAAGCCATGACCGGCGACCATGTGGTCAAACCCCTGCTCGCCCGCGAAGGCGCCAATGTCCGCATCGTGTGCGACGGCGCGACGCTCGCGCAAAGCGGCGGCGACTATGGCGAGGAGGGCTTCGTCTACCAGCGGCTCTTCCCCCTGCCGGGCGACGGCGATCGGCGGCCGGTGCTGGGCAGCTGGGTCGTGGACGGCGAACCGGCCGGCATGGGCATAAGAGAAGATGGCCCGATCACCGGTAATGGCGCGCGCTTCGTCCCGCACATCATCGCCTGACAATTCAGGGATGGTTCACGCAGGGAAAATGAATATCCGAACCAATCCGAAGGGAAAGCCATGCGCCGCCTGATCGCCCTCATGCTCATTGCAAGTCCCGCCGTTCTTTCGGCGCAGATCGCGCCGGGACCGATAACTATTCGTCCAGACAGCAGCGCAACCGGCAGTCTGGAAAATGAGGTAGCGCGCGAACGCATCCGCGAAGGGCGCAAAAGCGGCTCGCTCAACAAAGGCCAGGCCCGCGCATTGCGTAAGGAAGCTCGGATGAACGATGCGCTCGCTAAGCACTATGGCCGCGACGGCCTCTCGGATTCGGAACAACGCGAACTCGATATGCGCGGCCGTGCGCTGCAAAGTCTGACGGAAGCACAACGGTCGCAACCGCCGCGCCACTGACGCCTTATTGCCCGTTGGGGGTCGCCGGGCTGTAGGTCCAGTTCTGCGCGCCGCTGCCGTCCATCTTCGACGTTTCGGCCATCAGCAGCCGCCCTTCGCGCCAGTAGCGGATGCGTTGCGGATAATCATGGCCGGGATTGGCGAAGGTCACGTCGCGCACGCCCTGCTCCACGGCGGGAAAGACGGTCGCCGGGCCACCCTCCGGCGCGGCATGCAGCGTGAGCGATCCATCGGCCGCGCGCACGATGCGCATCACTTCCCAACTGCGCAGGCTCTCGCCACGGCCGACCCGGCCCATGCCGATCATCGTGCCGCCGCGCGGGAGGGTCCAGACCTCCTCGCTCCACCGATCACCGGCATTTTGCAGCCATTCGCCGGTCAGCCAGTCGGGCAGCTCGCCCCCCCACGACGGCGGCGACAAGGCCAGCAGCAAGGTCGCCGCAACGATCGAAATGTGTTTCCGCATGGCTTTCGCCCTCTGTCCAGACCCGGTCGGGCACGCTATGGAGCGCGCATCATTTTCCCCTATCTACGGATCGGTTCTCCAACCGAGCAAGGATAAAAGCCATGACTTTCCGCATGCCTGCCGAATGGGTGCCGCACGACTGGACCTGGATCGGCTTTCCGACCAACCCCGCCGAATGGCCCGGCGCGTTCGAGGAAGCCCGGCGACAGATCGCCGCTTTTGCCAGCGCCCTCCATGCCGATGGCAAGGGAGAGGAAGTCCGTCTGGTCGTCGCCAATGAAAGTGATGCGGATGCCGCCCGCGCGCTGCTCGCACCCGGCGTGTCGGTCATCGTCCACAGGCTGGGCGACGTCTGGCTGCGCGATACCGCGCCCATCGCCGTGCTGAATGGCGCCGGTGGCAAGGCACTCGTCGATTTCGGTTTCAACGGCTGGGGCGGCAAATATCAGATGCCGGGGGACGAGGATATCGGCGCGCGGCTGGCCGCGACCACCGACCTGCCCGTTTCGACCCAGAATTGGGTGTTAGAAGGCGGCGCGATCGACACTGACGGCACCGGCCTGTTCGTGACGACTGAGCAATGCCTGCTCAATCCCAACCGCAATCCGGATCTGGATCGCGGCAAGATCGAAACGCTGCTCGCCGGCGCGCTCGGGCTGTCGGACATGCTGTGGCTGGGCGACGGGTTGCTGAACGACCATACCGATGGTCATGTCGACAATCTCGCCCGCTTCGTCGCCCCCGGCAAGCTCGCCCTGCCGATCGCCACGACGCAGGACGATCCCAACGCCGCGCTCTATACCGACGCCCGCGCCCGCGCAAAGGCCCATGGCATCGAAGTGATCGACATCCCCTCCCCCGGCCTGGTGCTGGTGGATGGGGAGGCGATCCCGGCCAGCTACATGAATTTCTATGTCGGCAACGCCGCGGTCATCGTGCCCATCTATGGCCAGCCCAACGATCAGGCCGCGCTCGACGCCTTCCGCCCCTTCTTCCCCGGCCGCGACATCGTGGGCCTGCGCAGCGACGCCATATTGTCGGGCGGCGGCAGCTTCCATTGCTGCAGCCAGCAAATGCCCACGCTCGTCTGAGCAAGGGCGCCTGAGCAAAAGTGCTTGGTCAAAGCCGGTTGCGGACGGGCGCGGATGGGATCAGGCTTCACCCCGGTTCGGCCGGAGTCGCCGGATGGGGAGAAAGATCATGATTCGCACGTCCGTTCGCACCGCATTGGCCATCGCCCTGCTGGCAGGGGCTGGCGCCTCTTCCGCACAGCTTGGTAATCTGGGCGGCCTGCTCGGCGGCGCCATGCCCGATATCGCCTCGGTCGGCGCCGGCAATGCGGCGGGCGTGCTCAGCTATTGCGTGAAGAACAAGCTGGTGAACGCGACCGGCGCTTCGTCCATCCTGGGCAAGCTGACCGGCAAGCCCGGCGTCAAGGAATCAAGCGGTTTCAAGTTGGGCCAGACCGGCACCATACAGGGTGACGGCGGTGCCTTGCCCATTGCGGGCCTGAAGGACAAGGTGAAGACCAAGGCCTGCGATCTGGTGCTGCGCCACGCCGGATCGCTGATCTGACCGATCGCCGCTCTGGGCGGTAGCATGTCGGGGCGACATTCCCTATATGGCGCGCTGTTCCCCGCCATGGAGTGAAGAATGTCCCGCGTGACCGTCGCCGCCTTGCAACTCGCCTTCTCGGACGACATGAGCGCGAACATCGCGCTGGTGGCCGACCATGTGCGCCAGGCCGCCGCCCGCGGCGCGAAGATCATCCTGCCGCCCGAACTGTTCGAAGGCCCCTATTTCTGCCGGGTCGAAGATGAAGCGCTGTTCGCCACTGCGCAGCCTACTGATGAACATCCCGCCGTGCAGGAAATGCGCAAGCTGGCGAAGGAACTGGGCGTCTATATCCCGACCAGCTATTTCGAGCGCGACGGCCATCATTACTACAACTCGCTCGCCATGATCGATGATGAGGGCGAGATTATGGGCGTCTATCGCAAGAGCCACATTCCCGATGGCCCCGGCTATGAGGAAAAATATTATTTCCGCCCCGGCAATAGCGGCTTCAAAGTGTGGAAGACCAAATATGGCACCATCGGCGTCGGCATCTGCTGGGACCAATGGTATCCCGAAACCGCGCGCTGCATGGCACTGATGGGCGCGGAAATGCTTTTCTACCCGACCGCCATCGGCTCCGAACCCTATGATAGCGACCTCGACACCAGCCGCATGTGGCGCCGCGCGATGATCGGCCATGCCGTTAGCAACTGCATGCCCGTCATCGCCGCCAACCGCATCGGCGACGAAGAAGGCCAGCTTTTCTATGGCCACAGCTTCATCACCGACGAATGGGGCGATTTCGCCGCCGAAGCCGATGCGAAGGATCATGGCGCGCTGGTCGCGACACTGGACCTGGCCAAGGCCCGCACCCATCGCGCCGGCATGGGCTTCTTCCGCGACCGCCGGCCCGAACTTTATGGCCGTATCGCCCAGGATATCTGATTCGAAATGACTGAAATCGAAGTAACCGACGAAACCATCATCGAAGCGACGGACGACACGGCGCCCGAACAGCCGGGCGACCTCAGCCGCCCGCAGAAACGCTTGTTGAAGCGCCTCTACAACGCCCGCACCGTGCCGGTCGTCGCCGACGAACGCCCGTTCCTCAGCTACCGGGAGGCGGCGCGCTATCTGCTGTCCCTGGAGGAGGAAGCCCGCGAATCCGCCTATGCGCAAATGAAGGCGCATGTCCGGGACAAGGTCCGCTAAGGGCGTGCCCCTGTCAGAACCTAGCCACCTACATCCGTTCGTTTCGAGCGCAGCCGAGAAACCATGCACAGCGCTGGCCGCCTCTCGACTTCGCTCGAAGCGAACGGATTGAAATTCCGGGTTACCGGACAATGGCGGATGTCAGTTCCCATATCTACGCACTCGCGCTGGGATCGAACCAGCCGCTATCCGCCAGCCTGACCCCCGCGCGCCTGCTCCAGGCCGCCACAGCGCTGATCGGCGAACAGGCCCGCATACTGCGCCTGTCCCCCACTTTCTCCACGCCACCGCTCGGCCCATCGACGCGCCGCTTTGCCAATGGCGCATTGCTGGTCGAGAGCGCCCTGCCCCCGCCCGCCATGCTCGTCTTCCTTCAGAGCATCGAAAACCAGCTAGGCCGCCGCCGCTATCGCCGCTGGGGGGCGCGCAGCGTCGATATCGACATCATCCTGTGGTCGGGCGGCCCGTGGGCCAGTCGCACGCTCACCATTCCGCATCCCGCCTGGCATGCCCGCGACTTCGTCCTGACCCCGTTGCTATGTGTCGCACCCGACTGGCGCGACCCGAAATCGGGTCATTCCGTCCGCCATCTGCATGCCCGCCTGAAAAAAGCCGCACGCCAAGGTTGACCATCCGGCCCGTCGCCTTTAGGGCGACCTCCACCGCTTAGGGGGTCCATAGCTCAGTCGGTAGAGCAACTGACTTTTAATCAGTAGGTCACTGGTTCGAACCCAGTTGGACTCACCATCCCCTGTCATTGGCGTCTCGCCGTCGCTGCGTTAAAAGCGGACGGAACCGGAGAACGCCCGATGACCAGCATAATTTCGACGCGCTCCCTGTATAAGGGATGGCTCCACCTTCTGCTGGTCGCGATGCGCGCGCCCAATGGTGAGCATTTCGAACGCCATGTCGTCGAAATGCGCCGCGCCGTCGTAGTCCTCCCCTATGATCCCGATCGCCGCGTCGCGCTGGTCGTATCCATGCCGCGTACGCCGGTCATGCTGGCGGGCCTCCCCGATTTCCTGGAGCCGATCGCCGGCATATTGGAAGATGAACCGGACGACTGCGCCCGGCGCGAGGCGCTGGAAGAAGCAGGTGTGCGCCTGGGCGAACTGACCCATCTCGGCCAGATCTGGAGCATCCCCACCGTCGTGACCGAGAAGATCGACTATTTCCTCGCAGAATATCGCGCCGAAGACAGGATCGCGGCGGGCGGCGGTCTGGATGAAGAGCAGGAGCATATCAGCGTCCACGAACTGCCGCTCGATGAGCTATGGACGCTGTTTGCCGACAAGAAGATCGGCGATGGCAAGCTCGCGATCACGCTGATGGCGTTGCGGCTGCGGCGGCCCGACCTGTTCAGCGTTCCGGTCGGCTAATCCGCACCGATCGCGCATCCACCGCCACATCGCCTTCGGGCAAATGAAACCGGCATGGCTCGTCCGCGCCATTGACGCAGATGGCCAGCCCGCTTGCCCGATAGCGCATCGCCAGCCGGCGGCGGCCCGGATCTTCCCACTGGGCGACCGTCAATCCCTGCCCGTCCTCGTCCAGCCATTCCACATCGGCGTCGGACAGCAAGTCTACGGCCGTCAAATCCGCCGCCTCCGCCCGGATCGCCGCCAGCGCAAAACTCTGCGCCTCCAGCGCCCGATCACGGCCCACCCAGTCGATCCAGCCGATTACTCCATCCTGCGCATAGGCGTTATTATTGCCCTGCTGGCTGCGCCCGAACTCGTCGCCGGCGGTCAGCATGATCGTGCCGCGCGACGCGAACAGGGTGGACAGCAGCGCCTCCCGATCCCGCCGCCGCGCCGCCTCGACCGCAGGGTCGTCGCTCAGTCCTTCGACGCCATTATTCCAGCTGAAATTCTCACCATGGCCATCGCGATTCTGTTCGCCATTGGCTTCATTATGCCGCTGCGCATAGGCCGTCAGATCGGCCAGCGTGAAGCCATCATGTGCGGCGAGGAAATTGACGCTCCGGGTCCGCCCGCCACCGAAAATATCCGACGATCCCGCCAGCCGCGTGGCCACCGCACCCAGCGTCCCCGCATCGCCACGCCAGAAACGCCGCATATCGTCACGATAGCGGTCGTTCCATTCCAGCCAGCCCTCACCAAATTGCCCCAGTTGATAACCGCCAGGGCCAATATCCCATGGCTCGGCGATCATCACCCGGTCCGCCAGCACCGGATCGGCACGCATCTCCTGCAACAAGGGCGAGTTTGGATCGAACCCATCCACCATCCGCCCCAGCGCCGGGCCAAGGTCGAAGCGGAAGCCATCGACGCCGGCCTGAGTCACGAAATGCCGCAACGAATCGAGAATCAACCGCCGCGCGATCGGCGCATTGCAGGCGATGCTGTTACCCGTTCCGGTATCGTTGATCAGGCTGCCATCGGCCGCGTGCCGGAAATAGCCCTGCGCATCCAGTCCGCGCAGTGACAAAGTCGGCCCCTGCGCGTCGCTTTCCCCATCATGATTATAGACCATGTCCAGGATGACGCCGATGCCCGCCTCATGCAGCGCCGCCACAGTCTCCCGCAACTCCGCCATGCCGCCGGGCGCCAATCGCGGGTCGACGGCAAAATAGCTGACCGGATTATAGCCCCAGGCGTTGGTCAGCCCCAGCGGCCCCAGATGGCGCTCGTCGATCCAGGCGTTGATCGGCATTAGCTCGATCGCTGACACATGCAGCTTTTGCAGATGCGCGATCACCGCCGGATGGGCGAGCGCGGCGATCGTGCCCCGCTGCGCCTCCGGCACGTCCGGGTGCAACATGGTAAAGCCGCGCACCTGCACTTCGTAGATCAGCCCGCCCGGCGTAAAGCGCGGCGGTTCGGGCGCAACCGTGGGCAACCCCGCCGTCACCACGCCCTTGGGCATCAATGGCGCGGTATCGCCGCCTTCCCCACGCGGCGCGGCGAGAGCGGCGTCATAGACGAACGCCCGGTCGATCGCCTGCGCATAGGGATCGAGCAGCAGCTTGTCGGGATCGAACCACAGGCCTGCGCCTGGATCATAAGGGCCATCGGCGCGCAGCCCGTATCGCGCGCCCTCTCCCACGCCCGCCGCCTCGCCATGCCAGAAGCCATCGGCATCGCGCAGCATCGGCAATCGCACTTCCCGGTCCGCATCATCGAACAGGCATAGCCACAGCTGCGCCGCATCGGGCGACCAGACCGAAAAGCGGGTGCCGTCCGCGCCGATCACCGGTCCCAATGTCACACCGCCTCCGCGATCAGCGATCGGTAGAGATCGGCATAGCGCGCGGCACTCTGCGTCCAGCTGAAGTCGGCGCGCATGCCCGCACGCTGCATCGCCTCCCATAACGGCTTGTCGGCATGCAGCGTCGCCAGCCGATTGATCGCCCCATGCAGCGCCGCCGCATCGTCCGGCGCGAAGACGATCCCGGTCGCCGCGCCCGCGCCTAATGCCGCCTCATTGGCGTCGATCACCGTATCGGCCAACCCGCCGACCCGCGCCACCACCGGCACGCAGCCATAGCGCAGCGCATAAAGCTGAGTCAGGCCGCACGGTTCGAACCGCGACGGGATCAGGATCGCGTCGCCGCCCGCCTGCATCAAATGCGACAGCGGTTCATCATAGCCGATCTGCACCCCGATCCGCCCGCGATGCCGATCCGCCGCGCCCAGCAACGCGCCTTCCAGCACATGGTCGCCCGATCCCAGCACGGCGAGCTTCCCGCCCAGCGCGACCAGATGCTCGGCCGCGTCGATCATCAGGTCCATGCCCTTCTGCCAGGTCAGGCGGCTGACGATGATGCAGAGCGGCGCGCCGTCATGATCCAACCCGAACCGGTCCTCCAGCGCATGGCGATTGGCCGCCCGCTTTCCGAGCGCCCGCGCGCCATAGGCTTTGGGGATCAGCGCGTCGGCCACCGGATTCCAGATATCGGTATCGACGCCGTTCAATATGCCATGCAGGCGGTCGACCCGCCCGTTGATCAGGCCGTCCAGCCCCATGCCATGGACCGGCGACCGGATTTCCTGCGCGTAACTGGGGCTGACCGTGGTGATCGCATCGGCCGACACCAGCCCCGCCTTCAGAAAGCCGGTGCCGCCATAATATTCGACGCCATCGACGCCCCAGGCTTCGGGTGGCAGGCCAAGGTGCGGAAAGATGTCCGCCGCGAACCGCCCCTGAAAGGCGAGATTGTGGATCGTCACCAGCTTGGGCACATGGGCGGCCGGGCCGAAGCGCATATAGGCCGCCGTCATCGCCGCCTGCCAGTCATGGGCATGGACGGCATCGGGCCGCCAGCCCTTCAACACGCCCTCCGCTACGTCCGCTCCCGCACGCGAGAGCGCCGCGAAGCGCCGCCAATTGTCGGGCCAGTCATAGCCGCCATGATCGCCATAAGGACCGCCCTCCCGCGCGAAGAAGCCGGGCGCATCCAGCACCAGCAGGTCCAGCCCCTCGACCTGTGCCGCCAGCAGGCTGGCCGCCGCGCCGAACAGGTCGGGGTAGCGATGCACGATCTTTGTCTTGCCCAGCTTCGCCATGACCGCCGGGTAACCGGGCACCAATGTTCGCACGGCTAACCCCTGCCCCGCCAGCGCCCCAGGCAGCGCGCCGACGACATCGGCCAGTCCGCCGGTCTTGATGAGGGGGTAGATTTCGGATGCAACCGACAGCAGCTTGATCGTCATGGCGTCGCTCAGGCCGCCAGCCGGTCGATCATGGCCTGCGTCACCAGGCAGATCCCGCTTTCGGTCCTGCGGAAACGCTGCGCATCGAATACCGGATCTTCCCCGATGATCAGGCCGGGCGGGATGAGTATTCCCGAATCCACCACGCATTTGTGCAGCCGCGCCCCGCGCCCGATCTCGCAACCGGGCATGATGACGCTATCCGTCACCGACGAAAAACTATGCGTCCGCACGCCCGAAAAAAGCAGGCTGCGATCCAGCGAGGAGCCGGATACGATGCACCCGCCCGCCACCAGCGAGGATGTGGCCGACCCGCGCCGGCCATCCTCATTATGCACGAACTTGGCCGGTGGCGTGACTTCCGAATAGGTCCAGAGCGGCCAGCTGCGGTCGTAGAGGTCGAGGCTGGGCACCACATCGGTCAGGTCGATGCTCGCCTGCCAATAGGCGTCGATCGTGCCGACGTCGCGCCAATAGGGGACCAGTTCGCTTTCGGCCCGCACGCAACTGCTGGAAAAGCGATGCGCCACCGCTTTTCCATGCTTGACGATATGGGGGATGATGTCGCCACCGAAATCGCGCTTGCTGGCCGGATCGTCGGCGTCGCGCCGCAATTGCTCGATCAGAAAGCGAGTGCGGAAGACATAGATGCCCATCGACGCCAGCGCCATGTCCGGCTGTCCCGGAATGCCGGGCGGGTTCTTGGGCTTTTCGATGAAGGCGGTGATGACGTCCGCTTCATCGACATGCATCACGCCGAAACCCACCGCCTCCATGCGCGGTACTTCCAGGCAGCCGACGGTGACATCCGCGCCACTGTCGACATGCTGCTGGAGCATCAGCTCATAGTCCATCTTGTAGACATGATCGCCAGCCAGGATGACCATATATTCGGGCGCATAAGCCTCGATAATGTCGATATTCTGGTACACGGCGTCGGCTGTACCCTCATACCACTGGCTTTCCGATATGCGCTGGCTGGCGGGCAATATATCGAAACTCTCATTGCGTTCGGGGCGCAGGAAGTTCCAGCCGCGTTGCAAATGGCGGATCAGCGAATGGGCCTTATATTGCGTCGCGACCCCGATGCGGCGGATGCCGCTGTTGAGCGCATTGGACAGGGCAAAGTCGATGATCCGTGCCTTGCCGCCGAAATGCACGGCCGGCTTGGCGCGTCGGTCGGTCAGTTCCGCCAGCCGACTGCCGCGACCACCGGCCAGGACATAGGCCATGGCGTCACGCGCGATCGGCTGATATTTGCTCTGCATAGGGCCTCTCCTCATCCTGCCCGCGACTGCCTGCACGCGCCGTCGGTGTTCAATAATCCAGTTCCAGCATCAAGGTTGCGAAGGGCGGGATGGTGATGTTCGCCCATCCTTCCTCATCGGCTTCCACCTGCCCCATATTGCCCGCGCCACTGCCGCCATAATCCGCCGCGTCACTGTTCAATATCTCGCGCCACAATCCGCCGGACGGCAGACGCATCCGATAGCCATGGCGCAGCACTGGGGTAAAATGGCTGATGATGACGATCGGCCGGACACCCGGCGCGCGCCGTTGCCAGGCGAAGACGGAGTCCGCCGCGCCATCCACCAGCACCCATTCGAACCCCTCCGCCTCGCAATCGCGCGCATGCAGCGCCGGGCGGGATCGGTAGAGATGATTGAGATCGCCCACCAGCCGCTGCACGCCCAGATGCGGCCCATGGTCCAGCAGATCCCAGTCGAGCGCGCGATCCTCGCTCCATTCGCTGCGCTGGGCGAATTCCTGCCCCATGAACAGCAGCTTCTTGCCGGGATAGCCCCACATGAAGGCATAATAGGCCCGCAGCGTCGCGAACTTCTGCCAGTCGTCGCCGGCCATCTTGTGCAGCATGGACGCCTTGCCATGCACCACCTCGTCATGGCTCAATGCCAGCACGAAATTCTCGGTAAAGGCGTAGAGCAGGCCGAAGGTGATGTCGTCATGATGATGGGCGCGATGCACGGCATCACGCTGCAAATAGCGCAGCGTGTCGTGCATGAAGCCCATATTCCATTTGAACCCGAAGCCCAGCCCGCCGGTATCCACAGGCTGTGACACGCCGGGCCAACTGGTCGATTCCTCGGCAATGGTCATGATGCCGGGATGCGCGCCATAGAGCGCCTTGTTCATCTGCTGGAGGAAGGCGACCGCCTCCACATTTTCCCGGCCACCATGGTCGTTGGGTATCCATTCGCCCGGCGCGCGCGAATAGTCGAGATAGAGCATCGAGGCGACGGCATCGACCCGCAGGCCATCGACATGATAGCGTTCGGCCCAGAACAGCGCATTGTTGACCAGATATTGCGCCACTTCGCGCCGACCGAAATTATAGATGGCCGTGTTCCAGTCGGGGTGGAAACCCTTGCGCGGATCGGCATGTTCGTACAGCGCGGTGCCGTCGAAATGGGCCAACCCATGTTCATCGGTCGGAAAATGGGCCGGCACCCAGTCGAGCAGAATGCCGATCCCTGCCCGATGTGCGCCATCGACGAAACGCGCGAACCCATCGGGATCGCCAAAGCGCGCGGTCGGCGCATACAGGCCCAGCGTCTGATACCCCCAGCTGGGATCATAGGGAAATTCGCTGATCGGCAGAAATTCGATATGGGTAAAGCCCATCCCCGCCACATAGGGGATCAACCGATCGGCCAGTTGATCCCAGCTCAGAAAATCGCCCTGCTCGTTCCGCTGCCATGACCCGGCATGGACTTCGTAGATCGATATTGGCTGGCGCCGCGCGTCGGCCGTGCGCCAATGATCGCGATGGCGGTCGTCGCCCCATATATGGTCCGCCGGCGCCGCGACGATGGAGGCCGTGGACGGGCGCAACTCCGCCGCAAAGGCGAAGGGGTCGGCCTTGAGCGGCAACAGCACGCCGTCCGCGCCGACAATCTCATATTTATAGGCGCTGCCCGGACCGACCTCGGGCAGGAAAATCTCCCACAGGCCCGCATCCGCGCGGTGGCGCATCAGCGAGCGCCGCCCATCCCATCGGTTGAAGTCGCCGACCACCGACACCCGCAAAGCATTGGGTGCCCAGACCGCGAAATGCGCGCCGGTCACGCCTTCATGGGTGATGACATGCGCGCCCAGCTTGTCGAACAGCCGGCCATGCGATCCTTCGGCCAGATAATGATCGTCCATCGGCCCCAGCACCGGCCCGAACCCATAAGGGTCGACCAGCGCATAGCTGCCGCCATCGCCATAGGTCGCGACATAGCGGAGCGGCTGACGCTTTTTGACTGCGACCTTGCCGAAAAACAGCCCGTCGCCATGGACCTGCTCCAGCATACCCACGCTCTTGCCGTCCAGCGTCTGCGCCTCCACGCCTACTGCCTCGGGTAACAGAACGCAGGCGGTGAAGCCCTTTTCCACCGGATGGACGCCAAGCGTGGCGAAGGGATCGTCGTCCAGCCCGTTGATCAATCGGTCGATCTGTTCGGGCTTCAACGCCATCCTATCCCTTCATCCTCATCATGGTGCGATCTTCCAGATGTCGGCCGCATATTCGCGGATCGTGCGGTCGGATGAGAACCATCCCATCCGTGCGACATTATGGATCGCCTTCTTCGCCCACAACGCCTGATCCGACCATAAAGTATCGACGCGGCGCTGCGCGGCGGAATAGCTGTCGAAATCGGCCGCGAGCATGAACCAGTCATGGTCGTAAATGCCCTGCACCAGCCCCTTGTACCGATCCGGATCGTCGGGGGAAAAGACGCCGCTGGCAATGGCATCCAGCGCCTGTCCCAATTCCCGGCTCTGGCCGATGACGTCGCGTGGCACATAGCCCTGCGCGCGCCGCTCGTTCACTTCCTGCGCGGTCAGGCCGAAGATGATGATATTATCATCCCCCACATGGTCGCGCATTTCGACATTGGCGCCATCCAGCGTGCCGATGGTCAGCGCGCCGTTGACCGCGAACTTCATGTTCCCGGTGCCGGACGCTTCCATGCCCGCCGTCGAAATCTGTTCGGACAGGTCGGCGGCCGGGATCATCACTTCCGCCATGGACACATTGTAATTGGGCACGAATTGGAGCTTCAGCAGGCCCTGTACCGCCGGATCATGATTGACCGCGCGAGCGACGTCACCCGCCAGTTTGATGATCAGCTTGGCATTATGATAGCTGGGCGCCGCCTTGCCCCCGAACAGCTTCACGCGCGGCACCCAATCCTTTTCCGGGTGCGACCGGATCTGGTCGTAGAGCGACACCGCCTCCACGATATTGAGCAACTGCCGCTTATATTCGTGGATGCGCTTGATCTGGATGTCGAACAAAGCCGCCGGGTCGATCCGCGCATTGATCCGCTTGCGCAGCAGGTTCGCCAGCTCCACCTTGTTTGCGGTTTTGACGGCCAGGAATTTCTCCTGAAAGCCGCTGTCGTCGGCAAAAGCGTTCAGATCGCGGAGCGCCTCCGCATCGTCCAGAAACTTGTCGCCGATCACCTCGCGGATCAGGCCGGTCAGCCCCGGATTGCACTGCATCAACCAGCGGCGGAAGGTGACGCCATTGGTCTTGTTGTTGATCCGCGTGGGATAGAGTGTGTGCAGGTCGGCAAAGACCGTCACCTTCATCAGGTCGGTGTGCAGCGCCGACACGCCATTGACGCTATGCGAACCGGCAAAGGCCAGATTGCCCATCCGCACGCGCCGCTCGCCACCTTCGTCGATCAGCGAAATCGCGCCGATCGCGCCATCGTCAAAATGGCCGGACCCATCCTCTTTTTTAAGGCGGCGCGCTTCACCCAGCAATTTGCTGTTGATCGCATAGACGATCTGCATGTGCCGGGGCAGCAACCGCTCGAACAGAGGCACCGGCCAGCTTTCCAGCGCCTCGGGCAGCAGCGTGTGATTGGTGTAGCTGAAGGTCCGCCGGGTGATGTCCCACGCCGCGCCGAAATCGATCCCATGATCGTCCAGCAATATGCGCATCAATTCCGCCACCGCGACTGCCGGATGGGTGTCGTTCAGCTGGATCGCCGCCTTGTCCGCCAGCGTTTCGATGCTGCCGAAGTATTGGATGTGCCGCCGAACGATGTCCTGCAACGATGCGGAGGAGAAGAAATATTCCTGCCGCAACCGCAACTCCTGCCCGGCGGGCGACGAGTCGGCGGGATAGAGCACCCGCGTCAGCGCCTCGGCCCGGTTGCTTTCGGACAGCGCACCGATGTGATCGCCCGCATTAAACTTGTCGAGCAGGATCGGGTCGATCGGCTGCGCTTCCCACAGGCGCAACGTATTGATCCGCTTGCCGCGCCAGCCCGCGATCGGCGTGTCATAGGGGGTTGCGATCACGCGTTCGGCCGGCCGCCAGCGCATCTGGTGCGGCCCGGCATCCTCACCCTCGGCCGGATCGACACGGCCGCTGAAGCCGATTTCGTAACTCGCCTCGCGCCGTTCGAATTCCCACGGATTGCCGTGCGCCAGCCAGTTTTCGGGCAATTCGACCTGCCAGCCGTCGCTGATTTCCTGCCGAAACATGCCGTTGACGTATCGGATGCCATAGCCATAGGCCGGCACGTCCACCGTCGCCATGCTCTCCATGAAGCAGGCGGCCAGCCGACCCAGACCGCCATTGCCCAGCGCCGCATCCGGCTCCAGCGCGGCGATGATGTCGATATCCACGCCCAGTGACGCCAGCGCCGCCTGCATATCGTCCAGCATTTCCATGTTGGACGCGGCATCGCGCATCAACCGGCCGATCAGGAATTCCAGGCTCAGATAATAGACCCGCCGCCCTTCTTCCTCATAGGTTTTCTGGGTGGAGGTGATCCAGGCGTCGATCACGCGGTCGCGAATGGCCAGGATCACCGCATGCAGCCAATCGTGCGGCTTGGCGGCGGCGGCATTCTTGCCGATGCGATAGGTCAGCCGCTCGACAATCTCATGCGCCAGGACTTCCGGATCGACCTGACGGGGTGCAGGCTTGGGAAGTTTCGTCTGGCCCTTGAGAGTCATCGCGCAATCCCCCTGATGAGTCACCGCGGATGATGGCACAGCGTTCCGCGCCACGCCATGCCATTTTTGCGGTGCAGCAATAACTTACCGCACCGGATTTCGATCCGTTCAGGCCGTGTGTCGCGTCATGATCGCGTCCGCCACCCCGGCGCGCAACTGCGCCCGCACCGGATAGGTGCCGGACGGCAGATGCTGGGTCATGAACAGGCCGATCAACCGCTCGACCGGGTCGATCCAGAAATAGGTCGAAAAGACGCCGCCCCAATAATATTCGTGGGTTTGGAGGCCCATGGCGAAACCCAGCCCGAAGCCGACGCCCTGATAATCCGCCTCGCTGAACATCGCGCTGGACATACTGGACAGGTCGCCGCCGCCCGGCAACTGGTTGCTGCGCATCTGATCGACCGTCTCCGTCGTCAGCAGCCGCACGCCATCCAGTTCCCCGCCGCGCAGCAGCATGCGCGCGAAGCGATGATAGTCCGCCACCGAAGACACCAGCCCGCCGCCGCCCGACAGGAAACGCCCGGTTCGACGCCAGCCGCTGCGCGCGCCGAGATCGGCCACGCTGATGCTGCCGCCCTCGTCCAGTCGCCAGGCGTCGGTCATGCGGTGCGCCTTCTCGTCCGGCAGCATGAAGGTCGTGTCGACCATGCCCAGCGGATCGAGGATGTTCGTACGGAAGAACGTCTCCAGATTCAGCCCGCTCAGCCGCTCCACCACCACGCCCAGCACATCGGTGGACACCGAATAATTCCACTTGTCGCCCGGCGAAAATTCCAGCGGCAGCGTGGCCAGATCGGCGATGAACCGGTCGGACGTCCGCGGCTGCTGAAATTCGTCCAGGCCCAGCTTGCGATAGCGCGCGTCGATCGCCGTCTGGCGTTGCAAGCCATAGGTCAGGCCGGACGTATGGCGCAGCAGGTCGATCATCAACATCGGTCGTTTAGGCTTGGCCCGGTTGGCCTGCCCCACGCGCAGATCGGCAAATTCGGGGATGATATTGGCCACCGGCGTATCCAGCGCGACCTTGCCCGCCTCCAACAGCATCATGAAGGCGACGGAGGTGATCGGCTTGGTCATCGACGCGATGCGATAGAGCGCGTCCGCCTGCAACGGCTCTCCGCTCGCCCGCGCCTGCCCCCGCACCACCGACAGCAGCACCTGCTCATCGCGCGACAACAGCAACTGCATATGGGGCAGCTTGCCGCTGGCCAGATAGGTGCGATCCAGATGGTCGACCAGCGCGCCCAGTCGATCCGGGTCCATCCCCGCCGCCGAAGCCGCCTTGCCGTCGATTCCGTCCACCATGCCGCCTGCCATTCCCGTGTCGCCCCCTCCCCGCTAACGCAGCGGGCCGGGCGCGTAAACAGCTTGGCCGTTGCCAAGACCCCACCCGCCCCTCTATGGCAACGCGCCAGAACAGCATAACTGGACCACCACAGGCATGGCCACCGGCCTCTCCGCTATCTTCATGGCCAACCGCCCCGCCCTGCTGCGTTTCCTGCGCGCGCGCGGCGCGGGGGACGATGCCGAAGATCTGTTGCAGGATATGTGGATGAAGCTGGAGGCCAAGGATCTTGGCCCGGTTTCCGATCCGCTGCCCTATCTGTATCGCATGGCGAACAATCTGATGCTGGACCGCTATCGGTCCGCCACGCGGCGCGAACGGCGCGAACAGGATTGGGCCGAGGGTGCGGGCGGCGTGATGGCCGACCCGAACGAAGATATCGCCGTCGACGATCGCATGGTCCTGAACGAGCAGTTGAACGAGGCGCGCGCCGTGCTGCGCGATCTTGGCCCGCGCGTCGAACTGGTGTTCCGCCGCTTTCGGATCGAGGGGGTGGGCCAGCGGGTCATTGCCGATGAGCTGGGCGTCAGCCTGACCACGGTGGAGAAGGATCTGCAAAAGGCCTATCGGGCCATGCTGACGCTCAAGCAGAAAATGGATACGGAATGAGCGGGTCGGCGGCGTCCTGTCTCGCAAGGGGCAAAAAATGAACGGGGCTGAAGCCATGATCAACGAGGAGGCGCTGGGTTGGGTCATCCAAACCCGCGATCCGGCATTTAGCGACTGGGACGGCTTCACCGCATGGCTGGAGGCGGACCCTGCGCATGCGTCCGCCTATGACGCGCTGATGCTGGCGGACAGCGAGTTGGACAGCCTCGTGCCGCCCGAACCCGTCGCCATGCCACCCATCGCCGCCAACGATCCGGGTGTCCGCGCGCGTCGTCCGCTGCGCTGGATCGGCGGCGGCGCGGTCGCGGCAGCCCTTGTTGCAGCTGTCTCTTTCGGTGTCGCAAACCGCAGCGATATCTACAGCGTCACCACCCGGCCCGGCGAAACCCGCCTCATCGCGCTGGACGACGGCACGAAGGTAGAGCTGAACGGCGGCACCACCATGCGCTTCGATCGCAAGGATGCCCGCTTCGCCGCGCTGGACGCGGGCGAGGCCGCCTTCACCGTGCGCCATGATGCCGCCAATCCCTTCCGCGTGACCGTGGGCGACGCGGTGTTCGAAGATGCCGGCACCGTCTTCAACATCGTGCACACCAACGCCGCGACCCGCATCGGCGTGTCGGAAGGCAAGGTGATCTACAATCCGCAGGCCGAAGCGATCGCCCTGCCCGCCGGCCGCGCGCTGGCCGACGATGCGCAGGGCCTGCGCGTCATGGACATCGCGCCCGCCGCCGTCGCCAGCTGGCGTCAGGGGCAACTGGTCTACAGCAACGCGCCCGTCACGCAGGTGGCCGAAGACGCCGCCCGCTCGCTGGGCCTGACCGTGCAGTTCACGCCGCAGGTGCAGGCGATGCGCTTTACCGGCACGCTGCCGCTGGACCGCGACCCTGAGCGCTTCTTTGCGCAGGCCGCGCCGTTGATGGGCTTGTCTGCCGTGCGTCAGGGGGACGCATGGCTGTTGAAGGAGGGAAATGGGCCGCAGAACTGACCTTCTGATCGTCACCACGCCCCTCTTCGCGATCGCCGCAGCGACAGCAACGCCCGCTCTAGGGGCGGACAGACAGGATATCAGCATCGCCCCCGGAAGGCTCGGGGACGCGGCGATAGCGCTCGGCCGTCAGACCGGCGCCGGCATCGGCATGTCGGACCAGTCGCTCGCCAGCCTGCGCACCCCCGCTATTCAGGGCCGGATGAACGCGGAATCCGCGTTACGCCAACTGCTCAAGGGCAGCGGCGCGAAAGCACAACGCATCGGCGCCAATGGCTGGCGCATCGTCCGCGCCAAATCCCCGCCCCCGCCATCGGCCGCCCCCGCGCCGGTCCAGGCCGCCCCGCTGGCCGATCAGCCGCCCGCCGAAATCATCGTCACCGCTTCCAAGCGCGACACGCCGCTTCCCCGCTACGCCGGCATGGTCGAAGCGCTGGACAGCAGCCTGTTCACGTCGGGCGAAGCATCGGGCGGGACCGCCACCTTGCTGGCTCGGGTGGCGAGCCTCAGTTCCACCCATGCCGGCGCCGGCCGCAACAAGCTATTCATCCGCGCCATCGCGGATTCGGGCGTTGCCGGTCCGACCCAGGCGACCACCGGCCAATATCTGGGCGACATGCGGCTGAACTATGCCGCGCCCGACCCCGACCTCAAACTCTACGACGTCGGCCGGGTCGAGGTGCTGGAAGGGCCGCAGGGCACGTTGTACGGCGCCGGGTCGCTGGGCGGTATCATCCGCCTGATGCCCAACGCCCCCAACCTTGCCGAATATGGCGGGCAGATGTCGGCCGGCCTGTCCGCGACCCAGCATGGCGATCCGGGCGGCGACCTGTCCGCCACGCTCAACATCCCCATCGTCTTGGAGAAGCTGGCGCTGCGCGTCGTGGGCTATGGCGTGCAGGACGGCGGCTATATCGACGACGTCAATCGCGGCAAGGACGACGTCAATCGGATGCGTACCTATGGCGGCCGCGCCGCGCTGCGCTTCGCCCCCGGTGACGGCTGGATCATCGACCTGAACGGCGTCTACCAGCATATCGACGGCGACGACGCCCAATATGCCAGCCGGTCGGTCGGCCGACTGCAACGCGCCTCCGCCGTCGCCCAGCCCTATTATTCCGACTATCTGCTGACCAATCTGCGGATCGAAAAACAGTGGGACAGCCTGCGCTTCGTCTCCTCCACCGGCTATGTCCGCCACATATTGGCCGAAAGCTACGACGCGACCCAGCCCAATGGCCCGCCCGCCTTGTTCCGCCAGCGCAACCGGGTCGATATCTTCTCGACCGAAAACCGGCTGGTGCGCGACCTCGACAATGGGCTGGGTTGGATATTGGGCGCCTCCTATCTGCAAAGCACGTCCGACCTCCATCGCTCGCTCACCTCCTTCGGCACGGCCGAAGTCCAGCCCGCCATCATTCCCGGCGTCCCCATGTACGGCCGGGGCATGGCGGCGGCGGCGACGGGCGTGCAAAATATGGTCAAGGAAGCGACCATGTTCGGCGAAGCCTCCTTCGAACCGGTCAAGGGGCTGATCGCGACCGTCGGCGGCCGCCTGACCAACAGCCGCCTGTCGGGCGAGGCGCTCGATCCTGTGGCCGCTTTGTCCTTCAGCGAACTGGCACGGGCGGAGGCGCAGGCCGACCGCAGCGAAACGATCTTCCTGCCGTCCGCTTCGCTGCTGACCGACGCCATCCCCGGCCTCACCCTCTATGCCCGTTTCCAGCAGGGCTTCCGCCCCGGCGGGCTGGCAGTGGATGACCAACGGGTGCGCCGTTACCAGAATGATCGCGCGTCCACCGTGGAGGTCGGCGCGCGCAAGGGTGTGCCGGGCCGCGACGTCTTCGCCGCCAGCGCCAACATCGCCTATACCGACTGGCGCAATATCCAGGCCGACGTCACCGACCGGATCGGCCTGCCCACCACCGCCAATATCGGCGACGGGCGCATCTACACGGTCGAAGGGCGCGTCGTCGTGCGACCGCTGCGGCAACTCACGCTCGACGGCAGCGTCATCTATAATGACAGTCGCCTGACCCAGCCGACCGATTTCGTGCGCATGCTATCCTATGAAGGGCGCTCGCTCAGCCTGCCCAATGTCGCCAATGTGAGCGGGCGGCTGGCGTTCGATTATCGCACGACCATCGGCGACGACATGCGCTTCAACCTGTCCGGCTCGGCCCGCTATGTCGGCAAGTCGCGCCTGGGCGTCGGGCCGATATTGGGCCAGACGCAGGGCGACTATGTCGATACCAGCCTGTCCGCCGGCCTGACCCGTGGGGCCGTGCAATATTCGCTCTCGCTCACCAACCTGCTGGATAGCAACGGCAACCGCTTCTCGCTCGGCACGCCATTCGACCTGCGCACTGATTATTATACCCCGCTGCGACCCCGCACCGTGCGCATCGGCCTCGATTTCGCTTTCTGAACAACTATTCATCGCATCGACTGACGGAAGCCACGGCCCGGCGACGTCCCATGCGGACGCGCGCACTTGATACAGCGCGACACGCAGAGGAGACATCATGCGACATCTACTGGCCTGCACGGCGATCGCGCCCGTGCTGGCGGCCCTTACCGTGGCCGATGCGGCGGCTGAAACGACGATCGCCACCGCCACCACCGCTGCCGTCAAGACCTCCACCGTGGCCAACGGTGCGGCTGACGACATCACCATCAGTTCAGCCGGCTCGATCAAGCTGACCAGCGGCGCCGCCGTCACGGTCGACAGCAACAACAAGGTGTCGAACGCCGGCACCATCACCATCAACGACGCAAACAACGTCACCGGCATCCTGGTCGCCCCCGGCACCAGCGGCGCCATCGCCAACACCGGCACCATCACGCTGACCGAAGATTATACCGCGACCGACACGGACAGCGACGGCGATATCGACGGCCCGTTCGCCAAGGGGTCGGGCAAGAACGGCATCTGGGTTCAGTCCGGCGCCGCCCATGTCGGCAATATCGACCATAGCGGCACCATCACGATCGAGGGCAACCAGTCCGCCGGCATCCGATTGGACGGCGCGCTGACCGGCAACCTGTCGACCAGCGGCACCACCAGCGTCATCGGCGACAACAGCTATGGCGTGGTCGCCAACGGCGTCACCGGCAACGTCACGCTGCGCGGCTCGACCTCGGCCGTGGGCGCCAACAGCATCGGCGCGGCATTGCTGGGCGACGTCACCGGCGCGGTCAAGATTCAGGGCACGATCACCAGCACCGGCTATCGCAGCACCAGCCGCCCCAGCGACGTGACCAAGCTGGATGCGGACGACCTGCTCCAGGGCGGCTCAGCGCTGGTCATCGCCGGCAATGTGACCGGCGGCATCATCTTCGACATACCGCCCACGCTGGACAGCACCAAGCCCGACGTCGATGGCGACGGCCTGACCGATGCAACGGAAGGCAGCGCCGCCGTCATCACCTATGGCAAGGCCGCAGCGGTACAGATCGGCGCGGCCGACCGCGCCACCACGATCGGCGCGGTCGCGGCTGGCAACACCGGCTATGGCCTGATCGTCAACGGCGGCATCGCCGGCTATGGCGTCTATGATGGCGTCGATGCCAACGGCCTGGTCATCGGGGGTCTGGGCGGCGCCGTGTCGATCGCCAAGGGGGTACAGGTCACGGGCACGATCGCGGCAGTTTCCTACGACAGCAACGCCACGGCGCTGCGCGTCGGATCCGGCGCGAGCGCCGGCACGATCGAGGTCGGCGGTTCGGTAGCCGCCAGCGGATCGACGAAGGATGGCACCGTCGCGCGCGGCCTGGTGATCGACTCCGGTGCGACCGTGGGGTCGATCGTCGTCAGCGGCAGCGTGGCGGCAGCGGCCGGCAGCACCGAAAAGGGCAGCGCCATCGCGATCCTCGATTCATCCGGTAGCGTGTCCAGCCTGTCCAACACGGGCAAGATCAGCGCGACCGGCGGCAAGAGCGGCTCCAACGTCGCGATTGACCTCAGCGCCAACAGCAGCGGTGTCACCCTGACGCAGGCGGCGGCGTCCGCCACCGCCACCACCATGCCCAGCATCGTCGGCGACATTCGCCTGGGGTCGGGCAATGACGTGCTGACCGTGTCGGCCGGCGCCATCGCCGGCAACCTCAGCCTGGGCGCCGGCAATGACAGCATCGTCCTGTCGGGAGCATCCAGCCTGACCGGCAACATCGCCTTTGGTACCGGCACCAACAGCCTGTCCCTGGCGGGCACGTCGAAGGTGGCGGGCAATGTCGATTTCGGCGGCGGCGCAGGTACGCTGACGCTGGGTGGCACATCGTCGCTGACCGGCGCGATCAGCAACAGCGGCAATGTCGCCGTGGCGTTGAACGGTGGCACGCTCACCGCCAGCAACACCGGCTCGGTCGCGCTCGCGTCCCTGTCGGCCAGCGGCACCTCCACGCTGGGCATCACCATCAACGGCGCGACCGGCGCCAGCACCGTCTATGACGTGGCCGGCGCGGCCAGCTTCGCCAGCGGATCGCAGGTCAAGGTCAACCTGACCCAGGTCGGCGGATCGGTGGGCAACTATGTCATCGTGCGGGCGGGATCGCTCAGCGGATCGCCGACTCTCACCAGCGCCGCCCTCCTGCCCTATATGTTCAAGAGCAGCGTCACCGGCGACAACAGCGCCGGCACCGTCACCCTTTCCATCGCGGCCAAGAGCGTGTCGGAACTGGGCCTGAGCGGATCGACCGCCAGCGCCTATTCGGCGATCTTCAACGCACTGGACAAGGATGCCGCCGTCGCCGCCGCCTATCTGGCGGTCACCGACGGATCGACCCTGACGGGCAATCTGCGCCAGATGTTGCCCGATCATGCCGGCGGCACCTTCGAAGCCGTCACGTCGGGATCGCGCGCCACCGCCCGCATATTGTCCGACCCCAACGGCATCTACCGCACGAAGGACGGGCGCCTCGGCTTCTGGCTGCAACAGGTCGCGTTCGGCAGCGCCAAGAGCGTAGGCAGCACCGCATCCTACGACATTACCGGCTGGGGTGCCGGTGGTGGCCTGGAATATCTGAGCGATATCGGCGCATTCGGTGGCTCCTTCGCCTATATCCATGGCAGCGACAGCGGCGGGGCGAACAACGCCGTCGATTCCGACCAGTTCGAACTGGCGGCGCACTGGCGCGGCCAATGGGGTCCGCTGCTCAGCTTCGCCCGCCTGTCGGCCGCGCGCATCAAGTTCGATGGGACCCGCCATTTCGAAAGTGGCGACGTCACCCGCACCGCCGATGGCAAGTGGAACGGCACGCTCATGTCCGCGACGGCCGGCGCCGCCTACCAGATCGACATGGGCCGCTTCAGCCTGCGTCCGGCGGTCGGCATCGACTATTACCGGCTCAAGGAAGACGGCTATAGCGAAACCGGCGGCGGCGATGCGTTCAACCTGACCGTGCTGGGCCGCACCAGCGACGAACTGACCGCCAATGGCACCGTCACGGCCGGCTACGACTTTGGCAGCCTGAACAAGGAAGATGGCTGGGTCCGCGTCGAACTGGAAGGCGGCCGTCGCCAGATCATGGGCGGGTCGCTGGGCGACACCACCGCCTACTTCAAGGGCGGCGATCGCTTCACCCTGGTATCGGAAGACCGCACCAATGGCTGGACCGGCCGCGCCCGTCTCTATGGCGGCACCGACACCTTCCGCGTCGGTGGTGAATTTGGCGCGGAGGAGCAACAAAATCACGTCGCCATCTCATTTAGGGCGACGGTGAACTTCGTCCTGTGACGTCTTGAAGATGAAAGGACGGGCCAAACCCCACAGACCCTCCCGGTCCGTCCCTTCCGCTCCGGCAACATTCCCTCCCCAAGGGCGCCGGGCATAAAAGAGGGGCGTCGCTGGTCCCCCCGGCGGCGCCCCTTATTGCATTAGGCCTATGCCGTTCCCCTGCGAAGGCCGGGGAACGGCTTTTATCGCAACGAAAAAGGGAGCGGCTCCATCGAACCGCTCCCTTTTTCTGCGTCCAGAGGCGAGGCTTTTTAAGCCGACAGCGCCTTCTTCACCATTTCGTTGACGACCTGCGGATTGGCCTTGCCCTGCATCGCCTTCATCGTCTGGCCGACGAAGAAGCCGAACAGCGCTTCCTTGCCGCCGCGATACTGCTCGACCTTGTCGCCATTCTTCGCCAGCACGTCGGCCACCGCCGCCTCGATCGCGCCGGTATCGGACGTCTGCTTCAGGCCCTTGTCCTCGACGATCTTGCCCGGCTTCTCGCCGGTTTCCAGCATGATCTCGAACACCTGCTTGGCGATCGTCCCGCTGATCGTGCCATCGGCCACCAGCGCCAGCAATTCGGCCCCTTCCTCGGGGCTTACCGGGCTGTCTTCCAACGACTTGCCAATGCGGTTGAGCGCACCATAAAGTTCCGACAGCAGCCAGTTGGCCGAAGCCTTGGCGACGTCGCCCTCGCTCTTCTTCTGGATACGCGCGGCTTCGGCCAGCAGCGCCTCGAACCAGCGGGCCGTGTCGGCGTCGGCGGTCAAAGTCGCGGCATTATAGGCGCTCAGGCCCAGATCCTGCGCATAGCGACGCAGCTTGGCGTCGGGCAGTTCCGGCAGCGACTGGCGGCATGCCTCCAGGAAGGCGTCGTCCAGTTCCAGCGGCAACAGGTCGGGATCGGGGAAATAGCGATAGTCGTGCGCATCTTCCTTCGACCGCATCGAGCGCGTCTCGTTCCGGTCCGGATCGTAGAGGCGGGTTTCCTGCACGATCTTGCCACCGGCCTCCAGCACGTCGACCTGACGGCTCGCTTCATGCTCGACCACGGCCATGACGAAGCGCACCGAATTGACGTTCTTCGTCTCGGTCCGCGTACCGAATTCCTCGCCAGGACGACGTACGGAGACGTTCACGTCGGCGCGCATCGATCCCTGATCCATATTGCCGTCGCACGACCCGACATAGCGCAGGATCGTCCGCAGCTTCGAGAGATAAGCCCCTGCTTCGGCAGGCGAACGCATGTCCGGCTTCGACACGATTTCCATCAGCGCCACGCCCGACCGGTTGAGGTCGACATAGCTGCTCGTGGGGTGCTGGTCGTGCATCAGCTTGCCGGCATCCTGCTCGACATGGATACGCTCGACGCCGATCACCTTCTTGCTGGCGTCCGGGTTCTTCTCGTCCAGCACGATCTCGATCTGCCCCTCACCCACGATCGGGTGGTAAAGCTGGCTGATCTGGTAGCCCTGCGGCAGATCGGCGTAGAAATAATTCTTCCGGTCGAACCGCGACCATTTGTTGATCTGCGCGTCGATCGCCATGCCGGTGCGCACCGCCTGACGGATGCACTCCATGTTCGGCACGGGCAGCATGCCGGGCATGGCCGCGTCGACCAGGCTGACCTGGGTATTGGGCTCCGCGCCGAACGCGGTGGCCGCGCCCGAAAACAGCTTGGCGTTCGACGTCACCTGCGCATGGACTTCCAGGCCGATCACGACCTCCCACTCGCCGGTTGCACCCTGGATGCGATAGGTTGATTCAGTCATATTACCACCACTTGTCCGGGCGAGCCGCAAAGCCCGATCGTTCTTCAATCGCCAAGGAGGCGTTCAGCACCGTCTGCTCATCCAGCGCCTTGCCGATGATCTGCAAACCGATCGGCAGCCCGGCCGAATCCAGCCCGCCCGGCACCGCCATGGCGGGCAGCCCCGCCAACGAGGCCGGCACGGTGAAGACGTCGTTCAGATACATGGCCAGCGGATCGGCCTGCTTCTCGCCCAAAGCGAAAGCCGCGCTCGGTGCGGTCGGCGTCAGCAATATGTCGCACGTCTCGAACGCCAGTTCGAAATCGCGCGCGATCAGCGCCCGGACCTTCTGTGCCTGCGTATAATAAGCGTCGTAGAAGCCGGCCGACAGCACATAGGTGCCGATCATGATGCGGCGCTTGACCTCCGGCCCGAAGCCGGCGGCGCGGGTGGCGGCATACATATCCTGCAAGCCTGCGCCATCGGGCAGGTCGCGCTGACCATAGCGCACGCCGTCATAGCGAGCGAGGTTCGAGGAAGCCTCGGCCGGGGCGATGATATAATAGGTCGGCAGCGCGTACTTCGTATGCGGCAGCGACACTTCGACCACTTCGGCGCCCGCGTCCTTCAACCAGGCGATCCCACGATCCCACATGGCGGAGATTTCGGCGTTCAGGCCATCGGGGCGATATTCCTTGGGAATACCGACCGTCTTGCCGCGCAGGTCGCTGGACAGATTGGCTTCCCACTGGGGCACGGCCAGATCGAGGCTTGTCGAATCCTTGGGGTCGAAGCCCGCCATGACTTCCAGCAGGATCGCGTTGTCGCGCACCGTGCGCGCCATCGGCCCGGCCTGATCGAGCGACGAGGCGAACGCCACGATGCCCCAGCGCGAGCAGCGACCGTAGGTCGGCTTGATGCCGCTGATGCCGGTGAAGGCGGCCGGCTGGCGGATCGATCCGCCCGTATCGGTGCCGGTCGCCGCCGGGCACAGCCGCGCCGAAATCGCCGACGAAGACCCACCCGAAGAGCCACCGGGCGCCAGCGCGGCATTGTCGCCACCAGCCCGCCGCCAGGGCGAAATGACATTGCCATAATAGCTCGTCTCGTTGGACGATCCCATGGCGAACTGGTCCAGGTTCAGCTTGCCCAGCATCCCCGCACCGGCCGCCCACAGCTTGCCCGATACGGTCGATTCATAGGTCGGCACGAAGCCTTCCAGCATGTGCGAAGCCGCGGTCGTCTGCGTGCCTTCCGTGCAGAACAGATCCTTCATGCCGATCGGCACGCCGGAAAGCGCGCCCAGCGTTTCGCCGGCGGCTTTCGCCTTGTCGGCGGCATCGGCCGCTTCCAGCGCCTTTTCCGGGGTTTCGACGATGAAGGCGTTCAGCGCCTTGGCGGCCGCGACATTGGCATTGAAACTTGTCGCCACTTCACGCGCCGAAAAATCGCCCGCGCGAAAACCGTCGCGGATTTCGGCAACGGTCAGATCAGTCAGATTCGTCATTATTCGATCACCTTGGGCACCGCGAAGAAGCCATGTTCGGCCTGCGGCGCATTGGCCAACACCTTGTCGCGCACATTGCCGTCGGTCACGGCATCCACGCGCAGCCTTTGATGGTTGGGGATGACGGCGGTCATCGGCTCTACGCCGGTGACATCCACCTCGCCCAATTGCTCCACCCAGCCAAGGATGTTGTTGAATTCGGGCACCATGGCTTCGGCTTCGGCGTCTGTCACCGAAATGCGCGAGAGGCTGGCGATCTTTTTCACGGTCTGAAGATCTATCGACATGGGCAAGCCGCTAGCACCCGCACCTGCCCGCTTCAAGCCGCTTTAGCGCACCCCTTGCGCCCGCCCGCCCCATGCGCCAGACATGGCACAAATATTTCGGAGAGCATGGGTGGCCCGCAAATTCCTCTATGTCATCGCGACACTGGTCGTGCTGGTGATCGCGGCGCTGCTCGTCTACCGGATCTGGGGGATGCAACTGATCCGCCTGGTGATGGTCCCGCGCGAAGCCTATGCGCAGATGCAACCGTTGCCGGCCAATGCCTATGACGCTGCGGATATGTGGATTGCCCGGCCCGACATCGTGAAGGATAATGTCGCGCTCTGGACGCCCGCCGGCGTGGCAACGTCCCGCGCGGCGCAGCCGGCCGCCATCTTCTTCATCCACCCGACCAGCTATATCACCACTTTCGGCGATGCTCACTGGAACGCGCGCCTGGGTGACAAGGATGCCGATGCCACCGCCCGCCGCTTCGTCATGGGCCAGGCCAGCGCCTTCAACGCCGCCGGCACCGTCTGGGCGCCGCGCTACCGCCAGGCCAATTATGGCGCCTTCCTGACCGACAAGCCAGCCGGGGACAAGGCGCTGGCCGACGCCTATCGCGACGTCGCCCAGGCCTTCGCCGCTTTCCTCAAAGCCAATCCCACCGGTCCGCTGATCCTGGCCGGCCACAGCCAGGGGTCGCGCCATTTGCTGCAACTGCTACGCGAACAGGTCGCCGGCAAACCCGTCGCCGAGCGCGTCGTCGCCGCCTATGTCGTGGGCTGGCCGGTGTCGGTGGAGGCGGATCTGCCCGCGCTCGGCCTGCCCGCCTGCGCTCGGCAGGATCAGGCGCATTGCATCGTCAGCTGGCAAAGCTATGCCGAACCGGCCGATCCGTCCGCCGTGGTCGAAAGCTTCGAGCGCAAGACCGGCTATACCGGCCGCCCGCGCAAGGGCACGCACATGCTCTGCACCAACCCCATCACCGGCGCGTTCAACGGCGCAGCCCCGGCCAGCGCCAATCTCGGCACGCTCGATGCCCGCGAACAGGGCAAGCCGCCCAAGCTGGTCACCGGCGTCGTACCGGCGCGCTGCGACACCAGCGGCGTGCTGATGATCGGGGAGCCGGTCGATATGGGGCCGTTCACGCTGCCGGGCAATAATTACCATGTCTACGATTACAGCCTGTTCTGGGGCAATGTGCGGCAGGATGCGCAGAAACGACTGGCAGCCTTCCTAAAGAAGTGACTTGAGGCGCAGGACGTGACAGGGCGCCATCATGACTTCTGCACCCATAAAACTGGTTACCACCGATCGCGTCGCCTTTTGCGAGGCTCTGCCGCAGGGCGGGCGCCTGATCGGCATGGATGTCGGCACGAAGACGATCGGCCTCGCCCTATGCGATGCGCAATGGTCGATCGCCAGCCCCGCCTATACCGTCACCCGCGGCAAGTTCAGCAAGGACAAGATCGGCCTGGCCGCCTTCATCGAGCAGCAGATGGTGAAGGGCATCGTCATCGGCCTGCCGCTCAACCTGGACGGCACCAACAGCCCGCGCAGCCAGTCCAGCCGCGCCTTCGCCCATAATGTCGCGGATCTGGGCTGCCCGGTCCTGCTGTGGGACGAACGCTGGTCGACCCAAGCCGTCACCCGCACCCTGCTGGAAGCCGACGCCAGCCGCGCCCGCCGCGACGAACTGGTCGACAAACTCGCCGCCAGCTACATATTGCAGGGCGCGATCGACGGGCTGGTCGCGGGGCTGGAGTAAACACCCTCTCCTGTTTATCCGTCACCCCTGCGCAGGCCGGGGTCTTAGGCCCAAAAGCGCCAAGGCTAGAGATAGAGACATATGAGCATGCACCCCCGTCTTTTCCGCTGCGCGATCCTCGCCGCAGCCGCCCTGTTCCCCGCTGCTGCCAACGCCGGCTTCTACAGCGGCGACGAACTTTATGCGGCCTGCACGGCGGACAAGAACGGCAAGGATTATTTCGAGCGAAGCTATGAGTGCCTGGGCTATATCAGCGGGGCGGTGGACGCGTTCAACACGACGCGGGAAGCCAATAATCTCAAAAGCTGCCTTCCCGGCGGCGTGACGATCAACGAACTGCGTAGCACGACGGTCAATTATCTGAGCAAGAACCCGATCGACCGCAAGAAATCCGCCTCCTCCCAAGTCTTCGCCGCTACCCGCAAGGCTTGGCCCTGCGCGACGCCGAAAAAAGCGCCAGCGAAGAAGAAGGCGGCGCGCAAGAAGCGGTGAGGTGGTGGCCTGTTGGGATCGATTTGAGAATGTCGGCTTATCTTAGCCCTCTCCCGTTTTCACGGGAGAGGGTTGGGTGAGGGTCTTTCTTCTTGCTGGCAGGAAATGCTTGTCCAGAAAGAAGAAAGACCCTCACCGACATCGACTAGGCAGCAAGCTGCCAAGTCTCCGTAGCCTCTCCCGTGAAAACGGGAGAGGGCAAGTGAAGCTTCCGCCTATGCGCGCAACCACCAACCTGTCCTACACGCCGCCCGCCTGCTAAAATCCACCCGGCTCTTTCCATTGTCAGCACCTCGCTTCCCGATAGGATCAAGCGCACGCAACATAATGTCAGTATCTGCGGGACATGTGCGAAGTTAAGCGCCTTCCCCCTCGAACGCCGCGATGATCGGGCACGGCCCTTCCTCGCTCGCATGACATTGCCGCGCCAGCCGGGTGAGCGCACTACGCGCCGCCTGCAATTCCGCGATCTTCTGGTCCAGCGCCGCGATCCGTTCCGCCGCCAGCACGCGCGCCCGCGCCCTGTCCTGCCCCGCATCCAGCCGTAGTAATTCGCCGATCTGCTCCAGCGTGAAGCCCGCCGCCTGCGCAGAGCGGATGAAGGCCAACCGCCGTGCGTCGCCCGCGCTATAGCGGCGGATGCCCGTCCCCCGCGCCGGCGTGTCGAGCAGCCCGCGCCGCTGATAATAGCGCACCGTTTCCACCCCGACGCCGCCGGCCTGCGCCAGCGCGGAAATCGTCATGCTCATCTCTTGACTCCGGACCATGGTACGGACCCTATATGGGCTGCATCCAATCAACCGGCAAGGATGCCCCGATGACCAGCCCCGCTCCAAAAAGCGCCAGCCTCTACCGCATGGTGATGCCCGGCCACACCTGCCCCTTCGGCGTCAAGGCGCGCTGGTTGCTCAAGCGCCATGGTTATGAAGTCGACGATCATTGGCTGACGACGCGCGCGGAAACCGACGCGTTCAAGGCGCAGCATGACGTGAAGACCACGCCGCAAATCTTCATCGACGGGCATTGGATCGGCGGGCATGACGATCTGCGCCGCCACCTCGGCCTGAAGGTCAAGGATCCCAAGGCCACCAGCTATGTGCCGGTGCTGGCCGTCTTCCTCGTCGCTGCGCTGCTGGCGCTGGGCGTCAACTGGCTGACCTTCCTGCCGCTTGTTTCCTTCATCACGCTGGAGCGGTTCGTGGCGATCGCGATGATGCTGCTCGCCATGCTGAAATTGCAGGATGTGGATCGGTTCGCGACCATGTTCCTGAACTACGATCTGCTCGCCCGCCGCCTGCCACCCTATGGCCTGGCCTATCCTTTCCTGGAACTCGGCGCGGGCCTGTTGATGCTGACGCGGGCGCTCGACTGGCTCTCCATCCCGGTCGCCCTGTTCATCGGCGGCATCGGCGCCGTATCGGTGTTCAAGGCGGTCTATATCGAAAAGCGCGAAATCAAATGCGCCTGCGTCGGCGGCAACAGCAATGTGCCACTGGGCTTCGTGTCGCTGACCGAAAATGTGATGATGGTCGCGATGGCCCTGTGGATGCTCGTCGGCGTTCACTAAACCAGACCACATCCGTTCGCTTCGAGCGAAGTCGAGAAGCGGCCAGCACAGCGCTTCCTGTTTCTCGATAGGCTCGAAACGAACGGAGGTTGGTTAATCCCCATCCCGCCCATAGACATCGGGAAGGAACTGCACTCCGGTCGCGGTCGGCACGGCGGTCAGATAGGTCAGGAACACCGGCACCGGCTGGGGCAGCGGCTCATGCTGTTCCGGCGCATCGCTGTCGGTCGTGGGCGTCCTGCCGAAGAACCAGCGGCCCAGCCGTTGCGCATCCTCCAGCCGGACACAGCCATTGCTGTAATGGCGGTCCTCCTTGGCGAACAGGTCGCGCTGCGGCGTGTCGTGCAGATAGATGCCCAGGTCATTGGGGAACATGAACTTGATCCGCCCCATCGCGTTGCTGCCACCGGGCAATTGCCGCACCCGCACTTCGCTCTGTCCACTGGCCACCGCCCGCCAGTCGATCGCGCTCTGCGCCAGCGGCGCGGCATCGTTGGTCCAATCGGTCAGCGCCTCGTACCGCATTCCCTTGAGCGACCCGCCCGCCAATATCTTGGGCGCGACCTTGCGCTCCACCAGATCGGTCGGGATGTTCCAATAGGGGTTCAGCGTCGCATAGCGGATCATCCCCGCCATCAACGGCGTCGGCGATTCCTTGGCGCCGGCGACCACCTTCATCGTCCCGTCCATCGCGCCCTTGCTGTAATAATAAAGCCGGGCGGACGCTGCATCCACCACCACATGGCGCGTCCATGATCCGGGCAGCAACCGCGCCCGCTCCATATTGAGCGCCAGCAGATGCTCGTAACGCGCCGGCCCGTCGTTGAGCGCGCCGATCGTCATCGCCCCGGCCACACCATCGGGCTTCAGCCCATGGTCGGTCTGGAACGCCTTCACCTTCGCCACCAGCGCCTTGTCATAGGCGACCCCGTCGCTCAGCCCCATCCGATGGCGCAGCAGCGCGATTTCCGGCACCTTCCCGCCGGGGCGCAGCTTCACGTCCGGCGGAATCTGCACGGCAGGAAGCCCGCCCCATTTATCCATATAGCCCGCCCGCGCCGCGCGCAGCCGCATGTAGAGTGGGCTCATCCAGCCGGCGGACTGGATATAGTCGGTCAACGACGGCGCGAAGGACGCGGCGCGCACGATATCGGCCGGGCCGGGTGGCTTGGTGTCCAGTTCCGCGTCCAGATAGCGGATCTTCACGCCACGGGCCGGGCGGCGCATGTCGGCGACCAGATCGGCAAAGGCGCGCGATAGCGCCAGATCGGCGCGGGCCAGCGCCTTGGGCGTTCCCTCGCTATCCGCCGCCTCGATCAATTTCTCCAGATCGCGCCCGCCATAGCTGCGCGGGTTGAGGCCGTCGGCATCGCTCTGCGCGATCAGCGCCAGCAGTGCGTCCGCCTGCGGGCCGATACGATCCTTTTCCACCCAGAGCGGCCAATAGCCACGCGGGGCGTAGAAATCCTTATATTTGCCGCTAACCGCCGCGCGAATTTCGGCGGCTACGCTTGATCTGGCGGCGTCGGCAGCAGCTTTGCCCTGCGCCAATGCAACGGGTGCAGGCGCGACGGCTATGACCAGCAAGCCAGCGATCAGCGCGGCGGGGAGCGAGTGGGCGCGACAGAGTCGCCGCGCCCGCAAAGCTGCGTGGATCAGCCGCGTTCTCCCCGACGCGACGGCGCCGGCGGCGGGGGTGGCGGCGGGCATGGCGGACCCTGAACCGCGTGATAGATGCCATCGGCGGTGTAATAGCCATCGACATAGCCGTCACCGTCGCGGTCGGCCGCGACCGTACCGGCGATGGCACCGGGGCCGACGGGCGGTGCGGACGTCACCGGCGCTTCATTTTTGGAGCAGGCGCTCAGGGCGAGAAGCCCGCCAGCGGCCAAAGCCAGATATTTATACTGCATATAAACTCCCTGTACGCCGGGGGCGGCAAAGCCGTCCTGCGCCGTTAGACATCTCGCCGCGACCCATGCGGCTCGACGCTAACGTTCCAGGGAGAGATTCAATCCATTACCGTATCGAAATGACGGCGAACGGTGGCGCAACAGCGCCAGTCCGTTATGCGACCACCCATTGGGCCGACGGGATGCCCTGCGCATAGAGCAGCACCGACAGGTCGCCATGGACGATCTCCGCCGCCGCCGCCTCACGGGTCTTGGGCTTGGCATGATAGGCGACGCCCAGCCCTGCACCCTGTATCATCGGAATATCATTGGCGCCGTCGCCCACCGCCAGCGTCAACGCCCGGTCGATGCCATCGGCGATTGCCGCCTCCAATTCGGTCCGCTTGCGCGCGGCGTCCACGATCGGCGTGGTCACGGTGCCCAGCAAGGCGCCATCGGCGATCTCCAGCACGTTGGCGACATGCACGTCGAAACCGATTTCCTCGGCCACCGGTCCGGTGAAGCGCGTAAAGCCGCCCGATACCAGCAACGTCCGTGCGCCGCGCGCCTTCATCGTGCGGACCAGCGCCTTGGCCCCGCCCATGATGACGACACGCTCGGTGCGGCACTGGTCGATCGCGCTGTCGGGCAGCCCTTTGAGCAGCGCGACCCGGCCATGCAACGCGCCCTCGAAATCCAGCTCGCCGCGCATCGCCCGTTCGGTAATCTCGGCAATCTGCGGCTTGATCCCGGCATAGTCGGCCAGTTCGTCGATGCACTCGACGGTGATCATGGTGGAGTCCATGTCCGCGATCAGCAGTGCCTTTTCGCGCCCTTCGACCGGCTGGACGATGACATCCACCTTGTCGCCCACGCCGGTCAGCGCCGCGCGGGCCGCGACCGGATCGAGCGCGAAGAAGATATCGGCTGCCTTGTCCTGATCCAGCCATGCGACATCGCCCGGCTGGCAGCCTGCATCGCGCAGCCGATCGACCGCCAGCGCAATATCCCCCTGCCCGATCGAGCCACTTGCCACTAAGGTCGCGACGAACATGCTACACTCCGAACCAGAAACCGGCGAATCTCGCCCACGGGTCGCGCTTATTGCCGGGCCGACCGCCAGCGGCAAGAGCGCGCTGGCCATCGCTCTCGCCAAAGCGACCGGCGGCATCGTCATCAATGCCGACGCCAGCCAGGTCTATGCCGACCTGACGATCCTGTCCGCCCGTCCCTCTCCGGAGGAAATGGGCGGCGTCCCCCATCGCCTGTTTGGCCATATCGATGGCGCGGAGGCCTGCACCGCGCCACGCTGGGCAGCCGAGGCGAAGGCGGAAATCGCCGCCGCCCATGGCGCGGGGACACTGCCCGTGCTGGTCGGCGGCACCGGCCTTTATATCCGCACCCTGCTGGATGGCATCGCGCCGGTGCCGGAAATCGACCCGGACATTCGCGCCACCGTCCGTGCCCTGCCCGTGGCGCAGGCGCACGAGGCCCTGTCCCGCGAAGACCCCGAAGCCGCCGCCCGCCTCGCCCCGGCCGACACCACCCGCGTCGCCCGCGCGCTGGAGGTCGTGCGATCGACCGGCAAACCGCTCAAGATATGGCAGCAGTATAAGGAAGGCGGCATCGCCGATCGGATCACCCTCGCCCCGATGATCCTGCGCCCGCCGCGCGACTGGCTGATTGAGCGGTGCGACCGCCGCTTCGCCCAGATGGTCGAGGCCGGCGCGATCGAGGAAGTCGAGGCGCTTCTGACCCGCAACTTAAACCCCGACCTGCCGGTCATGCGCGCCATCGGGGTGCCGGATATCGCCGCCTATCTGCGCGGAGACAGCGAGTTGGACAGCGCTATTGCGGCAGGAAGCCTGGCCACCCGCCAATATGCCAAGCGCCAATATACATGGTTCACCAACCAGCCTCCGCCCGGCTGGCCGCGCGAAGAACGCGCAATTAATGATAAGATCATCGGCAAATTAGCAACTAAATTACAACATTAGCGCTTGACCCGTCATTTTCTGTCCACTAGAGGCAGGCGCCTTGCCATTAAAGGCATGCGGGCGCAAAGCACGCCCGTATCGAGAGAATTTCATCAAACGGAGGAGTATCATCGTGGCCGAAAAGAGCGGCGCGGACATATTGGTTCAATGCCTGGTCGATCTGGGCGTCGAAGTCGTGTTCGGCTATCCGGGTGGCGCGGTGCTACCCATTTATGATGCGCTCTATAATCACCCCACGATCAAGCATGTGCTAGTCCGCCACGAACAGGGCGCGACCCACATGGCGGAGGGCTATGCCCGCTCCACCGGCAAGCCCGGCGTCGTTCTGGTCACGTCCGGTCCGGGCGCGACCAATGCCGTCACCGGCATCACCGACGCGCTGATGGATTCGATCCCGATGGTCGTCATCACGGGGCAGGTGCCCACGCAGCTGATCGGCACGGACGCGTTCCAGGAAGCCGACACGATCGGCATCACGCGCCACTGCACCAAGCATAATTATCTGGTGAAGTCGCCGGCCAAGCTGGCCGAGGTCGTGCACGAAGCCTTCCATATCGCCACTACCGGCCGTCCCGGTCCGGTCGTCGTCGATATTCCGAAGAACGTCCAGATCGCGACCGCGCCCTATGCCAGGCCGGAACTGAAGGTCCATGCCAGCTATCACCCGCAGACCAAGGCGGATGCGGCAGGCATCGACGCAGCCGTGGAAATGCTGGCCGCGGCCGAGCGCCCGATCCTCTATACCGGCGGCGGCGTCATCAACTCTGGTCCGCAGGCGGCTGCGCTGCTGCGCGAACTGGCGGCGCTGACCGGCGCGCCCGTCACCTCGACCCTGATGGGGCTGGGCGCTTTCCCGGCGTCGTCCGACCAGTGGCTGGGCATGCTGGGCATGCACGGCACCTATGAAGCAAACTGGGCCATGAACCAGGCGGATCTGGTGCTGTGCGTCGGCGCCCGTTTCGACGATCGCGTGACCGGTCGGCTCGACGCCTTCGCGCCCAACAGCCGCAAGATCCATATCGATATCGACCGCAGCTCGATCAACAAGATCGTCGATGTCGACGTCGCCATCGTGGCCGATGTCGGCAGCGCGCTGGACGACATCATCGCCCTGTGGAAGCAGCGCAATCACCAGAAGGTCGACCTGACCGAATGGTGGTCGCGGATTGCCGGCTGGCGCGCGCGCAAGAGCCTGGACTATGCCGAAAACGGCGTCGAGATCATGCCCCAGCGTGCGATCGCCGACCTTTATTCGGCGACCAAGGCGACCGGCAAGGATGTCATCATCACGACCGAAGTGGGTCAGCACCAGATGTGGGCGGCCCAGCATTTCGGCTTCGACGCGCCCAACAAGTGGCTGACGTCCGGCGGCCTTGGCACCATGGGCTATGGCTTCCCCGCCGCCATCGGCGCGCAGATGGGCAATCCCGACAGCCTGTGCATCTGCATCGCAGGCGACGCCTCGGTCCAGATGAACATTCAGGAACTGGGCACCGCCAGCCAGTATCGCCTGCCGGTGAAACTGTTCATCCTGAACAATGAATATATGGGCATGGTCCGCCAGTGGCAGGAACTCACCTATGAAAGCCGCTATTCCAACAGCTATTCGGACAGCCTGCCCGACTTCGTGAAGCTGGGCGAAGCCTATGGCTGGACCGGCATCCGTATCGAGGGGCCGGCCGATCTGGAAGCCGGCATCCGCCAGATGCTGGAAACCGACGGCCCCGTGATCGTCGATTGCCGCGTGGCCAAGATGTCGAACTGCTTCCCGATGATCCCATCGGGCGCGGCGCATACCGACATGCTGCTCGACCCCAGCCAGGTGGAGGGCGTGATGTCCGACGAGGCAAAGGCTCTGGTCTGAAGGTGACGCTGTGACCCAGCATCTGAAATTGCGCATTCATGTGACGGAGCCGTGGGATTTCGAGAGAATCGCCGGCACCGCCGACCTCAATGGCTGGACCATCGACCATGTCGACCCGGAAAATGAGGAATGGGAAGTGCATCTGGATGCCGGGTTCGACTTTAACGATCGGCATATCGGCACCCTGCTGGTCAGCCCTCGTTATGTCGGAGAACAGCTCAGCCGCATGTTCGACGCTGTGGCGGGCTTCCCCGTCCGCCTCGCCCATCGCCAGGACGGCGGCTGGCACTTCGCCTTCGCCGCCATGATTTCGCAGCGCCACGACAAGACCGATGAAGACGGCCATGACGGGCACGAAGATACGGATAACGGGACGACCATCTGATGCATATTCAGGAAGAACTCAGCCAGCGGCACGTCCTGTCGCTGACCGTTTCGAACGAGGCGGGCATATTGGCGCGCATCGCGGGCCTGTTCACCGCGCGCGGCTATAATATCGACAGCCTGACCGTGGCGGACATCACGCAGGACCATGGCGTCAGCCGCATCACCATCGTCACCAACGGCCCGCCCAAGGTGATCGATCAGATCATAGCCCAGCTCGACCGGCTGGTGCCCGTTCACAAGGTGACCGACCTGACCGAAAACGGCCCCTTCGTGGAGCGCGAACTGGCGCTGGTGAAGGTTGCCGGCACGGGCGAGGACCGGATCGAGGCGCTGCGCCTGGCCGACGTGTTTCGCGCCAAGGTGGTCGATACGACGATCGAAAGCTTCATCTTCGAAATCACCGGCACGACCGACAAGATCGACAATTTCGTCGGCCTGATGCGCCAGATCGGCCTGGTCGAAGTCGGCCGCACCGGCGTCGTCGGCCTGATCCGCGGCAAGGACGCGAATTAATTTCCCTCTCCCCATTGGGGGAGAGGGTTGCGCAGCCTTGGCAGCTTGCTGCCTAGGCGAAGCTGAGAGAGGGGGCAGCGACGCTCGTCCGCCCCCCTCTCCAACTCCATCTAGGTCCGGCTTCGCCGAACCAAGATTTCATATCCTCTCCCCCGGCGGGGCGAGGAAATCTGTTCGAGGGAAGAGACACTCATGAAGGTTTATTACGATCACGACGCGGACATCGGCCTGATCAAGGGCAAGAAGGTCGCCATTCTGGGTTACGGTTCGCAGGGTCACGCCCATGCGCAGAATCTGCGCGACTCGGGCGTTGCCGAAGTCGCGATCGCCCTGCGCCCCGGTTCGCCCAGTGCCAAGAAGGCCGAAGGCGCCGGTTTCAAGGTGCTGCCGAACAAGGAAGCCGCCCAGTGGGCCGACGTGCTGATGATCCTGGCACCCGACGAGCATCAGGCCGCCATCTATGAAGCCGACATCAAGGGCAATCTGCGCCCCGGCGCCGCGCTCGCCTTCGCCCATGGCCTGAACATCCATTTCGGCCTGATCGAAGTGCCCACCGACATCGACGTCATCATGATCGCGCCCAAGGGCCCCGGCCACACCGTGCGCGGCGAATATCAGCGCGGCGGCGGCGTGCCCTGCCTGATCGCCGTTCATCAGGACGCGACCGGCAACGCCCATGACATCGCCCTGTCCTACGCCAGCGGCGTCGGCGGCGGTCGCAGCGGCATCATCGAAACCAACTTCCGCGAAGAATGCGAAACCGACCTGTTCGGTGAGCAGGCCGTGCTGTGCGGCGGCGCCACCGCGCTGGTCCAGGCCGGTTTCGAAACGCTGGTCGAGGCCGGCTACGCCCCGGAAATGGCCTATTTCGAGTGCCTGCACGAACTCAAGCTGATCGTCGACCTGATGTATGAAGGCGGCATCGCCGACATGCGCTATTCGATCTCGAACACCGCCGAATATGGCGACATCAAGACCGGCCCGCGCATCATCACCGAAGAAACCAAGAAGGAAATGAAGCGCGTTCTGGCCGACATCCAGTCGGGCCGCTTCGTCAAGGACTTCATCCTCGACAACCGCGCCGGCCAGCCGGAGCTGAAGGCCAGCCGCATCGCCGCCAAGCGTCACCCGATAGAACAGACCGGTGAAAAGCTGCGCGCCATGATGCCCTGGATCGGCGCCAACAAGCTGGTGAACAAGGACAAGAACTGACGGCCACGGATCGGCCGTCACCCCGGCGAAGGCCGGGGTCCAGAGCGGCTGATGCCGGACCTTCAATCAGGCCGGAAACGGAACGAACCGTTTCCGGTTACGGCTCTGGAACAATTAAGGGGCGCAGCATATTCTTGCTGCGCCCCTTGACCGTTTTCGGAGTCTTTTTTCATGCGTAAATTTCTGATCCCCGCCGCCGCCCTGATCGCTATTGCCGGTGGCAGCGTCGTCATTGCCCAGGGTGCGGCTACCCCCGGCACCAAGGACGTCGCCAAGGTCACCGGCGGCACCTATGCCGTCGAACCCAGCCACACCCAGATCGTCTTTGCCTATGACCATATGGGCTTCACCAACAATCTGGGCGTGATCGCACAGCCCACCGGCACGCTGACCCTGGACAAGGCCAATCCCGCCGCGTCGAAGGTGTCGATCGAAGTACCGATCGCGAACCTCACCACCGGCATCCCGGCGCTGAACGAGCATCTGGCCAAGCCGGAATTCTTCGATGCCGCCAAATTCCCGACCGCGACCTTCGTGTCGACCGGCGTGAAGACCGACGGCCCGACCGGCGCGACCATCACCGGCAATCTCACCATCAAGGGCATCACCAAGCCGGTGACGCTGGACGCCGAATTTTACGGCGCCGGTGCGAACCCGATGAACAAGAAGGAAAATATCGGCTTCGTCGCCACCGGCACGATCAAGCGCAGCGATTTCGGCATGGGCATGGCGGTGCCGGTCGTCGGCGACGCGGTGGAACTCAAGATCATCGCAGCCTTCCAGAAGTAAGCGCGATGCGCCTGCCGGCACGGCTCGCTCTGCTTTCCAGCATGATCGCGCTCGTGCCGGCGACCGCCGCGCCACCTGTCATACCGCCGCCCGCGCCCATGGTGCGGGCGGCGCTCTATGCGCCCGGTCGCTATGCGGTCGATAGCGAAGCGACCAAAGTCCATTTCCATGTAAAGGCGCTGGTTGGCGGTTATGAGGGCGACTTCCTTGCGCCCGAAGGCAGCGTCGTCATCGACCCCGCCCGGCCCGATCGCGCCACCGTGGACATCCGCTTTCCCGTCGAGAAACTGACCACAGGGGACTCCTCGACCGACGCCATGCTGAAGGGCGACAGCTTTTTCGACATGGCCCGATATCCCACCATCCGCTTCACAGCGCAGGATGCGCCGCTGGTGAACGGCGACACGCCCACGCCAGTGGCTGGCGAACTCACCATGCACGGGCAGGCCCGGACCGTTACCCTTTACGTACGGCTGGTCGGCACGACCCCGGACGAAGCACCGGGCCTGTCCGTCCTGCATTTCACCGGCACCATGACGGTGGAGCGCAGCCATTATGGCATGGGTTTCGGTCGCCCCTTCGTATCCGACCATGTGGACCTGACCATCGACGCAATATTCCGTCGTGGCTGAACGCCTGTACGACAGAAACATCTTTACCCCCGCCCCCGAAAAGGGTTAAGGGGCGGCATCATGCAGCGCGTTTCGCTTCTTACCCTGCTACGACTTACACGCCCTTAGGCGTGGCTTTTGTGCTGCCTTCCGGCTAAGGGCAGCGTCGATCCGCCTAAGGGCATTCATCACAGTCAAGTCGTACCCCGGAAGCGCCCTCATGCGCGCTCCGTGCCAGGAAGTAGTTTGATCCCATGATGCTGACCGATCCCGCACAAAAATACCGCGCCTTCCCGCAGGTGGACCTGCCCAACCGCCAATGGCCGTCGAACGTCATCACCAAGGCGCCCCGCTGGCTGTCCACCGACATGCGCGACGGCAACCAGTCGCTGATCGACCCGATGAACGCGGAAAAGAAGCGCCGCTTCTTCGACCTGCTGCTCAAGGTCGGCGTCAAGGAGATCGAGGTCGGCTTTCCGGCCGCCGGCGCGACCGAGTTCGATTTCATTTCCGGGCTGGTGAAGACCGGCGCGATCCCCGACGACGTGATGCCTCAGGTGCTGACGCAGGCGCGCGAAGACCTGATCGCCACCACCTTCGAAAGCCTGCGCGGCGCGAAGCAGGCGATCGTCCATGTCTATAACGCGATCTCGCCCGCTTGGCGGAACATCGTGTTCCAGATGGAACGGCCGCAAATCCGCGACATCGCGATCCACGCCGCCAAGCTGCTGCGCGACAATGCCGCCAAGCAGCCCGACACCGACTGGCATTTCGAATATTCGCCCGAAACCTTCTCCACCGCCGAGCTGGATTTCAGCCTGGAATGCTGCGAAGCGGTGATGGAGATTCTCCAGCCGACGCCCGAGCGTCCGCTGATCCTGAACCTGCCCGCCACCGTCGAGTGCGCGACGCCCAATATCTATGCCGACCAGATCGAATGGATCTGCCGCAATATCTCGCGCCGCGACAGCGTCGTGATTTCGCTGCACACCCATAATGACCGGGGCACCGGGGTCGCTGCCGCTGAACTGGGCATCATGGCCGGCGCCGACCGCGTCGAAGGCTGCCTGTTCGGCAATGGCGAACGCACCGGCAATTGCGATCTGGTGACGGTCGCGCTGAACATGTACACGCAGGGGATCAACCCGGAACTGGACTTCAGCGACATCGACGAAGTCATCCAGACCGTCGAATATTGCAACCAGCTGCCCGTCCACCCGCGCCATCCCTATGCCGGCGAACTGGTGTTCACCGCCTTTTCCGGCAGCCATCAGGACGCGATCAAGAAGGGTTTCGCCGCGCAGGACGCGCGCAACGATCTGTTCTGGAACGTCCCCTATCTGCCGATCGATCCCAAGGATCTGGGCCGCGACTATGAAGCGGTGATCCGCGTCAATTCGCAGTCGGGCAAGGGTGGCGTCGCCTGGGTGCTGCAACAGGATAAGGGCTACAAGCTGCCCAAGAAGATGCAGGCCGATTTCTCCAAGGTGGTGCAGGGCCTTGCCGACCAGTCCAGCCGCGAACTCAACGCCGCCGATATCGGCGACGCGTTCGAGACGCATTATTGCCTGACCGGCGATCAGGCCTACAGCCTGATCGATTATCATGAGAGCGGCACGGCGGGCGACCGCATCTTCACCGGCAAGATCGCGCATGAAGGCGTAGAGCGCTCCATTTCCGGGCGCGGCAACGGCCTGCTGTCCTCGGTGCTGGCCGCGCTGCGCGACGAATTTGGCGTACAGCTGGAAATCGCCGACTATAGCGAACATGCGATCGGCGCAGGCAGCGACGTGAACGCCGCCGCCTATGTCGAATGCCGCACCCCCGATGGCCGGACGGTGTTCGGCGTGGGCACCGATAGCGACGTCGCGACCGCTTCGGTCAAGGCCGTGCTGTCGGCCGCCAACGGGATTGCGGTGCGGGGTTAAGTTCACCCCCGCCTCCCAAATTACCGTCATTCCCGCGTCGGCGGGAATCCATCTCCCGACCTTGCGATATGAGGCAAGCATGGGAGATGGATCCCCGCCTCCGCGGGGATGACGGCGTGTTTGGACTGGGCTTACCGCGCCAAAGCGCGCACCACCCGGTCCCATTGCTCCAGCGATTCTGGGATGCCGGCCACGGGCACCCGCTCGTTCAAGCCATGGGCAAAGCCGTCCTCCGCCTTCATGAACAGGCTGGACACACCATAGCTGGGCACGCCCAAAGCGCGGAAATAGAGGCTGTCGGTGGCGCCCGCCGACATGCCCGGCATCACCGCGATGCCCGGCGACCGGGCAAGCACGGCGCCGCGCACCGCCCGCATCACGTCCCCGCGCAGGGGCGAGGCATCGCTCGCCAGCGGATCGCCCAGCGTCTTCACCGTGGCGCTGGCGTCATTCACCACCTTCACCAGTTGCGCCTTCACATCTTCGATGCTGACGCCGGGGAAGATGCGGCAATTGACGCTGACCTTCGCGCTTTGCGGCAGGGCATTGAGCGCATGGCCCGCCTGCGCCATGGTCGCGACGCAGGTGGTGCGCACCTGCCCGATAAATTCCGGCCGGGTCGATAGCAGGTCCGCCGCCGCCGCGTCGCCGCTCTGCGCATAGCGCTTCATCGCCTGCCCCACCTCGCCACCGATCCGGTCGGCGGACAGCGCCAGCGACGCCTTGGTCAGTTCGTTGCGCATCGGCGGGAATTTATACGCCGCGATCGCGTCGATCGCCTTGGCCATGCGGTAAATGGGATTGCCCGGCGTCGGCGCGCTGGAATGACCGCCCGCATCGGTGAATGCGAACTCATAATCGGCATAGCTCTTCTCGCCCGCCTGCAACTGATACAGCACAGGCTTGCCTTCGTCATTCAGCAGCCCGCCGCCGCCATCGCCGTTCAGCAGCAGCTCCAGATCCTTGTATTGCTGCGACAATGCCTTGGTCGTCACCATGTCGGTTTCCTCGTCCCCCGACAGGAGCAGGATCACGGACCGGCGCGGCTTCCAGCCTTCCTTCTTCAACTGCGCCAGGGTCGCGACCATCATCGCGACATCATATTTATTATCTTCCGACCCGCGCCCGAAAATATAGCCATTCTCCTCCACCGGCACGAAGGGATCGCGGGTCCAGTCCGCCCGCTCCGCCGCAACCACATCCATATGGCCGATCAGGCCCAGCGCTTTCAGCTTGGGATCGCTGCCCCTGATCGTCGCAGCCAGGGTCGCCGTTTCCCCGATCGGCGTGATGACGATATCCGCGTCGGCAAAGCCCGCCTTTTTCAGCACGCCTGCATAATAGGCCGCCAGCTTGGGCACCTGCCCCTCACCCTGCACCGTCTTGATCGCCACGGAGCGCATCAGGATATCCTTGGCCGCGCCGGCATCGGCCGCCGCCTGCACCGCTTGCGGCACCGCCAGCAACGCCACCCCCATTATTGCGCCCCGCATCATCATATATTGAAACTCCCGGATGGATTGATCCTTCATATCTGGCATAGCGGATCGGCCGGGCCAATGCGTTTGACCTGACGTGCATGCGGAAAGAGGACCACCTTATCTGCGTTGCATCCCCCTGAAAGAATTGCTTGCGCGCAATCGGGCCGCCGATTCCCATATTGCGCGTCGAAACGCCTACAGGAACGATACCCATGGCCATCAACTATCGCAGTTTCGGATTTCAGGTGCTGGCCGGCATGGTCGTGGGCCTGTTGCTGGGCCTGGTCGCGCGTCAGATCGGCGCGGGGCCGGATGGCGACCTCAACTGGCTGGCGACCGCGCTCAAGACGGTGGGATCGATCTTCGTATCCCTGCTGAAAGCGATCGTGCCGCCTCTGGTCTTCGCCGCCATCGTCGCGTCGATCGCCAATCTGCGGGCGCTGGACAATGCGGCGCGCCTTGCCGGGCAGACCTTGCTCTGGTTCGCCATCACCGCCCTGATCGCGGTCGCCATCGGCATCACCATCGGCGTCATCGTCCAGCCGGGCACTGGCCTGCAAGGCACGGCTTTGGCCATGGGCAAGAGTGACAGCATGGGCGGCTGGCTCGATTTCCTGAAGGGCCTGGTCCCCGGCAACAGCCTGGCGCTGTCGGCCGGCACCAAGATCAGCGACGGCGGCGCATCCACCAGCATCAGCTTCAACATCCTGCAATTGCTGGTCATCTCGATCGCGGTCGGCCTAGCCACCTTGAAGGTCGGGGAAAAGGCCGACGCCTTTCTCGGCTTCGTCCGCTCGCTGCTGGCCGTGGTGCGCGCGATATTGGGCTGGGTCATCCGCCTGACGCCGATAGGCTCGGCCGCCCTCATCGGCACCGCCATCGCCACCTATGGCTGGAGCGCACTGGCGCAGCTGGGCACCTTCACCGCCGCCATCTATCTCGGCCTCGCGCTGGTATTGCTGGTCGTCTATCCGCTGCTGCTGATCGCCAATGGCCTGAAACCCGGCCCCTTCTTCGCCAAGGCATGGCCGGCGATCCAACTGGCCTTCGTGTCGCGCTCCTCGGTCGGCACCCTGCCCGTCACCGAAGCCGTGACCGAGCGGCTGGGCGTCGACAAGGGCTATGCCGCCTTCGCCATCCCGCTGGCATCGACCACCAAGATGGATGGCTGCGCGTCCATCTATCCCGCGCTGGCGGCGATCTTCGTCGCGGGCTTCTACGGCATCCCGCTCCACTTCATCGACTATGCGCTGATCGTGTTCGTGTCCGTCATCGGTTCGGCCGCGACGGCGGGCCTGACCGGCGCGATCGTGATGCTGACGCTGACCCTTTCGACGCTGGGCCTGCCGCTGGAGGGCGTTGGCCTGCTGCTCGCCATCGACCCAATCCTCGACATGGGCCGCACGGCGGTCAACGTCGCGGGCCAGGTGCTGGTCGGCGTCATCGTCGCCAAGCGCGAAGGGATATTGGACGAGGCGGCCTATTATGGCGCCGCCGATCCGACCGGCGAACAAGCGTTGACCTGACGCCCGCGTGGGACCATGGACGGCCCCATGACACAGCATCAGGTTCACATCATCGGCGGCGGCATGGCCGGTACCGAAGCGGCATGGCAATTGGCGCAGGCAGGCATCAAGGTTCGCCTGTCCGAAATGCGCGGTAGCGGAGATACGACGCCCGCGCATCAGACGGATGGCCTTGCCGAACTGGTCTGTTCCAACAGCTTCCGGTCCGACGATGCGGACAAGAATGCCGTGGGCCTGCTGCATCAGGAAATGCGCCGGCTGGGATCGCTGATCATGGCGAGTGCCGAGCCGGCCAAGGTGCCCGCCGGCTCGGCGCTCGCCGTCGATCGCCATGTCTTTTCCGACGCCGTCACCCGCGCGCTGGCCGATCATCCCAATGTGGAAATCGTGCGCGAGCGGATCGACATGGTGCCGACCGAGGGCATGACCATCATCGCTACCGGCCCGCTCACCGCGCCCGGCCTGGCGCAGAGCATCGGCCAGGCGGCAGGCATGGAGCATCTGGCTTTCTTCGACGCGATCGCACCCGTCATTCATCATGACAGCATCGATGTGGACCAGTGCTGGATGGCCAATCGCTGGGACAAGATCGGTCCCGGCGGTGGCGAGGGCAAGGATTATATCAACTGCCCGATGGACAAGGACCAATATCAGGCCTTCGTCCAGGGGCTGCTGGACGGCGAAAAGACCGAGTTCAAGGAATGGGAGAGCAACACTCCTTATTTCGAAGGCTGCATGCCGATCGAGGTCATGGCGTCACGCGGGCCGGAAACGCTGCGCCATGGGCCGATGAAGCCGATGGGGCTGGACAATCCGCGCACCGGCCGTTGGCCCTATGCGGTGGTGCAGTTGCGGCAGGATAATGCCAGCGGCACATTGTGGAACATGGTCGGTTTTCAGACCAAGCTGAAGCATGGCGCGCAGGTCGAATTGTTCCGCACTATCCCGGGTTTGCAGAATGCCGAATTTGCGCGGCTGGGCGGGCTGCATCGCAATACTTTCATCCAGTCGCCTAAGCTGCTCGACCCGACATTGCGCCTGAAAAGTGCGCCGCATATCCGCTTCGCCGGCCAGATGACGGGGTGCGAAGGCTATGTGGAGAGCGCCGCGATTGGCCTGATCGCCGGGCGTTTCGCCGCCGCTGAACTGCTGGGCCGCGAACTGACCCCACCCCCGGCCGACACGGCGCTCGGCGCGCTGCTCGGCCATGTGACGGGCAATGTGGAAACCGCGGACTATCAGCCGATGAACGTTAATTTCGGCCTGTTTCCGACGCTGGCGGACGTGAAGAAGAAGAGCCGCAAGGAAGCCTATACGTCCCGCGCCCGCGCCTCCTTCGGCGTGTGGATGGGGGATATGGAGATCGCCTGATCCCCTGTTCCCCGGCGAAGGCCGGGGTCCAGAATTTCAGCATTTGCACTTCGCCTTCACCGCCCGCTTGGGCGCGGTCGCGGCGAACTCGGCGGGGGTCAGCTTGCCGTCCTTGTCGGCATCCGCCGCGCCGAACCGGTCCGATGTCCCCACTGCCCATTCCTCGAACGACAGCAGATTGTCGCCATCCTTGTCGAGCGCCTTGAAAGCCTTGGTCCGGCTGCCCAACATCTCGATCCGGGTGATGACGCCGTCGCGGTTGCGATCGTAACGGGCGAAGCGCTTCTGCTCCCGACTCTGCGGACTGGCCTCGCCCGGCATGGGTGGCGCATCCCCCACGGCATCGGGATCGCCCTCGGGCAGGCTCTCGACGGCGGGCGGCGGCGGCGGTGCGACGGCCAGTTGGGGCACCGGCACATTGTCAGCCCGCCCCTGCCACCAGAATAATCCGCCCGCGACCAGCAACAGCGCCGCCATGCCGCCCGCCAGCAATCGCCCCATGCCTGCCCCCTTCGATGCGTTGGGGCAGCCTATCCCGACGGCCTAGCGCCCCACAAGCGCAATTCGCAGCAACCGCCACGCTAGCGCCCGCGATATCCCGGTCGGCGCCCCGCGCCCTTCCAGCACATCCTGCCGCGCCAGCGTGAACGCGATACGCAGCGGCTTCCAGCCCCGCGTCCAGCGCGCGCCATCCACCTGCGGCAGCAATTCCTGCGCCAATTCCAGCGCCGCCTTGCACAACGCCGCGTCGCCGACATGCCCGGCCAGATCCCAGAGCGCCCAGACCCGTCCCGCCGCCTCCAGCCAATCCGGCGCCTCCGCCACATCGGCCAGCGCCCGGAACAATCCACCGCCACGACCGGCGGCATAGTCGCGCAGGCCAATCAGGTCGATTTCCGGCTCGACCACCAGAACTTCCCACCCGTCGATCACCGCCGACAGGGCCGGCGCGTCCATCGCCCCACTCCCCCGCATCGCATCGACCACAGGCTCGCCCGTCCCCTTCATGCCCGTGCCATCGTCGATGACGTCATTCCACCAGGCGAGGCGCATCTGCCCGATCATCGCTTCGCTGGTGGTCCGCGCCACCTTGGCGAGCCGCGCATCGAACGCCCACAGCGCCCGGTGCCGGTCCACCTGCCCGGCGGCCGCATGCGCGCTCAGCAGCATCGCCAGCGGCGGCACCGCATCATCGCCCAGGCTCATGCCGCGACTCCCGCGATACAGCCGAATTCGCGCGTTATCGGTCCTTTAACCATCTTCCTCATACACATTCTAACGAGTGCGCCTGCATAAGCGGACAGGCTGCCCTGCCCATTATCGGGGGGTATCGGGCGCGACATGGGTGATTGCAGGCAAATGGGCAAGACAAACGAACATCCTATGGGTTTTCTGCGGCGGTTGGCAGGCAACCAGTCGGGGAACGTCATGGCAATGGTCGCCGCGGCGATCATTCCGCTGGCCGCGCTGATCGGCGGCGGCCTGGACATGAGCCGCGCATATATGGCCCGCGCCCGCATGCAGCAGGCCTGCGACTCCGCCGCTCTGGCGGGCCGTCGCGCCATGACCGGATCGTCCATGACCGCCGCCAACATTGCCGAGGCCCGGAAATTCTTCGACTTCAACTTTCCCCAGAACACATTCCAGACCGCAGACTTCGTACCTGTGATCCAGAGCAAGCCGGGTGAAACAACGACCGTTCAGGTATCGGCGGAATCGACCATGCCGACCACGCTGATGAAGATTTTCGGTTACACCACCCTACCACTCAGCGTGACGTGCGAAAGCCGGTTCGACATCGGCAATACCGACGTCATGATGGTTTTGGATACCACCGGGTCGATGGCCTCTTCCATATCGGACGGCAATGGCGGCAGCACCACGCGCCTTGCCGCGCTGAAGCAGGCGGTGAAGGATTTCTACGATACGCTGGGCGCCGGATCCGACCAGACCGGCCGCATCCGCTATGGGTTCATGCCCTATAGTTCGACCGTCAATGTCGGCTATCAACTTCCGTCCACAGCCCTTGTCGGTGGCCGGAGTGGCGAAACCTGGACCTATAATAGCCGTCGCATGACCTATTATAACGAGACGCCGCAGTCATCATCCGGCGGCTCGTCTTCGTCGTCGATCACCTGCTACCGCAAATATAACAGCAATAGTTGCCGAGCGGCGCTCGCGGATGCAGAGAAAGACAGCGGGAGCAACAGGACGCAAACCCAATGTTATAATTGGGGCAATACGGCCGCCACGCTTAGCGGGTCGGCGCCGAATACAATTACCAAAGTCACATATACCCCCGAGACATATAATGGCGCGTCGCCCGTCCCTTCATCGGGATCGACTTCCAAATCCTGCGTGCGGCGTGAAACCACCACCACGCATAATAGCGGCTATGCCGCGCTGCCCGGCTGGGCCGAACTGAAGATCGAATATGGCGATTACGATTTTGCCGTATCGGACTATATCGCCGGCAATTCGGTGCCCAACCCAACCTATTATGCCAGCACGCCCAATGATGTGGACGGTCAACCCGTCCCCGCCAACACGACCTGGGCCGGCTGTATCGAGGAACGATCGACCGACAATACGATCACGGCCACATCGTCGACAGCCTCCGTTCCGGCAAATGCTCATGACTTGAATGTCAATGAAGCGCCAACCGATACCGACACGCGGTGGCGCCCCCATTGGCCGGAAGTGGAGTTCACGCGGAGCGGGGCCTATCTTAACGATGCCGATCGTATCAGCGGCGGCTGGAACGCATGCCCCAGCCAGTCGCGCGTCCTGACCAGCTACGCTAATCGCACGACCACGCCGACCGGCCAGAACAGCAGTTTCAACAGCTATATCGACGGGCTGGTAGCGGTCGGTGGCACCTATCATGACATCGGGATGTTGTGGGGCGCGCGCTTCCTGTCGCCCAACGGCATCTTCGCCAGCAACAATGCCACCGCCCCCAATGGCTTCAACATCTCGCGCCATATCGTCTTCATGACGGATGGTGACATGAGCGCCTATCAAAGCGTCTATGGTGCTTATGGCTATCAGTTGCTGGATGGCCGCGTCGCCTCGACCAGTACGGCCGACACATCGTTGACCGCCATCCACAACAACCGCCTGACCATGCTGTGCAATTCGATCAAGGGCATGGGCATCACCGTGTGGGTGATCGGTTTCCGCAACCAGTCGGAAGGGAATATTCAGGCACCGCTGCAAGGGTGCGCCACCTCTTCGAACCACTGGACCATGGCTTATACGGCCTCGGCCCTCAGCCAGAAGTTCAGGGACATCGCCAAGAATATCGGTGGTTTGAGGTTGTCGCAATGATCGGCCATCTCGCTCGCTTTTTCACCCGGCTACGCGATCATGCGCGTGGTGCGACGCTGCTGGAATTCGGGCTGGTCGCCGGGCCGCTGATCCTGACCATCATGGCGATCGGCGACCTCGGCTATCAATCCTATTTGCGCGCCGTAACGCGTGGCGTGCTGGAAAAAGCGGCGCGCGCCGCTTCGGTCGGAACGCTGAACAACAGTCAGATCGACGCCTATATCGAAGCGCAGATGGCTGCCATCAATTCGAAGAACGGCACGGCGTCGACCACCAAGAAAAGCTATTATAATTTCTCCCGCGTCGGAAAACCGGAGAAGATCACCACCGATACCGTGCCACTAGGCACCTATAATGTTGGTGACTGTTACGAAGACGCCAATGGCAACGGCAGCTACGATACCAATAGCGGCGCCACCGGCCTGGGTGGCGCGGACGACATCGTCTATTATGAGGTGACGGTATCCATGCCGCGCCTGTTCCCGTTGGCCAAGATGCTAGGCTGGAGCGCAACGCAGTCCGCCACCGCATCCACTATGGTGCGCAACCAGCCATGGGCGAACCAGACCACTCCCGCGATAAAGTGCAACTGACGATGCGTATCAGCCCGCTCTTGGCCCTTCTGCACCGCCTGCGCCGCGACAATCGCGGCCTCGCGCTGATCGAGTTCGCTTTTTCCCTGCCCGTATTGCTCATCCTGGGTCTGACCGGCCTTGAATGTGCCAATCTGGCGCTGGCCCATATGCGTATCAGCCAAGTCGCCATGCTCGTGGCCGACAATGCCGCGCGCGTACGCACCTCCATCGACGATGCGGACGTGAATGAAATCATGACCGGCGCGGACTTGTCCACGGATGCGCTGAAGCTCAAGGCCAATGGCCGGATCTTCCTGTCGGATCTGGAACCCAATGGGAAAACCGGCAGCAACGCTGGCAACTATATCCGCTGGCAACGGTGCTGGGGCAGCGGCAACTTCACGTCCAGCTATGGCGTTGCCGGTAACGGCACGAATGACGCGTCAATGAAGGATGGTATGGGGCCTGGCACGACTGCGGCCACGAAGGTCACGCCGGCCAGCGGTACGGCGGTCATGTTCGTGGAAGTGGCCTATAATTACCAGCCTCTGGTCAGCAGCACGATCTTCGGTCCCAAGATCATCCGTTACACCAGCGCTTTCAACGTGCGCGAACGGACCGATCAGGACATCAAGAATGCCGGCAATCTGGCAACTAGCGCGAGAGCACTCTGCACCTGAGGGTTTCGCCTCAGCGACTGAGCATTGACAGACATGAAAAAGGGCGGCTGAAATAGCCGCCCTTTCCTTTTCCAGCCTTCGGCCGGTCTTACTTGTAACAGACCTTCTTGGCCGCCGCGACCACGCGGGCCGCGTCGATCAGCGCCAGCTTTTCAAGGTTCGCGGCATAGGGCAGCGGCACGTCTTCGTTGGTGACGCGCAGAACCGGCGCGTCGAGATCGTCGAAGCCCTGCTCCATGACGACAGCGGCGATTTCCGACGCGATCGAGCAGGTCGGCCAGCCTTCTTCCACCACAACCAGGCGGTTGGTCTTCTTCAGGCTTTCCAGCACCGTCGCGGTGTCGAGCGGGCGCAGCGTGCGCAGATCGATCACTTCGGCGTCGATACCTTCCTCGGCCAGTGTCGCCGCCGCGTCGAGCGCAAGGCCCACGCCGATCGAGTAGCTGACCAGCGTGACGTCCTTGCCCGGACGCATGATGCGGGCCTTGCCGATCGGCAGGACATAATCGTCCACCTTGGGCACGTCGAAGCTGCGACCGTAGAGAAGTTCATTCTCCAGGAACACGACCGGATCGGTCGAGCGGATCGCGGCCTTCAGCAGGCCTTTCGCATCAGCCGCGTCATAAGGCGCGATGACGATCAGGCCGGGAACGGCGGCATACCAGGGACCGTAATTCTGGCTGTGCTGCGCGCCGACGCGGCTGGCCGCGCCGTTGGGACCACGGAACACGATCGGGCAACGCATCTGGCCGCCGGACATGTAGTTGGTCTTGGCCGCCGAGTTGATGATGTGGTCGATCGCCTGCATGGCGAAATTGAACGTCATGAACTCGATGACCGGGCGCAAGCCGCCCATGGCCGCGCCCGCACCGATGCCGGCAAAGCCATATTCGGTGATCGGCGTGTCGATGACGCGCTTGTCGCCAAATTCGTCGAGCAGGCCCTGCGTCACCTTGTACGCGCCCTGATATTCGGCGACTTCCTCGCCCATCACGAAAACGCGCTCGTCCTTGCGCATTTCTTCGGCCATCGCGTCGCGCAGCGCTTCGCGGACCGTCGTCTTGACGAACTCGGTGCCTTCGGGAAGGTCCGGATCCTGCACGGTCGCGCGGGCTTCGGACGCCAGCTTGGACGTGCCGCTTTCGGCCTTCTTGGGGGCTTCGGCGTCGGCCTTGGGGGCTTCGGCAGCCTTGGGCGCTGGTGCAGGCGCTTCTTCGCCGCCTTCGCCCGCCATCGTGGCGATCACGGTGCCGACCTTCACGCCTTCGCTGCCTTCGGCGATCAGGATCTTGCCGATCTGGCCTTCATCGACGGCTTCGAATTCCATCGTCGCCTTGTCGGTTTCGATTTCCGCCAGGATATCGCCCGACTTCACTTCGTCGCCTTCCTTCACCAGCCATTTGGCCAGCGTGCCCTCTTCCATCGTCGGCGAGAGCGCCGGCATCTTGATTTCGATACCCATTAATATTGCTCCACCAACACGTCGGTATAGAGTTCAGCCAGTTCCGGTTCGGGCGAGGTTTCGGCGAAGTCGGCGGCTTCCGCCACGACCTTGCGAATGTCCTGATCGATCAGCTTGATATCGTCTTCGCTGACGCCAGCTTCGAGCAGGTACTTCTTGACGCCCTCGATCGGGTCGGACTTGTCGCGCATCGCCTGCACTTCTTCACGCGAGCGATATTTGGCCGGGTCGGACATGGAGTGACCGCGATAGCGGTAGGTCTTCATTTCCAGCAGGATCGGGCCATTGCCCTCCTGCACCCATTTCAGCGCTTCTTCGGTCGCGCCGCGTACGGCCAGCACGTCCATGCCGTCGACCTGGATGCCGGGGATGCGGAAGCTTTCGCCACGGCGATACAGCTGGTCTTCCGACGACGCGCGGTTGACGCTGGTGCCCATGGCGTACTGGTTGTTTTCGATCACGAAGATGATCGGCAACTTCCACAGCTCGGCCATGTTGAACGATTCATAGACCTGGCCCTGGTTGGCCGCGCCGTCACCGAAGTAAGCGACGCAGACGCCGCCATCTCCATTATATTTGTGCGCGAAGCCCAGGCCCGCGCCCAGCGACACCTGCGCACCGACGATGCCATGGCCGCCGAAGAATTTATGTTCGACGCTGAACATATGCATCGAACCGCCCTTGCCGCGCGAGATACCCGCTTCACGGCCGGTCAGTTCGGCCATGATGACCTTGGGGTCGATGCCATAGGCCAGCATGTGGCCATGGTCGCGATAGCCGGTGATGACGCTGTCCTTGCCGGGCACGAGCGCCGACTGGATGCCGACGGCAACCGCTTCCTGACCGATATAGAGGTGGCAGAAGCCGCCGATGAAGCCCAGGCCGTACAATTGGCCGGCCTTTTCCTCGAAACGGCGGATGAGAACCATCTGCCGGTAGAATTCCAGCAGCTCTTCCTTGCTGGCCTTGTAATCGGTCGGCGTTTCCGGGCGCGGCCGGTTATGGTCCGCACCGGCAGCGGCGGGTGCAGCCGCCTTTGCCTTTGCGCTTGCAGCGCGCGGCGTGGTTGGTTTCGCCAAGGCTATTATCCTTTTGCGTGGGGGTAGGATGGAAGGAAGTCCGATATAGCGATAGAGTTGCATATATTGCAACTGCAGACCCCCGGAATCCGGCCAGAACCAATAGCTGTTACCGAAAATTGATGGCTTTGAACGGCCTAGTCACAGACTGGCAAAACGCGCTCGCAGCAAAATTACCAACGGAAGGATATGTACGCAAAATCCTTGCGCGGCCGTCACGCATCCGTAACGTCAATGCCCATGTCAGTTGAGCGGCACGACCACTTCGTCATGGTGAATCACCCCCAGCTGACGACGGATCAATTCGTCGCTCAGATCCGGGTCCACGCGGCGTGGATTGAGCAGGTCGACACGATTGCGCAATTCGGCCTGCGCATGGCGGGTCTGCTTCAATTCCGCCTGCGCGACGTGCAACTGGCGCGAATAGTCACCCCATGCCAGCACCCCGTTGGCGCCCAGCACGACATAGCCGGCGAAGAACAGCAGGAGGAGCAGCGCAATCGCAGGGCCGATAGCCGACCACAGGAGGAGACGAAGTTTCGCGATGTGCGCCATAAATCAGAAGAATCACAGGAAAAGGCCGGCCGCAAGCGAAAAATGCATCGCTTGCGGCCGGCCGAGTCTTTCTTAACTTTTAGCGGAAGATGGAGCGACCGGCATAGACGGCGATGTCGCCCAATTCTTCCTCGATACGGATCAGCTGGTTATACTTGGCCAACCGGTCCGAACGGGCGAGCGAACCGGTCTTGATCTGCCCGCAATTGGTCGCGACGGCGAGGTCGGCGATGGTCGAATCCTCCGTCTCGCCCGAACGGTGCGACATGACGGCGGTGTAGCGCGACCGATGCGCCAGATCGACGGCGGCCAGCGTTTCGGTCAGCGTGCCGATCTGGTTGACCTTCACCAGCAGCGAATTGGCCAGCCCCTTGCCGATGCCCATGGCCAGGCGCGCGGGATTGGTGACGAACAGATCGTCGCCGACCAGCTGCACCTGATGCCCGATCTTGTCGGTCAGCGCCTTCCAGCCTTCGAAATCATCCTCGCTCATGCCGTCTTCGATCGACTTGATCGGATAGTCGGCGGTCAGCGCGGCCAGATAGTCGGCCATTTCGACCGGCGCCAGCGACAGGCCTTCGCCCGAAATCTCGTAACGGCCGTTCTTGAAAAACTCCGTCGCGGCGCAGTCCAGCGCCAGCACGACGTCGTCGCCCGGCTTGTAGCCCGCCTTTTCGATCGACAGCATGATGAAGTCGAGCGCGTCGCGGGTCGAAGCGATGTTGGGGGCAAAGCCGCCTTCATCGCCGACCGAGGTCGCCAGGCCCTTGTCGTGCAGGCCCTTTTTGAGGGTATGGAAGATTTCCGACCCGATGCGGACCGCGTCGGCGATGCTTTCGGCACCGACCGGCATGATCATGAATTCCTGGAAATCGATCGGGTTGTCGGCATGTTCGCCGCCGTTGATGATGTTCATCATCGGCACCGGCAGGACATGCGACTGCACGCCACCGACATAGCGATAGAGCGGCAGGCCGCGCGCGTCGGCAGCGGCCTTGGCGGCGGCGAGCGATACGCCCAAGATCGCGTTGGCGCCCAGGCGCGACTTGTTTTCGGTGCCGTCGAGCGCGATCATCGCGGCGTCGACTTCGCCCTGATCCTCGGCGTCCAGGCCGATCAGTTCGCCGGCGATCTCGTCGTTGACGGCGGCGACGGCCTGAAGAACGCCCTTGCCCAGATATTTGGAGGCATCGCCGTCGCGCTTTTCGACCGCTTCATAGGCGCCGGTGGACGCGCCCGAGGGCACGGCGGCGCGGCCGAAGCTGCCATCTTCCAGCATGACGTCGACTTCGACGGTGGGGTTGCCACGGCTGTCGAGAATCTGGCGGGCGTGAATATCGAGAATGGCGGTCATGATCGCTCCTGCACTTAGCGTCGTGGCGGTGGGCATTGCGGCCCTTGATGCGCGCTCCGCTTAGCCAGCGCCTCCCTTATTGGCAATGCAGGGGGTTGCGCAGACGCAAAAAATGCCGATGGTCGAAAATGTAACGGCAACGGAACTGTAGGCCGCCGCGAGGCATTTGAACCATGATGCCCGCCGGCCTTGCCGGCCCCATGCCGAATTTGAAAGGGAGATACGAGGACCATGGCCGACACACCGGAAACCCCGCCCGTCAAGCGCGTGAAGAAGACGGCTGTCGTCAAGCCGACGAAGGCGAAGGCGGCCAAGTCGCCGATTGCCAGCCCCTCCTCGCCCGCCGTGAAGACCGCCCCGGTCAAGAAGGCCGCGATCCGCAAGGCGCCCGCAGTGAAGAAGCCCGGCAATGGCGCCGCCTCGCATGGCTGGACCGCGCAGATCGCACCGATCAAGGCGCAGGCTGAAAAGGCGGCCAAGGTCGCCACCGACAAGTTCAACGCGGTCGATTGGAAGGCGCATATCGACCCGATCAAGGAACAGGCCGGCAAGACCGCCAAGTCCGCCGCCGGCGTCGCCAAGGACAAGACCGGCACCACGCTGCAAAGCCTGGCCAAGCTGATTTCCGACACGGCCGGCACGGTCGATTCCAAACTCGGCCCGCAATATGGCGACTATGCCCGTCAGGCGGCGGAATCGGTCGCTGGTGCGGCGGATTCGCTGGATGCCAAGGATGTCGACCAGCTGATCGGCGAAGCGCGCGATTTCGTGCGGAAAAGCCCGGCGGTCGCGATCGGCGCGGCGGCCGTGGTCGGCTTCGTGCTGATGCGCCTTGCCAAGGGATCGGACGACAAGGCGTAAGCCTTCGTTCGATCGCATATTCCGACCGACGCACAGGCCCGCAAGGCGGGGCGGAGGGCTAATTGACTGACGAACCAGCGGATACGGCGGCAACGCTGCCGACCGATGGGCAGCCCGACGGCGCGCCCGAAGATCATGCGCGCGACGAAAGCGTGAAAGAGGTGTTGGCGCGGCTCTATGCCGACGGCCGCGCCTATGCCGCCGCCGAAGCGGAAAAGCAGAAGCTGCGCGCCGGCATCATCGGTACTGGCGTGCGCAACGCCGCCATCTTTGCCGTGGTCGCGCTCATGCTCGCCTTTGCCAGCATCATCGCCTTGTTGGTGGGTCTGGTGATCGCACTTTCCCAACTGATGGCGCCGATCTGGGCCACGTTGATCGTGGTGGGCGGCGGATTGCTTGTCACCCTGCTGCTGCTGCTCGCCGCCAAGGGCTGCATCACGCGCATGAAGAAGGCGATCGCGCCATGAATCTGGAAAGCCGCTATCGCGCCGCCTGCGATCGGGCCGACACCGCAAAAGGCCGCCTCCAGCTGACGGCGGAAGAGGCCAAGGCCCGTATCACCCCTGCCCGGCTGAAGCAGGATGCGAAGGACAAGGCGAGTGGCGCGGTGCGAGGCGGCATCGCCCGGATCGCGGCCAAGGCGCAGCAGCGCCCCGTCGCAATCGGCGCAGCAGCCACCGCCTTCGGCCTCTTTCTCTTCCGTCGCCCGCTGGCGGCACTTTTCGGGCGGCTGTACGTTCGTTTCAGGAACATAGACGCAGATATTTCGGAGAATGATGATGGCTGACATCCGCGCCCAGATCACCCGCGTTCGCGAGGCCGCCAATGATGCGGCCATCAATGCGACGGACAAGATCAAGGACACCACCGACAAGGCCCGCGAAAGCGCCGGCGACCTGATCCAGACCGGCCGCGACAAGGCGAGCGAAGCTTACGGGGACGCTAAGGACCGGACCCAGCGCGTCGCAACCCGCGCCAATGAAATCGTCCAGGAACATCCGATCGTCGCCGTGGCCGGCGCCGTTGCCGTGGGCGCCGTCGTCGCCTGGATGTTCCCCAAGAGCCGCCGCGTGATGAAGGCGCTGCCGGGCCTGGCCGTGACCGCCGGGTCGCGCGTGCTGGAAGCCGCCGTGGCCGCCCGCGCCGCCGCTGCGGAAGGCGCCGAAACGGTCAAGCAGGGTGCGTCCAGCGCTCTCCATTCCGCCGCCGACAGCGCAGGCGGCATCAGAAAGAGCGCGGCCAACGCCCTTCATGCGGCCAGCGACGTCGCGGCCGATGCGCGCGACAGCGTGGCGTCCGCCGACCTGCCGGCCAAGGCATCCAAGCTCGCCGATGAAGTCACCGCGCTGGTCGCGGCCAAGGTCGACGCGCTCAGCGACGCCATCAAGGCACGATTGCCCAAAAACTAATCGCGATTGCGGCAAACGCAATCGACGCTTGCCGCTCCTCTCCTTGGCTGATGCCAGCGACGATGCTAAGGCGTCGCCATCAGCCACAGGAGAATATAAAAAGCCATGAGCAAAATGCATCTGGTGATGGGCGGCCGCGTAACCAACCCGCAGACGCTGGAATTTCAAGATCTGTCCGCCGTCGATCTGGTTGGCGTCTATCCCGACTATGCTTCGGCTGAAAAGGCCTGGCGCAGCGCCGCGCAGCGCACGGTCGACGATGCCGAAATGCGCTATGTGATCGTGCATCTGCACCGTCTGCTCGAACCGGAATTGCCGAGCGCCTAACAGTTCATCCGTTCGCTTCGAGCGAAGTCGAGAAGCGCCCAGCGCTATCATGTCTCGACTTCGCTCGACACGAACGGGCGTTTATCCAGCCAATCTGAAAATCTTCGCCCAGACGGGCGTTACTGCACCGCCCGCGGCTTCTTCCGAAACCGCCAGCGCAGCAAGGGCCGCGTCATAGCCAGCCCCACGATAAAGCCGCCGATATGCGCGGCAATCGCGATCTTCCCCAATTCGTTCATACCGGCACCGCTGGCGATCCCGATCATCAACTGCACCGCGATCCAGCCGGCCGCCAGCCACAAGAGCCGCACCAGATTGGCCGAAAAAGGCCCGAAAGCGCGCACCTGCTGCTGGCTGTACAGCAGCGCATAGGGCGCGATGATCGCGGAAATGGCGCCGCTCGCGCCCACCATCGGATTGGTCGAGCCGGGATCGATCGCCCATTGCGCCAGACAGGCGCCATAGGCCCCGACGATGTAGAGGGCCAAAGTCCCGCCCCAGCCCAGCACATGCTCCACCTGCCGGCCGCAGAACAGCAGCATCAGCAGGTTGAAGCCGATATGCAGCCAACCAGCATGGATGAAGGTGCAACTGAGCGGCGTCAGCCAGGCCGGCACGGCGGCCATGCCATCCAGCAACGCACCGTCACCTAGCCGCGCGGGAATGAAGCCGCCGATGATGGCGGCATTATCCACCTGCCCCGTTAGAAACAGCAGCAGGAACGCGGCGAAAGTGATCGCCGCGATCCCGTTGGTCAATCGTCCGGCCGGCAGTTTCACGGTCAGATGAAATCGATCTTGTCGACCTGGTAGAATTTGTCGCCCGACGGGACGGACACTTCCACATCTTCGCCGACGGTACGGCCGATCAGCGCACGGCCCAGCGGGCTGTTATACGAAATCATGCCCTGCTTGGCGTCCGCTTCTGCCTGGCCGACAATCTGGTATTTCACCGGCTTGTCGTCTTCGTCCAGCAGCGTCACGGTCGCGCCGAAGATGATCTTGTCACCCGACAGCGTCGTGGGGTCGATCACCTGCGCACGCGACAGCTTGTCTTCCAGGTCGTTGATGGTCGCTTCGACCTGACCCTGGCGCTCCTTGGCCGCGTGATATTCCGCGTTTTCCGACAAATCGCCATGCGCGCGCGCTTCTTCGATGGCGTCCACGATCAAGGGCCGTTCGGCCTTCAATTCGCGGAGCTGCGTGTTGAGCTTGTCATAGCCCATTTGCAGCATCGGCATCTTCTCGACGGTCGCCATTCCCTAAAATCCTTCGTCAAAACTTCCCTGTGGCGGCCCCTTCTTCAGGAACCGCCCCGCAGCATCATTCCTGTGCAGGGGATCAAGCGTGCGACAGGGGATAATAGGACTGGAGCGAGCGCACTTCAAGGGGATGGCCCCGCAAAGCCTCGATCGCGTCCGCCGCAGCGACGCTGGCGGCCGCCGTAGTGAAGCTCGCCACCTTCTGGCGCAGCGCGCTGGTACGGATCGCCTTGCTGTCCTTGAGCGACTGCCAGCCCTCGGTCGTGTTGAAGATCAACTGCACATCGCCATCGGTGATCTTGTCCACGATATGCGGACGACCCTCGGCGACCTTGTTCACCTTCTCCACCGCGATACCATGGTCCGCCAGATAATCGGCCGTGCCACCGGTCGCGATCAGCTTGAAGCCCATCGCCACCAGCTTGGCAGCCGCCGGCAGGATGACCGGCTTGTCCGTGTCCTTGAGCGAAATGAACACCGTGCCGCTGGTCGGCAACACGGTACCCGCGCCGATCTGCGCCTTGGCGAAGGCGATCGCGAAATTGCTATCGATCCCCATGACTTCGCCGGTGCTCTTCATTTCCGGTGACAGGACCGGATCGACGCCGGGGAAGCGGTTGAACGGGAAGACCGCTTCCTTCACCGCCACATGGCTGATCGCATTGCGGTCGATCCTGGGCAGATCCTTGATCTTCTCGCCCGCCATCACGCGGCTGGCGATCTTGGCAATCGGCGTGCCGATCGCCTTGGCGACGAAGGGCACCGTGCGGCTGGCGCGCGGATTGACTTCGATCAGATAGACGACGCCGTCCTTCACAGCGAACTGGATGTTCATCAGGCCGCGCACCGACAGGGCGTGGGCCAGCACTTCGGTCTGGCGCTCGATTTCCGCGATGATCTCGTCCGACAGGCTGTAGGGCGGCAGCGAACAGGCGCTGTCGCCGGAATGGACGCCCGCTTCCTCGATATGCTGCAACACGCCGGCCACGACCACATCGTCGCCATCGCACAGCGCATCGACATCGACCTCGATCGCGTCGCGCAGATATTGGTCGATCAGCACCGGCGAGTCGCCCGATACCTTGACCGCCGTGGTGATATATTCCTCCAGCTGCGCCTGACCGTCGACAATCTCCATCGCCCGGCCACCCAGCACATAGCTGGGCCGCATCAGGACGGGATAACCGATGCGATTGGCGACTGCGATCGCTTCCTCACGGCTGCGCGCGATGCCGTTGGCCGGCTGGCGCAGCTTCAGCTTGTCGATCAGCGCGGCGAAACGCTCGCGATCTTCGGCCAGGTCGATGGCATCGGGACTGGTGCCCAGGATCGGGATGCCCGCATCCTCCAGCGCCTGCGCCAGCTTGAGCGGCGTCTGCCCGCCAAACTGCACCAGCACGCCCGCCAGCGTCCCGTTCGACATTTCGACGGCGAGAATTTCCAGCACGTCTTCGGCCGTCAGCGGCTCGAAATAGAGGCGGTCGGACGTGTCATAGTCGGTCGACACGGTTTCCGGGTTGCAGTTCACCATGATCGTTTCATAGCCGACCTCGCTCAACGCGAAGCAGGCATGGACGCAGCAATAGTCGAACTCGATCCCCTGCCCGATCCGGTTCGGCCCGCCGCCCAGGATTACGACCTTCTTGCGATCGGTCGGCGCGGCTTCATTCTCCGCCTCGCCGAACAGCGGCGCTTCATAGGTCGAATACATGTAGGGCGTCTTCGCCTCGAACTCGGCGGCGCAGGTGTCGATGCGCTTGAAGACGGGGCGCACGCCCAGCTTGTGGCGCAGCTTGCGCACTTCATCCTCCGTCACGCCGCCGGTCATCGCCTTGACCGCTTCGTGGATCAGGCCCGACCCGCGTGCGATCCCGCGCTCCATGCCGCGCAGATTGGCCGACTTTAGCGCCAGATAGGCGAGCCGCTTGTCGGAAAAGCCCATGGATTTCAGGCGGCGCATGCCGTCCGCATCCTGCGGCAGGCCATTGGCCAGCACTTCGCCTTCCGCATCGACGATTTCCTTGATCCGCTCCAGGAACCAGGGGTCGAACTTGGCGATATTGTGGATTTCCTGAACGGAAAGCCCCTCACGCAGCGCCTGCGCGGCGACCAGCAGCCGGTCGGGCGTCGCCTGCGCCAGCGCGGCGACGATATCGTCCTTGGGCGCGCCGACCAGATGATCGACATTGTTGAAGCCGGAGAGGCCGGTTTCCAGACCGCGCAGCGCCTTCTGCATCGATTCATGGATGTTGCGGCCGATCGCCATGACTTCGCCGACGGACTTCATCGCCGTGCCCAGCAGCGGCTCGGCGCCCTTGAACTTTTCGAAGGCGAAGCGCGGGATCTTCGTCACGACATAGTCGATGGTCGGTTCGAACGACGCCGGGGTCGCGCCAGTGATGTCGTTGGTGATCTCGTCCAGCGTATAGCCCACGGCCAGCTTCGCCGCGACCTTGGCGATCGGGAAGCCGGTGGCCTTCGACGCCAGCGCGGACGAGCGCGATACACGCGGGTTCATCTCGATCACGATCAGGCGGCCGTCCTTCGGATTGACCGAGAACTGCACGTTGGAACCGCCTGTTTCCACGCCGATTTCACGCAGCACCGCGATGCTCGCGTTGCGCATGATCTGATATTCCTTGTCGGTCAGCGTCAGCGCCGGCGCGACGGTGATGGAGTCGCCCGTATGGACGCCCATCGGATCGACATTTTCGATCGAACAGATGATGATGCAATTGTCGTTGCGGTCCCGCACGACTTCCATCTCATATTCTTTCCAGCCGATCAGCGATTCCTCGATCAGCACCTCGGTCGTCGGCGACGCGTCCAGGCCACCGCGCACGATGTTGACAAACTCTTCGCGATTATAGGCGATGCCGCCGCCGGTGCCGCCCATGGTGAAGCTGGGGCGGATGATCGAGGGAAGGCCGGTAAATTCCAGCGCCTCCAGCGCCTCTTCCATCGTGTGGGCGATGCGCGAGCGGGCGCTTTCCAGACCGATCTTGTCCATGGCGTCGCGGAACTTGATCCGGTCTTCGGCCTTGTCGATCGCCTCGGCGTCCGCGCCGATCATCTGCACGCCGTACTTGGCCAGCGTGCCGTCGTTGAACAGCGCCAGCGCGGTGTTCAGCGCCGTCTGCCCGCCCATGGTCGGCAGCACCGCATCCGGCCGCTCCTTCTCGATGATCTTCGCCACGATTTCGGGCGTGATCGGCTCGACATAGGTCGCGTCGGCAAATTCCGGGTCGGTCATGATCGTGGCCGGGTTGGAATTGACCAGGATGATGCGATAGCCCTCTTCCTTCAGCGCCTTGACCGCCTGCGTGCCCGAATAATCGAACTCGCACGCCTGGCCGATGATGATCGGACCAGCGCCGATGATGAGGATGGAGGAGATGTCAGTGCGTTTGGGCATCACGATTCCGAACTTAAAAAAGATGAAAGCCAGTATTTATTTTTCTGCTCTTCAAACCACTCAAAAGATTGCTCAGGTAAAAACCCATAATTATGATGCATTACCAACTTGGTTGCAAAAATAGGCAATTCATTCGCAAAGAAATCAGCGAATAGTTCGGCAACTTCCTCAGAATTAAGATTTGACGTAAGCAATATTAATCCATCAAAAGGCATGTTCCAATCAATAATATACTTTCCATTTTTCAAGTATGCGATGAGCTGATCCCGATAAGGTTCAGCTAAATCGCTACTATAGGAAACAGAATATATTTCAGTCATGATGACTCACCTTATCGCTCGTCACAACCAGCTTCGCATTGCGGGGCGGCAACTGAGATTCAGTCACACCAGACACATTTGATATTCTAGATACCAGCTGATGTTGAATTCGGTAATCTTCTGTCTGCAATCGATCAGGATCAGATATAACGAAGTAGATGTAGGCCCAAATTGCGACTGCAAGTGGAATACAGCCTATGCATAATAATACCCAGCTTAGTTGAGATGGATATGTAAATGCGGCTCCCGCAGCGCATGTAGGAAATATGATGCTAGCCAACGCCCCGATTGGCGTGAGAATGTTCTTTCTAGGAAATTCCCGCGTGTGAGACCAAGGCGTTTGAATCATCAACTATTCTTTCTCGAATTCGTCACCGAACTTAAAGCGCTTAGTTTTGGGGCTTGATAAATTTTGTTCGAATACTCAATGCACGCCCCCCGCCTGAGCCTCGCATCCCCAGCCGTCATATTCGACGCCGCAGAGGATTTCGATCTGGAGGCATTTCTTGGTCAGCGCGCGGATCGACGCTTCATCGACCGGCTGCACGCATTCCAGGAACAGGAACAGGTCGCCTTCCTCATCCTCTTCCCGGTCCAGCTCGACGAAGCCGAACTGGCTGGCGAGGATGAGGACGCGCTCGAAATCCTTCTCGCTGCCCCGGAAGCTGACATCCACGGGCCGCGCGATGCGCGCCACGTCGCCATTGGCGGCCAGGTTGGCGAGGACGTCCTTGTCCGCCTCCCACTCGGCGGCAAGACGCGCTTCGTCGACGGGGGGCAGGTTCTGGCTCATGCCGCGACCGGCTTTTTCAGGCCGTCCACGAACCGCTTGAACAGATAGAAGCTGTCCTGCGGCCCCGGTGAGGCTTCGGGGTGGTACTGCACCGAAAAGGCGTTCTTGTCGGTCAGCTCGATACCGCAATTGCTGCCGTCGAACAGCGACACATGGGTCGATCGCGCATTGGCAGGCAGCGTGTCGACATCGACCGCAAAGCCATGGTTCATGCTGGTGATCTCGACCAGACCATCCGACAGGCGCTTGACCGGATGGTTGGCGCCGCGATGGCCCTGATGCATCTTGATCGTCTTGGCGCCCACCGCCAGACCCAGCAGCTGATGGCCAAGGCAAATGCCGAAGATCGGCACATTGTCGGTCAGCAGCGCCGCGATCACCGGCACGGCATAGGCGCCGGTCGCGGCCGGATCGCCCGGACCGTTGGACAAGAACACGCCGTCGGGGCTGAGCGCCGTCACCTCTTCATAGGATGCGGTGGCGGGCAGCACGGTCACGCGCGCGCCGGCTTGCACCAGATTGCGGAAGATATTGTTCTTCGCGCCATAATCGATCGCGACGACATGGGGGCGCTCATCGCCCGCTTCATTCAGGCCATAGCCAAAGCCCAGCTTCCACACGCCATCCTTCCACAAGCGGCTTTCCTTGCCCGTGACTTCGATGGCAAGGTCCATGCCCTCCAGCCCCGGCCAGGAAGCGGCCTTCGCGCTCAGCGCTTCGATATCGAAATTGCCATCGGGATCATGGGCGATCACGACATTGGGTGCACCCTTGATGCGAATGAGGCGGGTCAGCGCGCGGGTATCCACGCCGGCCAGACCGATGCGACCCTGCTCTTTCATCCACTGGTCGAACGGTTCGACATTGCGGAAATTGCTTGGCGCGGTGACGTCCTGCCGCACGATGCAGCCCAGCGCATGAGGAAGCAAAGCCTCCACATCGTCCAGATTGGTGCCGACATTGCCGATATGGGGGAAGGTGAAATTGACGATCTGCCCGGCATAGGACGGATCGGTCATGATCTCCTGATAGCCGGTGATGGAGGTGTTGAAGCACAGCTCGCCCACCGCATCGCCCACCGCACCGAAGCCGCGGCCGAACACGGCGCTGCCATCGGCAAAAACCACGACCCCTGTCGCTCCTTTAGGCACAGTAAGGGTTTTGGCGTCTGCCATGGTCTGCGGTCCTTTATGCTTTTGCGGGAACCCGTCTGGTGCGGGTTAAACGGCCGGTCACCTATGCCCGTGCGACGTTCAGGTCAACGTCTGTTAAAAATCTCTTTTGCCGCTATATCTTCTCCTTTCCCGAAAGAAACAGGATTCGTTCGCCATGATTCGCGACACCATCAAGAGCGCCCAGATTGAATCGATGAAGGCGGGCGACAAGGAACGCCTGGCCGCCGTGCGCCTGATCCTGGCGAAGCTGAAGGATCGCGACATCGAATTGCGCACCGCGTCCAATGTGCCGGACGACGACGCCCTAGTGGTCGAAGTGCTCCAGAAGATGGTGAAGCAGCGCCGCGAATCGATCGACATGTTCAAGACCGGCGGCCGCGACGAACTGGCCGCCAAGGAACAGGCCGAACTGGACGTGATCGAAAGCTTCCTCCCCGCCCAGCTGAGCGAAGAGGAAACCAAGGCCGCGATCGAAGGCATCAAGGCCGAAGTCGGCGCGGAGAGCGTGAAGGACATGGGCAAGGTGATGGCCGTGCTGAAAGAACGCCACGGCAGCGTCATCGACATGAGCAAGGCAAGCGGCCTGGTGAAAGCGGCGCTTGTGTGAGTGAAGACGGGGGAGCGCCACCTGATCTCCCCCTCCCGCCTGCGGGAGGGGGCCGGGGGGTGGGCTCACCCTATCGACTTGCGCGCCCGACCGATGGCGCACGCAATCTGCGCAACAACGCCACGCAAGCTGAGCGACTGCTCTGGAGCCGATTGAAAGGCGCCCAACTCGAAGGCCTGAAATTCAGCCGCCAGATGCCTATAGCCGGCTTCATCTGTGATTTTGTGTGCCGCTCCCGCAAGCTGGTCGTCGAACTGGACGGCAGCCAGCATGCCGATGCAGCAGATTATGACGCCATGCGGACCAGAAAGATCGAAGCGCAGGGCTACCGGCTGATCCGCTTCTGGAATAATGATCTCATTGAGAATCTAGAGGCCGTGTTGGAAACTATCGTCAGGGCAGCTTTGGGTGGCCCGGTTGAGCCCACCCCCCTGCCCCCCTCCCGCACGCGGGAGGGGGAAGAAGGCGCATGACCCTCACCCCGCAATGGCTGGACGAGCTGCGCGCGCGCACGTCGCTGTCGACCCTCATCGGCAAGACCGTGAAGGTCACCAAGGCCGGCCGCGAATATAAGGCCTGCTGCCCCTTCCATAATGAAAAGACGCCCAGCTTCACGATCAACGACGAGAAGGGCTTCTACCATTGCTTCGGCTGCGGCGCGCATGGCGATGCGATCCGCTGGATGACCGACCAGCGCGGCCTGCCCTTCATGGAGGCGGTGAAGGAACTGGCCGCCGCCGCCAGCATGGATGTGCCCGCCGCCGATCCCCGCGCGGCCAAGCGCGCCGAAGCGGCCAGAGGCCTGCACGACGCGATGGGCGCGGCGCAGGCCTTCTTCGAGGAGCAACTGGGCGGCATCGATGGCGGCGAAGCACGCGCCTATCTGCAAAAACGCGGCATGACCGACGCCACGCGCCGCGCCTTCGGCTTCGGCTTCTCGCCGGACGGACGCGGCCGCCTCAAGACCGCGCTCAAGGAGTTCGGCGAACCGATGCTGGTCGAAGCCGGCCTGCTGATCGACCCGGAAGCACTTGAACAGGGCAAGGGCGCCGGGAAGAAGCGCGAAAGCTACGACCGTTTCCGTGGCCGCCTCATGTTCCCCATCCGCGACATTCGCGGCCGGGTCATCGCGTTCGGCGGCCGCATATTGGGTGCGGGCGAGCCCAAATATCTGAACTCGCCCGACACCCCGCTGTTCGACAAGGGCCGCACCCTCTATAATATCGACCGCGCCTCCCCCGCCAGTCGCTCGACCGGCCGCGTCATCGTGGTGGAGGGCTATATGGACGTCATCGCGCTGGCCCAGGCCGGCTTTGGCGAAGCCGTCGCCCCGCTCGGCACGGCGCTGACCGAACATCAGATCGAACGGCTGTGGAAGATGGTCGAAGTCCCCGTCCTCTGCTTCGACGGCGATTCGGCCGGGCAGAAGGCCGCGATTCGCGCCGCCACCCGTGCCCTGCCCCTGCTGCGCCCCGGCCATAGCCTGTGCTTTGCCACCCTGCCGCCCGGGCAAGACCCCGACGACCTGATTCGCGCCAGCGGCGCGCAGGCGATGGAGGCGGTGCTGAACGCGGCCGAACCGCTGATCGAACGGCTGTGGAGCCATGAACTCTCCGCCATGCCGCTCGAAACGCCCGAGCAGAAGGCGGCGCTCAAACAGCGGCTTCGCGCCATAACGGATGCGATTGCCCATCCCGACGTGCGCGCCCATTACGCCCATGAATTTCGCGAACGCTACGACGCCCGCTTCTTCGCCCGCCGTGACTCCGCGCCCGCGCAGCAGCGATTTCAGGGCGGCGGTGGCGGCAATGCCGCCCGCTGGCAACGGGACAAGCGCGGCAATTGGAAGGCGCCGATTCCCCCCGCCGGCACCGAAGTCCGCGCGATCGGCGCCAGCGGGATGGAGCAGCGCCTGCTGCGTGCCGTCCTTGCCGCCTTGCTACGCCATCCGGCCCAGATCGCCCCTCATCGGGAGATGCTTTCGGCCCTGCAAATCGGCGATCCGATGCTGGCGCAGATGCTCGCTGCGATGATCAGCCTGTCCTTCCGCAAAGAAACAGTTGAAACACAGGCCCTCCTTACCATATTGGGGCAAGGTGAGTTGTATAATATGGCCAAGGGGATGCTCCGGGCCGACGCTTTCACACTCACTCCCGACAGGATGGCAACCGACCCTGATCGCCTATCGCGCGATCTGGAGGAAGCCATTCGAGTGATGGCGCAGGGACCGGAGCTGGAAACGGCACTGGTGGAAGCCACGAAACGGTTCGAGAGCGACTTCAGCGAAGCCAATTTCGCTGAGCAGCAGCGTATTCGCATGCTGAAGGCCGATCACGACCGTCGCGTTGCGGAACTTGCGCAGTCCGAAGACATTGTTTGATTTAGGTTAGCCCTCTTATCAGGGCGACGAAGTAAGGCGATTACATGGCGACCAAGGCGAACAGCAAAAATGGCGGGGCAAGCGATGCGGAGGAAGGTGGCGATGCGCCCCTGCTCGATCTCAACGAAGCCTCCGTCAAGAAGCTGATCGCCCGCGCGAAGAAGCGCGGCTACATCACTTATGACGAGCTGAACGATGCCCTGCCGCAGGACCAAATGTCCTCCGAGCAGATCGAGGATATCATGGCTGCCCTCAACGAGATGGGCGTCAATATCGTCGAGAATGAGGAGGCCAGCGAAGACGGCGACGAACAGCGCGAGCGTGAGGATGCCGAGGACGCCGAGGATGAATCGAGCGACGATGACGGCCCCAAGCTCGTCACCGAAAAGAAGAAGGAAACGGTCGATCGCACCGACGATCCCGTTCGCATGTACCTGCGCGAAATGGGCGCGGTGGAACTGCTCAGCCGTGAAGGCGAAATCGCCATCGCCAAGCGGATCGAGGCCGGTCGCGACACGATGATCCTGGGTCTGTGCGAAAGCCCGACCACCTTCAACGCCATCATCGAATGGTCGACCGCGCTTAACAACGGCGAAATGCAGCTGCGCGAGATCCTGGATCTCGACGCCATGCTCTCCAAGGATCCCGCTCCCGAAAGCATGGAAGAGGGCGCCGAAGACGACGACGGCGAAATCAGCGAAAAGACCGCCGGCCCCAGCTTCAAGGAAGAAGAAGAGCCGGAGGAGGAATCCGCCGACGCCGACGAGGATGAGGACGGCGCTCCCCGTGCCCGCCGCGCCGAGGAAGAAGAGGAAGAGGACAACACCCTTTCCCTCGCCCAGATGGAAGAGACGCTCAAGCCGATGGCGCTTGAGAAGTTCGCCACCATCACCGAAATCTTCCGCGCCTTTTCCGCTTCGCAGGAAGCGCGCATGGTCGCGATGGCCAATGGCGACAGCCTGAGCCAGAAGGCCGAAGACACTTATCACGACCTGCGCGAACAGCTGACCGCCGAAGTCGAGAGCGTCCAGTTCCACCAGCAGAAGATCGAATATCTCGTCGATCAGCTCTACGCCTATAACCGCCGCCTCACCGCGCTGGGCGGCCAGATGCTGCGTCTGGCCGAGCGTCACAAGGTCAGCCGCAAGGATTTCCTCGACCGCTATGTAAACCATGAGCTGGACGATGGCTGGCTCGACAAGGTCAGCGGCCTGGACAAGAAATGGTCCGCCTTCGTCGCTGCCGAAGGCCGCGCCGTCGATCGCATCCGCAACGAGGTCGGCGAAATCGCGCAGGCGACCGGCATGTCCTTGAGCGAATTCCGCCGCATCGTGAACATGGTGCAAAAGGGCGAACGTGAAGCGCGCATCGCCAAGAAGGAAATGGTGGAGGCGAACCTTCGCCTCGTCATCTCCATCGCCAAAAAATACACCAACCGCGGCCTTCAGTTCCTGGATCTCATTCAGGAAGGCAATATCGGCCTGATGAAGGCGGTGGATAAGTTCGAATATCGCCGCGGCTACAAGTTCAGCACCTATGCTACCTGGTGGATCCGTCAGGCGATCACCCGCTCGATCGCGGATCAGGCGCGGACCATCCGTATCCCGGTTCATATGATCGAAACGATCAACAAGCTGGTCCGCACCAGCCGCCAGTTCCTGCACGAGCAGGGCCGCGAACCGACGCCGGAAGAAATGGCCGAGCGTCTGTCGATGCCGCTCGAAAAGGTGCGCAAGGTGATGAAGATCGCCAAGGAGCCGATCTCCCTCGAAACGCCGATCGGCGACGAGGAAGACAGCCATCTGGGCGACTTCATCGAAGACAAGAACGCGATCATTCCGGTCGATGCCGCGATCCAGGCGAACCTGAAGGAAACGGTCACCCGCGTCCTCGCCTCGCTCACTCCGCGTGAAGAGCGCGTGCTGCGCATGCGCTTTGGTATCGGCATGAACACCGACCATACGCTGGAAGAAGTGGGCCAGCAGTTCAGCGTGACCCGCGAACGCATCCGTCAGATCGAGGCGAAGGCGCTGCGCAAGCTCAAGCACCCCTCGCGCTCGCGCAAGATGCGGTCATTCCTGGACCAGTAATACCACCAAGCAATGATTGGAGCCTCGGCTAAGCGTTCCCCGGCGCAGGCCGGGGTCCAGTTCAGAGCGTGGGACTGGACCCCGGCCTACGCCGGGGAACACTCCATATGAGTCAGTCTCATGGCTTTTGGGTATGTAAAGCGGTTAAATTAAATTGGATCGGTAAATTTAAATTAACCATTCTTGACGGAAAAGGGCGGCTTTCAGGGTCGCCCTTTCTGATTCCGTAAACCGGACGTTTACCCGGTTCCCCTATCCCTGTGGCTACAGCCCGCGCCTGCGGGACCAACAGGGATGAGAGCATGAGCGAAGCGGCACCGCGCTACCAATTTGGCGACATTGCGCGAATCCTGGAAGCGCTGGTCGCTGCCGACGGCACGGCTGCCCATCCCTATGCCAATCGCGCCGCCGCCGGCGTGGCCCGCGACGCCCTGCTGTCGCTCTCCGATCTGGCCGATGGCGCTTATTATCTCTGCATGCTCCACGGCCGCCATCCCGGCGTCATCGACCATGCGGCCACCCGCTCCGCCGACAATGCCGCGCGCCAATGGCTGATCGAGGCAGGCGACGCCTTCGCCCGCGAACGCGCCTATTTGACCCAGGTCACCGTGGCCGTCGGCCCTGCGCCCAGCACGGCGGGCCAGGCCGATTGCGAAACCGCCGTCAGCCAGCAACGCCATGCGCTCGACATGCTGGCTCAGTCCGACCGGCGCGGATGCGCCATGGGCGCGGCGATGGCGCTGGTGCTCGACTGGCGCGCCGTGCGCCATGTGCTGGATCAGGCCGCCCTGCGCGTCGGCCTTGAACCCCATCCCTGCGCCTTGCCCGAACGCGCCGCCACGCTGGACGTCGCCCGCGCGATCGGCGGCGACGACGGCATCGACCGCGCGATCCAGTTCGGCGCGCGCCAGCTTCTGAACCAGCATCGCGGCCTGTGGGATCTGCTCGCCGCCCGCGCCGACGTCCGCGCAAAGACCGCCTGATCCTCTCCTTACCGATTGCACCGGCCTGCCGCATTGCCTAGTCCGGTTGTCATCGACAACCGAATGGGACGGGATGATGCGCTTTGAAGGCACGCAGGACTATGTCGCCACCGACGATCTGAAGGTCGCGGTCAACGCCGCCGTGCTGCTGCGCCGTCCCCTGCTGGTGAAGGGCGAACCGGGCACCGGCAAGACCGTCCTGGCCCAGGAAATCGCCAAGGCGCTGGACGCCCCCCTGATCGAATGGAACGTCAAATCCACGACGAAGGCACATCAGGGCCTCTACGAATATGACGCCGTCGCCCGCCTGCGCGACGGCCAGCTGGGCGACGAACGCGTCCACGACATCGGCAATTATATCCGCAAGGGCAAGTTGTGGGAGGCGTTCACCGCGCCCAAACTCCCCGTCCTGCTGATCGACGAAATCGACAAGGCCGACATCGAATTCCCCAACGACCTGTTGCAGGAACTCGATCGCATGGCGTTCCATGTCTATGAAACGGGCGAAACGATCGCGGCCGCCGATCGCCCGGTGGTGATCATCACGTCGAATAATGAGAAGGAATTGCCTGACGCCTTCCTGCGCCGCTGCTTCTTCCACTATATCAAATTCCCCGACCGCGACACGATGCAGGCCATCGTAGACGTCCATTTCCCCGGCATCCAGAAGATCCTGGTCGGCAAGGCGATGGATATCTTCTACGAGATACGCGACGTCCCCGGCCTCAAGAAAAAGCCTAGCACCAGCGAGTTGCTCGACTGGCTGAAACTGCTGCTGAACGAGGATATGCCCTTGGACGTCCTCCAGAACAGCGACCCGACCAAGGCGATCCCGCCGCTCCACGGCGCGCTGCTCAAGAATGAGCAGGACATCATGCTGTTCGAACGCCTCGCCTTCATGGCCCGGCGACAGGGGCGGTAAAATCTCCCCGCCTGCTTGCGGGAGGGGTTTAATGAGGGCCTGTCAGGTCACTCCCCCCCCCTCCCTGACGCCTTCGCATCGCCACCACCGGCGAGGTCCGCTGGCATGCCAGCATGGCCGACTCGCGCCCGCATCTAACCTTCATCCGCGCCGGCGCGCCGGACCATCCCGCCCTCATCGGCCCGCAGGCGGTGATCCGGACCGGCGCCGCGCCGCACTGGGCGCATCATGACCCCGACCTGCCCCCTTATCCCGCGCAAATCCCGCCGGTCGCCTGATTTAGCCTCTTGCGCCCCCCGGTTTAGTCTGTAGCCTCCCTGTCATAGTTCAAGGCCGCACCAAGACGGTCTAGATCTGGAGAGGGATGCCGTTGCCCAAGTGCGCCCAAAGTCTCATGACTCGTTTTCTGTCGGCGGCCGCCCTGTGCCTTGCCGTCCCCTCGCTCGCGCAAGCCGCGGACGGCGAAGCTTGGACCCCGACCCAGGACAGTATCCGCGCTGACGCTGCGGGTATCAGCCTGCCGCAGACCGTCGCCGGCCTGTCCCTGTCCAAAAGCGGCGAAGCCTCCAATGGCGGCCGCGCGGTCGACAATTATGCGCAATATCTGTCGGAGGATGGCGCCATTCAGGCGACCCTCTACGTCTATCTGCCCACTTATGCCGACGCTTCCCTCGCCGCCTATATGACCGACAAGGCAGTGATGGAGCGGTTCGGCGCCAAGACCCGCCGCACCGCCTATGCCAGCGCCCCTGCCGCCGGCCGGGCGGCCAGCGCGATCCGCGCAGTCTATGACGACGCAGCCGACGGTGCGTTGACGACGGCGGCGGGCTTCATCCATGCCGGACGCTGGATCGTGAAGATCCGCATCACCGGCCCCACCGAGCGCCGCACCGAAGTGCTGAAGGGCCTTGACGGCATGCTCGCCAAGCTGACGGTGGACGATCCCGCCAGCCTGCATGCCACCGCCCCGGCCAGCTTCGCCGCCTGCCCCGCTGCTGCCACAGCCGACGCGCAACTGACCCCAGCCAAGCCGACCGACCATGCCGTGCCCCAGAACGTCCTCATCCCCCGCGACGGCAAGGATGCGCTGTGCGTCCGTGGCACCGTGACCACGGCCGAGGGCAGCTATGACATGCTGCAACAGGCCGGGCGCGGCGACGGCCCGATCATCGTGCCGGTCGATGACAGCGGCACCGTCCTCGCCTTCGATCCGGCCACCGATGCTCAGGGCTACAAGCTGTCGATCCACATGGTCGGCCAGACCGACCTCTACGGCCTCTACGACCGCGTTCCCAACCCGCACCAGATCGCCGCGATCCTGGACGGCAAAGACCCCCAGACCGCCCAGGCCGCCGCCATCGCTACCTACGCCGCCAACGGGGATGTGACGCTCAGCCGGTAAGCGCCGGGATCGAGAAATCATTTGTGATTGCGAGCGGCGCTAAAACTATATTGAAATATTTTCTGCTTCTCTAGCCCTCTCCCGTCTTTACGGGAGAGGGTTGGGTGAGGGTCTTTTTTTCTGTATGGTAATCTGGATGTATCCAGTTCGACGTCAGATCAGCCCGCATGCGGCGCGACTACGCCGAAACACAACGGACGTTGAACAAAAATTCTGGATGGTCCTTCGCAATCGCCAATTGGATGGCTTTAAATTCCGTCGTCAGACAACGATCGGTCCATTCATTGTCGATTTTCTGTGTGTAGAACGACGGCTAATCATCGAACTCGATGGCGGCCAGCATGACGAAGACAGGGATGTAGCGCGATCTAAATGGTTGCAGGCCCAAGGCTATCGACTTTTGCGTATCTGGAACCACGAAGCGACCGAGAACTTCGATGGTGCAATCGAAGCCGTCCGCCTGGCGCTCATCCAGTAGAAAGACCCTCACCCAACCCTCTCCCGCGAAGGCGGGAGAGGGCTTCAAACCGTCCAGATCTGGCCGTTTTCAAAATAACGCCACCCACCCCTCAAATCAGATACCCCACCTCATAAAGCCCCCACTTCCGCCCGCCGAACACCAACGGCACGAACACGCTGCGCAGCGCACGATAGCGCCCCTCGCCCAGATCCTGTCGGTAGGTGAACAGAAAGAAATCGCCTTCCTCCTGCAAAGCGCGGCGCGTCTGGCTGTCCATGAATATCTGCCGGTTACGCGCATGCTCCATATTCCAGTCCGACAGGCCCGGCCGCTGCGGCTGACTACGCGTGCTGATATGGGTCGGCAGATAGCCGTTCATGTCCAGCAGGCAGCAGCCGATGATCGCACTATCCTCGCTCGTCCGCCGGTCCAGCACCGGCCGCACGCGATTGTCGGCAAAGGCGGTGAAGCCGTTCAGATATTGGGTTGGGCTTGATCCCGGCACGGCGCGATAATCGCTGTCGAACAGCGCCGCCAGACTGATCTCTCCGTCCCGCACCGCATCCTCGATCAACGCACTAATCTCCTCCGCGCCATCCTCGGCCAGCGCGATATAACGGCTGTTGCGCGTCTTTTGCGGTCCATGCGCCGCGCGGTTGAGCATCGCATTGGCCATGCCCTCCAGCCCTTCCAACTGCTCGCGCGCGGCATCCACGCGCAACGCGCTGTCGCTCGCCGACCGGCCGAATGTCGCCAACCCGTGCCGCAGCGCGCTCACATCGCCGTCGGCGGCGTCGGTGCAATGGACGATCGCGTCGGACCGCTCGCCAAATTGCGTCACCAGTGACGCGATCTCCGCCATGCTGAGGCGCAACTGGTCGATATGGGTGCCGACCCCCCGACCGCGCACGATATTCGCCTCGACGCCCCCGATCAGCGCCCGCGCATCGCGGTCCAGCTGGCCCAGCTTGTCGCCGACCGAGGCGGCGGATTCCCCCGCCTGCCCCGCCAACCGCCGGATCTCGTCCGCAACCACCGCAAAGCCCTGCGTCGCCGCCCCGCCGCGCGCCGCCTCGATCGCGGCGTTGACGCCCAGCAACCGCGTCTGCCGCGCGATCGCCCCCAACTCCTCGCTGATGTCGCCTACCGCCTCGATCACGGTCAGGAACTGGCGCAAATGCCCTTCCAGCCCGGTGACATGCTCGACCAGGCCTGCCACCTCGCCCAGTGACAGGCCGATCACATCATGCCCGTCCGCGATGATCCGCCCGGCGCGCCGCGCGGTCAGGCTCAATTCCTGCGCAGCGGCGACGCTCTCATTCTGGCTCGCCGCCAGCGTCGCCATATTGGCCTGCAAATCGGCGAGATGCGCCGAATCCCCCTGAATGCGACGATTGAGCTCGCTCAGATATCCAGCCGTTTCGCTGCACTGCAATGCGATGTCGCCCGACCGTTCCCCCAGGTCAGCCAACAAGTCCCTGTTTTCCAAGTGCGCCCCGCCGAAATCTATTATGACTGGATGATGACGGATTAACCATGCGCTGCAACACTTAATATTCGGACAATCCCGGCTCGCCGCGGCAGCTTGCATCCCCGCTGCCGCTGGCCGACAAGCGACCCATGCTGCTCAATTTTCTCGACGCCCTCCGCGCCGCCGGCATCAACGCCAGCATCAAGGAGCATCTGCTGCTGCTGGAGGCGCTGGATCGCGACGTTATCGCCCGCCGGCCGGAGGATTTCTATTATCTCGCCCGCGCCACCTATGTGAAGGATGAAGGGCTGCTGGACCGCTTCGATCAGGTGTTCGCCAAAGTCTTCAAGGGCGTACTCGATCAGGACGGCATCGAAGCCGACATTCCCGAAGAATGGCTGCTTCTCGTCGCCGAAAAATATCTCAGCCCGGAGGATATTGCGCAGATCAAGTCGCTGGGCGATTGGGACACGATCATGAAGACCCTCAAGGAGCGGCTGGAGGAACAGAAGGAGCGGCATCAGGGCGGCAATAAATGGATCGGCACCGGCGGCACCTCTCCCTTCGGCCATGGCGGCTATAATCCGGAGGGTATCCGGATCGGTGGCGAAAGCCGGCACAAGCGCGCGATCAAGGTCTGGGAAAAGCGTGAATTCGCGAACCTCGACAGCATGAAACAACTCGGCACCCGCAATATCAAGGTGGCGCTACGCCGCCTGCGCCGCTTCGCGCGGGAGGGCGCGGCGGACGAACTGGACCTCGACGAAACGGTCCGCGGCACCGCGCGGCAGGGCTGGCTCGACATCCGTATGCGGCCACAGCGCCATAATGCGGTGAAACTGCTGTTCTTCCTCGACGTCGGCGGCTCGATGGACCCGTTCGTCACCCTGTGCGAAGAACTTTTTTCCGCCGCGACCGGCGAATTCAAGAATATGGAATTTTTCTACTTCCATAACTGCCTGTACGAAGGCGTTTGGAAGGATAATCGCCGCCGCTTTTCGGAACGAACGCCGACATGGGACATCCTCCACAAATATGGCCATGACTATAAGGTGATCTTCGTCGGCGACGCGGCGATGAGCCCCTATGAGATCGCCCATCCGGGTGGCTCTGTCGAACATATGAATGAAGAAGCCGGCGCCGTCTGGCTGGACCGCGTCACCCGCACCTATCCCGCCACCGTCTGGCTCAATCCCGCGTCACAGGCGCATTGGGGCTATAGCCAGTCGACCCAGATGATCCGCGACCTGATGAACGACCGCATGTACCCCCTGACGATCGAAGGCATCGACGCCGCCATGCGGGAATTGACGCGCAAGCGGTAGCGGCTTGCCGTCCAACAACTTATATCCCGCCAGACCCGTTTTCCGGAGGAAGTTCGCCATGTTCACCCGCCAACAGGCAGCCCGCGCAGCCTTCGCCCTCCTCGCTTTGACGCCAGCCGCCACGCTCGCCGCCGCTCCGCCCACCGAAGGCACCATGGCCGTCGAGGCAAACAGCATCGATGCGGGGCAAGACCTGTTCCGCGACGCCACAGCCAGCGCTTTGGCGGACACGGGCTTCACCCTGCTGGACGGCGCCGGCCACGCCGCTTTCACGATGGACCTCGCAGTGTCGGTGACGCAGGTCGGGACCGTAGACGCAAAGGTCACCACCACAGGCCCGAAGATCGAGAATGGCGGCCTGAGGAGCGGGGTCGGATCGGCGGTCAAGATACAGGTGCCATCGGGCAAATCCCGCCGCGTGGCCCTGGAACGGACCCAACTCGACATGACCCTGCGCAAACGCGGCGAAACGGACGTGATATGGCGCGGTTCGGCCGTCACGGTCCGCAACTCCGCGACGCCGGGCAATATCGCGGCCGACCTGTCCAACGCCCTGCTGCGCCAATATCCGGCCCAATCCGACGCCGTCATCGGCGTGCCCTGAGCGCCAATTACAGCAGAACCTGCGTTTTTCCGTTCCCCGGCGCAGGCCGGGGCCCAGTCCCACGGCCTCAACTGGACGCCGGCCTGCCGCCGGGACTTCCCGATAGGATCAGCCCGGCATAACAAAATGTCGCATCCGGCGGGAAATATGCGAAGTTAAGCCCGAAACAACACCCCGCCGGTCATCGGCTCCGGCACCCCGGTCGTGCCGGGAAAGCTGATCGCCAACCCCCGCAAATGCCGCACCGCCATATAGGCGAAACCCTGCGCCTCCAGCGCATCGCCATCCCAGCCAAGGCCATCGACGCTCAACACCTGCGCCCCGGTCCGCGCCGCCAGCATCGCCATCAGCGTTGCATTATGCCGCCCACCGCCCGCGACATGGATCTGCGCCGGCCGCTCGGGCAGATGCTCCACCGCCCGCGCCACCGCCTCAGCGGTGAAAGCGGTCAGGGTCGCCGCGCCATCCTCCAGGCTCAGCCCCCGCACCGCCTCGATACTGAACTGCTCGCGGTCGATGCTCTTGGGCGGCGGCACGGCGAACCAGGGATCGGCCATCATCGCCGCCAGCCGCGCCGCATCCACCTGCCCCCGCGCAGCCGTGGCGCCGCCCTCATCATAGGCCGCGCCGCCATGCGTCTGCATCCAATTGTCGATCAACCCGCTCGCCATCCCGGTATCGAACGCGATCAGCGTCCCGTCCGACCCGATGAAGCTGATATTCGCCACCCCGCCCAGATTGAGGATCGCCGCCGGCTTGACCAGCCCGTCGGCCAGCGCCCGATGATAGACCGGCATCAGCGGCGCACCTTGTCCGCCTGCCGCCACATCGGCGCTGCGCAAGTCGGCCACGACCGGAATCCCGAACCCGCCGGCCAGCCCCGCGCCATCGCCGATCTGCCAGGTCCAATTCCATTCGGGCCGATGCGCGACGGTATGGCCATGAAAGCCGATCACGCCCACATCTTCCGCAATATGCCCGCTGCGCCCCAGCAGGTCCGCGACCGCCTGCACATGCCGTTCGGTCAATTCCACCTCGACCGACGCGATCAGCGGTTCGAAGCCCGGCTTCTCCATCGCCATCGCCCTCTGGCACGCCTCGGCCAGCCGCAACCGGAACCCGTCATCATAGGCCATCGCATGGAAAGCGACCGGCCGCGTCACCCCTTCCCCATCCGTCTCGATCAACGCCGCGTCGATCCCGTCGCGCGAAGTGCCGGACATCAATCCGATGGCGAGCATGGGGGCGTTGGTCACGGATGATCCTCTTATTTGCGGCATTTAGGAAAAAGCATGTAACCTAGGCCGTTCGTCCTGAGTAGCCGCTGAGCCTGTCGAAGCGGCGTATCGAAGGATAAGTCGCTTACCGCCCTTCGATATGCGACTTCGACTTCGCTCAGTCCCTACTCAGGACGAACGGAGTCATTCCTTATAGCCGGGCGATCGCTTGCGATAGAGGCCCCTCGCACTCCAGCCGCACCGCCTCCATCTCCGCGAAGAAACAATCCCGTGCCGCCGCCGAGAATGGATTGGTCTGCTCGATCGCCCGGCTCACCCCCACCGCATCATGGCGCACCATCTCCACCGCCTGTCGGATCAGGTCGAAACTGCGCGTGGTGATCCGCTCGGGCAGATGCTCCATCCGCAGCATCGCCTTGGCGATCAGGTGCGTCAGCCCCTGGGTGAAGGCCGCTTCGCGATCATGCTCCTCCGGCGTGGCGAACAGCACCGCCAGCCCGAACGTCCTGCGCAGGAAAGTCGCCACCCGTCGCGCCCTCGTCCCCCGCAACGGGCACAGCACGATCTTCAACCCTGCCATCCCCTGCCCCACGCTCTGCGGCCCGAACAAGGGGTGGGTGGCGATCAGGTCGACATGCGCGGGCAACTCTTCCCGCAATATCGCCGCCGGCTCGACCTTCACCGACCCCACGTCCATCACCAGCGCGCCGGGTTTCAGATACGGTGCCATCTCCCGGCAGACCGCCCGCATCGCCGCCACCGGCACCGCCAATATCACGATATCGCACCCACTCACCTGCGCCAGCGACGCCGGCTCGACACCCACCGGCATCTCAACCGCCCGCGCATCATGGGCCAGCACCGCAACATGCGGCGCCAGATACTCCGCCATCAACCGCCCGAAGGCGCCAAGGCCGATAATGCCCAAGCTGGGCCGGACAGGAGGGGAAAACAGGATCACGCAAAGCCTCGCTTCTTTTTGAAGAGAGCCGCGCAAATCTTTGGTCGGGGATTTTTCAGGATCAACCGCTGATTGGCGCAGCGGTTGAAAGGACGACAAGAAACCCACCGCTTATGTCAGCGGCGGTAATAGCTCCGGAACAGGATGACGTTTCTGGCCATGGAGCCGGGCTAGGCCGTTCGGCGAACCATGTCAACGCGAAGCCTTTTCGTCGCCCGGCCGCGATGCTACAGGCCCGCGCCATGAGCAACTATCAGTCCGATCTCCTACGCCTGCTGGAAACACGCGGCTACATCCACCAGATGACCGATGCGGAGGGGCTTGACGCCCTTGCCGGCAAGCAGGTGGTGCCGGGCTATATCGGCTTCGATCCGACCGCGCCGTCGCTGCATGTCGGGCATCTGGTGTCGATCATGATGCTGCGCCAGTTGCAGAAGGCGGGCCACAAGCCCATCATCCTGATGGGCGGCGGCACCGGCAAGATCGGCGATCCCAGCTTCAAGGACGAAGCGCGCAAGCTGCTGACGACCGATATCATCGCGGACAATGTCGCGAGCATCAAGCGCGTGTTCGAACGCTTCCTGACCTTCGCGCCTGAAGGTGAAGAGGGCGGTCCGACCGACGCGATCATGCTCGACAATGCCGAATGGCTCGACCGCCTGGAGTATATCCCCTTCCTGCGCGACATCGGCCAGCATTTCTCGGTCAACCGGATGCTGAGCTTCGATTCGGTCAAGACACGGCTCGACCGCGAACAGTCGCTCAGCTTCCTCGAATTCAACTATATGATCCTCCAGGCCTATGATTTTCTGGAGCTGTCGCGCCGCTCGGCCTGCCGCCTGCAAATGGGTGGCTCGGACCAGTGGGGCAATATCGTCAACGGCGTTGAACTCGCACGCCGCGTCGATGGGCAACAGGTGTTCGGCCTCACCACGCCTTTGCTCACCAATGCCGACGGCACGAAGATGGGCAAGACCGTTGGCGGCGCCGTCTGGCTGAATGAAGATCAGCTTTCGCATTACGACTATTGGCAATTCTGGCGGAACACCGCCGACGCCGACGTCGCCAATCGCCTGCGCCTCTTCACCGACCTGCCGATGGACGAGGTGAACCGCCTCGCCGCGCTGGAAGGCGCGGAGATCAACGAGGCGAAGAAGATCCTCGCCAACGAAGCCACCGCGCTCTGCCGTGGGCTCGACGCCGCGCAGGCTTCGGCCGAAACCGCGCGGCTGACCTTCGAGGAAGGCGCGTCGGACGCCAACCTGCCGACCGTCAGCCTGGGCGCCGAAGGCCTGACCGTGGTGCAGGCCGTCACGGGCCTGGGCTTTGCGACGTCGAACAAGGAAGTGCGCCGCAAGCTGGGCGAAAATGCGATCAAGCTGAATGGCGAGGTCGTCACCGATCCCGCCGCGACGCTCAAGGCCGGCGACAAGCTCAGCTTCGGCGCGAAGAAGCATGGCCTGATCGTCACCTGACCACAGAATCGGGAAAGAGCGTTAGCCGGCGGTTAACGCTCTTCTTTGGTAAAGCCTCCATTTTCGAAGGCGTAGAGGATGGACCATGTCCGTCTTCGCCAATCTCGGCCACGTCCTGCGCTCCCGCGACCCTGGGGTCGATCAGCGGCGCGCGGCGCGCGATCTGGTCGATATGCTCAGCCACATCACGACCGGTGGCCGCACCCATGGCATCCGGATCATCAATATCTCCGCGCTCGGCCTGATGTGCCGCAGCGACAGCAGCTTCATGGCGCACGAACAGGTCAGCGTCTGGCTGCCGATCGTGAAGGACTATGCGGCCGAAATCCGCTGGGTCGAGGATGGCCGGCTCGGCATGGAATTTCTGGAGCCGATCACGCCGCAAATCTACGACGCGATGCTCGGCCTCATCCCGCCGCGCCGGACGGCATGGTGATGAGCGGGCTGGTCAAGCCCCCCTCCGCCTCCAGTTTTTGACGTCCGCGGACCAGCGCTTCAGGCATTTCCGTACGCAGGAATGTCAGCATCGCCTCCCGCACCTCGCAGCGCAGGTCGAACGCGATGCCCGCATTGCGCGCCGATAACAACCCGCGCAGTTCCAGCGCATCGGCGCGATGATCCGTCACTTGCAGGATCGCGACCCGCCCGTCCCAGCGCCCGTTCGCCTTCACCGCCTCGACGAAGCGCGTGCGGATCCGCTCGATATCGGCGGTCGGATCGACATAGAGGAACACCGTGCCCAGCAGGTCCGACGTCTTGGTGGTCCAGTTCTGGAACGGCTTCTCCAGAAAATAGGATACAGGCACCACCATCCGCCGATCGTCCCAGATACGCACGATGACATAGGTCAGCTTGATCTCCTCGATCCGCCCCCATTCGCCTTCGATGATGACGACATCGTCCAGCCGGATCGGTTCGGAAAAGGCCATCTGGATGCCCGCGATCAGATTTTTGAGCGCCGGTTGCGCGGCCGCGCCCACCGCCAAAGCCGCCAGACCCGCCGATGCCATCAACGACACGCCGATCGTCCGCACACCCGGAATGGCGATCAGCATCATCGCGATCACCAGGAAACCGACGATACATTGGCATATGCGATAGAGGATGCTGATCTTCGTCCGCCGCCGCCGGGCTTTCAGATTATCCTCGACACTGATGTCGGCGCGCACCTCCAGCATCGCCTTGCCCGCGCGCATCAGGCGGAACACCAGCCAGCCGACCAGCCATGCGAAGACCATCCGCCCGCCGATCGACCATATATCCTCGGTGCGCGGCGCCAGGTCTAGCGACTTGAATCCCGCCCCCAGCGCCAGCAACACCACCAGCCAGCGCGTCGGCTGAAAGATGGCGGGCAACAGCACCGGCTCGATCTTGGAATGTTTCGCGACCCGCAGCGCGATCCAGTAAAGCGCCCAATGGATCAGGAACGCGGCAGCCACCGAAATGGCGATCGACATCACCGCCATCGGCGTGATGTGGGTCAGGCTGATATCGGTCATGCCAGGGGCAACGCAGGCGCGCCGCAGTTTGTTTCGCAGGTGCGAGATGTTTTTGGGAGGGGGCAGAAACGCCGGTTTTTATCCCTCTCCCCAAGGGGGAGAGGGCTGCGCAGACTTGGCAGCGTGCTGCCTAGTCGGAGCTGGGTGAGGGGGTCAGCGCCCCATCGAACGCACGCGCCCCCTCATCCAACTCCGCCTAGCCGCTACGCGAAGGCTCCATATCCTTCTCCATCAAGGGGAGAAGGAAAAATCACCCCCCCCTGAGCAACCCCACAGCCGCATCCTTCTCGAACAGATAGAGGCACGTCCGCGCCGCCTGCCCCCGCGCACTGTCGAGGCCACCGTCCCGCTCGATCAGCAGATGCGCGTCATCCCGCGCACTATCCACCAGTGCGGCGACATGCTCTGGCGTCGCGACCTTCAGTTCCGCCTCGCCCGACTGGCGCGTACCCAGCACCTCGCCCGCGCCGCGCAGCTTCAGATCCTCTTCTGCGATGCGGAACCCGTCATTCGTCTCCCGCATCAGCGCCAGCCGCGCCCGCGACGTTTCGCCCAGCGCATTGCCGCGCAGCAGCAGGCAGGTAGACGGCTTGTCACCACGCCCCACCCGCCCGCGCAACTGGTGCAACTGCGCCAGCCCGAACCGGTCCGCACCCTCGATGATGATCAGGCTGCTGTTGGGCACGTCCACGCCCACTTCGATCACCGTGGTCGCCACCAATATCTGCGTCCGATTGGCCGAAAAGGCCTCCATCGCCGCGTCCTTGTCCGGTCCCTTCATGCGACCATGGACCAGCCCGACCCGCTCCCCGAACCGCGCCCGCAGCGACTCCGCGCGCATTTCCGCCGCCGCCTGATCGCTCGTCTCGCTTTCCTCGACCAGCGGGCACACCCAATAGGCCTGCCCCCCGCCCTCGACATGGCGGGCCAGCGCCTCCACCACCTCGTCCAGCCGGGTGGCGGCCATCACCAACGTCTGGATCGGCTGGCGCCCCGGCGGCATTTCGTCCAGTCGCGACACTTCCATCTCGCCATAATAGGTCAGCGTCAGCGTGCGCGGGATCGGCGTCGCCGTCATCACCAGCAGGTGCGGCGATCGCTCCGCCTTGCTCGCCAGCATCATCCGCTGCGCCACGCCGAAGCGATGCTGTTCGTCGATCACCGCCAGACCCAGCGCCTTATATTGCACCGCTTCCTGAAAAATGGCGTGCGTGCCGACGAGGATGTCGATGCTCCCATCCGCCAGCCCCATCAGCGTCGCTTCGCGCACCTTGCCCTTCTCGCGCCCGGTCAGGATCGCAATCTCGATCGGCAGGCCCGACGCCATTTTCCGCAGCGTCTCATAATGTTGCCGCGCGAGGATTTCGGTCGGCGCCAGCATCGCGCCCTGCATCCCGGCCTCGACCGCATTCAGCAGCGCCATCAGCGCCACCAAAGTCTTGCCCGACCCGACATCGCCCTGAAGCAGGCGCAGCATCGGCGTCGCCTGCGCCATGTCGCCGTCAATCTCGCCGATCGACCGCCGCTGCGCGCCCGTCGGCGCAAAGGGCAGTTTCAGCATATCGCGCAACCGCCCGTCGCCCTGTATCGACACGCCGCGCCGCCGCCGCGACGATTGCCGCACCAGCATCAGCGCCAGCTGCCCCGCGAAAATCTCGTCATAGGCCAGCCGCTCGCGCGCCTTGGCGTCCGACGGATCGGCATGGACCCGCCCCAGCGCCTCCCGCCACGCGGGCCAGCCCTTGCGCGCCAGCAGGCTCGGCTCGATCCATTCCGGCAATTCCGGCGCCCGCGTCAGCGCCTGCGCCGCGATATCCCGCATCCGGTTGTTGGTCAGCCCTTCGGACAGGCCATAGACCGATTCGCGCGCCGGCACCGTGTCCGCTTCTTCGGGCGGCAGCACATAGTCGGGATGCACCATCTGGAGATTGTCGCCATAGGCCTCCAGCTTGCCGGACACGAATTTGGGTTCGTTGAGTGGCAACAGCTTGCGCGGCCAGCCGCTATTCTTCCCGAAATAGACGAGGGATACGACATTCGCCCTTTTGTCGATCGCCTGCACCCGGAAAGGGGCGCGCGGGCTGCTGCTCGCCTTATAATCCACCGGCGTCAGTATCGTGCCGATCACCCGCCCCGCGTCGGCCATGTCCAGTTCGTCGGTCAGGTGCCGGTCCACCCAGCTGACCGGGATATGGAAGGCGACATCGACCGCGCGCGCCAGCCCCAGCCGCTCCAGCGGACGGGCAAGCGCGGGGCCGATCCCCTTGAACAGGGATATTTCGGCAAAGAGCGGATTGAGAATATCGGGTCGCATGGCTATCTGCTGCGCTCTAACCTAGCCGGGGCAGTCATACAAATCCCCGATCGGCCATTTTGCCATGCCCGCAAAAGGAACAAATTGTGAACGACAATCCCCAGATGCGCCGCATCAAATTCCGGGCCTGGCATCGCGGCACGCGGGAAGCGGACTATACGGTCGGCGGTTTCTTCGAACGCTATTACACGACATGGAACCCGGAAGAAATCGCCTGGTTCGAACGGTTCATGGAGGAGCAGGATGCCGACATCATCGGCTGGGCGCTCGGCACCATCCCCGTTCCCGAAGAATGGAAAGGCCCGATGATGGACAAGTTCCTGAAACTCGATTTCGTGAAGATCGAAAATTGACACATCCTCCCCTGCAAGGGGAGGTGACAGGGCGCAGCCCTGACGGAGGGGTAGCAACCTCTCGATAGCGTGACACCCCTCCACCGCCTGCGGCGGTCCCCCTCCCCTTGCAGGGGAGGAATGATGAGCGAAATGATATGACCGATCTCCAGAAAATCCTGAAGGCGAAGGCGCCGCTCACTCTGTCGGGCGTGCCCGCCGGTTTCCAGCCCTGGTTGCTGGCCGACATCGCCCGCGCGGCCGGCGCTGCGGGTGGCCGCGCCGTCTTCATCGCATCGGACGAGCAGTTGATGCGCGCCGTCGCGGACACGGCGCATTATTTCGCGCCGGAGATCGAAATCATCGAAATCCCCGCCTGGGACTGCCTGCCCTACGATCGCGCCAGCCCCTCGCTCCGCGCCGCGTCCGCCCGACTCGCGGGCCTCCACGCCTTGCAGGCCAAGCCCAAAGGCCCGCAACTGGTCGTCACCACGCTGGCCGCCATGACCCAGCGCACCCTGACGCCCTTCCGCGTCCGCCAACTGGTCGCCAAACTCGCGCCCAAGGAACGGATCGCCATCCAGAAGCTGGCCGAAATGCTGCAAGCGAACGGCTATGTCCGCACCGACACGGTGCATGACCGGGGCGAATTCGCCATTCGCGGCGGCATCGTCGATCTCTTCCCCGGCGGCGAGGAGATGCCGCTGCGCCTCGACTTCTTCGGTGACGAGATCGAGACGGTCCGCCGCTTCGACCCGTCCGACCAGCGCACGATCGAGAATGTCGACGGCTTCACCCTCCTTCCCGCGTCGGAAGCCCTGCTGGACGAAGACACGATCAAGCGCTTCCGTGGCCGCTACCGCGAAACATTCGGCGCGACCGCGACCGGCGACCCGCTCTATCAGGCGGTCAGCGACGGCCGGCGTCTGGCCGGCATGGAACATTGGCTGCCTCTGTTCGAGGAAAAGCTGGTTCCCCTGACCGATCACCTCGGCGAAGGCACCGTCCTCATCCGCGACCATGGCGTCGCCGGCGCAGCGGAAAGCCGGTTCGAGGCGATCCGCGATTATCACGCCAACCGCGTGCAGGCGAAATCGTCCGATCCCGGCTCCTATCGCCCGCTAAAGCCCGACGCCCTTTACCTGAACGCCGCCGAATGGGACGCCGCCGTCGCGACGCTCCCCATGCACGGCACGACCCCCTTCCACGAACCGGACAGCGCGACCGTCCTCGACTTCAGCGTCGATGGCCCCCGCGATTTCGCCCCCGAACGCGCACAGAACACGAACATCTACGAAGCGGTCGGCAAGCACATCGCCGCCCTGCGCCGCGACAAGAAGAAGGTCGTGATCGCCAGCTATTCCGGCGGCGCGCGTGAGCGCCTCTCCGGCCTGCTCGCCGACCATGGCGTCGCCCGCCTCGCCGCCGCCGACAACTGGCAGGAAGCATTGGGCACCGCCGCCAATGGCAGCGTGACGCTCACCGTCCTGCCGCTCGACCATGGCTTCACCGCGCCCGACGTCGCCGTCCTCACCGAACAGGATATGCTGGGCGACCGCCTCGTCCGCCGCGCCAAGCGCAAGAAAAGCGCCGACGCCTTCCTTCAGGAACTGGCCACCCTCTCGCCCGGCGACCTCGTCGTCCATATGGATCACGGTATCGGCCGCTATGAAGGGCTGACCCAGATCCCGGTGGCGAAGGCTCCGCATGATTGCGTGGCGCTCACCTATGCCGGCGGCGACAAACTGTACGTCCCGGTCGAAAATCTCGAAGTCCTGTCCCGCTACGGCTCCGAAAACGAAGGCGTCAGCCTCGACAAGCTGGGCGGCGAAGCCTGGCAGCGGCGCAAGGCGAAGATGAAGGAGCGAATCCGCGAAATCGCGGGCGAACTCCTGAAAACCGCCGCCGAACGCGCCCTGCGCGCCGCCACCGTCGCTGAACCCGATCAGGCTGGCTATCCCGCCTTCGTCGACCGCTTCCCCTATCAGGAAACCGAGGATCAGGACCGTGCCATTACCGATGTCGTAGAGGATCTGGGATCGGGCAAGCCGATGGACCGCCTCGTCTGCGGCGACGTCGGCTTCGGCAAGACCGAGGTTGCTTTGCGCGCCGCTTTCGTCGCGGCGATGGCGGGGATGCAGGTCGTGGTCATCTGCCCCACCACACTCCTTGCGCGCCAGCACCACATGAATTTCGAGGAGCGCTTCCGCGGCTTCCCCGTCAATATCGGCCGCCTCTCCCGCCTCGTCCCCGACAAGGAAGCGAAGGCGACCAAGGCGGGCCTGGCCGACGGCACGATCGACATCGTGGTCGGCACCCATGCCCTGCTGGCCAAGGGGCTGGAGTTCAAGCGCCTCGGCCTCGTCATCGTGGACGAAGAACAGCGTTTCGGCGTTACCCACAAGGAACGGCTGAAGTCCCTCAAAACCGACGTCCATGTCCTGACGCTAACCGCCACGCCGATCCCGCGCACGCTGCAAATGGCGATGTCGGGCCTGCGCGAACTCTCCGTCATACAAACCCCGCCGGTCGATCGCCTGGCGGTGCGCACCTACATCATGCCTTGGGACGGCGTGGTGATCCGCGAAGCCCTGCTGCGCGAACATTATCGCGGCGGTCAGAGCTTCTTCGTCGTGCCCCGCATCGCCGACCTCACCGAAGTCGAGGAGTTCCTGCGCACCGAAGTCCCCGAAATCAAACCCATCGTCGCCCATGGCCAGATGAGCGCCACCGATGTCGAGGAACGCATGTCCGCTTTCTACGACAAGCGTTACGATGTCCTCCTGTCCACCACGATCGTGGAATCCGGCCTCGACATTCCCAGCGCCAACACGCTCATCATCCACCGCGCCGACCGCTTCGGTCTCGCCCAACTCTATCAGCTGCGCGGCCGCGTGGGCCGGTCGAAGACGCGCGCCTATGCCTATTTCACCACGCCGGCCAACCGCATCATCACCGAAACGGCGGAAAAGCGGCTCAAGGTCTTGTCCGACCTCGACACGCTGGGCGCGGGCTTCCAGCTGGCCTCCCACGATCTCGACATTCGTGGCGCGGGCAACCTCGTCGGCGACGAACAATCGGGCCATATCAAGGAAGTCGGCTTCGAACTCTATCAGTCGATGCTGGAGGAGGCGATCATGGACGCCAAGGCTGGCGGCGTCGGTATCGAGCGCCGCAGCGACAGCTTCTCGCCCCAGATCAGCGTCGATGCGCCCATCCTCATCCCGGACGATTATGTCCCCGACCTTGACCTCCGCATGGGTCTCTATCGCCGCATCAACGAACTGGAAGACCGCAACGGCCTCGAATCCTTTGCCGCCGAACTGATCGACCGTTTCGGCAAGCTGCCGCTGCCGACGCAAAATCTGCTCAAGATCATAGAGATCAAGCAAAACTGCCTGATCGCCAACATCTCGAAGATCGATGTGGGACCGAAGGGCGCGCTGGTCAGCTTCTTCGAGGATCGCTTCCCCAAGCCGGCCGGCCTCGTCGCCTATGTCCAGAAACTCAACGGCGTCGCCCGCCTGCGCCCCGACAGCAAGATCGTCGTCGAACGCGCCTGGCCCGACCCACAGGCCCGCCTCAACGGCGCGCTGCAATTGTCGAAGGGGCTGATGAAGGCAGCAGGGTAACAACTGACAATGGCGTGAACCTACATCTCTGTTCCCCGGCGCAGGCCGGGGTCCAGCTCCACGGTCTGAACTGGCCCCCGGCCTGCGCCGGGGAACGCTCCCTATGAGGCAAGCCCATATATCTGAGCGCAGCGATCTTCCTCTGTCCTACTCGACATTTCTCTGATCTATCCTGCCGGATGGACCAGCCCCGCCATAGCCCCGGCCCGACCCGCCGCCCCAGCCAAAGCCGTGACTTGCCTGTGACCTATCCGGCGCGCAGATGCCGCGTTCCGATGATCCAACCGACGCCTCGATGCCGCACCACAGACGCATCGCCGTCGCACACCCGTCGCACTTGCCCCGAGAAACCGCAAAAACACTGGCCCAGCGACACTGTGAACTTCGCCGGTGACGCGCCATGATGACCTTCCGATCCGACCCTCATGTCGCCATTCCTCATCGTCGGGAAACGCGACAGCAACAGTGGAAATCTAAATCCTGCCATGACGACCGGGCGGCAAAGTCCGGCGTCGCAGCAGGAGAATGAATATGAGCATCACCCTCATCGCGCTGGCCGCCGCCGCCGCGTCGCACAGCGTCACCATCGACCATCAAGGCCAGCAACTGGGCGCAACCTACACCGCGCGCACCGAAATGCGCACCAAGACGATCGGCGCCAAGACCCCCAACCGCATGGACAATCAGCGTTGCCAGTGGACCGCGACCGTGGTCGTCGACCGCAAGCTAGATCATGGCCCGGCGCTGGCCCGCACCATCGCCACCGACAAGCAATTTTCGGGCAGCGAAGCCGGCGCCTGCACGCCCGGTCGCAATTCGGGCGCGCGCAACCTTGCCCAGCATCGCGAAAAGATAGAAGCGCATCTGGTCGCAGTCGCTCAGGCCGACCGCGCGCCTCTTCTGGCTGAACTGGACTCGGTACGTAATCTTGCATCCAACTGATCGTCTTCGCCGCTCGGCATGGCTGGGAGCGCTCCTGCTCGCCGGCCATGCCCATGCTGCTACCGCCCAAAACGCATCCGGCATCACCGCCACGCTCGAAGCCGCCAGCGACGAACGCCGTCGCGGCCTCAGCTGGAGCGATGGCGACGCGGTACTGCGCGGCTCAGTCTCCGTGCCCGTCGCCGATGGCCTCAGCCTCGACGGCGCCGCCACGACGCTCTGGGGCAGCAACCGCCATGGCGGCGTTGACGCCGTGCTGGATCTTGGCGCCACCTATGCCAGGGATCTGGGCGGTTTCCGCCTGACTGGCGAAGGCCGCTACCACCTCTTCCCCGGCGCCTCGAACCAGGGCTATGGCGAAGTCGGCGCGATCGCCGGTTTCACGCTCGGCCCGGCCAATCTCGATCTCGGCGCCCGCTACGCCCCGCGCCAGTCGGCGATCGGCGGCGACAATCTCTATCTCTCGACCAGCGCGGCGGTCGGCATCCCCGGCACGCCCTTCACCCTGTCCGGCCATGTGGGTCGGTCATCGGGCGACGTGCGCGATCCCCTCCGCGCCGCCCGCCTGCGCCCGGACGGCAACTATTGGGACCATGGCGTCGCGCTCGACTGGTATCAGGGCCGCTGGTCCGCCGGCCTGCGCTATGCCGATACGGACATCGACGCGCCCGACAGCGCGCATGCCGGCGCCAGCCTGATCGCAAGGGTCGGCTTCACGCTCTAAGCCACCCCGTTCGTTTCGAGCCTGTCGAGAAACGGAAAGCACGGCCCTGTCCTACATCCTCCCGCCTTGCTACAAGTGCGGCGGGAGGACATCTTCATGCCTGTAGAACTGACCATCATCGCCTGGGGCATGATCCTGCTCCTCGTCCACATCTTCGCCGCCGCGCATGTGAAGACGAAGCAATATGGCCCCAAATGGAATATGGGCGCGCGCGACGAAAGCCTGCCGCCGCTCAACCCCATCGCCGGCCGCCTCGCCCGCGCGGAAGCCAATTACAAGGAAACCCTGCCCATCGCCATCGTCGCGCTGATCGGCGTGGTCGTAGCCGGGCGGACGAGCGAATGGACGGCGCTGGGCGGCTGGATCTGGCTTAGCGCGCGTATCGTCTACCTGCCGCTCTACGGCTTTGGCGTGCCGGTCGTGCGCACCATCATCTTCATGGCCAGCCTTGTCGGGCTGCTGATCGCCCTCTGGCCGCTGCTCGGTTTCTAACCCGCCAGCACCAGATTGATGAGGTCGGCGGAAGACACGCCCGCCGACCGCAGGAAGCCCTGATAATAGTCGCATCCTTCGCGCGACAGCAGGGCAAGCTGCTCTTCCGTCTCGACCCCTTCGGCAATCACCTTCAGCCCCAGAGACTTGGCCATGTGGATGACCCCGCGCACGATGATCCGGTCCCGCGCGGTCCCGGCGATATCCTGCGCCAGTCCGCTATCGATCTTCAGATAATCGAGCGGCAGGTTCTTCAGGTAAGCCAGACTGGAATAGCCCGTGCCGAAATCATCGATCGCAACCCCCAGCCCTTCGGCCCGCAGCGCCGTCAACAGTGCAGACGCCGCGCCGACATCTTCGATCAGCCCGCTCTCGGTTATCTCCACCGTCAACCGAGACCGGGGAAAGCCGCTGCGGTCCACCAGCCCCAGAAAATCGACCATGAAACCCGGCTGCGCGATATCCGCCGCCGTCACGTTGATCGACAGCCGCAACTCCGCCAGCGCCCGTGGCCAGGCCGCCGCCTGCCGCAGCGCCTCGGCCTGAATATGCGCGGACAGCGGCAGCATATAGTCGGACCGCTCGGCCGTAGCGAACAATATGCCCGCGCCCAGCGGCCCATAATGCGCATGATTCCACCGGGCCAGCGCCTCGACACCGCTGATCTTGTCGGAATCGACCGGATATTGCGGCTGGAACACGATGCTGATCTCGCCCCGGTCCAGCGCCAGCCGCAGGTCGGTTTCCAGCCGGTCGGCATCCACCTGCCGGCTCTGCTTTTCGGCCGACAGGATGCGGATGCCCTCGCCCCCTGCCTGCCGCGCGTCGGACAGAGCGGTGCCGGCGCGGCGCAGCAATTGCGTCACATCATCCTCCGCACGCGCCTGCGCGATGCCGCAGCGGGCGATCAGGCGAATGAGGTGATCCCCGGCGCTGAACGGCTGCCCGACCGCGCCGATCAACTGCCGCGCCAAAAATGTCGCCCGGTCGCTGCCCGCCACTTCGCCGGTCAGGCCGACCAGAAATTCGGTCCCGGCGATGCGCGCGACCATGGTGCCGGGCGCGACATCGTCCACCATCCGCTCGATCCGCCGGGCGATCCGCCCCAGCAGCGCGTCGCCCACCACCTGGCCATAGGCGGCGTTCATCCGGTCGAACTGGCTGATCGACAGCAGCAGGATCGTCGTCGGCAATCCCGCCCGCCGGTCCAGCCAGTCGAGCGCCGCCTGCCGCGATCGCAATCCGGTCAGGTGATCGCGGCTGCCGCCATCCTGCGCCTGCCCGTCCGACAGCCATTCGACATCGGCGGCAATGGCGCCATCGGCCTCCCGCAGATGATGCACCAGCCGCTGCCCCGGCCGCGCGGGCAATCCATGCGCCAACACCGCCGGGCGGCCCGACAGCCGCATCATCCTGAGCGCCGCCAGCAACGTCCGCCGCTCCACCCTTGGCAGCCGCCGAACGAGCGCCGCCGGCGCGATCCGCGCCGCATCCACGCCCAGATGCTGCGCCAGGCTGTCGCTCAGCCGCAGCAACCCGTCATGCCCCAACGCCCAATAGAGCGCGTCCCCGCGCCTTATGCGCTGCGCCCGCTGATTATGGGCGACCCCGCCGCCCAGCCGCTCGACCAGCCGATGCGCGGACGTCAGCGCGGCATTCAGCCGCAGGTCCGTCACCGGCCCGGCCAGATAATGGGTCGCCCCCACCGCCAGCAGCGCGGGCACCTGGTCCAGATGGCGTTCGTCGATCAGGATCAGGATCGCGCCGCCACCAGCCTCCATCGCCGGTACCAGCGGCGCCAGCAGATTGCCGACGTCGCCGCCGCCACGCAGGTCGACCAGCGCGATCTGCGCCTCGCTATGCAGGTACCGTTGCGGCGCGTCCTTGGCCCGCCGCGCGCCGATCGCGCGCCAGCCAAGGCTCTGCGCAATCTGGATCAGCCCGTCCCGGTCGCCCGGCGACAGGATGAACAGGCTGCGCTGGCCTTCCGCGCTCTGATCCCCGCTTGTCAATATATGTCCCCGGCACCGCGCATCGCGACGTCTTTATCAAACAGGCGTTACCGACCTCTTGCCCCGCCTGCAACTTCCGTGACGTGCGACCGGGGCAGCTGTGCTGGCCCTTGCACCGGCCCTGTCCATCGCCTAGCTAGTCGGCATGGTTATGGCCGACCCTTCGCGCGCGCCGATGACCGACGGCCTTGGCCGCCGGATCAGCTATCTGCGCATATCGGTCACCGACCGCTGCGACCTGCGTTGCCGCTATTGCATGGCCGAACGGATGCAGTTCCTGCCCAAGAATCAAGTGCTGACGCTGGAAGAGATCGCGCTGCTGGCCGATCTCTTCGTCGCGCGTGGTATCGACAAGATCCGCCTGACCGGTGGCGAGCCGCTCATCCGCCGGGACATCGGCGATCTGGTGCATCGTATCGGCCGGCATCTGGGCCATGGCCTCAACGAACTGACGCTGACCACCAACGGCACGCAACTGACCGAACATGCCGCCATGCTGGCCGATGCCGGCGTGCGGCGGATCAATGTCAGCCTGGACAGCCGCGATCCCGCCCGCTTCGCTCATGTGACGCGCGGCGGCCGGATCGAACAGGTGATGGACGGTCTGGACGCCGCGCGCGCCGCCGGTCTCGCGATCAAGATCAACATGGTCGCGCTGAAGGGCGTCAACGACGACGAAATCCTGCCGATGCTGCGCTGGTGCGGCGAGCAGGGGTTCGACCTGACCCTGATAGAAACGATGCCGCTGGGCGATACCGGCGAAGACCGCACCGATCATTATCTGCCCCTGACGCAGGTGGCCGACATGATTCGCGCGCAGCATGCACTTACCCCGCTCGCCCACCGCACCGGCGGCCCCGCCCGCTATCACGCCGTGGAGGGCATGGACATCCGGCTCGGCCTCATCACCCCGTTGACGCAGAATTTCTGCGCCGACTGCAACCGCATCCGCATGACGTGCGAGGGCAAGATCTTCATGTGCCTGGGTCATGAAGACCATGTCGATTTCAAGACCGCCTTGCGCGAACAGGGCGTTGCTGCCGTGCACCCGCTGATCGACCGGGCGCTGCGATTGAAGCCCGCCGCCCACGACTTCCGCATCGGCGCCGGCATGAGCGCCGCCACACAACGGCATATGAGCGTCACCGGCGGATGAACAGCGAACCACGGCGCGCACTGGTCGCGTCCCCCACGCAAGCGGCCCGCGCGGCGGAAGAGCGGCTCCGCGCCGCCTATGATTTCGTCCCGTTCGAACAGGCCGACATGATCATCGCCCTGGGCGGCGACGGCTTCATGCTCCAGACGCTCCATTCCATGCTGGAAGCGCGGCGGATCATCCCGATCTTCGGCATGAACCTGGGCACCGTCGGCTTCCTGATGAACGAATGGCGGCTGGAACGGCTGGACCAGCGACTGGAAAAGGCCAAGAGCTTCAAGGTCAATCCGCTGCGGATGACCGTCGACACGGTGGATGGCGAACGTTTCTCCATCCCCGCCATCAACGAAGTGTCCTTGCTGCGCGAAACCCGCCAGACCGCCAAGCTGGAGGTGCAGGTTAATGGCCGCCCCGTCCTGCCCGAACTGGTGTGCGACGGCGTGCTGGTGGCGACGCCGGCCGGCTCCACCGCCTATAATCTGTCCGCTCACGGCCCGATCCTGCCGCTCGGCTCGGGCCTCGTCGCGCTCACCCCGATCAGCCCCTTTCGCCCGCGTCGCTGGCGCGGCGCGATCCTGCCGGAAAATACCGCCATCCGCTTCACCGTGCTCGATCCGGTCAAGCGGCCGGTCAGCGCGGTGGCCGACCAGCGTGAAGTGCGCGATGTCGCGCAGGTGGAAATCGGCATCGACCGTGCGACGCCGCTGACCCTGTTGTTCGATCCCGAACATACGCTGGACGACCGCATCGCCGCGGAACAATTCATCGCGTAAAAATTCCGTCATTTGGCGCTTGCCATATTCGGAAAACCGCTGCTATAGGCGCGGCCTGCCCAGCGGAAGCGGGTTGCTCCCCGATAGCTCAGCGGTAGAGCATTCGACTGTTAATCGAATGGCCGTAGGTTCGAATCCTACTCGGGGAGCCACATTTTTCCGGACACAGCTTCCGGCCTCCTGACATGTCCGGCGCCTTCGACAATGCAAGGCAGCTCATCCCAGCACCCCCATTCCATCGTCTTGCTTTCGCGTGGAATTTTTTGCGAATTTAACCATTTAAGGCCCTTGCCATTCCTGTCGGGCCAAGGCATAGGCGCGGCCTGCCCGGCGAAAGCCGGCTGTTCCCCGATAGCTCAGCGGTAGAGCATTCGACTGTTAATCGAATGGCCGTAGGTTCGAATCCTACTCGGGGAGCCACCTTTTCCACCAGCATCGACATACGCAGCACCCGGCCCTCGCCGCCGCACCTCCAGTCACGCCCAATAAAAAAACGCGCGAAGCCCGAAGGCCCCGCGCGTTTTATAGGTCACGCTTGGGAGATCAAATCAGCGCGATGCGAACTGGCGCCCTCGGCTGGCCACGGCCCAGCGCTGCGGCGTGGCACCAGCGGCACCTTCCCGCACGAAACACTGGCCATGCTGGGCACGGATCGTCCGGCACGCCACCATCGCATCCGCCCGGCTGCCAAAGCCGCTGATGGCCAGGCGGTGATAGGCCTTGCCATTCACCGTCGCCTGGCTGGTCAACACCGGGAAAGCCGCCAGCGTGCTGCTACGCCCGGCCATGCCCTGCCATTTTTCCTTGGCGATCGCCGCATTGTCATAGGCGCCCAACTGCACCACCCAATTGCTGGCGCCAGTGGCGACCGGCTTGATGAAGGCGGCCTGCTGCATCCGTGCGACCGGCGCGGCGACGGCATATTGCGCTGACGACGTCTTGGCGCGGCCCTTGGGCGCGTTATGATCCTCGACGATGAAATCGCGCGCAGCAACGCGCACCGGCTTGGCCGACGCCTTGATGATCGGTGCGGCCGCGACCGACGGCTGAGACACCGAAGCAGCCTGCACCACCTGGACCGGCACGGCCGGCTCAGCAGCCGGCACAGGCACAGCTTCCGGCGCTGCCTCCGCCATCTGCACCGGCGCATCAGCGGCGGCGGGCGCCAGCGCCAATGCGACCGGCTGGCCGGCGTCCGCTGCGTTGATCGTAACACCCATCAGCGCGGCGACACGCATCGGCGCCAGCGACGGCTCGGCCATTTGCGCCCAATCGGAAATACGCTTGTTCGCGTCCAGCGCGGCCATGTCCATGCCCACGATCATGCGGGCATCCTTCCAGCGGCCGCCCAGCGCATAGGCATAGGCCAGATTCTGGCGCGTGCGCACGGTTGCGGACGGATCATGGATCGCTTCGGACAAGATCCGCACGCCCTCGGCCGGATCGCCCGCCATCGCCATCGCCAGACCATAATCGCTGGCCGGCACGGTATCGGCATGGGCAACCAACAGGCTGCGCGCATCGTCGGCACGCCCCTGCGCCACCTGCACCAGCGCCAGGCTGACGATGGTGCTGGCATCCGTATTGCCCAGGCTTATCGCATCGCTCAGCGCCGTTTGCGCCGACGCAAAGCGACCGGCCAACACATAGGCGCGGCCGAGAATCTGGCGATAGGCTGCATTTTGCGGCTGCAACTGCACCGCCGCTTCGGCCGCTTCCACAGCCTTGTTCCCGTTACGGTCAGCCAGCGCCTTTTCGGCGGCAATGGCCAGCTTGCCCGGATCACCCTTTTGCTGAACGGCCGACGCAGACGGGCGGAATGCCGCGCCGGTGCAACCGACCATGGTGGTGGCGACCAGCAGGGATGACAGGGCCGCCTTTCCGAATGTCGTGCGTTTCATGATCTTACCCACCCTTCGTTCACTGGCCGTCGCGCATATGCGGCAGCTGCTGAGTCAGCCGGTCGATCTCCGGCAGGTCATTGAGAAAATCGTCCAGCGCCTTCGTCACGATCTGCTGGGCCGAACGGCCCGTAATCGCGCAGGCGAGGCGCAGCTTCAGGTGCCGCTGCGCATCCAGGCGCAGCGTAAAGGCCGCCTTGCGTTTGCCGACGGGCGCAGCGATCGGCGCAGCCTGCTCGACCACGACCTTTTCAGCCTTCGCCTTCACCGGTTTGGCGGCCAGCCGCTTGGCCAGCGCCTTGCGCTCCTCCACCACCGGCGGCACGGGTATGACCGGCGTCATCGGCGTCAGGCCGATCGGTGCGGCTGGCTCCTCGACGGGTTCATAGACCGGCTCCACATCGAAGCCCATGTCGTTCCAGCCCAGATCGTCCTGCTGCACGGCGGCCATCTGCGCCCGGCCAAAGCCGAGCATGGGGCGGCGCATCGCCGGCTGGGCCGCACCCTTGCGGGCCAGCAGGCCGGATGTCAGCGACGCGAGCGGTTTGGGTTCGGCCATCTTTGCGTCCTCCCTTACTGGCTCACGCGGCGGCCGAAGCCACCACCGGCGGGACGCGCGGCACCCAGGGTACCGACACTGCCCTGGGGCACGGAAAAGACCGTGCGGCGGAAATTCTTCTCCAGCCGATCCGACACATAGGACCAGAGCGCCTCCACCTCCGCGGCGGAGCGGCCCTTGGGATCGACCTCCATCACGGTACGCCCGTCGATCATCGACGCGGCGAAATCGGTGCGGTGATGCAGCGTCACCGGCGCCACAGTGCCATGTTGTGACAGGGCGACGGCGGCCTCCGACGTGATGCGCGCCTTGGGCGTGGCGGCGTTGACGACGAAGATCAGCGGCTTGCCGGCCCGTTCGCACAGGTCGACCGTGGCGCCCACGGCACGCAGGTCGTGCGGGCTGGGGCGGGTCGGCACGACGATCAGTTCGGCCACGGAAATCACGCTCTGGATCGCCATGGTGATGGCAGGCGGCGTGTCGATGACGGCCAGCTTGAAACCCTGCTGACGCAGGATTTCCAGGTCGGCAGCCAGACGTGCGACGGTGGTCTGGGCAAAGGCGGGAAATTCCGCCTCGCGCTCGTTCCACCAGTCGGCGAGCGATCCCTGCGGATCGATATCGATCAGGACCACCGGGCCGGCGCCGGCACGCTGCGCCTGCACGGCCAGATGACCCGACAGGGTCGTCTTGCCCGATCCGCCCTTTTGCGAAGCCATTGCCAAAATCCGCACCTATTCCCCCCAGGAAAATCCAGTTCCGGAAGGGATTGGCACGACTGCCGCTAAAAATTGGTTAATTACGCGCGAAACTTCATGGCCGGCACGCCCCGCCATGGTGAAGTCGCTATCCAGTCTTTTGCCGTTACGCTAACAACAGCTTAACCTTATTTCGCCATTGCGGTCGTCAATTATTCTTTCGCACTGGAGCCTGTGCATATGAAGCATGTGTTGGGAATGGCAGCGCTGGCCGCGATGCTGGGTATGACTTTGCCTGCGCAGGCGGACGTGAAAACCGGCGTCGACGCCTGGCAGCAGGGCGATTATGCCAAGGCGATCGCCGAATGGCGCCCCCTCGCCCAATCCGGCGATCCCGATGCGCAGTTCAACCTGGGTCAGGCCTATAAGCTGGGTCGCGGCGTGCAGCCCGACGTCAACACCGCGATCGACTGGTATCGCAAGGCCGCGGCGCAGGGGCATATGCGCGCCGAAGATAATCTCGGCCTGCTGATGTTCCAGCAGGGCGACCGCGCCGCCGCCATGCCCTATCTGCAACGCGCGTCCATGCGCGGTGAAGCCCGCGCCCAATATATCGTGGGCACCACCCTGTTCAACGGAGACACGATCGGCAAGGATTGGGTCCGCGCCTATGCGCTGATGACCCGCGCTTCCGCGTCCGGCCTGCCGCAGGCCGCGACCAGCCTTGAGCAGATGGACAAATATATTCCGGAGGATCAGCGCAAGCAGGGACTGGCCATGGCCGCCGGCATGGAAAAGGGCGATAACAACGCCGCACTCGCCGTAGCGACGCCCGCCCCTGCGCCCGCGCGCAGCGGATCGGCGGTCCGTACCGCCGAACTCCCGCCCTCGACCAGCATTCCACAGGCACCCAAACCGATCCCCGCCCCGGCCAAGCCGCCGGTGCAGGTTGCGGCGGCCAAGCCGAAACCGGCGCCCGCCGCGCCCACGCCCACCCCCGTCCGTCAGGCCGCCGCCACGCCGGCTCCGGCCGCATCGGGCGGATGGCGCGTCCAGCTCGGCGCCTTCAGTGAAGACGCCCGCGCCCGTGCTTTGTGGACTCAGCTTAGCCGCAAGGTGGGCGGCCTGTCCGCCTATCAGCCCTATCTGGTGAAAGCCGGCGCCGTGACTCGGCTTCAGGCCGGCCCCATCGCCAGCAGCAGCGACGCCACCCGCCTCTGCGGCGCGATCAAGGCCGCCGGCGGCGACTGCATGCCCAAGAAGATGTAGGGGGCTTTCAGTTCACCTTTCCTCAAAACAACCCGTTCGCCCTGAGTAGCCGCTGAGCGAAGTCGAAGCGGCGTATCGAAGGGCTCAGCCCCTACTCAGGACGAACGGGTTTTATCACTCCCTCACCCGCGCCTGCTCCACCATCCAGTCGCGGAACTGCGCCAGCGGCCCCGCCCCCAGCGCGCCTGTCGGATAGACCAGATAATAGGCCTGCTCGGTGGATAGCGGCCGGGCGAAGGGGATGACCAGCGTCCCCGCCTCCAACTCCGGCCGAATGAGGAAGCTGGGGATCAGCGCCACCCCGACCCCGGCCGCGCAGGCCTGCGCCAGCATCAGGAAATGCTCATAGGCCGGCCCCTGCGCCAATCCGCCCGCATCCACGCCCGCCATCGTCAGCCAGCGCGCCCAGGCATCGCGCCGCGATATCTGGCTGAGCAACGGCGCATGCAGCAGGTCGGCCGGCTCACGCAGCGGGTGCGCCGCCAGCCAGGCCGGCGAACAGACCGGCACCGCCTCCTCACGAAACAGAAAGTCCATCGCCACGCCGGGCCAATCGGCCGCGACACCGAAATGGACAGCCGCATCGAAATCCTCATGCCCGAAATCGAAGGGCTGCGACCGGGCGGCAAAGTCGATCACCAGGTCGGGATGCCGCGCCGTCAATTGCGGCAGGCGCGGCGCCAGCCAACGCATGCCGAAACTGGGCAAGGTCGCGACACGCAAGGCCGTCTGGGATGGCCGCGCCGACACCCGCGCCGTCGCCCGGCGGATGGCGTCGAGCGCCGGCAACAACTCGTCGGCATAGGCTCGCCCCGCTTCATTCAATCGCACCCGACGCCCGATCCGATCGAACAGGGGCGTCTGCAACATATCCTCCAGCTGCGCAATCTGCCGACTGACCGCGCTCTGGGTCAGGCCGATTTCCTCACCCGCGCGGGAAAAGCCGCCATGCCGCACGGCCGCCTCGAACGCGATCAGCGCCTGCGTCGGCGGCAGATATCTACGCGCACCATTCATTCCAAACTCGCATCAACAGATGACAGGTCGCCATTTTGAATATCCCGCATATCCTGCGATAAGGGTGATGTCATCCGGAGCATATCATGTCGAATGAGAATATGGGTACGATAGAGACACTGGTCATAGCAACGCTGGGCGAGGAGACTGGCCGGCAGACGCTGGACATGCTGGCGATCGACCCAGCCCTGTTGGCACAGCGCGGCGATACCGTCTCCCGCGCCGCCTTCGCCATGGCCATGAACGTCGCCCTGTTCGACGATCTGCTGCGCCGGGTGCCGAGCGGCGACGCCTATGTCGCCGACACGCTGGCCCGCGGCGGCAAGGTGGTGTTCGACCATGGCGCGCTGCGCTCCATCCGCTTCCCGGCCGGCCCGACCGGCGCGCTTCCGGGTGGCGAAGATGCCTTCACCCGCATCTTCCTGCCTCTGGGGTACGAGATGGCCGCGCTCTATCCACTCGACCGCCTGCGCATGACCGGACGCGCCTATCGCCACCGGGACTTCCCCGAAGCGATCCCGCAATTCTTCCTGTCCGAACTGCATGTCGATCGTTTCGACGATGAATTTGCCGACGCCGCCGCCCGTATCTTCGGCACCAGCCGCGACCCGCTAGACGAACCGACCAAGGCCCTGCTGGCGCAATATGCACGCGACATACCTGTCCAACTCGCTGTCGCCATCGCTGCCCTCCCTGTGATCCTCTCCGCTTTCGACCGCCAGCATGAACCGCCCGCTTTCGAGGATTATCAACTGCTCCTCTCCCGCTCCAACGAAGCCGCCTGGATCGCGACCGAAGGCAATGGCTTCAACCATGCCACCGACCGGGTCGCGGATGTCGCGGCGCTGGCTGAGCGATTGAAGGCGGAAGACAGGCCGATGAAGGCGAAGCTGGAAATCTCCGCCACCGGCCGCGTGCGCCAGACCGCTTTCCGCGCCGACAGCGTAGAGCGCCCCTTCGCCGACGGCGAATGGCGACAGGTGCCCGGCTCCTTCTACGAATTTATCAGCCGCGATATCGATCCGGAAACGGGCCGGCTCGACCTGGCCTTCGACACCGGCAACGCCACCGGCATATTCGCCATGACCAGTGCCCAAAACGGAGCGAACCGGTGAACGCCATGCTACAGTCCTTCGATCCGGCCTCGCGCGAACTCATCTGGGAAGGCCCGGTCGCGAGCGCGGATGATTGCCATCTTGCCATCGCCGCCGCGCGTACCGCGCTGCCCGGCTGGCGCGCACTGCCGGTCGATGATCGCATCGCGGTCGCCCGCCGCTATGCCGCCGTGCTGGGCGAACGCCGCGCCGCGCTGGCCGAACTCATCTCGCGCGAAACGGGCAAGCTGCTCTGGGAAAGCGACGCCGAAATCGGGTCGATGATCGCCAAGGTCGATGTATCGATCAAGGCACATGCCGAACGCACCGGCGAACGCTCCGCCGACATGCCCTTCGGCCGCGCGATCTTGCGCCATCGCGGCCATGGCGTGATGGCGGTGCTTGGCCCCTATAATTTCCCCGGCCACCTGCCCAACGGCCATATCGTCCCGGCGCTGATCGCTGGCAACGCCATCGTCTTCAAACCGTCCGAAATCACGCCGGCCACCGGTGCGGCCATGGCCGATGCCTGGACGGCGGCGGGCCTGCCCGATGGTCTGTTGACGGTGGTACAGGGCGGCCGTTCGACCGGCGAAGCGCTGGTCGCAGGCGATATTGACGGCCTGCTCTTCACCGGATCGGCGGGCGCGGGGGCGGCATTGCGCCGCGCGCTGGTCGATCGCCCCCATGTCGTCATGGCGCTGGAACTGGGCGGCAATAATCCGCTGATCGCCTGGGACAGTCCGGATGCTGCCGCATCGATCATCGTCAATTCGGCCTTCATCACCACCGGTCAGCGCTGCTCCTGCGCCCGCCGCCTGATCGTACCGCAGGGCGCGACCGGCGATGCCATCGTGGAGGCGACCGCCGCCCTGGCCGCACGCTTGCCGATCGCCGCCTGGAACGAAACGGGTGACGCCTTCATGGGGCCACTCATATCGGATCAGGCGGCAGCAGCCTCTCATCGCGCCGTCAGCGACCTGATTGCGCGCGGGGCACGCACCATCCGCCCCTTTGAAGGGGTAGCCGATCGTAGCGCCGCGTTTGTTACGCCGGCCATACTGGACATGACCGGCGTGACGGCCCCCGACGCGGAGATTTTCGCGCCCGTGCTGACCGTCATCCGCGTGCCAGACTTCGACGCCGCGATCGCTGCCGCCAACGCCACCAACTTCGGCCTGTCGGCCGGCCTCATCTCGCAGGATGAAGCGCTATGGCAGCGCGTGGTCGAGGAAAGCCGCGCCGGCGTCGTCAACCGCAACCGGCCGACCACCGGCGCGGCAGGCAACATGCCCTTCGGTGGCCTGGGCGCGTCGGGCAATCATCGCCCCAGCGCCTATTACGCCGCCGACTATTGCGCCTACCCCATCGCCAGTTTCGAAGCGGAGGGGGTCGCGGCTGTTCCGGTCAACGGGCTGGACGGTTAAAGCCCCAGCCGCGCCCAGAAATCGGCCGGCGCGATCGTCTTGTTCGCGGCCGGCTTGCGCTCGACGCGCGTCCAGCTGCTATGGGGAAGATAAACGGCATCCGGCTGAGTGATCCGGGACTGGCGGCGGTTTTGGGTCGTGCGGGTCATCGTCTTCTCCTTTGCAAGGGAACACGAAACCTGGCGTGGTCGCTTCGGCACCGTGCGCTTTAGCCGTTGGTGACGCGGAGCAAGCTGACATCCTTCAAAAGCCGCGGAGCGCAATGCTCGCGGCTATGTCTACCGATTGAGTCGAGAAAATCGACATAGCTTTGCTTGGGCCGTCTCCAGCCCTACTTGCCTGCCGGATCGGGTCAGACGGTCAGGCGATCCGATGCAGGGCGCATAGCTTGTTGCCGGCCGGATCGCGCAGATAGGCAAGATAGAGCTTGCCGAACCCGCCTTCGCGCACGCCTGGCGGGTCTTCGCAGGCAGTCCCGCCCGCTGCCACACCCGCCGCATGCCAGGCATCCGCCTCTTGCGGCGACGCCATCTTGAAACCGATGGTCCCACCATTGGCATGACAGGCCGGTGCCCCGTCGATCGGCGTCGTCACGATAAACAGCGCGCCGTCATGAAGATAGATGGCCCGCCCCTTGTCATCGAAGAAGCCGGGCTTGGCACCGATCGCGCCGAAGGTCGCGTCGTAAAAGGCTTTCGACGCCGCCATATCGTTGGCGCCGACCATGACATGGCTGAACATCAGCCCTCCTATGCATGAAATATCGACGAAGACGCGCCATCGCCATGCCCGGATATGGCATGTTGACCACGCAGATGTCGGACGCCTGCGTCAGGCGACCATCGGCCGGGTCGGGATCAGAAGATCGTGCTGTAAAGGAACCAGCCTACGATCAGCAGGCTCGACACGATGCAAATACGATCACCAAAGACGTCGATACGAGACATCAGATAACATCCTTCCAAATGGGGCGATCTGCGTCGCCTCTGAGGAAAGATTACATCAGTTTTTACCGCGTCGGAATAGGAAAGTTACGATGGGACGCATGAAAAGGGCGGTGAACCGACATTCACCGCCCCTTGAACGATCGTTCCGTGACCTTACGCGCTTATTGCGAACGATAACGGCTGTTATTTTACCGAAAGTCGGGCCCGCGATGCTCCAGGAAGGCCCGAGTCGATTCCTGCGGACCGCGATAGGCCTCCTGAAATTCGGCGCTCCAATATTTCAGGTCATGCAGGTCGATCCGCGCGCCCGACACGGCACAAAGCACGAACTGCCCCGACCGCACGATATCGAAATCGGCAGCGCCATAGTGCAGCACCGCCAGCCCCGGAAGGTCCGCCACCGTCAGTCGCCCGTCAGGATGCGGTCGACCAGCTGCTTCACGGTCGGCACGAACCCGTTCGAATAGAAAGGATCCTGCTTGAACCGATAGGCGGCATGGCCGGCGAACAGCAGATTCTTGTCCAGGTCGCCGCCATGGACCGATTCCTGCAACGACTTCTGAATGCAGAAGCTGCGCGGATCGGCCAGACGCCCGGTCGAATTGGTTTCGCTGTCCATCCAGCTGGAGAAGCTGCACTGCGACAGGCAGCCCATGCAGTCGGTCTGGTCCTTGCGGATTTCCGCTTTCTCTTCTTCGGTGACGAAGACCAGTGTGTTGTCCGGCGTCTTGAGCGCGGAGGTGAACCCGGCCCCGAACCATTCGCGCGCACGCTGAAGGTCGCCCAGCGTCACCCAGAAATTCTTGCCCTTCACGCCAACATCCAACTGGTGGGTATGGTCGCCCGCCTGTTCGGTGCTGAACGGGATCTGCCGGTCCGAACGCCCTTCCAGCGAGCGCAGGAAGGGATTGCGGATCGCCGAGCTGTAAAAGCCGGTGGGCGAAAATTTGTGCAGCAGCACGTCGCCCGGCTCCAGCTGCATCAGCCGGTCCTTCCAATCCTGCGGGATCGGGCTTTCCTGCGTCAACAGCGGGCGGGTGCCGAACTGGAACATGATCGATCCCAGCTCGGGATTGTCGATCCAGTCGTTCCAGTCCTTGAGCGCCCAGACGCCGCCGGCCATCACGATCGGCACATCGTCTGAAATGCCGCCTTCGCGCATGGTGGCGCGCAGGTCGCGGACGCGGGGATAGGGGTCTTGCGGCGCGCGCGGATCTTCGGCGTTGGACAGGCCGTTATGACCGCCCGCCAGCCAGGGATCTTCATAGACCACCGCCGCCAGCCATTCCGCCGCCTTGGAATAGGCACGCTTCCACAGCGCGCGGAAAGCGCGGCCGGAGGACACGATGGGCAGATAGCTGACATTGTAGGATGCCGCGATTTCGCTCAGCTTATAGGGCATGCCCGCGCCGCAGGTGACGCCCGCCACCATGCCGCGCGTCTTGTCCAGCACGCCGTGCAGCACCCGCTGCGCGCCGCCCATTTCCCACAGGACGTTGATGTTGATCGCACCCTTGCCGCCGGCAATCTCGAACGCGCGCTTCACCTGCTCGACGGCGCCGTCGATGGCATAGGCGATCAATTCTTCGTGCCGGTCACGACGCGTGCGGCCGTGATAGAGTTGAGGGATGACATTGCCGAAGCTGTCATAGCTGTCCGCGTTTACCGCCGACACGGTGCCGATGCCGCCAGCCGCCGCCCAGGCGCCGGAGCTGCTATGGTTGGATACGGCAACGCCCTTGCCGCCCTCCACGATCGGCCACACTTCACGGCCACCATAGACGATGGGCTTCAACCCCTTGAACAACGACATCTCCTGCACATGCCCCGGCCCCCTCGACCGGGTAAAAAGCGACCCTATAGCAGCTTTGGCTGTCTATGACGAATTGCGGGCGCCCTAGCGCAAAATCATGGGGCTGGCCAGAGCCTCGCCGTACAGCTGTGCATAAGCATTTACCATGTCGGCTTCCGCATAGTCGCGCGTCGCACGCTGGCGGTTGGCCATGCCCAGCCGGGCGCGCAGATCGGCGTCGCCCGCCAGCACGCCCAGCGCGTCGGCCAGTGCCTGCTCATCCCCCACGACGAAGGGGCGATTTTCCGGCGCGACCATGTTGGCGACGTCCCCCACATCCATGGACGCTGCCGGTACGCCGGCCGCCATCGCCTCCACCAGCGAAATGGGGAATTGCTCGCTGTCTGACGACAAGGCGAAAATATCGAACAGGCCGACGAAGCGCCAGGGCCGATCCATGAAGCCCGCCATATGGATGTCATCCATGCCATGGGCCGCCGCTTCCGTCAGGATCGCCTCGCGCTCCGGCCCCTCGCCCACCACCACCAGTTGCAACCGATCCTTGTGCGCGGCAACGGCACGAACCAGACGCGGGATATTCTTGACCGCGCGCAGCCCTGCCAGCGTACCGACCAGCAGCTTGCCAGGCGAGCGAACGAGGCCGGGGATCGCATCGGGCGCTGGCGCCTCGCCATAGCGATCGACGTCGATCCCGTTGCGGATCAGGTGCAGCCGTTCCGCCGGCTGTTTCCACACCGACCGGGCAATCCCCTCCAGCCGGACCGACGGCACCACCATGGCATGCGCGCGGTGCAGCGCGAGCCGGCGAAACAGGTTCCGCTTGGTCTTCAGCCCGTTGGTTTCGTCCGCGTTGAAGCCATCCTCATGATGGATCAGCGGTGGAAGGCCGGCCGATGCCCCCGCCAGCCGGTGCGCCATGACCGCGTCCATCGATCCCCAATTATAGGTGAGGACAAGGTCGAACTGCTTGAGGAAAGCGGTGATGACCCGATAGCGCGCCAGCCCCGGCTTGCCGGCAAAGGACGGGCCATCGGGATAGTCCACCCTGACCGACGGATCGATCGCATCGCGGGCGCTCATCGCCTGCGGGTCGGCGCTGGCGATACTGTGCCGCGCCTTGTCGCCCCAGATGTTCATCAGGCGCACCGCCCGCGCCTCCTTGCCGCCCAGCGTGAAGCTGCCATGGACATGCAGGATATGGGGCGGTCTATCCATGCAGCACCCGCGTCAGCAGACGGTCGATCGCCGCGACGCTTTCCGGTTCATCCAGCGCCGGCGCATGGCCTACGCCCGGCACGGCGACGAGTTCGGCGGTCGCACCGATCCCGTCCGCCATACGCTGCGCCGACGCAGCCGACAGCAGATCGGATCGCTCGCCCCGCAGCAACAGCGTCGGAATGCCTTGAAACGCCTGCATCACCGGCCACATATCGACGCCCGCTTCGCTGCCCATGGCGCGGATCGGCTCGGCGATCTTCATGTCATAATCCAGCACGACGCGACCGCCGCTGTTCAGCCGATAGAGCCGCTTGGCCATGGCCAGCCATTGTTCCAGATCATAACCGGGATAGACGTCCGCATTGGCCTCCGCCAGCGCGCGCGCGGCATGAACCCAGGTGGGGTGCGACTGCCCGACGCCGACATAGGATCGGATACGGTCCAGCCCGCCTTCATCCAGCGCCGGACCGACATCGTTGAGCAGCGCGCCGGCCAGCCATTCCTTGTGGGTCGCGGCGATCAGCATGGTGATGATCCCGCCCAGCGACGTCCCCACCGCAACGAATCGGGTGATGGCCAGATCGGCGAGCAAGCGGCTGATATCCTGCAAATAGGTCAGCGGGACATAGGTCATCGCGTCCTTGGCATAGGCGCTTTCGGCGCGGCCGCGCATGTCCGGGCAGATCAGCCGCCACTCCCCCGCCAACCGCCCCGCCAGCGGCTCGAAATCGCGCGCATTGCGTGTCAGCCCCGGCAGGCAGAGCAAGGGCGGACGGCCATCGTCGCCGCCTTCATAGTCGCGATAATGGAGCCGAAGTCCATCGGGCGACCACCAATATCCGTCCTTATAGCCGCTCAAGCTTGATCCTTCAGGTGACCTTCCCCCATATCGCCATATGATCCAGATGCCGCAAGCCGCCAAATATCGCCCCGCCACCGAAATCGACGCACTGATGCCGGACATCGCCGCACCGGTCGCGGCGGCGGACTTTCCGCAGACGATCCTGCGCTATCGCAACGACCGGGCCGCCGCCTCGGTCGGGCTGGATGGGCTGAGCGATGAGGCATGGATCGCCCATTTCGGCCGCTTCGCGCCGCTGGAAGGCAGCCTGCCCCGGCCGCTGGCGCTGCGCTATCATGGCCATCAATTCCGCCATTATAATCCCGATATCGGCGACGGGCGCGGCTTCCTGTTCGCGCAATTGCGCGACGATCGGGACCGGTTGCTGGACCTGGGCACCAAGGGATCGGGCCAGACACCCTATAGCCGTTTCGGCGATGGGCGACTGACGCTCAAGGGGGGCGTGCGCGAGATATTGGCGACTGAAATGCTGGAGGCGCTGGGCGTCAACACGTCCAAGACCTTCTCCATCATCGAAACGGGCGAGGCGCTGGATCGCAATGACGAGCCATCCCCCACGCGTGGCGCGGCGATGGTGCGCCTCAGCCATTCGCATATCCGCATCGGTTCCTTCCAGCGCGCGGCTTTCCATGAAGACAAGGCGCTGCTGGAAAAGCTGACCGACTACGCCCTCACCCGCCTGTATGAAGAGGCGCCCGGTGACAATCCGCCGGCGCAATTGCTGGGCCATGTGGCGGAGCGCACCGCCGACCTTGCCGCCAGCTACATGGTGGCGGGCTTCGTCCATGGCGTACTGAACAGCGACAATATCAACGTGACGGGTGAGAGTTTCGACTATGGCCCATGGCGCTTCACCCCGCTCTGGGACGCCAATTTCACCGCCGCCTATTTCGACCATCAGGGCCTCTACGCCTTCGGGCGACAGGCCGAAGCAATCCATTGGGACGTGGCGCAACTGGCCATATCCTTGCGCGCGCTGACCGATGCGCCGCCGCTGATCGCAGAGCTGGAGCGCTTTCCGAACCTGTATGCGCAGGCGATGCAGCGCCGATTCTGCTGGCGGCTGGGCGTGGAGCCCGGCGCCGATCCCGGCCCGATGATCGAGGCCGCCGTCCGCGCCATGGTGACGACCGGCACCCCGATCGACAGCTTCTTTCACGACTGGCGCGGGGGCGCAGCCCGCGACGGCGCGGCCTATGCCGACGCGGCCTGGGCCCCCTTGCACATGGCGCTCGCCGATTTCACGCCCGTGTCCGGCGCGAAGGATCATGCCTATTGGACCGACCAGGCCCCCTGTTCCATGCACATCGACGAAGTGGAGGCGATCTGGAGCGCGATCGACAGGGACGACGACTGGACCCCGCTCCAGGCAAAGGTTGCCGCGATCCGGCGCATGGGCGATGCCATGCAAGGCGCCGGCGCGCCCGGAAAATAACCAGGGTAAAGAACCGATGTTAATGACGCGAAGACCAAAGCGGGTTAGTCCATCGAAGATTATGCAATTTTGGTGGGACCATGATCGAGCGTGATTTGTCTGATCCGGACGGGATCATCACCGTCCGATCGTCCGGCGACTGGACCCGCGCAGAAATCGACGAACATTTCGCGGCGCTACGCGAAATCGTCGCGAGCAGGCGCCGAAACGGCGATCCCATACGTGTCCTGTCGGACCTGAGCAGCGCGTGCACCGATGATATGGGCATAAACGACCATATTCTGGACGAATGCCACCGCACCTATCAGCCCGGCGACCAGGTCGCGATCCTGACGCCTGGACCATCGTCGAAGCGATGGCTGCGCGAACGGCTGCGCGGGTCGGAAGTCGCGGCCTTCAGTTCGCGCCTGCCCGCTGAAATGTGGTTGATGGCCGACGACCTCCCGCCGCCGGAATGAAGGGCGCTTTGCGCCATCCTGCCATTGCCACCTTTTCGTTAACCAATTTCCGCCATACCGTTCCCCAAATGGTCGCGCCGCTCACATCCCATGAACCTGCCACCGGCACCCTGCTCTGGCAGGGTGAACCCGGCGACGTCGATGCAGAGGTCGCCCGCGCCCGCGCCGCCTGGCCCAGATGGGCGGCCCAGCCAATCGCCTATCGCATCGAAACGCTGCGCCGCTTCGTCAATGTCGTGCGCAAGCATGAGGATGCGCTGGCGGACCTGATCGCCCGCGAAACCGGCAAGCCTTTGTGGGACGCCCGCAACGAAGTCGCCGCCGTCATGGGAAAGGTCGACGTCAGCGTCGCCGCCTATTCCGAACGCACCGGACAACGCCGGCTGGAAGCGGCGCTGGGCGCGCGCCAGTCGGTGCGGCACAAGCCCCATGGCGTCATGGCGGTGCTTGGCCCCTATAATTTTCCCGCGCATCTGCCCAACGGCCACATCATCCCCGCCCTGCTGGCCGGCAATGCCGTGATATTCAAACCGTCCGAAAAGACCCCGGCGGTCGGCGAATATCTGGTCAAACTCTATCATGAGGCCGGCGTGCCTGTGGACGTCGTCCGCCTGCTGATCGGCACGGCCGAAACGGGCAAGGCGCTGGCCGCCCATCCCGATATCAGCGGCATCCTTTTCACCGGATCGGCGCAGACCGGCATCGCGATCAACCGGCAATTCGCAGCCCAGCCTTCCAAGATCCTCGCGCTCGAAATGGGCGGCAACAACCCGGTCATCGTCTGGGACACGCCCGAAATCAGCGCCGCGGCCACTTTGGTTGTGCAATCCGCCTTCATGACCAGCGGTCAACGCTGCACCGCCGCCAGCCGCCTGATCGTGCGTGACAGCATCGCCGACAAGCTGGTGGGCGAGATCAAGAAGCTGGCCGACCGGCTGATCGTCGATCATCCCCATGCCGACCCTGCTCCCTATATGGGACCGGTCATAGACAATCAGGCGGCCGACGGGCTGACCGAAAGCTTCCTCTATCTGATGAGCAACGGCGGCAAGCCGATCAAGCATATGGTCCGCCCGCACAAGGGCCTGCCCTTCCTGTCGCCCGCCATCATCGACGTCACCGCCATGAAGGAGCGGCCCGACGTCGAACTGTTCGGTCCGCTGCTGCAAGTGATCCGCGTGTCGGATTTCGGCGATGCCATCGCGGAGGCCAATAATACGCGCTACGGCCTGTCCGCTTCGCTGATCGGCGGGTCGCCCGAACAATATAATCAATTCTGGGCCAATATCCGCGCCGGTCTCGTCAACTGGAACCGCCCGACCAACGGCGCGTCTTCCTCCGCCCCGTTCGGCGGCACCGGCATATCGGGCAATCACCGGCCCAGCGCCTATTATGCCGCCGACTATTGCGCCTATCCGGTCGTTTCGGCGGAGATCGAGACGCCGCGCGCCTCCATCGGCGTGGGCCTCAAGGATATCGACGTCAGCGTGATGGGCGATTGACGCCGGACCTGGCGCAAGAAGGTGGTGCAAGAACCGGGCGCAAAAACATTTCCTAATCCCCTGCATACCCATTCTGAATTGAACTACAGGCGCGCTTTCGCCATCTGGCCATCATGGCTGATACAGCACCCTCGACAGTCTATCTCGTAGGCGCAGGCCCCGGTGATCCGGACCTGCTGACGATCAAGGCCGCGCGCCTGATCGGCGCGGCCGATGTCATCGTGCATGATGGGCTGGTGTCCGACTCCATCCTGGCTTTGGCCTCGCCCGACGCAGACCTCATTTCCGTCGCCAAGCAGCGCAGCCGCCATTCCATGCCGCAGGAGGCTATCAACGCCCTGCTGGTCGACCTTGCCCGCGAAGACCGCAATGTCGTGCGGTTGAAGGGCGGCGATCCCTTCATCTTCGGCCGCGGTGGCGAGGAAGTCGAAGCCTGCCGCGCCGCCGGCGTGCCGGTGGAGGTCGTGCCGGGCATCAGCGCCGCGATCGGCAGCGCGGCGTCGGCGCAACTCCCCCTCACCCATCGCGCCGCATCCAGCGCCGTCAGCTTCGTCGCTGGCCAGTGCAAGGGGCTGACGGATCAGGACTGGTCCGGGCTGGCGGGTACAGGACGCACGCTCGTCATCTATATGGGCGTTGCGACCGCTGCCGACATCGCCGAAAAGCTGATCGCGGACGGTGTATCGCCCACGCTGCCCGTGGCGGTGCTGGAAAACGGCACCCGCGCCGACATGCGGACGCTGCGCACGCTGCTCGCGGACCTGGGCGACATGGTTGTGCGGGAACAGGTGGTCAGCCCGGCGTTGATCGTGGTCGGCGACGTCGCCGCGCATGCGCTGGCACAGGACGTGCTGATGGCCTATCGGGACACGACATTGAATATCGAAGATCCGGCATCGATCGGACCGAACGGGAAAAGGGTAGAATGAAGATACTGACGGGCAATGACCTGGTGACCGGCGACGTCATCTGGTGGGCGGGTGACGGCTGGTCGCGGCAGGTCGGCGACAGTGCCGATGTCGGCGACCATGGCACAGACCTCGCCCGCACGGAGGAAGCCGCGCTGCGCGTCGTGGGCGCCTATGTGATCGACGCGACCGTTACTGACGAAGGTGTCCGCCCGGCCCATATCAAGGACCGCATCCGTGCCCTCGGCCCGACGGTGCGCCCCGACCTGACCCTGAAACCGAATGATGCCGACGCCGGCAACTGGGTGATCTGACCATGTATCGCTATGACAGCTACGACCAGTCCATCGTGAATGCGCGGGTGGAGGAATTTCGCGATCAGGTGCAACGCCGCCTGACCGGCGCGCTCACCGAAGACCAGTTCAAGCCGCTGCGGCTGATGAACGGCCTCTATCTGCAATTGCACGCCTATATGCTGCGCGTGGCCATCCCCTATGGCACATTGTCGGGCAAGCAGATGCGCAAGCTGGGCGAGATCGCGGCGAAGTACGACAAGGGCTATGGCCACTTCACCACGCGCCAGAACCTGCAATATAACTGGATCAAGCTGGCCGACGCGCCCGACATCCTGGCCGAACTGGCCACGGTGGAAATGCACGCCATCCAGACCAGCGGCAATTGCATCCGCAATATCAGCTCCGATCAATATGCCGGTGTCAGCGCCGACGAAGTGGCGGACCCGCGCCCCTGGGCCGAACTGCTGCGCCAATGGTCGAGCTTCCACCCGGAATTCACCTATCTGCCGCGCAAGTTCAAGATTTGCGTGATCGCCAGCGACGACGACCGCGCGGCGATGCGCCTGCACGATATCGGCCTGAAGCTGGTGGAACGCGACGGCGTGATCGGCGCGGAAGTCTATGCCGGTGGCGGCATGGGCCGGACCCCGATGGTCGCCCCGCTGATCCGCGACTTCGTGCCCGAGGAGGAGATCGTCTCCTATCTCGAAGCCTGCCTGCGCGTGTACAATCGCTACGGCCGCCGCGACAACAAGTATAAGGCGCGGATCAAGATCCTGGTCCACGAAATCGGCGTCGAGGATTATAAGCGCCAGGTCGAGGAAGAGTTCGCCCATATGCGGACCCTCGGCCTCAACCCGCCGGTCGAGGAACTGGCCCGCATCCGCGCCTTCTTCGCCAATCCCGCCTATGAAGCGGGCGCAAGCGAGGATATCGACCGCGCCGATCCGGCCTTCGCCTTGTGGGTCGACCGTCAGGTTGCTGCCCACAAGCAGCCCGGCTATGCCATCGTCAATATCAGCCTGAAGCCGCTGACCGGTATTCCGGGCGATGCGTCGGCCGAGCAGATCGACCTGGTCGCCAGCCTTGCCGAGCAATATTCGCTCGACGAACTGCGCGTCACCCATGCGCAAAATCTCGTCCTGCCGCATGTGAAGAAGGCGGACCTGTACGCCATCTGGCAGAAGCTGGAGGAAGCGGGTCTGGCCGAAGCCAATCTCGACCTCATCACCGACATCATCGCCTGCCCCGGCCTGGATTATTGCGCGCTCGCCAACGCCCGCTCGATCCCGCTGGCGCAGAAGATCGCGCAGCGCTTCGCCGACGCGGAACGTCAGGCGGAACTGGGCGAGCTGAAGCTGAAAATCAGCGGCTGCATCAACGCCTGCGGCCACCATCATGCCGGCCATATCGGCATATTGGGCGTGGACCGTAAGGGCGTGGAGAATTTCCAGCTGCTGCTCGGCGGATCGGGCGCGGAGGATGCCTCGCTCGGCCAGATCACCGGCCCCGGTTTTTCCGAGGACGGCGTGGTCGACGCGATCGAGAAGGTGACGGACATCTATCTGGCCGAACGCACCAGCGGCGAACGCTTCCTCGACACCTATCGCCGCATCGGCATGAAGCCTTTCAAGGAGGCGATCTATGGCTGATCGCGACGTCGTCTATCCGGCGAACCCCCATGCCCTGTACGAACAGCATCGCTATTCGCCCGCCGTCCGGTCGAAAGGCTTTCTGTTCGTGTCGGGTCAGGTCGGCGCCCGTCAGGACGGTTCGCCCGAACCGGATCTGGCCGCGCAGGTCCAGCTTGCCTTCGACAATCTGAACGCCATCCTGAGCGCGGCGGGCAGCAGCTTTGCGAACGCCGTGGACGTCACCCTGTTCATGATCGATCCGGAGGCGGATTTCGACACGATCTGGCCGGTGCTTCAGGCCAATTGGGGCGAAAAGCCCTTCCCCAACATCACCGCCGTCGGCGTCAACTGGCTCGCCGGCTTCCAGTTCGAGATCAAGGTTATCGCACGTATCCCGGAGGAAGCGGATCATGGTTGAATTTCTGTCCTTCCGGGATGGCGAAGCGGGTCAGGAACCGGCCGTCACGGTCGAATCCTTCACTGGCCAGTCGAACGCCACCGCCGTGCGCATCGAACCGGGCGAGGATGCCCGCGAATTGCTGCCCCATCTCGATCGCCTGTCGCTGGTGGAGGTGAACTTCCCGGCCTATGGCGACGGCCGCGGCTATTCCGCCGCCCGCATCCTGCGGGAATCGGGCTATCAGGGCGAATTGCGCGCCGTGGGCGATGTGCTGGTCGATCAGATCAACGCCATGCGTCGCTGCGGCTTCGACAGTTTCCACCCCGCAAAGCCGCTGGATGACGCCGCCGTGGAGCGTGCGCTCACCCGCTATGACGACGTCTACCAAAAGGCGATCGATGGCCGTCAGCCCGTTTGGGCCAAACGGCACCCGGAGAAAATACATGGCTGAACCTGCCCGCCAGATCGACATGATCGACACTCGCCCCGCCTTCACCCAGGCAGAGGCCGACGCGCTGAACGCGCGGTTCGAGGGTGTCGACACGCTGACCATGCTCAAGACCGTGTTTGCGGAGAAACTCGCCGGCAATGTCGCCGTCGTCTCCTCCTTCGGCACGGAAAGCGCGGTCTTGCTCGATCTGGTGGCCAAGGCAGACAAGAGCGTGCCGGTCATCTTCGTCGACACGATGAAGATGTTCGCCGAAACGCTGAACTATCGCGACACGCTGATCGCCCGTTTCGGTTTCACGGACAGCCGCACCGTCGCGCCGATCGCCGACGTCATCGCCAAGAAGGACGAAACCGGCCTGCGCTGGTCCTACGACCCCGATGGCTGCTGCGAAATCCGCAAGGTCGAACCGATGAAGCGCGCGAAGGATGGCCTGGACGCCTGGATTTCGGGCCGCAAGGCGTTCCAGTCGGTCACACGCCAGAACCTCCCCCGGTTCGAGGTGGAGGATGGCCGGTTGAAGCTCAACCCGCTGGGCGACTGGACCAAGGGCGATCTGGAAGTCTATTTCGACCGCGAGAATCTGCCCCGCCACCCGCTGGAGGCGCAAGGCTATCTGTCGATCGGTTGCGAACCCTGCACGTCAAAAGTGAAGCCGGGCGAAGATCCGCGCGCGGGCCGCTGGCGCGGGTGGGACAAGGTGGAGTGCGGCATCCATTCGCCCGTCACACCGATTCCGGTGGCCGATCCGGAAGACCCGGCCAACCTGCCGTCCTTCTGACACGCACCTCTGCGCCGATCGAAAAGATCGCGGTACCGTAACAATATTGCAAGCGGCTGGACGGATGGTGCCAGCCGCGCAATATACTCGGCCCCATAGCACATTGGGAAGCGGCCCCTCGAAGGGGCGCACTGCCTTGATGAAGGCAAGGGCGCGTAGCGCCCGCAGGCTTCATCAAGGCGGTCATGATCGGCCCGCAGGTCTCTAAAGTGAAGTTGTC
>NZ_VYPZ01000070.1 GCF_008710155.1 Sphingobium limneticum
GCCTGAAATTACCGTGATCTGAGTCATCGCACCGTTCCTAGTATCGGTGCAAACACCGGCGCTTGCACCGGTGCCATCTCGAAATATCAGCCGATCACCGCAAGGCGGCCCTCACCGGAGCGATACGAATGAGCAGGATTGGGGCGATTACATACAGGCAGGTTTCAAGCGGGACAGTTGTAGAACTGATCACTCGTTCATGCCCTGCAGTAGCAGTCCTCGACGTGGGAATTGTCCAGCATCTTCATCGCAGCACGATGCGCAGTAGTTTCAAGCTGCGCATCGGCTGAATTCGCTCAACCAGCTGCCGATATTTTAGCCGCCGCCGGTGCCATTGATACCGTGTTACGAACGTCCGCTGTGGGGAATGCATCGGGGCAGCAAAGCGGCCGACTAAGAGACTTTTTGCGGCCCTGTGATCTTACTGAACCCTACGTTGGTCAGATCCTGCGACTTGTGCCTCTTCTTTCAATTCGAGCAGGCGCTCACCTATTTTTAGTACCAGAGGAAAATCGTTCCTTACTTCCATGACGGCGTGCACGCCGACGCATTTCCAGTCACCACGTACCACGGCGACAGCCTGACGTTCTCTGATGGATTCGGCAAAATTCCAATACCAGTCACGCCAGCGGAGGGCCGCTTTCTCGAAATATCTGCCGTCCATGAGATCACTTTCGTACGCCCTCGCCTTCACCATCTTGCCGATAAAGATGATAGGGTACCAAATGTCTCCCACACGTCCCCAACGTGGCAGGTGATCGTCATGTTTGCAATCAAAGGGGTCCCACTCAAGATAGAGATGGTGGACGTCCCCATTCGTCAGATCCGTATCGCGCGGCCTACCGGTGTCGATCACATTTTTCCCCGCCGAAGCCTGCTGACCTCGAGTTAATGCAGCTATTCCATGAAAATGCTTACCATTTCAGTTGCTAAGTGGAAGAGGGATTGCAAACCGCCAAATGGTTGGGTTCCACGCTTCCCTATCTCGCTGGAAGCTTATTGATGAGCAGCAATAGAAATCGCCGAAAGAGACGAATGAAAAATATCATAGATGAAGATCGACGGGCGGACGTCTGGATCGAAGCGCGTGAAGCACTGGATTGGGCACGCGCAGCGCTGCAAAGTTATGATGGGGCCAAAGCTCTCCTCGAGGGAGCCCTTCGTGGCGGGAAGCTACACGCGCTTGCTGATGACCTCTTCGTCGAGCCTGACATGGGTAAAGTAGGAACGTGGGTCCATAACGCTACGTTGAAGAGGGCTTCTCACCTCGCGAGCGACTTGGAGCGCGGGAACATCAAGAAGAAATTTTGGTCTCAGCGCAGCGTGTCATTTTATGATGACAATCTATGGGATTGGGAGGGCAATAGGTTCGCGACAACAGATGAGCCAGAAATCATGCTTGAGTATGATGAAGATGAAAAAAATTTCATGACCAAGGTCGGCCGCAGATATGTCGCTGATGGGGTCTCCTTCTTGCATGATGAGGTCGGCGCAGTGATCGACGATCACGTGAGCAAGTTTGGCATCGTCGCAGGCAACAGCCGAAGACAGCCAAAATGGGACCGAGAAAAGATTTTTTCTCCGTACCGCAAAATGATCAAAGAAGGAAAATTTGAACAGAACTTCGGGCCGTTCGAGAAGACGGGGAAGCAGGCAAAACTCGAGGAATCCATCAAGAAGATGGCTGGTGAAGTTGACGGTAATCCGCCCTCCGAATCAACCGCCCGGCGCCTGGCTAAAGAGATTCTGAACGAATACCGCCATGACAAGAGTTTAGATCTTGAACCCTGAACCTCTTGAACCCGATGAATTTCCTTAGGGCTAAAATTAAGGCTTCTTCGTTCCCGTTCGCTGGCCACCGTGGCGCAGCGACGCCCGAGGAACGATATGGAACCATTCACTGTAACAATCGAGACGGCGCGGGAACTGACAGGACTAGGCAACACGAAGATATTCGAGTTGCTCGCCTCAGGTCAGTTGAAGCGCGTCAAGGTGGGACGCCGCACCCTTATTCCCATCGATAGCATCCGCGCTCTCATTGAGCGCGGATAGATCCTAGCTGCCGTTAGCAGCGGCTTTTCCCAAAATCGAAAGACTGGAAACGCTGGAACCGTGTGGCTCCGGCGATGGAGATCCTATGCCTACCATTCGTAAAAAGCTTAAAGCAAAATCTGTTAGCCAAAATTTATCGCCAAAAAATTTGAACGGGAAGTGGCGCCTCGCGCCAGCCAGCTTTGCCTTATCCACCGTCAATTCGGAAGCGAGTGAGTTGACCGCTTTCGAGAAAGCCTATCTGTCAGATGTTGACCCGGAGTTTTGGAGCGAACTGCGCATGGCGTGGTGTCGCTTTTGTCAGCAGGCCAAGGATGCAGTGGCGCCGTTAATACCTGTCCTCACACATCACACCGAAACAGGCTGGCGCGTCGAGGAAACCTCATTTCCCCTTAAAATACCTCTTATTCATAAGGCAAAGGGTCGCGCAACGAAGGGTTTTCCCAATTCGATTAGTCGGATTGTGCCTGTCACGATACATGCGCCTGCTGATCGGGCAGCTGAACCGCACCGGGATTGCCGGAGGCCAGTTTTCTTAAATTAGGCAGCCAGTGGGACGTCGTCCAGCATAGCGTAGTAGCGTTGCTCGGCTTCGACGGGCGGAATGTTTCCGATCGGCTCCAGCAGGCGCCTGTTGTTGAACCAATCGACCCATTCCAAGGTAGCGTATTCGACGGCTTCGAATGAGCGCCAAGGGCCTCCACGGTGGATCACCTCGGCCTTGTAAAGACCGTTGATCGTCTCGGCTAAAGCGTTGTCGTAGCTGTCGCCGACGCTGCCGACGGATGGCTCGATGCCGGCTTCCGCGAGACGTTCGGTGTACTTGATGGACACGTATTGCGAACCGCGGTCGCTATGATGGACCAGGCCACCGCGATGAACAGGCCGTCGGTCGTGGATAGCCTGCTCAAGCGCATCCAGCACGAAGCTGGCGTGCGCTGTCCGGCTGACACGCCAGCCCACGATATAGCGAGCGTAGACGTCGATCACGAAGGCGACGTAGACGAACCCCGCCCAGGTCGCGACATAGGTGAAGTCGGAGACCCATAGCATGTTTGGCGCTGGAGCATGGAACTGGCGGTTGACCTGATCGAGCGGGCATGGCGCCGCCTTGTCCGCAATCGTGGTGCGAACCGGCTTGCCGGGGACTGTCAGGATTTCCGTGTGTGGCCGGGCATAATGGGCAACAAGGAGTCCCACTATGTCACGACGCAAAGAACCTGCCATACCGAATGAGCTTCTCGATCAGCTTTTGGCGGGCGGCGCTGCCA
>NZ_VYPZ01000071.1 GCF_008710155.1 Sphingobium limneticum
TGTAGCGCGACGATTACGGAGTCCGGTCGGCGTCAATTTTGATGGCCGATAGGTGGCCGCGCCGGTTGGTGAATTCTGGCTACCATTTGCTGTTGCGAGGAGCAACCGTCGAGCGACAATTACGACGCTGGGTAATTGTCGCTGGCGTTGGCCGGAAGCGAGGGTTTGAAGCGCATGGGATGGTTGGCATGTAATTGCCGCTGGCGACAATTACCCGTTGCCTCAGCAAGGGTGCTCCCGAGCGCGAAGCCAGCGACAATTATGATGGCTGGTCCGGGGCGCCATTGGGCGGGTCGTAATCGCCGGCGTTGATGCGGGCGACGGCGGAACGCTTGCGGTAGCTTTCGCCGTTCATCTCGATGATGGTCGAGTGGTGCACGAGGCGGTCGATCGCGGCGACAGTCATGGCGGGATCAGGGAAGACGTTGTCCCATGCCGAAAATGGCTGGTTGGCGGTAATGGCGAGCGAGTGGCGTTCGTAGCGGTGGGCGATGAGCTCGAACAAGGCGCTGGTCTCGACCTGGTCCTTGCGGACGTAGGACAGATCGTCGAGCACGATGAGATCGAACTTGTCGAGCTTGTCGAGCATGGCGGGCAGGCTGAGGTCGCGGCGCGCGGACTGGAGCTTCTGGACCATGTCGGTGGTGGAGCAGAACAGGACGCGCCGCCCCGTGTCGATGAGGGCATGGCCAATGGCGGCAACTGCGTGCGTCTTGCCGGTCCCGCTCTGGCCGAACAGCAGCAGGTTGCCGCCGTTCTCGATCCAGTCGTCACCGGCGGCGAGGGACAAGAGGTGCGGTTTGCGGATGCCGGGGGCGGCGTCGAAATCGAAGGTGGCGAAGGTCTTGCCTGCGGGCAAGCCGGACTGGTCGCGATGGCGCTGGATGCGCCGGGAGGAGCGATCAGCCATCTCGATCTCGAGAAGCGAGGCCAGCAGGTTGGCGGCCGGCCAGCCATCGCGATCGGCGGTGTCGGTGAGGTGCTTCCAGTTGCGGTTGATGCTCGGCAGGCGCAAGGCCTTCAGCAGGGTAGGCAGTACGGCGGCGGCCTGATCCTTGGTGCGGGTCATCAGTGCACCTCCCCGCTGGCGATCAGGCTGTTGTAGCTGTGCAGATCGGGTGGCGGGATAGCGACATCGCGCTGCGATCTTGCGGTTGGCAGGAACTCGTCCCTGAGCGCATCGACATCGGGCAAGCGCCCGCTGTCGAGAGCCTCATCGATCCGCCGGGCCAGCACGTCGACACAGTCGCCCCTGGCGGCGATATCGAGCAGCGCGACGGCATCGCGGCAGGCCTGCCGTCCATCGAGTTGGGCATCGAAGGCTTGCCAGGCCCGCCGGTAGGCGTGATCGGGGAAGAGGGCTTCGCGGTAGACGAGGTTGCGCAGTGCACCGGGCTTGCGGCGCAGGTTACCGATCATGTGCCGGAAATCGATGCTATGCCCCCGGTGGGGATGACTGATCCGCACACGCGGCGTGGACATTACCCTGTCTGGACCGAGGAAGAGCTCGATGCGATCGTCAAAGAGATGCGCGTTGAGGCGCCGTCCGACGAGGCGGGAAGGCACCGAATAGGTAACCCGATCGATGGCGACGGTGCCGTTGCGGGTGACATCGACGGTGACCATGGCGAAATCGGTGGTTCGCCTTGCGGGCAGCGCCTTGAGTACCCTGCGTTCTGCATCGATGCGCGCAGCATGTCGCCGGTTCTGTCTGGCGACCTGCGCCTCAACGAACTCGCGCCAGGCCTCGATGCTAACGAAATCGCGGCTGCCCCGCCGGCGTAAGGCCTGATCGAGCCGTCGCTTGAGATGGGCATGGGGACCTTCGATCGATCCGTTCTCGTGCGCCTCGCCGCGGTTGTTGCGGGTAGCAAGCATGCCGTAATGACGACACAGCTCGTCATAGCTTCGGGTGAAATCCCGCTGCGCATCGGCGTCGAGGTTTTTGTAGGCGGCTGACAGGGAATCGCTGCGGTGTTCGGCCGGCGCGCCGCCCAGCTTCCACAACGCATCCTGCAGGTGCTCCGAAAGGGCGGCAAAGCTCTCCCCGCCCAGCACGACAGCCGCATGCTCCCAGCCACTCGCCGCCAAGCGGAAGTGGTAGAGGCGATAGGCCAGGGTCTCGCCGGCAACAGTGACCTTGAGACTGTCGCATACCGTGAAATCCGACAGGCCCTGCCGACCGGGCTCATGATGCTGCGGGAAGAAGATCTCCTTCTCGCCGCCGTGCAGTGCCCGCCAGCGGGCGATCCGGCGTTCCAGTGTTCGTCGTATCGCATCGGGAACAGCATCCTCGCCGAACTCGTCCTGGAGCGTCTCGAAGACCGTGACGGCAATGATACCGTCGATCTGGAGCAACTCCTCTATACGTGGCCAGAATGGCTCGAGCGGATCGGCGCGGGTGCGCCAGTGGCGCTCCTTCTTCTTCTGGGACGGAAGCTGCGGATCGTTCTCGATCCGGCGTGCGCTGCGTTCGCTGATACCGGCCTTGGCAGCCGCGACGGCCTGGGTGTGTTGGCGACGATGGGTCATGAAGAGAAATACCTGCTGATCGGAAATGTGGTGGCCCGGCATCGCAAACCCATCGCTCGTTGTTCGATGAGTGTTCCGATACCACCGCCCGCCACAGCCCCGATCTGCCCCCCGAAAGAAGGGGAAAAAGATCGCCACCGGTTGTCTGGTCCGCTCTCCGGTCGGGGCTGCGCCCCTCCCTACGATCAGACCAGACAACCGATCCTACCGGCCATCATAGTCGCCGCTCAACCGGCCATCGTAGTTGTCGCCGCGCAAC
>NZ_VYPZ01000072.1 GCF_008710155.1 Sphingobium limneticum
CCGTGTTAAATGGGAGAGGTATCACTAAGCTGAATAAAATAGGCTTTGGTGAAGCGAACCCGGAGAACTGAAACATCTCAGTACCCGGAGGAAAAGACATCAACCGAGATTCCGTTAGTAGTGGCGAGCGAACGCGGACCAGGCCAGCGCCTGGGATATAGTTAGCAGAACAGTCTGGAAAGTCTGGCCATAGCGGGTGACAGCCCCGTATGCGAAAATGATATCTCAGGACTTGAGTAGGGCGGAGCACGTGAAACTCTGTCTGAACATGGGGGGACCACCCTCCAAGCCTAAATACTCGTACATGACCGATAGTGAACCAGTACCGTGAGGGAAAGGTGAAAAGCACCCCGATGAGGGGAGTGAAACAGTACCTGAAACCGGATGCCTACAAGCAGTGGGAGGGTCCTTGAGACCTGACCGCGTACCTCTTGCATAATGGGTCTGTGACTTAGTGTATCAAGCAAGCTTAAGCCGTTAGGTGTAGGCGCAGCGAAAGCGAGTCTGAATAGGGCGACCATAGTTTGATGCATTAGACCCGAAACCCGGCGATCTATGCATGACCAGGTTGAAGGTGCGGTAACACGCACTGGAGGACCGAACCGTTCAATGTTGAAAAATTGTCGGATGAGTTGTGCTTAGGGGTGAAAGGCCAATCAAGCCGGGAAATAGCTGGTTCTCCGCGAAATCTATTGAGGTAGAGCGTCGGATATTTGCCGTTGGGGGTAGAGCACTGGATGGTTGCGGGGGTCGCGAGATCTACCAATACTAACCAAACTCCGAATACCAACGAGTCTAGTCCGGCAGACAGACGGCGGGTGCTAAGGTCCGTCGTCAAAAGGGAAACAGCCCTAACCTACAGCTAAGGTCCCCAAGTCACGTCTAAGTGGGAAAGCATGTGGGATTTCCAAAACAACCAGGAGGTTGGCTTAGAAGCAGCCATCCTTTAAAGAAAGCGTAACAGCTCACTGGTCTAAATAAGAGATCCTGCGGCGAAGATGTAACGGGGCTCAAGACGTGCACCGAAGCTTAGGGTTCAGCACTTAGTGCTGAGCGGTAGCGGAGCGTTCCGTAGGCCGTTGAAGCGATCTGGTAATGGGTCGTGGAGGTATCGGAAGTGCGAATGCAGACATGAGTAGCGATTAACAGTGTGAGATGCACTGTCGCCGAAATTCCAAGGGTTCCTGCTTAAAGCTAATCTGAGCAGGGTAAGCCGGCCCCTAAGACGAGCCCGAAGGGGGTAGTCGATGGGAACCACGTTAATATTCGTGGGCCTGGAGGTGTGTGACGGATGGCGTAAATTGTCAGGGCTTATTGGATTGCTCCTGGCAGTGAAGTTGTCCCAGGAAATAGCCCCTCCGTATAGACCGTACCCTAAACCGACACAGGTGGAATGGTAGAGTATACCAAGGCGTTTGAGAGAAGTATCCTGAAGGAACTCGGCAAATTGCCTCCGTACCTTCGGAAGAAGGAGGCCCCACATATGCGCAAGCACTTGTGGGGGGCACAGGCCAGGGGGTAGCGACTGTTTAGCAAAAACACAGGGCTCTGCTAAGTCGGCTTCAAGACGACGTATAGGGCCTGACGCCTGCCCGGTGCCTGAAGGTTAAGAGGAGGTGTGCAAGCACTGAATTGAAGCCCAGGTAAACGGCGGCCGTAACTATAACGGTCCTAAGGTAGCGAAATTCCTTGTCGGGTAAGTTCCGACCTGCACGAATGGCGTAACGACTTCCCCACTGTCTCCAGGATATGCTCAGCGAAATTGAATTCTCCGTGAAGATGCGGAGTACCCGCGGTTAGACGGAAAGACCCCGTGCACCTTTACTGCAACTTCAGAGTGGCATTAGGAAAGAGCTGTGTAGCATAGGTGGGAGGCTTTGAAGCATCGACGCCAGTTGATGTGGAGCCATAGGTGAAATACCACCCTGCTGTTTTCTGATGTCTAACCTCGTACCGTTATCCGGTACAGGGACCCTCTGTGGTGGGTAGTTTGACTGGGGCGGTCGCCTCCTAAAGAGTAACGGAGGCGCGCGATGGTGGGCTCAGGACGGTTGGAAACCGTCTGTTAGAGTGCAATGGCATAAGCCCGCCTGACTGCGAGACTGACAAGTCGAGCAGAGACGAAAGTCGGTCATAGTGATCCGGTGGTCCCTCGTGGAAGGGCCATCGCTCAACGGATAAAAGGTACGCCGGGGATAACAGGCTGATGATTCCCAAGAGCTCATATCGACGGAATCGTTTGGCACCTCGATGTCGGCTCATCACATCCTGGGGCTGGAGCAGGTCCCAAGGGTTTGGCTGTTCGCCAATTAAAGTGGTACGTGAGCTGGGTTCAGAACGTCGCGAGACAGTTTGGTCCCTATCTGCCGTGGGCGTCGAAATTTGAGAGGAGTTGACCCTAGTACGAGAGGACCGGGTTGAACATACCTCTGGTGTACCTGTCGTCACGCCAGTGGCGCAGCAGGGTAGCTATGTATGGACGGGATAACCGCTGAAAGCATCTAAGCGGGAAGCCTCCCTCAAGATAAGATTTCTTCGAGCCGTCGTAGACCACGACGTTGATAGGCTGGATGTGGAAGTGCGGTAACGCATGGAGCTAACCAGTCCTAATTGCTCTTATCGCGCTTAAGAGTCCCACCATCAACATCAGCACTGGCAACAGTGA
>NZ_VYPZ01000073.1 GCF_008710155.1 Sphingobium limneticum
CGCCACCGGTTGTCTGGTCCGCTCTCCGGTCGGGGCTGCGCCCCTCCCTACGATCAGACCAGACAACCGATCCTACCGGCCATCATAGTCGCCGCTCAACCGGCCATCGTAGTTGTCGCCGCGCAACCGTTCCCGGATGTTCTGAATTTGTACAAGGTGGAGTGAGGCGTCGCGTTTCTTTCGAACCGCGAGAGGGTCGCAATGTCGACTTCCGCGATTTTCGCGACTCCTTCCAGGCTCAAGCCCAGCTGCCGACGACGCAAGCGGCTTAGGGGGCCATAGCCGAAGGGGCGGCCCGGCGTTGCCTCTGGCCAGCGCGGCACAACTTCCTTTAATTCGAAGTCAGCACCTCCTTCGAACATCGCCGCGAGTAACCGCAGCAAAGTATCGGCCCGTGGCATGCGACCACGGATGCAGTAGCCGCCGTCCACTTCGCAATTCTCGATCTTGCTGATGGTGCCCACCGCAATACCGCTGCGCTCAGCCAGTTCCGACTGCTTCCAGCGCAGTTCCTCCCGCAGTGTCCTTAAACGGGTTCCGATGTCCGTCGGAATCGCAGCGGCTGGGAAACTGAAATTTTTTAGTTGCGTCACATGACGCTTTTGCAGGGCAGGATTCTAACAATCCCATAACGCCTGCATGACCGGGCGGATTAACACACAGGCTTCAAGGCCCAAACATTCAAAGGCGGCTCCCTCCGTCGCCGCCACAGTCATACTGCGCGCCGAAAACGCAGATTTTCAGCTGGCGCTGCAACAGCTTGTCCGCCTGATGGCACGCGCAGCGGCCGTCAACCATTGCAGCACCGGCACGCCTGACTCATCTAATGGGCCAGCCCCTCACGCAGAGGGCCAGCAGAAGTGACCATTTCCAACATCCCGGCACCGTGTGCCGGACAACGAAGGATTCGGTCAAGCCGATCGATAAAGGTAGACCAGCGCCATGCTTAAGAAGACCAATCCCCGGATCGTCCTCTATGGACGGCACTCCACCAGCCTCCAGACGGCAACGTCGAGCGAGGATCAGACAGCCTCCTGCATGAAGCTGGTCGATCATCTAGGCGGGACGGTGGTAGCCACATTCCTTGACCCTGAGATGTCCGGCTATAAGCGCAACCGGCCAGGCCTCAAGCAACTGCTGCGCCTGATTGAGGACGGTGGAGCCGATATGGTGGTCTGCGAATCGCTCGACCGCTTGGCCCGAGACGGAGAGGATGTCGCCTGGCTCGGCAAGAAGCTGGGCTATCACGATATCGATCTGTACACGGTCACAGAACTGCATGTCGATCAGGTGAAGTTCGGCGTCGCGGCTCTTCTCGGCGCGATTTTCCTCAAGAATCTCGTCGACAAGACGCTGCGTGGAATGGAGGCGGCGATCGTGGCAGGCAAGATCGCCGGTGGGCGCTCCTATGGCTACGAGACGCGGAAGATCTATGATGCAGATGGTGAGCGGATTAGGGGCTATCTGGATATCTCGCCCGTCAAGGCCAGTGTCGTCGAGCGCATCTGCAGCGATTTCGCTTCCGGCTTGTCAGCCTATGAGATCGCCAAGGCCCTCAACGAGGAGGGCGTAACCAGTCCTCGGGGCAAGCAGTGGAACGCCTCCACTATCCGCGGCGATCCGAAGAAATTCACCGGCATCCTCAACAACCCGCTTTATGTCGGTCGTCTTGTCTGGGGCCGTCGCAAGTGGCGCCGCAATCCCGACAGTGAAAACCGGGAGCGGCGCTACACCATGCGCGACCCGGCGCTATGGCTAGAGATCGAAGTGCCGGACCTGCGCATTATCGACGACGCTCTTTGGGAAGCCGTGCGCGCGGAGATCCTGCGCCGGGAACGACCCAAAGGGGCCAAGTCGCCTGCCGGGTCGAAGCGCAAGAAGCACCTGCTCTCCAGTCTGATCAGGTGCAGTTCGTGCGGAGCGAACTACACCATCAGCGGCAAGGATTATTATCGCTGCGCGGGTCAGAAGGAGCGCGGCACCTGCGGCAACACGCTTTCTGTCCGCAAGGGCGCGCTGGAACACGCCGCCATGGCGGTCCTCCAGAATCATCTGTTCACGGAGGAGCATGCGAAGATTTTCACGGAGACGTTCAATCGGGAGGTGGCGAAGATCGCCGGCAAGCAGGTTGATCGTGATAAGGCGACGAGGGATCGCCTTGCGATCGTCGAGGGCGAACTCGCAAATCTGTCTGCCAATCTGCTAACCGGACTGCTCAGCACCAGTGCGATGAAGTTGCTGACAGACCGGGAAACCGAGAAGGCTAACCTAGAGAACCGTCTGACACGGTCGGCTCCGGCGCAGCCGATCGCTCAGATCGTGCCACACCCCGTGCGGGTACAGAAATTCGGTGAGAAGATCGGCGCGTTGCGCGAGACGCTGGGCGAAGAGACCATCCGCACGGAAGCGGCCGAACTGATGTCCAGGTTGATCGAGAGCGTCATAATCTATCCCGATGGTGCCAACGGTCCGTAGGCATTCGGTGAAGGCCGCGGATCAGGCGGCTTCGCGTTGATCTTCGGCTGCGCGCCAATTCCATGGCAGCAGTTCGTGGAGACGGTTCTGGGGGATGTCGGCGATGCTGCTGAGCACATCGG
>NZ_VYPZ01000074.1 GCF_008710155.1 Sphingobium limneticum
AGCGTCTGTGACCCACCCGATCCCATCCCGAACTCGGCCGTGAAACCAGTCTGCGCCGATGGTACTATTGCTCAAGCACTGGAAGAGTAGGGCGTCGCCAGGCATTGAAGCTCGCGCATATATCGGATACAAAAACCCATTCATAAGTCTTGTAAAAGGGCGGCGTCGAAAGACCCGCCCTTTTCCCATTGGTGACGCGGGATGGAGCAGCCCGGTAGCTCGTCAGGCTCATAACCTGAAGGTCGTAGGTTCAAATCCTACTCCCGCAACCACCGATACCGACATTCCACAAAGCCCCGACGCCAAAGCGCCGGGGCTTTGTGCGTTCTCGGCCAATCGACGCTGTTCGATCCACTCCAGGATCCTGCCAAACTCGCCGTAGAGCATGGCGTTGACCTCACCGCGCTTCGCGCCGGGCGTAAGCTCGATCCGCTCGATCAGCGCCCGCAACGCATCGGCGGCTTCCTGGCGCTCTTCCGGCTGCGATAGTGCGTGAGTCAGTCGCTCGACTTTGCGCCGATAAATCTCAGAGATGTTGGGGTGGATGTCCGGCACGTCAGCCGGGGCCGCAGCGAGCCGGGCGCGGATCGCATCCTCCTGCGCTTCCAGCTCCAGCAGATGATCGACAAGCGTGCGTGTGCCTTTGCCTTCTTCCGCCAGCTTGACGACCCCCTTGATCGATTTGAGGACTTTCTGCAGGTCGGTTCGATCAGCACTTTCTGACGCACGGCGCTGATGGTTGATGCGGTTGCTCTCCTCGACAAAGGTCCGAATGGCCTCTGCTGCGATATCGGGGGTCATCATGCGATCGCGCAGGCCATCAAGGACGCGCGCTTCCAGCTTGTCGCGCGTGATGCTATGCCCGTTCGAGCAGCTTTTCGTATCAACATGGTTCGAACAGGCAAACCGCCCCTGCCCGCGAAGGGAATAAGGACCGCCGCAGCAGCCGCAGTAGACCAGGCCGGAAAGGAGACTTTTGGGGCGATGCGTGCGATTAAGAGCTGTATGTGCGGAGCGGGTTGCCTCGATGACATCGGCATATTGGATCGCGATATTCTCCTGCCTTGCCTTCACAGCCTGCCAGAGTTCTTCATCCACGATCCGCAGGTCAGGAACCTCGGTCACAATCCATTCGGATTTGGGATTGATACGAGAGACGCGCTTGCCAGTTTGCGGGTTCTTCAAATAGCGCAGCCGGTTCCAGACGAGTTTGCCGATATAAAGCTCATTGTTGAGGAGGCCCGTGCCGCGCTTGACGTGGCCGCGGATCGTGGTCGATGTCCACAGCTTGCCCGTTGGGGCTGAAATCCGGGAGTCATTCAGACGGCAGGCGATTGCGTGGGGGCTGAGCCCGTTGGCGAACTGTCGGAAAACCTGGCGAATGACTTCAGCTTCGGCGGCATTGATACTCCGCTCGCCGTGGACCGGTTCGCCTTCGCTGGAGAAGCGCCGCACGACGTCATAGCCAAAGCAAAGCCCGCCCCCGGATTTGCCCTTCTCGACGCGGCCGCGCAGACCGCGATGGGTCTTCTTCGCAAGATCCTTGAGGAACAGCGCGTTCATCGTGCCCTTGAGGCCGACGTGCAATTCGGAAACTTCGCCCTCGGCCAGGGTGACGATCTTCACGCCGGCGAACTGGAGATTCTTGTAGAGCGTGGCGACGTCGGCCTGGTCGCGTGACACCCGATCCAACGCCTCGGCCAGCAGAATGTCGAAGCGCCCCATCTGCGCATCGTGCAAAAGTGACTGGATGCCTGGACGGAGTATGACGCTTGCGCCGGAGATCGCGGCATCTTTATAATTGGCGACAATCCGCCAGCCTTCGCGCGCCGCCTGCTCACGGCATATCAAAAACTGATCGTTGATCGATGCAGGGCTCTGCTTATCGTCGGAATAGCGGGCATAAAGCGCTACGCGGGGCATTCGGAATCTCCAGAGATGAGCTTTGGGGTTAGTCTACAGATTTGACCATGCTTGCCAATCTGAGGAAGATATCAAAATTGCAGCGCGCTTTTATGCTGTCGCTGGAATTGCGCCCGGCACTGAACAGGGGATCTGCCATGCCGGAATCGATAAGCTAGCAGCGAGCTGCCGATGGCCTTCGTTCGCTTCTCGTCACAAAATACTCGTTTCTCGGGTGAAGTCTGTCTCCTGCCAATCCGGCGGGAGTCGACCAAATCTCGCCCTTTCTGCGCAGCGATATGAATGTCCGGTCATGCCGCAATCCGCCGTTCAGGTTGCGCAAACCGGCCGGTCAGCTATTTGCTCCATTCTCGGCTGTTGAGCTTATCGAGAGATCATCCGAAGAGCTATCGCTCGGTTATGTGGATTGCAGGCGACCGCCGCTGCCGGATGAGTACGATGAAGCCTAGCTGGCTGCTACTAAACGGTGGCGCATCGAAACATCGACGAATCGTAGTACGGCGTGAAAGCCGAAGCCTCCATTGTTGAGTTGCACTGAGAAGTGACCCGGGATTTTCATTGAGAAGTGACCCGGGTGGGCGTGGTTGATGTGCTGCCTGCGACGAGCAGGGTCAAGCGGGTGATTTGTCCTTTCTGGATTTTGGGGC
>NZ_VYPZ01000075.1 GCF_008710155.1 Sphingobium limneticum
AGAGGGCCCCGATCGGGGCTCTCTTCATATCGTTGTCGTCATTGATCAGGTGGCGGTGATCTCGCCAGTGTCCGGGTCGACGACCGGAGTGGCCTGGTTTTGCTCCGTCCCGGCAGCACGGCGGCGGGCGGACTGCTTGAGGCGGTAGCTGTCGCCGTTCATGGCCAGGATGCTGACGTGGTGCGTGAGCCGATCGAGCAGCGCGCCGGTGAGCCGCTCGGATCCCAGGACCTGCGTCCAGTCCTCGAACGGCAGGTTGGATGTGACGATCGTTGATCCCCGCTCATAGCGCTGCGAGAAGGTCTCGAACAGCAGTTCAGCGCCTGTGGGCGAGAGGGGAACATAGCCCAGTTCATCAACGATCAGCAGCTTCACCGCCGCAAGATCGCGCTGCATCTTGAGCAGTCGCTTTTCGTCCCTCGCCTCCATCAACTGGTTGACCAGGGCAGCGGCGGTCGTGAACGCGACCGTGAAGCCTTTCTGGCAAGCTGCCAGTCCCAGCGCGAGCGCTACATGTGTCTTGCCGGTGCCGCTATTGCCCAGCGCGATGATATTCTCCCGCCGCAGGATGTATTCGCAGCGGGCCAGCTCCAGCACGAGCATTTTGTTGAGGCCTGGAATGGCCGTGAAGTCGAACGTGTCGAAGCTTTTCACCGCCGGGAACCGCGCAGCCCGGATCCGGCGCTCCACAGTGCGGCGCTCACGATCGATCAGCTCAAGTTCGATGAGGCGAAGCAGGTATCGGCTATGATCGACCCCGTCGCGTGCACATTCACGCGCCAGCTTCTCATATTCCCGCAGCACAGTGGGGAGTTTGAGTTGCTTGAGATGATGCGCGAGCAGGACCTGCGGCGTCCCCGCCATGGTGCCGGTCGGCATCTTGTCCTCTGCGACCTGGTTCATGCCGCCAACTCCTGAGATGTTTGGGGCACGAGCGCGGCATAGTCGGCGGCACGCGTCGTCTTCACGTCCATTTTCGGCAGATGGGGATAGGCTGCCAGGTCCAGGCGGGCGGGCCGCCGTTCGATGCGCGCCAGCGCGATCTGCTTGACCGCATCGAAGCCGATTGCGCCGATACAGATCGCCTCGTTCACCGCGAAGGTGACGATCTCCATCGGTATCGCCTCCAACAGGCGCAGGATCTGGATGAACTCGCGCTTGCCCTTGTTGCCCATACGCGCCTCAAGGAGGTGACGCATATGCTGGAACGCTTGCGGAAGGGCCCAGTCCTGCAACGCGGCGGCCTGATCGAGCGCATTGGGCTTGGTCTCGATTAGCGCCAGATAATGCAGCGGGTTCGCCACAAACATGGCCTCACCATAACAGCGCGGATGTCTGGCGATCTCCTCATTGCCACATAGGATGACCACCGTGTCGACGAAGCCCTTCACCATGACATCCTGGAAGCCATACCGGGTTGGCACCGAGTAGTCGTTGGTCCGGTAGCGCACCAGGGCGGTCGACGATACGCGAGCGGCCCTGGTCTCACACGGCTCGAACTGCCCTGCTGGCAATGCCCGCATCACCGCCAGATCGGCCAGGAGCCGTGCGCCGATCGTCTCGCTATGTCGGCCAGCCCGCTCTTCCTGACGGGCCCGGCAGCGACTCAACAGCTCATCATTGAAGTCATCGAAGCTGGGCGCATGTGGGATCGGCACCATGAAGTGCGATCGGGCGTGCTTGACCAAGCCTTCGACCTTCCCCTTGTCGTTCCCCTTTCCAGGCCGACCAAAGCGATCGGTGAAAAGGTAATGGCTGACGAGCCCGGTGAACGCGCGTGTTCGCTCGCGCTTCCCATCCCCGCAGATCCTGGCAACCGCGATCTTCGTGTTATCGTAAAGGATCGACAGCGGCACACCGCCGAAGAAGGCGAACGCCGATACATGCCCATCCAAAAACGCCTCGGTTGTCTCCGCTGGATAGACCTTCACAAAGCAGGCATCCGATTGCGGCAGGTCCATGCAGAAGAAGTGCATCTTCCGGCGGACACCATCGATCACGCCCACCGCTTCGCCAAAATCCACCTGTGCATGTCCTGGCGGGTGCGCCAGCGGCACGAACGTCTCGCGTCCCCGCGCCCGGCACAGCCGGACATAATCCTTTACGACAGTGTAGCCACCGCCAAAGCCATGCTCGTCGCGTAGACGTTCAAAGATCCGTTTGGCGCTGTGCCGCTGCTTCACAGGCGCAATGCGATCCGCTGCCAGGATCGCGTCAATCACTGGCAGCAGCGGCCCCAACTTCGGCTTCGCCACAGGCTTGGTCCGCGTGTAGCCGGGCGGCAGAGAAAACCGGCACATCTTCGATATCGTCTCGCGGCTCAGTCCAAAGACCTTCGCGGCCTCGCGCTGGCTGTTACCTTCAACAAAAACAAAGTGCCGAACGGCGGCGTAGCTCTCCACGGCAAACATCCCCGGCCACCCCCCTTAAAAGGAGCAACCTATCCAATGGCTGGTTTTTAAACCGCCACGCTCAGCAAATCGCTGGCGTTACATTGGCCTGGTTTGTCACCGCCCTCTACA
>NZ_VYPZ01000076.1 GCF_008710155.1 Sphingobium limneticum
TGTTGAGTTGCACTGAGAAGTGACCCGGGATTTTCATTGAGAAGTGACCCGGGTGGGCGTGGTTGATGTGCTGCCTGCGACGAGCAGGGTCAAGCGGGTGATTTGTCCTTTCTGGATTTTGGGGCGGCGGAACTGGCTCTGAAGCGGAAGCTGTCATTGCCGGTTTCAAGGATATGGCAATGATGCGTGAGGCGATCCAGCAGGGCGGTGGTCATTTTGGCATCGCCAAAGATACTGGACCACTCGCTGAAGCTCAGGTTGGTGGTGATAACAACGCTGGTCCGCTCATAGAGTTTGCTGAGCAGATGGAACAGCATGGCCCCGCCTGAAGGGCTGAAGGGTAGATATCCCAGCTCATCAAGGATGACGAGGTCGAGGCGCAACAGACGCTCGGCCAACTGGCCCGCCCTGTTTGCGGCCTTTTCCTGCTCCAACGCATTGACCAGATCGACAGTAGAGAAGAAGCGGATCTTTTTGCGGCGATGCTCAACCGCCTGGATGCCCAAAGCCGTCGCGATGTGGCTTTTGCCGGTGCCTGGTCCGCCGATCAGTACGACGTTGTCGGCGCTATCCATAAAGTCACCACGGTGAAGTTGACGCACGAGCGCCTCGTTGACCTCACTGACGGCAAAGTCGAAGCCTGCCAGATCCTTGTAGGCCGGGAACCGGGCTGCCTTGATCTGGTAAGCAATGGACCTGACCTCGCGCTCGGCCATTTCCGCTTTGAGAAGCTGGGAGAGGATCGGAACGGCAGCGTCAAAGGCTGGCGCGCCCTGCTCGATCAGATCGCCGGCGGCTTGCGCCATGCCATACATTTTGAGGCCGCGTAGCATGACAACCACAGCGGCGCTGGCGGGATCATGACGCATGGCGTAACGTCCTCAGCGTGTCGTAGCGTTCGACATCGGCCACAGGCTCCTGGGCGAGGCGCAGGGCTTGCGGGGCATCGATTGGGGATGCCGGTGGAGCCTTGCCATCGATCAGGCGGTGCAGAACATTGAGGATGTGGGTTTTGGTCGGCACCCCGGCTTCAAGGGCCAGTTCGACTGCGCTGAGCACAGCCTGCTCGTTATGCTGTAGAACAAGGGCGAGGATTTCCGCCATCTCCCTGTCACCACCAAGCCGCTTGAGCAGATGCCCCTGCAGTTGCCGGAAGGCTTCGGGCATTTCGAGGAATGGCGCCCCATTGCGCAAAGCGCCAGGCTTGCGCTGAACAACTGCCAGATAGTGCCGCCAGTCATAGATCGTCTGCCCCGGCTTCTGGTGAGAACGGTCGATAATCCGGTTGTGCTCGCACAAGATTTGCCCCTCGGCCGCGATGACCAACCGATCAGGATAGACCCGCAGGCTCACTGGCCGGTTCGCAAAGGATGCAGGAACGCTATAGCGATTGCGCTCGAACGCGATCAGGCAGGTCGGCGACACGCGCTTGGTATGTTCGACAAAGCCATCGAAGGCCCGCCCCATCGGCATCAGGCTGATAATCTCAACGGCGTGCACATCGGCAACTGTGCCGGGGAGGACGCCATGCTGGATTTCTCCCCATTGTGCGATGCACCGCTCTTCCAACCAGGCATTGAGGGCATCAAGATCTGGGAAGTTGGGCATTGGCTGCCATAACCGTCGACGCGCATCCTGAACGTTTTTCTCGACCTGACCTTTCTCCCAGCCTGAGGCCGGATTGCAAAAATCCGTTTCGAACAGGTAGTGGCTGGCCATGGCAGCGAACCGCGCATTGACCTGTCGGACTTTGCCCTGGCCGATCCGGTCTACAGCCGTCTTCATATTGTCGAATATTCCACGCTGAGGCACGCCGCCCAGCACCCGGAAGGCCTGCGTCAGTGCGTCGAACAACATCTCGTGCGTTTGCAGCAGATAGGCTCGCGTGATGAACGCCCGACTGTGGGAGAGCTTGGTATGGGCCACCTGCAGCTTGGTAGGCCGGCCATTCAGAAGGGCGTAATCTTCACTCCAATCGAACTGAAAGGCCTCACCGGGCTGGAAGATCAGCGGTACGAATGTGCCGCGCCCACTGGTTTGCTTTTCATATTGGCGTTCGGTCTTCCACGAGCGGGCGAAGGCGGCAACACGGCTGTATGATCCCTCGTAGCCCAGCTTAACCAGATCTGCATGTAGCTGCTTGGCTGTTCGCTTCTGTTTGCGCGACTTGCCAGATTCCACCCGCAGCCACGTCGTCAGTTTTTCTGCAAACTGATCAAGCTTGCTCGGCCGTTTGGGAACCTTGAACGTCGGCTCCACCGCGTCATCGCGCAGATATTTGCGGATCGTGTTGCGCGATAATCCAGTCCGCCGCCGGATCTCGCGAATGGGGATGCCTTGCCGAAAATGCCAGCGGCGGATCACACTGAGTAGGTCCATGTCGATCACTCCGATGCCTCCTGACTGTCAGCCAGGGGCGAGGAAAACATGGGTCAATTCTCAGTGAAAACTTATAACCCTCCCGGGTCACTTCTCAGTGCAACTCAACA
>NZ_VYPZ01000077.1 GCF_008710155.1 Sphingobium limneticum
TTGCGGGCACGGCCATTAATCCAAGGCCTAACGCGCCGCTTAATGTACTTTTTTTCATTTTACCCCCCTTGCGAATCGTTCTCAATCTGTGCGCCGCCCTATGATATATGCAACTGCTTCGCAATAGTAATGCGTACTCGAAAGTTGCAGTTGCATTTCAAGGAAACACCGACACTCCAAAAGAAACTCGCGACGACGAGCTATTCCTTTCTGCCATCGGCACCCTAGCAAAAGGGCAGCGTGGAAAACAGCTACGGTCGCATACGGCGCTTCCTGCCGTCTGAGAGACCTCTGTGGTTGCCGCCCGTGAGGCAAGAAGTTTCTGAACCGGTGAACAGGTGATCGAGCGCGGTCTTCTGTCAGGCCTTTGATTGCAGCGTTTTCCAGAAGACGCTGGCCGGTATGGTGATCCGCGGATCAGGTCCAAATCTGATTCACGAGCTCGAAGCTCGGGACTCTTAACTGGTTTTCCTGATCCAGATCTGTTCGATCATTTTGCCCATTCGGGTCGTCGCCTTCTCACTCCCCCTTGCCAGCTGGGGCCTTGCGCAGCCTTTCTATCAGGCGGCGATTGCCGTTGCCGGGGTTCGATAATCTTCCTGTTTCGTCAACATCGCCCAGATCATCCGGGCCATCTTGTTGGCCAAGGCGATTGCCACCAGCATCCGTGGCTTGCGCGCCAGCATGCGGGCTAGCCACGGTGTTTCTGGGATCGATTTTCGGCCCATCCAGTTCAATCGCGACATTGCGCCCATGATAAGCAGCTGCCGAATGTCGCTTTGCCCAGCCTTGGAGACACGGCCATGACGTGTCTTGCCTCCGCTCGAATGCTGTTTCGGCACCAATCCCAGCCAAGCGGTGAAGTCCCTGCCGCATTTGAAGCTCTCCATTGGCGGGGCAAACGCTTCGACCGCCAAAGCCGGCATCGGCCCCACTCCGGGCATGGTCTGTAGCCTTCGGGCCATGTCTGCTTGTCCTGCCAGGTCCTTGATCCGGCGGTCGCTTGTCGCAATCCGCACGGTCATTGCTTCGATCTGCTCCAGCAAATCGCGGCATTCAATCCGGGCAATCTCAGGCAGATCACTGTTGGACTCGGTGATGATCGCGGCGATCCGGGGCAAATTATTGACGCCTTGCGGCACCACATGACCGAGCTCGTAAAGAAAAGCGCGCAGCATGTTGACCAGTTCGGTGCGCTGTTGAACTAGCCGGGTCAGTTCGGATCCTGCCACACCCCGCCGCCGCAGCCTCGGACTGCTTTCCCTCACGGTTTTCAACGCCCGGTCGATCGTCGCTGCGCTCATCTGCAACAACTTCGCCTTGATCGCAGGTTCCAGGTCAAGATGGCCATGGCCTTCCATGGCCTCAATCAGGATCGGTATGAGTGGCCGCAACCGCTTACCGCAGAGGCGGTCGCTCGCTTCCCACAATAGGATCAGCGCGGTTCGCACCGCCTCGGTATAAATCCTGCGCTCGGGACGCGCCGTCTGCCGCGACGGCGCCTTCTCTCGCAAAATCCGCATCGCATGCTTGCGGTGCAATCCTGTGACTGCGACGAACTCGTCGAGAACCTTGCCCTTGCTCGTTCGATCAGCCGCGCGATACCGCTCGCCAACCGCTTCAACCAATTCTCTCCGCGTCGCCATGCTCACCTTCCTCATCGTTTACTCCCTGCCACCGTCGGGAGCATTTTAGATGAGGCAACTGGACAACAATCGGGAGCAATTCAGGCGAGGCAATGCGCTGGCTGTTCAGTTCGTCACGCTTCTTGGCGGCAAGGACGTATCCGCGCTCGATAAATGGCTCGAACAGGCAACTGACAGTGAACTTAGCAGCTTTGCGGGCGGCATCACACGGGACATTGATGCAGTCAGGGGCGGGATCACGACCCGTTGGACGACGAGCCCGGTCGAAGGTCAGATCAGTAGAGTCAAAGCCATAAAGCGGCAGATGTACGGACGAGCAAACTACCAACTCCTGCGACAGCGAGTGTTGCTGGCCGCCTGATCATCGATCAGGCCTCCAAAGGCTTCCTCGAGCAGACTGCACCAAAGATGCGGAAGAACCCCTGATCGTCGCGCAACACAAATTTGACGAACTTCTGAATCGGGCTCTGAAACGGACCTGGCGTTGCTATTGGATAGGGAAATCCAGGCCGTTGCTGATCGCTTCAACGGTACACCTCACAAGCCCCTGAACTGTTGAGTTGCACTGAGAAGTGACCCGGGAGGGTTATAAGTTTTCACTGAGAATTGACCCATGTTTTCCTCGCCCCTGGCTGACAGTCAGGAGGCATCGGAGTGATCGACATGGACCTACTCAGTG
>NZ_VYPZ01000078.1 GCF_008710155.1 Sphingobium limneticum
GGCCCCTTGTGCCGGCGCATGATCTCGGCGAAGGCGGCCTGACGTCCAGCGAGCGTCAAGGCGGCGAGTTCGCCGTCCGTGCAGGCCGAAAGTTCAAGACTCACCGCGCGTCTGCGGTCAGCGCCTTAACCACCGCGCGGTCGAACGTCCTCGCCTGGTCGGGCCGCAGGATCTGCCGCATCGCGAACATATGGTTCAACGTCTCCTTTTGGAGCTCGCCCATCGCGCCGTGCGAACGATCGACGGCCGCCGCGACCTGCGGCCCGTTACCATGTTCGGCCTCGATGGCGTCGGCAAGCCGGGCGTTGTCGGCCCTGAGTTCAAGCTCCAAGGCACGCCTTCGAACGGCGAAGCGTGACTCCAGCGTCTCGAGCTTGGTCCGTTGAGCTTCGTCCAGCTCGAGCCCGTCGTGGAGCAAGCTATGAAGTTCCACGCCCGGGCTCGGTGGGGAAGGGAACAACTCGCGCCCAGCCCACACGCCTGCGATCGCTGCCAAGAACACGACGGCCGCGATCAGCATCGTTCTCCGGGCGCCGCTCGTCACTGGAACGCCAGCAAGGTCGAAGGCGCTAGCGGCGTGGCGGGCCCGAAAGGTGTCAGCGCCGGCACCTGCGCAGTCGCCGCTGCGGACGACAAGCCGCCGCCCACCACTCCCAAGGCGACTGCGCCTACCGCTGCCAGCATGCCAGTCCGCAGTGTCACTCCGCCGCCGGCGCGCCGCTCCGCCGCGATCAACCGCATGACATCGCCTTCCAGTTCAGCGAGCCGGGGATGAAGCGGCTGCTCGGCAAGGCGGCGCAAGGCGCTGTCCAAATCCATATCCATGTTCATTCCTCCGCCGTGCTCACATCCTTTACGCACGGCCGGCGAACACCCCTCGAATCCGACGTGAACGAATGTCACTAAGCGGGAACGCCCCCGGGCGCGGCGGCGCACTTTTCCATTGCGTCCAATCGTTCACAGCTCGCACGCAGGCCGGCGATCCACGCGTCCCGCTGTTTCAATTTCCCTGATTAACCTCTGTTGACATTCCGAGCGCAGCTACGGCGGCAACCATGGTGCTCGTTAGGTCAAGCGAGGCGGCGACTATTATGTGCGTGGCGGCTGCCGGCAAGGGCATGGCCGTACATATGCCGACGTTTATCGCGGCCACATAGCGCGATTGGCGACAAGCCGCCGATATTGCTCGTGAGCCGGGCAGCGGCACATGGCCATGCCGCTGCCCGCAGGAGCTGGACGATGGCCAGCGGAATCGTCAAAGAATGGTAGCGGCTCGGTAGATGGACCGACACTATCGACTTCTGGAGGAAATGAATGGGGCGGTTCAGTCTGCCCCCCCGCCGAGGAGGCGGTTTAGTGCGTGCTGAACAACTACGGTGAAAGCATCCAGCACCAAAGGAAAAGCCTTTGTCTAAAAGCTCATTCTAACCGTCGCTCGCGCGGTTGTCGGCGCACCGGGCATGATGTTGTTATCGTTGTAGGCGGACGAGAAATAATTGCTGTCGAGGAGGTTCTCGACGTTGATTTGCGCCTCGATGTGGGGGGTGAGCTTGAAGAACGCGGCGGCATCGACGCGGGTGAACGCAGGCAGGACGGCGGCATTGCTGACGGAGGTGAAGCTTTTTGTCTGGTGGTAGACGCCGACCCCGGCTCCCAAGCGAGGGGTGAAGTCGTAGCGGGTCCAGAGCGAAGCCTGCTGCTTGGGCACAAGCGGGACCTCGCGGCCGGCAGGAGCCGCACTCGTTGTCTTGCGGATTTTTGCGTCCTGCAGCGTGTAGCCGGCGCTGATTTGCCATTGGGGTGTGATCGCGCCGTTGAGGCCGATCTCAAGCCCTTTGCTGCGCTGCGCGCCCGTTAGCACCGTCCGCGTGGCGTCGTTGGGGTCGGTCGCGCGGGTGTTGGTGCGATCGAGCCGGTAGACGGCAGCGGTCA
>NZ_VYPZ01000079.1 GCF_008710155.1 Sphingobium limneticum
CCCGCTGCTCCACCACCATACGAACCGCCCGCTCGCGGACTTCAGGTGAAAATTTGTTGGTTGTCTTGCTCATAACGGATGCTCCTTCTCACAAGTTGGAGCCTCCTGGAAACCCGGGGCGCTTCAGTTGCCCGGTGTCGTTTGTAGCACTTGCCGATCACCGCGCCGGTGGCGATATCGAGCGCCGCGAACAGTGATGTCGTACCGTTGCGGACGTAAGTATGAGAGGGCATAGCGTGGATGGTACGCTAAACGATGGAGTGGATGGCTCCCGCTCACCGGCTGAGGCAGACTGCCTCGGCTGAAGAGCGAGGAGACGGACGATGAGTGAGATTGTCACGATTGGGCTGGATATCGCGAAGTCGGTGTTCCAGGTCCATGGTGTAGACGCTGCGGGTCAGGTGGTTGTGACCCGGCAATTGAAGCGCGGACAGATGTTGAAGTTTTTCGCGGCATTGCCTCCGGTTCTGATCGGGATCGAAGCCTGCGGAACGGCGCATCACTGGGGTCGGCAGCTCCAGAACCTGGGCCACGACGTAAAACTCATCCCGCCGATCTACGTGAAACCTTACGTCAAGCGGCAGAAGAACGATGCCGCCGATGCCGAAGCGATTTGCGAGGCGGTGACGCGGCCGACAATGCGGTTCGTCGAAATCAAGTCAGTTGACCAGCAGGCTGGCGGCGTGCTGCACAAAACGCGGGCACTGCTGATCAAGCAGCGGACGATGATGTTCAATGCCGTGCGCAGCCATCTGGCCGAATTCGGTCTTGTGACGGGTACCGGCGTGGCGCAGGTGGTGCGCATGGTCGATCGGCTTGCGAAAGGGGACGAACTCGATCTTCCGGAACTGGCGCGCGAGACACTCGGCGTCTTAGCGCGCCACATTCAGGAACTGCAGGACAAGCTCACCGGGATCGATAAGCAGTTGACCCGCTGGCATTATCGCAACGACGTCAGCAACATCCTTGAAACCATCCCCGGCGTTGGTGTGATCACCGCCTCGGCGCTCGCGTCGATGGTGACCAACGCGCAGAGCTTCAGGTCGGCCCGCCATTTCGCCGCCTGGCTTGGACTCGTGCCCCGGCAAAACTCGTCAGGTGGCAAGACCCGCCTGGGCAAGATTACCAAGGGCGGCAATCGCTACCTGCGACAATTGCTGGTCGTCGGTGCGACTTCAGTGCTGCGGCATGTCCGGGCGGGCAGCGTCAAAGGCTTTGAATGGGCCAAAGCCTTGCTTGATCGCCGTCCGCCCAAGGTCGTGGCCGTTGCTCTGGCCAACAAGATGGCGCGTATTGCATGGGTGGTGATGACGCGCGGCGTCGAGTATGAAAGAAAGGAATTGGCGATCGCAGCCTGATTGGCAGGCGATGGCAAAACAAGGTTGAGGTGTGAAGACCGACTGAAGGCAAGCCATTCGATCCACCGAGCTTCGGCAAACCTGCTTAGCGTACAGGACTTCGAGTCCGCGTAAACGATGAGGAGGCCAGGGCTGGCGGAATCCTTCAAGGCCAGCAGCCGTATAAAGGCTGCACATAAAGGCCGGACACGCGACTGCACTCGATATGGCATGTCAGAACGTCAGAAAATCGCACCGCAACGCGGGAGCCATCCACACGCAACGCTAAGGGCGAACAATCAGCGAACGCTTAGGCGGCGCGGCTATCCGGCGGCAGATTGAGGGCCTTGCGGCCAGCGGAAGCGGCTGCTCGATCCCAGAGGAAATCGCCCGAGAAAGCAATATGCTCCCAACCTACTGGGCCCAGTCGGCCCCAAGCTGCGATTTTGGCCAAGTCGGAGAACGTTTTGGGAACGTGGCATTCGGTATTGACGATGGAAATCATAGAAGAGGACAGTTCGCTCCATCATAGGGAGTGGGTTGATGG
>NZ_VYPZ01000007.1 GCF_008710155.1 Sphingobium limneticum
GCCGATGTGCTCAGCAGCATCGCCGACATCCCCCAGAACCGTCTCCACGAACTGCTGCCATGGAATTGGCGCGCAGCCGAAGATCAACGCGAAGCCGCCTGATCCGCGGCCTTCACCGAATGCCTACCCCCGTCCGGCGAGTGAAATTGCACATATCCGTTCATAGCTGCTCCCTGCTGAACGAAGCGCTTAAACCAGCAGGAAGGTGTTGCCCAGCACTACGCTGCCCAGCGATCCAGTTCGGGGAACAGCGGCAGTCGCGGCGGCAGCGGCGGTTCGATAACGTTCGGATCGTAGGCAGACACCGTCACCCATTCCATCCGCCAGTCCACAATGATGCTTCGGCCTTCCAGCCTGACAAAGCCAGCCCCATCGCGGGCGACCTCCCACTTGCATTCAAGCTGATCGTCGTAAGCGCCTTGGAGCAGTGTGCCCTCACTGAGGCCGATCAGAAAGCGGTCATCGTCCTCATAGGGAACGGCCAGCGTGGTTTCGATATCGCCGCTGACACGCAGGCGCACGCTTTCCGGCATAGGTTCGATTTTGACGGTCATCGCAGAATCATCCTTTCCTACATGAGAACATATAGCGAACATATCATGGGGAAAGGAGTCGGCAATCATGATTATCGACGGGACGTTTTTGATGGGCATTGCGGCCGTGCTGACCAGCATTGCAACGCTTTGGAGGGCGATGCGAGGGCGCTAGGCATGCGCCCCATCCGCATTGACGCAGACGGGGCGAAGCAAGAAGGGGCGGGTTCAGTCCAAGAGCGAGTAGCGCCCATCTTGATTGCGGCTCCAGTAGTGCGACACAGGATCTCCCCCGGTATGATGACTTAATGTCATGCCGATGTGTTGCCCATCGAATCCCAGTTGCTTGGCGGTCGACACCAGATGCGGCCCTTCGTTTACGCCATCACCTATTAACGCCTGAAAGACGGCAATGAGCTGGTCGTGCCTGTTTAGCCCGCATCTGCCCATAAGCTGCTGCAATGCCGCCATATCGACCACCTGATGTGCCTGAGTTTGAAATTCGTTCATTTCCATATTTCCAAAGTTGCGACCTTCTATCGAAGGCAAAAAATAAAAGGGGTGCCCGCCCACACGCCGACCGGGAAGGCCAAGCGCATGGACGGGCGATGAGGTTAGAGTCAGGCGGGACCGATCTGCATTTTCCTCGCTCCTGCCTCCACAGCGGCCAGCAGCGTGTCATTGGCGAGATGGGAGTACCGCATCGTGCTCTTATGATCGGCATGCCCCAGCACCCGCCCTACGGCGAACAGGTCGATACCCGCGTTGATCATGAAAGACGCCGCAGAGTGGCGAAGGTCATGGATGCGCAAATCAGGCAATTTCGCTTCATCCCGTGCCGTCTGCCACGAATGTTTTACCGACACATATGGCTTACGGGTTTCAGGATTCGGCAGGACGTAGGGACAGGCACCGAACTTCGGCACGGCGTTCAGCATGTCGATCGCAGGCTTGGACAGCGGTACATGACGTGCCCGGCCGGTCTTGGACGTCGGGATCAGCCATTGCCGCTTCTCCAGGTCGATATGCCGCCATTCAGCATGAAGCAACTCAGACACCCGCGCCCCGGTCAGAAGGAGAAGGCCCACGATATGCTTCAATTGCGGGTTCAGCGATGCCTCCACCGCCGTCATTAGCCGCTTGGCCTCGGCGGCACTGAGGAACCGTTCACGGGCATTATTGATGGGCTTCCGGGGGATACCCTTTACCGGGTTCTTGCTGACCCCCGGCGTCTCCCAGCGAAGGGCCAGTTCGAACGAGCGATTGAACATCACCCGAACCTTTTCGACCGTAGCAGGCGCAAGCCCTTCACCCAGCTTTTCGGCCAGCCATTTGGCGATGGATGGCTGCGTGATTTCGTCCAGTCGAAGCTTTCCCCAGCGTGGCAGTATGTGCAGGCGGATGATCCGCTCGGTATTGGCCGGGTTTTTCTGATAGGTCTTGGCGTAATCAAGATGCTGCTCCGCCAATGTCGCGTAGACGGGCACCGACCTTTTCTCACGGCGTTGAGCCATAGGATCGTTCTGTCCTACCACCTCGGCGCGCAAGCGTTCAGCCGCCTTCTTCGCTTTGGCGAAGGTCAAATCCCCATAAGAAGCGATCTTGAGCTGGCATTGACGCTCACCGGCATTTTCATACCGAAGATAGTAGGTCTTTCCGCCCGACTGACGGACTTCGAGAACGAAGCCGGTGATTGAGGTATCATAATAGTCGATCTTCTTCTTGCCTTGAGGGCAGGTCGCAAGACGCGCAAAATCGGCGTCCAATTTCTGGATGGGCATAGAGTTTTCCTTTTTGAAAAGAATGGGCTTCCCAGGCGGCCGGAGGGCAGCGCGGGGCGCAGAGAGGGGCAGACCCCAAGCACGCCGAAAGACGCGTCTGAGGTGCCCGGAGCGGGGTTGGAGGGGATAGACCGGGGCAGTGATGCCCCAGCCGTCAGAGGGTGGTGGAGAGCGCGGAGGTCAGGTCACGGTATCGACCGGCACTACCGCCCACGCCTGCCGTTCCTTGCAGGGTGCTTTCTGAATTTCGAAGCCATCGACGATCCGATTGGCGTGACGCTTCAGATACCAACCTAATTTCGAGGGGTTTATCGACCCTCGCTCGACCACTGGCAGGTCGAACAGCGCATCCTCCAAGTCATCGACAATTTCGGATTCTGCGATGATCTTGCGAACCATTACGGCCTTCGAACCGAACCGATCGCGCCATGCGGTCATCAGGCGACCTAGGGCTTCGCCGTCAGGATCTTCCTGAACCTGTGCAATGAGGCTGGCGGCTGGATCGATCTCACCCAGAGCGATCAGAGGATAGCGGCACAGGCTGGCCCAAAGACCATCGAAACTGGCGATCGAGGGCACATCCAGCTTGGCCTGCCCCGACGCCATCCAATAGCGCGCAACGGTCAAGGCTGCGGCGACATATTCACCTCGCGACTTACGCACCGCGTCCAGCGGGTTGCCATTGTAGCGCAACGTCGCCGGTGAGGAAGATTTCGGGGCGAGACGGATGGTAGCGACCCGCCTGCACATATCGCGAACGGGACCGATGTTGTTCCCCGTCCCAAGAAGGAAGGCGCGGGTGCTGACGGTCGCATTTCGGCTGACGCCCAGTATGCGCTCTGAAATAGTCGAGCTGGTGATGATGCGATTCATGACGCTATGCGGCAGCCAGTCGAACTGCATGTCGTCAAACATGACGGCCGCCGGTGCTTGCAGGAGGGCCGCGAGCATCGCCTTGCTCGCCTCCTCAGCCGTCGCAGGATACCCCATGGTCATCGGCTGACCTGGACCTGCAAACGATGCGATGATGCCGCCCAGGTAGCTTTTACCGCTGCCCGGAGCGGAAGCCGTGATGTTGAAGGCGGGAGCCACTGGCAGGCTTTGCCGGACAGCAGCCGTAATCATGGCACAAAGAGCGGTTGAGCGATCCTGCGGTGTTGCGAAGTGGAATTCTTCGATCAGCCCCGACAGCTTCGCCAAAGCAGCCCTGACATTGGCCTCAGTGGGTTCAGGCAGGGGGAACTGACCCGGATCGAAATCCGCGAACAACTGCGAGCCCTGATGGTATCCAGCCGACGCAATCAGCGTGACACCATCGTCAAGGAAGTAAGGTTGCCGAACCAATCCGCCCAAAACAGGCAGGCGGTCATAGCTTCCACTTTTATATACCTGCTGCACCGTGCGCACGGGAGGATCGCGACGGGACCATTCCTTGGAACGGCCATCGTAAACTTCCCAATCCGCAGCATCGGCCAGAGCCGCCGCGATAGCCTGTTCGGACAGCATTTCCATGGCGATATTCCCCGATCCAGGCGCACGACGCACCGAGACCACAAGGCCGCCCGACTGGAACACATCCCCCTTCTCCGCCAGTACATCCTCAGCGGCCCGCTTGACCCGATTGAGTTCGCCCTGTGTAACGCGGATGCGCGCCTTTCCTCGCGCCATGTTGGGATCGACGTTGAGATGTTCGAGCAGTTCGATGATGTGGTAGTCGTCCCTGTGTGAGTGCTGGCAGCAGAAGCCGCCCAGCGGGAAATCCTCGTCCGGCTCGAAATAGGCCGCACCTGAATCCAGAGCGTCACTGTGCTCCTCAACCCAAGGGCAGCGCACTTCATGCTTCCCTGCAGCGATCTCGCGCTTGTACAGACCTGCCGACTTCAAAGCTGCGAGGGCAGGATTGACGGGCGGCTTGGGCGTATAGACCCCATCACCCCGTGCCGGAGTGGATCGCATGAGTTGCCCAGCGCCCACCGAAACAGGAGCCGCACGGACAGGGTCCAACTCCAAACCAAGGAGGTCGGCAATCTCATCGACGGAATAGCGCACCTGCGGGTTCCAGGCGACGAAGCGACAGGCAAAGGGCCGATCGTCGTCGGTCCGGTGTTTTTCCTTGCCGTTGATTGCATAGGGCAGACGCGCCCAGCGTCCGACACCATTGGCCCCCGGATCGCAAAGTTGCGCTGCAATGACGGCGTCCTGCAACCGTTTCACGCCAGCCGCATCCAGCAGCGGGTCTGTCAGCACGATACCAAGCTGACGATTGCCGGGACTGGTTTCGATCGCCCATGTCGGCTGGAAACCTTCCAGACGAGCCGGATCGACCTTGGTGCCTACATCGTCCAGCAGCAGGAAATGATAGCCATGAAACAGATCCTTCTGCGCCAGCGCGACACCATCCTGCCCCGGCCGAAAGGTCGAGCAGTTGATATAGTTGTTTCGGTAGGACGGGCATTGCTCATTCACGTTGTCAGCAGCCTGCGCCTGCCAGCCGCCCTCTGCCGGGTCGGCGGGTTTAGAGCAGACCAGCGGCCAGACGCCCGCCTCAGACGTTCCGAATATCATTTCCACGAAAGCGCCGTTCGAAGGGGGGAAAGGGGGTGAGGCAGGTGCAGTGTCCTCCCCTCCTTCACCTCCTTTTTGCGGGGCAGGTACAACAATTCCCACAGCATCGTCGTTGGACGGGGCGGCGGCATGCGTAGCATCTGGAATCCCTGGCTTGGCACCAATCTTGATGCCAGCAGCGCTGATCGCCTGCTTTACTGCTACAATGGGAGTTGATGATGGAGGATCGTCCTCCTGGGTTGATTGATGCAACATTTTGGTCCTTTGAAAAAGAAGGACCAGAGGCACGCGTCGTCAGCTTGGGAAGCATGTACGCTGCCCAAATTGTGCAAACCCCTGATCCACAATTGATAAAATGGCCGACGGGATAGCCTCGCTGACCCATCAACCGAAAAACCGACAGGCAACGCTCGCCTGTCGCAATCGAAAATCTGACGGCCAAAACTTGGCATCAGACTTACAAAGCCTCGCTAAACCTCCTTGTTCTCTTCAAGACTGAGAAAAGGAATATGCCATTTTTATTGTGAAAAATCAATATTTTGCCACCTTCATGCAATTTCTGCATAGACCTATCGAACATCGATTAGCTAGGATCATGCAATTATTGCATAGAATGCTCAGAAATTTTTTTGGGCTGCGAAGGGTCGAACGACGATGGCAATCACTCCCTCACAACCCACACTAAGATCGATTCGAGACATCCGGGTTATCTGGCTCGAAGCGTTTATCGCTAGCGTTGAAACGGGAAGTTATACCGAAGCAGCCAAGAGGCTGGGATGTAGCCAACCAAGCGTTAGCAGATATGTGCAATTCCTGCAGGAAGCGGTCGGGCAAGTCCTCATTCTCAACTACAACTCGCCCGTTTTGACTGCCGATGGCAAAAAATTCATGCGTCGGGCACGGGGCGCATTGAATTGGTTGAACGTAGTGGATGCTCGACATCAGTATCTCAAACAGCAGGCGGTTGAATTAACGCCACTGGGCGGCGCTGCTCATTCCGATCCGACCGGCACCAACGGCGAATGACGTCTGCCATGAGGGCCATTCCGCATAGGCTGCACACCATCACCGGATAACGCTTGAGCATTTCCGAGAAGAGATTGAGCGCGAGAAAGCCAAAGGTTTCGGACGGTCGGAACCAAGCACCCCAGAGCAACATGAGCGCGCCTGCAATCAACAGCAGGACCGCAGCCCATCGGAAAGCGGCCAGAGCGAGCATCAGCAACGCACAGTATAGAAGAATTTTCATGTTTTGTTCTCCATCAAAACTCAATGCAGTCGGAGCAGGGATTGAAAGGGAGGGCGTGGTCTGCGCACATCGCAAGCAGGCTGGCATCGACGCCATCGGCCTTGGGCACGAAGACAATCCAGCCGAACCCATCGTCAGAGAGGACGTAGGCCATCTCGAACCAGTCCCCATGGTCGCTGATCCATTCCGTCGAGGGCATGAAGCCAGGGGCACCATAGGGCGTGCCATCAACCAGATTGCCAAGGACCGGGAATCCCAGCGCAGCATCCAGCACCTCCATGGTATCGCCCGGCTGGACGACGAGGAAGTGCGCGACCTCTCCAAGGTCATAACCGTCGATCGTGCCGAATTGCTCGAACCGGCGTTCCAGCAGGCTGCGCTGCTCAACGTCGGTAGTTGATTCAATTGTCAGGCGCATGGCCTGAGCATCGCGAATTTCGATCATGTGCAATTTCCTTCAGACAAAGAAAAAGCGCCCCGGAGTTTCCCCCGAAGCGCTGCGATTTGTAGGTTTAGATTGTTAGTCGGCGACTGTTCTGGCGGCTTGCTCGACCCGCTCCTTGGCCAAGCCTCGAAAATGAGACCGTTGAACAGCGTGCCAAATGACCGACAGCAGGATGAGCCACAGCCCATGCCAACTGAAGAAACAGAACAGGATGCCAACGCCGAAACAGATCAAGGCACCGTTGCCCCCTTCCTTGGCGATCAATCTGTCCACCTCCTTGTCGACCAGCTTATTGATCGACGCATTCATTGCAGCGCCATGGGCGGCAGTCTGGATTGAGGATACCTTAGCGGGCTGCTGTATCGATCCACCTTCCTGTTCAACTGCGGACCCGACTTCTCTCGACGCCTCCAGTGTGGCAGCAATCTTTGCCACATGGGCATCAGCATCTTGTTGGGCTTGGCGCTGTTCTCCGGCCAATTCCCGACGACGAGCTTCTATCTTGGATCGGAAATCCATCGACTATTCCTCCCCGCTGCTGGACAGGATCGCACCGAGGACTGCACTGCCCACGACTAATCCAGCCGCGCCAGCCGCCGCTTTCCTGCCGACCGAACGGGATTGATCTTCTGCAACGATGATGTCGTCGATGACGCGCTGCGCCCTCGCCTCTCGTTCAGCTTCTGGAATACGCCGTTCGAAGGTCACCATCAGAGTCTCGCGATCGCTGACCACCAAATGTCGCTGCAGGACGTTCGCCATGAATACCATGCGCCAACCTTCCGCTGCCATCGCATTGAGATAGGCTTCCAGCACAGCCGTCTCGATCCTGCCTTCACCGAGGAGAGCGGAACTGATCGCGCCATCGGCAACGTCGATGACCTTATATTCATATTCCATGTCAGCCCTCCTTCCAGACGGCTTCGACAAAGGCACGGCAGGATGTACGCGCATTGATGATGTTGCGGCCGGTTGAGAGACGAAGGGTTTGTTCGTTGATCGGCTGGATTTCCTTGCCTCGGCGCTTGGCCTCTTCGTAGGTGCGGGTGGTGGCGATTGAGCGGCAAGCAGCCATGAGGGCATCGGCTTCAGGGATAAACTGGTACCGGGAGTAGCGTAGATCGACGGTGAAACCGGTGGCGGAATCTTTGATGTCGAACTTGGCATTCTTGTCGCCACCAGCAGACAAGGGCTTGGAAACATCGGCGGGCGTTGTGCAGGCAGCGAGCAGCGCCAGACCTGCCATGGGCATGATCTTCTTCATGGTAATCTCCATTCATGTATGGTGATGAACCGCAACCCGGTTGGGCACGGCTGAACAGGCAGCATCGCTATTGCGGAATCTGAATCACTGCTCGCCCCCTCACGCATGGAGAGCGACCTTCGGCTTCAACCTCGCGTCGCCCTATGTACCTCTCGGAGCGACGGCCGAAGCCGGATGTTAGGAACCTGATCGATGAGCAGGCGCATGCGCCTTTACCCTTGCGGGCTGGACATGCGCGCATGCCACCCGGCCCCCAAAATCTGGCGACCGAGTTCATCGAAAAAGAGGTTCCTACGCCCCACCCTCCGGCTTTCACGGAAGGCAGAGCTTTTCTGGCGGGATTAGAGCAGCTTCGCAATAGGAGTTTGTTGCGGCCTATTCATATAAGATGGTCCGATTTGCGCGAAGTCGAGCGCTTACTGAATGAAAGCATTGGCCAACCACCATCTGTTTGGATACCAATCACGCTTAGTTACGCGGCTGCTTGGCTGCTTATATTAAGGGTTTGTAGGAATGGTCGCAAAATCAGAACAGGTATCGGACGCACTGAACACGCTTGCTGAAGCCGTGAGGGGTTCAACATCTCATTCCAACAAAATGTCAGATGTTCTCGGATGGAATGCACCACCATTGGATAAATTTAATTTGTCCGATGTGGCTACAAATTTGGCAACCAGCATAAGACCTCTGCCAGATTCTGCTTATGCTGATGATTACGACCCAATTCTCGACATCGAAAAAATTGAGCATCTTCGCTCCAGCGTTGTGCCCCAACTCTGGAATGGCAATGGCATTGAAGCCGTAAGAACTTACCTTAGCACTTTATCTTGGCTGGAGTCTGACTTCGCTCCATTAATGAAGGTGAAACTAGACTGGGACACGGTCGATGATTCCACGCAAATGCCTCGCGATTTGGCCAAGCGACTACGGGCATTAAACGCGCAAATGAACACAGTTTCTGGGGCAACAGATAATTTAGCCCAGCAAGTCTCAGAGATAAATCGGGCGCACGATGCAGCGCTCTCACTCCCAACCGACCTCGAAAGCCTTTCTGAGGCACGCTTGTTGGTGCAGAAAACGACTGCATCAGTGGAAAGCCTCCACAAACAAGTGGAAAGCGCAGCGGAAACGGCGAATGGTGTCTTATCGCAGATTCAAGAAAAATCTTCCGAGGCTGATAAGTTAGTTGAAAATACAAGTGATGCATATCGCGCTGCTACGACAAAAGGGCTTAGTGAGGCTTTCCAGACGAGGGCAGACAGAACCGCTAAGTCAATGTGGACGTTCGTTGTAGGATTGATTGCATCTCTGGGCATAGGAGCATGGCTCGGTTCACATAGAATCAGCATGATTCAAGCCCTGATCGAGAAAAACGCGCCATCATCTCTTGTTTTTGTGAATCTCGTTCTTGCTGTACTTTCAATTGCGGCGCCAGTGTGGTTCGCTTGGATTGCAACGAAGCAAATCGGGCACAGATTTAGATTGTCGGAAGATTATGCATTCAAGGCCTCTGTGGCGCGAGCCTATGAAGGCTATCGGCGTGAAGCAGCAAAACTTGACGAGGATTTTGCAAAACGTTTGTTTGCTTCCGCTTTGGATCGCCTTGAAGAGCCACCATTGCGCTTTGTTGAGCAGGAAACTCATGGAAGCCCGTGGCATGAGTTATTAAAGCGGCGGTCCACGCCTAAACCTGCTGCGCCTAACACCCACCTCCTACCGACGGTACCTGCTTCTGTTCCCAAACCAGGGAACGACCAAAGCTCTGAGCAGGAAACAGCTTAGGATGAATGCTTTGAGCAGATTCCACTTCCACGCCCGACCCACCGGATACCCACATGGGTCAACCTAGAAGCACATAAATTAGGCAACCTCTCGGCCATAAGCCGAAAGGCACTTTCGCTAGGTTTTTCAGGAATTTCCTACTGAAGGACTGGTGCCGCTTACGTGACTCGAACACGTGACCCCATCATTACGAATGATGTGCTCTACCAACTGAGCTAAAGCGGCGTCGGGGCGGGCAGATAACAGCGGTTGGGCGATTGGACAAGCGGGCATTTCATTCCGCCGCCGCCTTTTTTCCGCCCGCACCAGTTTCGCCCTGCCCCGGCCGATCCGCGCCATCCTGTTTACGGCAAATTTACCATCCCGTGCCACTGTCGAGTCCCGGAATAGTTTTTTCAGCGCAAGGTAGGACGATCGAATGGACACGCTGCGGGGGCATGATGCCGCCAATGACGAGGACGATTTCGACTATGTCGGCGACGCGCAGATGGATGCGCCGCCCGCCGTCATCTCCGATGAACGGCGCATGCAGGTGCGCGCCTATAATTATTGGGCGTCGCTGCTGGGCGACCGCACTTTGCCCTCGATCGAGGATCTGGCCCCGGAACAGCTGGAGGATTTCGGCCCACATTCGGTGTTGCTCGATTTCAGCGTCGGCCTGGACAATCCCGCCATCGTCTATCTGGGCACCGCGCTGCGCGCCGAATGTCAGATCGAGGGAGCGATCGGCTATATCGACGATGTGCCGGCCCGTTCGCTGCTCTCGCGCCTGACCGACCATTATCTGCAGATCATCGCCAATGCCGCGCCGATCGGCTTCGAAGCGGAATTCATCAACCAGCGCGGTGCGGAAATCATGTATCGCGGCATATTGATGCCTTTCTCTTCCGACGATGAGACGATCGACTTCGTGTTCGGCGTCATCAACTGGAAGGAGCTGGCCAGCCGCAGCCTGACCGATGCGCTGGAGCTGGAAGTGGACGAGGCGATGCGCAGCGCGCCCGCCGCCCGCGACACCGCGCCGATCTGGGCCGACGGTCCCGCCGCCGACCAGCAGAGCAACAGCCTGGCCTTCGACATCGAAGAGGATGAGGAGGACGACGCGCTCGACCTCGCCGGCATGGAATGTCCGACCGAGGATGCGCCGCTGGCCGACTGGCTGGCCATCGCCCGCGATGGCGCCGCCCGCGTACGGATCAGCGAGGCGCGCAGCCATGCCGCCCTCTATCGCGCCGTCAGCCTCTCCTATGATTTCGCGCAGGTCGCCCGCGTCCGCCCGGACGACTATGCCGAACTGCTGCATGATTATGGCATCAAGGCGCAGGCGCGCAGCCCGATGACCGCCGTGATCAAGCTGGTCTTCGGCGCCACTTACGACAAGACGCGGATCACCGAATATGCGACCGCGCTGGACCATGCGATGAACGCAGGCCTCAGCGTCGGATCGCTCGCCGCCTATCTGTCCGACTATGTCGGTGGCCTCAAAGCCCTGGTGCGCGACGAACGCGCCGCCCGCCGATCGCAGACGCCTGCCAAGCCGGATCGCCGCCAGATGGCGCGCGACACGGTGAAGGCCGCCGTCGCGATCGATCCGGTCGCGGTCGCCACCGATGCCGATGGCCTGGCCGTCGTCATCGCCCGGCGAGAGGCCGATGGCACGCTGGCGATCGTCGCCGCCCTGCCGGAAGACAGCGATCTCAACCAGCGGGTGATCAGCGCCGCCGCACGCTGATACGGCATGTCCGCCCGTGACCTGCCGTAAAGACGTAAGAAAATAGGTTCAGATAGCGCGCATCCGCGCTCGACATGCTGCGCGGGCTGAACGATAGTCGCCTCGACCGACCGGCCCCGCACATCCCGCGCGGGCCATGTTGCGCTGCATCATATTATTTCAAAAATCGGAAATTTTATTTCTCACAAGGGTTGAGCCGCCCCTTGGCCGGGCGCATATAGGCGGCCCTAAAGCCGAGGAGTCGCATGGCGGCGATCCAGCGCCTCCTCCGTTATGATCCATGCGGGACGAACCCGTGGCAAGAGGTGAGCGAATGACGGCGCTGGCGGAAGCGAAGAACAAGGAAGTCGACAAGAATATTCGCGAGGCGCTGGAAGGCGCGCTCAGCCGGGGTGCCCTGCCCGGCGAAAGCGAAGGGTTTGACGAGGCCGCGCTGGCTGCCGCCGCCGCATTCCTGGGCCGCACCGCCAATGGCCGCAAGCCCGGCCATGAGGCGATTGCGGTGGAAACGCTGGGCGAAGGCGCCAATGGCCGCTTCATGCGGCTGGCCATCATCAATGATGACATGCCCTTCCTGGTCGATTCCATCGCCAATGCGCTGGCGGCGGCCGACATCACCATCCACCGCCTGCTCCACCCCGTCCTGTTCGTGACGCGTGATGGCGATGGCGCGCTGACCGGCGTGTTCGAAGAGGATGCGTCCGGCGCCCGCCGCGAATCCATGATCTATATCGAAACCGACCGCGCCGACGCGAAAGCGCGCCGCGCGCTCGAAAAATCCTTGCAGGAAACGCTGGCCGACGTGCGCGTCGCGGTCGCCGACTGGCCCAAGATGCAGTCGGCCATGGCCGCCGATGCCGACGCCGTGCCGGATGAGGAAGGCGCCGCCTTGCTGCGCTGGTTCCTGGCCCGCCACTTCACCCAGACGGGCCATGAAATCCTGCACCGCGACGGCAGCAGCAGCGCGCCGCTCGGCATCTGCACCCGCCATGACAAGCCGCTGATCGCGCCCGCCTCGCTGGAGGCCGCCTTCACCTGGTTCGAAGAGGGCAAGCGCACCCCGCTGATCATCAAGTCCAGCCGGATTTCGCGCGTCCATCGCCTGGTACTGCTCGACCTCATCATCATTCCCGTGCGGGAAGGAAAGACGGTCAAGGCCCTGTCGATCCATGCCGGCATGTGGACCAGTTCGGGCCTGTCGGCGACCCCGGACAAGGTGCCGCTGCTGCGTTCGGCCCTGTCCACGCTGATGGACAAGTTCGGCTTCGATCCGCAGGGTCACGCCGGCAAGACGCTGGCCCATGCGCTGACCGCCCTGCCCCATGACATCACGATCGGCTTCGACCGCGAGACGTTGGAGCGGCTGGCGCTGACCTTCATGTCGCTGACGGATCGGCCGCGCCCCAAGCTGGCGCTCGCCACCAGCGCACTGGCGCGTCACCTCTATGCCTTCGTCTGGCTGCCGCGCGATGAGCTGTCCACCGCCCGCCGCGTGAGCATTCAGGACATGCTGGCGCTCAAGAGCCATGGCACCGTGCTCAGCTGGTCGATCGCGCTGGAGGAAGGCGGCCTGGCGCTGCTGCGCATCACGCTCGACCTGCGCGATGGCGGGGTCGTGCCCGATGACATCGCGCTGGACCGGATGCTCAAGCAGATGGTGCGTGGCTGGATTCCGGCGGTCGAAGAGGCGCTGGCCGTCACCGAAGAACCGGGCCGCGCCGCCGCCATGGCGCAGCGCTATGGCGGCGGCTTCCCGCTCGCCTATCGCAACGGCGCTGGTCCGGAAGAAGCCGCCGTCGACATCCGCCTGATCCATGGCCTGTCGGGGGATGGCGACAAGTCGATCCGCATCTACCGCAACCCGGAAGACAGCGTCGAACGGCTGCGGCTGAAACTCTATAGCCATGTCACCGTCGCCCTGTCCGAAGTCGTCCCCGCCTTCGAGAATTTCGGTTTCCGCGTGATCGAGGAAATGACCACCGCGATCAGCGGTAGCGCGATCGAGGGCGGCACGCTGGGCCATGTCCAGCGCTTCGTGCTGGAATTGCCGGCCGGCGATAATGCGCAGGTCGTGGTCGATCGTGCCGAGGTCGTGACCGAAGCCATCGCCCAGGTGCTGGAAGGCGTGGCGGAAAATGACCGGCTGAACGAGCTGATCGTCACCGCTGGCCTTGCGCCGCGATCGGTCGTGCTGTTCCGCGCCCTCTATCGCTATCTGCGTCAGGCGGGCGTCGCCTATGGCATGGTGACCTTCGCCGACACGCTGCGCAAGGCGCAGGGCGTCGCCAACAACCTCATCACCCTGTTCGAAGCGCTGCATGATCCCGCCGCGCAGGATGGCGCTGCCGACCGTATCGCGCAGGCGCAATCCGAAATCGACGCGGGGCTGGAACAGGTGACGGCGATCGACGAGGATCGCATCCTGCGCCTGCTGCGCGCCGTCATCACCGCGACGCTGCGCACCAATTTCTACGCCCCCGCCGCGCAGGAGGCGATCGCCTTCAAACTGGACAGCGCCTTGGTGCCGGGTCTGCCCGCGCCGCTGCCCTGGCGCGAAATCTGGGTCTATTCCCCGCGTGTCGAGGGCATCCACCTGCGCGCCGGCCCGGTCGCCCGTGGCGGCCTGCGCTGGTCGGATCGTCGCGACGATTTCCGTACCGAGATCCTCGGCCTCATGAAAGCGCAGCGCGTGAAGAACGCCGTCATCGTGCCGACCGGCGCGAAGGGCGGCTTCTATCCCAAGCAACTGCCCAACCCGCAGGCCGATCGCGACGCCTGGATCGCCGAAGGCACCGAAAGCTATCGCATCTTCATCCGATCCTTGCTGTCGATCACCGACAATATCGTGAAGAATAAGGTGACGCATCCGGCCGATGTCGTCGTGCATGATGGCGACGATCCTTATTTCGTCGTCGCGGCGGACAAGGGCACGGCGACCTTCTCCGACGTCGCCAACGCCATCGCGCTGGATCGCGGCTTCTGGCTGGGCGATGCCTTCGCCAGCGGCGGCTCCAACGGCTATGACCACAAGGCGATGGGCATCACGGCGCGGGGCGCATGGATTTCGGTCCAGCGCCACTTCGCCGAAATGGGCGTCGATGTGCAGAGCGAGCCGGTCAGCGTCGTGGGCTGCGGCGATATGTCGGGTGACGTGTTCGGCAACGGCATGCTGCTCAGCAAGGCGATCAAGCTGGTCGCCGCCTTCGACCATCGCCACATCTTCTTCGACCCCACGCCCGATCCGGCCAAGAGCTGGGAAGAACGTAACCGCATGTTCGCCCTGCCCCGCTCCAGCTGGGAAGATTATGACAAGTCGCTCATTTCCAAGGGCGGTGGCGTCTTCTCCCGCGCGCTGAAGCGCATCCCGCTGACGCCCGAAATGCAGGCGATCCTGGACGTGAAGGACAAGGAGATGGAGCCGGCCGCGCTCATTTCCGCGATCCTCAAGGCCCCGGCCGACCTGCTCTGGTTCGGCGGCATCGGCACCTATGTGAAGGCCGCCGCGCAGAGCCATGGCGACGTGGGCGATCCGGCCAATGATCGCCTGCGCGTCAATGCCGAACAGCTGCGCGTCAAGGTGATCGGCGAAGGCGCGAACCTGGGCACCACCCAGGCGGGCCGTATCGCCTTCTCGCTGCATGGCGGGCGGATCAACACCGACTTCATCGACAACAGCGCCGGCGTCGACTGTTCCGATAATGAAGTGAACATCAAGATCGCGCTGAACAAGGAAATGGTGGAAGGCCGCCTGCCCTTCGACAAGCGCAACACGCTGCTGGAAAGCATGACCGACGCGGTGGGCGACATCGTGCTGGAGGATAACCGGCTTCAGGCGCTCGGCCTCTCCATCGCCGAAGCGGGCGGCGCGGCCGACCTCGCCTCCTATGTCCGCCTGATCGAAACGTTCGAGGAAACCGGCAGGCTCGACCGGCAGGTGGAGGGGCTGGCCGCCAACGACCAGCTGCTGCGCCGTGGACAGGATGGTCAGGGCCTCACCCGCCCCGAACTGGCCGTGCTGCTCTCGACCGCCAAGCTCGCCCTGCAGGATGCTATCGAACATGGCGATCTTGCCACGGACGAGAGCATGACGGCCGAACTGATGGCCGCCTTCCCCGAAGCGATGCAGAAGAAGGAAGCGGACGCGATCGCCGGCCATGCGCTCAAGAAGGAGATCATCGCCACCAAGGTCGCCAACCGCATCGTCAATCGTCTGGGCCTCATCCACCCGTTCGAACTGGCGGAGGAGGAAGGCTGCTCGCTCGCCGATCTGGCCAGCGCCTTCCTGATCGCGGAACGCCTCTACGATATCGGCACGCTCTGGGCGGATATCGACGCGGCGGACATGTCGGAAGGCGCACGCCTTGCCCTGTTCAGCGACATTGCCAGCGGCATGCGGGCGCAGATCGCCGACATATTGCGCGCCCTGCCTGCCGGCACGCTGCCGGCCGAGGGGCATAAGCGTCTGGCCACGGGCGTCGGCCTGCTGGCCCATCAGGTCGACGATCTGCTGACCAGCGAGGCGCAGCGCCGCACCGCTGCCGTCACCGACCGGCTGATCGGCCTTGGCGCTCCCGAAACGCTGGCGGTCCGCACCGCCGGGCTGTTCAAGCTGGACGGCGCCGTCGGCATCGCCTCGCTCGCGGCGCGGCTGGGCGTGGAGGAAATCGCGCTGACCCGCGCCTTCACCCATCTGGGCGAAGCGGTCGGCATCGATTGGGTCCAATCCGCCGCCGCGCGCATGGAACCGACCGATCCGTGGGAGCGCCTGCTCATCTCCGGCGTTGCCCGCGACATGCAGCAAGTCCGGCTCGATTTCCTGGCGCAGGGCAAGGGCAAGGACGTCGCCACCCATGTCGAAGAGTGGTTGCAGGCCAAGGGCGCCCGCGTCCGCCAGTTCCGCACCCTGGTCCAGCGCGCCAAGGCCGCCGCGACCCCCAATGTCGCGATGTTGGCCGAAATCGCCGGCCAGGCGCGCGGTCTGCTGGGCCGCTGATCGCCCGCACAGCAAAAAAAGGGGCGCCATCCCATGCGGATGGCGCCCCTTTTTATGCTTTCACCTTATATCGTAAAGCCATGCGGGATGTTCCCCGGCGAAGGCCGGGGTCCAGTTCAAACCGTGCTACTGGACCCCGGCCTTCGCCGGGGAACGCTACACATAATAGCGTGTCACTTACTGCGGCGTATCCGCTGCCGGCGCATCCTCGACATCATCGCCATAGGCATCGGGCACCACCAGCTTGGGCGCGTCCTTCTTGCCCGGCGTGCGGATATCCTCGCCATAGATGGGCACGAATTTCTCGTCGGATACCCGGCCATGCAAGGCCTCGATCTCCGCCTTGCGCTGGCGCAGATACATGGTCTTGTAGACGGTATAGGGGTCGTCTTCCTTGCGGATCGCCGTGATGGTTTCGTCGAACGCGGCGCGCTCGCCCAGCTGGTTCAGGATCGTCGAGGGGATGACATAGGTGGGCTTGTTGAACGGCTTGCCCACGGCAAAGGGCAGGATCATCTTGTCCACCGTATCGCCGATGATGTCGCGCAGCGTCGTCGGCCCCACGATCGGCAGATACATGTACGGCCCCGGCCCGATGCCGTAAAAGCCCAGCGTATTGGCCAGGCCATTGTTGCGATGGGGCAGGTTGAACGGCTTGCGCTTGGCCACGTCGAACAGGCCGACGAAGCCCAGCGTCGAATTGACGCCGAACCGGCCCACCGTCTCGAACGCCTTGCCCGGCTTGAACTGGAGCAGATAGGCGGCGGCCACCACCGGATCCTGCAAATTGGAGAAGAAATTGCGCAGCCCCTTGCGCACCGGGCGCGGCAGGCCCTTATTATAGGCCTTGGCCACCGGCTCCAGCACCGCCTTGTCGACCGATTGCACCGCCTCGAAACTCTTGGCGTTCAACTGCTCCAGCGGATCGCCCTTGGGCGCGCCCTTGTCGCCGGTAACGACGATATCCTGCGCGGCATCATCCTGCGGCGCGGGCGGCGTGGCGGCGGGCGGTGGCGCAACCTCAGCCGGCACTGCCGGGGCGGTGGACGGGGCAACATCCTGTATCGCGGCAACCTCCGCAGCCACAGCCAGTTGCGGCGCCGTGCTTTGCGCCTGCGCACCCATCATCATCATTCCCGCAGCGACGGCCGGCACCAACATAATATATTCCTAGCAGCGGCCCCGCGCTCTCCCCGCACAGCCCTTCAAAATCCATGACGCCCCGGACATATTTAATCCGTGTTACATCAGGCATACAGCGCGGCTAGAGGTGGTGGCCCGCATCGTCAATAGCAAGACCCGCCCGCCGATCCTCGCTCCGGGGCCGCTCGTCGCAGCATCTTACATTTTGATACAAGATTCTCGATGCGACTCGTTTGCAACTGCGAGTCGTTCTCTTTATGCGTTGAAATCATCTTTCGCAGGACAAGTCCCCTTTCCAATGCACGGAACCGCCCGCATCCAGAAGCCCAGGAAGAAGAGCGCCAAGGCCTTCTGGATGAAGCAGCTGCATACCTGGCACTGGGTCAGCTCGGCGATCAGCCTCATCGGCCTGCTGCTCTTCGCCTTCACCGGCATCACCCTCAATCACGCCGCCGATGTGGAAGCATCGCCGCAGACGATCGAGAAAAGCGCCACCCTGCCCGCCGACCTGCTGAAACAGGTGGCGGCCGACGATGCACCCGATGCCAAAAAGCCCCTGCCCGCGCCGGTCGCGGCCTGGGTGGAAAAATCCGTCGGCCAGTCGGGCCAGGGCGTCGCCGAATGGTCGGCCGACGAAATCTATCTCGCTTTGCCCCGCCCCGGCGGCGACGGCTGGGTGTCGATCGACCGGCATGACGGCAAGGTCAGCAGCGAAACCACCAGCCGCGGCTGGATCAGCTATCTCAATGATCTGCATAAGGGCCGCAATGCCGGCGGCGCGTGGAAGTGGTTCATCGACATCTTCTCGATCGCCTGCTTCGTCTTCGCGCTCACCGGCCTCGTCCTGCTGCAAATCCATGCCAAGAAACGGCCGAGCACCTGGCCTCTGGTCGCCGCCGGCCTCGCCATCCCGGCGATCCTTGCCATCATCTTCATCCACTAACGGGGGATTATTTCGCTCATGCAGATCAGTCATCGCCTGCTGCTGACCGGCACGGCCGCACTCGGCGCTGCGGGAACCGCGGCGGCACCTGCCACGGCCCAGACGCTCAACGTCAGCGTCGCCATTCCGCGCCTGTCGGTCGCCGAATATCATCGCCCCTATGTCGCCATCTGGGTCGAAAAGGAGGGCGCCGCCCCCCGCAGCCTGGCGGTCTGGTATGATTATGACAAGGCCAAGGGCGAAGGCACCAAATGGCTGCGCGACGTGCGCCAGTGGTGGCGCGCATCCGGCCGTGCGCTGACCTTCCCGGTCGATGGCGTCAGCGGCGCGACCCGCGCGCCCGGCGACCAGAAGATCGCCTTCACGGCCGGCAAGGGACCGCTCGGCACGCTCGCGCCCGGCAATTACACGCTGCTGGTCGAAGCGGCCCGCGAAGTGGGTGGCCGCGAAGTCGTCCGCCTGCCCTTCTCATGGCCGCCAAAGCCCGGCGCCACGGTCCGCGCGGCGGGCAGCAGCGAATTGGGCGCCGTCGCCCTCAGCTTCGGAAAGTAACAGGGGAAAGACCATGAAGGCCAGATTTCTGATCGCGGGCGCACTCGCCGCCCTTTCGCTCGCCACCACGGCGCAGGCCCACCGCCAGTGGATGTTGCCGTCGTCCACCACCCTGTCGGGCGATGACAGCTGGGTGACGGTTGACGCCGCCATTTCCAACGACGTCTTCTATTTCGAACATTTCCCGATGGGCACGGAAAATGTCGTCGTCACCGAACCGGACGGCGCAGCCGGCAAGATCGAAAATGCCGCCAAGGGCCGCTATCGTTCGACCTTCGACGTCCATCTGACAAAGCCCGGCACCTATCGCATCGCCAATGTGTCGACCGGCGTGATGGGCAGCTACACGCTGAACGGCAAGCAGGAACGCCTGCCGCGCGGCACGACGAAGGACAAGCTGGCTAGCGTCATCCCCGCCGGCGCGACCAATGTGCAGACCGCCGAAATGGCGAGCCGGAACGAGATTTTCGTGACGCTGGGCGCACCCAGCACCACCATCTTCAAGCCCACCGGCGTCGGCATCGAGCTGGTTCCCGTCACCCACCCCAACGACCTCGTATCGGGCGAAGCGGCGACCTTCCAGTTCCTGCTGGACGGCAAGCCCGCTGCCGGCCTCAAGATCACGGTCATCCCCGGCGGCATCCGCTACCGCGACGCGCTGGGCCAGATCGATCTGACGGCCGACAAGGATGGCAAGGCAACGATCACCTGGCCGCAGCCCGGCATGTACTGGCTGAACGCCACGCTCGGCGGTGGCCGTGAAGGCGGTCCGGGCGGCGAAGGTGGTCCCGGTGGCCCCGGCGCCAAGGCCGGCGAAGGCACCCCGCCCGCGCCGCGCCCGCAGGCTCCGGCCGGCCCGCCGCAGCGCCGCGCATCCTACATCACCACGCTGGAAGTGCTGGCGCCCTGACACCGCCGACGTCCCACGGCGTCCGTATCGCGATCGCGCCCGGCCTGTCGCCCGACCAGTTGGTTGGGCGACAGCAGCCGGGCGCGATCCTTTCGTTTGGCGGGCCGACCATGGGCACCAGTTGGTCGGCGCAGATCGTGGCGCCGCCCGCAGGCTGCGCCGCCGCGATCGAAGCGGTGCTGGCCCGCATCATCGACCAGATGAGCAATTGGGAAGCGGACAGCGCCATCAGCCGCTTCAACCGCGCGCCCGTCGGCGAATGGATGGCCTTGCCGCCGGAGATGCTGACGGTGCTGCGCGCCGGGCTGGACATGGCCCGCCTGTCGCACGGCGCCTTCGATCCCGCGATCGGCCGGCTGGTCGATCATTGGGGCTTCGGGCCGAACGCCTTCGCCTCCCCCTATGCCATCGCGGCACCATGGCGCCGGATAGAGTTGGAGCGCGGCCATGCCCGCCGGCTGGCCGATGTGACGCTCGATTTCTCCGGCATTGCCAAGGGTTTTGCCGTCGATGCCGTGGCGGAGGCATTGCTCGACATGGGCGTCACGAATTTCCTGATCGAAATCGGCGGCGAACTGCGCGGTGAGGGCATAAAGCCCGACCTCCAGCCCTGGTGGGTGGATGTCGAAACGCCGACCGACCTGCCCGTCCCCACGCTGCGCATTGCGCTGTGCGACCTGGCCGTCGCCACCTCCGGCGACTATCGCCGCTTCCGCATGCAGGACGGCGCCCGCCTGTCCCACAGCATCGACCCCACGACCGGCCAGCCGATCGCACAGGGCGTCGCGTCGGTGACGGTGCTGCACGCTCAGGCGATGCTGGCCGACGCCTGGGCCACCGCCATCACCGTAATGGGGCCGGATCGCGGCATGCACCTCGCCACCCGCCACGGCCTGCCCGCGCGCCTGGTGATGCGCACGGCAAGCGGCGCACAGGAATATATGACGCCGGCCATGGCCGCGATGCTGGATTGAGCGCGTTTTAGGGTGGGAAGCGGATGCTCCCAACATTCGTCACCCCGGGCTTGATCCGGGGTCCCGCTGCCGTCTCGAAGCCATAGATTGGAAGAAAAGCGGGATCCCGGATCAAGCCCGGGATGACGATATCGCGAATATCCGATCCCGCGCCTCCCCCTTCCACAAAACTTCCAAAGTAGGATTTTCTCTGATCTATCCTCACAGATGGACCAGCCCCATCCATCGCCGCGAAGGCGTGACCTTCCAGTCGCAAAAGCGGCCCAAGCCTGTCGCGCCGACGGCGCAGCACTGGCGCATCTTCATGACCCATGTGACGCGTCGGTGACGCCGCACGCGCGCTTCGCGAGCGCAAAAGGCCCCAAAAGGCCCTGCCACGGTGTGAACTTCGTTGGAGAAACGGACCTGTGACCCTGAGATCAAGCGTCGGCCCAGCGGCGCAGCAGGTTGTGATATACGCCGGTCAGCCGGATCACCTCGTCATGACCCTGCCCCATGGCGGCGGCGACGCCCTGTACGCTGCGATCGAGGTCGAACAGCATCTGCCGCGCGCCATCGTCCCGAACCATCGACTGGAGCCAGAAGAAGCTGGCCACGCGCCGCCCGCGCGTCACCGGTTCGACCCGATGCAGCGAGGAGGACGGATAGAGTACCGCATGCCCCGCCGGCAGCTTCACCTGCTGCACGCCGAAATGCGTCTCGATCGTCAGTTCGCCGCCATCATAGGCGTCCGGCGCCTCCAGAAAGACGGTGATCGACAGGTCGGAACGCACGCGAAAGCCGGTGCCGGCCTGGATGCGCACGGCATTGTCGACATGCACGCCGAAATTCTGCCCCCCGGCATAGCTGTTGAAAAGCGGCGGAAAAATCCTGAGCGGCAATGCGGCCGCGATGAACAAGGGCGATCGACCGAGCGCATCCAGCACCATCTGCCCGGCGCGTTTCGCCGCCTCGCTATCCTCGGGCAATTGCAGGTTGCGCTTGGCAAGGGCGGACTGGTGGCCGGATGTGATGTTGCCATCCACCCAGTCGGCCGCGTCGATCAGCGCGCGGATAGCAGCGACGCCGTCAGCGTCGATCAGGTCGGGTATGGCAATCAACATGGAAAAGCGTGTCCGTCAGGCGGCGTCGGTCCGCAGGATGAAAGGAATTTCGACCACGCCCTTGACCCGCACGGCCTGACCGCTGCGCAGGATCGGCTTCCAGCGCCAGCCCTTCACGGCGTCGCGCGCGGCATTGTCCAGCCGGGAAGAGCCGCTGCTCTGCGCCACGCTGATGCTTTCGACCGCGCCGTCTAGCCCGACGATCAGGCTGAGCACGACCGTGCCCTGTTCATGCTTGCGGCGGCTTTCGACCGGATAGCGCGGCGGCTTGCCCGCCACCATCTGCGCGCCGAGGTCGCCGCCCTGCACGATGCTGGGCGGGGCCGGCGGCGCGGCGGGCGCCGGTGGCCCCGGCACGGCCACCGTGACCGCGACGGGCGTGGGGGTCGGCACCGGGGTCGGATCGGGCGTCGTCTGTATCGTCTGGACCGGCACGGGTGTTTGCACGATGGGCGGCGGCGCGACCACTGCGGGCTTGGTCGGCGGTGGCGGTGGCGTCTCGGCGGCCGGGGGCGGTGGTGGCGGGGTCAGGTTGACGACCGTCAGCTTTGCCGCCTCCATGCGCTGCACATGGTTACGCACTTGAACGAGCGCGCTGATCGCCAGCGCGTGAAGGGCAAGAATGGCCGCGATGGCAGGAAGATTGGGCCGCGACCGTGCCCCATAGCGAGCGGCGGCTGGGCCGGAGGCGACCGACGAACGGGACATGGCGGGCGCGGGCGTGATCGCCTGCTCCGAAATGGCATCATAATCGTCGATCGGCAGACTCGCGGCTTGCAGCATGACAGCGCCTCCCTTTCCGCGCCCATAACGCGAAGCCTAATGCGAATCAATTGCGTCCTGGCAATAATCAGCAAAGTTTGGGCGGGCGGCGACCCGATGCAGATTGCAATAATCGCCGCCCACCCCTTATTTTCTCGCCCCGCGCAGCCGGGGATTTCAGGATCAGAACTGATAGTTCAGGCTGAATACGGCCGACCGGGTCGGCGCCGGCTGCGCCCAGCTATTGCCGATCGAGTTGCGGACCGTCGTCACATATTTCTCGTTCGTGAAATTCTGGACGTTCACCTGGGCCTTCAGATTGTCCGTGATCGGATAGTTCACCATCAGGCGATGGATGGTGTAGCTCGGCACATGATAGGCGATGTAATTGCCCGCCGTCAGCTGCGCCAGGGTCGGCTGGTTCATCAGGAACTTGCCCTGATAGGTCAGGCCATAACCCAGCTCCAGACCGAAGGCGAAACGATAGGTGGTGAACAGGCTGCCCGAATGTTTCGGCGTGTTGGTAAGGGCATAGCCCGCCGTGGGATCTGGGAAGGCCGCGCTGTTGGCGCAGGTGCCCGCCGCCGTGCTGATCGAACCCGGATTGTCCAGGCAATAGTCCGAAACGCCCTGTTTGATCTTCGACTTGAGATACATGTAATTGGCGGAAATCGTCCAGTTGCTGGTGATATTGCCCGATGCGCCGAAAGATATGCCTTCGACCCGCTGATGACCGTCCGTCGCCTGATCCGGCAGGGTCGGATCGCCCGATACGACCTTGATCTGGTCGCGATCGTTGCGGAATGCGGCCAGCGTCAGCAGCAGCTTCTTGTCGAACAGATCGGCCTTGGCCCCGATCTCGTAATTTTTGGTGGTCTCCGGCTTCGTAAAGCAAGTGCCGCTGCCGCCGGCTGCATTGCTCGCGGTGCAGCTGCCGTCGACCGATGCCTTGGACGGCAGCTTGCTGTTGCCATAGGCGACATAGATGCTGGTGTCCGACGTCGGCTTCACCACCGCACCGATGCGGTAGGAGAAGAGAGTCTCGTCCATGTTCGGCAATCGGGTAACGGCGCCCGGCTGACCCAGCGCCGCGGAACCGGCGGTCGTGTTGTAGGCGAAGGTGCGGCTGAGGCCCTTCACCTTCTCATAGCGCAGGCCGCCGTTGATCTCGAAAAAGTCGCTGAACTTGACCGTATCGAACAGATAGGCGGCATAGCTGGTCTGTTCACCCACGGCGTGGGTGGCCTGGATGAAGTTGACCGGGCCGACATAATTGTTGCTGCCATAGATGCGCGCCAGACCCGACGTGGCGGCAGGGCCGGTCACGACCTGCCCCGGATTGGCGATGCTGACCAGCGGCTGGTAGAAGCCCAGGCTGGCGGCGGCATTATAGGTTGCGGTGGCCGTGCCGGCACCGGTCGCCGGCGCGCTGAACGGCGCGGCATAGGGATCGAAACCGTTGGCGGTGCGGCCAAGGCTGCCCTGGCGCTGATCATAGCGTTCCCACAGCGCCGATGCGCCCAGCACCAGCGTATGGCCGATGCCGCCGGTATCGAAATCGGCACTCAGATCGACCTGATTATAGGCGGTTTCATTGGTAATGAAGCGCTGATTCCCGCGCCCGCCGATCGGAACATAATAGCCGACCGGGATGGTCAGCGTCTGCCCGGCCGCGGTCGAACCGATGCGCACGGTGCAGGCGCCGCCCGTATCGGGATTGAAACCGCCCGCCGTGCCATTGTCCAGGCAGAAGGTGCCGTTGGGCTGGCTGGTGACGGTATCCTGCTTGATATTCTCATAGCGGGTCAGGTTGCGGATCTTCACGCTGTCGCTGAAGGCGTGGCTGAAGATCGCCTGAAGCGACTTGGTCTTGCTGTTCTGATGATCCAGATTGGCATAGCCATAATAGCCCGACCGGTCGAAATCCTTGACGATGCCGCCCAGCGCCGGGAAGTAGCGCATGCCATATTGCGGCATCGCCTTATCATCCAGATATTCGCCCTGCAGCGTCAGGCTGGTCGGCCCGTCGATGCCGATGGTGATGGCGGGGGCGATGCCCCAGCGCTCATAATCCTCGACATCGCGGCCCGGCACATCGTTGCGATGATAGACGGCGTTCAGGCGCACGGCGATCAGGTCATTGACGCGCGTATTGGAGTCGATGGTGGCGCGATAATATTGATCGGTGCCAACGCCGGCGTTCAGGACCGTCTGGTCGTCGGCCAGCGGGCGCTTGGTGACGAGGTTGATCGTGCCGGCGACCGATCCACCGCCGTTCATGACCGAGTTGGCGCCGTTGGTGACCTCGACCTGCTCGATATTATAGACTTCGTTGCGATTGAGGAACGCGCCCGAACGGACGCCGTCGATCGTCACGTCGTTCTTGGCATCCTGTCCGCGCAGGATGATGCGGTCGCCATAGCCGAAGCCGCCCTCGCCCGCGCCGAAGGTGATGCCCGGCACGGTGGACAACACGTCGCGCAGCGTGAGCAGATTTTGTTGCTGGATCGTCGCCTTGCCGATCACCGTGATGGTCTGGGGCGTATCGAGCAGCGGGCGGGTATATTTGGGCGATTCCGCCTTCTCCACCTTGACCGTCGATTCATCGATCGCGCTGTCGGTAACGGTCACGCCGCCAAGGCGCGCGCCCTGTTCCCCGCCCTGTGCGCTGGCATTGGCCGCGAAAGCCATGGCGCCGACGCAGCCCAAAGCCAGAAAGGACGTCATATTCCCGGACTTCGACATGATAACAGATCCCCCTTTTGTAGTTGGAGAAGCTGCTATTGAGAGTCCTTCGCAGAGTCAACGCTATTGCGACTGATTATTGCCGATGTTGCAAGATTGTTGCAGGAACAGCCAACTGCGAATGGCGCTCGCCAGATTGGGTGGATGTGGCACGGCAAGCCGCGCCGCATCGATGCGGGCGACCAAAGCGTTGACGGGCAATTGATGTTGGGCAGCCTGAGCGCGCAGGGCATCCCAGAAGATCGGTTCCAGACTGATGGCGGTCTGGTGCCCCGCAATGGTCACGCTGCGCTTGACCGGCGGGGAGAAGGGCGACCCTTCCGGCCCATCGGGGCCATGGTCAGGGTCGCCCCGCGTCATCAATACATATGCTGGCCGCCGTTGATCGACAGGGTGCTGCCGGTCACGAAGCCACCATCCTCACTGCAAAGGAACGCCACGCCGCGCGCGATTTCATGCGCCTGGCCCAGACGACCGACGGGAATCTTCGCCACGATCTTTTCCAGCACGGCCGGCGGCACGGCGGCCACCATGTCGGTGTCGATATAGCCGGGCGCGATCGCGTTGACGGTGATGCCCGACCGGGCGCCTTCCTGCGCCAGCGCCTTGGTAAAGCCATGGATGCCGGACTTGGCGGCGGCGTAATTGACCTGGCCATATTGGCCGGCCTGCCCGTTGATCGAACCGATATTGACGATCCGGCCCCAGCCGCGTTCCCGCATGCCGCCAAAGGTCGCCTTGGCCATGTTGAAACAACCGCCCAGATTGATGCGCATCACCTCGTTCCAGTCGTCGAAGCTCATCTTCGCCAGCACGCCGTCGCGGGTGATGCCGGCATTGTTGACGACGATATCGACCGGGCCGAGCGCTTCAGTCACCTTCGCCACGCCGTCGAGGCAGGCCTGATGATCGCCGACATCCCATTTGAAGGTCGCGATGCCGGTCTTTTCGGTGAAGGCCTTCGCCTTTTCCTCGTTACCCGCATAATTGGCAGCGACGGTGTAGCCCAATTCCTTCAGCGCCAGGCTTATCGCCTCGCCGATGCCACGCGTTCCGCCCGTCACGATCGCTACTCTCGACATCTGCGCATCCTCTTCCTGTAACAAGGGTCAGTCGATCCAACCCGAAAGCTCGCGGCTCATAAGCCTCTGATAGAGAGTGATAGCTTCCACCGACGCGTTTAGACAGGGCAAATAGGCAAAATTTTCGCCACCCTGGCGCAAAAAAACCTCTTTCGCGCGCAACGCGATTTCCTCTAGGGTTTCAAGGCAATCCGCCGCGAATCCGGGCGTTACGACAGCAATATTTCGGACACCTTCCTGTACCAATTTGGCGAGCGTCGCTTCGGTTTCGGGTTCGAGCCATTTGGCCCGGCCGAAACGCGACTGGAAGCTCATATGGACCGGCAATGTCAGCGCCTCGCGCAGCAGGCGAACCGTCTTGACGGACTGGCAATGATAGGGATCGCCCAGATGCAAGGTGCGTTCGGGCATGCCGTGGAAGCTGGCAAGCAGAGCATCCGGCACGAAGTCCAGCGCCGCGACATTGGCGTCGATGGACGCCTTCAATGCGGCGATATAGGCCGGGTCGTCATGATAGGGCGGCAGGGTGCGCACCGCCGGCTGCCAGCGCATCGCCGCCAATGCGGCAAAGGCGGCATCGTTGGCCGTCGCCGTGGTCGCGCCGCTATATTGCGGATAGAGCGGCGCGAGCAGGACGCGATCGCAGCCCTGCACCTTCATCGCCGCCAGCTTTTCGGCGATGGCGGGATTGCCATAACGCATCGCCCAATCGACCACGACATGCGGCATCGCCTGCTGCAACGCCTGCGCGATGGCGCGGCTATGCACGGCCAGCGGCGATCCTTCGGGCGTCCACACCTGTTGATAGGCATGGGCGGATTTTTTCGGCCGGGTGGTCAGGATCACGCCGTGCAGGATCGGTTGCCAAACGATTTTGGGGATTTCCACCACACGCGGATCGGACAAAAATTCCGCCAGATAACGACGCACCGATTTGGCATCGGGCGCGTCCGGCGTGCCGAGGTTGATGAGCAGCACGCCGACCTTGGGCGCGGGAATAGCGGGATGATCGGCAGGCAGGGTCATGCGGTTCCTACTAAAGGCAGACTGCGCAGGCGCTGACCTGTCCAGGTATAAAGGGCGTTGGCGATGGCGGGGGCGACCAGTGGCGCGGCAAGGTCGCTGACGCCGGCCGGCTCTGCGGTACTGCGCATCAGTTCCACCGTGACCTCCCCAATATCCGACAGGCGCGGCAGGTTCATGCGACCCAATATGGCGCGGGTCGGCATGCCCTTTTCATAAGGCACCGACGCGCCCATCGCATAGGCAAGGCCATAGATCAGGCCGCTTTCGATCTGCTGCCGGGCGATGTCCGGATTGACCTGATCGCCGGCATCGACCGCCGCGACGATGCGATTGACGCTCAGCGTATCGCCATTCATCGCCGCCTCCACCATGACCGCGGCATAGGCGCCGTTCATCATATGGGTGGAAAGCCCCTGCCCGCTGCCTGGGATCCCGCCCTGCCAGCCACCCATGGACGCCGCAGTCGACAGGCAATGGGCAAGGCGCGGATTGCCGCCCAGCATCTGGATACGGAAGGACATGGCCTCCATCCCCGCCAGATGCGCCAGTTCGTCGATGAAGCTCTCCGTAAAGAAAGCCCCATGCAGATGCGCGTTGCCGCGCATGAAGCCGAGCGGCAGGCCCACATCGGTCGGGAAATGATCGACCGCCCAGTTGGGAATGGCATAGGGCGGCACCATGCCCGCCACCGCCAGCCGCGTGACCGTGTCCGCCGCATCGGCCGCCGCCTCATGCGGCAATTTCCCGTCCGCGATCCGCGACCATGTCTGGGTCATCGCACAGGGCGCAGCCACCTTCGCCGACCAGCCCTCGATCGCGCCGTTGCGGCCCAGCTTTGCGGCCATGCGCGCGTGAGCCGGGGCGCTGGGACGATCCTGGATCACATCTTCCAGCCGCGACCAGAGCAGTTGCACCGGCCGCTTCATCTCCTGCGCCAGCAGCGCCGCCTGCACCCCGACATCCCAATCCATGGCGCGCCCGAACGAGCCACCGGCATGCAGCGGATAGAGCGTCACCGCCCGTTCGGACAGGCCCAGCGCATCGGCGATCGCCGCACGGGCAAGGCCCGGCGCCTGCGTCGCCATCCAGACTTCGGCGCCATCGTCCGTCACCCGCGCAGTCGCGCAGGGTGGTTCGATCGCCAGATGCAGGCCGGCATCGACCTGATATTCGCTGGCGAGGATGGTCGCGCCTTCGAACACCGGACCAAGATCGCCCTGCGCATAAAGGCGACGGCCGGCCGATCCTTCAAAGGCGGTTTCCAGCGCCTCCTCGATGCTGCCGCTGCTGACCTGTGGCCCGCGCAAGGTGAAGACCGGATCGGCCAGATCCAGCGCCTTGTTGGCCGCCCACCAATTGCTGGCCACCGCCGCGACCCAGCGCTCACGCCGGATCAGCCGGAGAAAACCGGTGACGCCGCCAGCCGATTTTTCGTCCACGCCAGCCAGCAACGCGTCCCCGATCGGCCCCTGCCGGATCGAGGCATAAACCATGTCGGGCAGGCGGATGTCGGCGGCGAAATTATGGCTGCCGTCGATCTTCGAAGGCGTGTCGAGACGCGGCAGATCCTGCCCCGACAGGCGGCCATCCTGTCCCTGTCGATAGGGCAATATGTCGGGCAGGTCGAAACGCGCGGCATCGGCGACGATATCGCCGATCTTCATGCGATGGGCCGCGCCATCGCTGATGATCCCGTCGGCGATATCGCAGCTTTCCCAGGGGATGTTCCAGCGCGCCGCCGCCGCCTTGCACAACAGCACGCGCGCCGCCGCGCCGGCATCGCGATAGGCGTCGCGAAACATGGGGATGGAGGTACCGCCGCCCGTCAGCATCAGTGCGCCGCGCGTCGCATATTGATTGAGCGCCCAGTCGCCCGCCCCGCCCAGCAACCGCGTCCAGTCGCTCGCCAGCCATTCGCGCGCCAGCAGCCTGTTGGCGTAAAGCGGGCTGACCGGCGCGCTCTGCACCGCGACCGTGCGCCAGTCCGCGCCCAGTTCGTCCGCCAATATCTGCGGCAGGACGGTCGTGACCCCCTGCCCCATTTCGGTCTGGGGTACGACGACGATGATCTGCCCCGACGCGTCGATCTTCAAGAAGGCGTTGACGATGGTTTCGTTCGCGCCGGCATTGAGATTGGGTTGGTAGCTGCGCGGCCAGACGCCCCAGGCGATCAGCAGCCCCGCCGCCGCGCCGCCACCCACCAGCAGGGTGCGGCGATCAATGCCTGTTTTCGTGCCGGATTGCTTCCGCGGGGTGCGCGCCATGCCTGCCTGATAGAGGCGGAAAAGCGTGCTGCCTAGAGCGTTTTCAAGGCAGGTTCACCTGCCGGCTCGGAAAACGCGACAATCCGGCTTACGCGTTATTCCGCAGCGATCGGCGCGACGCCGAAGCGGGGAATGTCGATCGCCGGGCAACGGTCCATCACCACCTGCAATCCCGCCGCCTCTGCGCGGGCGGCGGCGGCTTCGTTGATGACGCCCAGCTGCATCCACACCGCCTTCGCGCCGACCGCGACGGCATCATCCACCGCCTCGCCCGCCGCTTCGCTGCGACGGAAGATGTCGACCAGATCGATGGGCACGCCGATGTCGGACAGGCGGCCCCAGACGAATTCGCCATGCACATGTTCCCCGGCGATCTGCGGATTGACCGGCAACACGCGATAGCCATGGTCCTGAAGAAATTTCATCACGCCATAGCTGGGGCGGTCCGGGCGATCGGAAATGCCGACCAGCGCGATGGTGCGGGTGCGGCCGAGCAAGGCGGCGATATCCTCCGGGGCGGTAAGCGGCATGACGATCTCCTTTCCTGCTGACATGGTGAAGACGCTGCCGCATGCAAGACGTTCCCATCACCGCGCGAGCCGGTTATTCCCGCATGCGATGAGGCTGCCGCTCGTGACCTGTTCCCCAGCGTAGACCGGGGTCCAGTTCAAAGGGTGGTACTGGACCCCGGCCTCCGCCGGGGAACCGCATCTTCATTGCTTGTTGGGACTAGTCTGCACCATGTTCGCCATCCGCCCCGACGACCTGACCGATCCGCAGACCCGCGCGCTGCTGGCACTGCATCTGTCCGGTATGCACGACCATTCCCCGCCCGACGCCGTCTTCGCGCTGGACCTGTCCGGCCTGCAATCGCCCGATATCCGGCTATGGTCGGCCTGGGACGGCGAGCATATCGCAGGGGTCGGCGCGCTGCGGTTGCTGGACGCCGAGCGGGGCGAGATCAAGTCGATGCGCACCCACCCCGACTATCTGCGCCAAGGCGTGGGCACGGCATTGCTGCTTCATGTCATCGACGCCGCGCAGGCAAACGGCCTGAAACATCTGAGCCTTGAAACCGGGCGCGGCACCGCCTTCGGCCCCGCGCTCGCCCTTTATCGCCGCCACGGCTTCGTCGATGGCGGGCCGTTCGGTGCCTATCGGGTGAACGGCTTCAGCCAGTTCCTGCACCTGCGCCTATAGTCAGCCAGCCGCCTTCAACCAGTCCGCCACCTTCTGCGCGATGGCGCGGAACGCGTCGGCATATAGGCCCTCGCCCGCCGCCGGGGGATCGCCAGCGTCGGACTGGCGGCGAATCTCGATCGCCAGCGGAATGCGGCCAAGGAACGGCATGGACAGGTCGCCCGCCGCGCTTTCCGCCCCGCCCTGACCGAAGGGATCGGAGATTTCGCCACAATGGGGACAGGCATAGCCGGCCATATTTTCGACCAGCCCCACCATCGGCACACCCGCCTGCGCAAACAGGCTGACCGCGCGGGTCGCGTCGATCAGCGCCAGATCCTGCGGCGTGGACACGATCACCGCGCCAGCGGGCTTATGCTTCTGCACCATGGTCAACTGGATATCGCCGGTGCCGGGCGGCATATCGACCACCAGCAATTCGGCGTCGCCCCACTCCGCGTCGATCAGCTGCGTCAGCGCATTGCCGACCATCGGCCCGCGCCAGGCCAGCGCCTTGCCCGGCTCCACCAGATGCGCCATCGACAGCATCGGAATGCCGATCGGGCCGGTGACCGGAACCAGCTTCTTGTCGCGCGCAACCGGCTTCTGGTCCTCGCTCCCCATCAGCTTGGCCTGCGACGGGCCATAAATGTCGGCATCGACCAGCCCGACCTTGATCCCCAGCCGATGGAGCGCGACGGCCAGATTGGCCGACAGGGTCGATTTGCCCACCCCGCCCTTGCCCGAAGCCACCGCCAATATGCGTAGCGGCTTGCGCTCTTCTGTCGGCTTGCGTTCCGCCGTCATCGCTATGCGCACGTCAGTGACGCCCGGCACGGTCAGGCCCCCTTCGCGGATCGCGGCGGCCAGGCCGTCGCGCTGCTGCGGCGACAATCCGCCCACGTCCAGGGCCAGGGTCATGACCCCATCCTTGATGCGCGGCGCACTGGCGCGGCCATCGGTCAGAGCGGTCAGACGGGCGGTGAAATCGGCAAGATCGGTCATGACAAAGCCCTGTAGGAAATAATCGCAGCCATTTGCACTGTTTTTCGGAGAAGAGCCTTCCTATAGAAGACAGTATGAGAAGAATATTCGGGTGGATGCCCGCGATCGCAGCGATGGTCCAAGGCCCCTGGGGCGGCAAGAATGACGGCCCGGACGGGGACGGACAGAAAGGCGGCGACGGCGGCCCGCGCAACCCGTGGACCCAGCCGGGCAAGCCGGCTGCCGGCCAGAAGGGGCCGTCCGCGATCGAGGATCTGCTGCGTCGCGGCCGCGAAAGCTTCGGCCAGGGTGGCGGCAATGGCGGTGGCGGCGGCTTTGGCGGCCTGCCGCCCCGCGCCGCCGGCCGGGCCTTGTGGCCTGTCGCGATCGGCCTGGTGGTCATCTTGTGGCTGGTCCTGACCAGCTTCCACCGCGTCGGCCCGCAGGAACGCGGCGTCGTGACCTTCCTCGGCAAATATAGCCGCACGCTGACGCCCGGCATCAGCCTGACCCTGCCCGCCCCGTTCGAGGCGGTGACGACGGTCGATGTCGAGGAAATCCGCACCATCGACATCGGATCGGCCAGCGCCGAAAGCGAAAATCTGGTGCTGACCGGCGACCAGAATATCATCGACCTCGCCTATTCGGTGCGCTGGAACATCCGCAACCCGGAACTCTATTTGTTCCAGCTGTCGGAACCCGACGCCAGCGTGCGCGAAGTCGCCGAAAGCGCCATGCGCTCGGTCCTCGCCAGCGTCAGCCTGGACGATGCGCTAGGCGCGGGCCGCACCGCGATCGAGCAGCAGGTCGAACTGCGCATGCAGGAGATATTGGACGGCTATAAGTCGGGCATCCGTATTCAGGGCGTCGCGATCAAGCAGGCCGACCCGCCGACCGCCGTCAACGACGCGTTCAAGGCCGTGTCCGCCGCGCAGCAGACCGCGCAGACCTACCTCAACGAAGCGCGCGCCGCCGCCCAGCAGGTAACGGCCAAGGCGCAGGGTGAGGCTGCGGCCTTCGACAAGGTCTATGAACAATATAAGCTGTCGCCCGACGTGACCCGCCGCCGCATGTATTATGAAACCATGGAGGGCGTGCTGTCGAACGTCGACAAGACCATCGTAGAGGGCAATAATGTGACCCCCTATCTGCCATTGCCCGAAATCAAGAAGCGGGCACAGGCCGCCCCGGCGACAGATGCCGCCACCAGCACGGGAGGCCAGTAATGCCCGCTATCCTGCGTCACCCCGTCGCCCTTGCGCTGATCCTGCTCGCGCTGCTGATCCTGATCGGCAGCACCGTGGCGATCGTGCCCGAAACCAAGCAGGGCGTGATCGTCCGCTTCGGCGATCCCAAGGAACTCATCAACCGCTATCGCCCCAATGAAAGCTTCGGCCAGACCGGTGCCGGCATCATCCTGCGCTGGCCGTTCGTCGATCAGATCGTGTGGATCGACAAGCGCGTCCTGTCGGTCGAAATGGAGCGACAGCAGGTGCTGTCCACCGACCAGTTGCGCCTTCAGGTCGATGCCTTCGCCCGCTATCGCATCGTCGATCCGCTGCGCATGTATATCGCGGCCGGTAGCGAGGACCGCGTATCCGACGCGCTGCGCCCGATCCTTGGCTCTGCGCTTCGCAACGAACTGGGCAAGCGCCCCTTCGCCGCACTGCTCAGCCCCGAACGCGGCCAGGTGATGCAGAATATCGAAGCGGGCCTCGACCGGGTCGCGCGCCAATATGGCGCGGAGATCGTCGACGTGCGGATTAAGCGGGCCGACCTGCCCGACGGCACGCCGCTGGAAAGCGCCTTCACCCGCATGCGCACCGCGCGCGAGCAGGAGGCGCTCACCATCCGTGCGCAGGGCGCCAAGCAGGCGCAGATCATCCGCGCCGAAGCCGACGCCAACGCCGCGCGCATCTATGCCGAAAGCTTTGGCAAGGATCCGTCCTTCTACGATTTCTATCGCGGGATGCAGAGCTATCGCTATACCTTCGCGCCCGATCGTCCGGGTCAGACCAACATCATCCTGTCGCCGGACAATGAGTTCCTGCGGCAATTTCAGGGACGACGTTAATCTTTCGTCATGATCCCTACTGGATCATTACGGAACCAGCGTCATTCAATGAGGGTTAAGGCAAAGCGGAGCATCTGAGGGCTTCTTAAAAGTCCCGCCTTCCTTACCCCTGAAGCTTTGAAGAGGACCGTCACGAGTGCGTTACGCTTATGCCATTACCGGCGCCCTGCTGCTCGGCGGCACCGCCATCGCGGTCACCACCAGTTCCAATGTCGGCGCGCAGACCGCGCAGAATGAAGGCCTGACGGCCGCAGCGCCTGCGGGTGCGCCTGCCAGCCTGGCCGACATGGTCGAAAAGCTGCAACCGGCCGTGGTCAATATTTCGACCAAGCAGCGCGTAAAGGTGCAGAACCCCTTCGCCGGCACCCCGTTCGGCGACCTGTTCGGTCAGGGCCAGCAGGGCGGCCAGCCGCAGACGCGCCAGGCGCAGTCGCTCGGCTCGGGCTTCCTGATTTCGGCCGACGGCTATATCGTCACCAACAACCATGTGGTGTCGGCCGGTGCCGAAGGCGCCAGCGTCGATTCGATCACGGTCACCATGACCAACAAGGAAGAATATCCTGCCAAGCTGATCGGCCGCGACCCCGCGACCGATCTGGCGGTGCTGAAGATCGAATCGCCCAAGCCATTCCCGTTCGTCAAGTTCGGTGACAGCACCAAGGCGCGCGTGGGCGACTGGGTCGTCGCGATCGGCAACCCGTTCGCGCTTTCGGGCACGGTGACGGCGGGCATCATTTCCGCCTTGCACCGCAACACCGGCGGCACGTCGGGCTATGACAAGTTCATTCAGACCGACGCGTCCATCAACCAGGGCAACTCGGGTGGCCCGATGTTCGACATGCGCGGCAATGTGATCGGCATCAACAGCCAGATCCTGTCGCCCTCGGGCGGCAATGTCGGCATCGGCTTTGCCATTCCGTCGGAACAGGCCGCACCGATCGTCGATACCCTGCGCAAGGGTCAGGCGATCAAGCGCGGCTATCTGGGCGTGCAGATCAGCCCGCTGGGCGAAGATCTGGCGGACTCGCTGGGCCTTGCCAAGAATCGCGGTGAATTCGTCCAGGGCGTCGAGCCGGGCAAGGGCGCGGAGAAGGCCGGGATCAAGGCCGGCGACGTGATCGTCAGCGTGGCCGGTCAGGAAGTGACCGCCGACCAGAACCTGTCCTCCATCGTCGCCAATCAGGGCATCGGTGCGAAGGTGCCGATCGTGCTGATCCGCAACGGCCAGCGCCAGACCGTGACCGCCATCGTGGGCGAGCGCCCGTCGGAAGACGAGCTGAACAATTTCGCGCAGCCGCAGGGCGACGAGGATTTCAGCCAGCAGGACCAGAATCCGGGTCAGGCGACGCAGCAGGCGCTGGGCATTTCGGCGATCCCGCTGACGCCTGGCATCATCCGCCAGCTCGGCATTGCCGGCGATACCAAGGGCGTCGTCATCACCGCCGTCGATGGATCGACCGATGCCGGCGCCAAGGGCCTGCGTCGCGGCGATGTGATCATCAGCGCCAACAACCGCCCGGTCGCCACCCAGGCGGAACTGGACGCACAGGCCAAGGCCGTGTCGTCGCAGGGCCGCAACGCCATCCTGTTGCAGGTGCTGCGTCGCGGCCAGCCGGCAATCTTCCTGCCGGTGCGTCTGCGCGACAAATAAATTCCATAATGCCTATCGCCTTGTGGCGAAGGCAGATGTGCGGTTAATTCCGTCATCCCCGCGTAGGCGGGTATCCATCTCCAGCCCTCGCACCAAAGGATAGCGTGGGAGATGGGTTCCCGCCTTCGCGGGAATGACGGTTTTTTTGTTGGGGGAAGGATCGATAATGAGCGACGGTATCTTCATCGGCCTGGGCGCACCGGAGAAGGATGGGCCAGACGGAAGCAAGGGAATCCCCCAGACGCTCAACCTGCGCCGCGCGAACCGGCACGGCCTGATCGCGGGCGCGACCGGCACCGGGAAGACGGTGACGTTGCAGGGTATCGCCGAAAGCTTCTCCGCGCTGGGCGTGCCGGTGTTTCTGGCCGATGTGAAGGGCGATCTGGCCGGCATTTCCATGGCCGGTTCCCCCACCGCCAAAAATGCCGACAAGCTGGTGTCCCGTGCCGCGGAGGTCGGCATCACCGACTATAGCTATGCCGACAATCCGGCGATCTTCTGGGATCTTTACGGGCAGCAGGGTCATCCCGTGCGCACCACCGTCAGCGAAATGGGGCCGCTGCTGCTCGCTCGCCTGATGGGCCTTAACGAAACGCAGGAAGGCGTGTTGTCGATCGCCTTCAAATATGCGGATGAGGAAGGCTTGCTGCTGCTGGACCTCGGCGATCTACAGGCGATGCTCGCCTATTGCGCCGAAAATGCCGACACGCTTTCGGCCCGCTACGGCAATGTGACCAAGGCCAGCGTCGGCGCGATCCAGCGGCAATTGCTTCAGTTGGAAAGCCAGGGCGGCGATCATTTCTTCGGCGAACCCGCGCTCGACATCCACGACATGCTCCAGGTCGATGAAAAGGGCCGCGGCTATGTAAATATACTGGCCGCCGACAAGCTGATGCAGTCGCCCAAACTCTATGCTACCTTCCTGCTGTGGCTATTGTCCGAACTGTTCGAGACGCTGCCGGAAGTGGGCGACCCGGACAAGCCCAAGCTGGTCTTCTTCTTCGACGAAGCGCATCTGCTGTTCGACGACGCGCCCAAGGCGCTGACCGACAAGATCGAGCAGGTCGTGCGCCTGATCCGGTCGAAGGGCGTGGGCGTCTATTTCGTCACGCAAAACCCGATCGACATTCCCGAAGATGTGGCGGGCCAGCTCGGCAACCGCGTGCAGCATGCGCTCCGCGCCTTCACCCCGCGCGACCAGCGCGCGATCAAGGCCGCCGCCGAAACCTTCCGCATCAATCCCGACCTGCATGTCGAAACCGCGATCACCGAATTGAAGGTGGGCGAGGCTTTGGTGTCGCTGTTGCAGGAGGATGGATCGCCGGGCATCGTGCAGCGCACGCTGATCGCCCCGCCCCGCTCGCGCCTTGGCCCGCTCGATGCGAAGGAACGGGCGATCATCCAGTCGATATCGCCGGTCGCGGGCAAATATGACACGGCCGTCAACCGGGAGTCGGCAGAGGAAATTCTCGCGGCCCGCGGGCAAGCCGCCGCTGCCGCCGCGCAAGCCTCCAAGGCGCAGGCCGAAGCCGACAAGGCCGCCGCCGCCCAAGCCAAGGTGGAAGCCAAGCAGCGCGAGGCGGAATTGAAGGAACAGGCCCGGCGCGACGCCGTGGAAGCGCGCGAGGCGGCCAAGCCCAGCGCCTTCGACAAGGCGGTCCAGTCCGCCACCCGCGCCGCCGGCTCCTCGGTCGGGCGGCAGGTCGCCAACGAACTGGGCCGCGCGGTATTCGGCGGATCGAGCCGCAAATCGTCATCCGGCGGCATTGCCGGCAAGCTGGTACGCGGTATCTTGGGCAGCCTGTTCAAATAGGCTATCATCCGCATCGGTGCCGGGCCGCAACAGGGAGATGATCGACATGAAAGCGACAGCGCGTTGGGCAGGTGCAGCCTTGTTTCTGCTGGCCACACCCCTGCATGCGCAAATCGTCGTCGTGCCACGCCATGTCGTGGGCGCGGCGATCGTCAGTGACATCGTCGCCGACCGGCAGGCCCAGCGCGACGCACGGCAAACGCCCTATGCGGCGCCGGGCTACGGGTCGATCAGCACTGCCGCCGCCGCGCGGGACGCCTGCGCGGAAAAGGCGCTCCATCAGGCCGGGCCATCGTCACGCCTGATCGGCTCCGCGCGCGCCAGCACCATGTCCACCGGCTGGGAAGTCGAAGGCGTGGTGGGTTCGGGCGACGGCGACATTCCCTTCGTCTGCTCGGTCCGCAACGGATCGGTCAGCGGGATATTGCTGAAATAGTCAGGCGGTCGCGCAAGCGACTGGTTTGGGTGGAACCAAGATCCTCCTCCCAAATGCGGGAGGAGGCAACAGCTCCGCCCATGGCCGCTCCTAACCTTACCCGCTTTCGTCATGCCGGGCTCGACCCGGCATCCCACTTTTCCTGCAAATATTGGTAGTAAAAAAGCGGAACCTCGGGCCACCCCGATGTGACGATAGTGGGTGGATTGCGGATGGTCGGCTTATCTTAGCCCTCTCCCGTTTTCACGGGAGAGTTCAAAGCAGGCACGTGACTGCTTTGAAGGGTGAGGGTCTTTCTTCTTTTTGGCAGGAAATGCTTGTCCAGAAAGAAGAAAGACCCTCACCGACTGCGACTAGGCAGCAAGCTGCCAAGTCTCCGTTGCCTCTCCCGCGAAGGCGGGAGAGGGTAACAAGAGCGCCCGCATCTGCTCGTCGCCAGCCATCTCACCGCAACATGACACGCCGCTACCAATGTAGGATAATCTCTGATCTATCCTGTCGGATGACCCGTTCGCCCCTTCGCCCCAGCACGCCCCATGCACCAAATCCGCCCCGCATGCATGACCCGACCGGTGCGCTACTGTGCCCTGGCTGGCGCGGCGCAATAACCCTAATGGCGCGTTGCAGACGCGTGACGGTGACCTTCATGGCGCATGGGCGGCGCATCGTCCGTTTTTTACCGCATTTTCGCGTCGCCAGTGACGGTGTGAACTTCGCGCCACGCTCAAAGCGTGACCCTGGAGTGACCCAGCAAAGCGCCCTCTTCGCCACCGCCATCCCGAATCACCCGGTCGTCCGCCGATCGGGCAGGTCCGCCTGGCCTGCCCGGAACGCAGGCGGCAGCCTGCAAACATGTCGGCCCGCCCCGCTCCCCCTCCCGCTCATAGGTCGCAAAGCAAATCTTGTTGCCTGCTGGGTCGCGGCGCTGTTGCTTCGGCAATATAAGCGCCGCTAAAGCCATCGGCATGACGGCCTCCCCTCCTCCCCGCCACCCGCTGCATTTCGCCAATTTCCGGGCCTATCTGGTCGGTCGGCTATGCGCCGTGCTGGCGCAGTACAGCATGATGATCGTGCTGGCGTGGCAGGCCTATAATATCGCGCGCGAAACGATGACGACGGCGGGCGCCTCGGCACAGCTGGGCCTGATCGGGCTGGCGCAATTCCTGCCTCTCTTCTTCCTGACGCCCATCACCGGTTGGGTCGCCGATCATTATGACCGGCGGGTCATCACCCGACTGACGCTGACCCTGCTGACGACGGCCTCGGCCTTGCTGGCCTTCGCCACCTATGAAGGCTGGGTCAGCCTGCCGCTCATCTTCGGCATCGCCATCATCGTGGGCATCGCGCGCGCCTTCAACGGACCGGCCTATGGCGCATTGGCGCCCAATCTGGTGCCGCCCGCCATTTTGCCCACCGCCATCGCCATTTCCAGCGTCGCCTGGCAGACCGGGTCCATCATCGGCCCGGCACTGGGCGGCTATGCCTATGCGATGACGCCATGGGGCGCCTATGCGCTGGCCGCCGCGCTTTATGGCGTTGCCCTGATCGGCATGCTGCTGATCGGGCCGGTGCCCCAGCCGCCGCGCGACACCAGCCGCCATCCCGTGCGCCAGATGATCGACGGCTTTGCCTATGTGAAGGGCAACCGGCTGGTGCTGGCGACGATCACGCTGGACCTGTTCGCCGTGCTGCTGGCGGGCGCGACCGCATTGCTGCCGGTCTATGCCCGCGACATATTGCATGTGGGATCGGCGGGCCTTGGCCATCTGGCTGCGGCGCCCGGCATCGGCGCGGCGGTGACGGCGCTCTGGTTCTCCTTCCGCCCGATGAAGACGGAAGTGGGGCTGAAGATGCTGGCGTCGGTCATCCTGTTCGGCCTGTCCACGATCGCCTTCGGCTGCACCGCCTTTCTGCCGCGCGACATCGCGGTGGAGGCAGGCGTCGCGGCGCTCGTGGTGCTGGGCGGCGCGGACATGGTGTCGGTGTTCGTGCGCCAGTCGCTGGTCCAGCTCCATACGCCCGATGCCATGCGCGGCCGCGTGTCCAGCCTGTCGCAACTCACCATCTCCGCCTCCAACGAACTGGGCGAAGCGGAGTCCGGCTTCCTGGCCGCCATGGTCGGGCCGGTCGCGGCGGTGATCGGCGGCGGCATCGGTGCTATCATCATCACCATCATCTGGGCGCGACTCTTTCCCGAATTGCGCCTTGCACGTAGCTTCGATCCACCCGACATCGGGCGAGCGGAAAATAGCCAGGAGAAGCCTTCATGAAAGCTGCCACGATTCTCGAAACCATCGGCAATACGCCGCACGTCCGGGTGAACCGGCTGTTCGGGGACGCTGAAGTCTGGATCAAGTCGGAACGATCGAACCCCGGCGGATCGATCAAGGACCGTATCGCCCTCGCCATGATCGAAGCGGCGGAGGCCAGCGGCGAATTGCAGCCCGGCGGCACCATCATCGAGCCGACGTCGGGCAATACCGGCGTGGGCCTGGCCATGGTCGCGGCGGTCAAGGGCTATAAGCTGGTGCTGGTCATGCCCGAAAGCATGTCGATCGAGCGCCGCCGCCTGATGCTGGCCTATGGCGCCAGCTTCGACCTGACGCCGCGCGAAAAGGGCATGAAGGGCGCGATCGAGCGCGCGCTGGAGCTGGTGTCGCAGACGCCGGGCAGCTGGATGCCGCAGCAGTTCGAAAACCCCGCCAATATCGACGTGCATGTGCGCACGACCGCGCAGGAAATCCTGGCCGACTTCGCCGACACGCCGATCGACGCGCTGATTACCGGTGTGGGCACGGGCGGCCATATCACCGGCGTGGCCGAAGTGCTGAAAAAGGCATGGCCCAATCTGAAGGTCTATGCGGTCGAACCGACGCTGTCGCCGGTCATCAGCGGCGGTCAGCCCGGCCCGCATCCCATTCAGGGTATCGGCGCAGGCTTCATCCCGGCCAACCTGCACACCCAGTTGCTGGACGGCGTGATCCAGGTCGATCCCGCCGATGCCAAGGATTATGCCCGCCGCGCCGCGACGCAGGAAGGGCTGCTGGTCGGCATTTCGTCGGGCGGCACGCTGGCCGCGATCGCGCAGAAGCTCAAGGAACTGCCCGCCGGCAGCCGCGTGCTGGGCTTCAACTATGATACCGGCGAACGCTATCTGTCGGTGCCCGACTTCCTGCCGGAATAAGGCAGGATCGCCCCATGCCGTTCGCCTGCAACCATAAGGGCGAACGGCGAAGCGATATGGCGCCCCTCATGCCTGCCTTGTTTCAGCCCCTGTTCCTGCCTAAAGGCAGACCCCGCACAGAGGCACTATGGATGCTGGACCATGTTCAGCATGAAGTGGCTTATATTCGGAAACGTGGCGAACCGCGCTGACGACCGATCCGTCGCAGGGCCATCATCCGCGTGAAACGAACCGATCTTTCCACCCTCCTGTCCTGGATCGTCTGGGCCTTGCTGTTCGTGGGCCTGCCCATGGCGGTGGCCGGATGGGAAAGCCACAGGCAGGCGGCCGACGCCCCTGCGCGCGTCGCGGTCGCCCATGCGGCGCGCGGCAAGCGGCCGACGACACCCCCGCCCCCTGTCGAACCGGTCAAGGTCTATGCCCTGGCACGGGATCAGGCCGTGGCGTTCAACGCCGCCATCCCCTTTTCCCGCGACCCCAATCCGGCCGCCCTGCCCTTCCTCTTTTCCGGCACGGAAACGGATATGTCCCGCGCCGTCGATTGTCTGGCCGCAGCGGAAATTTTCGAAGCGGGCGACGATGCCGTGGGTGAGCAGGCGGTCGCGCAGGTCGTATTGAACCGGGTGCGCCACCCCGCCTTCCCCAAGACGGTATGCGGCGTCGTGTTTCAGGGGCAGGAACGCAGCACCGGTTGCCAGTTCACCTTCAGCTGCGACGGGGCGCTGGCACGGGTTCCGGGACCGGCGGCCTGGGCGCGCGCGCAGGAGATTGCGCGCGGCGCCTTGGCGGGCAAGGTCTACGCACCGGTCGGCCACGCCACCCATTATCATACCGACTGGGTCGTGCCCTATTGGAGCAGCAGCCTGGACAAGATCACGGCGGTCGGCACCCACCTCTTCTTCCGCTGGCGTGGCTGGTGGGGCACGCCCGCCGCTTTCCGCAGGCGCGGCGATGCGGGCGAGCCGCTGATTGCGCGCATCGCGGCCTTTTCGATCGCGCATCGCGACGTGACGCTCCCGCTGCCGGGCGCCGTCACGCCGGTCGGCGACAGTGCGGAGGCGATCGCCGCGCAGGCACGACAGGCGATCGGCCTGGACCAGATCGGCAAGAGCGTGGGCGGCGTGCGGTTGATCGCGCTGGCCGACATACGCAGCTTCCTGGTCGAACTGCCGCGCGGGAGCAAACCCGACAGCTGGCCGGAAAGCGCCCGCACCTTTTGCGCGGGACGGCCGCAATGCCGCATCATGGGATGGACCGCGGCGGACGCGCCCAAGGAATTGCCGCTGACCCTGGCCAATCTGACGTCCATGCGATTTTCCTACATTCACGACACGCAGAGCGGATTGCAGCGGGCATTGTGGAACTGCGCGGTGACGCCCCGCGCCGCCAAGGCCGAGTGCATGCGCCAGCGCATAACCGCAGCCTCGCCCGCGCCCGTACTGACCGGCGTTCGACGCAAGGAGCGGTTCGAAACGGTGAAGATCGCGCCGGTCGCGCCATCGGCCGCCATGCCCGGCGCCGCATCGAACGGTGCACCATGATGCCATAGCGGGTTTGCGACCCTGTTCCGTCATGGTATATTATTACATGATTGGACAAGGGTGGCATATGGTGACGCGACGGGCTTTTCTGGGCAGTGGGGGCGTGGTCTGCGGCACGTTGGGGCTGGCATTGAGCGGCGCTGACGGGAGTGCGATGGTGCACGGTGATGCCGCCTTGCCATGGCCGGCCGAGCCGCCCTTCCGCTTTACCGGCGACATGGCCGATTTCGATGCGGCACAGGCGGCATTGATGCCGCTCTATCGGGTGAACCGGGACTTCGCGACCTTCGACGCGGCCTATTATGGCGCGATGACGCTGCCGGTACAGGCCGCCTATGAGGCGCGGTCGCGCTGGGTGAACCAGAATCATGCGCTGTTCCTGCGCAATGCGGCGCCCGGCCATCCGCGCGACGTCGAACTGGACAAATCACGCGCGGCGGTGGCGAAGCTGCTGGGCGCATCGACCGAAGAGATCGCGCTGGCGGGTGGCGGGACCGAGGCGCTCTACGCCCTGATCGCCAATTACTCGCTGCTGCAACCGGGCGACGCGGTGATCTATGCCGATGTCGATTATGACGAGATGCAGTTCGCCTGCGACTATCTGGAAAAAAGCAGGAGCGCGCGGATCGTGCGCTTTTCGCTGCCGGAACCGCATGATGAGGCCAACATATTGGCGGCCTATGAGAAGATACTGAAGGACACGCCACGCGCGAAACTGCTGCTGCTGACCCATTTGTCGAACCGCAGCGGGCTGGTGCCGCCGGTCAGGGCGATCGTGGACATGGCGCGGGCGCGCGGCGTGGACACGATATTGGACAGCGCGCAGGCGGTGGGCCACCTGCCCTTCACGGTGGATGACAGCGGCGCGGATTTCATCGGCTTTTCGCTGCACAAATGGCTGGCCGCGCCGCTCGGCACAGGGGGCATCTATATCCGCAAGGGCCGGTTGCGGGATATCAGCCCCTGGCTGGGCAATCGCATCCATGGGCCGGAGGATATCCGCGCACGCATTCCCACCGGCACGGTCGATTTCGCCGCACGGCTGACGGTGCCGCGCGCGACGGAGGTGCATCAGGCCATCGGCAGTGCGGCCAAATATCGGCATCTGTTGCGCCTACGCAACTATTGGGTCGACCGAGTACGCGATATCAAGGGGCTGGAGATGATGTTGCCCGACGAGCCTGACCGCCACGGCGCTGTCGCGGGCTTCCGCCTGCCCGGCATGAAGGGGCCGGATGACGCGAAACGGGCGGCGGCGCTATTTCTCGACAAATATCGTCTGCTGGTCGTGGCCAAGGCCGGCCTGGCGTCCGGCCCGGTGCTGCGGGTCACACCAGCCCTGTTCAACAGCAGCGCCGAACTGGACCGGCTGGTGGCCGCGATCCGGGCGGAGCGCGGGCTGTTTAGCTGACCCCCCTTCACAAACAGGGACATAGCGCCTATATCGGCGTCAATCCGGTCGTCCTCTCGACGCTATGCGTTGATGGTCGGCCGTCCCCCGGATCGCTCGGGGTCCAGCATCGAATTGCGCGCGAAGCTGGCGGAATTGGGCGACTTTCGACGGGTCATCAGGTGCTGATAGTGCGGATCGGACAGTCCCGGCCCGCACTTTTTTTGCGTGGAATAGAGGGTGCGAATCACCCTCTAGTTCATAGCGCTTCGACTGAATTTCCGCCGGGATGCGGAAAAACACGACGAACTGACACAGGCAGGAACCGCATGGCGACCAAGGCTCTCCCCCCCATCAGCAACACCGGCGCTAAGAAGCGCATCCGCAAGGTGTTCGGCGACATCCACGAAGTGGTGCAGATGCCGAACCTGATCGAGGTTCAGAGGGAGAGTTACGAACAGTTCCTGCGTTCCGATCCGTCGATCGGCTATGTGTCGGGCCTGGAAAAGACGCTGCGCAGCGTCTTCCCGATCCGCGACTTCGCCGGCACCGCCGAAATGGACTTCGTCCATTATGAGCTGGAAGACCCGAAATACGACGTTGAGGAATGCCGTCAGCGCGGCATCACCTATGCAGCGCCGATGCGCGTTACCCTGCGCCTGATCGTGTTCGAAGTCGATCAGGACACCGAAACCCGCTCGGTCCTGGATATCAAGGAGCAGGACGTCTACATGGGCGACATGCCCCTGATGACGGGCAACGGCACCTTCATCGTCAACGGCACCGAACGCGTCATCGTCAGCCAGATGCACCGTTCGCCGGGCGTCCTGTTCGACCATGACCGTGGCAAGACCCACTCGTCGGGCAAATATCTCTTCGCCGCGCGCGTCATTCCGTACCGTGGTTCGTGGCTCGACTTCGAATTCGACGCCAAGGACATCGTCAACGTCCGTATCGACCGCAAGCGCAAGCTGCCGGTCACGGCGCTGCTGTTCGCGCTCGGCCTGACGCCGGAAGAAATTCTGGGCGAATTCTATAACAAGGTTACCTATGTCCGCGGTGAAGGCGGCTGGGTCATCCCCTATCTCGCCGAAGCATGGCGCGGCCTGAAGCCGGCGTTCGACATCGTCGACGCCGCTTCTGGCGAAGTCGTGTTCGCCGCCGGTCACAAGATCAGCCCCCGCGCCGCCAACAAGGCGGAAAAGGACGGCCTGGCCACGCTGCTGATCCCGACCGAGGAAGTCTATGGCCGCTACAGCGCCTATGACCTCATCAACGAGAGCACCGGCGAAATCTACATCGAGGCCGGCGACGAAGTGTCGCCTGAAAATCTCGAAAAGCTGGACAAGGCTGGCGTCGACCGTCTTGAACTGCTGGATATCGACCATGTCGGCACCGGTGCATGGATCCGCAATACGTTGAAGGCCGACAAGGCCGAAGACCGCGACCAGGCCCTCTCCGACATCTATCGCGTCATGCGCCCCGGCGAACCGCCGACGAAGGAAACCGCCGAAGCTCTCTTCGCCGGCCTGTTCTTCGATCCGGAACGCTACGACCTCTCGGCCGTGGGCCGCGTGAAGCTGAACATGCGTCTCGACCTCGATGCCGAGGATACGGTCACCACCCTGCGCGTCGAGGACATCCTCGCCGTGGTCAAGGAACTGGTGAACCTCAAGGACGGCAAGGGCGAAATCGACGATATCGATAACCTCGGTAACCGTCGCGTCCGTTCGGTCGGCGAATTGCTGGAAAACCAGTATCGCGTCGGCCTGCTGCGCATGGAACGCGCGGTCAAGGAACGCATGTCGTCTGTTGACGTGTCCACGGTGATGCCGAACGACCTGATCAACGCGAAGCCCGCCGTGGCCGCCGTGCGTGAATTCTTCGGCTCGTCGCAGCTGTCGCAGTTCATGGATCAGACCAACCCGCTGTCGGAAGTCACCCACAAGCGCCGCGTGTCGGCACTTGGGCCGGGCGGCCTGACGCGTGAGCGCGCAGGCTTCGAAGTCCGCGACGTTCACCCGACCCATTATGGCCGTATCTGCCCGATCGAAACGCCAGAAGGCCCGAACATCGGTCTGATCAACTCGCTGGCGACTTTCAGCCGCGTCAACAAATATGGCTTCATCGAAACGCCGTACCGCAAGGTCGTGGACAACAAGGTCACCGACGACGTCGTCTATCTGTCGGCGATGGAAGAGGCCAAGCACACGATCGCGCAGGCCAACGCCGAAGTGAATGCCGACGGTCATTTCGTCGAGGATCTGATCTCCTCGCGCGAAGCCGGCGAATTCCTGATGGCGCCGCGCGACCACATCACCCTGATGGACGTCAGCCCCAAGCAGCTGGTGTCGGTCGCCGCATCGCTCATTCCGTTCCTGGAAAACGATGACGCCAACCGCGCGCTCATGGGATCGAACATGCAGCGTCAGGCCGTGCCTCTGGTACGCGCCGAAGCGCCGTTCGTGGGCACCGGCATGGAAGGCACGGTCGCCCGTGACTCCGGCGCTGCCGTCGCGTCCAAGCGTGCGGGCATCGTCGATCAGGTCGACGCGACCCGTATCGTCATCCGCGCAACCGGCGACATCGAAGCCGGCCAGTCGGGCGTCGACATCTACACCCTCCAGAAGTTCCAGCGGTCCAACCAGGACACCTGCATCAACCAGCGTCCGCTGGTGAAGGTGGGCGACCTGATCGAAGCCGGCGACGTGATCGCCGACGGCCCGTCGACCGAGTTCGGCGAGCTGGCGCTGGGCCGCAACACGCTCGTCGCGTTCATGCCCTGGAACGGCTACAACTACGAAGACTCCATCCTGATCTCCGAACGGATCGTGAAGGACGACGTCTTCACCTCGATCCATATCGAGGAGTTCGAGGTCATGGCCCGCGACACCAAGCTGGGACCGGAGGACATCACCCGCGACATCCCGAACGTCGGTGAAGAAGCGCTGCGCAACCTCGACGAGGCTGGCATCGTGTATATCGGCGCCGAAGTGGAGCCGGGCGACATTCTGGTCGGCAAGATCACCCCCAAGGGTGAATCGCCGATGACCCCGGAAGAAAAGCTGCTCCGCGCGATCTTCGGTGAAAAGGCGAGCGACGTGCGCGACACGTCCCTGCGTCTGCCGCCGGGCGTTGCCGGCACCGTCGTGGAAGTCCGCGTGTTCAACCGTCACGGCATCGACAAAGACGAACGTGCCATGGCGATCGAGCGGGAGGAAATCGACCGCCTCGCCAAGGACCGTGAAGACGAACGTGGCATCCTCAACCGTGCGACCTTCAACCGCCTTCAGGAAATGCTGACCGGTCAGACGGCTTCGGCCGCGCCCAAGGGCATCAAGAAGGGCGTTGTCATCGACGAGGCCCTGCTGGGCGAAGTCGAGCGTCACGAATGGTGGAAGTTCGCGGTCGAGGACGACACCCGTCAGGCCCAGATCGAAGCGATCAAGGGTCAGTATGACGAAGCGGTGAAGTCGATCGTCGACAAGTTTGAGGACCGCGTCGACAAGCTGCAGCGTGGCGACGAACTGCCGCCGGGTGTGCTGAAGATGGTGAAGGTCTTCGTTGCGGTGAAGCGCAAGCTGCAGCCGGGCGACAAGATGGCCGGCCGTCACGGTAACAAGGGTGTCATTTCGCGCATCCTGCCGATCGAGGACATGCCGTTCCTGGAAGACGGCACCCATGTCGACATCGTGCTGAACCCGCTGGGCGTGCCGTCGCGTATGAACGTCGGGCAGATCTTCGAAACGCATCTGGGCTGGGCTGCCCGCGGCCTTGGCCAGCAGCTCAAGCACGCGCTGGAAGACTGGCGTGAGGCCAATCCGAACCCGCAGCCGGGCGACATGCCCGACGCGGTCAAGGAACGGCTGCTGACCTCCTATGGTGAGCGCTATGCCGAGCAGATCGAAGCCCGTACGCCCGAACAGATCATCGATCTGGCCGAGCATCTCCAGCGGGGTATCCCGATGGCGACACCGGTGTTCGACGGCGCCCGCGAAGCGGACGTGTCGGACATGTTGGAACGCGCAGGCCTGCACACGTCGGGTCAGTCGGATCTGTATGACGGCCGCACCGGCGACCGTTTCGACCGCAAGGTGACCGTCGGCATCATCTACATGTTGAAGCTGCATCACTTGGTCGACGACAAGATCCACGCCCGTTCGATCGGGCCGTACTCGCTCGTCACGCAGCAGCCGCTGGGTGGTAAGGCGCAGTTCGGTGGTCAGCGCTTCGGTGAAATGGAAGTGTGGGCGCTCCAGGCCTATGGCGCTGCCTACACGCTCCAGGAAATGCTGACGGTGAAGTCCGATGACGTCGTCGGTCGTACCAAGGTCTATGAGGCGATCGTCAAGGGCGACGACACGTTCGAGGCCGGCATTCCCGAAAGCTTCAACGTGCTGGTCAAGGAAATGCGCTCGCTGGGCCTCAATGTCGAACTCGCCGCGATGGACGCGACCGAAGACGACGACGGCTTGGCGCAGGCGGCGGAATAAGGGCCCCTTGGAGCGCTGCCTCCCGAAGACAGCGCTCCTCCCCTGCCTCGCTCCAGATACTTTACCCTCTAGAGGGACTTGAAATATGAACGAACTGACCAACTTCGCGAACCCGGTCCAGAAGGCCGAAACCTTCGACCAGATCCAGATCGGCCTTGCCTCGCCCGAGCGCATCCGCTCCTGGTCCTTCGGCGAGATCAAGAAGCCGGAAACCATCAATTATCGCACGTTCAAGCCCGAGCGTGACGGCTTGTTCTGCGCGCGCATCTTCGGTCCGATCAAGGATTATGAATGCCTGTGCGGCAAGTATAAGCGCATGAAATATAAGGGCATCGTCTGCGAAAAGTGCGGTGTCGAAGTTACCGTGAGCAAGGTGCGCCGCGAGCGCATGGGCCATATCGAGCTGGCCGCGCCGGTCGCACACATCTGGTTCCTGAAGTCGCTGCCGTCGCGCATCGGCCTGCTGCTCGACATGCAGTTGAAGCAGCTGGAACGCGTCCTCTACTTCGAATCCTATATCGTCACCGAACCCGGCCTGACGCCGCTGGAGAAGTTCCAGCTGCTGACCGAAGACGAACTGCTCGACGCGCAGGACGAATATGGCGAAGACGCCTTCTCGGCCGGCATCGGCGCTGAAGCCGTCAAGCAGATGCTGATGGATCTCGACCTGGAAGGCGAGAAGCAGGCGCTGCTGGACGAGCTGGCCGTCACCAAGTCGGAACTGAAGCCCAAGAAGATCATCAAGCGCCTGAAGGTCGTCGAAAGCTTCCTGGAATCGGGCAACCGCCCCGAATGGATGATCCTGGACGTTGTGCCGGTCATCCCGCCGGAACTGCGTCCGCTGGTGCCGCTGGACGGTGGTCGTTTCGCGACGTCGGATCTTAACGATCTGTATCGCCGCGTCATCAACCGCAACAACCGTTTGAAGCGCCTGATGGAACTGCGCGCGCCGGACATCATCGTCCGCAACGAAAAGCGCATGTTGCAGGAAGCCGTCGACGCCCTGTTCGACAATGGCCGTCGCGGCCGTGTCATCACCGGTGCCAACAAGCGCCCGCTCAAGTCGCTGTCCGACATGCTCAAGGGTAAGCAGGGCCGCTTCCGTCAGAACCTTCTGGGTAAGCGCGTCGACTATTCGGGTCGTTCGGTCATCGTGACCGGTCCTGAGTTGAAGCTGCATCAGTGCGGCCTGCCCAAGAAGATGGCGCTCGAACTGTTCAAGCCGTTCATCTACGCGCGTCTGGATGCCAAGGGTCTGTCCATGACCCTGAAGCAGGCCAAGAAGTGGGTCGAGAAGGAACGCAAGGAAGTCTGGGACATCCTGGACGAGGTCATCCGCGAACATCCGGTGATGCTGAACCGCGCGCCCACGCTTCACCGTCTGGGCATCCAGGCGTTCGAACCCGTGCTGATCGAAGGCAAGGCGATCCAGCTGCACCCGCTCGTCTGCTCGGCCTTCAACGCCGACTTCGACGGTGACCAGATGGCCGTCCACGTACCGCTCTCGCTGGAAGCCCAGCTGGAAGCGCGCGTGCTGATGATGTCGACCAACAACATCCTGTCGCCCGCCAACGGCAAGCCGATCATCGTTCCTTCGCAGGACATGGTCCTGGGTATCTATTATCTGTCGATGGAACGTGTGGGCGAACCGGGCGAAGGCATGCTGCTGTCCGACATGCAGGAGGTCCATCAGGCCCTCTATGCCAAGGCCGTCACCCTGCACTCGAAGATCATCAGCCGCGTGCCGCAGACCGACGAAAACGGTCAGCAGTATATGAAGCGCTTCGAGACGACCCCAGGGCGCATGCTGTTGGGCGAATGTCTGCCCAAGTCGCACAAGGTGCCCTTCGACGCCGTCAATCGCCTTCTGACCAAGAAGGACGTGGGCGACGTGATCGACGAGGTCTATCGTCACACCGGTCAGAAGGACACGGTGCTGTTCGCCGACGCCATCATGGCGCTGGGCTTCCGCCATGCATTCCAGGCCGGCATCTCGTTCGGCAAGGACGACATGGTGATCCCGGATTCGAAGGAAGGCTCCGTCGCCGAAACCAAGGCGCTGGTGGCCGACTATGAGCAGCAGTATCAGGACGGTCTGATCACGCAGCAGGAAAAGTACAACAAGGTCATCGACGCCTGGAGCCGTTGCGGCGACGTGGTGGCGAACGCCATGATGGACGAAATCCGTGCCATGCCGATCGATCCGGACACCGGTCGCCAGAAGCAGATCAACTCGATCTACATGATGGCGCACTCGGGTGCCCGTGGTAGCCAAGCCCAGATGAAGCAGCTGGCCGGTATGCGCGGCCTGATGGCCAAGCCTTCGGGCGAGATCATCGAGACGCCGATCATCTCGAACTTCAAGGAAGGTCTGACCGTCCTTGAATACTTCAACTCCACCCACGGCGCCCGTAAGGGACTGGCCGACACCGCGCTCAAGACGGCGAACTCGGGTTACCTGACCCGCCGTCTGGTCGACGTGTCGCAGGACTGCACGATCGTCGAGGACGATTGCGGCACCGAAAAGGCGCTGGAGATGAAGGCCATCGTTCAAGGTGGTTCCGTCATCGCCTCGCTCGGCGAGCGTATCCTGGGCCGCACCACGGCACAGGACATCGTCGACAGCAAGGATGGCAGCATCGTCATTCCGATCGGCACTCTGCTGGACGAACCGATGATCGCCCAGATCGAAGCCATCGGCACGCAGGCCGTGAAGATCCGCAGCCCGCTGATCTGCGAAAGCAAGATGGGCGTGTGCGGCAAATGCTACGGTCGTGACCTGGCCCGCGGTACCCCGGTGAACATCGGTGAAGCCGTCGGCGTCATCGCGGCTCAGTCGATCGGTGAACCGGGCACGCAGCTGACCATGCGTACCTTCCACATCGGCGGCGCGGCGAACTTCAACGAAACGTCGAACCTGGAGGCTCTGGCCGACGGTACGATCGAACTGCGCGACATGCCCACGATCACCGACAAGAACGGTCGCCGTCTGTCGCTCGCCCGCAACGGCGAGATCGCGATCATCGACAGCGAAGGCCGCGAACGCGAAACGCACCGCCTGCCTTACGGCGCCACCATCCTGTTCGCAGATGGCGATGCCGTGAAGAAGGGCGACCGCTTCGCCGAGTGGGATCCCTTCACCATGCCGGTGATCACGGAAAAGCCCGGTATCGTTAAGTATGTCGACCTGATCGACAACAAGACGCTGACCGAGCAGACCGACGAAGCCACCGGTATCGCCCAGCGCGTGGTGATCGAACATCGTGGTGCTGCCCGCACCAAGGAAGATCTCCGTCCGCGCCTGACCCTGATGGACGACAGTTCGGGCGAAGCCGCACGCTATATGCTGGCGGTGGGTGCGACCCTGTCGGTCGACGATGGTGCGCAGGTTCAGGCCGGTGACGTGCTGGCGCGTGTCAGCCGTGAAGCGGCCAAGACCCGTGACATCACCGGTGGTCTGCCGCGCGTCGCCGAACTGTTCGAAGCCCGCAAGCCCAAGGACAATGCGATCATTGCCAAGGTGTCGGGCCGCGTCCAGTTCCTGAAGGATTACAAGGCGAAGCGTAAGATCGCCATCAATCCGGAAGATGGCGGCGAGCCGGTCGAATATCTGATCCCCAAGAGCAAGGTGATCGACGTTCAGGAAGGCGACTTCGTGAAGCGCGGCGACAACCTGATCGGCGGTTCGCCCGATCCGCATGACATTCTGGAAGTGCTGGGTATCGAGCCTCTGGCCGAATATCTGGTCGCCGAAATCCAGGAAGTCTATCGCTTGCAGGGCGTGAAGATCAACGACAAGCACATCGAAACGATCGTTCGTCAGATGTTGCAGAAGGTCGAGATCATCGAGTCCGGCGACACCACCTTGCTGGTGGGCGAGCAGATCGACCGCGAGGAAATGGACGAGATCAACGCCAAGCTCCAGCCGGGCTTCGCGCCCGCTGCTGGCAAGCCGGTGCTGCTGGGCATCACCAAGGCCTCGCTCCAGACCCGTTCGTTCATCTCGGCCGCGTCGTTCCAGAAAACCACCCGCGTCCTCACGGAAGCGGCGGTCCAGGGCAAGAAGGACACGCTCGTTGGCCTGAAGGAAAACGTCATCGTCGGCCGCCTGATCCCGGCGGGTACCGGTGCCGGCATGAACCGCCTGCGCGTCGCCGCTTCGTCGCGTGACGCGGCGCTGAGGGCCGCGCTGCGCGCGTCCAGCCAGGTGGACCTGATCGCACCCAAGTCGGCCGCCGCCGAACGGGCTGCCGAACTGGCGCAGGGTCCGGAAGCGGCGATCGGCAACGATCCGCTGGCTGCCATCGAAGGGGAAACCCATGGCAGCGACGCGGATGCGGGCGATTACCTGCTGAAGAGCGACGGCGAATAAGCCCTTTGAAAGCATGGGAGCCGCACCCTATATAGAGTGCGGCTCCCATGCCCTTCCCTTCCGCAAGGAAGAGAAGATATGCCCGTCGGACGCACCTGCGCCCGGCGGGCTTTCTTTTTGCGCGGCCGAAAAGTCAGTGGGGGAAGGTCGCAGAAAGTCGCGCAAATATATCAGAAAAGTGCTTGACCGACTCTGCAACCCCGCCTATCTGCGGCCACCCAAGCGCGGCGCGCTCAGGATTGATGCCCGATCCTCTAATGGTAAGAGAGCGGACTCTGACTCCGTCAATCAAGGTTCGAGTCCTTGTCGGGCATCCAAATTTTCTACATTCAGCTAGAGATGCCGCCCAACAGCTGAGGCTTGGTGGCTATCAATGTCCCTGCTGTCGAATGGCATCGATCATGTATCGCCAGACATTGGCCGCATCGCTTTGATAGGCGACGAACGATTCATCCGGACCGACATATCGGATAATCTCTACACCCGCCTCCTTCATCGGCAGGCTTGGCTCATGCAGAGCCTCGATCACCGCTACCACCTGCGGCACATGGCGACGCCAATCGGCTTCGTCGTCTGGCGAAACCTTACCAGTCCCAGCCTTGGCTTCCAACGCGCATAGAGCGCGAGCGGCGCGTTCGATCGGTGTCATGTCACGAAGGTCACCAAAGCAACCCACGCCGTCAATGCGTATCGTCGACGCGCTACGCCGGGACGATCGCCCGCGCCACCGCTTCTGCCACCTTGATCCCGTCGATCGCGGCGGAGAGGATGCCGCCGGCATAGCCCGCGCCCTCACCCGCTGGGTACAGGCCGGCGACGTTGAGGCTCTGATAATCCTTGCCGCGCGTGATGCGAATGGGCGAGGAGGTACGCGTTTCCACGCCGGTCATCACCGCGTCGGGATGGTCATAATGGGCGATCTGGCGGCCGAAGGCGGGCAGAGCCTCGTGGAACGCCTCGATCACATAGTCGGGCAGGCAGAGCGACAGGTCGGTCGGCGTCACGCCCGGCTTGTAGGAAGGCACGACTTCGCCAAGCTGCGTCGAGGGTCGGCGCGCGAGGAAGTCCCCGACCGTCTGGCCCGGCGCCCAATAGGAGGAGCCGCCTGCCTGATAGGCCAGGCTCTCCCAATGGCGCTGGAGCGCGATGCCGGCGAGCGGACCGTCCGGATAATCCTTGGCCGGGTCGATGCCGACCACCAGCCCCGAATTGGCGTTGAATTCTGCGCGGCTATATTGGCTCATGCCGTTGGTGACGACGCGCCCTTCTTCCGACGTGGCGGCCACGACGCGGCCGCCGGGGCACATGCAGAAGCTGTAGACGGTGCGGCCGTTGGCGCAGTGATGGGCGAGGCTATAGGCAGCCGCGCCAAGGTCCGGGTGGCCAGCGCAATTGCCGTAGCGAGCGCGATCGACCCAGCTTTGCGGATGTTCGATCCGCACGCCGATGGAAAAGGGCTTGGGTTCGATATGGACCCCGCGCGCGTGCAGCATCTCGAAGGTCGGGCGCGCACTATGGCCGACCGCCAGCACGACATGGTCGCTTTCTATCACGCTGCCATCGTGCAGCACTACGCCGCGCAGTTTCTGCGCCCCGTCGCCCTGCCGTTCCAGCACCAGATCGTCCACGCGCTGCTGCCAGCGATATTCGCCGCCCAGCGCCTCGATCTGCTTGCGCATCGCCTCCACCATGGTGACGAGGCGAAAGGTGCCGATATGGGGATGCGCTTCCCAGAGAATATCGTCGGGCGCGCCGGCGGCGACGAACTCTTCCAGCACCTTGCGACCCAAAAAGCGCGGGTCTTTGACACGGCAATAAAGTTTGCCGTCGGAGAAGGTGCCCGCTCCGCCCTCGCCGAACTGGACGTTGCTGTCCGGATTCAGCTCGGCCCGGCGCCACAGGCCCCAGGTATCCTTGGTCCGTTCGCGCACCACCTTGCCGCGATCGAGGATGATGGGCTTGAACCCCATCTGCGCGAGGATGAGGCCCGCGAACAGACCGCATGGTCCGGCGCCGATCACGACCGGGCGCAGACCCTGCCAGCCGTCGGGGACGTGGGTGACGAATTTATAGCTGCTGTCCGGCGTCGGGCGGATGTCGTGGTCGTTCGCGAAACGGCCGAGCAGCGCCGCCTCGTCCGCAACATCGACGTCGAACGTGTAGACGAGCATGATGGCGGAGCGGCGGCGGGCGTCATTCCCGCGCCGCACCAGGCTGTACCCGCGCAGGTCATGGGGTTCGAGGCCAAGGCGTTCGCAAATGGCGGCGGGGATCGCCTCGGCCGGATGGTCGAGGGGCAGTTTCAGGCCGGAAAGACGGATCATGGCTGCGCCATAGTCCTTCGCGGCCTGAAAATAAACTAGCTGCGCCGCATCTGCCCGACCAGCCATTCGCCCACCAGCGCCGTCAGCATCGACAGGCCGGTGAGCGGGAAGAGAAGGCCGAGGGCAAGCATCAGTCCCGCGACTATGCGCGCCGTGCCCGGTGGCGCGGGCGGCGGCGCGGCGAACCGGCGTTTCCACCAGAGGATCGGCGCGGTGAGGCAGAGGGCGAGCAAGCAGAGGCAGCCCGCCAGCATCAGCAGCCGGTTTACCTCGCCATATTGTTGCCCTTGATGGGTGGCGATGCCCCATTCGACGCTTTTGGCCCCCATGCCGAACTGGCGCCAATCCATTTCCTGCACCACCACGCCGGTGCTTGCATCGATGGTAATGGCGCGGGCATCGTTGGCACGAGCGTTGAGCGCAGTGACCAGGTAGGGCGCGTCGGGGCTGGCCGGCAGGAACAATTGATAGCCGGAAGCGAGGCCATGGCGGGCCGCGATCCGGACGACCGCATCGACGCCGATGTCGCCCGGACCGCCGGTTGGCGCGTTCCTGTCCCGTAATGTCCATGGCAGCGCCTGCTTGGCCGGCGGCGCCCAGGGATTGACCTTCATCGCCGGGCGACCTGCGCCATTGGCGGCGATGACGGCGCGCAGACCGCCGCCCCAGACATCGGTCCAGGGCATGCCGGTGACGGCCAGGAACAGGATCACGCCGGCCGACAAGAAACCCAGCGTGCCATGCAGGTCGCGCCAGAAGAGCCGCCCGCCGGCCCGCCCCCGGATCGCCAGCGCGGGGCTGCCGCGACGGGGCCAGCGCAGATAGAGGCCGGTGATGCAGAGCAGGATCGCCCAGCCCGCCACCACCTCCACCAGTCGGTTGCCGATCGGGCCGGTCAAAGCGAGGCTGTGCAGGTCACGGATCGTCTGCATAATGCCACCGTCGTGCATCCGGCCTTGCAGCCGGCCGCTATAGGGATCGACGAAAGTGACGGTCGATCCGGTCGTGACGCGCCAGCTTTCGTCGCGCTTGGCAGGCACCAATATCTGGGTTGCAGGCGCCCCCGCCACCTGCGCGGCGGCGATGAGGCGTGCGGGTAGCAGCGGTTGCGCATTTGGTGGCGCAGTGATCCGCACCGGATAAAACCATGCCTCTATCTCCGGTTTGTAGAGATAGAGGGCGCCAGTCACCGCCATCAGCGCCAGCACCGGCAGGACGATGAGGCCCGCATAGAAATGCCAGCGCCACATTGCTCGATAAAGTCCCCGCTCCATCAGAAGCGCGCCCTGACACCGGCATAGAAAGCGCGGCGTTCGACGGGGTAGAAGATGGCGCGTCCGCTCGCGGGCAGGGCGGCATAGTTTACCACCGCGCTGATATCGCCGATGGCGCGTTCCCCCGTCAGGTTGCGGGCGTCGAGGAACAGGGTGACGCCATCACGCAACTGCGCCTGTGCCCCAAGGTTGAGCAGCGCATAGCTGCCCACGCGCTTGCTGTTGGCATAATCGACCCAGGCGCCCTGCGGCAGCCATTCGACCGCCGGTGAGACGCTGAGGCGATCCGTGCCCAGTTTCAGCTCCGCGCGATAGACATGACGTGGCACCACCGGCAGGCGGTTGTCGCCGAATTGCGCATCGCCGCGGAACCGGAAGTCGCTAAATTGATAGACCTGTCGCAGGCTGGCCCAAGACGTCAGGGTCAGGTCCAGCCCGGCCTCTATCCCCTGATGCCGGGTCCGGTCGGCATTGAAGGTCGCGGCAGGAATGGTGCCGGCGACGACGCTATATTGCAGCATCTCGCCGCGCAGGTCGGCACGATAGAGGCTGATATCCCAGGCGGCGATGCCCAGCCGGCCGCGCGTGCCGATTTCCGCCGTCCATGCCTTTTGCAGGCCGACGGGCGTGAAGCCCGGTGCGCCACCGGCGGGCGTCTGGCTCAGTTCGCCAAAACCCGGCATTTCGATCGACCGGCTATAATTGGCGTAGAATTGCAGCGTCTCGGCGGGCTGGTAGAGAAGGCCCAGCTTGGGTGCGAAACTGTCGAAGCTGGCGTCGCCGCTGCGCACCGGGACAAGGCGATTGGCGATGCGCCGCTCGCCATGGCTGTAAAGGCCGCCCGCGATCAGCCAGAGGTTCGTGACCGGCGCAATCCGCGCTTCGGCATAGCTGTTGATCGTCTGCGCCTTTTGCAGGGCATTTGCGGTCAGCGCGCCGGACCTGCCGTTCAGGTTGACGAACTGGCGTGCCACCGTGCGGCCGAATCGTGCCTGACTGCCCAGCGTCAATGCCACCGGCATAGCTCCCAGATTGCCCGTCAGGGCGAGGCTGGCGAAAAGGCCGCGATCCTCCGACGTCTGATCGATCAGCTGATAGATGGGGTGGGACAGAGCCTTGGTATTGTAGAAGAGGCCGAAGGCCAGCGTGCCATGGGCAAGATCGATGCTGGTGCGGTTTTGAAGCCGGATCGAATCGATATCCCGCGCCTGGTTGCCCGTGAAATTACCCTTGGCGGGATGGTCGATCGCATCCGCCTCGCTGAGCGCACCGGCCAGATGCTGGCGGATGGCCTGAGCGCTGGCGTAGAAGCGGGTTTCAACGCCCTCCCCCAGTTTCAGCCCAACATTGCCGTTGACGCGCAGCGCCTTGCGGTCGCCATGGGCGCGGTCGCTGTTCGACCGATCGCCTGAGACAACGAGATAGACATCTGCGCGCTCGTCGGCATGACCATAGGCGATCTTGCCGCGCAGCGTGTCGAAGCTGCCACCGTCGATGCGCAGCTCCGCGCCCGGCATGCTGCGCCCGGTCGGCGTCACGGCATTGATCGCCCCGCCGAGCGTCGATCCGCCAAAGCGTAGCGCATTGCCCCCACGATAGACCTCCAGATGCTGAAAGATTTGCGGGTCCAGCTCCTGGAAATCGCCATTATCGTCGGCGCCGTTGATGGGAATGCCGTCCTGCAACAGGGTCAGGCCACGCATATGATAGCCGCGCGACAGGCCCGATCCGCGGATGGAGATACGCACCTCCTGCCCGAAACGCGGCTGGGTATAGACGCCGGGGGAAAAGGCCAGCGCATCGCGCAGGGAGACGGCGGCCTTGTTCGCAAACTCGTCGGCAGCGACGACATCTACGCCGCCGGGGGTTTGCTGAACGCGGGCAGCCGCTGCTTCGACGATCGGGCTGGCGGTGACGATGATGGCGCCCTGCTCGGCTTCCTCGGCGGAGGCATGCGTGGCGGACAGGATAAGGGTCAGGGCGCACAGCGGCAGGCTGCGCGCGACATGGTGATGACGCATGGAGAGAATGGCTTTCTGAAAATAATGCAAAGGACCGCGCGTGCCCTTCGACGCCGCCTGCGGCGTCGCTCAGGACAGGCTCCGACAGGCTCAGCACGAACGGAGATTTTGGCTTTTTCAGAAAGGGACGGGTGGCCCTGATGACGGCGGCGGCGGCGCGGCGAGGCGGGCGATCAGCCCGGTCTTGAGCGCAAAGGCGATCGGACCGAAGGCCAGTTGCCAAGCAGGCAGCGGCAGGTCGGCCGCCATGAGCGGCGGCACCAGCGGCTGCACCGATGCGGCGAAGGGGCAATGTTGCTGCCCGGTCACGCCGTCATCGGGGCGATGGTCGCCCTTATCCGGCGCGGTTCCGCGCGGCACGACGACGTTGACGGGACCGGTCCCGGTACAGAGCGTCACCACGACGCCCCGTTCCGTACGCACGGGCATGAAGCCCGACGGTGCGATCAGCTGGATGGCAAGGACGAGCAGAGCCAGCGCTGCCAACAGGCCGCGCGCCTTCTCCGACTGTCTGATCACCCCCATCATGTCCCCTGACGTAGCGGCGATGGGCCGCCCTGTCATCCGGGCAAAAGGTCCAAGTCGCGCCCTCACTCACCTTGACGTAAACGTAAAGTCGAATTACATCTCATGGCATGAACACGCGCAGCAGCATCGCCGGCATCGAATTGCCCGACCATAGCGAACGGCAAAGCTACACGATCACCGACCTGTCCGAGGAATTCGGGGTCACCGCCCGCGCGCTGCGCTTCTACGAGGATGAAGGGCTGATCTCGCCCGAACGGCAGGGTCTGGCCCGCATCTATTCGCGCCGCGACCGTGCCCGCCTCGCCTGGATATTGCGCGGCAAGCGGGTGGGCTTCAGCCTGACCGAGATTCGCGAAATGATCGACCTTTATGACGCCGACGAAGCGCATGAGGCGCAGCGCCGCGTCACCGTGGACAAGTGCAAGGCGCGGATCGACCTGCTGACCCGCCAGAAGGACGATATCGACGCGGCCATCACCGAACTGGCCAGCTTCATCACGACCATCGAACAGAAATAATCCCCCTCTCCCGCCGGGGAGAAACAGAAGAATAATCAGGAGAAGATCATGCCCAGCTATGCCGCCCCCGTTCGCGACACCCGCTTCGTGCTGGATCATATTGTCGGGCTGGACCGCTATGCCAACCTGCCCGGATTCGAAAATGCCACGCCCGACCTGGTCGAGGCGATCCTGACCGAAGGCGGCAAGATGGCGGCCGAAGTGCTGTTCCCGCTGAACGCCGTGGGCGACAAGGAAGGCTGCACCCGCCACCCGGACGGCAGCGTGACCACGCCCACCGGGTTCAAGGCGGCGTTCGACCAGTTCGTCGCCGGCGGTTGGACCACGATTCATAGCCCGGCCGAATTTGGCGGTCAGGGGCTGCCCAGCGTGCTGGCGACGGCGGTGGACGAATATGTGCTATCGGCCAACCAGGCGTTCGAAATGTATCATGGGCTGACCGCCGGCGCGGTCGCGGCGCTGATCGCCAAGGGCAGCGACGAACTGCAACAGCGCTACATCCCCAAGATGGTGTCGGGCGAATGGACCGGCACGATGAACCTGACGGAGCCGCATTGTGGCACCGACCTTGGCCTCATCAAGACCAAGGCCGTGCCGCAGGCCGATGGCAGCTATTCGATCACCGGCACGAAAATCTTCATTTCGGCGGGCGAACATGATCTGGCCGAAAATATCATCCACCTCGTCCTCGCCAAGACGCCGGATGCCCCGGAAGGCAGCAAGGGGATTTCGCTGTTCGTGGTGCCGAAGATGTTTGTCGGTGACGATGGCACGCTGGGCGACCGCAATGCCGTGTCCTGCGGCTCGATCGAGCATAAGATGGGCATCCACGGCAACGCCACCTGCGTCATGAATTATGACGGCGCGACCGGATGGATCGTGGGCGAGGAGAATAAGGGCCTGGCCGCGATGTTCATTATGATGAACGCGGCGCGGCTGGGCGTGGGCCTTCAGGGGCTGGGCCAGGCGGAGATCGCGTTTCAGAACGCCGTCCATTATGCCAAGGATCGTCGTCAGGGTCGCGCGCTGACGGGGCCGAAGGAGCCTAACGAAAAGGCAGATACGCTGTTCGTCCATCCCGACGTGCGCCGCATGCTGATGGAAGCCAAGGCGATGACCGAGGGTCTGCGCGCGCTGATCCTGTGGACATCACTGCAAGTCGACCTGTCGCATCATGCCGCAACCGAAGAAGAGCGTCAGGCGGCCGACGACCTGCTCCAGCTGCTGACCCCGGTGGTCAAGGGCTATGGCACCGATCGCGGCTTCGACGTGGCGGTCGCCTGTCAGCAGGTGTTCGGCGGTCATGGCTACATCTGGGAAAATGGCGTGGAGCAATATGTCCGCGACGCCCGCATCGCCCAGATTTATGAAGGCACCAACGGCGTACAGGCGATGGATCTGGTCGGTCGCAAGCTGCCGATGAACGGCGGCCGCGCGCTCCAGTCCTTCCTCAAGATGGTGGGCGAGGAAGTCGCCACCGCCAAGAGCGACGAGAAGCTGGCGCCGATCGCCGAAGCGCTGGAAAAGGCGAGCGGTCAGTTGGGCGCGGCGACCATGTGGCTGATGCAGAACGCCATGAAGAACCCCGAACATGCCGGGGCCGGCGCGCATCACTATATGCACATCCTCGGTATCGTCGCTACCGGCCTGATGTGGCTGCGCATGGCCAAGGCCGCCACCGCACTGATCGCGGCGGGCGAAGGCGATACCAAATATCTGGAAGCCAAGCTGGTGACCGCGCGCTTCTTCGCCGAGCGGGTCATGCCCGATGCGGGCTCGCTGCGGCGGAAGATCGAGGGCGGCGCCGATGCGCTGATGGCGCTCGATCCGGATATGTTCCTGGCGGCCTGATTGCGGCTGCCATCCGGTAACCACGCGAAGGGCGGTCCAATGGGCCGCCCTTTTCGCATGGACCTTACGCTGCGAGCGGCAGCCGTTCTTCGACCAGAACCGGGGTCACATCGTCGGCGACGGGCGCGGTCGCCTTGGTCTTGTTGAGCGCGGCAATGTAGCGCTCGGCAGAGACGACGTCGCGGCGATAGGAGAAATAGAGCGAGATCAGAGAGAACATCATACGGCCTTTATTGACTTTGCTGCGTTGCAGCATCGCAGCTTATCTGGGCTTTTGCGGGTATGTTCGCAAATGCAATGCGGGCAAAGGCGATTGCAGGAAATGTATCTTCCATGCCCGGCTCGCCGCCGGGTGCCTGATCGGGATTACCCGCCGATGGCCAGACGCCATCACCCAACACCCGTTCGGGCTGAGCCTGTCGAAGCCCCGCTCTTTACGCTGAAGCAGCGCCATTTGAAAATGTGCAGCCCCCTGCGGCTGGCTGCCAAGGCACGCGCGCAGGACAGGCTTCGACAGGCTCAGGGCGAACGGATGTTGAGAATGGAAACGTCCGATCCCCACGTTCAAAGAATGACGGGCGCTGCCTAGCAATCGTTCAGACACGCCTTTAGAACTTCGGAATGAGCCATCCGTCACCTGCGGCCACCGCCGCCCCCTCCTCTTCCCGTACCCTGGGCCTTGCCGCCTGCATTGCCCTTGTCATGGGCAATATGATCGGGTCGGGCGTGTTCCTGCTGCCTGCATCACTCGCGCCGTTCGGCTGGGATGCGGTGGCAGGGTGGGTGTTCACCATTGCGGGATCGCTGGTGCTGGCCTTCGTGATCGCACGGCTGACTGTCGCCATGCCTGACGCCAATGCCTCGCAGATGATCGCCCGCGCCTATGGGCCGCTGGCGGGCTTTGCGATCGGTTGGATCTACTGGATCTCCATCATCATCACCAATGTCACCATCGCGGTGGCGGCGACCGCGAACCTGAGCAGCATCATGCCTGTGCTGGCCAAGCCCGGCCTGGGCGCGGTCTGCTCCATTGCTTTCCTGTGGGCGATGGCGGGGATCAACCTGATCGGTGCGCGGGCGGCCGGCCTGACGCAGATCGCCACCACCTGCATCAAGCTGGTGCCGATCCTGGTCGCGCTGGTTTTGCTGGCGATCATCCTGAGCAACGGCAGCGCGCAGGTCGAACCTTTCCCGGCGCAAGGGCTGACCGGGGCCGGCATCACCGCATCGGCCGCATTGACGCTCTGGGCACTACTCGGTTTCGAATCGGCCAGCGTGGCAGCGGACAAGGTACGCGATCCTGCGCGCACCATCCCGCGCGCGACGCTGATCGGCACGGCCGCTACCGGGCTCATCTATCTGGTCGTCTGCTCCGGCATCGCGCTGACCCTGCCCGCGGCGGAAACCCAGACCGGATCGCCCTTCGGCGCGTTCGTCAGCCATTATTGGTCGGCGGGACCAGCCAGCTTCATCGCCATCTTCGTGGTGATCAGCTGCCTTGGCGCGCTCAATGGCTGGACGCTGCTCCAGGGCGAAGTGCCGCTGGCGATGGCGCGGTCAGGCGAGTTGCCGCGCTGGCTGGCTGCGACGGATGCCAAGGGCACGCCGGTGCGCGGGCTGATCCTGTCCACCGTGCTGGCCAGCCTGATGCTGGTCGCCAACAGTCTGCAAGGGTTGGTGGCGCTATTCACCGCGATGGCGCTGCTGGCGACGTCTGCGACGCTGTGGCTCTATGTCGGATGTGCGCTGGCCAGCCTGCGGTTCCGGCTGGCAGTGCCCGCAGCGGTGATCGGGCTGGGCTATGCGCTCTGGACATTATGGGGCGCGGGACTGGTGGCGAGCGGGTCCAGCATCCTGCTGATGCTGGCGGGCCTGCCCTTTTATTGGTGGGCACGGCGGGGGCGGTGAGAGGCTGGCCCCCGGCCTTCGCCGGGGAACAGGCCTTAATCTGCCCACAAATCCTTGAGCTTGGAGAAGAAGCCGCTGACCTGCGGGCATTCTTCGCCGGTTTCCGTCTCGCGGAAGGCTTCCAGCAATTCCTTCTGCTTGGCCGTCAGCTTGGTCGGCGTTTCCACCTCGACCTGAATGACCAGATCGCCATGGCCGCGCCCGTTCAGCACCGGCATGCCGCCGCCGCGCTGGCGCAACTGCTTGCCCGACTGGATGCCGGTCGGAATCTTGATCTCATGCCGGATGCCATCGAGGCCCGGCACTTCGATCGACCCGCCCAGCGCCGCGGTCGTGAAGCTGACCGGCGCACGGCAGAAGAGCGTCGTGCCATCGCGTTCGAACAGCGAATGGCGCTTCACATGCAGGAAGATGTAGAGGTCGCCCGCAGGGGCACCGCGCGCACCAGCCTCGCCCTCACCCGACAGGCGGATGCGGGTACCTTCGTCCACGCCGGCCGGGATGTTGACCGACAGACTCTTGGGCTTGTCCACGCGCCCTTCGCCACGACAGGATTTACACGGGCTTTCGATCACCTGACCTGCGCCATGGCAGGACGGACAGGTGCGTTCGACCACGAAAAAGCCCTGTTGCGCGCGCACCTGACCATGGCCTTTGCAAGTGCCGCAAGTCTTGACCCCGGTGCCTGGCTGCGCGCCTGAACCTTCGCAACTGTCGCAGGCGGCCGACACGTCGATCGCAATCTCGGTCTTCTTGCCATGATAGGCTTCGTCGAGCGTGATCTCCATGTCGTAGCGCAGGTCCGCGCCGCGACGATTGGCCTGACGCCCACCACCGCCCTGCCCGCCAAAGCCGGACTGGCCGAAAATCGTCTCGAAAATATCGCCAAGGTCGGAAAAGCCGCCCGCGCCACCGCCACGGAAACCGCCGCCGCCACCGCCGCCCGACTGGGCATTGGTATAGGCCGCATGACCATAGCGGTCATAGGCCGCGCGCTTTTGCGGGTCTTTCAGGCATTCATAGGCTTCGGAAACGGCCTTGAACTTGGCTTCGCTGTCCACGCATCCACCGGTTTTATCCGGATGATACTTCATCGCCATCTTGCGATAGGCGCTCTTGATCACCGCACCATCAGCGGTGCGCTCGACTTCGAGCAGCTCGTAATAATCAACTTCGGTCGTCATAGAGGCCCCCGCCCGCTTCGCCCGTCATGCCGATACATATCGACATGACGGGCGATGGGCATAGATTATGCCTTGTTGTTATCGTCGACTTCCGAGAATTCGGCGTCGACGACATCGTCGTCAGCCTTGGGCGCGTCTGCACCCGGAGCCGCCGCATTGGCCTGCTCCTTCTCGTAGATCGCCTGACCCAGCTTCATGGCGACCGTGGCGAGTTCCTGCGCCTTGGTCTTCATCGCTTCAGCATCGCCGCCTTCGATCGCGGTCTTGGTTTCCGCGATCGCTGCTTCGATCTCGCCCTTCAGCGATGCGTCGACCTTGTCGCCATGTTCGACCAGCTGCGCTTCGGTCGTGTGAACGAGGCTTTCGGCGTTATTCTTGGCTTCGGCCGATTCGCGGCGCTTCTTGTCGTCTTCGGCAAAGCGTTCGGCATCCTTGACCATCTGGTCGATGTCGGAGTCGCTGAGGCCACCCGACGCCTGGATGCGGATCTGCTGTTCCTTGCCGGTGCCCTTGTCCTTGGCCGACACGTTGACCAGGCCGTTGGCGTCGATGTCGAACGTGACTTCGATCTGCGGCACGCCGCGCGGTGCGGGCGGAATGCCGAGCAGGTCGAACTGGCCGAGGATCTTGTTGTCCGCCGCCATTTCACGCTCGCCCTGGAACACGCGGATGGTCACCGCCTGCTGATTGTCGTCGGCGGTCGAATAGACCTGCGACTTCTTGGCGGGGATGGTGGTGTTGCGGTCGATCATGCGGGTGAACACGCCACCCAGCGTCTCGATGCCCAGCGACAGCGGGGTCACGTCCAGCAGCAGCACGTCCTTGACGTCGCCCTGCAACACGCCTGCCTGAATGGCGGCGCCCATGGCGACGACTTCGTCCGGGTTCACGCCGGTGTGCGGTTCCTTGCCGAAGAATTCCTTCACGGCTTCGCGCACCTTGGGCATGCGGGTCATGCCACCGACGAGGACGACTTCGCTGATCTCGCTGGCCGACACGCCTGCGTCCGCCATCGCCTTCTTGACCGGGTCCATCGTGCGCTTGATGAGGTCGGCGACCAGACGCTCCAGATCGGCGCGCGTGATCGTCTTCACCAGATGCTTGGGACCATTTTGGTCGGCGGTGATGAAGGGCAGGTTGACTTCGGTCGTCTGGGCCGAGGACAGCTCGATCTTCGCCTTTTCAGCCGCTTCCTTCAGACGCTGGAGGGCCAGCTTGTCCTTGGTCAGGTCGATGCTCTCGGCCTTCTTGAAGTCTTCGGCCAGATACTGAACCAGCTTGGCGTCGAAATCTTCGCCGCCCAGGAAGGTGTCGCCGTTGGTCGACTTCACTTCGAACACGCCGTCGCCGATTTCGAGGATCGAAATGTCGAAGGTGCCGCCGCCAAGGTCATAGACCGCGATCGTCTTGCCGTCCTGCTTGTCGAGGCCATAGGCCAGGGCAGCCGCGGTCGGCTCGTTGATGATGCGCAGCACTTCCAGACCAGCGATCTGGCCGGCGTCCTTGGTCGCCTGACGCTGAGCGTCGTTGAAGTAGGCGGGCACGGTGATGACCGCCTGCGTCACGGTTTCCCCGAGGTACGACTCCGCCGTTTCCTTCATCTTCTGAAGGGTGAAGGCGCTGATCTGCGACGGGCTATATTCCTCGCCGCCAGCCTTGACCCACGCGTCGCCGTTCGGACCCTTCGCGATGTCGTAAGGAACGAGTTCCATGTCCTTCTTGGTCAACGGATCGTCGAAGCGGCGGCCGATAAGGCGCTTCACCGCGAAAATCGTGTTGTCCGGATTGGTGACCGCCTGACGCTTGGCCGGCTGACCGATCAGACGCTCGCCATCCTTGGCGAAGGCGACGATCGAGGGCGTGGTCCGTGCCCCTTCCGCATTTTCGATGACCTTGGGCTTGCCGCCATCCATGACAGCGATACAGCTGTTGGTGGTACCCAGATCGATCCCGATTACTTTTGCCATCTCTTCCTCTTGTAACCCCAAATATATTCAGCGGTTGACGGCCCAATACCTCACATAAGCGCCAAGGCAAGGCCGGTCTGCAAAGCGGGATATAGGCGCGGTTACGCTTGGCACAAGACGCTGGGGCGTTTACCTGATGGATCGACCGGAAACGAGACAAGTTATGGAGTGTCGGATGCGCGCGCGCTTTGCCCTTTTTGCCCTGCTGGCTCCCCTTGGCTTAAGCGCCTGCGGCGACCCCGCGCCATCCTATATCGATCAGGCATGGGTGCGGCTGTCGCCCAACAAGGACACGCCATCGTCCGGCTATTTCGTCGTCCACGGCGGGGATGCCGGCGTGCAACTGCGCGGTGTGCTGACCGACTATGCGCTCAAGGTCGAGATGCATGAGACGATCAGTAAGGACGGCATGACCACGATGGAGCGGGTCGAAAGCGTCGATGTGCCGCCCAAGGGGCAGGTCGACTTTGCGCCCGGCGGCAAGCATCTGATGATCTGGGGCATCAATGACACGGCGATCAGCCGGGGCAAGATGCAGTTCACCTTCCTGATGGGCAATGGCGACCGGTTGCTGGTGGACGCGGTGATCCGCAAGCCGGAAGCGGCAGGCACGCCCAAGCCCGCCGATAACGCGGCACATTGACCAGCCGCGCGCTGACGAGGGAAGAAGCGGCGCTGGCTCGAACCTTGTTCGGGGCGGCGATCGACTATGGCCGGGTGCGCGTACATGATCGCAAATGGTGGCCGTTCCAGCCGAAGGACGTGACCATGGCGCCGGACGGCGACCTGTGGTTTCATCCGGATGGCGGCCTGTTCTGCGCCGATTTCTGCGACAGCCCGCTGCACATACAGGGGCATTTCATCCATGAGATGACCCATGTGTGGCAGGCGCAGCGATCGGGGCGCTGGTGGCTCCCGCTGATGCGCCATCCATTCTGCCGCTATGGCTATGATGTGGCGCCGGGCAAGCCGTTCGAACGATACGGGATCGAGCAGCAGGCGGAAATCGTGCGGCATGCGTATCTGCTGCGGCGGGGCGTCGCGGTGCCGGGCAAGCCGGGGCTGGATGTGTTTGAGGCGCTGTTGCCGTTCAGAGGTGAGCGGGGGTAATTTGGGTGGTTAGGGGACGGCCCAACATAATATCGTCATTCCCGCGGAGGCGGGAATCCATCTCCTGTCCTCGCGGCTGAATCAACTCTGGTAAGATGGATCCCCGCCTACGCGGGGATGACGAAGAGGGGGTGGATTGCAAACTGTCCGGTTTTGGAGAAATAACCGGCGGTAGCTGACGCTGCCCGGTAAAAAATCATTCGGCGGCAATCACCCCACTTGCGGACATTCTCCAATGTGCGATTAAAAGCACATGAGCCGCAGCAAGCACCAAACTCTGAAAGGCGTGATCGACGGCCAGTCCAAAGGGCAGATCACGGCGATGTTCGCTGAACGTGACCACGAAGCTATGGAGTGGGTGAAAAAAGGCGCGATCAAGCGCGAAACCCTACGAGATAGGCGTGATGGGCGGATGGCCCCTGCAGATGCTGACGGGCACGTCGCTACGCCAGACGACAGCGACCGCTGACGTCCGCTTTCCATCAAATTTCGTTATTCAACCTTCCACGTGCCATCTGAACGAATGGCCTGTTTCAAGAACCAGGTTGATCTGGCGGAGCGACGAAAAATGGTCGTTTCCAGACCCGAATGTCCGTTCGCCCTGAGCCTGTCGAAGGGCCGTACTTTTTCTGCCGAAATACACCCAGAGGAAAGAGCGGGGCTTCGACAAGCTCAGCCCGAACAGATGTGGAGTGTCCGAACAGGATCGAAGACAGCCACTCCGTCCTTACCATACCCCTGCCAGCATCGCCTCCAGCAACTGCGCGAAATCCCATCCATCGGCGCGCGCCGCTATGGCGGACAGGCAATCCTGATCGTCGCGACCGGGGCGGCCGGGGCCAGTCATGTTCGGCTTCATGTTGAGATCGAACAGCTTGTAGGCGCCGCTGGCGTCCGCGCGGCAATCGATGCGGATGACGGCGCGTGCGCCGACCAGCGCCGCTGCCTTGACACATGCGTCCAGCATCGCCTGCACGGCGGGTGACGCCAGTTCCTCGGCGTCGATCGCGACGCTGTTCGCCGTCACGGCGACGTCGCCATTATAAGGCGCTACGCCGTCCTTCTGGTCGAAGCGGCGTACCGGCCGCAATGCCCGATATACGCCATCGACCGGCGGCATCACCGTCACCGTGACCTCTTCGCCGGCCAGATATTCCTCGACGATCAGCGTATCGCCGAATTTCGCGTCCGCGATCAGGGCGGTCCCCGCCGACACCAGCCCTGCCAGATCGACGACCCGCGTGACGCCCCGACTGCCGCGCCCGCGCACCGGCTTGACGATCAATGGAAAGGTCAGCCCCGTGTCCGCGATCGCCGCCTCTATATCCGCCAGCGCCCGGACGCCCGGCCGCGCGCTCTGTGCCATCAGGAAGGATCGTGCGACCGGCAGGCCCGCTTCCTCCAGCATGCGGTTGGTGGCGAATTTGTCGTCATAGCGCTGCATCAGTTCGGGCAATTGCCCCACGATCCGCACCTGCCCCAGCACGGCTTCGATCGGATGACCTTCGAACAATACGCTGTTGGCCCACAGGATCGTCGCCCCCTTCCCCATCGCATCAGCGATTCCTTCGGCCGTGTCTGGGAAGACCCAATCGAGCGGCCGCGCGGGATCGGGATCGGCCACCGGCGTCAAAAGCTCATGCCCCCGCCCGCGCAGCACGAAGCCGATATCCGCGCCGCCATCCGAATAGCCGCCGGGCTTGGCATCCTTGCGCAGGCCGTCGATCACCGGCGGCGGCAACGCCTGATAGAGGATGGCAATCACGTCCTGCTGCGTCATGTCGTCTCAATCCCGATCAACGAAAAGGGGGCCAGCCCTGCGGCTCGCCCCCTCCTCAAACTTCTGCCTTGCAACGCAATGCCTTAATAGACGCGCGCCTTGGGCTTCACATATTCGGCTTCGTCGGTCATCGTATAGTCGTGGACCGGACGATAATCGAGCGTCACCTTGCCGCCCGAACCGCCCCAGCCTTCGAACCAGCTGACCGTGTGCTTCATCCAGTTTTCGTCGTCGCGGTCCGGGAAATCCTCATGCGCATGGGCGCCGCGCGATTCCTTACGCGCGTCGGCGCTTTCGATCGTGCAGATCGCCTGGCTGACTAGGTTGTCCAGTTCCAGCGTTTCGATGAGGTCGGTGTTCCAGATCAGCGAACGGTCGGTGACCTTGACGTCCTGCAACCGCTTGTTGACCGCATGCATCTGCGTGACGCCTTCCGACAACAGCGCGCTGTCGCGGAACACGGCGGCATGCTTCTGCATGGTACGCTGCATGTCCATGCGGATGTCTGCCGTGGGCGTCGAACCCTTGGCATTGCGATAATGGTCCAGGCGACCCAGCGCCAAATCGGCGGCATCGGCCGGCAGCGCCTTGTGCGGCGCGTTGGGCTTCAGATTATCCTTGAGGAACAGGCCGGTGGCACGACCGAACACCACAAGGTCGATCAGCGAGTTGGAACCGAGGCGGTTGGCACCATGGACCGACACGCAGGCCGCTTCGCCGACCGCGAACAGGCCCTTGACGATAACTTCCGGATCGTCGCCGACCTTGGTCACGACCTGGCCGTGATAGTTACAGGGGATGCCGCCCATATTGTAATGGACGGTCGGCGTCACGGGGAGCGGCTGGCGGGTCAGGTCGACGCCGGCAAAGATCTTGCCGCTTTCGGTGATGCCCGGCAGGCGTTCGGCCAGCACCTTGGGATCGATATGGTCGAGGTGCAGGAAGATATGATCCTTATGCTCGCCAACGCCGCGCCCTTCGCGCATTTCCATCGCCATCGATCGCGACACGACGTCGCGCGACGCCAGATCCTTGGCCGACGGGGCATAGCGTTCCATGAAACGCTCGCCTTCGGAATTGGTGAGGTAGCCGCCCTCGCCACGCGCGCCTTCGGTGATCAGCACGCCCGCGCCGTAGATGCCGGTCGGGTGGAACTGAACGAACTCCAGATCCTGAAGCGGAAGCCCTGCGCGCAGCACCATGCCACCGCCGTCGCCGGTGCAGCTATGCGCCGATGTGGCGGAGAAGTATGCGCGGCCATAGCCGCCCGTTGCCAGCACGACCGCATGGCTGCGGAAGCGATGGATGCTGCCATCTTCCATGCAGATGGCGATCACGCCACGGCATTCGCCATTTTCCATGATCAGGTCGATGGCGAAATATTCGATGTAGAAGTCCGCGTCGTACTTCAGCGATTGCTGATAGAGCGCGTGCAGCATGGCGTGGCCGGTACGGTCGGCCGCGGCGCAGGTGCGCTGCACCGGCGGGCCGGCGCCCATATTCTGCATGTGGCCGCCGAAGGGACGCTGGTAGATGGTCCCATTCTCGTTACGGCTGAACGGTACGCCGGCATGTTCCAGCTCGATCACGGCCGCCGGCGCTTCACGCACCATATATTCGATCGCGTCCTGATCGCCCAGCCAGTCCGACCCCTTGACGGTGTCGTACATGTGCCAGGTCCAGTGGTCGGGGCTATTGTTGCCCAGCGACGCAGCGATGCCGCCCTGTGCCGCCACGGTGTGGCTGCGGGTCGGGAACAGCTTGGTGATGCAGGCGGTCTTGAGGCCCGCTTCGGCGCTGCCCATGGTCGCGCGCAGGCCGGAGCCGCCAGCGCCCACGACGACGGTGTCGTAGGTATGGTCGATGATCTTATAGGCTTCGGTCATGGCTTGACGACCCCAATGAAGGCGATCTTGGCGATCGCGAAGACGCCTGCGGCCGCGCCGCCAAAGGCATAGAAATTCAGCACGAGCATGGAGAAGAAGGCCAGTCCCTTGTCATGGACATAATCCTCCAGCATCACCTGCATGCCGACGCGCAGGTGCATGAAGATGCTGACCACCATTAGCATCAGCGGCACTGCGACCAGCGGATTGTGGATCCAGCTGACGACGCTTTCATAATCCAGGCCGGGCAGGCTCAGAAGGCTGAAGACCAGCCACAGGACCAGCAGCAGATTGCCGACGGCGGTATAGCGCTGCGCCAGCCAGTGATGCGCGCCATGCTTGGCGGAGCCGAGGCCGCGAACGCGACCGATGCCAGTACCGGTACCCATCAGAGCGCCTTTCCGAAGATGTAGAGCCAGACGAAGCCGGTCGTGAGCAGCGACAGGATGAAGGTCGCGATCGACCACATCTTGTTGTTCTTCAGCTCATAACCCGCGCCCATATCGAGCACGAAGTGGCGGAGGCCCGAGAAGAGATGCTGGAAGAAGAACCAGGAAAGGCCGATCATCACCAGATAGCCGATCGGCGAGGTCGCGCACTTCACGAAGGTCGCATAGGCCTCCGGACCGGTCGCGGCGGCCATCAGCCACCAGATGAGGCCGAGCGCGCCAGCGGTCGCCAGACCGTTGCCCGTCACGCGGTGCATGATGGAGACGGCCATGGCCGGCCCCCATTTCCAGATCGTCAAATGCGGCGAGAGCGGCCGGCTGTTGGAACGCGCCATGTCTACCCTAGTCCTTAGATACTTGTCCCTGAGTCCGCTCCCCTTAGGAGCGAAGCGCCACGAGGGCAAGAAGAGGAAGGCTACAGAAAGTTGCTGACGCTTTTCCAATCGCATCGGTCAGGCATAAGAAGTGATTAACCAACCCGCGCTAATGATCGAACGCGAACCGATCATGTCTTCAGCAAGGGCCGTCCCCGCATGCCGTCCAGTCTTTCCCCTGCCGCCATAACATCGGACTATATGGCGGATGTCGATCCCACCGGCGCGATCGCCAGCGCCGCGCGCGAAGTGGGCGAATTGATCGAGAAGGATCTGGGTAGCGTCGGCGCGACGTTCTTCGCCACCTATATGCGTGAAACCGGGCTTCAGGACCGGCTGAGTCGCACCATCATCGCCCGCATCGAGCAGGAGGCGGACGTATATGTGCGCGAAAAGCTGCTGCATTTCGCCGAAGGGCGCTGGGCGCAATCGGCCGCCGACTGCGTGCGCCATGCCCGCAAACATGATGTGTCGGTGCGGTCGGTGATGACCGCCGTGGCGGCCGCCAACGAGCGCGTGACCGATCTGATCTGGGAACGCTGCCATGATGACGGCGCCCGCTGCCGCAAGCTGCTGAGCATGATGTTGCAGATCGCGATGATCGATTCGGGCTTCATGAGCAACGTCCTGTCATCCGACCAGGCCGAAACGCAGCGCGCCGAACGGCAGCGGTACGGCACCTTGTTCGAACAGAGAATCGTGGGCGAGATCGACGGCGCATCGAAGCTGGGCGAATCGCTGCGCGAACAGGCCAAGGATGCGTCGGCCGCCACCCGCGGCATGCTGGGCAAGGCGTCCGAAGTCGCCGCCGCCGCCGAGCAGTCCGCGCTCGCCATGCGCGAAGCCGCCCGCACGTCCGCCGGCCTGATCCGCGCGATCGAGGATGCCCGTACCGAGGTCGAAAGCTCCGCCGAGGTGGCGCGACGCGCCTCGACCCAGTCGGGCGACGCCGTTGCGATGTCGACCACCCTGTCCGAACATGCCAAGTCGATCGAATCGATCCTGGGCCTGATCCGCGACATTGCCGGACAGACCAATTTGCTGGCGCTCAATGCCACGATCGAAGCGGCGCGTGCCGGCGATGCCGGTCGCGGCTTCGCCGTCGTCGCGCAGGAAGTGAAGAGCTTGGCCAACCAGACCGCCCGCGCCACCGACGAAATCGCCAGCAAGATCGCCGATATTCAGGCATCGACCCGCCAGTCGGTCGAAACCAACGAACGCATTCGCGACACGGTAGGCGAAGTACAGGCCAGCGCCGAGCGGATCCGTCATGCCATGGATGCGCAGGCGCAGACCGTCACCATGATCACCGCCGCCGTGGATGAAACCGCACTGGCGGCCGATTCGATGTCCACCACCATTTCGGCCATCCGCCAGGATACCGAGGTCGTGGCGTCGGAAATCGACCAGCTGGAACGCGGCTTCGTCAGCGTCGAGGGCAAGCTGGCCAGCCTGCGCCATGCCTCGTCCGACTTCGGGCGGCAGGTAGCGTAAAGCTTCCCCTGCCCCCGCCGCTGGGCTAAAGGCGGCGGGATGAACGAAGTCGCAAACGCAGCCCAAAGCTGGAAAGTCACCCTGCCCTGTACCCGCGCCGAAGCGGAGGCGCTGGACGGCGACATTGCGGCCTTCGCCATCATGGACCGGCCACCAGTGCTGATGACCAGCGAAGCCGCCCCCGATGACGACAATAAATGGCAGCTGGACGCCTATTTCGAGGGCAAGCCCAGCCCGGCCGCGATCAAGCTGCTCAAGACGTTCGTGCCAAGCGCTGCGCGGGTCAAACCGATCGTCGAAGCGCTGCCCGACGAAGATTGGGTGACGCTGAGCCAACAGGGGCTGGAGCCGGTGACGGCCGGCCGCTTCCATGTCCGCAACATCGCCACCGACCCCGAACTGCCCGGCCACGTCAATCTGCTGATCGAGGCGGGCCGCGCGTTCGGCACCGGCCAGCATGAAACCACCGCCGGCTGCCTTGCCATGCTCGACCGGATGCGCCGGGTGGGCATGCGTTTTCGCCATGTCGCCGATATCGGCACTGGCACCGGGCTGCTCGCCTTCGCCGCGCTGCACCTGTGGCCGCGCGCCCATGCGATCGCATCGGATATCGACGCCGTCGCGGTGGAGATCAGCGCCGACAATGCGCGGACCAACGGCGTGAAGCTGGGCGATGGAGCGGGGCGGCTGGCGCTGGTGACGGCGGCCGGCGGCAATCATCCCGCTTTGATCGGCCGGGCGCCTTACGACCTGCTGATCGCCAACATATTGGCCGGGCCGTTGATCGAACTGGCGCCTGCGCTCTGCGCCTTGGTGGAGGAAGGCGGCAGCATCGTGCTCGCAGGCCTGCTCAATGAACAGGCCGATGCGGTGATCGCCGCCTATCGCGCACAGGGCATGCGCCTGGCCGAACGCAGCGACCGGGGCGACTGGCCTACATTGCACCTGCGCAAGCGGCCCATCATCGGCTGGAAACGCCCCAAGCGTATCGACAGCGCCGCACGCGGCGAAGCCCCCGGTTTCGGCAGCATCTGAAGGAATAGCGCATGAGCATCACCCGCACCGTCATCGTCCAGGACATGGCCGGCGAACCGTTCGAGCATGTCGTGGTGGCCGCCAGCGCCGCTGGCGCGCGTCCCGGCATCCTGCTCTTCCCCAACGTGCTGGGGACGAAGGAAGCGGACTTCGCTTACGCGGAAAAGGTCGCGGCGCTGGGCTATACGGTGCTGGTCACGGACGTCTTTGGCCAAGGTAAGCGCACGACACGCGCCGACGCCGATCCGGCGCTCTACATGAACGCATTGAACGCCGACCGCGCGCTGTTGCGCGACCGGGTGAACGGCGCCCATACCCTGCTCAAGGGGCTGGAGACGGTGGACGCGACACGGACGGCGGCGATCGGCTTCTGTTTCGGCGGCAAATGCGTGCTGGATCTGGCGCGCTCCGGCGCAGCTATCGCCGGCGGCGTCAGCTTCCACGGCGTCTATGAAGCCCCGCCCTTCCCCAATGCCGCGATCACGACCAAGCTGCTCATCTGCCATGGCTGGGACGATCCGATCGCGCCGCCGGAAGCCACGGTCGGGCTGGCGAAGGAACTGACCGAGGCCGGCTGCGACTGGCAGATCCATGCCTATGGCCATACCGGCCACGCCTTCACTGACGAGGCAGTGAACATGCCGGAAAAGGGGCTGGCCTACAGCCCGGACGCCGACCGCCGCAGCTTCCGCGCGATGAAAGATTTTCTGGGCGACCTGTTCGGGTAAAGCGAACGCCGACAGATGGGTCAGCGCGTGGGAATACGCCGCGCGCTGGCTAGATGATGGGCATGGGTGATCGCCACGGCGAGCGCATCCGATGCGTCCGGCCCCGCAATCTTCGCGCCGGGCAGCAACCGCTGCACCATGGCATGCACCTGATCCTTCGACGCATTGCCGACGCCGACGACCGATTTCTTGACGAGCCGGGCGGCATATTCGCCGACCTCCATGCCCGATCGCGATGCATTGAGCAGGATCACCCCGCGCGCCTGCCCCAGCTTCAGCGTCGATTGCGGGTTCACGTTGACGAACACCTCCTCGACCGCCGCGCCATCGGGCTTATGCTCAAGGATGAGGTCGGTCAGCGCCAGGTCGAGCGCCAGAAGCCGCGTCGCCAGCGACATGGCGCTGTCGGTCTTGATCTGGCCATTGCCGATATGGGTCAACCGATTGCCATCCGCGGCAATCAGGCCCCAGCCGGTCGTGCCAAGTCCAGGGTCAAGGCCAAGAAGGATCATGCTCTTCTCCTCTCCCCCTGGGGGAGAGGATAGCAAGGCTTGGCAGCCTGCTGCCTAGCCGCGCTTGGAGAGGGGTGCAGCAGGCGCGGCAGGCAAGGCCCCCTCTCCCAGCTTCGCCTAGGCGGCATAGCCGCCAAGGCTGCGCAACCCTCTCCCCTATGGGGAGAGGGAATAGGCATCAGCCCAATTTCTCCATCACTTCGTCCGAGACTTCGTAATTGCCCCAGACGGTCTGGACGTCGTCATCATCTTCCAGCGTGTCGACCAGCTTCATCAGCGTGGCGGCGTTGCTTTCGTCGACGTCGACGGTGGTGGTCGGCTTCCAGGCCAGCTTCGCGCCGTCGGCGGCGCCCAGCGTGGCTTCCAGCGCCTTGGCGACTTCGTGGAGCGCGTCCATCGCGGTCCAGATTTCATGCTCGTCCTCATTGGACGACACGTCCTCCGCGCCGGCTTCCAGCGCCGCTTCGAAAATCGCTTCGGCGTCCCCAGCGCTGGCGGGATAGGTGATGAGGCCAAGGCGATCGAAGCCATGGCTCACCGCGCCCGACGCGCCCAGATTGCCGCCATTCTTGGAGAAGGCAGTGCGCACGTTCGTCGCAGTGCGGTTGCGATTGTCGGTCAGCGCTTCGACGATGATCGCCGTGCCGCCGGGGCCATAGCCCTCATAGCGCACTTCTTCGTAATTTTCGGTGTCGCCCTTGCTCGCCTTGTCGATGGCGCGCTGGATATTGTCCTTGGGCATGGACTGCGCCTTGGCCGCGTTGACCGCCAGGCGCAGGCGCGGGTTCATGTCCACATCGGGCATGCCCATCTTGGCCGCGACGGTGATTTCGCGGCTCAGCTTGGAGAACATCGAGGAGCGCTTCTTGTCCTGCGCGCCCTTGCGATGCATGATATTCTTGAATTTGGAATGGCCTGCCATGGTCCTGAATTCTTATCTGCCGTTGAAATAGGATGGGCGCCCTTACACCAGCGGCCGCCCAAAGGGCAACCGCCAGAGCAAGTCAGCCGTCAATCGCCGGCCTTTTACAGGATCAATAGAGGATCGCGGTGCCCGAAGCCGACACCATCAGCATCGACCCGTTGGAGCCGATCACTTCATAGTCCAGGTCCACGCCGACCACGGCATTGGCACCCAGGCTCGCTGCGCGCGTACGCATTTCGGCGATCGCCTGCTCGCGGGCACGCTGAAGCACATCCTCATAGGCGCCCGATCGCCCGCCCACGATATCGCGGACGCTGGCGAACAGGTCGCGGAACAGGTTGGCACCCACGATCACCTCACCGGTGACGATGCCGAGATACTCCTTCGCGGGCCTCCCCTCCAGACGGCTGGTGGTGCTGACGATAATCTCGGCCATGGGCGCTTCTCCTTTGACGAGGAATCCGGCCTCCGCCGGATTGCCGCACCGGCCCTCTCCCCCACCCGGCCACCCATATGATACTGCCGTTGGGTGGCCGGGTGGGGGAGAGGGCCGGTGCAGTTCAAAGATACGCGTGAGCGTATCTTACAAACAGCGCCTTATTCCATGCCCAGCGCGGAAAGATAGGTCTGGAGGATCGCTTCCATTTCCTGCCGGTCATGCGGCTGCATCTTACGCAGGCGAATGATCTGACGCATGATCTTGGCGTCGTAACCGGTCGCCTTGGCTTCAAGATAGACGTCCTTGATATCGTCGCCGATGCCCTTCTTTTCCTCTTCCAGGCGCTCGATGCGCTCGATGAGAAGACGTAGCTGGTCGGCTGCGACGTTGCCCTCGCTCATGGGAATCTCCGTTCGTTGTGAAAATGTGAATCAGGCTGAATGAATCAGGTTGGCGGACGCCTCTAATGATTGTCCGCGTTCTTCGCCACACTCTCCTGCATCTTTGCGATCTGCTGAGGCGTGGCTTCGCCCTGATGCTGCGCTTTCCATTGCGCAAAAGGCATGCCGTGGATGATTTCGCGTGCCTGATCCCGCGTCAGATCGCCGTCCGCTTCCGCAATCCAGTCGGCCAGGCAGTTGCGGCAAAAGCCCGCCAATCCCATCAGATCGATATTCTCCACATCGGTGCGATGCTGCAAATGCGCGACCAGACGGCGGAAGGCGGTTGCAGCAACGGCATCTGTGACTATGGTATCGGACATCGGCGCGAGAGACCCTTTCGCTGAAAACTACATCATCCTGTCGTGCAGCATGGATAACGCATAACCTCGCCCCGGCAAACCGGGAGCGATCATGACGCTCAGGAGACGATATGACGACACTACCGCCCCGCTCTCGCAAGGTTCGCATCCTGGCGACCCTTGGTCCCGCGAGCGATACGCCCGAGATGATCCGGGCGCTGTTCGTCGCCGGGGCCGACGCCTTCCGCATCAATATGAGCCATGGCGCGCATGAGGATCACGCCGCGCGGATCGCCATCATCCGCGATCTGGAAAAGGAATTCCATCGGCCGACAACGATCCTGGGCGACCTTCAGGGACCAAAGCTGCGCGTGGGCACGTTCGAAAAGGGCCTGGCCATATTGGAAACCGGCGCGCCCTTCATCCTGGACCAGGACGAAACGCCGGGCGACGCGCGCCGCGTCAACCTGCCCCACCCCGAAATCTACGCCGCGCTGGTGCCCGAAACGCGCCTGTTGCTGGACGATGGCAAGCTGGTGCTGCGGGTCAAGACGATCGGTGAGAATCGCATCGACACCATCGTCGAGGTCGGCGGCACCCTGTCCAATCGCAAGGGCGTGAACGTGCCCGACGTAGTCGTGCCGGTGCCGGCGCTGACCGACAAGGACCGGCGCGACCTCAGCTTCGCGATCGAACAGGGGTGCGACTGGATCGCGCTCAGCTTCGTACAGCGGCCCGAGGATCTTGCCGAAGCGCGCAAGCTGATGGGTGGCTATGGCGCGCTGATGGCGAAGATCGAAAAGCCATCGGCCGTGCAACGGCTGGAAGAGATTATCGAACTGGCCGACGGCGTGATGGTCGCGCGCGGCGATCTGGGCGTCGAACTGCCGCCGCAGGCGGTGCCGCCGCTGCAAAAGCAGATCGTCGCCACCGCGCGGCGCATGGGCCGACCGGTGGTGGTCGCGACCCAGATGCTCGAATCGATGATCAAGTCCCCCTCCCCGACTCGCGCCGAAGTGTCGGACGTCGCCACCGCGGTTTATGACGGCGCGGACGCCATCATGCTGTCGGCGGAAACGGCGGCGGGCGACTGGCCGGTCGAGGCGGTCGCGATGATGGACAGCATCGCCCACAGCGTCGAGCGCGATCCCGGCTATTTCGGCCGGCTTCACTATACCGAAACGCGCCCGGACCCGACGACCGCCGACGCGCTGGCCGAAAGCGCCGGCAATATCGTCGATGTCGTGGGCGCCAGCGCCATCACCTGCTTCACCTCGTCGGGCAGCACGGTGCGCCGCGTGGCGCGTGAACGGCCTTCAGCCCCGATCCTGGCGCTGACGCCGCGATCGGACACGGCGCGCAAGCTGGGCCTTACCTGGGGCGTGCATGCCATCCGCACCAAGGATATCGGCAATTTCGAAGAGATGATCGGCAAGGCCCGGCGCATGGCGTTGCGCCATGGCATGGCCGAAAAGGGCGGCAAGATCGTCGTGCTGGCCGGCGTCCCCTTCGGCACGCCTGGGTCGACCAACGTGCTGCACGTCGCAGCGGTGCGCGGCGACGAACTCAAAGGCCGCGACGAAGGCTGAACAAACTGGGGGGAGGCGCGTGCCTCCCCCCACCCGTATTTCCAGAAGAAACGAAAAGCGATTCGCGCGAATCGCCTTCCGCACCGTTCAAAGACAAACGCAGAAAAGCGCCCGATCCACGACCGGGCGCTTTTCTGCGTTACAAGACCTGCCCCCGAAGGGGCAGCGCCTGCTTTTAGCCCTGGCGGGCCTTGAAGCGACGGTTGGTCTTGTTGATGACGTAGGTACGGCCGCGACGACGGATCACGCGGTTGTCCCGGTGGCGTCCCTTGAGCGACTTGAGCGAGTTGCGGATCTTCATGGCTAGGCCCTTGATGGAATCTGAATTTGTTCGAAAATCGAAGCGCAGCCCCTATGGGTGAGACGGACCAAAGTCAAGGGCGGCAGCCGCTCTTTTGACTCTGTTCATCCTCCATGCAGCAAGTTCATGGCTTCACGCGTTGGAGGGGATTATGGCCCCCACACCGTCTATAGCACGACATAATAGCCGAATGCCCGTTGGAGTTGAACCCATGTCGAAGCGCCTTCTTTTCCTCGCCGCCATCGCCCTTCCCTTCGGCGCGTGCGCGACGGCCGCCCCGCGCGTGGAAGTGACGCGATTCCATATGGGCAATCCTGCCCGGTCCGGCACTGTCGCGGTCGAGGAAATGCCCGGCAATCCGGACATCAGCCTGGAATTTCGCACTTATGCCGGCGCGGTATCGCAGGAATTTCAGCGAGTCGGTTTCAGCGCCACCGGCGACGGGGCGCAGAGCGACTATGTCGCGCTGGTCAGCTTCAGCCGCACCTTTCGCCCGTCCGGCCCCGATCGCAGCAGCGATAGGCCGGTCAGCGTGGGCATGGGCGGCGGCATCGGCTCGGGCGGTGGCCGTCGTGGCGGCACGTTCGGAGGCTTGGGCCTTGGTGTCGGCATCAACCTGTCGGGCAAGCCCAAGGATATCGTGACGACCGAACTGCACGTCCAGCTGCGCCTCCGGTCCGATTCGACCGCTATCTGGGAAGGGCGCGCCTCGACTCAGGCGAAACAGGGTTCGGCCGCCGCTCAACCCGCCGCCGCCGCGCAGAAACTCGCCGCAGCGCTGATCGGGGGCTATCCCGGTGAATCGGGGCGCACTATAATGGTCAAATGACCATCAGCATCTCCAGCGGCTTTGACAGCGGCAATATTCGCACCCTCTCCATCACCGATTCTCCCGCCGGCGTCCGCGCCGAGCTGGAGATCGTGACGGATCATCAGAGCGACTTCTACCAATGGTTCCATTTCCGCCTTGCCAATGCGGCAGGGCGCGCGGTGGAACTGGCCATCGTCAATTGTGGCCAGTCAGCCTATCCCGATGGCTGGGCCGGCTATAGCGCCCGTATCAGCGAAGATCGCGAAAATTGGCTGCTGGCCGATACCAGCTATGCCGATGGCACGCTGACCATCCGGCTGGAACCGGACAGCAACGCCGTCTGGATCGCCTATTTCGCGCCCTATTCGATGGAGCGCCATCACGACCTGATCGCCTGGGCCGCCAGCCAGCCGGGCGTCGAGCATCGCGAACTGGGTCTGACGCTGGACGGCCAGCCGCTCGACAAGCTCACCATCGGCGAAGGCCCCAAGCAGGTGTGGCTCTATGCCCGCCAACATCCCGGCGAATCGATGGCGGAATGGTGGATGGAAGGCGCGCTGGAGCGGCTGGCCGACGAGGAAGACGCCGTCGCCCGCCTGCTGCGCCAGAAAGCGACGATCCACCTCGTGCCCAACATGAACCCGGACGGCAGCCGTCGCGGTCATCTGCGCACCAATGCGGTAGGCGTGAACCTGAACCGCGAATGGCATGAGCCGACCGCCGAGCGCAGCCCCGAAGTGCTGATGGTCCGCAATGCGATGGACGAAAGCGGCGTGGACTTCGCCATGGACGTGCATGGCGATGAAGCGATCCCCGCCGTGTTCATCGCCGGATTCGAGGGTATTCCCTCGATCACGGACAAGCAGGTCCAGCTTTATCACCGCTATCGCGACACGCTGGCCGCGCGCACGCCCGATTTCCAGACGCGGCTCGGCTATCCGGTGGCGGGCGCGGGCAAAGCGAACCTGTCCATGTCCACCAATCAGGTGGCAGAGCGATTCGGCGCGGTGGCGATGACGCTGGAAATGCCGTTCAAGGACAATGACGACCTGCCCGACGCCGATTTCGGCTGGTCACCCGCCCGCTCCATCCAGCTGGGCAAGGATTGCCTGGCCGTGCTGGCGGAGATGATCGAAGATATTTGATTGTTCCCCGGCCTTCGCCGGGGAACAACAAACTGAGCCTGACCTTTACTGCCAATCGAACGGCAGCGGCGCTTCCCGGAAGGCAAAGCGGTCGAGGTGATCCGCGACCACTTGCTTGAACTTCTCCACATCAGCGTCCGCGTTCGGCTCGAGCGTCACCACCAGTGCCTCGGGCTGCGCAGCCATGCGGATCGGACCCATGGGGAAAGCGATAACGCCTTGCTCGGGGCTGAAGTCCGTCTCGAACTTATGGCTCCAATGCTTGCATAGCTGTTGCAGATAGCGGCTGCCGTTGGTGGTCGGTACGGTAGCGGTCAGGGTCATATTCAGAGCCTTTCGATCTTGGCGACGGCTTCGTCGATCAGGGCGGCGACGTCGAACATGGTCTGGTTATCCGCGCCTTCCTTTTCAAGGCGTTGCTGGATGGCGAAGCGCAAATTATGCATCGCGCGGCGAACCGGGCCCCCATCGACCCGTTCGGCCTTCTGCGCCATCGACGCCAGCCGCTCCAGAGCCAGGTCAAGCGCCGCCTTGCGCTCTGCGATCTGCGCACGACCCGCGTCGGTAATGGCGAAGCGCTTGCGGCTGCCCTCGCTTGGCTCTTCGACGATCAGGTCCATTTCGGACAACAAGGTCAGCGTCGGATAGACGACACCGGGGCTGGGCGCATAGGCCTCACCCGACAGCGCCTCGATCGCGCGGATCAGTTCATAGCCATGCCGCGGTTCGTCGGCGATCAGCTTCAGCAGGATCAGCCGCAGCGTCTCATTGTCGAACAGGCGCCGACGACCGCCGCCACCGCCGCCGCGTCCACCGCGACCGCCACCGCGCGGACCGTCCTCACCAAAAGGATCGCCGCCGCCGAACGGGCCGCCATGTCCACGGCCGAAGCCACCGGGGAAAGCGAAGCGGTCCATGCCGCCAAAGGGGCCATGATGGCCGCGATGATGGCCGCCATGCCGACCGTGAAAATTATGGGGGTTACGCATCATTTGCTCTTTCATATATGTCATGATGCTTTGCGATATATCTTAGAAATCCCGCTCGTCAAGAGTTAGGATAGATCTTAATTGTATCAAGATATCTTAAAGTGTGGAAAAATCGATCGGCGCGTGCCGGTCCAGCGTGCGGCTCTGATCCTCCAGCGGATATTTGAGGCCACTGGCGCAGTTGAACAGCACTGCCCGATCATCCCGGCCGATCAGGCCTTCGTCCAATGCGCGCTGATAGGCTGCCAGCGTCGCGCCACCTTCGGGACAGAGCAGCAACCCGTCATCGCGCGCCACATCCCGCACCGCCGCCCCGATCGCCGCGTCGGACACCGCCAGCGCCGCGCCACCACTTGCCCGCACCGCCCGCAAGATCAGGAAATCGCCCACCGCCTTGGGCACGCGGATGCCCATGGCGATGGTCTGGGCATCCTCCCAACGCTCGGCAAATTCCACGCCCTGTTCGAACGCACGGACCATCGGCGCGCAGCCTTCGGCCTGTACCGCGAACATCTTGGGGCGCCTGGAGCCAATGAAGCCGATCTTCTCCAGTTCGTCGAACGCCTTCCACATGCCGATCAGGCCGGTGCCGCCGCCCGTGGGATAGAAGATCGCATCGGGCAGCTCCCAACCGAGCTGTTCGGCCAGCTCCAGCCCCATCGTCTTCTTGCCCTCGATCCGATAGGGTTCTTTCAGCGTCGAGAAATCGAACCAGCCGCGTGCCTTGACGCCCTGCCCCACGATCGCGCCGCAATCGTCGATGTAGCCGTTGACGCGATAGACGCGCGCGCGCTGCGCCGCGATTTCCCGCACGTTGATTTCGGGCGTATCGGCCGGGCAGAAGATCACCGATTCCATGCCAGCAACGGCGGCATAGGCGGCCAGCGCGGCGCCGGCATTGCCGTTGGTGGGCATGGCGACCTGCGTCACACCCAGTTCCTTCGCCATGGACACGGCCATGACGAGTCCGCGCGCCTTGAAGGAGGCGGTCGGCAGCCGCCCTTCATCCTTGGCCAGCAGATGCGCACCCCCCAGACGCGCCGCCGTACGCGGCAGCGGAATGAGCGGCGTCGCATTCTCGCCCAGGCTCACGATATTGGCCGTCTGCCGCACCGGCAGCAATTCGCGCCAGCGCCACAGGTCCATCGGCCGCTCGGCCAGCGCCGCCTTGGTCAGCGTCGCGCGCACGCCGTCCAGATCATAGCGCACCAGCAACGGCTTTCCCGCCGCCGACAATCCGTGCAGTTTGTCCGCCTCATAGCGCTCGCCAGTCAGCGAACATTCGAGATGGGTGACGAAGGTCGGGCGGTCGGTGGTGAGGTTGAGGTCGTGAAACACAAAAATCTCCGTTCGGGCTGAGCCTGTCGAAGCCCCGCCCTTCTCTTTTAGAAAGTGGGGCCTTTCGGCAGGCTCAGGGCGAACGGGATATACAACCCGGTTGGTTAGTCCGGCTTCTTCGCCACGCTGACCATGGCGGGGCGCAGCAGGCGGTCCTTGATCATGTAGCCGGCCTGCATTTCCACCAGCACCGTACCCGGCTCGGCATCGGCCGACGGGATTTCCATCACGGCCTGATGCTTGTTGGGGTCGAGCGGCTGGCCGACCGACTCCAGCTTGCTCACGCCGTTGCGACCGAACACGCTTTCCAGTTCGCGGCCGGTGGCCTCCAGGCCCACGACCAGGCTCTTGAATTTCTCATCATCCCGCAATTCAGCCGGGATCGCGGCCAGCGCACGGCTCAGATTGTCGGCGACCGACAATATGTCGCGCGCGAAAGCGGTCGACGCGTAGGACCGCGCATCGGCCAGCTCCTTTTCCAGCCGGCGGCGCACATTCTGCGTGTCGGCATGGGCGTAGAGAATATCCTGCTTCGCGGTAGCGAGTTCGGCCTCCAGCGCGACGATCTTCTCCGCTACGGCGTCTCCGGCCGGTGCCGCATCCTCGAGTAGCGCGTCCACGACTTCGGTGTTTTCGATATTGTCTTTGTCTTCGCTCATCTCATCAATCTCGATAGCGTCTGTGCTGTGAAATCCACCATGGGGATCACCCGCGCATAGTTCAAGCGCGTGGGGCCGATCACGCCGACCACGCCGACGACCCGGCCGTCCGCGCCACGGTAGGGCGCGGCTATGACCGAAGAACCCGACAGGGAAAAGAGCTTGTTTTCCGAGCCGATGAAGATTTTGGTCGCGCTGCCGGCCAATGCGCCGCGCAACAGGTCCAATATTTCCTGCTTGCCCTCCAGCTGCTCCAGCAATTGCCGCGCCCGTTCCAGGTCGGCGGCCGCGCCGTCGTCCAGCAGGTGCGACTGGCCGCGCACGATCAGCACCGGCCGGTCGTCGGCATCGTGCGACCAGATGGCGAGGCCCCGCGCCGCCAGATCCCGTGCGCTATTGTCGAGCGCGTGCCGCTCCGCCTCCATCTCCCGCGTCAGCGCCTCGCCCGCCTGTCGCAGCGTCAGGCCGCCGAACCGCGCCGACATGAAATTGGCTGCTTCGTTGAGCGCGATCGGGCTGACGCCTTCGGGCAGGTCCAGCACGCGGTTTTCCACCGACCCGTCCTGCCCCACCAAAACGGCAAGCGCCTGCCGTGCATTCAGCGGCACGAAACCGAACTGGCGCAGCACCGGCTCGCGCTTGGGCACCATGACGATGCCGGCGCATGCGGACAATCCCGACAGCGTTGCCGTGGCGGCAGACAGCGCTTCCTCGATCGGCCCGCTTTCGGATATGCCCGCCTCGATCGCGCGGCGCTCCTCGGCCGACGGCTCGGCCGCCTGCATCATCCCATCGACAAACAGCCGCAGCCCCGTTTCGGTCGGCATCCGCCCGGCGGAGGTATGCGGCGCGGCGAGCAGGCCCAGCTCCTCCAGATCCTGCATGACGTTGCGGATCGAAGCGGGCGACAGGCTGAGCGAGGCCATCTTGCTGATGGTGCGCGATCCCACCGGCATACCCGTGCCCAGATAGCTTTCCACCACCAGGCGAAAGACATCGCGCGCGCGATCGTTCAGTTCGGATATGGGGGTGATCGACATGCTGTCTATCTAGGCAGGTCGGCGCGCGCGCTCAAGGCGCGACCGCCTTGGGATTGAGCATATGCTGTACGTCGAGAATCTTGGGCACGGACGCGATCGCCACGCGCAGCTTGCCATGGCGCGGGTCCATGCAGCCCGACTGGAAATCCAGCCGCGTCGGCTGCTGCCCCGGCCGGCTCCATTCCACGCTATAGCTGGGCATATCCGTGGCGAAGCGGGTGCAGCTTTTCTGGTCGATCTTTTGCGTGGTGCCCGTCGCAGGGCGATGCGGCGCCAGCGTCGCCAGCAGCTTGCGATATTGCACCCGGCTGATGGTGAAGCGGGTCGGTCCCGGCACAGATGTGAAGCGTTCCGGCGTCAACAGGCCCGCGCCATCGGGCGACACCTGTACCGTATAGGCCGGGCATGCCCCGAAGCAGCGCCCCGCGGTGAATCGGATCACGTCGCCCGGCGCCTTGGGCGGTTCCAGCCCCTCCTGCTCCGCCATGCATCCCGTCAATGCCAACAGCCCGGCTGCGACCCAGATTTTTATCGTCATAACCCCTCATATCGTCCAAATTGCGGTCTGGACACTGGCAACTCGTCCCATCGACCGCTAAGCGGCGCTTTAAGTGCGCCATTGGGCGCATTGGCGGCGCCTGTCGCCTCTCAAACGCTTCGGAGTAGAAATTATGCGTCCTTCCGGCCGCGCGCCCGACCAGATGCGCGATATCACCATGGAACCCGGCTTCACCATCCACGCGGAAGGGTCTTGCCTGATCAGCTTCGGCGATACGCGCGTGCTCTGCACCGCCTCGATCGAAGAAAAGGTGCCTCCTTTCCTGCGCGGCAAGGGGTCGGGCTGGGTCACGGCCGAATATGGCATGCTGCCCCGCGCCACCCACACCCGCGGCAGCCGTGAAGCGGCCAAGGGCAAGCAGTCGGGCCGTACCCAGGAAATCCAGCGCCTGATCGGCCGCTCGCTGCGCACGGTCGTGGACTTGAAGAAGCTGGGCGAGCGCCAGATCGTGGTCGATTGCGACGTGATCCAGGCCGATGGCGGCACGCGGACGGCGGCCATTTCCGGCAGCTGGGTCGCGCTGCGCATCGCGGTGGACAAGCTGCTGGCTTCGGGTGCGCTCACCGAAGACCCGATCATCCAGAAGGTCGCGGCGATCAGCTGCGGCATCTATAACGGCACCCCCGTCCTCGACCTCGACTATGCCGAAGACAGCAATGCCGAAACCGACGCCAACCTGATCCTGACCGGCGACGGCAAGTTCGCCGAAGTGCAGGCGACGGCTGAGGGCGCGGCCTATGACGAGGAAGAGCTGCTCCGCCTGCTCCGCCTCGCCCGCATCGGCTGCGCGAAAATCTTCGCGGCACAGGATGTGGCGACCGGGCGTTAAGCAATTGCCGTCACCCCGGGCTTGACCCGGGGTCTCGCTTTCCTTTGACTGGCTCGAAGAACAAGCGAGATCCCGGCTCAAGGCCGGGATGACGAGATTAACAAGGCAAGGGTAGACAATGAGCGACGATTTCGGACAGGAACAGGCGATCCGCAAGCTGAAACCGGGCAGGCTGGTGATCGCCAGCCACAATCCCGGCAAGGTACGCGAAATCGCCGCCTTGCTCGGCCCCTATGGGATCGAGCCCGTCTCCGCCGCGTCGCTCGACCTGCCCGAACCGGAAGAAACCGGCACCACCTTCATCGCCAATGCGGAATTGAAGGCGATGCAGGCGGCCGACCTCTCCGGCCTGCCCGCCCTTGCCGACGATAGTGGCCTGTGCGTCGAAGCGCTGGGCGGCGATCCCGGCCTGTTCTCGGCACGCTGGGCCGGCCCGACCAAGGATTTCGGCATGGCGATGCAGCTGGTATGGGACGGCGTGCAGGCCAAGGGGCCGGATGCCAGCCACAGCGCCCATTTCGTCTGCGCCCTCGCCCTCGCCTGGCCCGACGGCCATGTCGAAGCATTCGAGGGGCGGATCGACGGCACATTGGTCTGGCCGCCGCGCGGGCAAAATGGCTTCGGCTATGATGCCATGTTCCAGCCGCTGGACCATGCCATCAGCTTTGGCGAGATGGACCCGGACGCCAAACATGCCATGAGCCACCGCGCCAAGGCCTTCGAGCAACTAGTCGCGGCGGTCATTTAAGAAGGCGGGATAACGTCCTGTCGGATCGTCATTGCGAGCGCAGCGGCTACTAACCCGCGGGCACCGCCTTCAGCTTCGCCTGGCCGATATGCCAGCGCAGCTGGGCGGGCGTAGCGCCGTCCACATCGTTGACGCGCCGCACCACATAATCGCCGACGAAGCGCTGGCGCGTCCCGTCCAGCAGTTGCGAATCGACCGTCACCGGCACCGTCTGGTAAATCGAACCCGCGCCACCATCGCCCGGCTCCAGCTTGCTGCCGATCGTCACCCGCGTCGACCGAGTACCGGCAAAGCCTGCCTGAAACTTGTCCAATGTCTGGTTGGGCGGTCCATCCTCCCCCCATTGTGCCCAGGCCGTGGCATAGTCGCGGGCATTGATGGCCGAATAATAACGCTGCACCACCGCGACCGCCGCCGCCATGCTCTTGGGCGCGGGATCGCATCCCTGCATCGGCTCGCCCTTGCCATCGAAAAGGGCGCAGCTGCGCGCAATTTCATCCTCGATCATGGCGCAGCTGTTGGCGGCATTGCAGGGTGGCCGGGTGGCGGGCGAAACATTGCGGCAGACGGCGACCCGCTTGGCTGCTGCCGCGGCCCCGATATCGGCGGCACAGGACAACGGTTCTGCGTCTTGGGCAACGGGTGCGGGCATCGGGCTTTGTGCGGCACCCGCATTGACCGGCGATGGGGCCACCGGCGCAGCGTCATTGGCGCTGGCTACCGCGTCCGCCTTATGCTCCGGCTGCGACGGCCCGCCACAGGCGCCGAGCGCCAACAGCGCACAGCCCGAGATCATCCATGACAGTGCTGCGTGGCGCATCCTCTTCTCCTCTGGCGGCTTCATCTGCTCAATGCCCACCACCAGGAGAAATATCCATCGCCGCCTTACGGACCGACGCTGGCGACCTGCGTTTGCGCCATCGGTGCTGCATCATCCGCGTCCAGCGGCCCCTTGCCAAAGGCGTTGCCGGCCGGGAAATAACGACAGACCAGATAGTCCGCATTCGCCCCCTCACCCAGCGCGCAGCCGACCTTGCGCGTCCCGCGCCAGATCATCTGGGTATAATGGCCGACATCCTGCCAGCGCCCGGTGGCGCTCATGTCGGGCAGCTTGCCCGCGATCCGGGTCAGCCGCTTTTCCTCCAGAAACGATCCGACCATCGCCCCATAGCCATAGAGGCGGCGCGGCCCCATCCACAGATTTTCGCCGCTGGGGATGGCGCGGCCGGTGCGAGGCGAATGGCGGAACAGGCCACTACGCGCCATATCGTCGGCATAGCGGGCGGCATCGGCCGCCAGCGCATCGTCCCAGTCCAGCAGCGGCAGGCCGAGCGAGGCACGCTCCTCATTATGCGCGTCGAGCATGACCGAGCGCAGCAACGCGGTCCCGCGCGGCGCTTCTTCCATGCCATAATAAGCAGCGGGCATGACCGTGCCGGTGGCGAGTGGCGCGACCGTTGCTGCACCATCCGACGCCGCCTGCGCACCCGTTGCACAGAGCATGATCGCCACCCATAGCGAAGCGCGCAAAAATTCTTTAGGGCTGCCCCCAGCCATGTCGTCTCTCAATCCCCAAATCGCAACGGCCCCAGACCATGTCCGCGCCGACGCTCAAGCCTTATATATCCATTGGCCCTTTTGCGTTTCCAAATGTCCCTACTGCGATTTTAACAGTCATGTCCGCGACGGCGTGGATATTCCGGCATGGGAGGCCGCGCTGCTGGCGGACATGGCGCATGAGGCGGCGCTGACACCGGGCCGGCCGCTCTCCTCCATCTTCTTTGGCGGCGGCACCCCGTCGCTGATGCCGCCCGCGCTGGTCGAAACGCTGATCGGCGCGGCGGAGCGCCATTGGGGCTTCACCCCGGACATAGAGATCACGCTGGAGGCCAATCCCAATTCGGTCGAGGCGGCGCGCTTTGCCGACCTCGCCATAGCAGGCGTCAACCGCACCTCGCTCGGCCTTCAGGCGCTCGACAATCAGGCGCTCCATTTCCTCGGCCGCGCCCATGATGTGACGGAGGGGCTGGCCGCGCTCGACACGGCGCAGCGCGTGTTCGATCGGGTGAGCTTCGACCTGATCTACGCCCGCCCCGACCAGAGCGAGGCGGGTTGGGAAGCGGAACTAGCGCACGCCTTGTCCTTCGGCACCGGCCATCTGTCGCTCTATCAGCTGACGATCGAGCCGGGCACGCGCTTTGCCACTTTGGTGGCACAGAACAAGCTGACGCCCGCCGATCCCGACCATGGCGCCACGCTTTATGAACTGACGCAGGCGATGACCGGTGCGGCGGGCATTCCCGCTTATGAAATCAGCAACCATGCCCGGCCGGGGCAGGAAAGCCGCCATAACCTCGTCTACTGGCGCTATGGCGACTATGCCGGGATCGGGCCGGGCGCGCATGGGCGGCGTGGCGGCATGGCGACGCTGCGCCACAAGAAGCCGGAAAACTGGATGGGCGCGGTGTCCCGCAACGGCCATGGCATTCAGAGCGAAGAACCGCTGGCGGCGGAAGACCGCGCCCGTGAGGCGTTGCTGATGGGATTGCGGCTGGGCGAAGGGGTGGATCTGGCCCGGATCGCCGCCCAGTCCGGGATCAGGACGGACCGTCTGGTGGACGAACGGGCGATCGCCCAACTGACCGACCTTGGCCTCATCCGCCTGACCGGCGACCATTTGCAGGTGGCGCCGGCAGGCATGCTGCTGCTCGATGCCATCCTGCCCGAAGTTGTAGCGGTCTGAACAATCAGTTCCTGTTGCGATCCAGCGCTGCAATTTCATCGTCGATGTCGCGCAGAGCGTCAGCCTGATCCTTGGCGGGCATCCGGCTGTTGGCGATCTGGATACGTGCGTTCATCAACCCGCGCCGTGCCGCCAGCTTGCCCATGCGTTCAGCCCGCGCACCTTCACGTTCGGCCAGTGCGGCCTGCCGTTCTGCCAAAGCTTCGGCGCGACTGGCCTGCAATTCCGCACGGCGGGCCTGCGCCTCGATCGCGGCGTTGCAAATGCGGACACGGATTTGCCGCTGCCCCTTGGCATCGACCCATTCGCGATGCGTGCTAACCTGGCTCGCATTCCCGTCGCATCCATCGCGAACATCGACATTCGGTACCATCCGCGCAATCTCAGCCTCGGTCGGAATACGATGGGTTTCGACGCGGCCGTCGGCATGGGTGACGGTGATGCGATTCTTTTCGCTGCGCACAATCGGCGGCGCGGGCGGTACGGGCGCGACCGGGGCGATCATGTCGGCGGCGGGCACGATCGGCGCGGGCGGAACCATGGGCGCGGACGAGGACCATGTGTCATCGCCCGCCTTCACCGCAGGGACGGCAGGCGCCGTAGGTACGGCGGGGACCGCCGCGACTTCGGCGTTCGCCGGCACGCTGGCGGTGGCGGGTTGCGACACCAGGTCGGACAATTTGGCGAAGTCGGCGCTTTCCACCTTGTCGGTGATCGCCGCCATCTGCTGCGCGGCGCGGCTGCCAGATGCGGTGAGCGCCAGGCCGGTGGCGGTGACGATCGCGACGGCGGCCATGCCCCAGCTGATGCGCTGAAGCGAAATGTCATGGTTGGACAGCATTTTCAGCCTCCCCTTGAGCGTAGTGATACGGGTGAGATGGCAAGCGCCGGCAAATTGCCGACCGCCGGCCGCCTTCAATATGGCGCGACCATAGGCATGGGCCTGATCGCGGCCGTAAAGCGAAAGGACGCGGGCGTCGCAGGCGGTTTCCTGATCGGCCCGATAGGCGCGATAGGCGATCCAGGCGACGGGATTGCACCAATGGACGGCCAGCAACAGCAAGGCGATCATATTGGCGGCCAGATCGCGCCGCTCATGATGCGCCCGTTCATGGGCGATCGCCATGTCCTGTTCCTGCGCGTCGTAGCGCACAGCGAAATCGGCCGGCAGCACGATGTAGGGCCGCAACACGCCAAAGGCGAGCGGACCGGAGGCATGCGGGCTGGAAATGAGGCGGATACGCCCTTCCTCCCCGATCGGGGTGGCGCCGTCCAGCATATGGCGGCGGAAACGGGTATAGCCCACCGCCTGCACGATCAGAAAAACGACCATGCCGGCGAACCAGAGCGAAAGGCCAGCCTCCAGCCAGGGGAAGGTCGGAGTCGTGGGGACGACAGGCGCTGCGGGCGGCACGGTCAACAGGTCGGGCAGACCCGCCTGATCGACCGCCAGATGCAGCGGCGAAGGATCGATGTCGCAGGGCAAAGCCGGCATCACCATCCGCGCCAGCGGCAGCGCCCAGAGCAGATAGGCCGCCCCCGCCCCCAGCCAGCGCGCGACCGGCCGCCGCAACATCATGACCAGCGCCATTAACAAGGTGGTGGCGATCAGCGTTTCGGCCAGCCAGACGCTCATGATTTCAGCCCCTTCAGGATTGCCTCAAGTTCGGCGATATCGTCCGCCGTTAATTGATCCTGCTGCGCCAGCTGGGCGACCAGCGGCGATATGCGCCCGCCGAACAGCCGGTTGACGAGACGCCCGCCTTCGCCCGCGACATAATCGTCACGGGCCACCATCGGGCGATAGAGAAAACGACGGCCATCCTGATCGGCGGCGATGACATCCTTGGCCATCAGCCGCGACAACAGGGTCTTGACCGTTTGCAGGCTCCAGTCGCGGTCGGTGGCGACGCGGTCGGCAACGTCATTGGCGGTCTGCGGCGCGGCTTCCCACAGCGCCTCCATCACCACTAGTTCCGCTTCGCTGATCTTCTCGCTCACGTCTTCTCGCCCGCTGGCCGGATACCCGACTCGATGTTTAACAACCACGGATGTAGTCGCATTGATTACAGATGTAGTCAATAGCCGTTCGCAGGCTCGTCCTTGACTGGCTTCACGTTGAAAAAGCCGGAAAATGTCGGAAATTTTGACAGATGGCGCGGACCATCTCGGCGCGTTAACCTTTGGAACCCGCAGCTTCCCGCGATCGCCCCAAATTGGCACGGCCATTGCGACTTTAGTCGCGTTCCCACCGTTCAACTACCGGGGGATGCAGGCAGTCTCCGCTCCGCATCCCCCACCCGGTGGCCCTCCCCCCATTTCAGGTCACACCAACGCGACGCGCGAAGTTCACACCGTTGCAGGCCCCTATGCGTGCGTGAAGCGCTCGCGAGGCTTTCGCCAAGCGCCACCGGCGCGACAGCCGCACGACATCGGCGCGCCATCGGCGTTACAGCGAAGCGACGCGCACGCGTCCGGTCGTAACCGGCCGCGGGCCATTGGCGGGTGGATGAGAATGGAGTCATCCCGCAGGATAGATCAGAGAAAATCCTACATTGGAAGGATGGTGGCGTCGCGGGCACTCATCCTTCTCCCCTGGAGGGAGAAGGATACGAAGCCTTGGCGCGTAGCGTCTAGGCGGAGTTGGATGAGGGGTTGGCGCAAGGCTGGCATATTATCGTGAGGCTGCCCCCAACAAAAAAGGCGGCCCGTTCCCGGACCGCCTTCCCTATTCCCGATCGCCCCCCGCTCAGTTGGCGGCGGCGATCCCTTGATCGGTCAGAAGCTGGCTCAGTTCGCCTGCTTCATACATTTCCATCATGATGTCGCTGCCGCCGACAAATTCGCCCTTCACATAGAGCTGGGGGATGGTCGGCCAGTCGGAGAAGGTCTTGATGCCCTGACGCACGCCCTGGTCCTGCAACACGTCGACCGTTTCATAGGTCACGCCCAGATGCTCCAGAATCGCGATGGCGCGGCTGGAAAAACCGCATTGCGGGAAGAGCGGCGTGCCCTTCATGAAAAGCACCACGTCATTGCTCTTGACGATGTCGGCAATCCGCTGCTGCACGGCGTCGGTCATGTGAAAAGTTCCATTCCTGTCTGGCGCCCATCCGATAGGCGCTAATCTCTGGCCCGTTAGTTGGGAACGGCGGTGGTCAGTTGCAAGGCGTGAAGCACGCCCCCCATCCGTCCGCCCAGCGCCGCATAGACGGCGCGCTGCTGCGCCACGCGGCTAAGCCCACGAAAGCTTTCCGCCACGACCTTAGCCGCATAATGATCGCCATCGCCGGCCAGATCGGTAATTTCGACCTGCGCGTCGGGAATGGCGGCGCGGATCATGTCCGCAATATCGTCGGCTGCCATCGGCATGGGATTAAGCCTTACTGTACTTCGATGAACTGGCGACGAGCGATCACGGCCTGCTCGTCCAGTGCGGTGCGCACGCCCGCTTCGTCGATATCCACGCCGGCCGACGTCATATCGCCTACCAGCTTGCGAATGACATCTTCGTCGCCCGCTTCTTCGAAATCGGCCTGCACCACCGCCTTGGCATAGGCGTCGGTTTCTTCCGGGGTCAGACCCATCTTGACCGCCGCCCATTCGCCCAGCAGCCGGTTGCGGCGCGCCTGAATGCGGAACTCCAGTTCCTGGTCATGGGCGAACTTGTTTTCGAACGCCTTTTCGCGATCGTCGAAAGTGGTCATGCGTCAAAAGCCCTGTTGCAAGCGGTATCTGAGCCAAGAGATAGGCAGAAGCGTCGCATTACGCAACGGCAGCAGGCACGATCCAGGGACGATCCTGCGCCTGCCTGGCTTCATAGCCGTCGATCACGTCGCTCTGATCCAGCGTCAGGCCGATTTCGTCCAGACCGCCGAGCAGGCAATGTTTGCGGAACGGATCGATCTCGAACGCGAACCGGTCCTGAAACTGGGTGGTGACGGACTGCGATTCCAGATCGACATGGATCGGATCGGTCTTCGCCACTTCCAGCAGCCTATCCACCGCATCCTGCGGCAAAACGACCGTCAAAATGCCGTTCTTGAACGCATTGCCGGAGAAGATATCGGAGAAGCTGGGCGCGATCACCACCTTGATACCCAGGTCGCCGAGCGCCCAGGCGGCATGTTCGCGGCTGGAGCCGCAGCCGAAATTGTCGCCCGCGATCAGGATCGGGCTGCCGGCATATTCGGGATCGTCGAAGACGTTGCCCGGCTCCTTGCGCAGCACTTCGAACGCGCCCTTGCCAAGGCCGTTACGCGAAATGGTCTTCAACCAATGCGCGGGGATGACGATGTCGGTGTCGACATTCTTCATCCCGAACGGATAGGCCCGGCCGTCTACGGTCGTCAGCTTGTCCATCAGTGAACCTTCTTCGCCTCAGCAGCCGGCGTGTCTTCGGCCCGGCCCAGGGTCGCGGCCATCGCCGCGCTCGCCAGCGCGCCCAGCGTCAGCAGCCAGAAAATCTTCTTCATGCGACCACACCCTCTTTTTTGTTCAACAGTTCGCGCACATCCGTCAGCCGGCCGGTGATGGCCGCAGCCGCCGCCATTTCGGGCGACACCAGATGAGTGCGCGATCCCGGCCCCTGACGGCCCATGAAATTGCGGTTGCTGGTCGATGCGCAGCGTTCGCCCGCGGGCACCTTGTCAGGGTTCATGCCCAGGCACGCCGAGCAGCCCGGCTCGCGCCATTCGAAACCGGCGTCCAGGAAGATGCGGTCCAGCCCTTCGGATTCGGCCTGTTGCTTGACCAGGCCGGAGCCGGGCACGACCATCGCATGCTTGATGCCGGCGGCGACATGGCGCCCCTTCAGCAATGATGCGGCGGCGCGCAGATCCTCGATCCGGCTGTTGGTGCAGCTGCCGATGAAGACATGCTCGATCGCGACATCGGCCATTTTCTGCCCGGCGACGAGGCCCATATAATCAAGCGACTTTTGCGCGGCGGCCTGCTTGGACGGATCGGCGAAGCTCTGCGGATCGGGCACCACGCCGGTCACGGCCACGACGTCTTCCGGGCTGGTGCCCCAGGTGACGTTGGGCACGATGTCGGCCGCGTCGATCACCACGGTCTTATCGAAGACGGCGCCTTCGTCGGTGACGAGCGTCCGCCAATAAGCGACGGCCGCGTCGAAATCCGCGCCCTTGGGTGCCATCGGGCGACCCTCGATATAGGCGAAGGTCTTTTCGTCCGGGGCGAACAGGCCCGATCGTGCGCCCGCCTCGATCGACATGTTGGCGACGGTCAGACGCCCTTCGATCGACATGTCGCGGAACACCGAGCCGCGATATTCCATGACATAGCCGGTGCCGCCCGCCGTGCCGATCGTACCGCAAATCGCCAGCGCCACATCCTTGGGCGTGACGCCCGGCGCCAGTACGCCTTCGACGACGACTTCCATCGTCTTCGACTGTTTCAGCAGCAACGTCTGGGTCGCCAGCACATGCTCGACCTCCGACGTGCCGATGCCGAAGGCCAACGCGCCCAGCGCGCCATGCGAGGAGGTATGGCTGTCGCCGCACACCAAAGTGGTGCCGGGCAGCGTAAAGCCCTGTTCCGGGCCGACGACATGGACGATGCCCTGCTCCAGATCGGCGTCACCGATCAGGCGGACGCCGAATTCGGGCGCATTGCGTTCCAGCGCGGCCAGCTGCTGCGCGCTTTCCGGATCGGCGATCGGGATGCGATGGCCATCCGCGTCGCGGCGCGGCGTGGTGGGCAGATTATGGTCCGGCACCGCCAGCGTCAGATCGGGCCGGCGCACCTTACGACCGGCAAGGCGTAGCCCCTCGAACGCCTGCGGGCTCGTCACTTCATGGACGAGATGGCGGTCGATATAGATGAGGCAGGTGCCATCGGGACGCCGTTCGACGACGTGCGCGTCCCAGATCTTTTCGTAGAGGGTGCGAGACTTTACCATAATGTCCACCCCCTAGACCCGTCCGCCGGATCGGGAAAGGGGGTGAACGACCGATTTGCCCTGTTTTTCCTATCGGGCGGGCAAGAATGTTACAGGGTTGGCTAACCCACCGGCCGACACCTACACCGCCCGATAGTCCTCGATGACCTTGCCGGCCGCGCCGATCTCCGCTTCATGGCTGTCCTCGCGCCATGTTTCGGCCAGCGCCTCCCTTTCCCACTGCTGCATGGCGGGATGGGCGAGCATATGGTCGACCCAGGCCTGCGCGATCGGGCCGACATCCAGCCCATAGGTGCGCACGCGGAAGGCGACGGGCGCATAGAAAGCGTCGATCGCGGTGAAGGTCTTGCCCGCCAGGAAAAAGCCACCAAAGCGGTCCAACCCCTGCTCCCACAATTCGCGCAGTCGGGCGATGTCCTTGTTGAGCGCGGGCGAGGGCAGATGCGGCTCCACCCGGACGCCGACATTCATGGTGCAATCGTTGCGCAACGTGGTGAAACCGCTGTGCATTTCCGCCGTCGCACATTGGGCGAAAGCGCGCGCGGCCTCGTCCGCCGGCCAGACGCCGGGATGGCGATCGGCCAGATAGAGGATGATGCCTAACGAATCCCAGACGGTACGATCCCCGTCGATCAGCGCGGGCACCTGCCCCGTGGGCGAAAAGCTGCGGAAGGCGGCATAGTTGGTCGCGGCGGCGAAGGGTTCCAGCCGGTCCTCGAACGCTATGCCCAGCGCCGTCATCAGCACCCATGGGCGCAGCGACCAGCTGCTGTAATTCCGGTTGGCGGTGATCAGCGTGTAGGACATGCGGTTCCTCCCTATGCAAGGCACGCGCCCCATAGCGCAGGAGGAAACGACGCGACAGCCGCAACGATCCATGATGCTGACAAGCTGGGCTTATATGGGCCGTTTGGTTGACAGGAAGATGACAGGGCGCGGGCGGCGGTGGCCATTAACAATGTCGTCATCCCGGGCCCTTCGACAGGCTCAGGACAGGCTTGACCCGGGATCCCGCTTTCCTTGCACGCCTAGCTTTTGAAAAGGTAGCGAGACCCCGGATCAAGTCCGGGGTGACGAAAATTTGGAACCGTCCACAAGCCATCCAGCATCTCCGCGCGCCGGACCGACCATGCCCCACTCAACCTACACTCTAGCCAAGCTGTTGAACGCTCGTCAAAAGAGCGCATCGCGGGCGGCGCCCCCTTGCCGCCCTCCCCTTGCTCTGGAGCTTTCAGTCGTGAACCGACGCCAATTTCTCGCCACCAGCGGCGCCACTGCCATCGCCGCCGCCACGCCCAACGCCTTTGCGCAAGGCGCCAGCGCCGACGCGCGGTTCCGCGCGATGCTCGACGATTTCTTCTACGGACGGCTGGCCGAATCGCCGGAGCAGGCCACCCGCCTCGGCCTCGACACCGGCGCGCGGGCGGCGTTGCGCGGCAAACTCAGCGACACCAGCGCGGCCGGCGCGGCCAAGGATCTGGCCCGGACCAAGGCACAGGTGAAGCAATTGGCCAGCATCGACCGCGCCAAACTCAGCCCCGCCAGCCAGCTCGACTATGATGTGGTCGCCTATCAGATGGACCGCGCCGTGGGCGGCGAACGCTTCGGCTATGGCGAAACGGCGGGCCGCTACGCCCCCTATATCCTGAGCCAATTGACCGGCAGCTATCGCGAAGTCCCCGACTTCCTCGATTCGCAGCACCGGGTGAAGGATGCGGCCGACGCCGACGCCTATCTGTCGCGGCTCGAAGCCTTCCCCGCCGCCCTCGACGGCGAACTGGCCCGGCAGAAGGCGGATGCGGCCAAGGGCGTGTTCGCGCCCGACTATATTCTCGACACCACGATGAAGATGCAGGCGTCCCTGCGCGACCAGCCCGCCGCGCAGACTGTGCTGGTCGCCAGTTTCGCCAAGAAGCTGGCCGCCGCCAACCTGCCACCCGAACGCGTGGCGCAGGCGGAAAAGATCGTCGCGGAGAAGATCTTCCCCGCCATCGATCGCCAGCGCGCACTGGTGGCGCAGTTGCGTGCCAAGGCCAGCCATGACGCAGGCTGCTGGCGCCTGCCCGATGGCGAGGCTTTCTACGCCGCCGCCGCCGAAGCCGCGACCACGACCAAACTGACCGGCGATGAAATCCATCAGCTGGGCCTCGATCAGGTGGCGGACATCTCCGCCCGGATCGACGCGATCCTGAAGGGCGAAGGGATGAGCCAGGGCAGCGTCGGCGATCGTCTGGTGGAACTCAACAAGCGCCCCGATCAGCTGTATCCCAACACCGATCCGGGCCGCGAGGCACTGCTGGCGCAGCTCAACAGCCAGATCATCGCCATGCAGAAGCGTCTGGGCGAATCCTTCAACACCGTGCCCAAGGCGCCGGTGGAGGTCCGCCGCGTGCCAGTGACGATTCAGGCGGGCGCGCCGGGCGGCTATTATCAGAACGCCTCGCTCGACGGGTCGCGCCCCGCCATCTATTTCATCAACCTGCGCGACACGTTCGACCGGCCGAAATTCGGCCTGGCGACGCTGACCCATCATGAAGCGGTGCCGGGGCATCATCTTCAGGTGACGGTAGCGCTGGAATCCGACTCCATCCCAATGATTCGTCGCCGTGGCTTCTACAGCGGCTATTCGGAAGGCTGGGCGCTCTATTCGGAACAGCTGGCCGACGAAATGGGCATGTATGAAGGCGATCCTCTCGGGCAGGTCGGCTATCTCCAGTCGCTCCTGTTCCGCGCCACCCGTCTGGTCGTGGACAGCGGCATGCATGCCAAGCGGTGGAGCCGGGAAAAGGCGACCGATTACCTCATCGCCACCACCGGAATCGCGCGCGGCCGCAGCCAGGGCGAAATCGACCGCTACACCGTCTGGCCGGGTCAGGCGTGCAGCTACAAGATCGGCCACACCGTGTGGACGCAGCTGCGCGACGAGGTGAAGGCGAAGCAGGGCGACAGCTTCGATCTGAAGCAGTTCCACGACGTGCTGACATTGGGCGCGATGCCGCTCGACATTTTGAAGCAGGCAGTGCGGCAGCGGGCGGGGATTGCCTGAACGACGCACTGAGTTATCCCCTTAAACTCCGTTCGGGCTGAGCCTGTCGAAGCCCCGTCTTTTTCTTCAAAGACAGCCCTTCGACAGACTCAGGGCGAACGGAGTTTAGGGTAGTTGGCACACACAAAAAACGACCCGGCGATGTGTCGCCGGGTCGTCCAGTTTCTTCCACCCAAACACGCGAAGGGAGTGTCGAAGTCCCCGCGCTTTGGCTTTTCTTGCGGCCTGCACGCCGCAAAAACGGCCGTCATCCCCGCGAAGGCGGGGATCCATCTCACACCCTTGCGGCTGGGGATAAGGCAGGAGATGGGTTCCCGCGTTGGCCTACGACCGCCCTTCGGGTCGCGGGAATGACGTGCTTAGAGATTACGCCGCGAACTGGTTCATCGTATTGTGTGCGCCGCCGGCCTTCAGCGCAGCTTCCCCGGCGAAATAATCCTTGTGATCGTCGCCGATGTCGCTGCCCGACATATTCTGATGCTTCACGCAGGCGATGCCCTGGCGGATTTCCTTGCGCTGCACGCCCTCGACATAGCCCAGCATGCCAGCCGCACCGAAATAGTCCTTGGCCAGGTTATCGGTGCTGAGCGCCGCCGTATGATAGGTCGGCAGGGTGATGAGGTGATGGAAGATGCCTGCCCGCGCCGCTGCATCCTTCTGGAAGGTGCGGATCTTCTCGTCAGCCTCGACGCCCAGTTCCGTGCCGTCATAATCCGCGCTCATCAGCTTCGCCCGGTCATAGGCACCAACATCCTTGCCGGCTTCGGCCCACGCATCATACACCTGCTGGCGGAAGTTCAGCGTCCAGTTGAAGCTGGGCGAATTATTATAGACCAACTTGGCGTTGGGAATGACCTTGCGGATGCGGTCGACCATCGACGCGATCTGCTCGATATGCGGCTTTTCCGTTTCGATCCACAGCAGATCCGCGCCATTTTGAAGCGAGGTGATGCAGTCGAGGACGCAGCGATCCGCGCCGGTGCCTTCGCGGAACTGGAACAGGTTGCTGGGCAGGCGCTTGGGGCGCAGCAGCTTGCCGTCGCGGTTCAGGATGACGTCGCCATTCTTCGCCGTCGCCGGGTCGATCTCCTCGCAATCGAGGAAGCTGTTATACTGGTCGCCGATATCGCCGGGTTCCTTGCTGACCGCGATCTGCTTGGTCAGGCCCGCGCCTAGCGAGTCGGTGCGCGTGACGATGATGCCATCGTCCACGCCCAGCTCCAGGAAGGCGTAGCGACAGGCGCGAACCTTCGCCAGGAAGTCCTCATGCGGCACCGTGACCTTGCCGTCCTGATGGCCGCACTGCTTTTCGTCCGAAACCTGATTTTCGATCTGGAGCGCACAGGCCCCCGCCTCGATCATCTTCTTGGCGAGCAGATAGGTGGCTTCCGCATTGCCGAAGCCCGCGTCGATATCCGCGATGATCGGCACGACATGCGTCTCATAATTGTCGATGGCGTGGGTCAGGCGCTGGGCCTCAACCTCGTTGCCGGTTTCGCGCGCCTTGTCGAGATCGCGGAACAACATCCCCAGTTCGCGGGCATCGGCCTGCTTCAGGAAGGTGTAAAGTTCCTCTATCAGCGCGGCGACGCTGGTCTTTTCGTGCATCGACTGGTCGGGCAAAGGCCCAAAATCGCTGCGCAGTGCCGCGACCATCCAGCCGGACAGATACAGGTACTTCTGCTTGGTCGTGCCGAAATGCTTCTTGATCGCGATCAGCTTCTGCTGACCGATGAAACCGTGCCAGCAGCCGAGCGACTGGGTGTAGTTGGCCGGGTCGAGGTCATAGGCCGCCATGTCGCGGCGCATGATGCCGGCAGTATATTTGGCGATATCCAGACCCGTGTTGAAGCGGTTCTGCAACTTCATGCGGGCGACGGATTCGGCATTGATGCCGTCCCAGCTGCCGGGGTGGCTACCGATGAGGCTCTGCGCCTTCGCGATATTGTCCTGATAGGTCATGGCCGTTTTCCTTGCGTCCGGTGATCTGTTGCCACCTTGCCTAATCACCTCTGTTGCAGTGCGGCAGTACTCCTGAAGTTCAATTGTCGATCTTTACAAAAATCTGCTGTAAAGTTGTAAAGCCTGCACAGGAGTCGCGCACATGGCCAAGGATCGTCCCGTCTATATGGGGCCGCGGCTGCGGCGGCTGCGGCGCGATTTGGGCCTGACGCAGGCGGACATGGCCGCCGATCTCGATATCTCCGCCTCCTATGTCGCTTTGCTGGAGCGCAACCAGCGGCCGCTGACTGCCGACATGCTGTTGCGGCTTGCCCGCACATACAAACTCGACATGGCGGAAGTGGCGGGCGATGGCGGCGCGGAACAGACGGCGCGGTTGCAGGCGGTGCTGAAAGACCCGATGTTCGCGGATATAGATCTGCCCACGCTCGCCACTGGCGACGTGGCGGTCAATTATCCCGGCATCACCGAAGCGCTGCTGCGCCTCTATACCAGCTATCGCGAGGAGCATCTGGCGCTGGCGGATCGGGGCGCGGGCGTGGATGCGGCGCCGCAGGAGGATGTTGCCGATCCCGTCGCCGAATCGCGCCGCTTCCTCGCCGCCCGGCGCAACAGCTTCCCCCTGCTGGACGATGCAGCGGAAAAGCTGGCAGCGGAGGCAGAAGCGGAAGGCGGCCTCATCGCCTGGCTCAAGGCGAAGCATAATCTGCGCGTTCGCCGCCTGCCATCGGACGTGATGGCCGGCTCCATGCGACGGCTCGACCGGCATCGCGACGCGGTGCTGCTCGACGATGCGCTGGACGGCGCCAGCTCGCAGTTCCAGCTGGCGCTGCAGATCGCCTATCTGGACCTGCGCAAATATTTCGACGCGATCCTGAAGGACGGCCAGTTCTCCCATGAAAGCGGCCGCCGCCTCGCCCGCCGCGCGCTCGCCAGCTACGCCGCCGCCGCGATCCTGATGCCCTATACCGCCTTTGCCAAAGCAGTGGAGGCGCGCCGTTATGATGTGGAGGCGCTGGCCCGGCAATTCGGGGCGAGTTTCGAACAGACCGCCCATCGCCTGACCACGCTCCAAAAGCCGGGGCAGGAGCGCGTGCCCTTCTTCTTCCTGCGCGTCGATCCGGCGGGCAATGTATCGAAACGGCTGGACGGCGCGGGCTTTCCCTTTGCGCGCCATGGCGGCTCCTGCCCGCTCTGGTCGGTCCACCGCGTGTTCGAAACCCCGCGTGAGGTGGTGACGCAATGGCTGGAGCTGCCCGACGGCCAGCGTTTCTTCTCGATCGCGCGCACGGTGACGGCGGGCGGCGGCGGCTGGGGCGCGCCGAAGGTGGAGCGCGCCATCGCTTTATGCTGCGCGGCCGACCATGCGCATCGGCTGATCTACACGCAGGATGCACCCGCGCCCGACCCCACGCCGATCGGCGTCACCTGTCGCCTGTGCCATCGCACCCAGTGCATGGCCCGATCCGCCCCGCCGATCGGCCGCGACATGCTGCCCGACGATTATCGCCGCACCCGCGCGCCCTTCGGCTTTGCGGATGGTTAACGGCTTTTTAGGCTGCGCGCGAGAAACAGGGGCATGACCACCGACAGACCCCGCATCGCCGCGACGCTCATCATGCGCAACGAGGCGCGCTGCATCGCCCGCTGCCTGGACAGCGTGCGGCCCTATGTCGATGCCATGGTCGTGCTGGATACCGGATCGACCGACGACAGCGTCGCCATCGCGCGGGCGTGCGGCGCGCAGGTCCATCATCTCGACTGGCCGGGCGACTTCTCGGCCGCGCGCAATCATGTGCTGGCGCTGGCCGATGCCGACTGGAACCTGATCGTCGACGCCGACGAATGGATCGCGGAAGGTGGCGAGGCTTTGCGCGACTGGTGCGACGGGCCGCCACGGCTGGGCGCGCTCTGCATCCGCAGCAGCTTCGACCTGCCGCAACAGGCGGGCGCCGCCCTGCCCTCGACCCGCAGCTGGATCGCCCGACTATTGCCGCGCGGGGTCCACTATGCCGGGCGCATCCATGAACAGCCTGTGTCCAGCCTGCCGGTCGAGCGCATCGCCCTGCTGATCGACCATGACGGATACGAGGACGCGCAGGCGGCGGGCAAGCGGGATCGCAATACGCCGATGTTGCTGGCGGAATTGCAGGCCGATCCCGGCAATCCCTACCTCCTCTACCAATTGGGCAAGGAGGCGGAGACGGCGCGCGACTATGCCTGCGCAGCGGATTGGTATGAACAGGCCAGCACCCGCACCCCCGATGGCGCGCCATGGATGCATGCGCTGCTGATCCGCCGGCTTCATTGCCTCGGCCAGTCGGGCGCGTCGGAACAGGCCATGGCGATTGCCAGCGCGCAGATGGCTCATTGGCAGGAGTCGCCCGACTTCTTTTTCGTCCTGGGCAACCTCGCCATGGACCGGGCGCTGGCCGAGCCGGCTCATGCGCTCACCGAATGGCTGCCGCTGGCGGCCACGGCATGGGAACGGTGTCTGGAAATTGGCGAGCGGCCCGATCTGGATGGATCGGTCGAAGGGCGCGGCAGCCATTTGGCGCAGCATAATCTGGACGTCATCCGCCAGCAGCTCGCGCTGCTGGGCAATGGCTGACTATTCCTCGATCAGGTCCAGATAGGCGACTACATCATTGTCGGTCGCCAGATATAGCCCATCCTGCACCTCGGCCGGCTGCTGCTCGGCGACATGCAAAGCCTGGCTCAGCGGCCCATACATGATCGTCATGGCCGCCCCATCGTCGCCGAGATGATAGAGGCGGACGGTCGCGCTGTCATAGGTGGTTCGCATGGGCCCACCCTTATCACGCCAGCGCGGCCAAGTCAGCGCCAGTCCTTGACCTTCATCGACGGCGCCAGTTGGTTCGCCCCAATCCGCACCGCATCGTCGGTGAAATTGGCGACGAAGGTGGAGCCGCGCTCCAGCCCCGGCACGAAGCCTGCCTTGTTCCCCTCGATCACCAGCCCCGCGCTCGAATGTTCGCGGCCTTCCGGAGCCACGGTGATGAAGGCGGACCAATTATCCTTGTCCTTGCCCTGCACCATTTCATTACCGGTGATCGTGCCGGTCGCGCCATTGGACAGGTCGATCATATAATTGGTCAGATGCCCGCCGCTATCGTCGAAGCTGTTGCCGCTGATGGTGACGCGGGCGGTGCGGGTTTTGAGATAATGGCCGCCATCGCCCTGATCGAAGCGGCTGTTGGTGACGGACAGGCTGGCGAGGCGACCGATATAGATTCCATGCGCGCAGTCGAGATCGCGATCGCAGCGGCCCAGCTTGCGGAAGGTCGAATTGTCGATCACCACCTGCCCGCCATCATAGTCGCCGGTGAGGATACCCTCCTCGCTGTTGCGGAACAGGCTGTTGCGCACGGTCAGATTGCCGCTTTCCAGGCGGATGCCCGCGCCATTGCCGTCGGGCACGCGGATATTCTGGAAGATGATGCCGTCCACGCTGCTGGCTTGGCCGCGCAGAACGAGCGCGCCCTTCCCTTCGCACACGGCCCCGTCGAAGATCGCGGTGCCGGGCGTCGCCGCACGGATGGTCACGTCGCCGCCCTGCTGCACGCCGCATTGGCGATAGGTGCCGGGCGCCACGACCACCGTGCCACGCCGGTCGCCGATCGCGGCCAGCGCATCGCCGATGGAGGCAAAGCCCTGCCCCGTTTCCGCAACGGTGAAAGGCGCCGCATTGCCCTGCGCCCAAGCGCTGGAAACGATGGCGGCGGAGACGAGGAGCGTGGTGGAGAGGATGCGCATGGGGACAAGCATAAGGCCCGGCGGCGACAGCACCAAGGCGCCAAGACCCGCAATCTGCCGCTGCCCCGCTATGGGACAGGGTGAAGGCCATGTCTTTACGCGGGGAACAGGTCGATCTGCTCCGCATCCGGCAGCACCGCGTCGATCAGCAGCGAGCGGTGGCAGCCCGACGGATCACGTTCGAAGCAAAGCAAGGCGGTGGGCCGCTCCGCCGCCATGTCCTTCAACTGTTCGGCCTGCACGATCGCTTCGGGCAGGTCGAGTTGGCGCGCGTAGATTTCGGCCAGCCGCGCATGATGCCCCTTGCGCGCAGCCTCGCGCCCCTCGGCCGGCGTGCCCAGCGCCTTGAGGCCGACATAGTCTATCCCCGCCTCGCGCAGGCCGGCGGCCAGGATGTTCTTCGAGAAGCCGGGGCGGCGCGACAGCGGCACCGCGCGGACATCGGCAAGCAGCCGCACGCCGGCGGCTTGCAGCGCGGCAATCAGGTCCGGCTGCGTCGTGCCTTCATAGCCAATGGTGAAGATCTTCATGGACGCAAGATAGGGAGGGGATGGCGCTATACCAGCTTCGTCACCCCGGACTAGATCCGGGGTCCCGCTACCTTCCCCCCGCGGCCCGAAGAAAAGCGAGATCCCGGGTCAAGCCCGGGATGACGATAGAGGGGTCAGTCCAGATTCGGCCGCAAATAGCGTTCCGCCGTTTCCAGATCGATGCCGCGCCGCTGCGCATAATCTTCCAGCTGGTCGCGGCCGACGCGGGCCACACCAAAATATTCGGCCTGTGCATGACCGAAATAGAAGCCGCTGACCGCCGCCGTCGGCAGCATCGCAAAGCTTTCCGTCAACGTCGCACCGGTTGCATGATGGGCGTCCAGCATCTCGAACAGGATCGGTTTCAGACTATGTTCCGGGCAGGCGGGATAGCCGGGCGCCGGGCGGATGCCGCGATACTGTTCCTTGATCAGCGCTTCGTTCGTCAGTTGCTCGCCCTCGGCATAGCCCCAGAGCGCGGTGCGGACATAATGGTGCAGCCGCTCGGCGAAGGCTTCGGCCAAACGATCGGCCAGCGCCTTTAACAGAATGTCCGAATAATCGTCGATCGCATTTTTGAAGCGCGCCAGATGCGGCTCGATGCCGTGGATCGACACGGCAAAACCGCCCATCCAGTCGCCATCGGGACTGATGAAGTCGGCCAGGCACATATTGGCCCGCCCTTCCCGCTTCTGAATCTGCTGGCGCAGCATCGGCAGGACATAGTGCTTCTCATCCTCGACATGGACGATGATGTCGTCGCCCTTGCGCCGGCACGGCCACAGACCAGCGACGCCGCGCGCGGTCAGCCATTTGTCGTTGACGATCTTGTCCAGCATCTTCTGCGCGTCGGCGAACAGGCTGGTCGCGCTTTCACCCACCACTGGATCGGTCAGGATCGCGGGATAATTGCCCGCCAGTTCCCATGCGCGGAAGAAGGGCGTCCAGTCGATATATTGGATCAGATCCTTCAGATCCCAGTCGGGAAATTTATGCACACCGGGCAGGCGCGGGCGCGGCGCCTTCAGGCTTTCGTCGATCTCGAACCCATTGTCGCGCGCTTCCGCGATGCTGATCAGCGCGCTCTGCCCCTTGTTGGCGCGGGCGACACGGACATGCTCATAATCGTCCTTGGTCTTCTGGACGAAATCATTCTTCTGCGTTTCGGAGACGAGCGCTGTGGCCACGCCCACTGCGCGGCTGGCGTCCAGCACATGGACCACCGGGCCGGTAAAGGCCGGATCGATGCGCAGCGCGGTATGCACGCGCGACGTCGTCGCCCCGCCGATCAGCAGCGGCATCGTCATGTTCGCGCGCTGCATTTCGGCGGCGACCGTCACCATCTCGTCCAGCGACGGGGTGATGAGGCCCGACAGACCGATCATGTCGGCGTCATTCTCGTTCGCGGCCTTGATGATGTCCTGCCACGGCACCATCACGCCCATGTCGATGACATCGAAACCGTTGCATTGCAGGACCACGCCGACGATATTCTTGCCGATATCATGCACGTCGCCCTTCACGGTCGCCATGATGATCTTGCCCTTGCCCTTGGCGCCCGGTTCCTTCGCCGCCTCGATATAGGGCAGCAGATGCGCGACCGCCTTCTTCATGACGCGCGCAGATTTCACCACCTGCGGCAGGAACATCTTGCCCGCGCCGAACAGGTCGCCAACGACATTCATGCCGTCCATCAGCGGCCCTTCGATCACATGGATCGGCTTGTCGGCGGCTAGGCGGCATTCCTCCGTATCCTCCACCACATACATGTCGATGCCCTTGACCAGCGCATGTTCCAGCCGCTTGGCGACGGGCCAGCCGCGCCATTCCTGCGCCGCCTTTTCCGATGCTGCGTCCTTGCCTTTGAAACTTTCGGCGAGCGTGACCAGCCGGTCGCCCGCTTCGGGATCGGTGTTGAGGAGGACATCCTCGCACGCCTTGCGCAGCGCGGGGTCGATCGCGTCATAGACGTCGAGCTGCCCGGCATTGACGATCGCCATGTCGAGGCCGGCGGGAATGGCGTGGTACAGGAACACGCTGTGCATCGCCCGGCGGACGGGTTCGTTGCCGCGGAAGGAGAAGGAGAAGTTCGACAGGCCGCCCGAAATATGGACGTGCGGGCAGCGCTTCTTGATCTCCTTGCACGCCTCGATGAAGTCGACGCCGTAATTATTATGCTCCTCGATCCCCGTCGCCACCGCGAAGATATTGGGGTCGAAGATGATGTCTTCGGGCGGAAAACCGATCGTCATCAGCAGCTTGTAGGCGCGCTCGCAAATCTCGACCTTGCGGGTCTGGGTATCGGCCTGCCCGGTCTCGTCGAACGCCATGACGACCACCGCCGCGCCATAGGCCATGCATTTGCGGGCGTGGAACAGGAAAGCCTCCTCGCCCTCCTTCATGCTGATCGAGTTCACGACCGGCTTGCCGGACACGCATTTCAGGCCTGCTTCGATCACTTCCCACTTGGAGCTGTCGATCATGACCGGCACGCGGCTGATATCCGGTTCCGACGTCATCAGCTTCAGGAATGTGGTCATCGCCTCGACCGCGTCGAGCAGGCCTTCGTCCATGTTGACGTCGACGATCTGCGCGCCATTCTCCACCTGCTCGCGCGCGATGTCGATGGCGGCGGCATAATCGCCCGCCATGATCAGCTTCTTGAACTTGGCCGATCCGGTAACGTTGGTGCGTTCACCGATGTTGACGAAAGTGGCGGTGGTCTTGGTCATTTTTAAGTGCGTCACCCCAGCGAAGGCTGGGGTCTCCCGATTTAGAGTGCGCCTCAAGAGGCACGAGATCCCAGCCTTCGCTGGGATGACGTTATTATCTTACGCCGCGATGTGCATCGGCTCCAGCCCGGCAAGCCGGGTCACGACTTCCAGTTCCGGCACCACGCGGGGCTTATGCCCGTCCAGCGCCTTCGCCACCGCGCCGATATGCGCAGGCGTCGTGCCGCAGCAACCGCCGACCATATTGACGAGGCCCTCGTCCACCCAGTCGCGGATCAGCTTCGCGGTGGTTTCGGGCAGTTCGTCATACTGCCCCAGTTCGTTGGGCAGGCCGGCATTGGGATAGGCCAGGATCAGCGTGTCGGCATTTTTGGACAATTCGCTGAGGTACGGCCGCAACAGATCCGCGCCGAACGCGCAATTCACGCCGATGGTCAGCGGCTTCAGATGGCGCAGCGAATACCAGAAGGCGTTGATCGTGTGGCCCGACAGGTTGCGGCCCGACATGTCGGTGATGGTGAAGCTGAGCATCAACGGCACGGACCGGCCCGCCGCTTCCTCCGCTTCGCGCGCGGCCATGCCCGCCGCCTTGGCATTGAGCGTATCGAAACAGGTTTCGACCAGCAGAAAGTCCACGCCGCCGGCGATCAGCGCGTCGCACTGCTCGCGATAATCGGCCTTGAGCGTGTCATAATCGACCTCGCGAAAGGCCGGGTCGTTGACGTCGGGCGAAATGCTGAGCGTCTTGTTCGTCGGGCCGATCGAGCCGCAAACGAAGCGCGGCTTGCCGTCCTTCGCGGTCGCCTTTTCGCAAGCGCTCCGGGCCAACTTCGCCGCCGCGATATTGATGTCCCACACCAGATGTTCGCAGCCATAATCGGCCATCGCGATCTTGGTCGAGCTGAACGTGTTCGTCTCGATCATGTCCGCGCCATTGTCGAGATAGGCGGTGTGGATGCCCTCCACGATGTCCGGCCGGGTCAGGCACAGAAGGTCGTTATTGCCCTTCTGATCCTTCGCCAGGTCCAGGTCGCCGCGATAATCGGCTTCGGTCAGGCCATGTTTCTGGATCGAGGTGCCATAACCGCCGTCGAAGATCAGGATCTTGTCGGCAGCCAGTTGGCGCAATTGGTCTTCGGCGGTCATATGCTCCCTCTCCCCGTTCGGTTCGAGCTTGTCGAGAACCCTCGCGCAACCGGTTCTCGACAGGCTCGAACCGAACGGAGGGGGTTAATCCGTATCAGGCGTTCACCGCCACCTTCGCCCGAAGCCCGAGCAGATGGCAGATCGCAAAGCTGAGTTCCGCCCGGTTGAGCGTGTAGAAATGGAAATCGCGCACGCCGCCTTCATACAGCTTGCGGCACAGTTCGGCGGCGATCGTCGCCGACACCAGCTGGCGCGAGGCGGGATGTTCGTCCAGCCCTTCGAACAGGCGCGCCATCCACAGCGGCACGTCGGTATTGCACATGGCGGCCATGCGCTTGGTCGCGGCGAAATTGCTGACCGGCATGATGCCCGGCACGATATCCGCCGTGATGCCCGCCGCGCCGACCTTGTCCATGAAACGGAAATAGGCGTCGGGCGAGAAGAAGAATTGCGTGATCGCGCGGGTCGCCCCGGCGTCCAGCTTGCGCTTGAGGTTATCGAGGTCGCTCTGCGCGCTCGCCGCATCGGGATGCACTTCGGGATAGGCCGACACGCTGATCTCGAACGGATGGCGCTTCATCAATCCTTCGACCAGATCGGCAGCGCCGGTATAACCGTCAGGATGCGGCTCGAACCGGCTGCCCACTTCCGGCGGATCGCCGCGCAACGCCACGATATGACGCACGCCCGCATCCCAATAGGCGTCGGCAATCTCGCCGATCTCGTCCTTGCTGGCGGCCACGCAGGTCAGATGCGCGGCCGCCGCCAGCGACGTTGCCTTCGCGATGCGCGCGACCGTATTATGGGTGCGCTCCCGCGTGGAGCCGCCCGCGCCATAGGTGACGGACACGAATTTGGGCGCCAGCGGGGCCAAAGTCTCGATCGCCGACCACAGCTGCGCTTCCATCTTCTCCGTCTTGGGCGGGAAAAATTCGAAGCTGACGCGGGCATCGCCCGCCAGATCCGCATAAAGCGGGCCAATAGGCGCGTTGTGCCTGGGATCATTCAGGGTCATGCGGAAATCCGTCCTTCGATGGGCAGAACATTGGCGCTCTGGCGCCGTCCCAGCCACAATACTACCGTCAATTCCTGGCCGGGCAGCGTTTCCACCCGTTCCAGCGCCAGCCCCGCCTGCGCGAACCAGCCGCTCATCTGTTCGTCGGAAAAGCCCAACCGCGCATGCTGGTCGCGCAGCCGCAGTTCTTCGCGTTCATGCGCCGCGAAATCGGCGATCAGCACCCGGCCGTTCGCCGCCGCGACCCGCGCCGCCTGCGCGATCACCAGTTCGGGCGCCTGCGCATAATGCAGCACCTGATGCATCACCACCGTATCGGCGCTCCCCTGCTCCAGCGGCAAGTCCAGGAAATCGCCCAGCAGCAGCGCATATTTGTCGCCGGCATCCTGTGGCAGCTTGGCACGGGCCAGACGCAGCATGTCCGGGCTGCGATCCAGCGCGGTCACCTGATCCGCATCCCCGCCGAACAATTCGATCATGCGCCCCGTGCCGGTGCCGATGTCGAGCAGATGGCCGATCGGTTCGCGCCCCAACAGGGCGACCATCGCCGCCTCCACATCGGCTTCGGCGATATGGAGCGACCGGATCGCATCCCATTCCTCGGCATGTTCGGCAAAATAGCTTTCCGCCGCCCGCGCCCGGTCCGCGCGCACCGCCGTCAACCGCGCGATATCCGCCGCCTGCCACAAGGCCTCGCTCTCGGACGGCTCCAGCCGGTCGAACAGGGTCAGAAACGGCACGACCGACCGATCCTTGCCCAGACGCAGAAACACCCAATTGCCTTCCTTGCGCCGTTCCACCAGACCCGCTTCGGCCAATATGCGGACATGGCGCGACACGCGTGGCTGGCTCTGCCCCACGACCTGCGCAATCTCCCCCACGGCCAGCTCCATCGCCCGCAACAGGTGGATGATGCGCAGCCGCGTCGGGTCGCCAAGTGCCCGGAATATATCAAGTGCCGCATGCATGATCATGTCATATAAAGAAATCTTTATATACGTCAATGCCAGTGAATTTTCTGTGCATTTTTCATCCATAAAGCGATGAAATGGCGGACATCCTATGGTTTCGCCCCATGAATGGGATTGCCTTGCCCGGTTCAAGGCAGTACGAATCGGCCCGCAGGCGCAATGGGGGGTGAGCTTTTCTCCGAGAGTGGTCTGCATTTTTATTTTTCTCAGAGAGGGGTTTTAACCCATGACCAAGTCGATTGCTCTTTCGCTCGTTCTCGCCGCTTCGCTCGGCCTGGCCGCTTGCTCGGGTGGCACTGAAAACGCCGCCAACAACGCCGCCAACTCGGCCGAGAACGCGTCGAACGCTGCCGACAACGCCATGAACGCCGCGCTGAACGCTGCCGATAACGCTGCGAACGCCGCTTCGAACGCGACCAACAACGCTTCGAACGCGATGTAATTCAGTCCCGTTCGGGTCTAGAATTTAGGAAGGGGTCGCACCGACAACGGGGCGGCCCTTTTTCTTTTGGAGCATATCATGGTCCGTCCTCTCCTCCCCCTTGCCGCCCTTGCGATGCTGGCCGCCTGCGGATCAGGATCGCAGGATGGCGTCGGCGGCGTCAGCGCCGGCGAAGCCCAGGCGCTGAATGATGCCGCCGCGCAGCTGGACGCCCGCACCGGCGCGGCTCAGAGCGCCGACCCCGGCCTCAATCCCGCCGCCGTCACGGCCGCAGGCGCCGACCGCAAGCGGGTCGCGCCGCAGCCCGCCCCGCAACCCTGACTCCGGCCCGACCCTGGCCCTGACGCGGAAAGGGCCGCCCCACATGGGACGGCCCTCCTCTTTGTCCGATCAACGTCGGATTTAGCAGTTGCGGTCGATCGCCCGGCCGGCCAGCGCACCCACGCCTGCGCCAAGGATGGCGCCCGTGGTGCCGTCGCCGCGACGGCCATAGCGGCCCGAACCCTTGCCGACTTCGTTACCGAGCAGGCCACCGGCGATCGCACCGATGATGGTGCCGCCCGTGCCATTATCCCGGCAGCGATAGCCGCCACGATAGCCACCGCGATAATTGTTGCGATAATAGCCGTCGCCGCGATAGCCGCGGTCACCGCGCCAGCCACGATCACCGCGATACCCACGGTCGCCACGATAACCACGGTCATAGCCGCCGCGATAATAGTCGCCACGGTCGTAACCGCCGCGATAATATTGCGCATTGGCCGGCGCGGCCGTCACCACCAGGGAAGCGGCCCCCATCGCCAGAGCGGCTCCCAGATTAACAAGAAACTTCATCTTCATGGCGCTTCTCCTCATATGCCATCCTCTTGGGCGGCCGTTGAAAAGAACGGAATTGCCCTTCGATTGATATCCTTATGATCGATTCGCCTTGAGCCGAGCCTGAATGGGGGTGTCAGCCCCCGTTCACCTGCCGACCGTCCGTCACGCCCCTGCTGCGTCCTGTCGGATTATGCCCTATGGCGGGCGGCGATGCAGCGAATCCTGATCGTCCTCCTTCTTGCCACCCTGCTATTGCCGGCCCCGCATATGGGGAAACCGGAAGTGGTGCGGAGCGGCACGCTGCTGGTGACAGCGCGCGCCCTGCCCCTCAGCAGCATCGACCCCGACCTTACCCATGTCGGCGCGCTCACCTATCTGGGCGGCTGGCAGCTGGAGAGCGGTAATCCGGGCTTTGGCGGCATTTCCGCGCTGCTGGTGTCGCCGGTGGGCGATATATTGGGCCTCAGCGATTCCGGCATATTGATGGGCTTTCGCATCGCGCCAGGCGAAGGCCAGGGGCATCCCTTCATCGCCCCGCTGCCGATCCGCGCGCAGGACCGCTATCGCCCATGGTGGGCATGGGATTCGGAAAGCCTGACCCATGATCCGGCGACCGGCCGCTATTGGGTGGGCTTCGAACTGCAACAGGCGATCTGCCGCTACAGCCCCGGCTTCGCTCGCGTGGAGGCCTGCCGCACCTGGCCGGAGATATTCGCCTGGCCCAAGACCGGGTCGATCGAATCCCTCGCCCGCCTGCCCGACGGCCGCTTCCTGGCGATCGGGGAGATGGGGATGACGGTGGATGGGCATCATGACAGCCTGCTCTTCGCCGGCGATCCGGCGGAAAAGGACACGCCCGACCCCATCCATTTGCGCTACACCGCGCCGCGCGGCTATCGCCCGACCGATGCGGTGGCGCTGGACGACCGGCACCTGCTGGTACTGAACCGTCGCCTGACCATGGAGCAGCTGTTCACCGGCGTGATCGCCATCGTCGACCTGCCCGAAAAGCTGGAGCCGGGCAGGGAGCTGAAAGCCCGCACCCTTGCCAGACTGGCCCCGCCGCTGCTGGCCGACAATTTCGAGGGGCTGGCGGTATCCCATGAACATGGCCGCCCGGTCATCTGGATCATATCCGACGACAATCACGAATTCTTCCAGCGCACGTTGCTGCTGAAATTCGGGATGAATTGAACGACCAGATTGTTCCCCCTCCCGCTGGCGCGAGGGGGCTAGGGGGTGGGCTGGACGTCGCTACGGCCCACCCCGCTGCGACTAGCGCGCTGCGCGCGTAAGTCTCGCTGCCCCTCCCGCTGGCGGGAGGGGTGGAATATCATGGGCCACCAAATTCAAACGCAAAAAAGCGGCCCGGTGAGGGGCCGCTCCTTATGCCGAAACGAATCGGTCGAGAATTAGGCTGCGACGGCAGCCTTCTTCTTGACGATGTCGCGCTTCAGGCGACGAGCCTTGAGCGACAGCTTGTCGTCGTTGGTCTTGACCAGCCAGTTGTCCAGGCCGCCATTATGTTCGACCGAACGCAGACCATGGGTCGACACGCGCAGCTTGACGGTGGTTTCCAGCGTCTCGGAGATCAGCGACACGTTCTGCAGGTTCGGCAGGAACACGCGCTTGGTCTTGTTATTGGCGTGGGAAACATTGTGACCCACCTGGCGACCCTTACCGGTCAGCTCGCAAATGCGCGACATAGTCAATCAACCTTTGAAATTCGGGTTCGTTCGGAAAGCCGCGCCGATAACGAGATTCGTCGTCCCCGTCAAGCCGCAGCAAGGCAGGATCGCAACCCTCTGCGACCCCACGCGTTGAAAGGGCAACTAACCCAGAGGAGGGACAAATGCGAGTCATTGGTGGAATATTGGTCATCATTTTGCTGGTTCTGGCCGGCGGCATCGCCACGGGCTTCATCGACCTGCAAAAAACGCAGGAAGGACGCCTGCCCGCAATCGCGGTAAAGGAAGGCGCCTTGCCTAAATATGAGGCGAACGTCGCCAAGGTGGAAGTCGGCACCCGCAAGGAAACGGTCGATGTTCCCACGGTGGACGTGAAGAAGCCCTGATTATTTTGCTTGAGACACCGCACCGGCCCGCTCCCCCACCCGGCCACCCATAGAATACTGGCGTTGGGTAACCGGGCGAGGGACCGGGCCGGTGCGGTGCCAACTTGCTCTCATCCTTTCGCTGGGACGGACAATCCTGTAACGGGCGGGGCTGATGGTCCCGCCCTTTCCCTTGCCCGCGCCCATGCGCCGTGCCCTCGACCTCGCCCGCGCGGCGGAGGCGGCGGGCGAAGTGCCGATCGGCGCCGTCGTGACGAAGGATGGCGCCATCATCGGCGAGGGCGAGAATCGCAACCGCCGCGACTATGATCCCACCGCCCATGCCGAAATCGTCGCGATGCGCGCAGCCGCCAGGCATCTGAGCGACTATCGCCTGACCGGCTGCGACCTGTGGGTCACGCTGGAACCCTGCCCCATGTGCGCGGGCGCAATCTCGCACGCCCGCATCGCCCGGCTTTATTATGCGGTGGACGATCCCAAGGGCGGCGCAATCGAACAGGGACCGCGCCTCTTCGCCCAGCCGCAATGCCTGCATCGGCCGGATGTCTATGGCGGCCTCGCCGAAGCCGAAGCCTCAGCGCTGCTCCGCGACTTTTTCGCCGCCCGGCGCTGAGTAATTGATGCGATAGAGCTGATAGGGCAGCGTCATGCCCGTCTTCAGCGTCACCGGCACCAGCCAGTTCGGGATCGTCCCGCGCATCAGCCCGGCATAAAAGCCACGCGGGCTGCGCGACTGATAAATCGTCCCTTCCGGGAAATTGGGGCAGACCAGCAGATAGGTGGCATGATGCTTCGCCGCGATCGTGCGGAATCCGTCTGCCGGCCCATCATAGGCGTGGTGCATGTCCAGGATCGTTGCGCCGTTGCGATGATAAGGGCCGGCGATCGCGCTATGATGCGTCGTCGCGATCAGGCGCGGCCCCAGATCGACCATGGTGAAGATGGTCGCGGGCGGCAACTGATCCAGCACCTCCAGCGCCGGCAGCGTGCGGCATCGCCCATTTGCTTTCTTGATCGCATCGGTGCGCGCGATCGCCGAAGGGCGCCAGGGCTTGGGCTTCGTCCCCGTCGCCCCCTGATACAGCGTCACCAGCTGCGGATAGAGCGGATAGGCGCAGGCGATCGCCGCCAGCAGCGCCACGCCCACCCCAGCGGCGATCCGCACCCGGCGGGTCCCCGTCAGGATCGCGGCAACCAGCCGATGTGCGGCCCAGGCGGCGGGCGGGATCGCCAGCAACTGCGCCGCCGGCCCGGCCCGCAACTGCCAGAACAGCAAGGCGGTGGAAAAGACCATCATCGCGCCCACCGTCGCCCAGGCCCAGAGCCGCTCGCTGTCCCGCCGCGCATCCCACAAGGCCCAGAGCAGACCGATCAGCCCCGCCGCCGGCAGCGCCAGCAACGGCACGACCATGGACTGTGCCTGCGCCGTGATCGGCTTGGCCTCCCGGATGTTGGCCAGCCACAGCCGCTGCAACTCCGGCGAAATCTGATAGGGGCTTAGGCATTGCGGCCAGTTCAGATAGAAAAACGCCGCCACCGCGCCGCCCACCAGCGCGCCCGCCGCCAGCCGCGCCGGCCAGCTGCGCAGCGGCGCGATCGACAGGATCACCATGCCCGCGCCCGCCGCGCCGAACACCGCCACCCAGATCGGCGATATCGCGTCGCACACCATCTCGCGATTGGCGTAACTGGCGAACAGCACATAACAGAGCGACGTCGCCCCCGCGAGGCTGAGGCCATAGGGCAACATCCGCCGCTCCGCCCCCGGCCGGAATACCCAACGCAGCGCGATCAACCCACCGCCCGCCGCCAGATAGACAATCATTTCCATGCCGATGGCGATCGACAGCGCGCTGCTGATCCCCGCCATAAGCCCGCCGCGCAGCCGGTTGCCGTCGATCACCCCCGCCAGCATCGTCACCGCCAGCGCCAGTTGCCAGCCATGATGGTCGATCCGCATCGGCGCATACATGCCCAGCCCCATCTGCGCGGCCAGCGGCGCCAGCACCGCCAGCAGCCAGCCATTCGGCCCCGCCAGCCGCCGCCCGATAAAGCCCAGGCTCAGCATCAGCAGCAACAACGGCAACAAAGGTGCGATGCCGCAGGCCAGCCGATCGGCCAGCCCCTGATCGACGAAGGCGCGGAAGAACAGGATCAGCCCCGCGATCGGAATGTCGACCAGCCGCGACCAGTGGATGTTCGCCCCGCCCGGCGGGTCCAGTCGATATTGGCGCAGATCATACCAGCCCTGCCCGGCCAGCCAGTCCTTCACCTGCACATAACGGATATTGTCGTCCGTATCGCTCAGCACCAGCCAGTGAATGGCGGGCCAGCGCGTCGCAACCATCACGATGGCGATGACGATCCAGATCAGGAAGGTCAGCCATTTCCAGTGCCGCTGGGTGTAAGCGGTCAGGATGGGCGCCCAATGGCGCGCGCGGGCGCGCAGGATATCGCGGCTAGGCAAGGTCATGGCTGTCGATTAGACGCTCCGCATCAAAGCGCAACGGGGCGATCCATGAAATATCTGTCACGACTTTATGCAGAACATGGCGCGCTCTTCTGGCAGATCGTCCGCTATGGCGTGACCGGCCTGTTCGTCACCGCCTGTCAGGCCGCGATCTACTGGAGCCTCGCCGCGCTCGCCGGCTTCCATCCGCAGGCCGCCAATTTCATCGGCTATCTCGCCGCCGTGGCGATCGGCTATGTCAGCCACAGCCTGTTCACTTTTCGCGGCCAGGGCGGCACGGGCAACCCCGCCACGCGCGGTGCGAAATTCGTCATCGTCTCGCTAATCAGCTATGCGCTGAACGCCCTCTGGGTATTCCTGTGCGTCACCCATATGGGCTGGCCCGAATGGTCCCCCATCCCCGCGATGATCTTCGTGACGCCGGCGGTGATGTTCGGCCTGAACCGGCAGTGGGTGTTCAAGTGACATCGAGAGCAGGGGATTGTGACCCGAAATGGACATCTACGACATCGTCATCCCGGGCTCGAACCGGGATCCCGCTTTTCTTTTAGGCCTGACTTGGAGAAGATAGCGGCCCCCCGGGTCAAGCCCGGGGTGACGGGGGTGAAACCGTCACCTCTCTAAATCGCCATCGCCACCTGCGGCATGGCCCGCAAGCGCCCCATATCCCGCACCGGCGGCGCGCCGAAGAGGCGGCGATATTCGCGGCTGAATTGCGACGGGCTGTCATAACCCACCCGAAACCCCGCCTCCGCCGCGTCCAATCGGTCGGCCAGCATCAGCGTGCGCGCCGCCTGCAACCGCAATTGCTTCTGATATTGCAGCGGCGTCATCGCGGTTGCGCGGCGGAAATGGTCGTGGAAGCTCGACACGCTCATCCCCGCCAGATCCGCCAGTCCCGGCCCGTTATACGGCTCGCGGAAATGCGCCTTGAGCCAGCCGATCGCCCGCGCAATCTGCCCCGTCCGGCTCTCCCCCGCCGCGATCGCGCGCACGATGCCCCCGCTCGGCCCGGTCATCAGCCGCACCAGCAATTCCCGCTCGATCAGCGGCGCCAGCAGCGGCGCACTCGCCTGATCGCCCAGCAAAGCCGTCAGCCGGCTCGCCGCATCCAGCAATTCGGGCGTGATCGGATGCAGCGACAGCGCACTCCCCTCCACCACCGGCCCCGCCGGCGGCAGTGAAATGGCGATGTCGGACAGCAGCACCGGGTCCAGATAGAGGCAGAAGCAGAGATAGGGCGCATCGTCGCTCGCCTGCGTCACCATGCCGGTGATCGGCAGGTCGAGCGAGGCGACCAGATAGCTGGCCGGCCCATAGGCCACCACGCTGTCGCCCAGCATCACCCGCTTGGCCCCCTGCGCGATGATGCAGAGCGCGGGCCGCTGGAGCATATGCACCGGCTCATCCGCATGGCTCCAGCGCACCAGTGTAAGGCGCGGAATGGCCGTGTCGACGATCCCGTCCCGATCGGCATATCGGGCAATCTGCTGACCAAGGGAATCATGCGACATAAGGCTTTCTCCTTGCCGTCGATCTTATCGGCCATGCCTCCGCCTGAACAGCCCGCTCACCCCATATCTGGAAAATCGTGCAAGCATCGCGCAAGCCCATTCTACCGCCTCCGCCCCATGATGGCCCATCCATGGGTCATCGGATCGACGGTCGATCCGCCCAATCGGGAGACAGGATATGGCAATCGACAACAAGGTCATCGCAATCACCGGCGCCAGCAGCGGCATTGGTGAAGGCACGGCGCGGCTGCTGGCGGCGCGCGGCGCGAAGCTGATGCTGGGCGCGCGGCGCACCGACCGGCTGGCCAGCCTTGCCGACGAACTCAACGCGGCCGGCGGCACGGTCGCCTTCCGCGCGCTCGACGTCACCGACCGCGCCGATGTGGAAGCCTTCATCGCCACGACCGAGGCCGAATTCGGCCGCATCGATGTGCTGGTGAACAATGCCGGGCTGATGCCGCTATCGCGCTTCGACAGTCTGAAGGTCGATGAATGGGACCGGATGATCGACGTCAACATCCGCGGCGTGCTGCACGGCATCGCGGCTGCCCTGCCCCGGTTCAAGGCGCAGCGCAGCGGCCATTTCGTCAACATCTCGTCGATCGGCGGCTATCGCGTCTGGCCGACCTGCGGCGTCTACAGCGCCACCAAATATGCGGTGCGCGCCATTTCCGACGGGTTGCGCATGGAACATGACGATATCCGCGTGACCGTGGTGTCGCCGGGCGTGGTGGAATCCGAACTGGCCGGCACCATCACCGAAGCGGGCGCCGCCGCCGCGATGCAGGATTTCCGCGCCATCGCCCTCACCCCGGACGCGATCGCCCGCGCCATCGCCTATGCGGTGGAACAGCCCGATGATGTGGACGTCAACGAACTGATCGTGCGCCCGGTGCGGACGATGGATTGATACCGACAAGCGACGATAAGAAGCTTTGCCTCTATGTTCCCCGGCGCAGGCCGGGGCCCAGTTCCACGGTCTGAACTGGGCCCCGGCCTGCGCCGGGGAACGCTTCCTCAGAAACAAGCTGTCGCGTCTTGGATCGAACCATAGAAAAGGGGCATTCCCGCCTACGCGGGAATGCCGATCGGCTTATGTCAATGGACGAACCGCGCCACCACGTCGCGGTACGACCGGCTGACCTTCACCTGCGCGCCGCTTTCCAGCACCAGGAAACATTCGCCGTTGGTGTGGGGCTTGACTTGCCGCACCTGGCTCAGGTTCACGATGGTGGACCGATGCACGCGCTGGAAATTGCGCGGGTCCAGCCGCTTTTCCAGATCCTTCATCGTTTCCCGCAGGATCAGTGAATTGTCGGCGGTGTAGATGCACATATAATCGCCCGCCGCGTCGATCCGCTCGATCGAATCCACATCCACGCGGAAAATCTGCCCGCGATCCTTGATGTTGATCAGTTTCTCGAATCGGTTGGACGCTGGCGAATCATCGTCGGTCACGAAATCGCTCATCGCCTGCGGCGCGACTTCGGCCAGCACTTCGCGCAGTTTCTCGACTTCCTGCACCTGTCGCTTTTCGTTCAGTCGCTGGCGCACGCGGTCCAGCGCGTCGGCCAGGCGCCCTTCGTCCACCGGCTTCATCAGATAATCGACCGCCTGCGCCTCGAACGCGCGGATCGCATGGTCGCTATAGGCGGTGCAGAAGATGACGAGCGGCGGCTCCACTTCCATCAGCCCCTGGACGACGGAAAAGCCGTCGAAGCCGGGCATCTGAATATCGAGGAACACAAGGTCGGGTTTATGCGTCTTGATCGCGCGGATGGCTTCGCGGCCGTTGTTGCAGGTTTCGATAATTTCGACATCCTCATGCGCTTGCAGACGCAGCTGGAGCCCTTGAATGGCCAGGCTTTCGTCATCGACGAGGATTGTTCTGATGGTCATGCGGCCACTTTCGATGTTTCATCCATGTTAAGCGGAAATTCGATGATGACCGAAAATCCGCCCGGCGTGGAACGCGTTTCGAAGCTCTGTCGTTCCCCGAAGGCCTGAATTAATCGGTCCCGGATGTTCGGCAGGCCCACTCCGGTCCCCTCGCTCATGGGAATGTGCGGCTTCATTCCGCCTTCGTTCAATCCCGGCCCGCTGTCCGATACGACGATCCGGACGTTATCCCCGGCAGGCTGCGCCGTAACCGCGATTTCGGCCCCTTCTTCCTTGGGCGTCACCGCATATTTGATCGCATTTTCGACCAGAGGCTGGAGCAGGAGGGATGGCAAGCGCGCATGGGCGACGGCCGGATCGATGGTGAAGACCGGGCGCAACCGATCCTCGAACCGCATCTTCTCGATCTCCAGATAGAGCTTCAACGTCTCTATCTCCTGCTCGATCGTCACCTGCGCGGTCGGCTCATTGATCAGCGTATAGCGCAGGAAGGACGACAGGCGCGATAGCATCGCATTGGCCCGGTCGGTCTGTTTGAGCAGCACCAGCGTGGAGATGCTGTTGAGCGTGTTGAACAGGAAATGCGGGTTCAGCTGGTACCGCAGCATCGCCAGCTGCGCGTTCGCCGCCTGATTCTCCAGCCGCAACAGCTGATCCGCCTGCTCCTCCACCGTCAGGTAGAAGTTGATCGCATAATAAAGCGAGGACCAGGCGCCGAGCAGCGTCATCGACAGATAGAAGGCGCCCAGGAACAGTTGCAGCCCCGCCGTCTCGCTCGCCCGATTTTGCGTCGAAAAGACCCAGGCGTCGATGAACGCGACCAGCCCCGCTGCGAACACCACGGTCACGATCGACACGCCCCAGGTGATGATCGGCCGCTTCTTCACCAGAAAGCGGAACATCACCGCGATCAGCAGCGTCACCGAATAGCCCGAGACGGTGGAGATCAGCACCGGCACCAGGCTGGAAAGCGGCTGGCCATTGGCGATGGTGGACGATCCGCGCAACAGGAAAGCCCCGGCCCATCCCAGCGACTGGAGGTTCCAGAAAGCGCGATTCTTGTCAGCGAAAAAGGGCTGCGGCTTGATGCGGGGGACGGTGACGGACATTGCGTCCAGACTTAAGCCATTTGTGCGCCCGGTCAAAGATGCTTTGCGTCCGGGTGGTCGGATCGGCCTGAGGGCTGCACCCTGCGCAGTGGCACGCCGGACAATGTTTTGCGTGGGAACACAATATCAAGCCCCTCCCTTGAACGGAAGGGCTGACAGCAAAGTCAGCTTCTATCCCCCTCAGGCCGCGACAGCCGGCTCCTCGGTCATCGGCGTCACCTCGTCAGTGCACAGCCAGACCAGATCGGCCAGTTCCAATGTGCGCCCGTCATGCGCCAATATGCCGATCGGCCGGATCGGATGGCCATCGCGCTTGTCCGCCAGCACCTGGCAGGCGGGCGTGCCGCATCCCCATTTTTCGCCCCACTGGCGCAGCGCGATCATGGCGGGGGCAAGCCCCTGCCCCTTTTCGGTCAGCCGATATTCGACCTTCCGCCGGTCGCACTGCATCGGTTCGCGCACCAAAATGCCATTTTCGACCAGCCGGGCGAGCCGGTTGGCCAATATGTTGCGCGCGATGCCCAGGGTCGATTGAAACTCTTCGAAATGGCGGATGCCCGACAATGCGCCGCGCAGGATGAGGAACGACCAGCGTTCGCCCATCATCTCCAGTGCGCTGGGCAGCGCGCATTGTTCCAGATCCTGAGCAAGGTTATGTTTCATGGCCCTAACGCATAGCGTAAAGTCACAGGCGTTGCAAAATCGCCGCCTTATTCATTCAAATGGGATTTTTTTGTTGCACCGCAAGCCCGTTCTCACACAATCGGGCAACGATGCTGCGTCAATATGAACTTGTCGAACGGGTAAAGCGCTACGATCCGGATGCGGACGAAGCGATGATCAACCGCGCCTACGTCTTTTCGGTCCAGAAGCATGGCAGCCAAAAGCGCGCCAGCGGCGACCCCTATTTCAGCCACCCGATCGAGGTGGCGGGGATTCTCACCGACTTCAATCTGGACGACCAGACGATCGTGACCGCGCTGCTGCACGACACGATCGAAGATACGCTCGTCACTTATGAGGAGATCGAAAGCGCGTTCGGCAAGGATGTCGCGCGCATGGTCGATGGCGTGACCAAGCTCAGCAAGATCGAGGCCATGTCCGAAAATGAGCGGGCCGCGGAAAATCTCCGCAAATTCCTGCTCGCCATGTCGGACGATATCCGCGTGTTGCTGGTGAAGCTGGCCGACCGGCTGCACAATATGCGCACGCTTCACTTCATCAAGAATCCCGACAAGCGCCGCCGCATCGCCAAGGAGACGATGGATATCTATGCCCCGCTGGCGGAGCGGATCGGCATGTATGATTTCATGCGCGAAATGCAGCTGCTCTCCTTCCGCGAGATCGAGCCGGAAGCCTATGCCAGCATCACCAAGCGGCTGGAGCAGTTGAAGGAAGGCGGCCATGACAAGGTCGACCGGATCGGCGCCGAACTGCAACTACTGCTGGCGGGCAAGGGCATGTCGGTCAGTGTTTCGGGCCGCGAGAAGCACCCCTATTCCATCTTCCGCAAGATGCAGGAACGGCATATCAGCTTCGAACAGCTGACCGACGTCATGGCCTTCCGCGTCATCACCGACAGCCATGAAGACTGCTACCGCGCGCTCGGCATCATCCACCAGACGTTCAAGATGGTGCCCGGCCGGTTCAAGGATTATATCTCCACGCCCAAGCGCAACGGCTATCAGTCGCTGCACACCACGGTCATCCATCAGGACAATGCCCGGATCGAGGTGCAGATTCGCAGCCGCGACATGCATAATGACGCCGAACTCGGCCTGGCGGCGCATTGGGCCTACAAGCAGAAGGGCGACGCCACCGACCATCATGCCGCCTGGCTGCGCGACCTGGTCGAAATCCTGGAGCAGAGCCAGGATGCGGACGAGCTGCTCGAACATACCCGCATGGCCATGTATCAGGACCGCATCTTCGCCTTCTCGCCCAAGGGTGAGCTGCATCAGATGCCCAAGGGGTCGACCCCGGTGGACTTCGCCTATGCGGTCCACACCTCGCTCGGCAACCAGACGGTCGGGGCCAAGGTCAACGGCCGCGTCGTGCCGCTGCGCACCAACCTTGAAAATGGCGATCAGGTCGAAATCCTGAAATCCGAAGGGCAGGAACCGCAGCCCGGCTGGCTGACCTTCGCCATCACCGGCAAGGCCCGCGCCGCCATCCGCCGCTACATCCGCCAGAAACAGCGGGGCGAGGAAATCAAGCTGGGCGAAAAGCTCTATGACGAGATCGTGGGCCGCTTCTCCCCAGACCTGGCGAAGGAACTGGGCGACAAGGCGCTGACCGCCGCGTTGAAACGTCTGAAGCTGGAGGATCGCGCCGGGCTGATGGTGGCGATCGCGACCCACCGCCTGCTCGACAGCGAAGTGATGGAGGCGCTGGTCCCCGGCTCCACCTCGCATGAAGGCATGGCCGAAGCGCATCCGCGCCAGCACGAACCCGTCTCGATCCGCGGCCTGACGCCCGGCATCGCCTATAATCTGTCCGATTGCTGCCACCCCGTGCCGGGCGACCGGATCGTGGGCGTGCGCCGCACCGGCGAACCGATCGAGGTGCACACGATCGACTGCCGCTCGCTGGAGGTGGATCAGGACGACGACTGGGTCGACCTGTCGTGGGACAGCAAGTCGAAGGGTGGGACCGCCCGCCTCTCCGTCATCGTCAAAAACCAGCCGGGCGCGCTGGCCGCCGTCGCCAACGTCTTCGGCGCGACCAAGGCGAACATCCTCAACCTGCAACTGGTCAACCGCGAAGGCCCCTTCCACACCGACATCATCGACCTGGAAGTGGCGGACGCGCAGCATTTGAACCGCATATTGTCGGCGTTGCGGGCGATCGACGTGGTGGTGCAGGCGGACCGGGTCTAGATACCGAACCGCCTGAACGGCATGGCCTATTTCTGCGCCGGCGCCTTCACGCCCGCTTCCGCCATCAACGCCTCCCACTGCGGCTTGTCCAGATGGTTGGTGAGATCGGACATATAGGCGTTGGAGGCATCTTCCCGCATCAGGTCAGCCATGGCGATCTGCCCCAATGTGCCGAACGCCTGCTGGATCGCACCAGCACCTTCATATTTGATCGCCTCGACCGTCTGCCGATGGCAATCCGTCAGCATCAAACGCTGCATCAGGCCAGCCGCGTTGACGCTCAAGGACTTGGCCTGATCGGCAGATACCTGCGACATATCCTTGATCTTGGGATTGGAGGCCATCGCGGCAAAAACCCAGCGCAGCAACATCGTCCTGTCCTCGGGCTTTGCCGCGGAAACCAGACAACGGCTCAAATCATCCTGATAAAGACCGGCCTGCCCCGCCGTCGCACCAACGCCAACAGCCAAGACTGCAACCACCAGCTTCGCTGCACGTCGCAATTTCATAACTTCTCCCTGTCTATACCCCCCATGCCCGTTCGATATGGCATGATAGCTCGCTATCCTCCATCGCGCGCGCCTGCGCAACGAACAGAAACCGCGTGACATCGCCGTCCATTTCCCCTAATGGCGCGCCAGCAGATCGGTGGCTGAACCCCGCCGATCTTCCGTCCGAGACAGTTGGTGAAGGGAATATGCCCTTCTTAATGCCCAGCCTAGACGGGGAAAAGTTCTTTACCGAACGGGTCATGCACCCGATTCGGGTCTGCCTGTTCCTTTGAGGGGACATGGCCGGTCGATCTCTCCCCTTTCGGACTTAGTGCCCCGCGCGCCCAACAGGCTTGCGGGTTTTAGCCGTTCGCTTGGACCTTCCGGGCGAAGCGAACATGAAGTGGAGTAATGGCATGGATCGTAATCAGAAAGCTGATGTCGTTTCCGCGCTGAACGCAGAACTGAACGAAGTTGGCGTGGTCGTCGTGACCCGCAACCTCGGCATGACCGTCGCACAGTCGACCGTCCTGCGCCAGAAGATGCGCGAAGCCGGCGCGACCTACAAGGTTACGAAGAACCGCCTCGCCCGTATCGCCCTTGATGGCACCAGCTACACCGGCCTGAGCGACCTGCTCACCGGCCCGGTTGGTCTGGCCACCTCGGTCGACCCGGTTGCAGCCGCCAAGGTTGCGATCGATTTCGCCAAGACCAACGACAAGCTTGAGATCGTTGGCGGCGCGATGGGTGAAGTGCTGCTCGATGCAGAGGGCGTCAAGGCGCTCGCATCGATGCCGTCGCTGGATGAACTGCGTGCGAAGCTGGTCGGCCTTCTGGTCGCCCCGGCTACCAAGCTCGCAACCGTCACCCAGGCACCGGCTGCGCAGCTTGCGCGCGTCTTCAACGCCTATGCGGAGAAGGAAGCGGCGTAAGTCGTTCCCGACCTGTTTTTTTGACCCTCATCTGACGGGGCATTTCGCCCCAAAAAAGGAAATATATCATGGCAGACATCAACGCTCTGGTCGACCAGCTCTCGGCCCTCACCGTCCTCGAAGCCGCCGAACTGTCGAAGGCTCTGGAAGAAAAGTGGGGCGTTAGCGCCGCTGCTGCCGTCGCCGTTGCCGGCCCGGCCGCTGCCGCCGCTGCACCGGCTGCTGAAGAGCAGACCGAATTCGACGTGATCCTGACCGGCGACGGTGGCAAGAAGATCAACGTCATCAAGGAAGTCCGCGCCATCACCGGCCTGGGCCTGACCGAAGCCAAGGCTCTGGTCGAAGGCGCTCCCAAGGCTGTCAAGGAAGGCGTGAACAAGGACGAAGCCGACAAGCTGAAGAAGCAGCTTGAAGAAGCCGGCGCGACCGTCGAGCTGAAGTAATCGGACTGGCCCCGGTGCGAAAGCGTCGGGGCACACCGATCCGGTTTCAGCCGGAGAAACAGGGGCGGCACCTTCGGGTTGCCGCCCCTTCTTCGTGGGCGCCGCATCGGGGCGTAAAGTGCCGGCTTCGGGTGTGGGACGCTATCCTTGGCCCTCTCCCGTCTTCACAGGAGAGGACGCATAAGGCCGAACCGCCCCCGCTTCCGATCAATAATTCCACTGCACCTGCGTACGGATCAGGCTACCTTCGGCCCGGCCCACGCGCCGCTCGTCCGCCTCGCTCCGCTTCATCCGGGCATAGGCCAGCGTCCATTCCAGCGCCTTCCATATCTGCCACTCGACACCCAGTTCGAGTTCATCGGTTTCCAGTCGCGGCGCGCTGGTCGATGCCTTCCATCCGCCGCGATAGCGCTGCCAGCGACCATAGGGGATCAACGTACCGACCGTATCGGTGGGCAGGCGGTACATCATCTGGACATAGCCACCGCTCAGCTTCTTGGTGTCGATCGATTGGCTGGCCAAGTCATATTCCGGCCCCTTGCCCCAATTCCATTCGACCTGGATGCCGAAGGGCTGCGGATAGAGCATCGCGTGCAGGCCGACGCGATTATCCTTGTAGGCAACCGGGCTGATGGATCCGCTGCGCAATTCGGGCTGGACATCGTTCAACATCGCCGACCCGCCGATTTCGACCACCTGCCCGCCCAGGTCGAAAGGCCATGTGGCAAAGGCGACCTTCATCAATCCCCGGTTCTGCTCGGTCCGGTTGATACCCTGACCGTTGAACACGCCGACGCCGAAGGCGCCGTAATTGCCGAACAGCTTTTGCCCGTCATCCCCCAGCCGGTCCCAGATCTTCTGCACCGACGGCGGCGTATAATAAGCGATGACGCCCAGATCGCGCTCGCTGGGCACCGCGCTGTTGATCGCGTCGCTTCGGTCCAGCGTCAGGCGATTGGACGAGGACTGCATATTCTCCCAGCCATAGGGCACTTTGGACTGGCCCAGGCGCAGGCGGAAATTCTTGTCCTTGTCGATGAAGATGTCGGCATAGGCATCGCGCAACTGGACATAGCCCTCGCGCCGTTCGCTGCCGGCCTGATTGTTCACCGCCGTCGCGAAATCGGATTGGAAATAGAGCGATACGCGATCGGACACATCGCCCTGCAACACCAGCCGCGCCCGACGCAGCGAAAAGCCGCCACGATCGGAAATCGCACTGTCATGGACGGACCGCAGGCGCGATACGCCCGCCGGTGCGCTATCGTCGCCGGACAGGAAGGCGTTGTAGCGCATCTGAGTATAGCCGCGCAGCGACAGCTTTTCGTACCAGGCCTTCGACTTGGGCGATGGCGCCGATGCCGCGACGGCGACCGGCGCGGCGGCAGGCGGCGTGGACGTCGCGGCCAGAGCGGAGGACGCGCCCTCGCCAGCCACCGGTGCGGCCGCAGGACCGGGCGTCGGACCTGGCGCCGGCGCATTCCTGCTGGCGGCCAGCGCGGACGTGAGCGCCTGCACCTGCGCCTTCAACTCGTCTATCTGCTGCTGCAACGCGGCGTTGCTCTGCGCCTGCGCCACCTCCGGCATCAGGGCGATCAGGCTTACCGCCAGCATCGCGCCTTTCCATCTTGATCCTGTCATGGCCCCGCCTCCGATCCGAATGCGGCGGAGCATTATGTCAGTTTGATGACGTGAAAATGACATTTACATCTCACTTTGATGACAGCGGTGGAGGAATGGTCGAGAAGCGTCGCGGGTGCATGGCAGCGGGAGGTCCGTCATCGCTGGCTTATCGCGATGGGCGCGTCTTCCTGCCCTTCGGGTGTTTCCACCTGCCCCCCAAATGCTCTAAGCCTTCGATCAGCATGTTCATCTTCACCCCCTTCGCCCGGTCTTGCCGCCGCGCCACGCTGGTCGCCGGAGCGGGGCTGGCCCTGCTCGCAAGCGGCTGTTCGGACGAGGGCAAGGGGCCGGTCGTCGTGAGCGTACTGGGCGATAAAGACGATTTCGCGAAACCGCTGCTCCATCTGCCCGACCCTGGCGCCAAGCTGATATTGGAGGCGACGGCACAAGGGCTGGTCGCCTTCGACGCCAGCGGGGAAATCCTGCCCGCGCTGGCACAGCGCTGGATCGTGGAGGATGACGGGCGATCCTATATTTTCCGCCTGCGCCGCGCTTTCTGGGCCAATGGCGCGCGCGTCACCGCCCCCGATGTCGCCCGCATGCTGATGGCGCGAATCGAATCGCTGCGCCGGCTCGACCCGGACGGTCCGCTCGATGTGGTGCAGTCGGTCGTGCCGATGACCGGCGAAGTGATCGAAATCCGCCTGACCGCCCCGCGCCCTTATGTGCTGCAAATGCTGGCTCAGCCGCAGATGGCCGTGCTGTCGCGCGACGGCGGCACCGGCCCCTATCGCCGCGCGACCAAGGGCAACGCCTCTTATCTGACGCCCGTGGACCGCACGACCGGTGACGACCCCGACGAACCGCCATCCCCTTCCCAAACGCTGGTTCTGCGCGCCGAACGTGCTGCGCTGGCGATCATCCGCTTCCGGGAAAGGGATGCCGCGCTGGTGCTGGGTGGCCGCTTTACCGACCTGCCGCTGCTGGTGCCGGCCGGTGTCGACCGGAACAGCGTCCGGGTCGATCCGGTCAACGGCCTGCTCGGCCTTGCGGTCACCGGTCAGGGCAAGCTGCTGGACGATCCGGCCATCCGCGCCGCGATTAACATGAGCATCGACCGCAGCCAGCTGCCCGCCCTCTTCCCACTGGGCGGCTGGGCGACCAGCGAGCGGCTGCTGCCCGATCAGATGGACCTTGGCCGCGCGCCCACCGATCCCGACTGGGCGGGGCTGCCGCTCGACCAGCGGCGCGCGCAGGCCGGGGCCAGCGTCACCCGCTGGCGCGCCGATAACCGTGCGCCGCCGCCGCTGCGCATCGCCCTACCACGCGGCCCCGGTGCCACCTTATTGTTCGGCATGCTGCGCCGCGACCTCGCCACCATCGGCCTGCCCATCCGGCGCGTGGCGCTCACCGCCGAAGCCGATCTGCGGCTGGTCGATGAAGTCGCCGCCTATGACAGCGCGCTCTGGTATCTGGGCCGTATCGGTTGCGCGCGGAAAATCCATTGCAGCGATGCCGCCGATGCGCAGCTTCACGCTGCCAGCCTGGCCCCGACCATGGACGAACGGGTCGCCCGCATCGCCGAGGCGGAGGCGCAGATGGTCGGCCACAACGGCTATATCCCTCTGGGGGCGCCGGTGCGCTGGTCGCTGGTGTCGAAGCGCCTCACCGGCTTCCAATTATCCGCCCGCGCGCGCCACCCATTGAACCATCTCTTGCGCACCACCAATTAAGGGGGCCGAGGAGAATTTTCAGATGGCGATTTCCCAGGACCAGTTCGACCGTATCGCGCGCGAAATGCCCGGTTTCGGCCGCGACCCCGCCTCGATCCGCCGTCGGATCGAAGCGATGGAGGCGGTGCTGGAAGGGCTGTTCGTCATTCCGGGCACCAAATATCGCGTGGGCCTCGACAGTCTGGTCGGGCTGGTCCCGGTGGTGGGCGATCTTGCCACCGCCGCCATGGGCGCCTGGATCGTGTGGGAAGCCCGGAACCTTGGCATGTCGAAATGGCAGATCACCCGCATGGCCGCCAATGTCGGCGTGGATACGGTGATCGGCGCCATTCCCTTCGCCGGCGACCTGTTCGACTTTCTCTACAAGTCGAACACCAAGAATCTGCGCATCATCCGCAAGCATCTCGATCGCCACCATCCCGCGACGGTGACGATCGACGCATAATCAGGCCTTCGGTTCGATCCGCAACTGCGCCCGGTCCTTCACCCCGCCCTGCTGCGGCGGGCAGCTGATGTAGCGATAGTTGCGGTTCATGCAGATCCACACTTCGCTGAGCGCGCCGTCGCGCGTCACGTTCAGGCGAATGCCGTCCGCGACCATCCCCTTATTCTCCGCTGCAAAGGCCTGCGCGAAATCCCGCGCCGACAAGGTCGGCCGCGCAGCCAGCGCCGCCATGTCGGGATAGCGCAGCCCCTGATAAAGCTTGCGCGACAGGGCGAAGAATTTGGTCGGATTGGTCGGCATGCAGGTGCCGTGCTTTTCCCATTCATGCTGGATCAGCTGCACCGACGGCGTCGAACAGAGGTGATCGCGGACCACCTTACGCGGCAGGACACCCGAAGCCTTGCAATATTGCGGCCATTCCTGCCCATAGCCGTCCGGCCACAACCCATGCAGGGTGAAGGCGAAATCATTGCCCGACTGGCACTGGAACGCATCGCGCGCACCGCCCCGCGACGTCTTGCAATATTGCGGCGCCCAGCTGACGGCGAGCGTATAATAGCCGATCGGCAGCACCCGCTTGGGATCATCGGCCGTCGGCCCCTCGATCTTCGGCCGCGCGATCACTTCCGGCAGGCGGCACTGATTGGCCTGTGCCATGGCCACGCCCGGCATGGCGATCGCGATGAGGGGCAGCAGCATTTTAAGCATAAGCGAAATCCAGTCCGATGTCGGCCGCCGGCGCCGACTGGGTCAGTCGGCCGACGCTGATATAGGTGACGCCCGTTTCCGCCTTGGCGCGAATCGTGTCCAGCGTGACCCCGCCCGAGGATTCGGTCGGCACCCGCCCACCGATCAGCGTCACGGCCCCGCGCAGCGTCGGCGCATCCATATTGTCGAGCAGCAAATGGGTGGCGCCAGCGGCCAGCGCCGGCTCGATCTGGTCCACCCGGTCGACCTCGACGATGATCCGCTCGACGCCCGCCGCCGCCGCGCGGCGCACCGCTTCGTCGACCGATCCGGCGACGGCGACATGATTGTCCTTGATCATCGCCGCATCCCACAGGCCCATGCGATGATTGGTCGCGCCGCCCTGCCGCGTGGCATATTTTTCCAGCACCCGAAGCCCCGGAATAGTCTTGCGTGTGTCGAGCAAGGTCGCGCCGGTCCCCAGGATCGCATCGACATAGGCCCGCGTCATCGTCGCGATGCCGGTCAGATGCTGCACCGTATTGAGCGCGGACCGCTCCGCCGTCAGCATCGCCCGCGCCTTGCCCCGGATGCGCAGGATGTCGGTCCCGGCCGTCACCCGATCGCCATCGCGATGCAGCAGTTCGATCTCGACCTCCGGATCCAGCGCCCGGAAGAACGCTACCGCGATCGGCAACCCCGCCAGCGTCACATCGTCCCGGCTGTCCATCACCCCGTCGAACACCGCATCGGCAGGGATCACCGCCTCACTGGTCACATCGCGCCCATCGGGGCCAAGATCTTCGGCCAGCGTGGCCGCCACGAAAGCATCAAGGTCGAAACCGGGTAGGGAGAAGGCGGTCATGTCAGGGCCGCGCGCCCACATCGCCCTGCCCTACCGTGCCGCTGGCCATTTCCAGCATCCGGTCCAGACTCTTCTTCGCCTGCAACCGCAGCGTCTCGTCCATTTCGATGCGCGGCTGCAAGTCGCGGAGCGACAGATACAGCTTCTCCATCGTGTTGAGCGCCATATAGGGGCAGATGTTGCAGTTGCAGTTGCCGTCCGCACCGGGCGCCCCGATGAAATTCTTGTCCGGCACGGACTTCTGCATCTGGTGGATGATATGCGGTTCGGTCGCCACGATCAGCGTGTCGCCGGGCATCGTCTTGGCAAAGTCCAGGATGCCGCTGGTCGACCCGACATAATCGGCATGATCGACGATATAGGGCGGACATTCGGGGTGCGCGGCGATCGGCGCATCGGGGTGGACGGCCTTCAGCTTCAGCAACTCCGTCTCGCTGAACGCCTCATGCACGATGCACACGCCCGGCCACAACAGCATGTCGCGGCCCAGCTTGCGCTTGAGGTACCCGCCCAGATGCTTGTCGGGGCCGAAGATGATCTTCTGATCCTTAGGGATCTGCGCCAGAATCTTTTCAGCGGACGAAGACGTCACGATGATGTCGGACAGCGCCTTCACCTCGGCCGAACAGTTGATGTAGCTGAGCGCAATATGATCGGGATGCGCCTCGCGAAACGCTTTGAACTGGGCCGGCGGGCAGCTGTCTTCCAGGCTGCAACCGGCGTCCATGTCCGGCAGCACGACGATCTTGTCCGGCGACAGGATCTTGGCCGTTTCCGCCATGAAGCGCACGCCGCAGAAAGCGATGACGTCGGCGTCCGTCTCCGCCGCCTTGCGCGACAGTTCCAGGCTATCGCCGACGAAATCGGACAGATCCTGAATTTCGGGCGACTGATAATAATGGCCAAGGATCACGGCATTGCGCTCCTTGCGCAACCGCTCGATTTCAGCACGCAGGTCGGTGCCCTGCGGAATCCCGGTGAAAGCGTTCATACCCTGTAACTCCTGCGTCCCTGCAAAGCGGGCTTACCGCGCGCCCTAGCGGGCCTGTCTCCGGTTTGCCAGTACCTCGTTGATCGGTGTGGTGACGTCCCATTGCTCGCGATGATCCGCCCTGCGCTCCGACGGGAAGGTCACGATCACCCGCGCATCGCCAAAACCCATCGCGGCCAGCGGCGCACTCATCAGCCTGGCCGTCGCATTGCGTCCATATTCGCGCGCCTGTGCCATGCGTTCGGGCGACCGGGCGGAGGCTTCCGCCCGCGCCTGCGCATGGGCGGACGCCTTGCGGCTCAATGCCTCGCCCGCCTCGCGCGTGACGAACATGCCGCTGGTGCGCACCAAAGTCCGGCGCGCTTCGTCCACATTGGCCTTGTCCGGCTTCACGTCCGGCGCGTTCACGATCAGCGTCCGGCTCTTTGCATCCCATTCCAGATCGCGCGCGGTCAGGCCCGACAGGTCGATGAAATAGTCGACCGAATAGGGCATCTTCACCACCTGGTCGGATTTCAGCCAGCCAAAGCCGCGCACATCCTGCGCCGTACTCTGGACCACACCGTTCAGCCGCGACACGCGCAGGTCGCTGGTGCCGGCGATCTTTTCGGCGATGATCTTCGTCACCGCCGACCCGTCATCCTCCACCGCCACGACATAGTCGCGATTATAGCGCTGCCAGCCGACCAGCATCGCCGCGCCCACGAACAGGATCAGCAACGCGGCGCCGATCGGCCCGGCATAGCGTTTCAATGCGCCTGTCAACGCATCTGCCATCGACCGTCCCCGGTGGGTTCGGCCAGTCCCCGACCGCCCAGGTCGATCAGATGCGCCAGCACCGATCGTCCGGCGGCGCCATGCAGGCGCGGATCGACGCCCTTGTACATCTCCGCCACCATGTCCGGGATGGCGCTGTCGCCATTGCGTTCGAGGAAGCGCAATATCTGCCCCTCCCGCTGCTTGCGATGCCCCATCATCCCGCGCACCAACCGCTGCGGATTCTCGATCGGCTCGCCATGGGCCGGGTAATAGACGACATCGTCGCGGCCCAGCAGCAACTGCATGGACCGCATATAATCGGTCATGTCGCCATCGGGCGGCGAAATGACGCTGGTGGACCAGCCCATCACATGATCGCCGCTGAACAGCGCCTTTTCCTCCAGCAGGGCGAAACATAGATGGTTGGACGTATGGCCCGGTGTCGCCACCGCCGCCAACGTCCATCCCGGACCACTTACCTGATCGCCATCGGCCAGCACTTGGGTTGGCCGATAATCGGCGTCGAAAGCCGCATCCGCGCGCGGCCCGTCATCGTCCAGCGTCAGCGGCGCGCAACCGATGACCGGCGCGCCGGTCAGGTCGCTCAACGGCCGCGCGGCGGGGCTATGGTCGCGATGGGTATGGGTGCATAATATCGCCACCACCGGCCGCCCCGCAATCGCGGCGGTCAGCGCCGCCAGATGATCGGCATCGTCCGGCCCCGGGTCGATCACCGCCACCGCCTGCGCGCCGACGATATAGGTCTGCGTGCCCGTATAGGTGAAAGGCGACGGATTGGGCGCCAGCACGCGATGAACCAGAGGGCTGAGCGCCATCATGACGCCGGTCGGCAGGTCGGCCGGATCGAAGGGAGGTGCCATGCCCACCCATGTGCCCATTTACGCGCGGATTTCAAGGGTGGGCGGCGGGGCAATCGCCGAGGCGGCATGTCTTGAAACAGCAAAAGCGAGACTTAGCTTGGTCGTCACCCCGGACTTGATCCGGGGCCCCGCTTTTCTGGACGCAGCGTACCGCGAGAGAAGCGGGATGCCGGGTCAAGCCCGGCATGACGAAAGAGGGTATGACTGCAATCGACCAAAGTCGAACGCCCCTTTGACCCTCTCCCGCCTTCGCGGGAGAGGCAACGAAGACTTGGCAGCCTGCTGCCTAGTCGCAGTCGGTGAGGGTCTTTTTTTTCTTTCTGACCAAGCACTCTCTGCCAGCAAGAAAAAGGCCCTCACCCAACCCTCTCCCGTGAAAAACGGGAGAGGGTTAAGGCAAGCAGCCATTCCGCTAGCTACCCCTACCCGCCGTTCAACTGTCCTACTCCGCCCCTCTCTGCTATGCTTCCCCCATGCCGACGCCGCACCCCTCCTCACCCTCGCCCACCTCGCAACAATATGTCCAACTCCTGTTCCAAAATGTCGCATTCAGGGGGAAATGTGCGAAGTTAAGCGCGGCTTTTCCAACATGAGCGCTGCCCTCCCCGAACGCTGGCGCCAGCATCTCGCGCTTGATCGGCGCCGTTCCACCCACACCGTGCGCGCCTATATCGCCACGGCGGAGCGGTTGATCGCCTTCCTCGCGGAGCATCGCGGGGAAGCCGTCACCGCCACCATGCTCGCCAGCCTCGATCAGGCCGACCTGCGCGCTTTCCTGTCCAGCCGCCGCGCCGACGGCATCGGCAACCTGTCCGCCGCGCGTGAACTGTCCGCCGTGCGCGGTTTCCTGAATTTCGTCGGCGGCGACGATGCCCGCGTGCCGCATCTCAAAGGCCCACGGGTCAAGCGTGGCCTACCCCGCCCCATCTCCCCCGACGAAGCGATCGCGCTGGCGCAGGATATCGCCGAAACCGCCCGCGACGGCTGGATCGGCGCACGCGACTGGGCGGTGCTGTTGCTGCTCTATGGCGCGGGCCTGCGCATCGGGGAGGCGATGGGCCTGAACGGCGACATTTTGCCGCTGGCCGATACGCTGCGCGTCACCGGCAAGCGGAACAAGACCCGCATCGTGCCCTTGCTGCCGCAGGTGCGCGACGCGATCACCGCCTATCTCGACCTCTGCCCCTATCCGCCGGCCCGAGACGAGCCTTTGTTCCGGGGTGCGCGCGGAGGGCCGCTTTCCCCCGCGCTGATCCGCCGCGCAGTGCAGGGCGCGCGCGGGCGCCTCGGCCTGTCGGACCGCACCACGCCGCATGCGCTACGCCATAGTTTCGCGACCCATCTGCTCGGCCGCGGCGCGGACCTGCGCTCCCTTCAGGAACTGCTAGGCCATGCCAGCCTGTCCTCGACCCAAATCTACACGCAGGTCGATGCCGCCCATCTGCTCGACATCTACCGCAACGCCCACCCGCGCGCCTGAAATCGCCTTATATCGGCCGCAATCGCAGGACAGCTTGCATCTTCCTCGGCCCGAAGGGGAATGCGATGATGCTGCGTCTGATATTGGCCCTGCAAAGCGTCGGCGCCGCCGACATTCCTGCCGATTTCGACCTGAAGAAGGTGAAGCCCTCACCTGACGCCAACGCCATCGTCGTCACCGCGCGCCGCCAGAGCCAGCGGGTCGATAACGAGCCTGTCCCATTGAATAGCGAACCGCCACTCGGCCGCGCGGAAATGGGGCTGTTCGGCAAGGTGAAGGGCAATGTCCGTGCCGAAAGCCAAAGCTTCAGCAACGGCACCACCTCCCAACGGGTGATGGTGGGGGTGAAGATCCCCTTCTAGCCTTTGGGCCGCCAGGTCGCGAGCCGCCAGAGATAGAGCAGCACCGCCCCGACGACGCAGGCGGTCGCAGCCGGCCCGACATAATGATCGATGTTGCGGAAATTCTGCCCCAGCACATAGCCGGCATAGGCCAGGATGACGTTCCAGATCAGCGCCCCGCCGGTGGTCCACAACAGGAAACGGACATGCCCCATGCGGAACAGCCCGGCCGGCAGCGATATCATCGTGCGGAACGCCGGCATGAAGCGAAACACGAAGACGACGATCTGGCCATATTTGCCGAACAGCCGGTCCAGCGCCTCGACATCGCGCCATTCCAGCGTCGCCCAGCGGCCATAGCGATCGACCAATGGCTTCAACCGGGCAAAGCCCAGCATATGGCCGACCAGATACCAGAAATAATTGCCGATGGTGGTGCCGATGGTGCCGGCCAGCAGCAGCCATTCCATCGCCATCCGCCCCTGGCCGACGCGAATGCCACCAATGCCCATGATCAGTTCGGACGGGATCGGCGGAAAGACATTTTCCAGGATCATCAGAAAGAAGATCCCCCAATATCCACCCGCGTCGATCAGGCGGAGCACCCAGTCGGTCATATCCCTAAACCCGTTCGTGCTGAATAGAGGCTGAGCCTGTCGAAGCCTCGTATCGAAGCGTCACGCAAAAAATCCTTCGATACGCCATTTCGACAGGCTCAATGGCTACTCAGGACGAACGGTTGAACGGGGTGCATGGCCTCACGCCGCCGCCCGCGCTGCCAATCGCGCGTCGATCGCATCCCAGATCAGCCCGCCCGTATCCGTGCCGTCGAACGCGTCGATCGACACGATGCCGGTCGGCGAGGTCACGTTGATTTCGGTCAGCCATTCGCCGCCGATCACGTCGATCCCCACGAACAACAGCCCGCGCGCCTTGAGTTCCGGGCCAAGCGCGGCGCAGATTTCGCGCTCCTTATCGGTCAATTCGGTCTTGGCCGCCGATCCGCCGACAGCCAGGTTCGATCGGATCTCACCCTTGCCCGGAATGCGGTTGACCGCGCCCGCGACCTCTCCGTCGATCAGCACGATCCGCTTGTCGCCTTCCGCGACGCCGGGGATGAAGGCCTGCACCATGAAGGGTTCGACCCATGACGCGTTGAAGAGTTCCACCAGCGACGACAGGTTCGCGCCGTTGCTGCCGACATGGAACACCGCCACGCCGCCATTGCCGTACAAAGGCTTCACCACGATCTCGCCATGCTCGGCCAGAAACGTCTTCACCTGGGCCAGGTCGCGAGTGATCATCGTTGGCGGCATGAAGCGCGCATAATCCAGCACGAACAGTTTTTCAGGCGCGTTGCGGACGCTGGCGGGATCGTTCACCACCAAAGTCTCATCCTGCACCCGTTCCAGCAAATGGGTGGCCGTGATGTAGCTGAGGTCGAAGGGCGGATCCTGCCGCATCCACACGACATCGACGTCGCGGCCCAGATCCAGCAGCTCCGGCTCACCGAACGCGAAATGGTCGCCCTGCACCTTTTGCACCTTCACCGGCCGCGCCTGCGCCAGCACCCGGCCGTCGCGGAAGGTCAGGTCCGGCGCCAGATAATGATAGAGCCTGTGCCCCCGCGCCTGCGCCGCCAGCATGATGTGGAAGGTCGAATCGCCCCCGATCTTGATCCCCTCCATGGGGTCCATCTGCATCGCGACGGTCAGGGGGTTGAGTTCGGTCATGCGCGCGGCTTCCTTCCATATCCGTTCGTGCTGAGTAGGGACTGAGCGAAGCCGAAGTCCCGTATCGAAGCATCGCCCAGCACCCATCCTTCGATACGCCACCTCGACTTAGCTCGGCGGCAACTCAGGACGAACGGGGAAGCGAGACGCCTATCCCCCATGCCAGACATTGGCCAGATGGCGCGGCGCGCGGCCCGGCGCAAGGAGGATGACGTCGATTCGCATATCATCGCCCGGTTTCGCCAGATCATGCCACAATATTTCCGCCGCCGCTGCGACCCGCGCCAGCCTGCGCTCGTCGATCGCCAGGTTGAGGTCCGCCGCACTCCCCCGCGCCTTCACCTCGACGAAGGCGATCATGCTGCCGCGTCGCGCGACCAGATCGACCTCGCCCGCCGGGGTCCGCATGCGGCGGCCCACAATCTGCCAGCCTTTCAGCCGCAGCCACCAGGCGGCGATGCGTTCGGCCTGACGCCCGCGCTTCTCCGCCTGCTGTTTGCTCATTCCTCGGCTTCCGCGGCCTTCAATTCCGTCGCCCGGTCGTAGAGCGTCCGCCGGTCCAGACCCAGCTTCTTCGCCACCTCGCCCGCCGCCTTCGATACCGGCAACCGCGTCAGCGCCTCGAGCAACGCCGCGTCGGCATCTTCCGCGCTCGCCGGTGGTGCTTCTCCGGGCGGTCCGACGGTCACGACGATCTCCCCCTTGGGCGGCGCATCGGCGTAGCGGGCGGACAATTCGGTCAACGTCCCCGTCGCCGTCTCCTCGAACGTCTTGCTGATTTCCCGGCTGACCGCAGCATCCCGGTCGCCCAGATGCGCGGCCATCGACGCCAGACTGTCCGACAGGCGCGGCCCGCTTTCGTAAAAGACCAAGGTCGCCCGCAGCGCCGCCACCTCGTCCAGCGCATCACCCCGCGCCTTCGCCTTGCTGGGCAGGAAACCCATGAACAGGAAACGATCGGTCGGCAGCCCCGACAGCGTCAGCGCCGCGATCGCCGCGCTGGGGCCGGGCAGGGTCGTGATCCTGCGCCCCGCCGCCCGCGCGTCGCGCACCAGCTTATACCCCGGATCGGAAATCAGCGGCGTCCCCGCATCCGAAAGCAAGGCGACCGATTCGTGGCCCATCCGCTCCACCAGTCGCTGCCGCACATTTTCCGCGCTATGATCATGATAGGGGACCATCGGCCGGTCCGACCCGGCATGGCGCAGCAGGCGCGCGCTCACCCGTGTATCTTCCACGGCGACCACATCGGCCAACCGCAGGACTTCCGCCCCGCGCGGCGTAAGGTCACCAAGGTTGCCGATTGGCCCCGCCACGATATAAAGCCCGGGTTCAAGCCCTGAAGGTTCAGTTTCCATAAGGACGCCAGATGACAGAGACGGATGCCCCCCGGCAAGCAAACATGTTCGCCGCCGCAAAAAGGGGCGCACGGATCGCCTTCATGGGGGCGGCGCTGTTCCTGGCCGCCTGTCAGTCGATCGTGCCCAAGGGGCCGGGACCAGTCGCGCCCACTGGCCCCACCCAGCCGACCGGCCCCGAAGTGGTGCAGGGCCTGCCGACCGACACCGCGCGTCATCGCGTCGCGCTGCTGGTGCCGATGACCGGCACCAATGCGGGCGTGGGCCAGTCGATCGCCAACGCCACCACGCTGGCGCTGCTGGATACCAAGACCGACCGGGTGCGCATCACCACCTATGACACGGCGCTGGGCGCGGCGGCCGCCGTCAACAAGGCACTGGCCGACGGCAACCGCCTGATCCTTGGCCCCTTGCTGGCGGAGGATGCCCGCATCATCGGGCCTATCGCCGCGCGCGCCAATGTGCCGGTCGTCAGCTTCTCCAACGATGCCAGCATCGCGGGCAGCGGCGTCTATGTGCTGGGCTACAACACCGCCCAGTCGATCGACCGCGTCGTCGATTATGCCAAGGACAAGGGTCTGACCCGCTTCGGCGCGCTGGTGCCGCGTGGCGTCTATGGCGAACGGGCCGGCAACGCCATGCTGCGCGCGGTCGAGCAGGCCGGCGGCACCGTCGTGTCGATGCAGACCTTCGACCGATCGCCCGCCTCCATCACCGCTGCGGTGAAGAAGCTTCAGGCGTCATCCAGCTATGACGCGCTGCTCATCGCCGACAGCGGCCGGGTTGCGTTGCAGGTCGCGCCGATCGTGCGCAAGAATGGCGGCGCCACCGCGCGCCTGTTGGGCACGGAACTCTGGAACACCGACACCGCGCTGGCCGCAAGCCCTGTGCTGCGTGGCGCTTGGTTCGCCAGCGTGTCCGACACGCTCTATCGCCAGCTCGCCAACAAATATCGCGCCCGCTACGGCAGCGCGCCTTTCCGCCTGTCGTCGCTCGGCTATGATTCGGTGCTGCTGACCGTCCGCATCGCGCAGGACTGGAAGCCCGGCTCCCCCTTCCCGGCGGCCCGCCTGCGCGATGCCGGTGGCTTTTCCGGCATTGACGGTGCCTTCCGCTTCAACCGCGCGGGCGTTGCCGAACGCGCGCTGGAAGTCGGCGAAGTCGGCGCCGGCGCCATCACCGTGATCGACCCCCCCCCGCGCGGCTTCGGCGAGTAAAAGACGATCCTCCCCCGCAAGGGGGAGGATTTAGCGGACCCGCCCCATCGGCAGGATCAGCGGCACGTCCCCGTCCCGCTCGATCCGGGCGGTCACGCCATAGACGCGCGCCAATATGTCGGGCGTCAGCACATCCATCGGCGCGCCGTCCGCGACCAGCGCGCCATCATCCATCAGCAGCAGCCGGTCGCAATAGCGCGCCGCCATGCTGAGGTCGTGCAGCACCGTCACCACCAGCGCCCCGTCCCGCGCCTCGGCCCGCAGCAGGTCCATCACGTCGATCTGATGTCCGGGGTCGAGCGCGGCCAGCGGCTCGTCCGCGATCAGCGCTCGCGCGCCCACGGCCAATGCCCGCGCCAGCAGCACGCGCGCGCGCTCACCGCCCGACAATTCGGTCGCGACCCGGCCTTTCAAATGCAGCACATCGGCCCGCGCCATCGCCGCCTCGATCACCGCCGCGTCATCTGCCGACAGGCGCGACAGCGGGCCCAGATGCGGCAACCGTCCCAGCGCCACCAGCCGCTCGACACCCAGCGGCCAGTGCAGCGTCTGACCCTGCGGCAGATAGGCGATCGACCTCGCCACGCTCTGCCGATCCAGCCCGGCGACATTGCGCCCATCGATCAACACTTGCCCGGCTTCCGGCTTTACCAGCCCCAGCAGCGCGCGGATCAATGTGGACTTGCCTGCGCCATTGGGGCCGATCACGCCCACCAACGTCCCCGGCGCCATCGTCACGCCGACATTCCGAACCGCCGCATGGCGCCCCAGCCGGACCGACAGCCCTTCCGCAACGATCGTCACCATAGCCGCCGCTCCCGCATCAGATGGACAAGAAAGACCGGGACGCCCAGCAACGCCGTGACCACGCCCAGCTTCAGTTCGTTGGTCGACGGGATCAGCCGCACGCCGATATCCGCCAGCGTCAGCAGCGCCGCCCCGCCCAGCAGCGAGGGCAGCAGCACGGCCGATGGCGACCGGTCGGTCAGCGGCCGGACCAGATGCGGCACGATCAGGCCGATAAAGCCGATCGAACCGGACACCGCCACAGCGCCGCCCACGCCGATCGCCACGCCCAGCATCATGCGCAGCCGCGCCGCCGACAGGTTGACGCCCAGCGCCTGCGCGCCTTCCTCCCCCAATGTCAGCGCGTCCAGCGTCCGCCCGTCGGCCAGCAGCAATGCCGCGCCGACGATGACGCAGGGCAGCGCGATCCAGACATGGTCATAGCTGCGATTTTCCAGGCTCCCCAACAGCCAGCTCATGATTTCCATCGCGGCGAAGGGGTTGGGCGACAGGTTGAGCGCCAGGCTGATCCCCGCCCCCGCCAGCGTCGATACGGCGATGCCGGCCAGGATCAGCGTCAGCGGGCTTTCCGCCGATCCCGACAGCAGGAACAGCGTCAGGATCGCGATCGCCCCGCCCAGGATGGCCAGCAACGGCAATGCCAGCGGATGCAGTTCGGACAGGCCGAAATAGAGCGCGCAGACTGCCCCGAGTGCCGCCGAATTGGATGCGCCCAGCACGGATGGTTCGGCCAGCGGATTGCGCAGATAGCCCTGCAACGCCGCCCCCGCCACGCCCAGCATCGCGCCGACCAGCAGGCCCAGCAGCATGCGCGGCAGGCGCAGGTCCAATATGATGGTGCGGGCGATCATGTCGCCGCCACCGGTCAGTACAGCCCAGATGCGCGTCGGGCTGATCGTCACCGCGCCCAGAAATATGGAGGCGAAGGCCGCGCCGACGACGATCAGCGCCAGGCCGGGGATCAACAGGGGATGATAGCGGCCTGCGCTCATGGCTTGCCTCCTTGCCTGTGCTTGTTAAGGCGGTGGGGATGATCGGCCGAATGATCCTTGCGGCGACCGCCCTGTTCGCGCTCAGCGGCGCGGCTGCGCCTCCACGTCGGATCGTATCGCTCAATGTCTGCGCCGACCAATATCTGCTCGCACTGGCCGATCCGGGTCAGATCGCCGCGCTCAGCAGCAATGCCCGCGACCCCACCTTGTCGGCGGCGGCGGACAAGGCGCGCGGGTTTCGAATCCTGCGCCGGCCGTCGGAAGAAGTGCTGGCGATCCAGCCCGACCTGATCCTGGGCTATCCGATCGGCCCCGACAAGGTCGCCGGTGCCCCGCCGGGCGACTGGCGCACGCTCGGCCTCGCCAGTGCGGAAAGCTATGGCGCGATCCTCGACCAGATCCGTCAGGTCGCGCGCGCCATCGGCCATGCCGACCGGGGCGAAGCGCTGATCGCCGGCATGAACCGCGATCTTGCCACCCTGCCCCATATTGGCCGGGATAAGGTCGCGGCCTATTATCAGCGGCGCGGCTATATGACCGGCACCGGCACGTTGATCGACGATCTCATGCATCGCGTTGGCCTCACCAATCTCGCCAGCCGGCTCGGCAAGCCGATGCTGGCGCAGATATCGCTGGAGGAAATGGTCGCCGCTCGCCCCGACTGGCTGATCGTGGAAAGCGCGACCGACCGGGTGGTCGATCAGGGCACGGAAATGCTGCACCATCCCGCGCTGCGCACCATCCCGCGCATCAGCCTGCCGCAAAGCTGGACCGTGTGCGGCGGCCCGGCCTATGTGCAGGCGGCAAGGGCCATCACGGCGCGCCTGAACGCGCCGCGCTGACCCCAGCCAAAAGCCCTCAGAAGCGGACACGCACGCCGCCATAGGCAGCGCGGCCATAGGTGCCGTAACCATAGGCCGTCTGGTAATTCTCATCGGTCAGATTGTCGACGCGACCATAGACTTCGAGCTGCTCGCCCACGGGGAAGGAGGCCCTGATGCCGGCCAGCGCATAGCCATCCAGCCGGCGCGTGTTCGCCGCATTGTCGAAACTGTCGCCCACCATCGTGACGGTCGCGCCGGTCGACAGGCCGAAGGGCCAGACATAGTCGGCCGACACGCTCACCGCATTGGCGGCGCGGCGGGCAAGGCGATTGCCATAGGTGGCCGATCCGGCCGACCGGTCGCGCGCATCGACATAGGAGTAGCTGCCCGTCACGGTCAGCGCGTCCACCGGCTTCAAGGCGATCGAGGCTTCCACGCCCTTGGCGCGGGTCCGGTCCAGATTGGCGTAGCCACCAAAGGGCGGAAGCGAGACGTCATAATTGATCTGGTTGCGGGTATCGCGCTGGAACGCCGTGACCGACAGCACCGCCCGGCCACCATCCAGCCGCTGGTCGAAACCGATATCATAGCTTTTCGACCGTTCGGGGGTCAGCGCCCTGTTGCCGCTGAACGTGTCGTACAACTGATAGAGCGACGGCGCCTTGAACCCCTCGCCATAGCTCAGCCGTACATTGGTCGCGCCGCCATTGGGCGAATAATTGGCGTTGGCGCCAAAGGTGGTCGCGCCGCCGAACTGGCTATGATCGTCATGACGCACACCGCCGGTGACGGCCAGGCCCGTGAAGGGCTTCACGATCGCCAGCGCATAGACGCTGTCGATGTTGATCTTCGCGCTCGTCGTGCTGCCGAAGCCGAAATAATCATAGTCCGGCCGCTCATGCTCGTAACCGAAGACCAACTTGGCCTGATCGACCGGTGCATAGACGCCTTCATATTCGAAGCGCAGGTTGGTGCCGCTATAACCATAATCGACATCCGCGCCGCGCGCCGAATAATAGTCGCGATCGTTGCGCATCCAGGTGACGGCCGCCCGATTGGTCAGCTTGCCGTCCAGCAGCGCAAGGTTGATGCCGGCATAGCCGACATATTGGTCGGTAATGGCGACTTCGGGCGTATCGGCCAAAGCATAGGCCGGCGCCGGGAAGCCATCCACGTCCAGATCGGCATGAATATAGTAGCCGCGCAGGTCGAGGCTCAGGCTGTCCGAAAAGGCCAGCTTCAATCGTGCATTGGCGGCGATATTCTCGCTGCCGTCGCGCTCTGTGCCGTTGGCGGCCGACGAAATGCCATCGGTGCGGAAATAGGCAGCGCCCACGCCGCCCGACGCGATACCGGCGGTACCGGATATGTCGGCCTTGGCGCTAAACGTGTCGCTATAGCCATATTCGGCCGAAGCGTTGGCGCCGAAGCCATCGGCCGGCACGCCGGTCATGATGTTGACCACGCCGCCGATCGCCTGGCTGCCATGCACCACCGAGTTGGACCCGCGCAGCACCTCGATCCGGCGGATATTCCCGGTCAGCAGCGGGCCGAAATCATAGCCGTCACCGATGCCGCTGGGGTCGTTCACCTTCACCCCGTCGATCAGCACCAGCGTCTGCGTCGTTTCCGCGCCGCGCAGCGACACGCCGGTCTGCGCACCGACGGTGCCGTTGCGGTTGAAACGCACGCCCGGCGTCGTCGCCAGCAGGTCCACCACGTCGATCGCCTGCCGCGTTTTGATCGTATCCGCGTCGATCACGGTGATCGCCTGACCGACCTCGTCGCGCGACTGCTCGATGCCCGCGGCGGTCACGACGATATCGTCGTCCGCCTGCGCCAAGGCCGGATTGGCAGCAACCAGAGCCACCAGCGAAAGTCCATATTTCAACATTGTCATTGCCCCTAAAGCGTCGGTGCGACGTCGGCAGGGGCGTCCGCCCGAAAGCGGTCGGGCCTTCGGGGGGATGACGCCATATCCCGTCCGCAGCCCGATGCGGCCCCGGCCGCATGGCGTCGCTCGACGGAAAACCACCGTGCCCCGACCATCCCCTGGACCAAAGCAAGAGCGACCAAGCGCCGGCCGGTCTCCTGGCTCGCGGGTCACGGCACGATGCACGCCTTCCCGGATTGCTCCAGTGGCTGCCCTTTGGGGGCCAGTGCATCGCGCTATCCGCTCACAGTTGCAGGGACAGCCGTGGATTAAGGCGCTTGTGACGCCCGCACCACATTCCCGATTAACCCGTTTCCGGGCACCGGCGCGATCATGTTGCAGGAAAGACATGCCTCCCCCACAGCGCGCGCCATAAGGGAAAGCCGGGACGCTGCCAAGCGGTCCTATGTTTGGCGGATGTCGCTGTGGCCCCGCAGCAACAGGGCGTCGGACCGCGCCAGTACGACCAGCGGCAATCCGGCCGCCTCGGCCCGCTCCGCCGCCAGCCGGGTCGGCGCGGATATGGTGACCAGTAGGGGGCAATCGGCCAGCACCGCCTTCTCCACCAGTTCATAGGAACAGCGCGACGACAGCAGCGCAAAACCCCCGTCCCAGTCCGCCCCCATCCGCACCATCGCACCGATCAGCTTGTCGAACGCATTGTGCCGGCCGACATCCTCCCGCGCCAGCCGGATCGCGCCGTCCACGCCGACCCAGGCCGCCGCATGCGCCGCACCGGTCGCAGCATTCAACGGCTGATGATCGCGCAAGTCATCCAGCGCGCGGAAGATGGCCGCCCGGTCCGCGCGTGAGCTCGTGGTGACACGCGGCAAAGGCCGGATCGCCTGCTCCAGATTCTCGATCCCGCACAGGCCGCAGGAGGAATCGGACGCGCGATGCCGCACCCGATCCAATAATCCATCGGTGCGATGCGGCGGCAATGTCGCGCGGGCAACGATCCCCGCGCCTGTATCATGCACATCAATGTCCAGCAGCGCATCGTCCCGGCTCACCAGCCGCTCGGCCAGGCTGAACCCTTGTACCAGATCGCCGATATCGCTCGGCGTCGCCATCAACACCGCATAGCCCGCGCCATTATATTCGATCGCGACCGGCACTTCTTCCGCCAATGGCCGCTCGACGGCCCGCGTTGCGCCGTCGGGTGTCAAACGATCGAATGTCAGGGGGCTTGCGGCGGCATCATCCATGATCACGGCCTAGCGGCAGACGGCATCCCGCTCAACCGGCGTCGCAATGGCCCGCCTCATCCACCGCGTTGAACTGCGCCGCATCGACATCGGGCGCCGGCCAGCCCTGCGCCATTCGGGCCACTGCGGCGGCTACCGTCGGCGAAAGCCGTTCGGGCTGATCCTGCGCGATGGCGACGATCTGCGCCTTCATCCGCGGATCCCAGAAGCGGGTCAGATGTTCGGCCAGCGCTTCCGTCGCCTTCGCCTCGCCCATCATCGCCATGTTGCGGGCGATCTGGTGCGCCATGTAGATCAGCCTGTCGGTGGTGGACATGACATGCGTATCGTCGCTCATATGTCCCGCCTATTCCGCCGCTTCCAGCGGGACGATGCGGCGGCTGGTCCGGGCCTGCTCCGCATAATCCTGCTGCCAATCGCTCGGCCCGTTGGACGCCATCACCTGCACCGCCGTCACTTTATATTCGGGGCAATTGGTGGCCCAGTCCGAATAGTCGGTGGTGATGACATTGGCCTGCGTCTCGGGATGGTGGAAGGTCGTATAGACCACCCCCGGCGCGACCCGTTCGGTAATCAGCGCGCGCAAGGTCGTCTCCCCCGCCCGGCTGCGCAGCGTCACCCAATCGCCATCCTTCAGGCCACGATTGTCGGCGTCGCTCGGATGAATTTCCAGCCGATCCTCGGGATGCCAAGCGGTATTGGCCGTACGCCGCGTCTGCGCGCCCACATTATAATGCGACAGGATGCGCCCGGTGGTCAACAACAGCGGGAAGCGCGGCCCGGTCTTCTCGTCGGTCGGCACATAGTCGGTGACGACGAATTTGCCCTTCCCCCGAACGAAGCCGTCGATATGCATGGTCGGCGTTCCGTCCGGCGCGGCATCATTGGCCGGCCATTGCAACGACCCCTCCGCCTCCAGCCGGTCATAATGCACGCCGGCAAAGGTCGGAGTGAGCGCCGCAATCTCATCCATGATCTGCGCGGGATGGTCGTAGGTCCAAGCCAGCCCCATGGCATTCGCCACCAATTGCACGATCTCCCAATCGGCATAGCCATTGAGCGGCGCCATCACCTTGCGCACGCGCTGGATGCGCCGTTCGGCATTGGTGAAGGTGCCGTCCTTCTCCAAAAAGGTCGATCCGGGCAGGAAGATATGCGCATAATTGGCGGTTTCGTTCAGGAACAGATCCTGCACCACCACGCACTCCATCGCCGCCAGCCCCGCCGCGACATGATGGGTATTGGGGTCGGACTGGAGAATATCCTCGCCCTGCACGAACAGCCCCTTGAACGTGCCGTCGGTCGCCGCGTCCAGCATGTTGGGAATGCGCAACCCAGGCTCGGCGTCCAGCGTCACGCCCCATGTCCGTTCGAACAGGCTACGCGTGGCGTCGTCCGACACATGGCGATAGCCGCTGAACTCATGCGGGAAGCTGCCCATGTCGCACGCCCCCTGCACATTATTCTGACCCCGCAGCGGGTTCACGCCCACGCCTTCACGCCCGACATTGCCGGTCGCCATGGCGAGATTGGCGATCGCCATCACCGTCGAACTGCCTTGCGAATGTTCGGTAACGCCCAATCCATAATAGATCGCGCCATTGCCCCCGGTCGCATAGAGCCGCGCGGCCGCCCGCACCTCCTCCGCCTTCACGCCGGTCAGCGGTTCGATCGCCTCGGGCGAACGCGCCGCCTCCGACACGAACTCCGCCCAATCCATGAACTCGTCCCAGTCGCACCGTTCGCGGATGAAGGCTTCGTCATAGAGTTTCTCGGTCACGACCACATGGGCGATCGCGGTCAGCATCGCGACATTGGTGCCGGGCCGTAAGGGGAGATGATGTTCCGCCGTGATATGGGGCGATTGCACCAGATCGGTACGGCGCGGATCGATGACGATCAGCTTCGCGCCCTGCCGCAGCCGCTTCTTCATGCGCGACGCAAACACCGGATGTCCATCGGTCGGATTGGCGCCGATGACCAGAATCACGTCCGCATGCATTACGCTGTCGAAATCCTGCGTCCCCGCCGACGTGCCGAAAGTCTGGCTCAACCCATAGCCGGTCGGCGAATGGCACACCCGCGCGCAGGTATCGACATTGTTGTTGCCGAACCCCTGCCGGATCAATTTTTGAACCAGAAAGGTTTCTTCGTTGGTGCAACGGCTCGACGTGATCCCGCCGATGCTGCGCGTCCCATATTTGCCCTGGATGCGGCGAAACTCGCTCGCGGTGTAAGCAATCGCCTCCTCCCACGACACTTCGCGCCACGGCTCGCTCACCGACGCGCGGATCATGGGGTTGAGAATCCGGTCCTGATGCTGGGCATAGCCCCAGGCGAAGCGCCCTTTGACGCAGCTATGGCCGCGATTGGCCTTGCCGTCCTTCCACGGCACCATCCGCACCAGCTCTTCCCCCCGCATTTCCGCGCGGAAGGTGCAGCCGACGCCGCAATAGGCGCAGGTGGTGACGACGGCGCGATCGGGCGTGCCGATCTCCACCACCACCTTCTCGATCAGGCTGGCGGTCGGGCAAGCCTGCACGCACGCCCCGCAGGACACACATTCCGACCCCAGAAAATCCTCGCCCTGCGATGGCGATACCTTGGAGTCGAATCCCTTGCCCTCAATGGTCAGCGCGAAAGTGCCCTGAACCTCTTCGCACGCCCGCACGCAGCGCGAACAGACGATGCACTTGCTGGGATCAAAATCGAAATAAGGGTTCGACTGATCCTTCGCCTGCCCCATATTCGTCGCGCCATCATAGCCATAGCGCACATCGCGCAGGCCCACCGCGCCCGCCTGATCCTGCAATTCGCAATCCCCGTTCGCGCCGCAGGTCAGGCAATCGAGCGGATGATCGGAAATATAGAGTTCCATCACGCCGCGCCGCAACTGCTTCAACCGCTCGGTCTGGGTGCGCACCACCATGCCCTGCGCGACCGGCGTGGTGCAGGATGCGGGATAGCCGTTGCGCCCCTCCACCTCCACCAGACACAGCCGGCACGATCCGAAACTCTCGACATTGTCGGTCGCGCATAATTTGGGGATGGAGCCGCCCAGCAGCGATGCGGCGCGCATGATGCTGGTGCCTTCGGGCAAGGTGACATTCTGCCCGTCGATGGTCAGGGTGATGGCCTTGCCGGTCGCCAGCGCCGGCGGCGTGCCATGGTCGGTTTCGCGGGAAAAGCTCATTCCGCGGCCTCCTTCACGGGCGCATCCGCGCCGAAATCCTCAGGAAAATAATCGAGCGCGCTCAGCACCGGATAAGGTGTGAAGCCCCCCAGCGCGCAAAGCGATCCATATTTCATAGTATCGGCCAGATCGCGCAGCAGATTGGTTTGCGCTTCGATCGACACATTGATCCGGTCGGGCGCGCGGGAATACAGCGCTCGATTCAGATACCCCTCCCCCGTTCGCCCTGAGTCTGTCGAAGGGCCAGCATGTGCTTCGACAGGCTCAGCTCGAACGGAACTTGCGCTTTCTCGCGCGCCTATAATCCGGTCCATAATCTCCACCCCGCGCGTCGATCCGATCCGGCAGGGTGTGCATTTGCCGCAGCTTTCCGCCGCGCAAAATTCCATCGCGAAGCGCGCCATATGCGCCATGTCGACACTGTCGTCGAACACGGTGATGCCGGCATGACCGATCAGCCCACCCGCCTGCGCGAAAGCCTCATAATCGAACGGCAGATGGAACATGCTCGGCGGGAAATAGGCGCCCAGCGGCCCGCCCACCTGCACTGCCCGCACCGGTCGCCCGCTCGCCGTGCCGCCACCAATGTCATGCACCAGTTCGCCCAGCGTGATCCCAAACCCGATCTCGTACAGCCCGCCATGCCGCACATTGCCCGCCAGTTGCACCGGCATGGTCCCGCGCGACCGGCCGAAGCCGACCGCCGCATAAGCCTCCGCCCCCTCGGCCAGGATGAACGGCACGGCGGCCAGCGACAGCACATTATTGATGACGGTCGGCTGACCGAACAGCCCCTTGAGCGCCGGCAGTGGTGGTTTGGCCCGCACCTGCCCGCGCTTGCCCTCAATCGAATCGAGCAGCGCTGTCTCCTCCCCGCAGACATAGGCCCCCGCGCCCTCGCGCACCTCCAGCACGAAAGGCGCGACGATGTGCGCCGACGCCTCGATCGCCGCACGCATCGTCGCGATGCAATAGGGATATTCGGAGCGGATATAGATATAGCCATAGCCTGCCCCGACCGCATGCGCCGCGATCGCCATGCCTTCGATCAGGCAATAGGGGTCGCCCTCCATCAACATCCGGTCGGCGAAGGTGCCGCTGTCGCCCTCGTCGGCGTTGCAGACGATATATTTGTCGCCCGCCGGCGCATCCAGCACGGTCTGCCACTTGATGCCTGTAGGGAATCCCGCCCCACCACGCCCGCGCAGGCCCGACGCCTTGACCGCATCGACGACCTTTTGCGGCGCCTGCGCCCGCGCTACCTCCAGACCGACCCAGCCACCCAATACCGCATAATCATCCAGGCTCAGCGGATCGATCACCCCACAGCGCGCGAAGGTGAAACGCTGTTGCCCGGCAAAGAAGGGCAAATCCTCCATCTTGCCCAACCGCGCCGCATGGCTGCCATCCAGCACCGCCGCCACATCGTCCGGCCCGACCGGCCCGAAACCGATCCGCCCCTCGTCCATCTCCACCTCGACCAGAGGCTCGATGCTGAACAGACCGCGCGATCCGGTGCGCACCACCGCGCAACCGGCATCGGCAAAGGCGCGCGCCACCTCGTCCGCGCCCAGCGCCACCGAAGCCATGTCGCGGCTGATGAAAACCCGGCTCATGCCGCCACCTCCAGCGCGATCCGCTCCAGCGCGGCGGCATCGATGCGCGCCACCGGCCGCCCATCGACCAGCGCATTGGGACCGACCGCACACAGGCCCAGGCAATAGACCGGCTCCAGCGCCACCTGCCCATCAGCCCGCACCGCACCCATCGCCACGCCCAGCCGTTGCGCCGCCGCCTGCTCGATCGCCGCACCGCCCCGCGCCTGACAGCTTTCCGCCCGGCACAGTTTCACGACATGGCGGCCCGGCGGCATCCGGCGAAAATCATGATAGAAAGTGATGACGCCATGCACATCGGCCCGGCTGAGGTTCAGCGCCTTTGCGATCGCGGGCACCCACGCATCGTCGATATAGCCGCCCTCTTCCTGCATCGCGTGCAGCAGCGGCAATAATCCGTCGCGCGTCGTGCCATGGCGCGCGGTCCAGGCGCCGATAAACTCTTCCATCATACCCTGCCTTTTGGCTCATTTTGCGCATGATCCTGCGCGCGAGCCATCAGCGGGTCAAATCGAAGTCCGATATCGTTGATAGAGAATGACTATCACGCAATCCGAAAGCCGGACGGCAGACACAGTTCGCGCGCCACGCCCAGCACCGCCTGCGCCAGCGGCCCCATCGGCGCGCTGTCCGACACGATCACGCCGACGCGACTGCCTTCGTCCGGCGCCGGCATGGCATGCGTCCGTGCCCAGGCCAGCCCGTCGAGCAGATTGGCATGGCTGTCCGGGATGATGGAACAGAGCCGCCCCTGCCGCACCAGCCCCAGCAGTGCAACATAGGAGTCAGCCGTCACCAGCGGCCGCAGCGCCAGTCCTCGTTCGGACAGGCGCGCATCCAGAATACGGCGGTTCTGCATCCCCTGATGTAGCAGGCAAAGCGGCAACCGCGCCAGATCGGCCCAATCCAGCGGGTTGGGGATCGCCACGCCATCCACCGCACTCACCACCATCGTGCGCTCGACATAGAGCGGCACCGACAGCGCATGGGCAGGCGGTTCGAAATCCAGATAGGTAAGGCCCGCATCCAGCTCGAACGCCGCCAGCTCCCGCTCGATCTGCCGCGACGTCAGCGCCCGGATCGACACGTTGAGGCCCGGATGCCGCGCCAGCATCGCCGCGACCAGACAGCCGATCGCCGGCATCGCCGCCGGGATCGCGCCCAATCGCAATTCGCCTTTCAACGGTCCCCGCGCCGTCTCCGCCGCCTGCCCCAACGCCTCGGCCGCCGCCACCAACTGCCGCGCCCAGGGCAGGATCGCCTCCCCCTCCGCCGTCAGCCCGCCATATTTGCGGTCGCGCAGGATCAGCCTTTTGCCCAGCTGCGCCTCCAGCGTAGCGATGCCGGCGGACAGCGTCGGCTGCGACACGTTGCAATGCGCCGCCGCCCGCGCAAAATGGCCCTCGCGCTCCAGCGCCAGAAAATATTCGACAAGGCGGGTCTGCATTCTCCCACCTTATGCCTTATAGAGCATAGCTATCAAGGGAGGCGTGGTTGCGCGAAGGACCGATTTTGGGCGCGGTACTGGCCGGCGGCCGGGCCAGCCGCTTTGGCAGCGACAAGGCGATGGCCCTTCTCGATGGGGTCACGCTGCTCGATCATGCGCGGGCCGGGTTGGCGCCCCATGTTGCGGAGGTCGTCATTTGCGGTCGCGACGGCGGGTTGGCGGATCGCCCCCATCCCGGCATGGGACCATTGGGCGGCCTCAATGCCGCGCTCCACCATGCGCTCAGCCACGGTTTCGTCGGCGTCCTCACCACCGGCTGCGACATGCCGATTTATCCTGCCGCGCTACCCGCCGCGCTGATCGGCGATAACGCCGCCATCCTGCATGGCCAGCAACTGCTCGGCTGGTGGCCCGCCACACTGGCGCCCGAACTGGACGCGCATCTGGGCGAAGAGAATAACCGCTCCATCTATGGCTGGCTGGAGCGCATCGGCGCGCGCGTGGTGGAGGTGCCTGGCCTCATCCTGCCCAACATCAACCGACCGGAGGATCTGGCGAACCTTGCCGCCCATCCCCGTTCGGGCTGAGCCTGTTGAAGCCGGTCCTTATCAGGCCTCGATCATCGCACCCATCGCCACGTCCGCCAACGCAGGCGTCCCCGCCACCGCTTCCCCGATCAGCAGCAAGGTGGGATCTTCATCGCTGATCGTCTGCACCAGAAACGCAAGCGCTGACAGCTTGCCGCGGATCAGTCGCTCGCCGGGCAAGGACACATTGACCGCCACCATCACCGGCGTTTCGGGATCGCGCCCAGCCGCGATCAGCGATCGCGCAATCTCACCCGCCGCCGCGCGTCCCATATAGATGCCCAGCGTCCCGCCCGGCCGCGCCAGCGCCTCCCAGTCCAGCGTCAGCGGCTCGCCTGCCTTCAGATGCGCCGTCGCCAAAGTCAGCCCGCGCGCCACCCCGCGCAACGTCAGCGACGCACCACCGCTCGCCGCCGCCGCGCTGGCGGTGGTGATGCCGGGACAGATGCGAAAGCGCACGCCCTCGCTCGCCAGATGCGCCATCTCCTCGGCAGACCGGCCGAATATCGACGGATCGCCCCCCTTCAACCGCACGACGCGCTTGCCCACCTTCGCCGCCGCCAGCAGCAAGTCGTTGATGCTGTCCTGCGCTTTCGAGTGCCGGCCCGATCGCTTGCCCACGCTGACTCGCTCCACGCCCTCTGCGATCATATCCAGCACGCCCGGCCCGACCAGCGCGTCGTAAAAGACGATGTCCGCCGCCCCGATCAGCTTCTCCGCCTTGCGCGTCAGCAGGTCGGGATCGCCCGGCCCTGCGCCCACCAGCCAGACTTCACCGGGTGCAATCAGATCATTCGGCTGCATGGAGCGTCTCCTGCGATATTTGCATAAGGATGTTGGCGATCGCCGGCCGGCACGATCCGCAATTGGTGCCGGCGCCCAGCGCCTTGCCGATGGCCGGCACATCGACCAGTTGCTGGTCACGGATCGCCGCGACGATCTGGTTGAGGCCGATGTCGAAACAGACGCAGATGGTCGCGCCCTTGTCCGGCTGGCTACCCGGCCCTCGCGCGGCCAGCACGGTCGCGCCCACATTCTCCGCCGACAACTGGCCGATCAGCCAGTCGCGCGAAGGCAGCAAACCGGTACGCGTGACGATCAATATCCCCGCCAGCTTGCCCTCCTGGATGATCGCCACCCGCCGCGTCCCGCGCGTTCGGTCGATCGCCTCGACCCGGTCGCCCTTGGGCAGGCAGGCCTCCAGCCGCGCCACATCGCCATTGCCCGCCACCTCATATAGCGCGCCGCCCGGCACGGTCACCTTGGTCGCCCAAAGGCAGGGCAGCCGCACCGCATCCTGTCCGCGCAGGATCAAGAAACCCGTCCACTCGGTCGCGACCCGCTCGACGCTGGCCGGGGTGGATTTGAACCCCGGCTGGCCCGAATGCGGGTCCACCAGTGGACGGGGCAGCAGGCCGGTTCGCCCGCCGCTCGATATCTGGTCGGTCCAGTGGATCGGCGTGAAAATCTCGCCAGGCCGTTGCCCTTCGCTATAGGCGACGCGAAAGATGCTGTGCCCCTGCGCCGTCTGGACGCGGGCCAGATCGCGGTCGGCGATACCCAGCGCCTGCGCATCGCACGGATGGATGTCCACCAGCGGCTCCTCGCGATGCCGCGCCAGCTTGGGGGCGAGGCCGGTCCGCGTCATCGTGTGCCACTGGTCGCGATAACGGCCGGTGTTGAGCGTCATCGGCCAGTCCTTGAGCGGCGCCTGCACGTCCATCTGGCGGGTCAGTACCAGCCGCGCCTTGCGGTCGGGCGTCGAAAAGCCACCGGCAAATGGCGCATCGCCCCCCCAACGAAACGGCGCCATCGCGTCATAGGCTTCATTGCCGATCGCGGCCTGCGCCCGCAGGTTCAGCACCCGCGCGCCGTCATTCTGGTACGCGGTCAGGCGTGCATGCTCGCGCCAGATATCGGCCGGCCGCTCATAGGCGAAAGCGTTGCGCCAGCCCATCCGCCGCGCAACCTGCGTTACGATCCACCAGTCCGGCTTCGCCTCTCCGGGCAGTGTCATGAAGGGGCGCTGCCGGCTGATGGTACGATCGGAGTTGGTGACGGTCCCATCCTTCTCGCCCCAACCGGCGGCGGGCAGGCGGACATGGGCATGGGTGCTGCTGTCGGTATCGGCAATGATGTCCGACACGACGAGGAAGGGGATCGACTCCAGCGCCTCCCGCACCCGGCCTGCATCGGGGAGGGAAACGGCCGGGTTGGTCGCCATCACCCACAGCGCCTTGATCCGCCCTTCGTTGATCGCGCGAAACAGGTCCACGGCCTTCAACCCCGGCTTGGTCGCCATCGTCGGCGCGGCCCAGAAACGGCCGACGCGCGCGACATTGTCCGGCGCGAAATCCATATGCGCCGCCAGCGTAGAGGCCAGGCCGCCCACCTCCCGCCCGCCCATGGCGTTGGGCTGGCCCGTGATCGAAAAAGGCGCTGCGCCCGGCTTGCCGAAACGGCCGGTGGCGAGATGGACGTTGATGATTGCATTGACCTGATCGGTGCCGCGGATCGACTGGTTGATGCCCTGGCTGAACATCGTAATGGTGCGCGGGGTCGCGGCGAACAGCTCGAAAAACTGTTTCAGCAGCGCCGGTTCCACATCGCAGGTCGCGGCCGTCGTCCACAGATCATGACCGGTGCGGATATGCTCCCAAAAGCCTTGGGGCGCGGTCACATGATCGGCCATGAAGGCAGGATCGGTGATCCCCTCCGCCTCACACGAGGCCAGAAGCCCGTTCATCAATGCGACGTCGGTACCCGGCTTTATGGCCAGATGCAGGTCGGCGCCTTCACAGGTTTCGGTGCGGCGGGGATCGATGACGACCAGCTTCGTACCGCGCGCCGCCCGCGCCGCCTGTATGCGCTGGTAAACGATCGGGTGGCACCAGGCGGTGTTGGAGCCGACCAGTACGATCAGGTCCGCCTGATCCAGATCCCCATAGCTGGCGGGCACCACATCCTCACCAAATGCCCGATTGTGGCCCGCCACCGCGCTCGACATGCAGAGGCGACTGTTCGTGTCGATATTCGCCGACCCGATGAAGCCCTTCATCAGCTTGTTGGCGACATAATAATCCTCGGTCAGCAACTGGCCAGAGACGTAGAAGGCCACGCTGTCCGGGCCGTAACGGTCGATCGTCTCGCGAAACCGCCTCGCGACCAGATCCAGCGCCTTGTCCCAACTGGCGCGCTTGCTGCCGATCATCGGATGCAACAACCGCCCGGTCAGCCCGACCGTCTCGCCCAGATGCGTGCCCTTGGAACAGAGGCGCCCGCCATTGGCCGGATGCGCCTCATCCCCCTTGATCACGACCGAGCGCGGCCCGGTCGGCGTGGCCGCTATGCCGCAACCAACACCGCAATAAGCGCAGGTGGTGCGGATAGAGCTAGTCATAGCCCCTCCCTTCCAAGGGAGGGGTTGGGGTGGGTGCGAGCGAAGCGGGCCTGCAACATCACCGGTGCAAGCGCCGCTGACGCGGCGCACCCACCCCCGACCCCTCCCTTGAAAGGGAGGGGAGAACGAAATCGCACCCTCACGCCGCCACCGGCATCGCGACCGGCCGGGCGATCAAAATCCGCTCGCCCTCCACCCGCACCGCGATGGTCGGCGTGCAGCCCTCATCATTACCCTGCGCTTCACCCGTCCTGAGCGCGATATTCCAGTTATGCAGCGGACAGGCGACATTATGCCCGTGAACGATGCCCTGGCTCAGCGGTCCCTTCTTGTGCGGACATTCATCGACCAGCGCGAAGACATGATCGTCGCCGGTGCGGAACACCGCGATTTCCTTCTGCCCATCAATCTGCACCGTGCGGGCGCCGCGCTGGGGAATGTCGGCTAGCGTGCCGATATCGATCCATGTCGTCATGAGGGGTTACTCCGCAGCGGTGGCAAAGGGGGCGAGCGGCTGGTGCAGTTCGGCATGCTGGCCGGCCGCACGTTCAGCCCATGGATCGTCCTGGCTGAAGCTTTGCGCATAGAGGAAGCGCGCCCTCAGCGCCTCGCGCCCCGCCTCATCCTCGACGATCCTCTGCTTGATATAATCGACGCCCACCCGCTCGATCCATGGCGCGGTCCGCTCCAGATAGCGGGCTTCCTCGCGATAGAGCTGAGTGAAGGCGGCGCAGTAATCCATCGCCGCCTGCTCGGTCGCGACCTTGCACAGGAAATCGGTGGCGCGGACATGGATGCCGCCATTGCCGCCGACATGCAGTTCATAGCCGGAATCGACGCACACCACCCCAAAATCCTTGATCGTCGCCTCCGCGCAATTGCGGGGGCAGCCCGACACGGCGATCTTGAACTTGTGGGGCATCCACGATCCCCAGGTCATCCGCTCGATCTTGACGCCAAGGCCGGTCGAATCCTGCGTGCCGAAACGACACCATTCGCTACCTACGCAGGTCTTCACGGTGCGCAGCGACTTGCCATAGGCATGGCCCGACACCATGCCCGCGGCATTCAGGTCGGCCCAGACGGCGGGCAGATCTTCCTTCCTGATGCCGAAAATGTCGAGCCGCTGGCCGCCCGTCACCTTCACCATCGGCGCGTTGAACTTCTCGACCACGTCGGCAATCGCGCGCAATTCACGCGGGTTGGTCAGGCCACCCCACATGCGCGGTACGACCGAATAAGTGCCGTCCTTCTGGATATTGGCGTGCATGCGTTCGTTGACGAAGCGGCTCTGCTGGTCGTCCTGATAGTCTCCCGGCAGCGCGCAGAGCAGATAATAATTGAGCGCAGGACGGCAGGAGGAGCAGCCATCCGGGGTCGACCAGTGCAGCAACTGCATGACCTCGGGGATGGAGCGCATATTCTGCGCCACGATTTCCCGCCGCACATCATCATGGGTGAAGCTGGTGCATTTGCATAGCGTCTTCGGCCCGGATTTGACGTCGTCGCCCAGCACCACCGCCAACAGATTTTCGACAATGCCGGTGCAACTGCCGCAGCTGGCGGATGCCTTGCAGGTGGAACGGACGGCATCCAGGCTGCCATTGCCCGCCTCGATACAGGCGACGACCTGACCCTTGCTGACGCCGTTGCAGCCGCAAATCTCGGCATCGTCCGAGAGCGCCGCAACGGCCGCCTTAGGGTCCAGCGCGCCCCCTCCTTGGGCGAAGGCTTGTCCGAAGATCAGCAGATCGCGAATGTCCGCGACATTTTCCTCGCGCTTCAGCAGGTCGAAATACCAGCCGCCATCCACGGTATCGCCGTACAGCACCGCGCCGATGACCTTGTCGTCCTTCACGACGACCCGCTTATAGACCCCACGCGAAGCGTCGCGCAGGACGATATCCTCGCACCCTTCACCACCCGAAAAATCACCGGCGGAAAAGACGTCCAGCCCCGCGACCTTCAGCTTGGTCGAGGTCACCGACCCCTTATAACCACTATGCTGGTCGGTCAGCCCATCGGCCAGGCTGCGGCACATATCCCACAGCGGCGCGACCAGGCCATAGACATTGCCGTCATGCTCGACGCATTCGCCGACGGCGAGGACATCGGGGTCGCTGGTGACCATATGGTCGTCGACCCTGATACCGCGATTGACCTCCAGCCCCGCTTCGCGCGCCAGCGCCGTCGCGGGACGGATGCCCACAGCCATCACGACGAGGCTGGCCGGAATCTCGGTGCCGTCCTTCAGGCGGACACCTTCGACCTTGCCGTCACCATAGATGCTTTCGGTATTGGCGCCGGTCAGGATGGTCTGACCCCGGCCCTCCAGTGCGCTCTTCAGCAGCCAGCCCGCCGCCTCGTCCAGTTGCCGCTCCATCAGCGTGTCCATCAGGTGGATGACCGTCACCTTCATGCCGCGCAGGGTCAGCCCATGCGCCGCCTCCAGCCCCAGCAGACCGCCACCGATCACCACCGCAGCGCCGCCGCCCAAAGCCTTACCAGCTTCGGCCGCCGCCAGCATCGTGTCGACATCCTTCATGTCGCGAAAGCTGATGACGCCCTGCAGATCCTTGCCCGGCACCGGAATGATGAACGGGTCGGAACCGGTCGCGATCAACAGCTTGTCATAATGGACGCTGCGGCCGCTCTGCGCCGTCACCCTCTTGGCCGCCCGGTCGATCGCCGTCACCGGATCGCCCGCGATCAGCTCGATGCCGTTGTCGTCATACCAGGCGCGGTCGTTGATGACGATCTGCTCGAACGTCTTCTCGCCCGCCAGCACCGGGGACAACATGATCCGGTTATAATTCACATAAGGCTCGGCCCCGAAGACGGTGACGCGATAGCGCCCCCCATCCCGCGCCAGCAGTTCCTCGACCGCGCGGCACCCGGCCATACCGTTGCCCACGACCACCAGATGCTCCCGCACATCGTCGGCCGGCACGCGGATATCGTCCCCGCTATCCACCGCCGGCTCGATTGTTCCGATCTGAAATTCCATCCCCGACACTCCAGAAACCAAAAAAGCCGCCATCCTGACCCCCGGTGAGAACCGAGAGTCAGGATGGCGGCTTTGCCATCATATAGTGCCTTGCCGGTTCTACCCTGAACCGCCGCGGCATGTGTGTGGGGACATCCTTGTCCCTTGCAGTGCAGCATATGGGGAATCGCCTGCATGCTCAAGCGATTCCTCTCATGCTTTTTCAATCAGATGGACCAGTCCGCCTGCACCCAGATCTTGTCCGTATCACTCGCCATCGCCTTCGCATCATAATGGGCGTAGCGCAGCGACAGCGCGGTCTTCCCTGCCTTGGCGGATGCAAGAAGGTCGATCTCGTCGCCATAATGCTGGTCCAGCCGATCGCTCTCGAACCGATGCCATGTCGCCGCCAGCGTCACGCCGGTCAGCGGCCCCATCTGCTTCCAGCCATAGCCGCCCCCGACATAGAGATCGCGGATGCCATTGGCCGGCGTGGTGAGGAATTTGTCCACCCAGCCCTGAAATTTGAAATTGGTGCCGAGTGGCGTCTGGAAGCTGGTGAAAGCGGCACCGCTACTGGCGCCCAGCACCTCATAGCCACCGTTCAGCTTCCATCCGCGCACATCCAGCGTCGCGTCCGCCAGCCAGTAATCCGCGCCATAATCATTGGGATTGCGATGATAATCGGACTGGCGGGCATAGCTGAGCTGATAGCTGATCTTCGCTACCGTCGACAAAGGGCGCGCTCCCGCCAGCCGCACCCCATAGGTCTGGCTCGACAGGCGAAACGCCTGCACCGCCGCCTCATCCTGATCCACCAGATAGGCAAAGCCGGTCAGCGTGCCGACGGGCGTCACATAGGACAGGTTCGCCAGGATAGTGTCCCCGCTCACCGCCTGCTGGCGCGCGCCCTTGCCCTGAAAACCCCAGATCGTCCGTGCGCTCCACGCATAGGCAACATCCAGCTTCAGTCCCTTGGCCGGCGTCAGTTCCGCCCGCACCGCGTCGAACGTCTGCGCGTTGTCGCGAAAGGCGACATTGCCCACGAACCGCTCGTCATCCAGCACGATTTTCTGCCGCCCGCCGGTCAGCGTCAGCGCCTTGGTCCTATATTGCAGCTGGGCGATGTAGAGCGCGATATTCTGCGGATCGGCGATGATCGGCCGCGTGGCCGCGCCATTCAGCCCGTCATGATAATCATCGACGGCAGCCAGCGTCCCCTGTCCCACGATTGTTGCCGACAGGGCGCCGCTGCTGGCCGTCAGCCCGGCGCGAGCACGCACGGTCAGCGCGTCGGCCTTATCTTGCGCCAACCCATCCTGATCGGCATGCTCATAGCGCAACCGCGCTTCGGCAATCGGCTTCAGGCTGATGGTCTGGGCATAAGCCGGCCCCGCGACGGCCAGCACGGCCGCCGATGCGAATAGTATCTTCATGAAAAATCGTCCCCCCTCGGACGAATTGGAGCATCGAGCTCAGAATAAAAATCCGTTCGCCCTGAGCCTGTCGAAGGGCTGCTCTTTCTTCATGCCGTCATGGAAAGATGGGACTTGGAAAGGCTCAGCCCGAACGCCATGGATATGGATTGGAGCGACGGTCCGTGCCGCCGCCCTCCTCTCCAACCCTCAGATGCGCGCGCCGCTGGTCCAGGTGGCGCGCCACTTAGCCTTCACCAGCGTCAGGCCCGCCAGCGCTACCAGCGCCAGCCCAGCAAAGATCAGGAAGCCCGGCGCAAAGCTGCCGGTCATCTGCTTGGCCAGCCCCAGCGAACTGGCGAGGTAGAAGCCGCCAACGCCGCCGGCCATGCCGACCAGTCCCGTCATCACGCCGATTTCCGCCTGAAACCGCTGCGGCACCAACTGAAACACCGACCCGTTGCCCGTCCCCAGCGCCAGCATCGCCAGCACGAAGAAGCCGAGCGCCCCGATCAGCGTCGTCGCATAGGCCACGCCCGCCAGCGCCAGCGCCGCCACGACCAGCACCATGGTCAGCGTCTTCACGCCACCGATCTTGTCGGCCAGCGCACCACCCATCGGCCGCACCAGCGACCCGGCGAACACGCAGCCGGCGGTGCAGTAACCCGCGATGATCGGGGTCAGGCCGAACTGGTCGGTGAAATAGATGGGCAAGGACGCAGCCAGACCCACGAACCCGCCGAACGTCACGGAATATAGCCCCATCAGCCACCAGGCGTCGCCCTGCTTCAGCGGCTCGAAATAGTCGATCATCTTCTTGGGCGCCGGCGCGTTGGGCGCATCCTTGGCCATGATCATATAGACGACAAACACGATGCTGAGCGGAATACAGGCCAGACCCAGCACGGCGTTCCATCCGAACAGCTTGGCCAGCATCGGCGCGAAGAGCGACGCCAATACCGTGCCGCTATTGCCCATGCCGGCCAGACCCATCGCCTTGCCCTGATGCTCGGCCGGATACCAGCGGCTCGCCAGCGGCAGCGCGATCGCGAAGCTGGCGCCGGCAAAGCCCAATATCACGCCCAGCGCCAGCGTCCCGCCAAAGCTGTTGACCCCCATCGCCCAGGCCGTGAACAGCCCGGCAATCACGATGATCTGGCTGATCGCGCCCGACCGCTTCGGCCCGATCCGATCGACCAGCAACCCGTTGACCACGCGCAGCAGCGCACCCGCTAGCGTCGGCGTCGCGACCATCAGCCCCTTTTCGGCCGGGGTCAGCATCAGTGTCTTGGCAATCATCGGGGCCAGCGGCCCCAGCAGCACCCAAACCATGAAGGCGAGGTCGAAATAGAGAAAGGCAGCGATCAAGGTCGGCATATGGCCGGCCTTCCAGAAGCTGGTCGCGGGCGCGGCCGTTTCGGCCTCCTGTCCTTCGCGATCCCAATAAGCGGTTGCCATGCTACGTCCCCCAATAGATGGAAAATGGACACGAAAAAAGCCGCAGGCCGGACGTTACCTAGTTGGTAAGTCCAGTCAGCGGCTTTGCTGCGAAATTTGGTGAGGACGGCCATCCCACCCTTGGGACGGCACATCCGGATCAGCGCGCTTCGATGCGCGACTCCATGATCATCCTGCAAGATGCGTCATGTTGCAAGGCACAAAATAGGGCGGCGACTTACCCCAACCCCCGTCATCCCAGCGCAGGCTGGGATCTCTCTGCCTTTTCAATTCTGTAGATCATAAGAAGAGCGATGCCAGCCTTCGCTGGCATGACGAAAAACTGGCTCGCCCAGCCATTTCTCACCCCGTCGGCGCAAACCCCGCCAGATAATCCTCTATCCTGTCAGGATCGAACACCCGCCCGTCGAAGAAACGATCCGGCCCCAACGTCAGTTCGCCCCGGCGCGATCCCACCGCCAGCGGCAGGTCCATCGCCCCTTCCAGCTTCATGCTCGCGCCCGGCATGGCGACGTCACTGTCCGCCAGCGCCTGGCGATAGACGTCCGGGCGGAACACCCCGCCCGCCTTTGCCACGCTCGCCGCGTCATGCTCGACCATGCCCCAACGCACCAGCTGCGAGTAGATCCACAACGCCTGGCTGCGCCATGGGAAGGACGTCGCCTCACGGCTGAACAGCATGAAATCGGGATTGGCGATCGGCGCCTCCCCCGCCCGCGCCACGATCTGCCCATTCAGCGCCCGGCCGATCAGTTCGGCCGGCTGATCGACATAGCGTGGATCGGCCAGCAGATCGGCCAGCGCCCCATGATGGGCCGGATCGTCGCACCAGGCCGCCGCCCGCGCCAGCGCGCGCAGCAACCGGTCAACCGTTTCGGGATTTTCCTCCAGCCAGCTTTCACGGAAGGCCAGAACCTTCTCCACGCCGCGTCGCCAGATCCGCTCGCCGATCGCCACCGTCTCGGCCAGCCCCGCCTCGACCGCCGCGCTGCCCCAGGGTTCGCCCGCAATAAAGCCGTCAATCTCGCCCGCGCGCATCGCTTCGACCGTCAGCGACGGCGGCAGCACGCGCAGCACCACATCCTTGTCCGGGTCCACACCCGCGCTGGCCAGCCAGTAACGCAGCATCAGGCTATGGCTGGAAAAACGATGCACCACGCCGATGATCGGTTTGCGCCGCCACAGCCCGATCGCGGCGGCAAAATCATGCGCCGTTCCCAGCGGATCGGCCAGCCGCGCCGCGACATCCGGCTCCAGCGCCTTGGCGAAATCGCTCGCCATCACCAGCATATTGCCGTTGACGCCCAGCTTGTAGGGCGCGGCCAGCGCGGCGGGCTGCTGGCTCAGCCCCAAAGTCACAGCCACCGCCAGCGGCGCCAACATCTGCGCGGCATGCACCTGTCCAAAAACCAACCGGTCGCGCAACGTCGCCCAGCTGGTCGTGCGGATAAGGTCCAGCCGCAGCCCCTCTTCCTCGGCAAAGCCCCGTTCCTGCGCCGCCACCAGCACGGCCGCATCGGTCAGCGGCAGGAAGGCGATCTTCAATGGCGTCGTCATAGCCCTCCTCCCAGCAAATCGCTGGCGGTAATCAACGCCTGCGCCACCTCCACGATCTTCTTGCCCTGGTTCATCGCGCTCGACCGCAACAGCGCATAGGCATCCTGCTCGCTCAGCGACCGCTGGTTCATCAGGATCGACTTGGCCCGGTCGATGATCTTGCGGTCGGACAGCGCGGTGCGCGCCTCGTCCAGTTCGCCCTGTATCTTGGCAAAGGCGTTGAAGCGCCGCACCGCCAGTTCCAGCACCGGCTTCACCCGCTCCTTGCGCAGGCCATCGACGACATATGCCGACACGCCGGCATCGATCGCCGCGCCGATCATGCTGTCATCGGATTGATCCACGAACATGGCGATCGGCTTGGCCAAAGCGCGGCTGACGATCAGCATCTCCTCCAGCGTATCGCGGCTCGGGCTGCCCAGATCCATCAGCACCACGTCGGGCGCCATCCGCTCCAGCCGCGCGACGAACGCACCGCGCGGTGGCACGATATGGATATCGTCATAGCCCGCCTCGCGCAGCCCTTCCTCCAGGACGGTCGCACGCAACCCGCTGTCATCGATGATGACGATTCGCATCTACCCTTGCCTCTTTTGCCCCGTGAGTGGCGCCAATGCTGCGCCGCGTCAATCGGGAGGCGCGGTGTGGGAGGTGACGGGCGCGTTTAGGTGGGAAGCGGAACGTCCTTATCCCTCTCCCCTTGGGGGAGAGGGCTGCGCAGACTTGGCAGCTTGCTGCCTAGTTGTAGCTGGGTGAGGGGGAAGCAACCTCGCGGCAGTACGCCAATCTTGCGCCAATCCCCCTCATCCAACTTCGCCTAACCGCCACGCGGTAAGGCTTCATATCCTTCTCCCTCCAAGGGAGAAGGAACGTCTCAAATGCTTGCAACTTGCCTCTCATCCCTCACCTGCCTACGATACACCTTCGCCTGAACCGACAAGGATCGCCGCCATGGACATCGCCCTGACCGCAAAGCCCAATTGCTATGCCTTCAGGAAAGTTATCGTCCATGCCTGCCATCACCCTCTCGAAACTCAGCTGGTCCGCGCCTGACGGCACCGCCGTCCTTGCCGGCCTCGACTTCCGCTTCGCCTCTGAACGCATCGGTCTGATCGGCCGCAACGGCGTCGGCAAATCGACCCTGATTGCCCTGATTGCAGGCGAAATCCGCCCCACAAATGGTGACATCCGGGTTGAAGGCAGCATCGCCATGCTCCACCAGACACTGGAGCCGACGCCCGGCCAGACGCTGGCCGACCTGTTCGACGACCGCGCCGCCCTGAGCCTGCTCGACAAGGCCGAGGCGGGCGACGCGACCATGGACGAACTGGACGCTTGCGACTGGACGCTGCCCAGTCGCCTGACCGATGCATTGGCGGAGGTCGGGCTGACCGCCGACCCGCTGACGCTTCTCGCCAACCTGTCCGGCGGCCAGCGCACCCGCGCGGCGCTGGCGGCGGCGATCTTCACCCGGCCCGATTGGCTTTTGCTGGACGAGCCGACCAATCATCTGGACGCTGACGGCCGCGACGCGCTCGCTACTCTGCTCCATCGCTGGCGCGGTGGCGCGATCATCGTCAGCCATGACCGCACCCTGCTGGAGCAGGTGGATGCGATCGCCGAACTCACCAGCCTCGGCATTGCGCGTCATGGCGGCAACTGGTCCAGCTGGCGCGCACGCAAGGATATCGAACTGGCCGCCGCACAGCATGCACTTGATCATGCCGAGCGGCAGGCGTCCGACCTTTCCCGCAAGACCCAGGTCGCGACCGAGCGGCAGCAGCGCCGCGATGGCGCAGGCGCGCGGCAGGCCGCAAAGGGCGGCATGCCCCGCATCCTGCTGGGGAAACGCAAACAGCAGGCCGAACAATCGAGCGGCGACGCCGCCCGCCGCGCCCAGCAGCAGGGCCGCGAAGCGCAGGCCGCCATCGCCGATGCCCGCGCGCAGATCGAAATCCTTGCCCCGCTCACCGTTGCCCTCCCCTCGGCCCATGTGCCGCCGGGCCGCATCTTGCTGACGCTGGGCGGGGTGACGGCCGGCCATGATCCGGCCCATCCCCCGCTGCGCGACCTCAGCCTGACCGTCGCCGGTCCGGAACGCATCGCTATCACCGGCCCCAACGGCGCGGGCAAATCCACGCTGCTGCATCTGATCGCTGGCCAGATCGAACCGCTGACGGGCCAGGCCCATCGCCCCGTCGCCTGCGCATTGCTCGATCAGCATGCGGGCCTGCTCGATCCCCATGCCAGCATCGCAGACAATTTCGCCCGCCTGCACCCCGGCGCCACCCGCAACGCCATCCACGCGGCGCTCGCTCGCTTTCGCTTCCGCGCGGATCTGGCGCTGCAACGGGTGGAGAGCCTGAGCGGCGGCCAGCGGCTACGCGCCGCGCTCGCCTGCGTGCTGGGCGGCGAAAATCTACCGCCGCTCCTGCTGCTGGACGAGCCGACCAACCATCTCGACCTCGATTCCATCGCGGCTGTCGAACAGGGCCTGGCCGCCTATGACGGTGCGCTGCTGGTGGTCAGCCACGATCCCGCTTTCCTCGACGCGATCGGCATCACCCGCCGCATCGCCCTGGGTTAATGCGCGGAGGAGGTATCGACATTGGCGCGCGGCTTGGGCGCGATCCACACGATCACGGCGGCTGCGAACAGGATGAGCGCCGACAGGAAGAATACATGATCGACCGCCATGACGATCGCCTCCTGCTCCACGATGTTGGAAATGGTCTGCCGCGCCTGCTCGGCGGAAAAGCCCATGCTCGACAGCATCGACTGGGTCTGGTCGGGTTGCAGCACATTCGCCATGTCGCTGCGCGACACGCGCTGGCTGTCGCCCCAACTGGTCAGCACCAGCGATGTCGCGATCGCGGTCGCCATGGTGCGCACGAAATTCTGGAGGCCCGCCGCCGATGCCGTCTCCTCCGGCCGCACCGACCCCAACGTCAGCGTCGTCAGCGGAATGAAGAAGAAGGGCAGCGCAAAGCCCTGCACGAATTGCGGAATGGCCATGGTGTAGAAATCGACACCGCTCGTCCAGTGCGCGCGCCACAGCGACATGATCCCGATCCACGCCACCGCGCCCGAAATCATCAGCCGCACGTCGACACGCGATAGCAGGAAGCCCGCCAGCGGCGCGGTGAACAAAGCCGCCATCGCCGTCAGCGCGGTGATGATGCCGGCCCAGGTCGCGGTATAGCCCATCGACATCTGCAACCATTGCGGAATGACAACGATGCTCGCGAAATAGGAACCGAAACAGAGCGACATGGTGAACAGGCCGGAACTGAAGCCGACATGGCGGAAGATGCGCAGATCCACCACCGGATGCTCCTCGGTCAGCTCCCAGATGACGAAGGCGACAAAACCGACGATCGCCATCAGCGCCAACGCGAGGATCAACGGATCGGCGAACCAGTCATGATCGCGCCCGATATCCAGCATCACCTGCAAACAGCCGATCCAGAACACCAGCAGGAACAGGCCGACCTTGTCGATCGGCACATTGGCCGTCTCCGTCTCCACCGGCTTCAGCAGCGCCTGCGCCGCCAATATGCACACCACCGCGATCGGCAGGTTGATGAAGAAGATCCAGTGCCAGCTCCAATTGTCGCTGATATACCCGCCGACGATCGGCCCCAATGCCGGCCCCATCAGGGTGGTCATCGCCCACATGCCCATGGCCCGCCCGCGCGTTTCGGGCGGGAAGATGCGCATCAGCAACGTCTGCGACATGGGCATGATCGGCCCGCCGCAAATGCCCTGCCCGATCCGGCAGGCGACCAGCATCCCCAGCGTGGAGGACAAGCCGCACAGAACGGAAAACAGGCCAAAGCCGATCATCGCCCAGGTGAACATGCGCACCACGCCGAAACGCTGCGCCAGCCATCCGGTCAGCGGCACGCAGATCGCCTCCGCCACCGCATAGGAAGTGATGATCCAGGTGCCCTGATCGGGCGAGATGCCAAGGTTGCCGGCAATGTGCGGCACGGACACGTTGGCGATCGTCAGGTCGAGCACGACCATCAGATTGCTCATCGCCAGCACCAGGCCCGCCAGCGTCCGGCTGCGCGGGGAGAGCCGCGAAAAAATATCGTCGTCGCCGCTCATAACCCGCGCGTCCTTATTTGTCGGAAAGGTCGATCTCGACATCCATGGACAGGCCCACGCGCAACGGATGCGCCGCCAGTTCCTTGGGGTCGAGCGCGATGCGCAGCGGCAGGCGCTGCACCACCTTGATCCAGTTGCCGGTCGCATTCTGCGCCGGGATCAGCGACATGGACGCACCCGTGCCGCCCGAAAAACCGACGACCTTGCCATGATAGACGACGTTGCTGCCATAAAGGTCGGACGTCACCGTGGCGGGCATGCCGACCTTCACGTCGCGCAACTGGCGTTCCTTGAAGTTCGCATCGACATAGACCTGGGTCAGCGGCACGATGCTCATGATCGGGCTGCCCTGCGCCACGCGCTGGCCGACCTGCACCTGCCGCTTGCTGATGACGCCGTCGATCGGCGCGCGGATGACGGAGCGATCGAGGTTCAGCTTCGCCGTATCCAGCTTGGCCTGCGCCGCCATCACCGCCGGGTCCGTGTCGATCGTCGATCCACGCACCAGCGCGTCGTTGGCCGCCAGCTGGCCGCTCGCCGCGCCACGCGTCGCCTGCGCCGTCTGCACCCCGGCACGCGCCAGCTCCAGTGCCGCGCGGGCGGATACATAGGCCTTGCGCGCGCTGGTCACTTCGTCGCCCGACACCGCGCCGTCACCCACCAGCGCCTCGCGCCGTTGCAGGTCGATCCGCGCCTTGTCGAAATCGGCCTGCGCGCTCGTCAGCTGCGCGCGCGCCTGCACGATGTCCGCGCCACGCGCATCCACCTGCGCCGCCAGCGATGTGCTGGTCGCGCTGGTCTGGCGGAACTTGCGCTTGGCTTCGGCCAGATCCGCTTGCGCCTGCGCCACCGCGATCTTCGCGTCGGTCGGGTCCAGCTTCACCAATATGTCGCCGCGCTTCACGGCCTGCGTATCGCTGACCAGAACCTCGGTCGCCTGCGCCGACAACAGCGGCGTGACCTGCGCCATTTCGGCGTTCACATAGGCATTGTCGGTCGCGACATGATTGCGTCCGACCAGCAGATACCAGCCGGCCCACAACACGCCGCCCACGACGACGATCAGGCCCAGCCGGATCAGCCATGTCTTGCGCGCCGACTGGCGGGCATCCTGCTGCGCATCATTGTCCGGCGCGCCATTGTCCGGTGCTGGGGTTTCGGGCGTGGCATCAGCCATTGGGACGATCCTTGGACTGGAAGTCGCTGGCGGCAAAACCGCCGCCCAGCGCACGGATGAGGGCAATATCGGTGGAGAAGGCGCTCGCCTCCAGCCCGGCGAGGGACTGGCGCGCGCCCAGCAATTGATCCTCGACATTCAGCACGTCGAGATAGGTGGAAAGGCCACCCTTGTAGCGTTTCTGCGCAATGCCATAGGCGTCCTGCGACGCGGCGACCGCCGCGCGCGCATCGACCAGTCGCTGGTCCAGCGTCTTGCGCGTGGTCACCGCATCGGCGACCTCCTGATAGGCGGCGAGGACGGTCTTGTCATAGGATGCGACCGCCTCGTCATAGGTTGCCCGCGCGCCGCGATACTGGCCCTGCAACGCCCCGCCGTGGAAGATCGGCAGGCTGATCGCCGGGCCGACATTGCCGAACAGAGATCCCTTGTCGAACAGGCTGTCGATGAAGGGTTTGCGCGTGCCGGTGGCCGACGTGCCGTTGAAGACGGTGTCATAGCCCAGCGACTGGAAACCGACCAGGGCGGACAGGCGAAGCGCCGGGAAGAAATCGGCGCGCGCCACCTTGATCCGCTTGGCTGCCGCTTCGGCACGGGCCAGCGCGGCGGCGATGTCGGGGCGACGGGCGATCAGATTGGTGGTGACGTCGGCAGGCAGGCCCAGCGGCGCCAGCGCGCCAACCTTGGGCCGGCTGATCGACAGGCCACGATCCGGCCCGGCGCCGATCAGCGCCGCGATCTGATGCTGCCGTATTTCGATCGCCATAGTGGCGGCCGCCAGTTGCGCCCGGGCCGACGACACGGTGGCGTCTGCCTGGCGCACGCTGCCGCGCGTATCCAGCCCGTTGCGCTGCCGGTCGGCGGCCAGCTTCTGGCTCGCCATGCGGATGTCCAGCGTCTGCTGCGCGATATCCGCCTCGTCATGCAGCCGCGCCAGATCGGCATAGGCGTCGGCAATGCCGGTGGTCAGCGCCAGCCGCGCCTGCTGCGCATCGATCTGCGCCGCGCGCGTTTCCGACGTGGCGGCGGCCAGTGCCGCCTTGTTCCTGCCCCACAGATCGAGGTCGAAGCCCAGGTCCAGCGCGGCGCGCCCGGTGCCCAGCCAACCTTGCGGCACGAACGCCTTGGGCATGCCCATATTATAGCTTTGCTTGGTCGCGGCGCCACTCGCCTCCAGATCGACCGACGGCAACAGCGCGGCGCCCGCCTGCTGCGCCATGCCGGCCGCCTTGCGGAACCGCGCGCTGGCCGCCGCGACGTCCGGCGACGATCGCAATCCTTCTGCCATCAGCTGATCCAGCTGCGGATCGCCATAGGCCGTCCACCAGCCATCGCCCGGCCAGGCGACCGGCGCGGCCGCCAGGCTGCGCTCCGCCGCCACGCTGGCGGGTGCGCGCAGTTCGGGCTTGGCACCCAGATCGGGGACTGCGGCGCAGGCGGCCAGCAGCATAAGGGAAGAGGCCATACCGCCGACGCGGGCGACTTTGGCAATGCGACTCACGGGCATATCTAACCGTACCATCCAGTATGAATATCGCCATTGCGCCTCGCGCTTGGCCTTGTCAACATAAATAGCGTACTCTATGGTACGATTTGATGACACAGCCTGCCTGCCCTCTTACACCCAGCAAAAGGGAAATCCGCCGCATGGATCGCCGCGACGCGATCCTGACCGTGGCGCAGGGCTATTTCCTCAAACATGGCTTTGCCGGCACCACCATGTCGGGCATCGCTGCCGAGCTTGGCGGGTCGAAGGGCACGTTGTGGAACCACTTCCCGTCGAAGGAAGAATTGTTCGCCGCCGTACTCGACCGGGTGGCCCGCGCCTATCGCGCGCGCTTGTCGCAATTGCTCGATCCGGAAGGGCCGCTGGAGGAGACGCTCAGGACCGTCTGTTTCAGCCTGATCCAGAAGGTAACGTCGACGGAGGCCGGCGCGCTGCATCGGCTCATCATATCGGAAAGCCGCCGTTTTCCCGAACTCGGCCAGATATTCTACGATCTGGCGCCGCAAAATACTCGCCTGCTGCTGGCGGACTTCCTGCAAGGCGCAATGGAGCGGGGCCAGATTCGCAAGGGCGACCCGATCGACGCCGCCCGCGCATTGCTGTCTCTTTCTCTGTCCGGATGCCACCAGCAGATGCTGATCGGCCGGATCGAATATCCCGCACCCAACGAGATCGCTGCCGACGCGGCCTTCGCCGTCGACATCTTCCTGCGCGCCTACGCCGTCCCGGCCTGATCGCCGCTGCGTTAACCATTTCTTCGGGCGCGCTTCCTATCCTGCACCACCATGGCCGGTGCGTATCGGCTGGCGAAAGTGGGACGACATGGCACTCTTCAAGCGCAACCGCATCCGTCACGCAGAACTGGACAGGCTCAACGAGTCGCGCCCGCAACGCCGGCTGCGCCTACTGCTGGTCGATGAAAATCCGACCGCGCGCGCCGTCGCCGCCCGCCGCCTGTCGCACCTCAACTATGATGTGGTGCTGGCCGAAAACGGCTTCATCGCCCTCAACCTGCTCGTCACCCGCCCGGTCGACATCATCCTGATCGACACCAGCCTGACGATGCTGCCCGCCGTCGCCCTGATGCAGAAGATCCGCGCCGCCAATCTGGCCGGCAATGCCTGTTTCGTGATGATCGCCGGTCGCCTCGACAGCCAGTCCATCGTCGAGGCGCTGGATGCCGGCGCCGACGATCATGTCGTAAAGCCTTTCGACTTCGATGTGCTGGATGCGCGCCTGCGCCATTTGTGCCAGCGCGCCGAGCAGGTCGGGGCGCTCGCCCGCCACAATGCCGAGCTGGACGCCCGCATCGCCCGGCGCGCGGTGGAACTGGGCGAAACCCGCGAAGCGCTGCGCGAAATGCAGATCGACCGCGCCCGCCTCGTCTCCTCGATTCAGGCGCTACATGACGAGGTCGAACGGCTACAGGCGGCGCAGGGTTAAATCCCGACCCAGACGGTCAGCCCTTCGCCTTTTTCCGTCGGAAGCCCCTCCGCCACGATCCGCACCGCATCCGCCCGCGCCCGGTCCAGGATCGCCACCGGCACATCCGCCGCATGATAGACCCGATCCGCCTGCGCCAGCATTCGCGCGTCGCGCAGCGTCAGGTCATCCGGATCGTCCGTCCGTAGCCGCAGGACATAAAGTTCGCCGACCATCGCGTCCGGCGCTTCCGACAACCAGAAGTCCACATCAGGATCAAACCCCAGCGGGTCGATCGCCCCGCCCGGCGCCAGCCCCTTGCCGATGGCCTGCCGCCGCTGCGCCGAATCGGGCCATAGCCGCCGCAATGCGCCCCGCGCCGCAAACAGCGCGCGCGCCAGATCGCCCAGATGGGCCGGCAACAACGCTTCCAGCCGCTGCCGCAGTGCCGCCGCCAGCCCGGCCGACGCCCCGCCCGTACCGATGGCGATCAGCACCGGATCGCGATCCACGATCGCCGGCAGGGTGAAGTCGCACAGCGCCGGCCGGTCAGTCGCATTGACCAGTAGGCCGCGCGCCTTCAACCGCGCCACGGTCGCCTCGTCGCCATCCGCCACGATCGCGATCCGGGCATCCGCATCCTCTTCGCCCACGACGATCGCGCCGGCCCGCTCCAGCAGGCGGCGCTTGGCCTCGGCCGCCTCGCCCTCGCCGGTCAGGATGACCGGCCGGCCCGTCAACGCCAGGAAGACGGGCAGGCTCTGCATCAGTTACCGACCCAGTCGGGAATGATATCCGCCGCGATCAGCGCTTCAAGTGGCGGCCGCTCGCGCACCACCGCCCATTTGTCGCCCGACACCAGCACTTCGGGCGTCAGCGGCCGGCTGTTATAGGTGCCCGCCATGGTCGCGCCATAGGCGCCCGCCGTCATGAAGGCGACCAGATCGCCGGCCTGCACCACATCCATGTCGCGGTGCATGGCGAAGGTATCGCCCGTCTCGCACACCGGCCCCACGACATTGGCGGTTTCGCGCACACCGGTCGGCTTTACCGCCCGGATATCATGCCATGCGTCATACAGGCTGGGACGCATCAGGTCGTTCATCGCCGCATCGACGATCACGAAGGGCGCCTGCGCGCCTTGCTTCACCCGCACCACGCGCGACAGCAGCGCGCCCGCATTGCCCACGATCACCCGGCCCGGCTCGAACATCAGGCGCACCGGCCAGCCCTGCGTCACCCGGCACACCATCGCGCCATAGTCGGCAGGGCTGGGCGGCAAAGGCTGGGACGGGTCATAAGGCACGCCCAGGCCACCGCCCAGATCGGCGGTGCGAATGTCATGCCCCGCCGCGCGCAACGCCTCGACCAGCACGCCGACCTTGGTGAACGCCGCCTCCAGCGGAGCCAGATCGGTGAGCTGGCTGCCGATATGCACGGCCACGCCCTGCACATCCAGGCCTGGCAGATCGCGCGCCGCCGCGTAGCTTTCCAGCGCCCGGTCATAGGGAATGCCGAACTTGTTTTCCGACTTGCCGGTCGAAATCTTGGCATGGGTGCCGGCGTCCACATCGGGGTTGATGCGATAGGCGACCGGCGCGCGCTTGCCCATGGACAGCGCGACCTGCGACAGCATTTCCGCTTCCGGCTCGCTTTCCAGATTGAACTGGTAAATGCCCTCGTCCAGCGCCAGCCGCATTTCCTCGGCCGTCTTGCCGACGCCGGAAAAGACGATGCGATCAGCCGGGATGCCCGCCGCGATCGCGCGCAGCAATTCGCCGCCCGACACCACATCCGCGCCCAGCCCCAGCTTCGCCAACGTCGCCAGCACCGCGCCATTGGGATTGGCCTTCACCGCAAAGGCGATCAGCGGATTGTCGAGCGCACTCAGCCCTTCGCGGAACACGCTGACATGGCGCTCCAGCGTCGCGGTCGAATAGACATAGACGGGCGTACCGACCGCATCGGCGATAGCGTCCAGCGGCACCTGCTCCACCTGCATGGCGCCGTTCACATAATCAAAATGGTCCAAAGTCGCTATTCCTGGCTTATTGCGGCTGCTTTTCAGGCGGCAGGTCGAACGGATCGTCGCCGCGCTTGCGGGACTGGGTCAGCAATTCCACGTTGCGCTCCGGCCGTGCCTGAATGGACGGCTGCATCAGTTGCGCAGCGGTCGGCGCGGTCGCGGCGCCCACCGGCACGGCGGGCAGGCTCTGGCCCTTGACCGGTTTTAATGGCTGACGCCCGCCACAGGCGGTCAGCGCCACCGCCATCAATCCCAGCCCGACCAGCGCCTGCGTCTTCATGATCCCAATTCCTTCTTCGCGTCGGCGATCCGCGCCCGCACCTGAGCAGGCGCCGTACCGCCATGGCTTTGCCGGCTGGCGACCGAAGCGTCCACCGTCAACACCGCATAGATGCGATCGTCGATCCGCGCGTCGATGTCCTTCAGCGTCTCCAGCGGCAACTGGTCCAGCGGCACCGCCGCCGCTTCCGCCGCCGCCACCGCGCGCCCGGTGATATGATGCGCCTCGCGGAACGGAATGCCGCCCTCGCGCACCAGCCAGTCGGCCAGGTCCGTCGCGGTCGCAAAGCCGCTTTCGGCCAGCCCGCGCATCCGGTCGGTGCGGAACGTCACCGTCTCGATCATGCCGGTCATCGCCGCGATCGACAGGCCCAGCAGGTCGTGCGCCTCGAACACCGGCGGCTTGTCGTCCTGCATATCCTTGGAATAAGCGAGCGGCAGGCCCTTCATCGTCACGCACAAAGCGGTCATGCAGCCCATGATCCGCCCGGCATGGCCGCGCACCAGTTCGGCAGCATCGGGATTGCGCTTCTGCGGCATGATCGAGCTGCCGGTCGAATAGGCGTCGGGCAATTTGACGAAACCGAAGGGCTGGCTCGCCCAGATGATGAACTCTTCCGCCAGCCGCGACAGGTGCAGCGACGCCTGCGTCGCCGCCATCAGATAATCGAGCGCGAAGTCGCGGTCGCTGACGCTGTCCAGGCTGTTGTCGGTCGGCTTGGCAAAGCCCAGAGCCGCCGCCGTCATATGGCGATCGGTCGGAAATCCGGTCCCGGCCAGCGCGGCCGCGCCCAGCGGGCATTCGTCCGCCCGCGCCCGCGCGTCGGCAAAGCGGCTGCGGTCGCGCCGCACCATTTCATAATAGGCCATCAGATGATGGCCCAGCGTCACCGGCTGCGCGGACTGGAGATGGGTAAAGCCCGGCATCACCGCATCGGCATTGTCTTCCGCCCGCGCCACCAGCGCGCGCTGAAGGCCGAGCAGCCCGGCCTCGACCTCGTCGATGGCATCGCGCACCCACAGGCGGAAATCGGTCGCCACCTGATCGTTGCGGCTGCGCGCGGTGTGCAGGCGCCCGGCCGCCGGGCCGATCAGCTCGGCCAGCCGCGACTCGGTGACCATGTGGATGTCTTCCAGGTCCAGATCGACCGGCACGCCATGGGCTTCATATTCGGCCGCGATCGTGTCGAGTCCCGCGGAAATCGCATCGGCATCCTGCTGCGAAACGATGCCCTGCTTGGCCAGCATCGCGACATGCGCCTTGGACCCTGCGATATCCTGTTTCCACAATCGCTTGTCGAAGGGGATGGAGGCATTTATCTCACGCATTATAGAAGCCGGGCCGGCGGCGAACCGGCCGCCCCACATGCTGTTGGAGCCCTTCCCAGTGATCTCTTCTTCACGCGCGCTAATGATACTGCTCCTGCCTGCCGCTCTGGCGGCCTGCGATAGGCAATCGCCGCCAAAGGAGCAAGCCAATGCAGCCATCAGTGGCGAGGTTGCGACCTCATCGGAAGAAGTGAAGGGCATAGGGTCGAAGGACGGCACGTTCGACTACCGGCTCGACCGCAGCAAGGCGGGCACCCCTGCCCCCGATTTCGCCTTTCTCGACCCCGATGGCGGCAAAAAGACGCTGAAGGATTTCGCCGGCAAGCCGCTGATCGTCAATCTCTGGGCGACCTGGTGCGCGCCCTGCATCGCGGAAATGCCGACGCTGGACAGGATTGCCGCGACCTATGGTCCCAAGGGGCTGACCGTCCTTACCATCTCGCAGGATAATCAGGGGCTAAAGGCCGCCAAGCCCTTCTTCGAAAAACATCCGCTGCCCCATCTCAAGGGCTGGGCCGATCCGGAAAACCATCTGGGCTTCCATTATGCCACCGGCCTCCTCCCCACCACCGTCATCTATGACGCGCAGGGCAAGGAAATGGTGCGCGTGATCGGCGCGATGGATTGGGAAGGCGCTGAGGCGAAGGCGCTGATCGACGCCGCGATAAAATCCTGAATGGCAAAGAGACAGTAAGACGAACGAAGATCAAAAACCCGCCATGCCAGGCGATTGCAAAATGGCATGGCGCGTAAATATAATCATCAGTTGCACCATTTGGTACACAACCAATATGCTGATCGGCTATTTATAGGAAACAATAGAGAAATATTGCGTTTTTAATTCATTTTTTTGCGGTGCAGTAGAGGATTTCACCAACCCGTCCGTCGTCCCCCTTGTCATCTATAATGCATAAACAGGGGGCATGAATGACACGACTGTCCGCACTCAAGCTTTCACTTATCCTCGCATCGTCCTGGTCCGCCTGTGCGCTTGCACAAGAAGCGTCGCAGGAACCGCAGGCCGATCAGGGTGGCGACATCATCGTCACGGGCACGCGCGCCGTTGGCATTTCCGCTGCCGAGTCCGCCGCACCGGTCCAGGTGCTGGGCGAAGAAGCCATCAGCCATGTCGGCCAGCCGAACCTCAACCAGGTTCTCACGCAAATGGTGCCGGGCTTCACCGCCCAGACGCAGGGTACCGATCTTTCCAGCTTCTCGCTGTCGGCCCGTCTTCGCGGCCTCAGCCCCAACCACACGCTGGTCCTGGTCAATGGCAAGCGCCGCCACGGCAACGCCATTCTTCAGGTGATTTCCGGCGCGTTCCAGGGTTCGGCCGCACCCAGCATCGACGTCATCCCGCCCGACGCCATCTCGCGCGTCGAAGTGCTGCAGGAAGGCGCAGCGGCCGTCTACGGCACGGATGCGATCGCGGGCGTCCTCAACTTCATCCTCAAGGATAATAATGAAGGCGGGTCGTTCAAGGTTACCGGCGGTCAATATTATGACAGCGAAGGCGAACTTTTCTCCGCTTCGGGCAATGTCGGCTTCAAACTGGGCGAGGACGGCTATTTCAACCTGACCCTGTTCCATCGCCGCCAGGATTATACCACCGTCGGCAAGGGCCAGGTGCTCGTCACCAAGCAGGACGGCACGCTTCAGCCCAACGCACCGGCCCAATGGTCCAACCTCGCCGGCGACGCGCTGTCGGGCATCAACGGTGGCCAGCCCAAGACCAACCTCAACGTCGCTTTCTACAATATGGGCTATGATTTCGGCGGCGTCGAACTCTACAGCTTCGGCGACTATAGCCGCCGCGAAGGCTGGGCCAAGCAGGGCTACCGCCATCCCAAGCGTATCTGCTACGAAGCCGGCAACACCGGCGGCAACGTAACGGCCGCAGCTTACAACCCCAACATCTGTTACGGCAATACCGGCGTGGTCGGCATGGTGCCGCTGCAGCATGTGATCGAAAATGAATATAGCGTCACCGTCGGCGCCAAGGGCGAATTCGGCGGCGGCTGGAACTACGACGTTAGCGGCACCTATGGCTCGCAAAAGGACGACATCTGGACCGAAGCCTCGGCCCATCGCGAAATCTGGCAGGAAAGCTACCAGAACCAGCTGCGCGGCGTCGGCGTCGCCAACACGCCCAGCAGCGCCTATGACGGCGGGTTCAAGCTGGCCCAGACCACGCTGACCACCGACATCCGCAAGGAATTCGAAGCGGGTCTGGCCAGCCCGATCACGCTCGCCTTCGGTGGCGAATATCGCAAGGACGAATATGAAATCATCGCCGGTGATTCCATCTCGACCTACAAGACCGGCGTTCAGTCCTTCCCCGGTTACAAGGCGAGCGACGCAGGCAAGTTCGATCGCAGTTCCAAGGCAGGCTATATCAACCTGATCGCCAAGCCGACCGACGGCTGGAGCGTCGACCTTGCGGGCCGGTACGAAGATTATACCGATTTCGGCGATACGCTGATCGGCAAGATCACCACCCGCTACGACTTCTCGGATGCCTTCGCCATCCGTGGCACCGCCAGCACGGGCTTCCGTGCGCCCACGCTGCAGGAACAGAAATATTCGACCATCAACGTCGGCCCGACCAGCGCCGTCGCACAGCTGCCCGCCGGCACCCCTGCCGCCGCGTTGCTGGGCTTCGGTCCGCTCGGACCGGAAAAGTCGAAGAATTTCTCGGCCGGCTTCGTGGTTCGCCCGGTCAACAAGCTGGCGATCACGGTCGATGGCTATCTGATCAAGATCAAGGATCGCATCACCGGCACCGCCGCACGCAACGCCGTCCTCAACGGCGTAGCACAGCCCGGCGGCGCAGATATCCTGAACGCCCTGAGCGCTGCGGGCATCGTGCTGGACAGCGCGCTGTTCACCAGCGGCACCATCGGCGTGCAGAGCTTCACCAACGGCGTCGACACCCGCACCTGGGGTATCGACTTCTCGGCCAGCTATCCGGTCGCGCTGGACTTCGGTTCCTTGAACCTGTCGCTGACCGCCAACTATAACAAGACGAAGATCACCAACAACAAGCTGGGCTATCCGCTGTTCAACGCAGCATCGGAAAGCAATATCGAACGTGCCAACCCGGACTATAAGGTCGTCGCCAACGCGCTGTTCAAGAGCGGTCGTTTCGGCCTCAACCTGCGCGAAACCTTCTATGGCAAGACCAGCGTGCTGGTGCGTCCGGCCTTCACCTCCTCCGCTGCCGGGTCGGTCATCATCCCGGACGGCGGTTTCCTGATCGCCGACGGTGCGGTGGTCAACGGCGTGAACGCCAACCAGCTCTACTTCAACGGCGTGGCCAAGGCAGCGGCGATCACCGACCTGGAGGTGAATTACGACTTCACCGACAATGTCACCTTCTCGCTGGGCGCCAACAATCTGTTCAACAAGAAGCCGGAAATCCCCAAGCTGCTCAAGGGCGTAGTCGTTCCGACCGGCGTATCGCCCTACGAAAACGGCTCCGGCTCCTACAGCGCCTCCTATGGCCACAGCGCCTACAGCACCTCGGGCGGCTATTATTACGCTCGTATCGACTTCAAATTCTGATCGAAGTCACAGGCAAGGGCCGGTCCGGCAAGGACCGGCCCTTCGCACTTACAGAGGGGATTGTCATGAAAGCAGCGATTACCGCTTTTCTTCTGGCCGCCATGGCCACCGGATCGGCCGTGGGATCGGCTTCGGCCGCCACCGTCGAACATAAGCAGGCGCCCCGCGCCATGATCGCCAGCGCTGCGATCGTACCGCCCGGCAGCACCTTCTACTATCTCTCCGGCGCCACCGCCGCGCCGATCAATCCCGCCGACACCGACAGCGCGGACGCCTATGGCGATACCGAAGCGCAGGCCCTGTCCATCTTCACCAAGATGAAGGCGCAACTGGCCGAAATGGGCCTGACCATGAGCGACATGGTGAAGCTCACCGTCTTCCTCGTCGGTGATCCCAAAAATGGCGGCAAGATGGACCGCGACGGCCTGACCCGCGCCTATAAGAAATTCTTCGGTACCGCCGACCAACCCAACCTGCCGACCCGCTCCGCCTTCCAGATCACAGCGCTCGCACGGCCGCAGCAATTGATCGAGATAGAGGGCATCGCGGCCAAGGCGCCCTGAGCCGTTCGGGTCGCACCACGGACAAGAGATTCGACATAAGGCAGGGGATATAACGGCAGGGAATTGGGGGCGAGACCCCTGCCGCACCACACTCGCCCGTCCAGACGGGAAGCCAGCATGACAGATTCTACAGCACCCAGCCGCCGTGACCTTTTGACCATGATCGGCAAGGTCGGTGGCGCCGCGGCCATGTATCAGGCGATGACCGCGCTGGGTCACGCCGCCGAAACCCAGTTCAGCGGGCCTCCGGTGCTGAGCGGCGCGAAGCCGGGTGCCTCGGTCGTCATCCTGGGCGCGGGCCTTGCCGGCATGGCAGCCGCCTTTGAGCTGCAAAAGGCGGGCTATGCGGTCAAGATCCTGGAATTTCAAGATCGCCCCGGCGGCCGCAACTATTCGCTGCGCGGTGGCGATACATTCACCGAAAGCGACGGCACGGTGCAGAAGGTGCAGTTCGCGGCCGGCAACTACATCAATCCCGGTCCCTGGCGCATCCCGCACCATCACAAGGCGCTGCTCCATTATTGCCGTCAGTTCGGCGTCGCGCTGGAGCCCTTCATCCAGCTCAACCATAATGGCTTCATCCATTCGACCGAGGCCTTCGGCGGCAAGCCGATGCGCTACAAGGAGGTCGCGACCGACTTTAAGGGCCACACGTCCGAACTGCTGGCCAAGGCGATCAGTGCCAAGGCGCTGGACGACAAGCTGACCGCGCAAGATCAGGAAAAGCTGATGGAGGCGCTGCGCGGCTGGGGCGTGCTGGACAAGAATCTGGCCTATACCAGCAGCCTCAAAGTATCCGCCCAACGCGGCTATGATCAGGCGCCCGGTGGTGGCCGCAACGGCGCACCCACCCCCTCGCAGATCGCCAAGCTGCAGGATGTGCTCGACCCGCAGGTCTGGACCGCCATGTCCTTCTATTTCAGCTATGTCATGCAAACGACCATGTTCCAGCCGGTCGGCGGCATGGACATGATCGGCAAGGCCTTCGCCAGGAAGATCGGCAAGATCGTCACCTATAACGCCAAGGCCACGAAGGTCGCCCAATCGGACAAGGGCGTGACCGTCAGCTACAAGGATGTCGCCACCGGCCAGATGCACGATGTCAGCGCCGACTGGTGCGTCTGCACCATCCCGCTGTCGATCATCAGCCAGGTCGATATGCAGGTATCCCCGGCACTGAAAGCCGCGATGAAGGCCGTGCCCTATGGCGGCCATGTAAAGATCGGCATGGAATTCAAGCGTCGCTTCTGGGAAGAAGACGACAATATCTACGGCGGTCACAGCTTCACCGACCAGACCATTACCCAGCTATCCTACCCCAATGACAAGATGTTCGGGCAAGGGCCAGCCGTGCTGCTGGGTGCCTTCGCCCGCGACCTGGCCGGCTTCCAGCTGGCCAGCATGACGCCGCAACAGCGTATCGAAACCGCATTGAAACAGGGCGAAGTCTTCCATCCCCAATATCGCAAGGAATATCTGAACGGCGTGTCCGTGCCCTGGAGCCGCGTGCCCTGGATCCTGGGCTGCACCTCCGCCTGGAGCGATGAGAACCGCAAGGCGCATTATAAAAATCTCGTCACGCTCGATAACCGGGTGGTTCTGGCCGGCGAACATGCCAGCTATTATGGCGGCTGGATGGAAGGGTCGATCCTGTCGGGTATCGACGCCATCACCCAGATTCACGAACGAGCGCAGGCCGCCTGATGCGTGGCCCCCTGCTGCGCCTGGCCGCGCTCACTGCGCTGGCCGCCGCGCCCGCCATGGCGGATTCGCCCGGCGGCCGCCCGGTCAAGATCGCCCTGCCGGATGGCGAGCAGGTCTATAATCAGATCTGCGCCGCCTGCCATCTGGACAAGGCGCAGGGTTCGCCCGACGGCACCGTTCCGGCGCTGGCCCATAATGCCAAGCTGGCCGACGCCAATTATCCGATCACCGTGGTCATGAAGGGCCAGGGCGGCATGCCCTGGTTCTCCGAAATGCTCACCCCGGCGCAGGTCGCATCGGTCGTCGGCTATGTCCGCACCCATTTCGACAACAGCTATCCCGAACCCGTCAGCGAAATCGATGTGAAGCGCATCGCCGCACAGGGAAGCGAAGAATGACCGGCGCCAGCCTTTCCCGCCGCATGCTCATGCGTGGCGCGATCGCCGCTGCTGGTGCGGCCAGCGCCGCCCCCGCCCTTGCCCAGCGCGGGCGAAAGGTCGCCCTGCCCGACGATCCAGCCGCCATGGTGGCGACGCTGACCGACGCGGTCTATATCAACAGCAACGAAAATCCGCTCGGCCCCTGCTCCGCCGCATTGGAAGCATTGAGCGGCCTCGACAGGCTGTCCGGCCGCTATGGCATGGCCTTCGCCGCGCAGCTGGAACGGCTGCTCGCCCGGCAGAATGGCCTGAAGCCGGAGGAGGTGCAGGTCCATCCCGGCTCCTTCATGACGCTGCGTTCAGTGGCCCTGACCTATTCGTCGCAGGACCGGCCGATCGCCTTTTTCGAACCGACGTTCGACAGCGGATTCGTGGGCAAGGGGAACAAGGTCGTCACCGGCGCCGTCCCAATCCCATTGTCGGGCGATTTCCGCGGCGACCTGCGCCAGATGCTCGCCGCCGCGCCCAATGCCGGCGTCTATTATATCTGCAATCCCAACAATCCGACCGGCCTCGTCACGCCCCGCGCCGACATCGAATGGCTGCTCGCCAACAAACCTGCCGGATCGGTGCTGCTGATCGACGAAGCCTATATCCATTTCAGCGACGCACCATCCTGCCTCGATCTGGTGGCGAAGGGCGCGGACGTGCTGGTCGCGCGGACCTTCTCGAAAATCTATGGGCTGGCCGGCCTGCGCTGCGGCCTCATCGCCGGACGGCAGGATCTGCTCGACGGCATGGCCGATTATGGCGTCAACATCACGCCCATGCCCGCCGTCGTCGCGGCCGAAGCCAGCCTGCTCGACCCCAAATTGCTGCCGGATCGCAAGGCCTATAACAAGGCGGTGCGCGACGATCTCTTCGCCTGGGTCGACCGGCGCGGCATCCGTTATCTGCCGAGCGAAGGCAGTTTCGCGATGATCCATGTCGGTCGCCCCGGCGCGGCGGTGACGGCGGCGCTCGCCGCGCAGAAAATCTTCATCGGCGGCCCGCGCAAACATATGGACGACTGGGTCCGCGTCTCCTTCGGCACCCCGGCGGAAATGCAGGCGTTCAAGATCGCCTTCGCCAAGGTCATGGCATGACCCTGTCTCGCCGTCAGGCGCTGGGCGCGGCGATCGCCGTCCCGCTGGCGGCGCAGGCCGCCCGCGCGGCCAGCACCGCGCCCAGCCTGCCGGACAAGAGCAGTTTTGCGCCCACCCCCATCGCCTATCTCGACAATGCCTCCACCCACCCGATCAGCCTGGGCGCGCGCGCGGCGATGGACGCCTATGTCGCCGCCCGCACGCTCGATCCTCTTGCCGCCGCGCGCAAACCGGTCGATCGCGCCGCCACCCTCGCCAAATTCGCCCGACTGGTGAATGCCGATCCGGACGAAGTCACCTGGGTCCAATCCACCACCATGGGCGAACAGGCGATCCTGCGCGCACTCGGCTTTCCGCACGCAAAAGGCCGCGTCGTCACCGACACGCTGCATTTCTACGCCGGCTTCCCCATGTATCAGGAACTGGCGAAACAGGGCATGGACGTGGCTTGGGTGCAGGCCCGCGACGGCCGCATCCACATGGAGGATATGGCCAAGGCCATCACGCCGGGCACGAAACTGGTCAGCCTCTCGCTCGTCTCGACCTATAATGGCTTCCATCACGATCTGAAGGCCGTGTGCGATCTGGCCCATGCCGCCGGTGCGCTGGTCTATGCCGACATCATCCATGCCGCCGGCGCCGTGCCCGTAGACCTCCATGGCAGCACCGTCGATTTCGCCGCCTGCGCCACCTATAAATGGCTGATGGGCGATTTCGGGCTGGGCTTCCTCTACGCCCGGCGCGGCTTGCTCGATGCCTTGCCGTTAGCGGACTTCGGCTATTATGGTTTCGCCGCGCCCGGCGCGCCGCCCGGTATCGGCCTGTCGCCGCCGGAAACCCATATCTATCCCATGGATCCGCCGGGCAACGCACCGGTCAGCTACAGCGTCCGCCCCGGAACGCTTGGCCATTTCGGTACCGGCACCTATGCGCAATCGGTTATCCCGGCGATCGACCATGGCCTCGACTATATCGGCGCGATCGGCGTCCCGGCGATCCAGTCTCACGCCCAAAGCCTGATTGCCCCGTTATGCGACGGCATAAAGGCCAAGGGCTACACCATCATCACCCCGCCCGGCACGAAGACGCCGATCCTGACTGCCCTGCACCCCCAGGCCAAGGCCCGTCTGAGCGAGCCTATGGCGAAGGCGCAGGTCCGCATTTCACTCCACGACCATCATTTCCGCATCGCCCCTTCGGTCTTCAACGATATGGCTGATGTGGACCGCCTGCTCGCCGCGCTCCCGCGCGCCTGATCCTGTACGGAGAGACTTATGAAGCGCCTTCTCGCCACCGCCCTGTTGCTGGCCGCCACACCAGCCTTCGCCCAGCCCGCTGCGGCGCCCCAACCCTTGCCCGCCAAGCTGCCCTTCTCCCCTTCGATACGCGTGGGCGATATCCTGTTCATGTCCGGCCAGATCGGCCAGGTGCCAGAGGGGATGGACAAGCATAAGGAAGGGTTCGACGCCGCTGTCAAAGGCGCGATGGATTCTATCGGCAAGATCCTGAAGGACAATGGCCTCGACTATGGCCATGTCGTCAAATGCACGGTGATGCTGGACGACATGACCGACTGGCCGCGCTTCAACGCCGCCTATCTCCCCTATTTCGAAGGCAAGCGCCTCCCCACCCGCAGCGCTTTCGGTGCGGACGGCCTGGCGCTCGGCGCCCCGCTCGAAGTGGAATGTATCGCTGCCTTCAAATAGACGCTGCGCTTTACACAGTCGTCACCCCGGACTTGATCCGGGGTTCCGCTGCCTTGGCTTCAGTCCGGTCCAAGCAAACAGAAGCCAGATCAAGCCTGTTCCGAGCCTGCCGAAGGGCAACGGCATGACGATAGGCTGCGGCAGCCGGAAATATTCGTCTATATCTGCCGCTTGGCGTTGAAGGGCGGAACGATCTTGCAACGATAGGACCGCGTTTCGTCGATCAGGCCGGCATGCAATTGCGTCGACAGGATCAGGGTCGTCCGGTCCAGCCGCTCGACCCGGCGCGTATCGCTCAATATGCCGCTGATCATCCCGCCGCCCTGCTTGACCAGCGTGATGGTCGCATCGTCCTGCGCTGCAATCTTGTTCCAGTCGCCACCGGCATCGCGCCAGCGCCCACCGGTAAAGTCGATGACGATCTCCCGCACCGACCGGTCATCGGCAGTACAGGACAGGCCCCTGCTGTCCGACACGGTTGGGGCGATAGCGGGCGGCGCAACAACAGGCGGCGCGACAGGAGCCGGCACGGCCGGCGGCGTCGCGGCCATCACAACCGGCGCAGCCAGGAACATCAACATCGACAAGGCCAGTCTCTCAACCATGGCCCGATGATATCAGACCTGCACGCCAAGCGATAGCACCGGTCAAATCGGCAGCGCCTCTCGCACCACCAGCACCGGCACGCCATCGCGCACCGGAAAGGCCAGCCCCGCCGCGCCGGACAACAACGCTCCCCGCGCCGCGTCCCAGCGCAGCGGCGTGCGTGTCACCGGGCAGACCAGCTTGTTCAGCAGCCAAGGGTCGATGGGCGCGCCTTCGTTCACGGCAACATCGCTCATTGCATCGTCGCGCTACCATCGCGCTCTATCCGGCCGACGATCTGCATCAACTGGATGATCCGGTCCGCCCGCTCGGACAGGCTATCGGCCTCCAGCAATGTCTGCTTGGCCGCCGGATCGAACGGCACGATCTGGGCGATGCCGTTGACCAGCGCCGTATCGTCCAGCCGCGACACCGCCGTCCAATCCACCACATAGCCCAGCGTGTCGGCAAAGCGGCGCGATTCCTGTTCCAGCGCCGCCCGCTCGACCGCGCGCAGCACCTCGTCTTCCTGCGGCGCCTGCTCGACATGCGCCTCGATCTGGCGGAACTGGGTGGATACCGTCAATTCCCGCACCACGCGGAACCGGGCAAGGCCCGTCAGCACGATGTTGAACCGCCCGTCGTCCAACGCCTCGATCTGGCTGACATGGCCCAGGCATCCGACATCGAACAAGGTCGGCACCGGGCCGACCCCGCGCGGCTGGATCATCCCGATCCGCCGGTCACGCGCCATGACGTCATGGATCAAAGCCCGATATCGCGGCTCGAAAATATGCAGCGGCAGGTCCATGCCCGGCAACAGCAGTGCGCCGGACAGAGGAAAGATGGAGACGCGGGCGACGGGCATGCGCGTTACGAAAACAGGATCTGCGACAGCTTGCGCCGCTGCGCCGACACCCACGGATCTTCCAGACCCACCGCGTCGAATATGGTCAGCAATTGCGCCCGCGCCGCACCGTCATTCCACGCCCGGTCGCGCCGCACGATCTCCAGCAGCGCTTCGGCCGCGCCGTCGCGATCGCCATTGGCCATCAAGCCGCCGGCCAGCTCGAACCGCGCCTCATGATCGTCGCCATCGGCATCCACTCGCGCCTGCACGCCCGACAGGTCGGCCACCGGCTTGACGTCCCGCGCCAGGGCGATCGCGGCACGCGCCTGGTCGATCGCGACATTCTTCGCGACATCGGCGGGCAGCGCGGCCAGCACCGCTTCCGCCTCGTCCAGCTGCCCCAGCGCCACCAGCGCCCGCGCCAGACCGGACGCCACCTCGACATTGTCGGGCACCATCTCGGCCAGCTGGCCGAACACCGACAGGGCGCGTTCGGCATCGCCAGCCGCCAGCACTTCCTCACCCATGGCGATCAGCGGCGCGATTTCCTGCAGCTGCGCCTTTTCGTCGGATTCGATCGGCAATTGCGACAGCAGCTGATCCAGATATTGCTTCAGCTGCCCTTCGGTCCGCGCTTGGCTCAGGTCGGCGACCGGCTGGCCCTGGAACACGGCATAGACGGTCGGGATCGACTGCACCCGGAACTGGCTGGCGATAAAGCCATTTTCGTCGACATTGACCTTGACCAGCTTCACGCCCTTGGGCGCATATTCCGCGCACACCTTCTCGATCACCGGGGTCAGCTGCTTGCACGGGCCGCACCATTCGGCCCAGAAATCGACGATCACCAGGCTCGTGCGCGAAGGCTCGACCACATCCTGGCGAAACGCCTCCACGGCCGCCTTGTCAGCCTCGCTCAATCCCAGGGTCGCCACGCTTATAATCTCCTGCCAATGCGGTCATTCACCGCCGTCATACCGCGCCTTATGTGGGGCGTCACCCCTTGCGGACAAGACGAAAGGGCAGGAAAGCGTCAGAAGGTGTAGCCGATACCCAGTGCGCCGACGAACTGGTTGCGCGATCCGGCGTCCGCGACGATCGGCGAATCCGCATATTTGCCCAGAACGCGGGAATAGCCGGCCACGCCGAATATCGCCCAGCCCTTGCGCAGGTCGCCCGACAGCGACTTGCCGGCCGAAAGGTTGACGTTCAGCCGCTTGAAGCCCGATCCGCCAGCCCGGTTGTAGACGTCCAGCCCGCTGGCCAGGCTCTCCTGCGGCGTGATGTCGAAATAATAGCGGCCATATTTCTTGCCGACATATTCCGCCGACACCGAAGCGCCCACGAACGTCGTCAGCGACAAGGGCGTGAAATATTCGATCGTGGGCGTCACGACATAGCTGCCATGCGCGCCCGCCACATCCTTGGTCACCGCCACGCGCGCCGACAGATTGTCATAATCGCTGGTGATCACCCCGGTCTTGCCGACGCCGACGAAGCCGCCGACCTCCACCGCCACGTCGCGCTTGCCCAGCGCACGCACGGCATCGTCGCGGATCGCCTTGCGGCTCGTGCGGTCCAGCCGGACATTGACCACCGGCCCCAGTTCGAAATCGACGCCCGTACCGGTCGGATCGGGGATGGCATCGACATAGAGCGCCGTGCCGCGCGTCCAGAAGGCGAAATCATGCACCTTGCCGCGTGCCTGCACCAACGGCATCACGCGATAATCGTCGGACCCTTCATAGCTGGGGATGGCCGCGATCCCGGCGCCGATGGTCAGCGTGCTATGCTGCTCCTCTTCCTGCGCCATGGCGGGCGCGACAAGCAGTTGGGCCACGACGAATGTCGCGGCCAGTCGGCAGCGGAAATGATCCATGATAGCCCTGTTTATGAAGATGCGTTCAGGGCCTAGAATGTTTCGAGGGGCTTAGCGGTTCCCCCGCCCCACAAGACGGCGGTGCATCACAGGAAATATTTCAGCGTGATCGCCTGCTCCACCGGCGCGCCCACGACCGGAAAACTGGCCGATTTGAAGCTGGGCGCGCCAAAGCGCAGCACCGGATTGCGGGAGAAACCCACGCCCTCGCGCGGAATGCCGGCAAAGGTGTCCAGCTTCCCATTGCCATTTTCGTCATGGATGATCGCGATGGCATAGTCGCCCGGCACCAGCGCGCCGAGCGGGATCGGCCCGTTTTTCACCGGCACGGCGAAATGGCGCTTCTCCGGATCCTTGGTGCAGTCGGGGAAGAAGGCCGCCGTGCGGGTCACGCACACCAATATCTGCCCCTTGGCCGATCGCAGCCCGTCCAGCGTCATGCCGATCGGCTGCGACTGCCCCGCCGGCGCCGCCGCCGTCAGTCCTGCCAGCGCCACTATCGGCACCCAAAATCCAGCCTTCACCCGCGCCCCTTCCTGAAATCGCCCAGACCTTTATCGGTGCCGCACAGCCGGTCCCAGACGCGGAAATAAAGCCCGTAATTGCAATTATACTGATCATGATGCCGCTGATGATGGGTCGCGGTGATCAGCCATCCGCCCAGCGGCCCGCGCACCATCCAGCGCGGGAACATCTCCCACCCCATATGATTGCTCACCCCCATGACGGTCATGATCGTCAGCACAGCGCCCAGCACGCCGACATGGATCGGGATCAGCAGCACCAGCACAGGAATCACGAAAGCCCCGGTCAGCGCTTCCCACGGATGGAAACTCATCGCCGCCCACGCCGTCGGCGGCCGGCTGGCATGATGCACCGCATGGGCGACACGAAACAGGCGCGGCCGGTGCATCCAGCGATGCGTCCAGTAGAACCAGGTGTCATGCAGCGCGAGATAGAGCAGCAGCGACACCGGCAACCACCAGAGCGGATAATCGCCGACCTGCTCATAGATGCGCGTCCATCCCCGCGCCTGCCAGCCCCAGGCGACCACGCCCGCCGGCACGCCATAGATCAGCGCGGACAGCAGCGACCAGCCGATCTCCCGCCCCATCTGCTTTTCCAGCCCGCGATACAGGCCCGGCTGCCTGATCCGCGTCGCCAGCGCAAAACCGCCGCTCGCCAACAGGTATCGCCCGCCGACAATGGCGCTCATCGCAAGAGCGGACAGGATGATGGCTGCGACCATGGCAGGGGCTATAGGCGCGGTTACGCGCGGGCGAAAGAAGAAGCAGCCCGCAAATCACACTCTGGACCCCGACCTTCGCCGGGGAACAGACATATCAGGTCCGCGGTCGCGCCTGCCGATAACTACCCAGCTGCCGCACCCATTTCGTATGGAATTCCAGCTCCGCCAGCGCGCGGTCGACCGCCGGGTCGCCCGGCATCCCCTCGATATCGCAGAAGAATTCGGTCGCGGCAAAACTCGCCCCGCGCTGATAGCTTTCCAGCTTGGTCATGTTGACCCCGTTGGTCGCAAAGCCGCCCATCGCCTTGTAGAGCGCGGCCGGGATATTCTTCACCTCGAACAGGAATGTCGTCATGACCGGCCCGACATTGGCGGTCGGCAGCTTGGGATCGCGCGCCAGCACCAGGAAGCGCGTCATATTGTCGTCGCTATCCTCGATATTCTCCGCGATCAGGCGCAGACCGTACAATTCCGCCGCCAGATAGGGCGCGATCGCCCCTTCGCCGGGCGTGCGCGTTTCCGCCACCAGCGCCGCCGCGCCCGCCGTATCGGCATAGGCGACCGGCTGAATGCCCCGTTCGCGCAGATAATGGCGGCATTGGCCCAGCGCCTGCGGATGGCTGATCGCGCTCTTCACCGGGCTGTTGTCCGGCGCCATCAGGCAATGGCGGATGCGCAGAAAATATTCGTCGATGATCGACAGGCCCGATTCGGGCAGCAGGAAATGCATGTCCGCCACGCGCCCGTGCAGGCTGTTTTCGATCGGGATGATCGCCCGCGCCGCCAGGCCGCTGCGCACCGCGTCGATCGCGTCCTCGAACGCGAAACAGGGCAGCGGCACGCAATCGGGGGCGTAGCCGAGCGCCGCCAGATGCGAATTGGCGCCGGGCGCGCCCTGATAGGCGACGGCGCGGGTCGGATCGATCGCGGCCTTGGCGGCAAGGTCGGCGACGATCGCGCGGGCGGGGGCGGGATAATTTTCCATGGATGCCCGCGCGCTTAGGATTTCCCCCGTCCCCGCGCAAGTATCGGCACGCCCTTCCATGACAATAGGGATGAACCCGGCTTGCGCCTGCGCGTATCCCCCATTATGGCAACCCACAAGAGGGGGCGCGGAAGACAGCCGCCATAACAATAAGGCAAGGGAAGTCTGGCGAGATGAGCGATCGTTTCAATACCGCAGCGGGTTGGGCGTTGTTTGCAGGGATCGTAGCGCTAGGCGGCGCGATCGTAAGCTCCAAGATTTTCCACGAAGAACGGCCCGAAAAGATGGGCTATGCCATCGAAGGCGTCGAAGCAGAGGGTGAAGCCGGCGCGGCCAGCGGCCCCGGCCTCAACACCCTGCTCGCCAGCGCGGACGTCGCCGCCGGTGAAAAGGTCTTCGCCAAATGCGCCGCCTGCCACACCGTCAACCAGGGCGGCGCCAACGGCATCGGCCCCAATCTCTACGCTACGGTCGGTGAGGAAATCGGCCATGGCAAGGCCGGCTTCGCCTTCTCCGAAGCACTCAAGGGCAAGGGCGGCAGCTGGACCTTCGAAGCGCTGGATCACTGGCTGAAAAGCCCGCGCGAATTTGCCCCCGGCACCAAGATGACCTTCGCCGGCCTCGGCAATCCGGCCGATCGCGCCAACCTCATCGCCTGGCTGAACACGCAGGGGTCCAACCTGCCGCTGCCGGCCGCCGACGCGGCCCCGGCCGCTGCGGAAGGCGCGAATGCCGCCGAAGCCGGCAACGCAGCCAATGCTGCCGCCCCGGCCGAAAACGCCGCCAACGCCAGCGAGTAAGCGGCAATCGCCGGCAACATTGATATACGCGATCTGACGGGCGCGGCACTGGTTGCCGCGCTCGATTCATTGGCGCAGCTGCGCATCGCCGTCTTCCGCGACTATCCCTATCTCTACGAAGGCAGCGGCGGTTATGAACGCGGCTATCTGACCGCCTATGCGCAAAGTCCGGGCGCGCTGATCGCTGGCGCTTTCGCACAGGTGGACGGGCGCGAACAGCTGGTCGGTGCCGCCACCGCCGCCCCCATGGCCGATCACGCCGCCGCCTTCGCCGAACCCTTCCGCGCACGCGGCATGGATATCGGCAATATCTATTATTTCGGGGAATCGGTGCTGCTGCCGCAATGGCGCGGCCATGGCGTCGGCCACGCCTTTTTCGACCGCCGCGAAGCCAAGGCCCGCGAACTGGGCTTTGCCATGGCCAGCTTCTGCGCCGTGATCCGCCCCACCGACCACCCGGCCCGCCCGGCGGACTACAGCCCGCTCGACCCCTTTTGGCATAAACGCGGCTATGCGCCCGTCGATGGCCTGATCGGCCATTTCAACTGGAAGGAACCGGGCGAAGAGGCCGCCAGCGACCACGCCATGCAATTCTGGGTGAAGACGCTTTAGAATCTTCGAAAGGCCCCACGGCCTTCACGCTAGACTTTTTTGGCGGCATGGAATCGGCTCAGAGCGGCGTCACTCCCGCCAAGCCTTACACAAACGCGCCTTGGCTTTTCCGTTCCCCGGCGCAGGCCGGGGCCCACTATTACCGCTCCGCCACCAGCAGCTTGTCGATCTTGCGCCCGTCCATGTCGACGATTTCGAATCGCCATCCCTGATCGTCGATATAGTCGCCGACCTCCGGCAGTCGCCGCATCAGCCACAGCGCATGGCCCGCCACGGTCGCATAGTCGCGGTCCTCCGACAGGTCGATGCCGATCCGCTCGGCCAGCTGGTCGATCGGCATCTGCCCCGACACCAGCAGGCTGCCATCCTCCCGCTCGACCATGTCCGGCTCGTCATAGGCGTCGCGGTCGGACGCGAAATGGCCGGCGATCGCCGACAGCAGATCCGCCGGGGTCACGATCCCTTCGAAATGGCCATATTCGTCATGCACCATCACCATCGGCACGTCGGACCGGCGCAGCACTTCCAGCGCATCCATCGCATCGACCTGATCGGGCACGACCTCCGCCCGGCGCATCAGGCTTTCCAGATTGAGCGCCTCGCCCCGGAACAGCGCGGTCATGATGTCGCGCGCCTGGACGATACCGATAATATCCTCCACCGACCCGCGCCCCACCGGCAGGCGGGTGTGCGGCGTTTCCAGCAAGCGGCTGCGGATGGTGGCTTCGTCGGCGGCGATATCGATCCAGTCGACATCCATGCGCTGCGTCATCACCTCGCGCACCGGTCGGTCGGCCAGCCGCACGACGCCCGAAATGATCGCCCGCTCGCTTTCCTCGATCACGCCGGACTTGCTCGCCTCGGCGACGATCAGGTGCAGCTCCTCGGCGGTGACATGGCTTTCCGATTCGCGATCCAGTCGCAACAGCTTGAAGATCAGGCTGCTCGACCCGTCCAATATCCACACGATCGGGGCGGTCAGCTTCGCCAGCCATTGCATCGGCACGGCGACCAGCACCGCGATCGGCTCCGGCGCCCGCAGCGCGAACTGCTTGGGCACCAATTCGCCCACGATTAGCGACGCATAGGTGGTCAGGCCGATCACCAGCGCGAAACCGGCATTTTCCGCCAGATTGGGCGCCAGGCCCAGCATCTGCATGCGTTCGCCCACCGGCCCGCCCAGGCTGGCACCCGAATAGGCGCCCGTGCCGATGCCGATCAGGGTGATGCCGATCTGCACCGTGGACAGGAACCGCCCCGGATCGGCCGCCAGCGCCAGCGCAGCCTTCGCCCCGCTGCGCCCCGCCTTCTCCATCGCCTGCAAGCGCGGCTTGCGCGCCGATACGATGGCCAGTTCGGACATGGCAAAGACACCATTGAGCGCAACAAGCGCCAGGATGATGACAAGGTCTGCCCAGGGGAAGGGCGTCGGATTGAGGGGGGGGATCGTGGCCATGGTGGTCAACTACCTCCTATAACCGCTATTCTTTCAATTTCACAACATCGCCATCATCATCGGTTCAGTTCGCATGTGGAACAAACGCTTTCGTTCGGCCATTAAGGGTTAGATTCGGCCCCGAACGGACGAAAAGACAAGGGAACAGGACCATGAGGATTTCTCACCGCATCATCGGCGCCGCAGGCCTTGCCGCCATGCTCGCCACCACCGCCTGCACCACCGACCCCGAAACCGGTCAGCGCAGCATATCGAAGGCGGCGATCGGCGGCATCGGCGGCGCGCTGGGCGGCTATCTGCTGGGCGATCTGGTCGGCGGTCGCAACGACCGTACGGAGAAGATTCTGGGCGCGGGCATCGGCGCGGTCGCTGGCGCCGGCATCGGCGCCTATATGGACGCCCAGGAACGCAAGCTGCGCGAAGAAACTGCCGGCAGCGGCGTGGACGTGATTCGCGACGGCGACAATCTGCTGCTGCGCATGCCCTCGGGCATCACCTTCGCCTACAACAAGTCGGATGTTCAGCCGCAATTCCAGCCGACGCTGAACGACGTCGCCTCGGTCCTGTCGCAATATCCCAAAACCTATATCGACGTGTACGGCCATACCGACAGCGATGGCGCGGACGCCTATAACCAGACCCTGTCCGAACGCCGCGCCCAGTCGGTCGCCACCTATCTTGTGAGCAAGGGCGTCCAGTCCGCCCGCATCGGCACCCGCGGCTTTGGCGAGACGCAGCCGATCGCATCCAACGCGACCGAAGAAGGCAAGGCCGCCAACCGCCGCGTCGAAATCAAGATCGCCCCGGTAACGGAAGCCGATGTGAAGGGGTAATGCTCAGCTGTCATCTCGACAAAGAGCGGGATGACAGCTTCACCCGATATCAGTCTAATAAATTATCCGTTCGTCCTGAGTAGCCATTGAGCAAAGTCGAAATGGCGTATCGAAGGGTCATGCCCAGCGCGTGATGCTTCGATACGAGGCTTCGACAAGCTCAGCCCCTACTCAGCACGAACGGTGTAAGATCCAGCTTCAAAAACTCGCCTTCAACCCGTCGATCACGAACTGCGCCGCCAGCGCCGCCAGCAGCACGCCCAGCAGCCGGGTAATCACCGCCTCGATCTTGCGCCCCAGCAGCGCCATCAGCGGTCCCGCCGCCAGCAGCGACCCCAGCATCAGCAACAACGTCACCAGCATCGCGCCCAGCACCACCATGCGCTGCGCCATGCCATCGGCGCGCGACATCAGCAGCATGACCGTCGCGATGGACCCCGGCCCGGCAATCATCGGCATCGCCATCGGGAACACGGAGACATCCTCCACCTCCGGCGTTTCGGCGATCTTCTGCGCCCGGTCCTCGCGCCGTTCGGTCCGCTTCTCGAACACCATGTCCATCGCGATCAGGAACAGCATGATGCCGCCCGCGATGCGGAAACTGTCGAGCGCGATGCCCAGCGTGCCGAGCAGCTGCTTGCCCCACAGGGCGAACACGAACAGGATCGCGGCGGCGATGCAGACGGCCCGGATCGCCATCGCCCGCCGCTGCACCGCATTGGCGCCCGTGGTCAGGCTGGCATAGATGGGCGCGCAGCCCGGCGGATCGATCACCACGAACAGCGTGATGAACGCGGAAATGAACAATTCGATCATGATCCGGCCTTCACTCTATCGTCGATCACGGTTTGATAATCATTGCCCGTCCACATCCGCACGCTGACATGGCGGCTGCCGTCGGTCGCCACATCGGCGCTCCAGACCAGGCTCTCGTCGGGCGGCGGTGGAGGCGCATCGCCCTTCTTGGGTTTGCCAGCGGGCGGCGACGCTATCGGCGCGCTCTCCGACCGCTTGCAGGTCGCGACTTTGCCGGTCAGAAATTCCGGCGCCTCCCGCGCCACGCTCAGCGTGTCGCCATGGTCCATGATCCATTGCCAGCGCCCCTTCTTGTCGCGCCGCCAGATGGTCGTGAAATAGCCGACCGATCCGTCCGGCCGCTTCCAGTTGCCGGTGCTGGCGGCCAGATCGCCACCGCACGACACATAGACGATGGATGGCGCCCAGCTGACCGATGCCGCCGGATTGGCCTGCTTCCTCAGCCAATCCTTCGCCACCACCTTCTGCGGCACGAACATCACGGCGTCGTCTGCGGCGGTCTGGGCGAAGGCGGTCCATTGCCCCTTGTCCTGCGCCAGCCGGTTGAAGGCGATCTCCGCCGCGATCACGCTGCTGGGATCGGGCTGGAAGCGCAGTGGCGGGCGCGCGGAAACGGGCGCGGCGACCAACATCGCCGCACCGAAAATCAGCAGCGTCCGCCGCGCCTTCACAGGTCCGCCGGCTTGGCCAGGCCAGCGCGCGCATGCGCCGCGACCAGCGTGTTGCGCAGCAGCACGGCGATGGTCATCGGCCCGACGCCGCCCGGCACCGGGGTGATGGCGCGGACATGGGCCAGCGCTTCGGCCGTCGCCACGTCGCCCACGATCCGGCTCTTGCCATCCTCGCCATCGGCGATGCGGTTGATGCCGACATCGATCACGGTCGCGCCCGGCTTGATCCATTCGCCCTTGACCATCTCGGCCCGACCCACGGCAGCGACGACGATGTCGGCGCGATGCACGACGCTGGCCAGGTCGCGGGTCCGGCTATGCGCGATCGTCACCGTCGCGCTTTCGGCCAGCAACAGCTGCGCCATCGGCTTGCCGACGATGTTCGACCGGCCCACCACCACGGCTTCCAGCCCCGACAGGTCGCCCAGTTCATCCTTCAACAGCATGATGCAGCCCAGCGGCGTGCAGGGCACCAGCGCCTCCTGCCCCGTCGCCAACAGCCCCGAATTGACGACATGGAAGCCATCGACATCCTTGGCCGGGTCGATCGCCCCGATCACGGCGGCTTCATCGATATGTTTGGGCAGCGGCAGCTGAACCAAGATGCCGTCGACCCGCTCGTCCTGATTCAACTCCTCGATCAGGTCGAGCAGATCCTCTTCGCCGATGCTGTCGGGCCGCTTGAATTCGAAGCTTTCCATGCCGGCCGCGACCGTCATCTTGCCCTTGGACCGGACATAGACGCTGCTTGCCGGATCTTCACCCACCAACACCACCGCCAGCCCCGGCTTGCGACCCGTCGCCTCGACGAAGCCGGCGACGCCGTCGGCCACCTTGTCGCGCAGGGTTGCGGCAAAGGCCTTGCCGTCGATGATCTTGCCGATGGTCATGTCTGTTCTACCCATGTTGCAATAAGGGCGGTCAGGCGCGCCTGTGCCCCGCCGCCGCCGATAATCCGCAACCGCTTTAGCCGGTTGGTATCGCCCGATTCCAGCAAAATCGCGCTGCGCGGCCAATCCAGCCGTTTCGCCAGCAACGCGATCAGCGCATCATTGGCCCGGCCCTTTTCGGGCACGGCCCGTACGCGAGCGGACAGCCACCGCGCGCCCTGCGCATCGGTCCAGTCGCCGCCAATCGCCTCTTTCGCCGATCCCGGCGTCAACCGGACGCTCAGCAGCAGGTCGTCACCACCCGCACTCCAGACAGCGTTCAGGCCAGACAGCGCTCAGGCCACCGCCCGCATCAGCGCCGCGAACAGATTCTCACGCACCGGCCCTTGCAGGATGATGATTGCCAGCAGCACCACCATCGGCGCCAGATCCAGCGCGCCCAGATCCGGCATGAACTTGCGCACCGGGCGGTAAAGCGGCTCGGTCATCCGATCGAGCGCATAGAGGCCGTTGCGGACATATTCGTTGGAGGTGTTGATCACGTTGAACACGATCAGCCAGCTCAGCACCGCCTGTACGATGATGATCCACCAGATCGCTTCCAGCACGATATAGACGATGCCGTTCAAGGCGTTGAGAAATTCGAACAAGCTACCGGCCTTCCATGCTGCGCTGCCGCGAATGTGACGCTGTATCTAGCGGTGGGGCGCCGCCGGGACAAGCATCCGACGCACGCTTATTCTAGCAACGACAGGTCAGCCCGTCGGCATCGTACCGGGACGGATATGGCCGAACATGTGCGCCACATAGTCCGCCTTGCCCAGCGACACACCCTGCGCGCGCAGGATCGCATAAGCGGTCATGACATGGAAATAGAATTGGGACAGCGTCCAGTCCCGCGCATATTCTTCCGCGGTCAGGTCCAGGATGATGCCGTTGGGCAGCGCATGCGCGATCGCCGTACCGGCAGCCCCGTCCAGCGCATCGCCCGACAGGCTTTGCAGCAAGGCGACGGCCTCATCGATCCGCGCCTTCGCCGTCGCGATCGATCCAGGCTGCTCCCCCGCATCGCGCCCTTCGTTCAATAGCGCGTCCAGATAGGCGGGAAACGCCTTGCCCTGCAACCGATGCACCGCCTCATGCGCCTGCACGCAGGCGAAGCGGATTTGCGTCGCCAGCGGATACATGTCGGGCGCCAGCCGCGCCGACAGCAACGCCTCGGCGTCGGCGGCGGGCAATTGCCCCTGCGCCTTGTCCAGCCAGCCCGACAGCGAACCCAGCATCTGGATATAGGTCGGAACGATCAGCGCGGTCAGCGTCATATGTAGCCCTTATTTCCGCACCAGCGTACCGGCACCCTGATCGGTAAAGATTTCCAGCAGCATCGCATGGGGCACCCGGCCGTCCAGGATGACGGCGGCGTCCACCCCGCCTTCGACCGCGCGGACGCAGGTTTCCAGCTTGGGGATCATGCCGCCGCTGATCGTGCCGTCATTCTGCAATATCTCGATCGCGGCCGGGTCCAGGTCGCTCAGCAACTGGCCCTGCTTGTCCAGCACGCCCGCCACATCGGTCAGCAGGAAGAAGCGCGACGCCTTCAGCTCCGCCGCGATCGCACCCGCCATCGTGTCCGCATTCACATTATAGGTATGGCCGTCGATGCCGATCCCCACCGGCGCGACCACCGGAATGATGCCGGCCTGCGCCAGCGTGTCCAGAATGCGGCGATCGACCGCCACCGGATCGCCGACGAAGCCCAGGTCGACATTGCGCTCGATCCCCGAATTGGGGTCCGCCTCGCGCTTACCCGCGACCTTCTCGCACAGGACCAGGCCCCCGTCCTTGCCCGAAATGCCGACAGCACGGCCACCCGCACCAGCGATCCAGGCAACGATTTCCTTGTTGATGGACCCGGCCAGCACCATTTCGGCGATCTTGGCGGTTTCGGCGTCGGTCACGCGCAGACCGCCGATAAACTGCGATTCGACGCCCAGCTTCTTGAGCATCGCGCCGATCTGCGGCCCGCCGCCATGGACGACGACGACATTGATGCCCACCGCCTTCATCAGCACGACATCCTCGGCGAAATCGCGCGCCGCTTCGGGGTCGCCCATCGCATGGCCGCCATATTTGACGACGAAGGTCTTGCCGGCATATCGCTGCATATAGGGCAGCGCCTCGACAAGGGTTTCTGCCTTCGCGAGGAGCGCGGGATCGGGAGCGTGCTTGCTGTTCATGCGCGCGCGCATACGGCCTTATGGCCGCCGCCGCAAGTTAACGGTCGAGCTTGCGCCCCAACGATACCGCCAGCGCGATGAGCGGCGGCACCAAAATGATCGACAGGATCACCTTGGCAATCATCTGCCCGACCATCAGGTCCATGATCGGCCGTTCGCCCAGGAAAGAAATGGTGATGAACAGCAGCGTATCGACGATCTGCGATACGACGCTGGCGATCATGCCGCGCAGCCACACCAGCTTGCCCTCGCCCCGCGCCAGCTTGGAGAAGATGAAGACGTTCAGCGTCTGGGACGTGCCATAGGAAATGAGGCCCGCCAGCATCATCCGCGATCCCTGCCCCACCACGATCGGGAAGGCGTCGACCGCAGGCGGATACATGCCCGGATCATGGGGCAGCGCGATGACGATATGGATCAGCGCCGCCGATACCAGCAGCGGCACGAAACCCAACCGCACCAGCGCCGTCGCCGTCTTTTGCCCGTGAAGCTCCGACACCGCGCTCGACAGGATCACCAGCAACAGGAAGGCGAAGATCCCCGCCTCCACCGCCAATGGCCCGAGCGCCACCTGCTTCACCCCCAACACACCGGCCATGCAGACCATGCCGCCATAGAGGATGGAGAAGACGAAGAGCGAACGGCTGATGGGCGCGGGCGAAGCAGTCATCGGCTGCCCTTACCGACATTTATGCGGCGGGGGAAGATGGCGGACGGCACGATGAAGCGGCTGGTCCGATTTGCCCTTGGCGGCCGCCTGACGCTTGGCCTATCCCTCCACCCCATGAAAAAATCGCTGACGCTTCGCTCCGCCCTCATGGCCATCGCCATCGCTTCCACCCCCGCCCTCATCGCTGCCGCGCCGGCCACTACCGACGATCCCTTCCTCTGGCTGGAGGATATCGAAGGGGCCAAGGCGATCGCCCAGGTCGAACAGTGGAATGGGCAGACCGACCGGCTGCTGCGCGCCGCGCCGACCTTCGAACGGGATCGCGCCCGCGCCCGCGCCATCCTGGACGATGAAAGCCAGATCGCCCTGCCCGACCGGGTGATGGGCGACCGCGTCACCAACCTGTGGCGCGACGCCAAAAATCCGCGCGGCCTCTGGCGCTCCAGCGACCTCGCCTCCTATCTTGCGGGCAAGCCGAACTGGAAGACGATCATCGACGTCGATGCGCTGGGCAAGGCGGAGGGCAAGAGCTGGGTCTGGCACAATGCCGACTGCCTTGCCCCCGATTATAGCCGCTGCCTCGTCTCGCTCAGCCCCGGCGGCACCGACGCCGATGTCGTGCGCGAATTCGACCTGACCACCGGCCAGTTCGTGAAGGACGGCTTCGCCCTGCCCGAAGCCAAGAGCAATGTCGCCTGGGCGGATCGGGACACGCTGCTGGTCGCGACCGATTATGGCGCCGGCACGCTCACCGATTCGGGCTATCCCCGTCAGGTCAAGCGCTGGAAGCGCGGCACGCCGCTATCGGCCGCCACGCTGGTCAAGGAAGGCGTCGCCGCCGACATTTCCGTCCGTCCCCGCGCGGAGCAGGATGGCGACCGCCGCTGGACCTTCATCGACCGGGGCCTCAGCTTCTATGCCAGCGAGCTTTATGTAGAGGGCACAGGTGGCAAGCTGGTCCGCACGCCCCTTCCCGAAACTGCCGATTTCCGCGGTCTGTTCGACGGCCAGATGATCGTGCTGCTGAACGATCCGCTGGGCGACATCCCCGCCGGATCGCTCGTCTCCTGGCCCATCGCGGACGTCGCGGCGGGCAAGGCCGGCGCCCCGCAACTCGTGCTCAAACCCACCGCGACGACCGTGGTGGAGGAAGTGCGCGCCACCGACCATATCCTCTGGGTCAAGCAGTTGGACAATGTATCGGGCGCACTGCTCGCCATGACCCGCGACGCTGCGACCGGCCGCTGGACCAGCCGCCCGGTCCCGCTCGCCGACAAGGCGACGGTCCATCTGGTCGGCACGGCCGACAGTCAGGACATGGTATTCGCCTCGTTCGAAGGGATGTTGACCCCGCCCAGCCTGATGGCGGCCGGCGCATCCGGCCCGGCCCGCACCGTGCAGCAATTGCCCGCCCGCTTCGACGCCAGCCAGTTCACCGTCGAACAGCGTTTCGCCACGTCGAAAGACGGCACCCGCATCCCCTATTTCCTCGCCCGCAAGAAGGGGGTGAAGGGCCCGGTCCCCGCCTTCATCCATGCCTATGGCGGCTTCCGCGCGGCGCAGACGCCCGCCTATCTCACCACCGAACCCTATCGCGCCGGGCCGCTCGGCCTGTTCTGGGTGGAGGATGGCAATGCCTATGTCCTCGCCAACATCCGGGGTGGCGGCGAATATGGCCCGACCTGGCATCAGGCCGCGCTGCGCGAAAAGCGCCAGAACGCCTTCGACGATCTTGCCGCCGTGGCGGAGGATCTGGTGAAGACCGGCGTGTCGATGAAGGGGCGTATCGGCATTTCCGGCCGGTCCAATGGCGGCGTATTGGTCGGCGCGGCGATGACGCAGCGCCCGGACCTTTATGGCGCCGTCATCGCCGGATCGCCGCTGGAGGATATGAAACGCTATTCGCACCTCTCGGCCGGCGCCTCCTGGGTCGCGGAGTTCGGTGATCCGGACAAACCTTCCGACTGGGCCTTTCTCTCCAAATGGTCGCCCTATCAGAATGTGAAGACCGGCGTGCATTATCCGCCCGCCTTCTTCTACCTGTCGACCAAGGACGACCGGGTCCATCCCGGCCACGCCCGCAAGATGGCGGCAAAACTGATGGGCACCGGCAGCACCGTCTATTATCATGAATATCGGGAAGGCGGCCATTCGGTCGGCGCCGACCATGCCGAAGACGCCGTGCGCGCCGCCCTGCTCCACGCCTTCCTGACGAAGGAACTGGTGGACGCAAAAAAGAAGTGACCGGAAACGGGGCGGCCTGCGGGTCGCCCCGGCCTTTTACGCCTGCGCGCTCAACAGCTGATATTTCAGTCCCATCGCCTGCGCCAGATTGCGCAACCGCCGCTCGACCGCTTCACCATAGAGATCGGCATCGCCATCGCGCAGATGCAGGTCGATCCGTTCACCCTTCAGTTCCAGATGCGACACGGCGAGCGGCCCTTCGACTCCACCCGACAATCGCTGCGCCAATCGGATCGCCAGCCCCCACAGCGCCCCGCGTCGCAGGACATCGGGCGTGGCGACATGGTCCAGCCCTGCCGGCGGAGCCACCCCGCCGCCGAAATGGCTGTGCAATGCCTGCCCCAGCATCACCCGCTCGGTCGCGGTGATGCCCACCCAATTGCTGTGCAGCGCAATCTCCACGCCCCGCTCCGCCCGAAAATCCGGGTTGGCGCGCCAACTGACGTCAGCCAGCAGACAGGCGGCGCGGCGGATACGCCGGGCAACGGCATCGTCGTCGGGAAACAGCGGCGCGATCCAGCGGTCGATCCGGTCGCCATGGCCGCGAAAGCGCGCCTGCGCCTCCCCTTCCGCCTCGGCCGCGACCAGCAGCGGATCATGCGCGCGGATATCCTCCGGCAACGCCTCGTACAGCAGCCCTTCGCGCAGGCCATAGGCCGACACGATCATCCGGCTCGACTTCAACTGCCGCACCACGATGGACAGCAGCGCCGTCGCATCCGGCAATGTCGGCACGCGCGATCCGGTCATCGCCGGTATCTGTTTCAACCGGGTGCGGTCGACATGGCTGACGATCCGGGTCAGCTGCTCGGCCCGCGCCGCGCTCATCTCATATTGATGGACGACCGGCAGGGGAAAGCTGGTCAGCTGCATGTCGAACCGCGCCAGCGCGCGCCACGACCCCCCGACCAGATAGAAAGGCAGGTCCGGCTCCACGGCCCAGCCTGCCTTCTCCAGCATCTTGGCGACCGTCCGCTCCAGCGCGCGTGGCCCCTTGGCGCGAATCTGCGGCAGGCGCAGCACGCCCAGCGGCAGCGATATGGTCTGCTCGACCGCGCCATTTCGTACCCGCGCCAGTTCCAGACTGCCGCCACCCAGATCCCCGACGATGCCGTCCGCGCCGGGAATGCCGGACAATACGCCCATCGCCGCGCCGATCGCTTCTTGCGCGCCGGTCAGCAATTCGACGGTCAGGCCCATCTCCTTGGCGCGGGCGATAAATTCCCCGCCATTGGTCGCATCCCGCACCGCCGCCGTGGCGACGCAGCGTATTTCCGTGACCTTCATCGCCCGGCACAGATGGGCGAAACGCCCCACGGCGCGCAGTCCGCGATCCATCGCTTCCGGTTCGATCGCGCCGGTCTTGGCAAGCGACGCGCCCAGCCCCGCCATCACCTTTTCATTGAACAGGATGAAGGGGATGCGGCGCGGCCCGTCGTAAACCACCAGACGCACGCTGTTCGACCCGATGTCGATGATGGCGGTGCGGGCATGGGCCGGCTCGGGCGATGTCGCCATGCTCTCGGCGACGGCGCGCACGCGGCTCAGCATCGAATTCATGCAGTCAGGCCCCGCAGGCGCAGCGTCGGCACCGATTCCGTATCGAACGCCGCCCCGCGCCCGGACAGCGACGGGTTGGTCATGAAATATCGGTGCAGGTTGAACGGCTTGTCGCCCGGCTCCAGCCGCGTGTAATGGCCATCGCTATCCAGCGACCAGCTTTGTTCGGTGTCGATCAGATTGGCGACCATCACCTGGTCCAAAATCTGGTCATGCACTGTGGAGTTTTCGATCGGCGCCATGAATTCGACCCGCCGGTCGAAATTGCGCTGCATCCAGTCGGCCGAACTGATGAAGACCTTCGCGCCATTATTGGGCAGCGTCTTGCCGTTGCCGAACACCGCGATGCGGCTATGCTCCAGAAAACGGCCGACGATCGATTTCACGCGGATATTCTCAGACATGCCCGGCACGCCCGGCCGCAGGCAGCATATGCCCCGGATGATGAGGTCGACCTGCACCCCCGCATTGCTCGCCGCATAGAGTTTCTCGATCATCGCCGGATCGACCAGGCTATTCATCTTGGCCCAGATCGTCCCCGGTCGCCCGGCCCGCGCATGCTCGATTTCCGCATCGATCAGGCCGCTCAGCGTATTGCGCAGGTCGCGCGGGCTCATCACCAGCTTTTCCAGCGTCTTGGGCTCGACATAGCCGGTGATGTAATTGAACAGCGCGGCCGCATCGCGGCTATAGGCCGGATCGGCGGTGAAGAAGCTCAGATCGGTATAGATGCGCGCCGTGATCGGGTGATAATTGCCCGTGCCGAAATGGCAGTAGCTGCGAAACTGCTCGCCCTCGCGCCGGATAACCATCGAAATCTTCGCATGGGTCTTCCAGTCGATAAAGCCATAGACCACCTGCACGCCCGCCCGCTCCAGCGCGTCGGCCCACATCAGATTCTGCTCTTCGTCGAACCGCGCCTTCAACTCGACCACGGCGGTCACGGACTTGCCCGCCTCCGCCGCGTCGATCAGCGCGCGGATGATCGCCGACTGCTTGCCCGCGCGATACAGAGTCTGCTTGATCGCCACCACATCGGGGTCCGACGCTGCCTGTTTCAGGAAGGATACGACGACGTCGAACGCCTCATAGGGGTGATGGACGACGATATCCTTCGCCCGGATCGCGGCGAAACAGTCGCTGCCATATTCGGCGATCCGCTCGGGAAAGCGCGGCACATAAGGCTCGAACTTCAGGTCGGGCCGGTCGGCGTCCACGATCCCGTTGAGGTCGCCGATGCCGACGAAACCTTCCACCTCGACCACCACGGCCTCATGGCCCTGGAGCATGTCCTGCAACATCTCCTCGACCGGCTCGGGGATGCGCTCCTCTATTTCCATGCGGATCACCCGGCCGCGCCGGCGCCGTTTGATCGCGCTGCGGAAATGGCGGACCAGATCCTCGGCCTCTTCCTCGATCTCGATGTCGCTGTCGCGGATGATGCGGAACACGCCGCTGTTGCGCACGCGATAGCCGGGGAACAGATCAGCCGAGAAGCGACGGATCACCGCTTCTAATGCCATGTAGCGCGCGGGATCGCCCGGAATGCGCACGAACCGCGCCAGCGACGGCGGGATCATCACCAGCTCGCGAATCGGCTGCTTGTCCGACAGTCGTTCCAGGTCGAAGATGATCGACAGCCCCTGATTGGGGATGAAGGGGAAGGGATGGGCCGGGTCCAGCGCCTGCGGCGTCAGGATCGGGAAGATCTGCGTCAGGAAATGTTCGCGCAGCCATTGGGCGCAACCCACGTCCATCTCGCTCGACGGGCCGATGACCTCGATCCCCACCTGCGCCAGCTCGTCATGCACCGCGCCCCACACCTTCTGCTGCGCGATCATCAGCCGCGTGCTTTCCTCGGTGAGCGCCGCCAGCTGCTGCGCGGGGGTCAGGCCGTCAGCGGAGCGCAGATCGACATTCTGCAACTGCTGCCCCTTCAGGCCCGCAACCCGGACGGAGAAGAACTCGTCCATATTGGCGCCGGAAATGGACAGGAACCGCAACCGCTCCAGCAGCGGATGGGCGCGGTTCATCGCCTCCTCCAACACCCTCTGGTTGAACGCCAGCCAGGACAGCTCACGGTTGAAATAACGGTCGCTGGGCAGCGCCATGCTGGCGGAGGGATCGGCTTCGGCCACGGATTACTCGCGTTGCGGAGGGGGAGGATCGGACGGGACTATAGGCAGAAAGCCTGCGGATTGCAGAGCCTCTTTCGCCATTGCGACAGAAATCTTGCGTCCAGATGACAATGCGGCGCGATCGAGCAGCCCCGTCACCTGCGCGATCGCATCATAACGGCGCTCGATCCGGCGCAGCAGCCAGTCGGCCACATCGGGCGCATAGCTCGCCCCCGCCAGATCGAAGGCTCGGCAAATGAGCGCACGGGCCAGCAACTCGTCCGGCGCCTCGATCGCGACATGCGGCGCGGCCGCCAGCCGCGATCGCAGGTCGGGCAACATCACATCCCAATTGGACGGCGGCGCATCGCCGATCATCAGCAACGGCCGGTGCGCGGTCTGCGCCTCGTTCCAGGCATGAAAGAGAAAATGGTCGTCGCGCGCTTGCGCGTCGTCGATCACCTCGCCCCCGCTCATCTGCGCGAAATGGCGGGCCAATATGGTTCGGCCGGATTGCGACGGCCCGGTCAGCACGCTGATCGACAGCGGCCATTCGCGCCACCGTTCCAGATGGGCGACGGCGATGCGATTGGCATCGCTGACCAGGAAATCATTTTCGCTTGATCCCCCATGCCGTTCGAAGGGCAGGCTGATCTGGGTCATTGCGGCGGCGGGGATGCCTGGCGCCGCGTGATCCGCAACGTGTTGCCGGACGCCGCGACGCTGAAGCCGCGCGCCTGCAACCCTGCCCGCAGCATGTCGGCCGTGCCGTCGAAGCTGACCTGCATCACCGACGTGCCCCCCAGCGCCAGGCTGCTCGTATTGGCCAGCCTTACGCCGGGGATCGACCGTACAGTCGATTCGCCCGATCCGACCGACGCGACATCGGGCGTATCGAACTGGATGATGAAGCTGGCGCCAGCGGTCGAAACGGTGGGCAGGTCGAGCGCCTCGACCGGCGCCTCGATCGCATTCTCGATCTCCAGCGCGGCGGGATCGACCGGCTCCTCGATCACCAGCGACGGGTCGGGCCGCAGGCGACCGTCATTGAGCGCACGGATGTACAGCTCGTCGATCCGGCGCGCGCCCTCGTCCATCATCTGCGGAATGCCGCTGTCATTGGACGCGCGCAGCGTGACGCTGCCGATCAGACTGTCGTCAGGACCATAGCGCGCGGTGAAGGTACCGGTGACGGGGCCACCGGGATAGGCCCGGTCCAGCCGCGCGATCGGCACGACCACGTCGGCCGCGCCATATTGGTCCAGCAGCACGCGCCACCACAAGCGCCCGCGACGCCCGGTCTGCCCGGCGTTCAGCAGGATCGGGTCGGCGATGGAGCCGGCGACGCGCACATAATCGATCGCGCTGTCCCCGGTGCGATAGCGCGCCCAGGCCTTCTGCCACTCATTGGTCCGCTCATAGGATACGGCGGAACCGCCATCCCACAGCACCGGAATCACCAGCAAGGGCGGCGACCGCATCACATTGCCCGATACGCCCAGCAACGCGCCGGTCCGCGCCCGATCGAACAGGATTCCCAGCGTCGCGACATAGCGGTTGGGGCCGTTCTGCTCATATTCGACCTCGATGCCCGACACCATCGCCTCGATCTGCGAATCGGACAGGGCCGGCGCGCCCGCGCCGCCATGGGTGCGGCTCCACAACATCCGCCATGCCTGCCGCTGCGCCATGCGCCACCCGGCATAGCGCGCCGTGTCGGCATCCTTGGCCTGCACGTCGACCTTGACGCCGCGCACTTCGAAATCGCCGCCGCTGGCGATCGGCGGCACGCCGCGCTCGCCTTCCATCTGCGCGAACAGGGCGGCCGCGGCCAGGCCGATCAGAATCGCGATGATGATCTGGACGGGCCGCGAAAGCAGCCGCACATAGGCTGCCGGGCGGGAAAGGGTCTGGCTCAGGCTCACGGGCGCCCTTTTGGCGAACATTGCCCGCCCTGCCAAGCGCGAAGGCGCGACTTATCCCCACCTTTCGCCGCAGCACAGCTATAGAAAATTTTACTCCCCCCGCCCCTTCCCCGTTCGGATCGCAGGCGTCAGGACAGATGCCAGCAACATCGAAGGTTCCGTTTTCCGCCCCTTTGCTCTAGGGGCCGGAAATATGAGCGACAACGAATCCTACAGCTACGCCAAGGCTGGCGTCGATATCGCCGCGGGCAACGCCCTCGTCCGTGCCATCGCCCCGTTGGCCAAGGCCACCCGCCGTCCCGGCGCCGATGCAGAACTGGGCGGCTTTGGCGGCTTCTTCGACCTGAAGGCCGCCGGCTATGACGATCCCTTGCTGGTCGCGGCCAATGACGGCGTGGGCACCAAGCTGAAGCTGGCGATCGATCATGATCGCCATGACGGCGTGGGCATCGACCTGGTCGCCATGTGCGCCAACGACCTCATCGTCCAGGGCGCCGAGCCGCTCTTCTTCCTCGACTATTATGCCACCGGCAAGCTGGAGAGCGGCGTCGCCGAGCGCGTCATCGCCGGCATCGCAGAGGGCTGCCGCATGGCCGGCTGCGCGCTGATCGGTGGCGAAACCGCCGAAATGCCGGGCATGTATGGTCCGGGCGACTATGATCTGGCCGGCTTCTGCGTCGGCGCGGTGGAACGGTCCAAGGCGCTGACCGGCAACCGGGTAAAGACCGGCGACGTGCTGATAGGCCTCGCCTCCTCGGGCGTGCATTCGAACGGCTTCTCGCTGGTCCGCCGCCTGGCCGCCGACAAGGGCTGGAAACTCGACCGCCCGGCCATCTTCGACAATGAAGTGCTGCTGATCGACGCGCTGATGGCGCCCACGAAGATTTACGTGAAGAGCCTGCTGCCCCTCGTCCGCGCCGGCATGATCAATGCGCTGGCCCACATCACCGGCGGCGGCCTGCTGGAAAATATCCCGCGCGTCCTGCCCGAGGGCGCCCACGCCACGGTCGATGCCGACGCTTGGGAACAGCCGCGCCTGATGGCCTTCCTTCAGGCGCAGGGCCATATCGAGCCGGAAGAAATGGCGCGCACCTTCAACTGCGGCATCGGCATGGTGCTGGCCGTGGACGAAGCCCATGTCGCCGCCGTGACGAAATCGCTGGAGGATGCGGGCGAAACCGTCTTCCGCATCGGCGCGATCGGCGAAGGCGACAAGGGCTGCACCGTCAAGGGCAGCACCGAAACCTGGAGCGCCAAGGCCGACTGGTCCGCCACGCATCTGGGCTGACAATTACACAACCTCCGTTCGGTTCGAGCTTGTCGAGAACGGCGCGCAAGGGCTCTCGCCCCTGGACAAGCTCAGGATTCTCGAACCGAACGGAGTTTTGAAATGGCCAAAGCAAAAGTCGGCGTCCTGATTTCCGGCCGCGGCTCCAACATGGCGGCCCTGCTCTACGCAGCGAAGGCTGCCGATTGCCCCTATGAGATCGTGCTGGTCGCCGCCAACGATCCTGAAGCCCCCGGCCTCACCCTCGCCGCCGCAGAGGGCATCGCAACCTTCGGCCAGAGCCACAAAGGCCTCAAACGCGCCGAATTCGACCGGATCATCGACGCACAGTTGCGGCAAGCCGGCGCCCATTATGTCGCGCTCGCCGGCTATATGCGCCTGCTCTCGCCCGAATTCGTTGCCGGCTGGGACAATCGGATGCTCAACATCCACCCCAGCCTGCTGCCCAAATATAAGGGCCTAGACACGCATCAGCGCGCGATCGACGCGGGCGACAGCCATGCCGGCTGCTCGGTCCATATCGTCACCGCCGATCTGGACGACGGCCCGGTCCTGGCCCAGACCCCGGTGGCGATCCAGCCGGGCGACACGCCCGACAGCCTCGCCGCCCGCATCCTCATCGCCGAGCATCAGCTCTATTCGCGCACGCTCTCCGATTTCGTCACCCGCGAGCGGCAACCCGACTGGCTGCTGAACAAGGTGCGCGAGGCCGCCCTCGCCCTGCCGCAGGCGGACGAGATCGTCTCGCACGGCATGCCCTGCTTCGGCATCGTGAAGGGCAAGAAATTCGCCTATTTCACCCGCGACCATCATGGCGACGGCATCATCGCCATTCTCGTCAAGACCACCGCCCCGGAAGAACAGGCGACCCTGATGGAGGCCGATCCGGAACGCTATTATCGCCCGGCCTATTTCGGCACCGACTGGGTCGGCATCCGCCTGGACCTGGGCGACACGGACTGGGACCATATCGCCGACCGCCTGCGCGCCAGCTGGCGCCAGATCGCGCCCAAGAAACTGCTCGGCCTGATGGACATCGCGGACGAATTTTAATCCATATTCACCTAGCCTAGCCCGCAACGTTACAGGGCCAAGCTGTAAGTGAACGGATCAGTTGCGCCCCCCCTTCCGCTTCGTTTGAGGCGTCCTTCTTTGATCATACGCCTGCATGTTGAGTTAACGCGCTGCTGATAACCGGCGGATCCAAATAACGCTTCAGCCAGCATTGCCTCAGTCATGTCGGTTCGCCGACCCACAATATCTTCAATTTGATCAGCTAGGGTCATTCATGCCTCCTGTTGTGAAACTGAATATGACGCACACCATTTGAAAAAATAGGTATATCTGACTGGTTTTGAATGTGGCCACCGGCTACCCAATCCCCTTTCCTACTCGCGGCTTTTCTGATCCATCCTGTCGGATGGACCAGACCCTTCATCCCCATCCGCCCGTCCCTGCCCGCCGCGCCCCGCGCGCTCGCTGGACACCCACGAAACAGCGGCTCTTCCTCGCCGCGCTGCTCGAATATGGCAGCGTCCACCGCGCCGCGCAGGTGGCGGGCATGTCCCGCTCCAGCGCGCATCGGCTGCGCGCGCGCCTCTCCGGCAGTGCGTTCGATCGCAGCTGGGCCAATGCCATGGCGCTGCACGCCGCGCGCATGGCCGATCCCTTCGCCCCGGAACCGGCCCGCCGCCCGACACCCCGCCGTTGACCATGTCGCCCCCCGGCCGCGATCCGGTCGCCTGCCTGTCGCGTCGGCGGCGCAGAACAGGCGCGCGAATGTCGCGTCACCGTCGCGCGGATGTCGCCTTGCCGTCGCCCACCCGTCGCAATTGCCCCAAAACGCCTTCTTGCACCCCCTGCAACGGTGTGAACTTCGCTTGTCGCGTCGCTCTGCGCCAATCCGCCCCTTCCCTTCCCCGCTGCCGATCCCCATAGAGCAAGCATGACCGACAGCCCCGCCCCCGCCGCGATCGAGATCCGCAACCTCACCAAAGTCTATAAGGGCGGCAAGCGCGCGCTCGACGGGATCAACCTGTCCATCCCGCGCGGCCAGATATACGGTCTGCTCGGCCCCAATGGCGCGGGCAAATCGACCACGATCAACATCCTGGCCGGCATGGTGAACAAGAGCGAGGGCGACGTCAGCATCTGGGGCTTCGACATCGACGCGCACCCCCGCAACGCCAAGAACTCGATCGGCATCGTGCCGCAGGAAATCGTCTTCGACCCCTTCTTCACGCCGTTCGAAACGCTGGAGAATCAGGCGGGCTTCTACGGCGTGGCCAAGGATCGCCGTCGCACGATGGAATTGCTGCGCGCCGTCCATCTGGACGACAAGGCCCATGCCTATGCCCGCACGCTATCGGGCGGCATGAAGCGCCGCCTGCTGGTGGCCAAGGCGATGGTGCATAGCCCGCCGATCCTGGTGCTGGACGAACCCACGGCCGGCGTCGACGTGCAGCTGCGCCAGCAACTCTGGGCCTATGTCCGCGAATTGAACGCGCTGGGCGTCACCATCGTGCTGACGACCCATTATCTGGAGGAAGCCGAAGAATTGTGCGACCGCATCGGCATCATCAACCATGGCAAGGTCATCACCGACAAGCCGACCCGCGAACTCCTGGCCATGGCGCAGGAAAAGGTCGTGCAGGTGACGGTGGACCGCGACCTGACGGTGGCTCCCGACGCGCCTTGCTTTGAAAAAGTCGAACTGTCCGGCGACCGCACGCTGACCATCACCTATATGAAAGACCGCGCCAATGCCGGCCAGGTGCTGAGCGCGGTACAGGCCAGCGGCCTCGCCATCGTCGACGTCGTGACGCGCGACCCCGACCTGGAGGATGTCTTCCTCAACCTGACTGCAGCGGCCTAACCACCTCCGTTCGGTTCGAGCTTGTCGAGAACCCTGGCGCCAGAGTTCTCGACAAGCTCGAACCGAACGGGATAGGGAACAGACCCGGATAATCGAGAAGCCTATGCCCACCATCACCCATGACGTCATCATCATCGGTTCCGGCGCGGCGGGGCTGACGGCCGCCATCAACCTGGCGCAGGATCGCAAGGTGCTGGTGCTGGCCAAGGGCGCGCTGGACGGTGGCTCCACCAACTGGGCGCAGGGCGGCATTGCCGCCGTACTCGACGCGGGTGACAGTTTCGAGGCACATGTCGAAGATACGATGGTCGCAGGCGCCGGCCTCAACGATCGGGAAACGGTCCAGTTCGTCGTCTCCGAAGCCCCCGCCGCGATCGAGCGGCTCGCCGACCTCGGCGTGCCCTTCAATGGCGGCGAAGCCTTCGGCAAGCGTTGGGATCTGACTCGCGAAGGCGGCCACAGCCACCGTCGCATCGTCCATGTCGACGACGCCACAGGCCATGCGGTGCAGGTCGCGCTGCTCAAGGCCGCCCGCGCCAACCCCAACATCACCCTGATGGAGGATATGGTCGCCATCGACCTCATCACCTCCCGCCATGGGGAACGCTATTCGGGCGACGGCCATGTCTGGGGCGTCTATGCCTTCAACCGCCGCACCGGCCATGTCGACGCGCTGCTGGGCCGCGCGACGATCCTCTGCACCGGCGGCGCGGGCCGCACCTATCTCTTTTCTACCGCCCCGCGCGGCGCGACTGGCGACGGCATCGCCATGGCCTGGCGCGCAGGCTGCCGCGTGTCGAACATGGAAATGAACCAGTTTCACCCGACCTGCCTCTACAATCTGGAGATCAAGAATTTCCTGATTACAGAAGCGGTGCGCGGCGAAGGCGGCCATCTGAAGCTTCCCCCCGGCGTGCCGGGCGGCGGCGAGCGGTTCATGCCCCGCTTCGACCCGCGAGAGGAACTGGCCCCGCGCGATATCGTGGCCCGCGCAATCGACCATGAAATCAAGCGGCTGGGCCTCGACTATGTCCATCTGGACATCAGCCACAAAGACCCCGCCTTCGTGCGGCATCATTTCCCGACCATCTACGCCCGGCTGCTGGACCTGGACATCGACATCACGAAGGAGCCGATCCCGGTCGTCCCGGCGCAACATTATACCTGCGGCGGCGTGGTGATCGATCTGGACGGCCGCACTGACCTGCCCGGCCTCTATGCCGCCGGCGAAGTCAGCGAAAGTGGCCTGCACGGCGCCAATCGCCTGGCTTCCAATTCTCTGCTCGAATGTTTCGTCTTCGGCGAGGCTGCGGCCAAGCATATCCGCGCCAACTGGGACGACCTCCCCGCCCCGCCGCCGATCCGGCCATGGGACGAAAGCCGCGTCACCAATGGCGACGAAGAAGTCATCGTCCAGCACAACTGGAAGGAAATCCGTCGCTTCATGTGGGACTATGTCGGCATCGTCCGCACCACCAAGCGGCTGGAACGCGCCCAGCACCGCATCGACCTGCTCTCTAAGGAAGTCGATGAATATTACGGCAATTTCCGCGTCACGCCCGACCTCATCGAACTGCGCAACCTGCTGGAAGTCGCGCGTCTGGTGGTCCGCTCCGCCCTCCACCGCAAGGAAAGCCGGGGACTCCATTACACGCTAGACTATCCCGACACGTTGCCGGACGCGGTCGACACGGTGTTGGCGCCATAAAAAATGGCGCGTCCGTCCGGGGGGACGCCGCGCCATGAGGTTGGGGAGGGACGCGCTGGAAGCGCTTGCGGAAATGCTTTCCTACTCGCCCTCTCGCCGCCATGGTTTGATCCGTGTCAAACCGTCAGAAAATCCTTGAGCAGCGCGTTGAAGCGGGCGGGCTGATCGGCCATCACCATATGGCCGCTCGGCCCCAGCGGCTTCAGCAAAGCGCTCTTCTTGCCCGCATAGGCGCTCTGGAAACTGCGTGTGATCGACGCCGCCTGCTGCGCATCGCTGCCCACCGCATAGACCACCTCCAGCGGTGCGGTCAGCCGCGACAGTTGCGGTCCAAGATCGGTATTGGCCAGGTCGCGCAGCGCATTGGCGATGACATCGGGGTCGCTGCCCTTGGCCCCCGGCGCCTGCGCGACGATCTGCGCCAGATAGCGGCGCCCCGCCTGCGTCCCGGTAAAATAACCGCTCAACTGATCGGCCAGATAGCCCATGCCGCTGGCCGTTCCGCCGACCATCGCCGCGCCGGCCGGCAGCATGTCCACCACCATCACCCGGCTCGCCAACCCTTTCAGGCCCAGCAACATGGCCAGCGTACCGCCCATGCTGTGCCCGACGATCGCCGGGCGCTTGAGGCCGGCGGCGGTGACATAGCGGGCGATCTCGTCCGCTATCGGCTGAAGCAGCGCACCGCTCGCATTGCCCTCCGGCGCCAGCCCGGCAAAGCCGCGCACATGCACCAGATGATAGCGATAGCCCGGCACCCCGCCCAGCACCCCGTTCCAGATGCCGGGGCCACTGGCGAGGCCGGAAATCAGGATCACGTCACGCCCCGCGCCACGCACATTCATGGCGATGCGCCGCGAAACGAAGGGCGCCGCCCATGCCGTGCCGCCCTGCGCCACCATGCCCGCCGCCATGGCGCCCAGCAGCAGCGCCCGCCTATCCAGTCCGTTCGTCGTCATATGCCCGCTATTGCCCGCCCGCCCCTGAACCGCAACAGAATGACGCCGCAACGGAATGATCTTGCTCCACATCAGACGGTTGCATCGTTCATCCTCCTTACATCGCATTTGTGGAATCATTCGTCGCATGGGTCTTGCCGGACGATCGGCGGACCGCCCCTATTGTGCATTGAGAGAGTGCGGGGACGCTAATGAGATCGAATGAAAACCGGGCGGCTTCGGCGCGTCTGGTCCTGTTGGTTGCGGCATTGTCCGCCTGTGTAAGCGCACCCGAGCCGCCCCGTGCGCAGGCGGCGGCCGCCATACCGCAAAAGCCGATCCCCGGCCGGCCACAGCCGACCACCAATACATGGCCGATCCGCCCCGTCGCCAATCCGCCTTTGCCCTATCGCGACATCGACCAGAATGAGACACCGCCCCCCGCGCTGGTCAGCGTCGTGCGCAACCTTGGTCAGAGTTTCCGGGGCAAGGTCGGCATCGCCGTCCGCCGCATCGGTGCGGACTGGACCGTGGCATGGAACGGCACCTCGCTTTTCCCGCAGCAGAGCGTGTCGAAACTCTGGGTGTCGATGACCTTCCTCGACGCGGTGGATCGCGGCAAGCTGCGCATCACCGACACGACCACCATCACCCGCAACGACCTGACCCTGTTTCACCAGCCGACCGCTGCGCTGGTGGCGCAAAATGGCGGCTGGACGACCAGCTATTCCGACCTGATGCGCCGCGCGATGACGCAGAGCGACAATACCGCCAACGATACGCTACTGCGCGCCGTGGGCGGACCGGAGGCTGTGCGCGGTTTCCTGGCGCGACGGATGATCAAGGATATCCGCTTCGGTCCGGGCGAACGGCTGCTGCAATCGGCCACCGCAGGCCTGGACTGGCGACAGGATTATGCGATCGGTCGCAATTTCTACGCCGCCCGCGCGAAACTGCCGATGGCGGTGCGACAAAAGGCGCTCGACAATTATCTCGCCAGCCCGCCCGACGGCGCGGCGCCCTCCTCGATCGTGCAGGCCTTGGCGAAGTTGAAGCAGAATGACATGCTGTCGCCCGCCTCCTCGCGCCTGCTCCTCTCGATCATGTCGGAAGCCAAGACCGGGCCGCAACGGATCAAGGGCGGCGTCCCGCCGGGCTGGTCCTATCTGCACAAGACCGGCACCGGTCAGGATCTGCCGCCCCGCTCCACCGGCTTCAACGATATCGGTATCATGACCGCGCCGGACGGCACCAGCTATGCCGTGGCGGTCATGATCGGATCGACCACGGTCGGCATCCCCGAACGCTGGGCGCTGATGCAGGCCGTGGCCAAGGCGGTCGTGGCCAACCACGAACCGCGCTAAATCAGAAGCGGCGCACGACGCCGAAATAGACTTCCCCGTCCGGGCTGTCCGCATTCAGCCCGGCATTGACGCCAATGTCGAACTGCATGTCGTCGCTGGGTTGCCAGCCGAAGGACAGGCCGGCCAATGCCTCGGTAGCATGGCCGGCCGGATCGTCGTCCCGCATCAGCGAGGCTTCGATCGTGCCGGAAAGCTTGTCGCTCAGGTCGAAGCCCAGTCCGGCGACGCTGCCATAGGCGACATGCCGCCCGGACCGGTCCTCATCGACCGCCGCGTCGATCTCCGGCACCAGCTCCAGCGACAGGCCATGCCCGATGTCGACACTCACCGGCAGCAACAGCCCAGCCCCCCAATCGCCATCGCCGATGGCCGATCCCCCCGCCGGCAAGGACGCATAAGGCATCACCGCCACCGAAAAGCCCGACCTATCCGGGTTGCTCAGGTTCCGACGCAGCGCCACCCGCACATCCCCGACGCCGCTATCGCTGTCCACCGCTCCACTCATCCTGTCGCGCGTGCGCACATGGCCAAAGGCGGTCCATCCGACCTGCGCCTCCAGATGATCGGCCAGACCCAGCCGCACCAGCATGTCGCCGGTCTGAAGCGTGTCGGTGCGACTTTGCCCATCCTGCTCCCGCGTCCAGTCGCCCAGCCCCACTTCGACCACGACCCGCCCCTTGTCGACCGTACAGGCCGGCGTGCCCAGCCCCGGCCGGTCAGTGCACAGGTCGCGCGGCTCTTCCGCCTGCGCCATCGCCGCTACCGGCATCAGCGCGATCAGCAGCATCCACATCCGCTTCATCCCATTCCCCCTCTTGTTGCCGATGACATAGCAGGAAACCGACCGGACATAATCGCGTTCCCGCGCGCCGTCGTAAGAAGAGGCTGTCACAACCATATCTGATGGAATAATCACCGGCCGGCAGGCGTATGCCGGGCATGAATGCCATCTTCCCTGCCCCGACCCGTTCCACCGTCGTGCCCATCCGCCCGGATGCGCACCGCACCCGTCCCATCCGCATCGCGCTTTTTTCCGGCAATTATGACTGTGTGCGCGATGGCGCGAACCGCGCGCTCAATCGGTTGGTCGATCATCTGTTGCACCGGATCGGCGCGCAGGTCCGGATTTACTCGCCCACCGCCCCGCAACCCGCCTTTGCCTCGGTGGGTGAGGTCCGTTCGGTACCCTCGCTCAGCCTGCCCGGCCGCCCCGAATATCGCCTGGCCATCGGCCTGACGCGCGGGGTACGTCGCGATCTTGACGCTTTTGCGCCAGACATCGTCCACCTCTCCGCCCCCGACCTGCTCGGCCGACAGGCGCAGAAACATGCGCGGGCGTGCGGCATCCCGGTCGTCGCCAGCCTGCACACCCGCTTCGAAACCTATCTTGATTATTATCGCCTCGGCTTCCTTCGCGGCACGATGGAACGTTATCTCGACCGTTTCTACGGCGACGCCGACTGCATTTTGGCGCCCACCCCACCCATCCGGGACGAGATGGCAGCACGCCATGGTACCGCGCGGGTTTCCGTCTGGGGACGTGGCATAGACCCGACCCAGTTCGCACCAACACTGCGCGACCCTGCCCTACGCGCCGCGCTCGGCTATACGGATCAGGATGTGGTGCCGCTTTTCTTCGGCCGGCTGGTGCTGGAAAAGGGGCTGGGGGTTTTTGCCGACAGCATCGCGGCGATCCGCGCACGCGGGCATGACGTGCGCCCACTCATCGTCGGCGAAGGCCCGGCCCGCTCCTGGTTGGCCCAGCGCCTGCCCAACGCCAATTTCATGGGTCATCTGAGCGGCGCCGACCTTGGCCGCGCGGTGGCGAGTGCAGACCTGCTCATCAACCCCAGCGTCACCGAAGCGTTTGGCAACGTCAATCTGGAAGCCATGGCGTCTGGCCTAGCCGTACTGTCCGCCGATGTGCCCAGCGCCGCCAGCCTGATCGATGCAGGCCGCACAGGGCTGTTGCTGCCGGCTACCGACGCGGACGCCTATGCCGATGCTGCGACGATGCTGATCGGCGCTCCGGCTCGGCTGGCGACTATGCGCCAGGCGGCAGCGGACGCCGCCAGCCGGCACCGCTGGGACGATGTATTGCAATCGGTCGTGCGCGCTTATGCCGGCCTGCTCGGCATCCCCGTTCCGGTCGATCGGCAGGCGCCCATGATCGCCGCTTGCTCCGCCCGCGCGGGCACTGGATAAGCCGCCGATGGACGATGCGCACGACATGGAGGCCGATCTGCTGGCGATGCGCCGCTATGCCCGTTCGCTCGCCCGTGACGATGTGGATGCCGACGACGTCGTGCAGGACGCGCTGCTCCGCGCGATCGAGCGCAAGGCGACCTATCAGCCGGAACGCAGCCGCACCCGCTGGCTGCTGGCGATCGTCCACAATGTCTTCGTCTCGGACAAGCGACGTCAGGCCGCCGAAACGCGGCGCAACGACCGATTTGCAGAAACCCTGTTGTCCAGCGTCGATCCTCAACAGGAAGAGCATGTGCGGCTAGCGGAAATCGCACAGGGTTTCGCCGCCCTGCCCGACGCCCAACGCGCGGCGCTGCACCTGACCGCGATCGAGGGGATGAGCTATCAGCAGGCGGCAGACATATTGGGCGTACCGATCGGCACGGTGATGTCGCGGCTATCGCGCGCACGCGCCGCACTGCGCGAAGGGCAAATGGGGAAAGTCCATCCGCATCTGCGGCTGGTGGGAGGACATGATGACCAATAACGTGAACGCGGTGGAGATCGACGCCTATGTCGACGACCAGTTGGACCTGCCCCGCCGTTTCGTGGTGGAAACGCACCTGTCGCGCCACCCCGATCAGGCCGCGCAGGTCATGGCCGACCTGTCCACCCGCAGCGCGCTAAGGCTGATGGCGCCCCGTCCCAGCACCGCGCCGCAAGCCGTGCGTGACGCTGCCGCCCGGTTGCAGGCCACCCCGGCCAAGCCACGCTGGCGCCGTACCCTGCCTCTGGTGGCCCCGCTGGCGGCAGCGGCCGGGCTGGCACTGGTTTTCCTGCGCCCCTCCGGCCCGCCCGACTATGTCGACTATGCCGTCAACTCCCACCGCATCGCCATGATGCGCGCGGCCATGGTGTCGCAGGTCGAAACACCCAAATATGATGCCCGCGAAATCGCGTCCAATACGCGCATCGCCATGCCGCATCTCCCGGACGACTGGCGCGTGACCGACGTTCAGCTTTTTCCCACCGAGCGCGGTCCGGCGCTGGTGATCGCGGTCAAGACAGAGGGCGGGCAGAATTTCTCGCTCTTTGCGCTGCGCGATCGCAGCCGCGCGCCCGAACGCCCCGACGCGGTGCAGGAAGGCGCGGAATCGGTCGCCTATTGGCGGCGCGGCGACATGTCCTACGCGCTGACCGGCAGCGGGGAGCCGCGCCTGATGGACGCCACGGCGGAGGCATTGACGCGCGACTGGTCCTGAAGGCTGGAGGGGGCGCTCTTTACCCGCTATCCCCTCCCCCCATGACCCAGAATCACCTCTATCTCGTCGATGGCAGCGGCTATATCTTCCGCGCCTATCACCAGCTTCCTCCGCTCACCAACCAGCATGGCCAGCCCGTAGGCGCGGTCTATGGCTATACGACGATGCTGTGGAAACTGGCAGAGGAACTGGGCAAAACCGAAGGCCCGACGCATCTTGCCGTGGTGCTGGACAAGGGTTCGCACACCTTCCGCAACGATATGTACGACCAGTATAAGGCGAACCGCCCGCCCGCGCCGGAAGACCTGATCCCGCAATTTCCGATGATCCGCGACGCGACCCGCGCCTTCTCCCTCCCCTGCATCGAGGAAGCCGGATTCGAAGCCGACGACATCATCGCGAGCTACACCCAGGCGGCCGTGCGCGCGGGATGGCATGTCACCATCGTCAGCTCCGACAAGGATCTGATGCAGTTGATCCAGCCCGGCGTCGATATGTACGACACGATGAAGAATGAACGGCGCGGCGCCGACTATGTCGTCGGCAAGTTCGGCGTGCAGCCCGAACAGCTGGGCGACGTCCTCGCGCTGATGGGCGACAGCGTCGATAACGTCCCCGGCATTCCCGGCATCGGCCCTAAGACGGCGGCGAAGCTGATCAGCGAATATGGGTCACTGGAAGCCGCATTGGACGCAGCGCCTTCGATGAAGAAGTCGAAGATGCAGGAAAATCTGATCGCTCATGCCGACATGGCCCGGCTGTCCCGCAGGCTGGTGGCATTGCATGACAGCATGGACCTGCCCGAGCCGCTGGACGACCTGACGCTCAAGGGCATTCCCAAGGAACCCTTGCAGGAATTTCTATCGCACCATGGCTTCAAGACGCTGCTCAACCGCCTCGGCGCGCCAGCCGCTGCTGTTGTGGTGGCTGCGACCAGCGCCGTCGGCGTAGAGGACGCCCCCGCTGCCCCGGCGCCGGTAGAAGAACCGGCGATCGACCGCAGCCTTTACGAAACGGTGGTGACGCAGGAAGCGCTCGATCGCTGGATCGCCGCCGCCTATGCCGAGGGGCTGGTCGCTGTCGATACGGAAACCGACATGCTCGATTGCGTGTCCTGCCAGCTGGTCGGCATCAGCCTCGCCACAGGTCCGAACAAGGCCTGCTACATTCCCGTCGGCCATGGCGGCACGGATATGTTCGCGGAACGGCCCGAACAGCTGGACAAGGCGCTGGTCATCGCGAAGCTGAAGCCGCTGCTGGAGAACGACGCCGTTCTCAAGATCGGCCAGAATCTGAAATATGACCTGACCGTGTTGCGCCGTCACGGGATCGAGATCGCGCCTTATGACGACACCATCGTCATGAGCTTCGACCTGGACGCCGGGCAAAGCCTTGCCGGCCACGGCATGGACGAAGCGGCAAAAACGCACCTCAATCATATCTGCATCAGCTTCAAGGAGGTAGTCGGCACCGGCAAGAGCCAGATCGGATTCGCCGAAGTCCCCCTGCCCCGCGCCACCGAATATGCGGCCGAAGATGCGGACGTGACACTGCGCCTGTGGAAGCGGTTCAAAGGCCGGATCGCCAATGAAGGCGCGAACCGCGTCTATGAACTGGTGGACCGCCCGCTGGTCGGCGTGATCGCCCAGATGGAGCATCGCGGGATCAAGGTCGACCGCGAGCATCTGTCGCGCCTTTCGGCCGAATTCACCGCTGGCATCGCCGCGCTGGAAACGGAAATCCACGAGATTGCCGGCCAGCCTTTCGCGATCGGTTCGACCCAACAGCTGGGCGCGATCCTGTTCGACAAGATGGGATATAAGGGCGGCAAGAAGGGCAAGTCGGGCGCCTATTCCACCGACGTCACCATCCTGGAGCAGCTGGCCGCTCAAGGCGCGCCGATTGCCGGCAAGGTGCTGGAATGGCGGCAACTCTCGAAGCTCAAATCCACCTACACCGACGCGCTTCAGGCGCAGATCAACAAGGATACGGGCCGCGTCCATACCAGTTACTCGCTGACCGGCGCGCAGACCGGCCGGCTGTCCTCGACCGATCCGAACCTCCAGAATATCCCGATCCGCACCGAAGTCGGCCGCCAGATCCGCCATGCCTTCGTCGCGGAACCGGGCAATGTCATCCTGGCTGCGGACTATAGCCAGATCGAACTGCGGCTGGCGGCGCATATGGCCGATGTGCCGGCGCTCAAGGAGGCTTTCGAGGCGGGTGAGGACATCCACAACCGCACCGCGCAGGAATTGTTCGGGGAGATCAATCGCGACACGCGCGGGCGGGCGAAGACGATCAACTTCGCCATCCTCTACGGCATTTCGCGCTGGGGGCTGGCCGGGCGGCTGGAGATCAGCGCGGACGAAGCGCAGGACATGATCAGCCGCTATTATGAGCGCTTCCCCGGCATCAGCATCTATATCAACGAGACGATCGAGAAGGCGCGGGAACGCGGCTATACCGAGACGATGTTCGGCCGGAAGACCTGGTTTCCGCGCATCAAGGCAGCGGTCCAGCATGAACGGCAGGGTGCCGAACGCGCGGCAATCAATGCGCCCATTCAGGGCACCAGCGCGGACATCATCAAGCGGGCCATGGTCCGCATGGGACCGGCGCTGGAGGCGGCGGGCCTGCCTAGCGTGAAGATGCTGCTTCAGGTGCATGACGAACTGGTGTTCGAATTGCCCGAAGGTGACGTGGAAGCGGCGAGCGCGGTCATTCGGCAGGTGATGGAAAGCGCGGCCGAACCGATCGTAAAGCTGAGCGTCCCGCTGGGCGTGGAGATCGGCACCGGCTCAAGCTGGGGCGCGGCGCATTGATGGAGTGAATAAGAAGAAGAGAGAGATGCCAGCCTTCGCTGGCATGACGAGGTTGGTCACATATCCCTTATCTACGCCGTCATCCCAGCGAACGCTGGGATCTCCCTTTTTCGCCAACAGAAAAGGCTCTGGACCGGCCTTTTCTCAATCGAACAGCTCTTCCAGAAAGCTCTTCTTGCGCTTTTTCTGGTAACCGCGTTCGTCGTCGCGATAGTCGCGGTCCGGTCGGTAGCTCTGCTGCGCAAATGGTGCGGACTGCGGCGTGGGTGCCTTCACCTGCCCCGATCGCTCGATGATCTTGTCCAGTTCGCCCCGGTCCAGCCAGACGCCCCGGCATTGCGGGCAATAGTCGATTTCCACCCCCTGCCGATCCGTCATCGCCAATCCGACATGACAGACCGGGCAGAGCATCGCGGACACTTGTGCGGGATCGCGCATTATTCGCGTTCACCCGTCAGGCTGAGCAGCATCTGGAACAGGTTGACGAAGTTGAGGTAGAGCGACAGCGCACCCATGACCTGCATCTTCCCGGCAACCTCATGGCCGGCATAATAGAAATATTCCGACTTGATGCGCTGCACGTCCCAGGCGGTGAGGCCGGTGAAGACCACCACGCCGATGATCGAGATGACCATCGCCATCGCCGAGGAGCCGATGAAGATGTTGATCAGGCTGGCGACGATGATGCCGATCAGGCCCATCATCAGGAAGCTGCCCATCTTCGTCAGGTCACGCTGGGTGGTATAGCCCCAGAGCGCCATGGCGAGGAACATGACGGCGGCCGAGAAGAAGGCCTGCGCGATGCTGCCGCCGGTGAAGACCAGGAATACGCTGCCCAGCGACACGCCCATGACGGCGGCGAAGGCATAGAAAGCGGTGCGCGCGCCCGATGTCGTCATCTTTTCCATTCGGAAGCTGAAGAAGAAGACGAAAGCCAGCGGCGCGAAGATCGCCACCCATTTGAGCGGCGTGCCATAGATGGCGGCAGCCAGCGCGGGCGTATTGCCGACCAGAGCGGCGACCAGCCCGGTAATGACCAGGCCGATACCCATATTGCGAAAGACGCCCAGCATGTGCGCGCGCAGGCCGGCATCGGTCTGCGCCGTCTGGCTGGCACCATAGCCCGGCATGCGAACGGGATTATTCATCGGAAACACTCACTCCATCAAAATGTGGTTCGAGTGGCCCGGTGCGGTCTCCTGCGGCAACGAGAGGGGGCAAATCGCCGCAAAAACCAGCACCGGGCACACCCGATGCGGTCCGACATCGCGACAGGGATCAGGGGGAAATCCATGTCGCCAGAGGGGCCCGGCCCGCATCAACAATATCGGATGCCCAATGCCTGGCTGCAAGGGATCGGTCCTCGTGCAACAATTTATTACAAACGCCCGATCCCCATATGGTCAGCGTGCCTTGCAGACTTTCCCCATTGCCGTGATGAAGGCCCAGACATCGGCAGAGAAAGGCGGGGCCTGATCCGCTTCCCATTCGCCGATATTGTCATAGAGACGCGTAACCCCCTGTGTCATCGCCGGCGTCGCGACGGCCATGAACGGGGCAAGCAATCTTTGCCATTCGTCATATAATGCCCGCGCTTGGGCGGACGCTGGATCGAGCGGCAACGCTGCGGCAATACGCGTGGTCAGTTCCGACCATTGCGCGCCATAGGCAGCCTGATCGAAATCGGCGGGCAATGCAGTCTGCGCATCGGCAAAGTCGGCTTCCGCCTGTGTGCTTATATAGAGGTCGGTCACGCTCTTCCATTTTTCCTGATCCATCATTGTCTCTCCGGTTCGGATCAGCGAGCAAAGGGTCGCAGCATCGAGCGGCTCGCCACGGTCGATGCGAGACAAGGCTGTGGCGAGATGGGCGCGCGCTTGCGCCAGCCCCTCCGCTTGTTCATCGAGCGCGGCGATCTGCGCGCGCAGAAGCGGCGCCAGATCAATCGAGCGATCGTTCAACAGTTTTTCGATCTGGGCCAGACTGAAGCCCGCACGTTTCAGCGTGACGATCCGGTGCAGCCGCAGAAGATCGCTCCGCCCGAACATGCGCCGACCCGACGCCGTGCGTAATGGCGCGACGAGGCCGCGCCCTTCATAGAAGCGTAGCGCCCGGCTGGTGAGTCCGGTGGCGCGGACGACGGCGGCGATATCCATCAGATCGGTCATGCAACCGGGATAGCGGTTGACGCTGGGTCAAGTTCAAGCGCTTTTTTGCGTGCCCTGCCCCGTTGACGCCCGCCCCGCTTCGCGACATGGCTTGCCACTATGTCCGACGACCAGCATATCGCCGCGCCGCTGCGCCTGTTCAACAGCCTGACCCGCACGATCGAGCCGTTTGCGCCGATCGAGGAGAACCATGCGCGCGTCTATAGCTGCGGCCCGACCGTCTATAATTATGCCCATATCGGCAATCTGCGGGCCTATGTCTTCACCGACACGCTGCGCCGGACGTTGTTGTGGAAGGGGCTGGCCGTGACCCACATCATCAACATCACCGATGTCGGCCACCTGACCAGCGACGCCGACGCAGGCGACGACAAGATGGAGGCCGCTGCCCGGGCCAGCGCCAAGAGCATCTGGGACATCGCGGCCCATTATACGCAAGCGTTCAAGTCCAACATCGCGGACCTCAACATCATCGCGCCCAGCGAATGGACGGTCGCGACCGACTATGTGCCGCAGATGATCGCCTTTGCCGAAAAGATTGCGCCGGATCATTGCTACGAACTGGACAGCGGCCTCTATTTCGACAGCAGCAGCGTGCCCGATTATGGCGCGCTGGCCGGCGGTCGAGATGACGCCGCGCACGCGCGGATCGATCCGGTCGCGGGCAAGCGCAACGCATCCGACTTCGCGATCTGGCGCAAGTCCCCGCCCGGCGAACAGCGCCAGATGGAATGGGACAGCCCATGGGGCAAGGGTGCGCCGGGCTGGCATCTGGAATGCTCGGTCATGTCGCAGGCCCGCCTTGGCCAGCCATTCGATATCCATACCGGTGGCATCGACCATCGCGAGATTCATCATCCGAACGAAATCGCCCAGAATCAGGCCTATTGCGGTTGCACCGATGCGCAGCCCGGCTTCACCGGGTCGCGCTGGTGGATGCACAATAATTTCCTGGTGGATCGCCAGGGCAAGATGTCGAAGTCGAAGGGCGGCTTCACCACGCTCTTCTCTCTGATCGACGCGGGCGTGCATCCGATCGCCTATCGCCTGCTGTGCCTGGGCGCCCATTACCGGTCGGAACTGGAATTCAGCGCCGACAATCTGGCAGCAGCCCTCACCCGTCTCAAGCGACTTGTGATGGGCGTCGAGGGTTTGAAGGCGCGCGCCGAGGGTGTGACGTGGCAATCGCCGCGCATCGACTATCTGCGGGCCAATCTGCACCCCAAGCTGGCGCCGTTGCTGGAGCAATTCGACGCCGCGATCGCTGACGACCTGATGACGCCGCGCGCCCTACCTCTGCTGGAGGAAGCCATTGGCATGAAGAAGGTGCCGGTGGACGAGAAACTCTGCCTGATCGCCGCTTTCGACCAGGCGCTAGGCCTCAACCTGCTGACGCTCAGCCGCGCAGACCTGCGTGTCCAGCCGAAGGAGGCGACGATCACGCCGGATGAGATCGAGGCAGAACTGGAACGCCGTACCGCCGCCCGTGCCGACAAGGATTTTGCCCTGTCGGACGACATTCGTGACGCCCTGCTGGCGCGTGGGGTCGAGGTGATGGACGGCGATCCGCTGCGCTGGGACTGGCGGCTGACGCTGGCCTGAGTGGTCATGGTGGGGGCAAGATGAGACTTTCCACTGTTGTTTCGGCGGCCTTTCTGACGCTGGCTCTGCCTGCGCCAACAGCTTTTGCCGCGACGCCCGCCGGTTTTTCGACGACCGATCCCCGCCATGCCCGGCTCTACGTGCTGGAGCACCAAGCGTTCGACCTGTTCAACAGCGACGATTATGCCCTGTCCATGTCGCAAAAGACCCGCGACGCCTGGAACCGCCTCCACGCTGCCGCCATCCGGACCAAGGTGGATGGCAAGGCCCATCCGCTGGCCGGGGTTGCGCTCATCAACCTGTCCTCCATGGACCAGATCGACGGCAGGAATAGCGACGCGCTGACCCGGTCGAGCGATGGGCTCACCCTGTTGGCGCCTTATGCCGACGCTTATCCCGTCGCCTGGATGCAGGGCCTGTCGATCAAGGGCTTCATCCAGGCTGCCCTGGGCGACGTCACTGGTGCAGCCGATACGCTGGCGCAGGCCAGTGCCTATATGGACGGCTATATTGCGCGCACCCCGCCCGATCAGCAGGATGAATCGACCCAGATGCTGCGGTCGAACATCGCCTTCTCCCACGCCCAGGCCCTGACCCGCCTCGGCCGCAACGATGAAGCGGCCGAAGCGCAAAAGGCCAGCATGGAGGCCCGCATCCTGGCCGCGGGGCCGAACAGCGCCGATACGATCGGCTCCTATTACAGCTATGCCCAGATGCTCGCCCGCGCCGATCGCGACACGGAAGCGGAAAAATATGCGCGAATGGCGGTCGAGATCGCCACCGACCATGTCGACCGCAAGCATCCGAGCTATGCCCGTGCGCTGGAGGCGCTGGGCCTGCTGCTATCGCGCACGGGTCGCCGTGCCGAGAGCCTGGACTATCTGCAACGCGCCATCGCCATCAAGCGCGAGACGGTGGGCACCAGCAGCCTCTATTTCCAGTTCGGCCTGCAAAATCTGGGCACGGTGATGCTGCCGCTGGAGCGCTATGCCGACGCGGAAACGCTTTTCATGGAAGCCGAGCGCGGTTTTCGCGGGCTGGAGGGGGAGAATAGTCCGCAATCCGCGCGCGCCCTCGCCTTCGCGGCGTCGGCCGCTTTGGCGGAGGGCCATCGCGATCAGGCGATCGGCCGGATGGATGACGCATTGGCGCGCGTCCATGCCGCGTCGGACAAGGACCGGGACATCGGTCAGCGCGTCTATCCCTATCTGATCCCGGCATTGATGGCGACCGACCGCAGGGGTGAGGCCCGTGCCGCCGCCGACGCCTTCGCCGCTGAAACCCGGCAGCTCGACAATGCCCCCGCCATCCCGCTGGCGCAGGCGGCGATGCTGCTCGCCTGGACCCGGCAGGATGATGCAGCGTTGGCGCCAGCGGCGCGCCAGCTGGTCGGCCTGCTGCGCGACAGCGCCAGCGTCAATGACGATGGCGAGTTGAACGAAGAACAGCGCGCCGCGCTCGACACGATCCTGGCGATAGCGGGGCAAGCCCAGGATGTGCCGCTGGCGCTGGACGCGATGGCGATCCTGGCGGGATCGCGCATCGCCCAGGCCAATCGGCTGGTCGCCCAACGACTGGTCGCCGATCCGGCGCTGGCCGCGCGCGTCCGCAGCCTTCAGGACCGGACGAAGACGTTGCAGGCCGCCGACAGCCGCTTGCTCAAGGCGCTGGCGATCGACAGCGGCGTGGCCGAAGCGCGCGCCGAACGGGCCGAGCTGGCCGCCACTGTAGAGGTCGAACGCGCCGCCATCGCCCGCGATTATCCGCGATGGGTGGATGCACATGGTGGCGAGCGGCCGGATATCGATGCCCTGCGCGCCAGCCTTGGCAAGGACGAGGCACTGCTGGCGGTGATGCCCGCCTTTGACGGGGTGTATCTGCTCGCCATCGGCGCCGATACGCAGCGCATCGAACGGGCGCAGATGGACCGGGCCGGGCTGGTGGCACTGGTCGGGACATTGCGCGGCTCGCTTACGCCGGCGGGTTTCGATCGGGCCAGCGCGCATAGCCTCTACAGCCAGATCTTCACGCCCGGCATTCTCGCTACATTGGGCAGGGCCAGCAGCCTGCGCATCGTGCCCACGGGCGCCTTCGCCTCCCTCCCCTTCTCCATGTTGCCGCAACGGCCGGTCGAAACGGTGACACGCGCCACGCCCTGGCTGATCCACCGCTTCGCGATCGAGGTGCAGCCGGGCTTTTCCATCAGCGGTAGCCAGCGGCGCCAGTTCGCCGCGCGTGATCAGCGCTTCCTGGGCGTCGGTGCGCCGCAACTGTTCGGCAATCCCCAATCCGACGATACCCAACGTGGCGGGGCAGGCATGCTGCTGGCGGCCAATCAATATTTTCGCAACGGCGCCGGCGACGCGCGGGCGCTGTCCCAATTGCCGCCGCTGCCCGGATCGCAGGCCGAGTTGCGGGCGGTTGCGCATCGTTTCGGCGCTGCGCGGACCACGTTGCTGGTCGGCGCGGACGCCAATGAGCGAGCGCTGCGCACGCGCGACCTGTCCGGCTATGGCGTGATCCTGTTCGCGACGCACGGGTTAGTGAGCGGCGAGATGGAGGGGGTGACCGAACCGGCGCTGGTGCTGTCCCCACCCGGCGCAGACGACCGCCAAGATGACGGCCTGCTGACCGCATCGGAGGTGGCGACGATGCGGATCGGCGCCGACTGGGTCATCCTGTCCGCCTGCAACACGGCGGCGGGCGACAATAGCCAGTCGCCGGCCTATTCGTGTGGATGTCAGAGCTAATTGGCATGGTTCTGTCAGCGGTAAATGTCATCACGGCCAAGCTATTGCGACTGCCCTTCCGAAAGGCCCTCGCCGAACACCCATTCGGCGAACAGCGGACGCAAGTCCC
>NZ_VYPZ01000080.1 GCF_008710155.1 Sphingobium limneticum
ATCGCGCCGTTGAGGCCGATCTCAAGCCCTTTGCTGCGCTGCGCGCCCGTTAGCACCGTCCGCGTGGCGTCGTTGGGGTCGGTCGCGCGGGTGTTGGTGCGATCGAGCCGGTAGACGGCAGCGGTCAGGTTAAGCGTTGGGGAAACATCCCATTTGAGGCCGACTTCGTAATTGTCGAACTTCTCTGGTTCCAGCGCGGCGGTTGTTATGTCGAGCGATGAAAACTGATCGCCCGATTGCGGCAGGAAGGACCGGCTATAGCTGGCGTAGATCGAGACGGGTTGCACCGGCTTCAGCACTACCCCAAGGCGGGGAGACCAGAGGGTGTCGGTCCGGCTATAGCTCCGCCCGGCGACGAGATCATCGATGCTGAGCTTGAAGCGGTCGCGGCGAACGCCGCCGATGACATCGACATGTTCGCCGATCGAGATCTGGTCCTGCACATAGAAGGCCGTGGCGTCGGCATTTGTCCGGATAGACCGGTAGCCGGTGTTGGCGGTGGTGCGCAGCGTGACTGGCGGCACCGTGATTCGGTCAGCCAACGCGACAAAGACGCGCCGCCCTCCATTGACGATATCACCACTTCCGAAAAAGCCATTGATCCGCTGGTTGCGCGTGCGCTGATCGCCATATTCGAAGCCGGCGAGCAGCACGTGGCGGACGGGGCCGGTGGTGACGGTCCAGACGAGATCGTTCTGGTTGAGCAGGTTTTTGCGCGTCGTGGGATCGCTATAGGCTTCAAGGCCGACGCTCTGGACGCCCCCGCGCAGGGTGACCGGGGTTACCGCGAAAGTGTTTCGATAGAGCTTGTCATCATCTCCGTAGAGGACGCGACTGGTTACGGTCAGGTTGTCGCTAAACCGATGCTCGATGCGCCCGCTTAGGACCTTAGCCTCGAAATCGCTGACGTTGAATCCCGGCACACCAAAAAAGGTATCGCGAAAACCGGTAAGGGGGCGTGACGGGCTGGTCAGAGAGCCTTGGGCAGCCGAGGGAACGCCTCGATCGATCGTGCGCTTGTCATTGTTGTATTCGAAGCCCAGGTCGATCCGTGTGGTGCCGCCTAGCGATACGGCAAAGGTCGGATTGATCGCGAGCCGGCGTCCGTCGTAGAAGTCCCGGTTGCTGTTGAACTCCTCATAGACGGCGTTCAGTCGAGCCGAGGCGGACTGGCTGATCGGTTGGTTGATGTCGGTGTCGATATACCATGCGCCATATGTATCCGCCGAACCGCTGCTACTGATGAAGGCGTTGGCACCGGGGCGCTTGGTGACGCGGTTGACGATCCCACCCCCACCACCGCGGCCGAAGATCATTGCGTTGGGACCTTTCAGGACCTCGATCCGCTCTGCGTTGTAGAGGCCGCGGTAATATTGCACGTCGTCACGCAGGCCATCGACAAAGAAGTCTGCGGTGCTGTTGTTGCCGCGCAGAATGATCTGATCGCGGTGACCCTCACCCTGAGATATCACCGCGCCGGGGACATAGCGAAGCACGTCGGCGATCGAGCGCATAGCTTGATCGTCAATCTGCGCCTCGGTGATGATCGATGCCGCCTGTGGAACGTCCTTGAGACTGGTCGGAGTGCGGGTGGCGGTGCTGGTCGCATCGACCTGGTAGCCGTCCCGGACGCCGGTGACGATGATTGTTTGGCGTGCGTCCGTAGCCGGGGGAGCTGGCTGGTCCTGGGCCGTTGCGGGCACGGCCATTAATCCAAGGCCTAACGCGCCGCTTAATGTACTTTTTTTCATTTTACCCCCCTTGCGAATCGTTCTCAATCTGTGCGCCGCCCTATGATATATGCAACTGCTTCGCAATAG
>NZ_VYPZ01000081.1 GCF_008710155.1 Sphingobium limneticum
TGCCGTTCTCGATGATGCCGCCTGGGATCGTGCCGGTTCGCGCCGCGCGGCCAAACTCCTTCAGCCGTGTATCCAGTCGAGCCCTGCGCTCGGCCAGCCATTCGCCGGGTCGCAGCGGCACGGCGAGCCGCGCGGTCTGCTCTATCGCCTGTGGCGGGACCAGAAGCTGCTTGAGGTCGCCATAGCGGCGCGATCCCGCCAACCATATGTCACCGGACCGGAAGGCGTCGCGGATGTGGAACAGCACCGCGATTTCCCAAAGCCGGTGGTCGCCGCTGGGCTCAGCGCGAAGATGACGATGCCATTTCGAGTTGGGACGTAGAAAATCCACCGGCGGATCGACCTTGATCCCGTTACGCAGCATCGCAACGGCCGCCAGAAGAGGCGTGGCGATCGGCGCCGCCTGCATGTCGAGCAGGCGCAGCATCCTGGGCGCGTAGAGGCGGAAACGGTGATAGCCGTCCAGCACACGGCTGAGCGGGTCGGCCGCGAGCACGTTGGTCAGCGCGGAGGCCGTGGCGACAAGGGTTCTGAACCGTTCCCAGCCAGGCCCGGTGGCGATTATCCCGTCCAGGGCCGTGCCATCGTCCTGCGCTCCAAGCAAAGCACCACCGATCGGCAAAGGACTTCAGCGTGTCCCGAACGGCCGCCTTTGCGTCGGCGATCCTGGTGTTGCAAAGGCGTTCGGAGGCCCGATAGAGACGGCCTACGATGCGATCGTGGGTCTCCACGATGACATCGGCCAGCGATGACCGCCATTCCAGGGTGCAGACAGCGAGGATCGCAAGCCGCCTGTCTTCGGGCAGATCACGCATGCCGTCGGCGTAATAGCGCTCGCCCTGCCGGCGAAGCCGGGTCACACGATGCGCCGGCACGCCGTCCAGCAAATCCGCCGGAAGATCGAACCTTTGAAGATATTCCAGTCGATCCATCAGCCGGTTAGCGGCTGCTGAATTTGCGCCAACCTCGAACTGTCGCAGCCATACGAAGCGCGTGACGCGACCATCCACCGTATCCTCCAACAGGTGAGCCAAATTCTCGCTCAGGGTTGGCGTGATGCGATGGGCGATAAGATCCTCGATCCGGCGCTCGGCCTCAACCAGCGCATCGGCGCAAAGGCGCTCGATCGTCGAGGAGCCGGGAAGGATCGTGCGGGTGCGGCGACACTCCGCAACGAAGCGACGGGCAAGATCCTCATTCGATGTCGCCGCCTCGGCTTCCCGAGCGATCCATTCGCGCAAATCCCGTGCGCCCCGCCCCGAAAAGGAGCGATAGCCGTAGATTCGGCGAAGGTCCGCCAGATGCTCGTGCCGGGTCTCCTCGCGCGCGGCATAGAGGAGTAGATCGTCGCTGGTCAGGCCGAGCTGGGCCGCGACGAAATCCGATACCTGCGCCGGGATCAACTCGCCAGGAGCGAGCACCCGGCCCGGGTAGCGCAGGACGCACAGTTGCAGCGCGAAGCCAAAACGATTGTGGGCGCGCCGGCGCTGGCGGATATGCCCGAGATCCTCATCGCTGAGGGTATAGTGCCGCAGCAGCTCACCTTGATCGACCGGCAAGTGAAGCAGCGCCTCGCGCTGTCGATCGGTCAGGGTCACGCGACGCGGCATACATGCTCCTTATTCTTTCCGAGCTACGGTTTGAGATAGCTTGATTGAGATGCTGGTTAAGATACACAATAGCCCAATCTTATTGTGGATGTCAGAGCTAATTGGCATGGTTCTGTCAGCGGTAAATGTCATCACGGCCAAGCTATTGCGACTGCCCTTCCGAAAGGCCCTCGCCGAACACCCATTCGGCGAACAGCGGACGCAAGTCCC
>NZ_VYPZ01000082.1 GCF_008710155.1 Sphingobium limneticum
GATAATCGATGCCGGAGAGCTAAAAAGCTAGAGATTTCGGTGCTTTTCTGCTACGCCTTTGGGCATGGGTGGCGCGGCGCAAGCAGAGATCCAGAGCCTTCGCGCGCAGCTTGCCGCAGCCCAGGCTGTCGCCGCTGAAGTCGCCCGCATCAAGGCCATCAACGCCGACCTGGAAGCCCGCAACGCCCTTCTCCAACTGCAAAACGAGAAGATGCGCCGCACTCTTTTTGGTCAGCGATCCGAACGCACGCGCCATCTGCTCGACCAGATGGAGCTGACGTTCGAGGAGTGCGAGACCGCTGCCAGCGAAGACGAGGCGTTGGCCGCGTTGGCGGCAGCGAAGACCAATGTCGCGCCGTTCGAGCGCAAGCGGCCCGCGCGCAAGCCCTTGCCCGAACATCTGCCACGCGAGCGCGTTGTCATCGCTGCGCCCCAGGCCTGCCCCTGCTGCGGCTCGGATCGGCTGTGCAAGCTGGGTGAGGATATCACCGAGACACTCGAGGTTGTGCCGCGACAGTGGAAGGTGGTTCAGACCGTGCGGGAGAAGTTCTCCTGCCGGGATTGTGAGAAGATCGCACAACCGCCGGCGCCTTTCCATGTGACGCCCCGTGGGCTATTTGGCCCCAGCTTCCTGGCGATGCTGCTGTTCGAGAAGTTCGGCGCGCATCAGCCGCTCAACCGCCAGCGTGATCGCTATGCCCGGGAAGGCGTGGACCTGAGCCTTTCCACTCTGGCCGATCAGGTCGGCACCTGCACCGCCGCGCTGATGCCGCTCTATCTCCTGATCGAAGCCCACGTCCTTGCCGCCGAGCGATTGCATGGCGACGATACGACGGTGCCAGTGCTGGCCAAGACCAAGACCGATACGGGCCGGATCTGGACCTATGTTCGGGATGATCGACCTTTTGGCGGACCGGCGCCGCCAGCGGCGATCTTCCATTATTCCCGTGACCGGCGGGGCGAACATCCTGTGAGCCATCTGCGCAGTTGGAGAGGCATTCTCCAGGCCGATGCCTATGCCGGATATAATGCGTTGTTCCACGCCGACAGACTGCCAGCGCCGCTGACCCGCGCCCTGTGCTGGAGCCATGCGCGCCGTTATTTCTTCGAGCTGGCCGATATCGCCGCGCAGCTCAAGAAGCGCCGCAAAAAGGCCGTCATCTCGCCGCTGGCGGTGGAGGCGGTCCGCCGTATCGACGCGATCTTTGACATTGAGCGCGCCATCAACGGCAGACCGGCCCAGGAGCGCCACGCCCTTCGACAGGAACTCAGCGCACCGCTGGTTGCCGATCTGGAAGAATGGATGCGCGACAACCGGTCAAAGCTGTCAAAGAACAGCGATGTGGCCGAGGCCATGGATTACATGCTCAAGGCATGGCCCGCCTTCGCAGCCTTCCTCGACGATGGCCGCATCTGCCTGACGAACAACGCGGCGGAACGGGCGCTTCGAGGCATAGCCCTGGGCAGAAAATCATGGCTCTTCGCTGGTTCAGATCGTGGTGGCCAGCGCACCGCCTTCATGCTGAGCCTTATCGCCACGGCAAAGCTCAACGACATCGATCCGCAGGCATGGCTCGCCGATGTGCTCAGCAGCATCGCCGACATCCCCCAGAACCGTCTCCACGAACTGCTGCCATGGAATTGGCGCGCAGCCGAAGATCAACGCGAAGCCGCCTGATCCGCGGCCTTCACCGAATGCCTAC
>NZ_VYPZ01000083.1 GCF_008710155.1 Sphingobium limneticum
AACGTCCTGGGTCACGAAGGAAAGCGAGATTTGGTCAACAGATCTCTATGCGCCGGCATTGAGCGGCGAGGCATGCATTCTGAGCCAGATGGCTTCCACCGTCAACGGGATCGCTCCCTGCCATAGCAAACACAGGATCCAGCGGCGCCGAAGCGGCCGTGGTCCTCACCGTCCTTAGAACGAGATACGCACCCAGGTGGAAGGCCCGAACATTATCTACAGGGTCGCTTTCGCGCCCTCACGGCACTTGCAGAGAGGGGTCCTTCCACCTGGCATCCGACCGTTCAAGGAACGGTCGGTACTCTGTCCCCGTCTTGATGACGGCATGGGCAACGCGCGCCATCTTGGCGGTGAGCGCCGTCATCGCCTTGCGGCGACGATCGGCATCATCCGCGTGCCCGGCAGTGTATCGTCCGAGCTTGTCGCGGAAACTGTTGTTGCGCTGACGTGCGGCGACCTGGGCAGCCATCCAAAAGGTCCGCCGCAATCGCGCATTACCGTACTTGGACAGCATCGTGCGGCCTCGGAATGTACCGGACTGCCGGGTCGCAAGATCAAGACCGCAGAACTTCAGGAACTGACGGTGATGGCTGAAGCGGCGTAGATCGCCTGCCTCGGCGAGAATGGTCAACGCATTGATGGGCCCAATGCCGGGGATCATGCGCAGGAGCTGATAATCGCGGTTTTCGGCCAGCATGGCATGCGCCGTTCGCTCGATCTCGTCGCGCTGCCGGATCAGGTTGCGTGCTTGGGCGATCACCATGCGGAACATAGCGATCGAGACGGAATCCTCGTCGACAGGTAGCGCCACGGAGGCGCAGGCGGTCTCGTAGATATCGTTGATCAGCCGGGCTTTGGACACCTTGCGGCCGACCAAGTCCCATGCTTCGCGGGAGAAAGTCTCCTGGCCGAGCACAGTCATGCTGGCTGGAGTCGGGAATCGTTCGAGCAGAGCAAGGAACCAGTCGGATCGGCTGTTGCCAGCGAAGCGTTCAATCTCCGGGAAATAGAGCGGCAGGTAGTGGGTCAGGATGCGATGCCATGTCTGCGTCTTAGCCTTGGAGATCGCCTCGTGCGTTTTCGACATCTCCTGCAGGTCGTTGATCCCGGCGGCGAGCGGATCGACGTATCGCTGGGTGGCGCCAATCCGCAGCATGTGCAGGATCACTTGCGCATCCTTGGAATCGTTCTTGTCCCAGCCATTGTGCAGAGCCTCGCGCGTTCGAGCCAAGGCAACGGACGAGATCAAGCGCAACTCGAAGCCGGCGGACAGCAGGCGATGCGCCAGCGTGCGATGGTAGTTACCAGTAGCCTCGAAGCCGACGATGATCGGACGCCCGATGTCGCTAAGATCCGTGGCCAGGCGATCATAATCTGCCTTTGTCGCCATCACCGTCATGCGACGTCGGCGTCCGCCTTCTGGACGTTCGATCAGGACCTCCTGGCGGTGTTTGGACATATCGATGGCTACCAGCACGGCGTCGGTGGGATTAGAGCTACGCTTGGTCATGGTCGGTCTGTCTCCAAAGGGTTGAGTCGACAACTTCACTTTAGAGACCTGCGGGCCGATCATGACCGCCTTGATGAAGCCTGCGGGCGCTACGCGCCCTTGCCTTCATCAAGGCAGTGCGCCCCTTCGAGGGGCCGCTTCCCAATGTGCTATGG
>NZ_VYPZ01000085.1 GCF_008710155.1 Sphingobium limneticum
GGTCGTGTCCCGGCGCGTGGTGTAGGTTTTGAGGGTAGCGAAGCTGACCGGACGCGCGCTCATCGATAAAGCGCTGTAGCGGCCGGTCAGTTTCGCGGGTGGTCACCGGCGAACTTCGGATAAGTTTGGGTTGCGAAGCTCAACTTACGGAGACCTCCGATGACCAATGACAAGATGGACCTGCACGCTCTGGTTGGGAAGACAGCCGACGGCGATTTTCTACGCGACATGATCGGCTTTGCCGCGCAGCGGCTGATGGAACTGGAGGTGGGCAGTGCGACCGGCGCTGCCTATGGTGAGAAAGATCCTGAGCGCCTCGCGCAGCGCAACGGCTATCGGGATCGGGACTGGGAGACGCGAGCAGGGACGGTCGAGCTGCGGATCCCCAAGCTGCGCAAGGGAACATATTTTCCAGGGTTTCTGGAGCCCCGCCGTATGGCAGAGAAGGCACTGACGGCCGTCATCCAGGAAGCCTATATCCAGGGGATCTCGACCCGCTCTGTGGACGATCTGGTCAAAGCCATGGGCATGAGTGGGATCTCAAAGAGCCAGGTCAGCCGACTGTGCGTGGAGATCGACGAGCGGGTGAAGGCCTTTCTCGATCGTCCGATCGAAGGCGACTGGCCCTATCTCTGGATGGACGCGACCTACATCAAAGTGCGGCGAGCCGGTCGCATCGTCTCTGTCGCGGTCATCATTGCCGTTGGCGTTAACAGCGATGGCCGGCGCGAAGTGCTCGGCATGGCGATCGGTCATTCCGAAGCGGAGGTCTTCTGGACCGAGTTTCTACGCAGCCTTGCTCGTCGCGGTCTGCGCGGCGTGAAGCTGGTGATCTCCGATTCCCATGAAGGCATAAAAGCTTCCGTCGCCAAAGTGTTCAGCGCCACCTGGCAGCGATGCCGGGTTCATTTCATGCGCAATGCGCTGGCCCATGCCGGCAAGAGCGGACGCCGGGTCGTGTCGGCATTCATCGCCACCGCTTTCGCCCAGGAAACTCCAGAGGCCGCAATGGCCCAATGGCGCAGCGTCGCTGATCAATTGCGCCCTACCGTGCCAAAACTCGCTGCCCTGATGGACAGCGCCGAGGAGGATGTGCTGGCCTACATGACCTTCCCAGCCCAACACCGCACGAAGTTGCACAGCAACAATCCGATCGAGCGGCTCAATGGCGAGATCAAGCGGCGCACCGATGTTGTCGGTATCTTCCCCAACGAAGAGGCGATTACCCGTCTCGTCGGCGCTATCCTTCTGGAACAGAACGACGAATGGGCCGTCCAACGCTGCCGCTACATGACACTTGAGAGCGTCTCAGGTTTAAGCGATAATCCCATCATCACGTTGCCTGCCATGGCAGCATGATCAATCCGGCTTAGCCGGAGGTCGCTGTGGCTATCCCAGCGAACCTACACCACGCTGTGGGACACGATC
>NZ_VYPZ01000086.1 GCF_008710155.1 Sphingobium limneticum
GGTCGCGTCCGTCAATGTGGTGTAAAATCGGGTGTGGCCACTGGGCTGCATTTTCAGGCGGCCTTGGGTGTAATCTGTAGCGGCTGTGCCTCCTCGATCATTGGTGTGGCAAGGGCGGCCATGCCCTCGATCTGCATGTAGCGGTGCTGGAGCTGGTATTCGTCATTCTGCTCGAGCAGGACGGCGCCGACGAGGCGGATGATGCTGTCCTCGTTCGGGAAGATGCCGACCACATCGGCGCGGCGCTTCACTTCCTTGTTCAGGCGTTCCAGCGGATTGGTGCTGTGGAGCTTGACCCGGTGCTGCTCGGGGAAGGTCATGTAGGCGAGCACGTCGTGCTCGGCATCGTCCATGCAAGCGCCGAGCTTTGGCCAGCGGGCGCGCAACTGATCAGCGACCTGCCGCCAGACCTGCGTCGCAGCGGCATGGTCGGGCTGAAGGAAGACCTGACGGATTGCAGCGGCAACGACGGTATTCTGGCCCTTGGGCACATAGGCCAGGGCGTTGCGCATGAAGTGGACGCGGCAGCGCTGCCAGGTCGCGCCCATGACGCGGGTAATCGCCGCCTTGAGCCCCTCGTGGGCATCGGAGATGACCAGCTTCACGCCGGTCAGGCCGCGCCGGACGAGGTCCTTGAGGAAGCTCGACCAGAACGGCTCGGCTTCGGAAGGACCGATGTGCAGGCCGACGATCTCGCGCTTGCCCTCGGTGTTGACGGCCACAGCGATTATCGCGGCGACACTGACGATCCGCCCGCCCTCGCGCACCTTGAGATAGGTAGCATCGAGCCAGAGGTAGGGCCAGTCGCCGGCGAGCGGCCGCTTGAGGAAGGCGTGGACCCGCTCGTCGATGTCCTTGCACAGCTTGGATACCGAGGACTTGGAGATGCCAGTCATGCCCATCGCCTGCACCAGTTCATCGACGCGCCGGGTGCTGACGCCGGCGATCCATGCTTCCTGGATCACCGCGACCAGCGCCTTCTCGACGGTCTTCCTTGGCTCCAGAAAGCCGGGAAAGTAGGCGCCGGTCCGCAGTTTGGGGATCTTGAGATTGAGCGTGCCGAGCCGGGTGTCGAGACTGCGGTCGCGGTAGCCATTGCGCCAGGTCGTGCGATCGCCGGAACGCTCGTGCCGGCCGGCGCCGACCAAGCCATCGACGTCGGCCTCCATGATGATCTGTAATACGTTCTCGGCGATCGTGCGCAGGAAATCTCCATCTCCGGTCTTCGCCATCAGCTCGGCAAGCGGTAATCTATCGTCGGTCATCGGGATCAACTCCTCGGTGGGCGTGTGAAGTGTGGTAACTCCACCTTACCGATGAGCCCGGTGGCCACCGAGATCGAATTCGCATGGGTGGGGCATGCCCCACCCATGCGATCGCCTCAATCTACACCGGAAATTACACCACGAGCGCGGACGCTAACG
>NZ_VYPZ01000087.1 GCF_008710155.1 Sphingobium limneticum
CAGGCTGCGGAAAAAGGGTTGGCAGAGCCGGCCATTGGCCTCGCTTTCGCCGTTTTCTAGCCCAAGGCGTCAGTCATTCTGGGAGGTAACCTTCCAGAATCCGGTCGTTTTTGACCGGCCTCGGGCGCTATGAGGCGCAGGCCTAGGTTGCGCCCAGCAGTTTCGGCAGCCTGACGAGGTTGTAGGCGGCAGCGGTGAGCGTGAAGGACCATCCGACGCGATCTTGCCCACGGTGTCGGGTTTTTCGCATGGTGCCGCAGGTTTTTGCCCATCCGAACACTTCCTCGATCCGCTTGCGGATTTTCTGGGAGAGGCCGTAGCCGGGATGGCGTGTCGTACGCCCGTCAATGGCAGAACGGCGATTGGTGTTATTCTGGGCCACGTGCGGGGTGACGTCCATCTCGCGCAATGCCTCGACGAAGGCGGCGGTGTCGTAGTTCTTGTCCGCGCCCAGCGTGATCCGATGGCGCCCTTCCATCCGGCCCAGCATGGTCAGTGCGGCCTCGCGTTCGGCGGTGCCGGTCGCGTGGGTGAGGATCGCATCGACTACAAGGCCATTGCGGTTCTCCATGAGGACATGGGCCATATGGCACAGCTTGGCTGCCTGGCCCCGCGCTTTCTTGAATAAGCGGGCATCGGGATCAGTGGTTGATGCATGGGTCGCATTGCTGCGCTTCTCGCCCCGGAAATCGCGTCCGGCATTGCTCGGCGCTGTTTTCTGCTCGCCATGGCCGGAGACTGAACCACCGTCATCGTCATCTCCGGGGCCGCCTTCATCCTTGGGCCTGAAGCTCTTCACGCTGGCCCACGCTTCGACCAACGTGCCGTCCACCGAGAAATGATCGTCGGACAGAAGAGCCTGCACGCGTGCCTGGTTGATGATGGCTGACAGGAACTTGGCGGCAACGTCCCTGGATAGTAGCCTCTCGCGGTTCTTGGTGAAGACCGTGACATCCCAGATCGGCGCATCCATCGCCAGGCCGACAAACCAGCGGAAGAGCAGGTTGTAATCCATCTGCTCCATGAGCTGGCGCTCCGAGCGGATCGTATAGAAAGCCTGCAGGAGCAATGCGCGCAGCAGCTTCTCGGGCGGGATCGATGGCCGGCCAATGCGCGAATACATCGCATCGAAATCAGCCGACATCACCTCGAGAGCTTCGTCGACGATCGCGCGGATCGCCCGAAGTGAATGGTTAGCCGGAACCCGAGCTTCGCAGCTCACGTAGGAAAACAACCCTTCGCTCCGGTAATCGCCGCCCCGCATCTCAAATCCTTCAACCTCAGTTGAAGGCGTCTGAATCACCTCAAGCGGCTCAAGGAAAGAGCCTTTTTCCGCAACCTGCTAA
>NZ_VYPZ01000088.1 GCF_008710155.1 Sphingobium limneticum
CTCGCCGTGCCGCTGCGACCCGGCGAATGGCTGGCCGAGCGCAGGGCTCGACTGGATACACGGCTGAAGGAGTTTGGCCGCGCGGCGCGAACCGGCACGATCCCAGGCGGCATCATCGAGAACGGCAAGCTGCACATCGACAAGCTGAGGGCCGACACGCCCGAAGGGGCCGAGGATCTCGTGCTCGATCTCTATCAACAGCTCCCGCCCGCGAGGATCACCGATCTGTTGCTGGAAGTCGATGAGCGAACCGGATTTTCCGAGGCGTTCACGCATCTGCGCACCGGCGCGCCCTGCAGCGACCGGATCGGCCTGATGAACGTGTTGCTGGCGGAAGGCGTCAATCTCGGTTTGCGCAAGATGGCGGCGGCGACCAACACGCACAGCTTCTGGGAATTGCTGCGGATCGCGCGCTGGCATGTCGAAGGCAGCGCCTATGATCGGGCGCTCGCCATGATCGTGGAGGCCCACGCCGCCCTGCCCATGGCCGCCTTCTGGGGACAAGGGCAATCGGCATCCAGCGACGGGCAGTTCTTCCTTGCTACCGAGCAGGGCGAGGCGATGAATCTGATCAACGCGAAATATGGCAACGTCCCGGGCCTCAAGGGATACAGCCATGTGTCCGATCAATATGCGCCGTTCGCAACCCAGGTGATCCCGGCAACGGTCAGCGAGGCTCCCTATATCCTGGACGGGCTGCTCATGAATGACGCGGGCCGCCGCGTTCGCCAGCATTTTGCCGACACGGGCGGCTTCACCGATCATGTGTTCGCCGCCTGCGCCTTGCTCGGCTACAGGTTCGCCCCCCGTATCCGCGATCTCCCTCAGAAAAGACTCTATGCCTTCACGCCCAACGCGACGCCGGCCAATGTGCGAGCGCTGGTCGGAGGTAAGATCAATGAACCGCTCATCGAGCGCAACTGGCCCGACATCCTGCGCATCATGGCGACGATCGCAGCGGGGATCGTCGCCCCCAGCCAGATTCTTCGCAAGCTCGCCTCTTACCCGCGCCAGAATGAGCTGGCCCTCGCATTGCGAGAGGTGGGCCGCATCGAGCGAACCCTGTTCATGATCGACTGGATTCTTGATGCCGGCCTCCAGCGCCAGGCTCAGATCGGCCTCAACAAGGGTGAGGCCCACCACGCCCTAAAGCGCGCCATCAGCTTCCACCGCCGAGGTGAAATCCGGGATCGATCCGGCGAAGGCCAGCACTATCGCATCGCCGGAATGAACCTGCTCGCCGCCATCATCATATTCTGGAACACCATGAAGCTCGGCGAGGTCGTCAATACCCGGGCCGCCAGCGGTACCCATATCG
>NZ_VYPZ01000089.1 GCF_008710155.1 Sphingobium limneticum
GTTGACGGTGGAAGCCATCTGGCTCAGAATGCATGCCTCGCCGCTCAATGCCGGCGCATAGAGATCTGTTGACCAAATCTCGCTTTCCTTCGTGACCCAGGACGTTATCGGACCGTATATGTGCCGGTGGCCCGCGCGAGATGAACAGGTCGGCGAGCGCTGCCAGAACATCCTCATGCTTGAGCTGCCGCGCGACGATGAGCGCCAGGCACTCCCTGCTGACCTCGTCGATGATCGTCAAAATGCGGAACTTGCGCCCGTCATGCGTGCGCCCTTCGACGAAGTCGTAGGCCCATACATGACCTGGATATTCGGGCCGCAGGCGGATGCAGGATCCGTCGTTGAGCCACAGGCGTCCACGCTTTGGCTGGCGCAGCGGAACCTTCAGTCCCTCGCGTCGCCATATCCGCTCGACCCGTTTATGGTTCACCGTCCACCCCGCATGGCACAGCAGCGCCGTCACCCGGCGGTAGCCGTAGCGCCCATATTGCTTTGCCAATGCGATGATGTCCTCCGTTAGCGCCTGTTCGTCATCCGCCCCGCGCGGCACTTTACGCTGCGTCGATCGATGCTGCCTCAGCACCCGGCAGATCCGTCGTTCGGACATCGGGACCGGAAGCTCTCGTCGTACATGATCGATGCAGCGTCGCCGTCGCGCGGGGCTCAGAAGTTTCCCTTTGCAGCCTCCTGCAGAATCAGTTTGTCCAACGTCAGGTCCGAGATCGCCCGGCGAAGCCGCTGGTTCTCTTTCTCCAGATCCTTCATCCGCCGCGCCTGGTCAGTCTTTAGGCCGCCATACTCCTTGCGCCAGCGATAGTAAGTCTGTTCGCTGACTGCGATCCGGCGACACGCCTCCGCCGTCGAGGCCCCCTGGGCCAGCACGATCTCAACTTCACGCAGCTTCCCGATAATCTCTTCCGGCTTGTGCTTCTTGCTTGGCATTCGTCATCCCTTTCGTGGTCCAGACTATCATAGTCTCTGGGCCACTCAGTGGGGGCAGATCAAGTTTGCCCCCCATCAAACACCGTCATTCGCTTTATGGGTTCACGACCTAGCACTACTTTGGCAGAAGTGAGATTGACGCGCTCGAGAGAGCGCCTCTGCAATGAGGGCATTGGCCTGGCGGTGGGCGCGAGAGGCGGTCAAGGATGGCTTGGCGGACTGCCGGCAGGCTGGGCTGAGGTTGTAGATATCAGCGCTGATTGGCACCGTTCTGTCAGCGCTAAGTGACACCGATCACGAGGGTGCTGCGTGCAGCTTCCACCACGTCGTCAGTGATCGCGTTCAGGCCGTTGATCCTCAGGATGCGCT
>NZ_VYPZ01000008.1 GCF_008710155.1 Sphingobium limneticum
ACCCCCCCCTTTTGCCTATCGGACGCCCCCTGACTGGCGGCCGCTGATTTGGCGGCCCTTTTTTGTCACGCCTGATTCTCTATTTGTTTTTGAGGAATGAACGATGAAGCGCACTTTTCAGCCGAGCAATCTGGTTCGGAAGCGCCGTCACGGTTTTCGCGCCCGCATGGCGACCCCCGGTGGCCGCAATGTGATTCGCGCGCGCCGTTCGCGCGGCCGCAAGAGCCTGAGCGCCTGATTTCAACGCCCGAAAATGCTGCTGCGCCGGCCATGATGGTCCGGCGCGCGGATTTTCTGGCGGCGAATCGCGGACGCCGCGCGCCGATGCCGGGCTTTGTCCTGCTGGTGCGTGAGCGTGGCGACGGCGATCCGGCGATGCGTTATGGCATCACGGTCACCAAGAAAGTAGGCGGCGCTGTCATCCGCAATCGGATGAAGCGCCGTTTTCGTGTCCTGGCGCGTGAGCTGCTGCCGCTGCACGGCATCGCCGGGGCGGATCATGTGCTGATCGGCCGGGATGGCGGTATCGAGCGCGATTTCAGCCTGCTGCATGCCGAATTGGGCAAGGCGCTGGGCAAGATCATGGCGCGCCCGATCGACCCGCCGCGCGATCCTTCGCGCACCGGCGGCAAGACAAGGGGCCGTGGCCGCCCCTCCCGCGACCAGCAGAAGCAGACCGCCAGGCAGGAAAATGGGGCGTGATCGCCCGCCTGCTGATCCTGATCGCGCGCTTCTGGCAGGTCGGCCCTTCCCGCATCCTGCCCCCCACCTGCCGCTACGCCCCATCCTGTTCGGAATATACTATTCAGGCGATCCGCAAATATGGCGCGATCAAGGGTAGCTGGCTGGGGTTCAAGCGGCTAATGCGATGCCACCCATGGGGCGGCTCGGGCTACGATCCCGTTCCCTGACGATATAGACATAAGACGGCGGAGCCGAACAAGTGGACGATAAGAAGAATATCATTCTGGCGGTGCTGCTGACCGCAGCGATCCTGTTCGGCTGGCCCTATGTCTCGCATTATGTCTTCCCGGCGGCCAATCCGCCCGTCACGAAGATCGAAGGCGGCAAGACCACCCCGGTCGCCGCCCCCGGCACCGACACGGCCGACGGCTCTGCCGTGATTCGCGATCGCGCGATCGTGCTGAAGGAAAGCCCCCGCGTGCCGATCCGCACGCCCAAGCTGACCGGCTCCATCAACCTGAAGGGCGCGCGCATCGACGATATCGTGCTGCCGACCTACAGCGAGACGATCGCCAAGGATTCGCCCGCCGTCCGCCTCTACAGCCCGTCGGGCACGGCAGATGCCTATTTCGCCGGCTTCGGCTGGCAGGGCGAAGGCCTCAAGACGCCGAACAAGGACACGGTCTGGACCGCGCAGGGCAGCGCACTGACGCCGACCAGCCCCGTCACCCTGACTTGGAACAATGGCGCTGGCCAGACTTTCGAAATCCGCCTGTCGGTCGATGAAAATTACATGATCTCGGCCGCGCAGAAGGTGTCGAACACGGGCGCCGGCGCGGTGGGCGTGAAGCCTTACAGCTATATCAGCCGCACCGGCATTCCCAAGGATCCCGACACCTGGACCATCCATGTCGGCCCGATGGGCGTGTTCAACGGCGCCGCCAATTATGACGTGAATTACAAGGATCTGGACAAGGGCCCGTCGACCCAGAGCTTCCAGTCCAAGGGTGGCTGGATCGGCTTCACCGACAAATATTGGCTGTCCGCGCTGGTCCCGGCCACCGATGCCGATTTCGCCGGTCAGTTCCGCAAGGGCGCCGGCACCCAATATCAGGCCGACGCCGCGCTTGGCTCGACGATGCTCGCGCCGGGCAAGGCCGCGACCCAGTCCATCCGCCTGTTCGTAGGCGCCAAGGAAGTGAAGACGCTGCAAGCCTATGAGCGTGCCGGCGTGCCTTTGTTCGACCGCGCGATCGACTGGGGCTGGTTCTACTGGTTCGAGCAGCCGATCTTCGCGCTGCTGCACTGGCTGTTCGAAACGCTGGGCAATTTCGGCGTGGCGATCATCTGCCTGACCTTCTGCGTCCGCGCTCTCATGTTCCCGGTCGCCCAGCGCCAGTTCGCCAGCATGGCAGCGATGCGCGCGGTGCAGCCCAAGATGAAGCTGCTGCAGGAGAAATATAAGGACGACAAGCAGCAGCTTCAGGTCAAGATGATGGAGCTGTACAAGCAGGAAAAGGTGAACCCGCTTGCCGGCTGCCTGCCCATCTTCATCCAGATCCCGATCTTCTTCGCGCTTTACAAGGTGTTGCAGCTGACGATCGAAATGCGTCACCAGCCCTTCGTGCTGTGGATCAAGGATCTGTCCGCGCCCGATCCGCTGCATATCCTCAACCTCTTCGGCCTGCTGCCCTTCACCCCGCCCTCCTTCCTGGCGATCGGTGTGCTGGCGCTGCTGCTGGGGATCAGCATGTACTTCCAGTTCAAGTTGAACCCGGCCCAGATGGACCCGATGCAGCAGCAGATCTTCTCGATCATGCCGTGGATGATGATGTTCATCATGGCGCCGTTCGCGGCCGGCCTGCTGGTCTACTGGATTACCAACAACTGCCTGTCGATGGCGCAGCAATGGTGGCTTTATCGCAAGCACCCAGTCCCTGCTCCCGCGACGGCGAAGTAAATCGCGGCACCACGCCCGTTCGTTTCGAGCTTGTCGAGAAACGGGTGCCAACGGTTCTCGACAAGCTCGAACCGAACGGAGTGTGGAATGACAGAAGAAGACAACACCGCCCTGATCGAGGAAGCCCGCAAGGTCTTTTCCGGCCCCATCGCCTTCCTCAAATCCGCGCCGACGCTGGATTTCCTGCCGGACATGGCGGTGAATGAAGTCGCCTTTGCCGGCCGGTCCAATGTGGGCAAATCATCGCTGCTGAACGCGCTGACCAACCGCAATGGTCTGGCCCGCACGTCCAACACGCCGGGCCGCACGCAGGAATTGAACTTCTTCGACGTTGGCGAGCCGCTGCGCTTCCGCCTGGTCGACATGCCGGGCTATGGCTATGCCAAGGCGCCCAAGGATATCGTGCGCAAATGGAAGTTCCTGGTGAACGACTATCTGCGCGGACGTGCGGCATTGAAGCGCGCACTGGTGCTGATCGACAGCCGCCACGGCATCAAGGATGTCGATACCGACATGCTGGACATGCTGGACGGCGCAGCGGTCAGCTATCGCATCATCCTGACCAAGAGCGACAAGATCAAGGCCAGCGAACTGGCCGCCGTGATGCAGCAGACGGCCGACGCGATCCGCAAGCGCCCCGCCGCCCATCCCGACATCATCGCCACATCGAGCGAAAAGGGCATGGGTATTCCCGAACTGCGCGCCGCGGTTCTGGAAGCCGTCAGTCAGGGATAAATCGCCATGGCCGACGACGATTATGTCTATGACGAAGCCAGCGGCGAATGGATCAGCGCCGCTGATGCCGCTGCGCAGCCGGATGCATCAGCGGCCGTGGAGGTGCGCGATTCGGTCGGCAACTTGCTGGCCGACGGCGATCAGGTGACGTTGATCAAGGATCTGACCGTCAAGGGGGCTGGCCAGACATTGAAGCGCGGGACGCTCATCAAATCGATCCGCCTGACCGGCGACGCGCAAGAGATCGACTGCCGGTATGACGGGATCAAGGGCCTCGTCCTGCGCGCAGAGTTCGTGCGCAAGCGGTGAGTGGGGATCGGGGTCGGACAAAAGCGGACATCATGATATCGTCATCCCGGGCTTGACCCGGGATCCCGCTTTTCTCCCAAGTCAGGCTTGAAGAAGGCAGCGGGGCCCCGGGTCAAGCCCGGGGTGACGACCAATCGAACCGCCCGCTCCCAATCCCAGCCCCTCAAAACAACCTATATTGCGCGTCGCCTTGCAGCTTCCATGTGCCGACCGTCTCGTGCCGGGTACGGCCGACATGGCTGCACACCAGCACCAGCTCCTCTACCCGCCAGCCGAAACCGTCGATGCGCCGTTGCGCCGGCGGTCCGTCGCGATAAAAAAGCGTCTGGTGCGGGCTGAATGTCCAGTCTTCGCGCGCGGGCGCCGCCGACCGTTTCAGCGCATCGGCCACCTGCCGCTGTAACCGCGCCAGCGCCGCATTGCTGCGTGATGGTCGCAGCGCCGCCGATCGTCCGCCATAGCTCAGCCGGTCGAGCAGCAGATCGAACGGATCGGCCATGATCCGGGTCGCCACGCTGCCCAGCGTGTCGATCAATCCCTGTGGATAAGTCGCGACGTCAGCGGATATGCCCAACGTCACATGCTGATGCGCGGGCAATATGCGCGCCTGCCCGCCTGCCAATATCTCCGCATAATGGTCGATCTGACGCGCGACCACCGGCGGCGGCTTTACCGCGAAGAACAGGCGATAGGCGGGTGCGGCCCGGCGTCCCATGATGATGCTTCCCGAATCAAGGCAATTTTGTTCTTTATATGTTCTTACCTCGCCCGTGTCGATCCGTTCAGGAACCCGAATCGCCTCATCCTGCGTTGGGACTCCATCGAGGAAAGGAGTGAGGCCCATGCAGCACACCATCGCCAGTCTGGCCGAGAAAATGCAGCATATCGATTTCGCGATGCTGTCGACCCATACGGAGGACGGCCATATCGGCGCCCGACCGATGAGCAACAATCAGGATGTCGCCCATGGCGGCGACAGTTTCTACTTCACCACCGAAGATACGCTGATGGTGCGGGATATCGAGCGCGACCCCCGCGTCAGCCTGTCCTTCCACGGCAAGAGCGGCCTGTTCGGTCAGCGCCCGCTATTCATCGCGCTGGAGGGGCGCGCGGATCTGGTTCGTGATCGCAATCAATTTGCCGACCATTGGAACCCCGATCTGGAACTGTGGTTCGCTGATGGCGTCGATACGCCCGGCCTGGTGATGATCCATGTGCATGCCGAGCGCGCCCATTATTGGGATGGGCAGGATGAAGGCGAACTGGAAATCGACGTGATGCATTGATGCCGACGCGCGGCCGGACCATCGCTCGCCTGGTACTGGCCGCCGCCTATCTGGTGGCGGGCATCGCGCATCTGACGCGGCCGGCCGGCTTCCTGGCGATCACGCCGCACTGGGTGCCGGCGCCCGAATTGGTCGTGGCGCTGACGGGTGTTGCGGAACTGGCCGGCGCGATCGGGCTGATGATCCCGCGCCTGCGGGGGGCGGCCGGCATCGGGCTGGCGCTCTATGCGCTGTGCGTGTGGCCGGCGAACATCAACCACGCCCTGAACGATATCCCGCTAGGCGGTACGCATCTGAGCTGGTGGTATCATGGTCCGCGGCTCGCGTTGCAGCCGGTCATCATCTGGTGGGCGCTGTGGGCCAGCGGCGTCACCGACTGGCCGTTCCGGCGTCGGCGTTAGACCTGAATCAGGGCATAAGGACGGTCGAACTTCTGCGACACCACGAACTGCGCGCAATTATAGACGGGGACGCCGCGCGGCGTCTTGCCCTCGAACGCGCCGCGATGGGCATGGCCATGGACGGCAAAGCGCACATTGTCGAACCGGTCGATCGCGTCGGCCAGCCGGGACGAGCCGAGGAACGGGAAAATCTCCGGCGGCTCGCCCACCACCGTCTCCTGAATCGGCGCATAATGCAGCACGGCGACGACCCGATCGGTGCGCAGCGATCGCAGGGCGTTTTCCAGCTTGCGCGCCTCATTGATCGATTCCTCGACGAAGCCCTTGATCGCGCTTTCGCCGAACGCGCCCAGCTCACCCCGGCCGAACCCGCCGACAAAGCCCTTCACGCCCGCAAAGCCGACGCCCTTTATCTCCACCGCCTGTTCGTCCAGCACGGTGACGCCCGCGCCGTGCAGGATGCGGGCAACCTCTTCGGGCTGGCCGCATTCATGATCATGATTGCCCAGCACTGCGACGATCGGAATGGTGCAGGCGTGCAGATCCTCGGCCAATATCTCGGCCTCGCGCGTCTTGCCGAAATTGGTGAGGTCGCCGCATAGCGCCAGCACATCGGCCTTCTGCGAAATCTCCGCGAACATATCGCGATATTTATGCTCCGACTGATCGGTCACATGCAGGTCGCCGATCGCGGCGATCGTCAGGCTGCCTTCATTTGTTGCGGTCATGACTTTCCTCCAGTCCCTTGCCCACGACATCGGCAAAACCCCATTCGGTGATGTCGACCAGATAGTCGCGGGGCGACAGCAGCCGTCCCCGGCAGACGCGAATCTTGGGCACGGGCAGTTCTGCGCGGGTTTGCAGCCGGCCCAATAATTCCTCGAACAGCCAGAGCGGAATGCAATGGCGTTCGGTCGGATAGATGAAGCGGAAATTGAGCAGCGCGATCAGCAGCAATTCCCAATGCAATTCCATGGCATCCAGCAGCCGCTGCCAGTCGATCGCCTCATATTGTTTCAGGATCATGTGCGCGACGTCCGCGCCGTCATAGCGATAACGATCCTGGATGAAGAGCTTCGACAGGATGAATTCGGTCGGCGGGGTGATGCGGACGCGGGTGCCATAGACGTCGGCATGGGCGCTATCGCGAAACCATTCCTCCGTCACCGGCAGACTGGCAGACGAGATATTGTAGATGACGTCGAAAAAATGGCCGTCTTTCCACACCTTGCCGATCCAGCGTTCGTCCTCGAACTCCACTTCATGGCCCAACTGCTTGAAATGGGCGAGGATACGAGGCGCGTCGCCGGCCTTGCAGAATACGTCCAGATCCTTGGTCGGCCGCACGATGCCGGTCAGGCAACCCAGCGCATAAGTGCCCGACAGCATGAAGGGGATCTCCGACGCGACCAGTTCGGCCAGACTGTCGGCGTAGAATTGCTTCGCTTCGGGCGGCGGATCGAAGGTGGCGGGATCAATCGTCATCGGGGCAACCTTCTCTCCATGGGAGCAAGGGGAACGGGCGGCGACGCGCTTCCGTTCCACCTGCGGCCCTCCCCCAAAGGTAGGCGGTTGTCTTTCGGGGCCAGCGGCTTAGGGTGCGCGTCCATCCCGTAACAAACAATCTATCATCGGCGAGGCGGCATGACCCGGCACATTCCCTGGATTTTGACCGCGATTATCGGCGCGGTCGCGCTGACCGTCGTGGCGGTATCGCGCGGCGAGAATGTCAATGCGCTGTGGATCGTGGTCGCGGCGGTCAGCTGCTTCCTGGTCGCCTATCGCTATTATGCGCTCTACATCGCCCGCCATGTGATGCGGCTCGATCCCGCCCGCCCGACCCCGGCGATCCGCCGCGCCGACGGCCTCGATTATGTCGCGACCGACAAGACGGTCCTGTTCGGCCATCATTTCGCGGCGATCGCGGGCGCCGGGCCGCTGGTGGGACCTGTTCTGGCCGCGCAGATGGGCTACCTCCCCGGCACGCTCTGGATCATATTCGGCGTGGTGCTGGCGGGCGCGGTGCAGGATTTCATGGTCCTGTTCATCTCCATGCGCCGCGACGGCAAGTCGCTGGGCGAACTCATCCGCATGGAAATGGGGCAGGTCGCCGGCACCATCGCTTTGTTCGGCGCCTTCATGATCATGGTCATCATCCTGGCGGTGCTGGCGCTGATCGTGGTCAAGGCGCTCGCCGAAAGCCCGTGGGGCATGTTCACCGTCGCGGCCACCGTGCCGCTAGCGATGGCGATGGGCGCCTATACTCGCTGGATCCGGCCCGGCCGCATCGGCGAAGTGTCGATCCTGGGCCTGATCGGCCTGCTCGCCGCGATCGTCTATGGGCAGGCGGTATCGCTCTCGCCCGTTTGGGGACCGGCCTTCACCTTCACCCCGGTGCAACTGTGCTGGATATTGATCGGCTATGGCGCGGTCGCCTCCGTCCTGCCGGTCTGGCTGCTGCTGGCGCCGCGCGATTATCTGTCGACCTTCCTCAAGATCGGGGCGATCGCTGCGCTCGCCATCGGCATCGTCATCATGGCCCCGCCGCTCAAGATGCACGCCGTCACGCAATTTGTCGGCGGCAATGGTCCGGTCTGGTCGGGCGGCCTCTTCCCCTTCCTGTTCATCACCATCGCCTGCGGCGCGGTATCCGGCTTCCACGCCCTCATCGCCAGCGGCACCACGCCCAAGCTGATCGCCAGCGAAGCCCATGCGCCGATGATCGGCTATGGCGCGATGCTGATGGAAGCGTTCGTGGCGATCATGGCGCTGGTCGGCGCGTCGATCCTGGACCCCGGCATCTATTTCACGATGAACAGCCCCGCCGCGCTGATCGGCACCGACGCGGCCAGCGCATCGGCCGCCGTCACCGCCATGGGCTTCCCCATCTCGCCCGACCTGATCGCCCAGACGGCCAAGGATGTCGGCGAACATAGCATCATCAGCCGCGCAGGCGGCGCCCCGACGCTGGCCGTGGCGATGGCGGAAATCTTCAGCCATGTGGTCGGCGGCGTGGGCATGAAGGCCTTCTGGTATCATTTCGCCATCCTGTTCGAGGCGCTCTTCATCCTGACCGCCGTGGATGCCGGCACCCGCGCCGGCCGCTTCATGTTGCAGGATCTGATCGCCCTGGCCGTGCCCAGCTTCAAGGAAAGCAAGAGCCATGTTCCCGGCATCGTCGCCACCGGCCTGACCGTCGCGGCCTGGGGCTTCTTCCTCTATCAGGGCGTCACCGATCCGCTGGGCGGGGTGAACACGCTCTGGCCGGTATTCGGCATTTCCAACCAGATGCTCGCCGCGATCGCCCTGATGCTGGGAACCACCGTCCTCTTCCGCATGAAGCGCGACCGCTTCGCCTGGGTCACGCTAGTCCCCACCGCCTGGCTGCTGATCTGCACCCTGTCGGCGGGCTGGCTGAAGCTCTTCTCGGCCGATGCCAAGGTCGGGTTCCTGGCCCATGCGGCCAAGTTCAGCGCAGCGGCGGACGCGGGCGAGATACTCAGCCCGGCCAAGTCGATGGCGGAGATGCAGCGCATCATCTTCAACGACCGGATCGATGCGGCTTTGGTCGCGCTGTTCCTGGCCGTGGTGCTGGCGCTGCTCTTCTTCACCGTGAAGACCTGCCTCGCCGCCCGGCGGATCGCCGCGCCCACCGCGCGCGAAATCCCTTCGCAACTGGTGCCGGCGGAATGATCGGCTGGCTCGATATCGCGCGTCGCACGGCGCGACTCATGGTCGGCCTGCCGGACTATGATGCCTATCTGCGCCACATGGCTGCGCACCATCCCGACCGTCCGGCAATGAACCGCACGCAATTTTTTCGGGACCGGCAGGAAGCTCGCTATGGCGGCAAGAATGGCGGGCGATGTTGCTGAAACATTGCCAGAAAACAGCTATTTAGCGCGGCGACTTCACGACATGATTTGCAATCTTCGTAATATTACGACTGTAAAATCCAAATAGGCGACAAGAAATTTCAAAAATACACCCGATGGGGTATTGATCGCTTCCGTCGCTTTGCTAGGGCGCGCCATCCTTTGTGCCCGACAGCGTAGAGGATGTGCCCCCTGCCCATCCCTTGCGGCGGGGGGCACACTTAGAACATATGCATGCGGTCATCCGCGCGCGTTGAAGCCCGCGACCATGCCGGCGCTGATCGACAGCGCGATTTCCGCCGGGCCGATGGCGCCGATATCGATTCCCGCCGGACCGTCGATCCGGGCGAGATCCTCAGCGGCAAAGCCCATTTCCGCCAAGCGCTCCAGCCGCGCCGCGTGGCTGCGGCGCGATCCCAGCGCGGCGATATAGCCGGTCGGCGCGCGCAGCGCCGCGACCAGCGCCGGATCGTCGATCTTGATGTCATGGCTCAACACCACCACCGCCGTCGATTCGCCGGGCCTGCGCGCCGCCACCGCCTCATCGGGCCAGCGATCGTCCAGTTCGACGCTGGGAAAGCGCTCGGGCGTCAGGAAGCGCCCGCGCGGGTCGATCACCACCGGCGTCACCCCGATCGCCTGCGCCAATGGCACCAGGCTTTGCGCAATCTGCACCGCCCCCACGATCAGCAGCCGACGCGGCGGATCGTAGCGATTGAGGAAATCGCCTTCTTTCACCTCTATGCCGGTCACGCCACTGGCCAGATCGGTCGCCAGCGTCAGCGCGCGCCCGGCCTCGCTCGCGGTGGCGATCTGCCCGAACAGATCGGGCGTAAAACCGCCTTCGCCCACCGGCTGGACCAATACCGCAATCTCCCCGCCGCAGGGCAGGCCGACCTCCCACGCATCGCCATCGGCCACGCCATAGCGTTCCACATGCGCCGCCCGTCCGTCGATCACCTCGGCCGCGCGTTGCAGGACGGCGCTTTCCACGCAGCCGCCCGAAATACTGCCTTCGAACCGGCCATCGGCATGGACGATCATATGGCTGCCGCGCGGACGCGGTGCCGATCCCCATGTCGATACCACCGTCGCCAGCGCCATCGGCGCATCGCGCCATTCGATCGCCTTGCGGATCACCGCACTATTATCGTTCAACTGAAATTCCCCGTGACTGGCCTGCACATCAACGCCGCACCGCCCATCCGTTTCCCAGATGGGACGTGGATAGAGCCACGCCTGCTGCCACGCTTAGTGCAGGCGCCTGCCACTCCATACGACCCGTCCGACAATATCCACCAGCGCCGGGTCGATGTCCGCCCAGTCAGGATAATGGGGATTGTCGCTGACCACGCTGAACCAGCCGCGGCGCGGCCCCATGGCGATGCGCTTGACCATCAGCACCCCATCCAGCCGCAACACATAGACCCCGTCACGCAGGCGGCCAGCATCATCGTCATGATCGACCATGATGTCGTCACCATCATTCAATGTCGGCGCCATCGATTCGCCATCGACCCGGATGATCGACACGCGCTGCGGCCGCACGCCCAGATGGCGTAGCCAGCGGGCGTCGAACGCCATCACGCCGGCCGCCTGCTCATCCTCGTCCAATGATCCCGGCCCGGCCGACGCGCCCAATGCCAGGCGCGGCACCGCCACGACGGCCGGCATGCCCCGCATCCGAACCGGCGCGGCGCCGATAACGGGCGTCGGCGCTTCGACCCCGCCCAGCATCGCTTCGGGCACGCCGAAATAGCGCGCCAGCACGCGCCGGTCCGCTTCGTCCAGCTTGCGGGGCGTACCGCGCTTGATGAACTGCTGAATATAAGCGGGGTTGCGCCCGATCAGCCGCGACAGATCGGCATAATTTTCGCCCCGGTCGGCGATCAGCCGTTCCAGCGCGATCCGGGCGTGCTGAGATTCATCCATATCCGGTCCATAATGATAGGAATTTTCCTAGACAAGTAGGAAAATGCAATTGAGATAGGAATACGCCTATCGACTCGCAGCGGGCGAGTCGCACTGACGGGGGAGAAGAAAGCCCATGTTGCTGCAAATGATCGAGCGTTTCCTGCGCGACGAAGACATGACGCCGACCCGGTTCGGGCGCGATTGCGCGCGCGATCCGCGCCTGGTCTTCGACCTGCGCCTGGGCCGGGAACCCGGCGATCGGGTGCGGAGACGTGTAGAACATTTCATGAACACATATCGCAGGAGCATCAGCCGATGACAAGCATGGATCGTCGTTTCGCCGGTGCGAGACTCATCCAAAATCAAGCGATAGGAAAAAAGCGAGACGACCCGTTGCCGTCATTGCTGGCGCAATTGCTCGCTCTGGCCGGCGAACCCACGACGGTCGAACGGGCCGTGAGCCGTCCCTGGGCCAGCGCCTTGTTCGAAGGGCGCCGTCACCTCATCCGCCTGCATGTGCACGGTGAGGATTACCGGATGCGCAGCTTGATGCTCATGGCCGTTCTGACCGATGCCGAATGGCAGATATCCGGGCATTTCGTCGCCGACATCACCGTGGATAACGGCGATGTGGATAATAAGGGCGTCTGGCTGGACCTGTCCGCCCTTACCATAGAGGATCGATAGGCGTTAGCGCCTGCCGGTCATGGAGCGCAGCGCACCCAATGCGGCGCGCAGCGCTTCATCCTGATCCTGCTCCACGCTGGCGCGCACCGGAACGGCCGGGGCGACCGGCATGTCGGCGATCGTGCCGGCGGGGGCACTCATCTTGCGCGACCGTTGGGCCAGGCCCCGTTCCAACCTGTCGGTCAGTTCGCTGATCGACAGGCCATGGGTCGGCAGCGGCGCCGGGCGAATCGGTTCAACGGCCGGTTCGGGCGCAAAGAGAGGCGCGGGCGCGGGAGACATCACCGGTGCGACCATGTCCTGCGGCATCCAGAGCGCTTCGGGGGCTTCGGTGACCATATCCTCGACATGCATGTCCTCCTCATGCGCGTCCACCGCATCCTCCTGCACCAATGTGGGCGCGGCGAACGGGCCGGCGGGGCGCAGGAAGGCGGGCTGGGGCAGATCCTGTTCGGCGATCGGCGTCGGCGCGCTGGGCATGGCCAGATTGCCGAGCGGCACCACCGTATCGCGTTCCGGCTCCCGATTGGCCACCAGCGACCGGCGGCCCGATTCGGTCTTGGGAAAGATATCCAGCCCGTCGAAATCGCGGCTGGCGAAAATGGGCGGGCGCGACGGCGCATCGGGATGAGCATCGGCGCGGCGCAGGACCGGAATATCCGGTTCGGACGCGGCGCGGCCCCGGGCCAGTGCGGTCAGCTTGGAGAATGCGAAACCCATTTTTCTTGCTCCCTGGACGCGTTTGGCACGTCCTGTTTCATCTTCAAGGGCCGGTATCCCCGAATCCCGGCGCGTCAGGCCAACTACGCCCACCGCCATCAATCCGGCAAAACCCGCCATCAACAGTCGCGCCTTCAAACCCAGCGGCGGCGCCGCAGCAGGCACTGCTTCGCTCAGGCCACTCGACGCCACCAGCATCTCGACCAGTCCGACCGGCATCCACAGGAACAGCAGGGCGACTGCCAGACCGGCAAAAGCCGCCAGCGCCATCCCCCGCCTCCTGTCTACGCCTGTCGACACTTTTTTGTTCAACCCCTCATCAGGCCCGACTCATGCCGCTGCGCGCGTGCCCGTCGGGCGCGTCAGCAACCGCTGGTAAACGGGTTCATAACGCAAAATGTTTGACGACCAGTTACGTTCTGCCTCCACAAAGGCGCGGGCGACGGCGCGGCGCTCGTCCCAGATCGCCCGGTCGGCGAACAAATCCGCCAATGCCGTGGCGATCGCGGCCGGATCGTCCGGCGCGAACAAGGTGCCGGTCACGCCATCTTCGATCAGTTCGCGATGCCCGCCCACGCTCGACGCCGCGACCAGCCGGCCCTGCGCCATCGCTTCCAGCGGCTTTAAGGGCGTGACCAGATCGGTCAGCCGCATCGCCTTGCGCGGATAGGCCAGCACATCGACCTGCGCATAATAATGTTCGACCTGATCGTGCGGCACACGGCCGACGAAGACGATATGATCGGCAAAGGGCGACGCCATCGCCTGGTCGCGCAACGCCTGTTCCATCGGGCCGCCACCGACCAGCAGCAGCTTCGCCTTGGGCCGGGCGCGCACGAGTCGCGGCATCGCGGCGATCAGGTCGTCCAGCCCTTCATAATCGTAGAAGCTGCCGATGAAGCCGACGACGTCGGCGCCTTCAAGGCCCAGCTTCGCGGTCAGTACAGGATCGCGATCGACCGGCGCACCGAACTGGTCCATGTCCACGCCATTGGGAGACACGACGATCTTGCCCGCATCCACGCCGCGCGCGATCAGGTCGCCGCGCAGTCCTTCGCAGATCACCGCAACCGCGTCAGCCGCGCGCACCGCCCGGCTTTCCAGCTGGCGGGTCAGCCAATAACGCGGGCTGCCCTCGACCCCGGTGCCGTTGCCGACCGCCGCATCTTCCCAGAAAGCGCGGATTTCGTAGATCATCGGCAGGCCATGGCGCTTGGCCACGCGCTGCGCCGCGATCGCGTTCAGCACCGGCGAATGGGCATGAATGACGTCCGGCCGCCACTGGCGCACCAGCGCGTCGATCGCATCGGCATGGGCGGCGATATCGCGCCATTCGCGAATCAGCGGATTGCCGCTGGCCGCCGCGCCGGGGGTACGGTGGAAGGTCAGCCCGTCCACCATCTCTTCCGAAGGACCGTCCGCGACATGGCGATGCCCGGTAATGCCGCGCACTTCCCACCCACGCGCCATCTGCGCCCGCAGGATCGCACGGGTGCGAAAGGTATAGCCGCTGTGCAGCGGCAGACTGTGGTCCAGGACATGGAGAATACGAGTCATAGCCCGATCTGTTTGGCGAAAAAGGTTTAACGGCCCGTCAACTCTGTCTTGTTAGTGGAGGAACCGTGCCGAACGGAATCACTCAGAAGCGATGATCGACGCCCTATCCCTGCTGATCAGCCATGGCGTGATCCTGCTCGCCGCCTGGCGCCTGTTGCCGTGCGCCGATCTGGACCGCGATCCGCCACCGCAGCATCCTTCGGCGTCGGAGCCGCATGCCGATGCGTGACCTCTTCTTCATCGCCTTCCTCGGCCTCTTTGGCCTGATGGGTCTGAAGCGGCCGTTCCTGCTGGTGGCGGTCTACGCCTATATCGACATCGTCTCGCCCCAGCGCCTGTCCTATTTCCTGCTCAACACCATTCCCATTTCCGCCATGGCATTCGCCGCGATGGTCGGCGCCTGGCTGGTGATGGACGACAAGAAGGATTGCCGGTTCTCCGCGCGGCAGGGGCTGATGCTCCTATTGGTCGCCTGGTGCGGCTACACCACCCTGACCGCCGATTTCCCGGTGGAGGCGCTGACCAAATGGAATTGGGTGTGGAAGGCGATCATCGCCGGCATCTTCCTGCCGCTGGTCCTGCGCACGCGCCTGCGGATCGAGGCGCTGACCGTCTTCATGATTCTCTGCGCCAGCACCATCATCATCAATGGCGGCATGAAGACCGCGCTGTCGGGCGGCGGCTATGGCGTGCTGAACCTGATGGTCGAGAATAACAGCGGCCTGTACGAAGGCAGCATCATCAGTTGCGTCGCCATATCGCTGATGCCGCTCATCCTCTGGCTGTCCCATCATGGCACCATCTTCCCGCCCGACTGGCGCGTGAAGAGCTTCTGCTATGCGCTGTGCCTCGCCTGCATGCTGATGCCGATCGGCACGGAGGCCCGCACCGGTCTCGTCTGCCTCGTCCTTCTCTTCGGCATGATGCTGGTGAGATCGAAGAAGAAATTCATCTACGGCCCGCTGCTCGCCGTCGCCGGGCTGGCCGCCATCCCCTTCCTCCCCGCCAGCTTCACCCAGCGGATGGAGACGATCGAGAATCACCAGGGCGACGAAAGTGCCTCCACCCGCGTCGCGGTGTGGATGTGGACGCTCGACTATGTGAAGACGCATCCGGGCGGCGGCGGCTTCGACAATTATCTCCAGAACAGCTTCACCTATTTCGCCCAGAGCACCGTCGTCGACAGCGGTGGCGCACGGATCGAGCGCCGCACCGTCACCGATCGCGGCCGCGCCTATCACAGCGCCTATTTCGAGATGCTGGGCGAACAGGGCTATTTCGGCTTCTTCATCTGGGCGTTGATCCACGGCATCTGCTTCATCCGGACGGAGGCGATCCGTCGCCTCTATCGCAAACGAGATGGACCGGACGAGGCCTGGATCTCCCCCTTCGCCTCAGCCCTGCAACAGGGCCATGTCGTCTACATGATCGGATCGCTTTTCGTGGGTATCGCCTACCAACCCTTCATCTTCATGATGCTCGCGCTTCAGATCGGGCTGGACACCTATCTGACCCGACTGCGCAAGGATGCGGCCAAGCGCGACCTGGACGCCGCCCTCGCCGTACGGCACGGAGTCCCGGCATGACCGGCGAATTGCGCACGCTGGGCGTGGCTCATGGCCTGTTGCTGGGGCTGGCGCTGGCCTGCCCGCTTATTGCGCCCGGCCTCCTGCCCTGGGGCATCGACGCGCTGCTGCTGGTCGGCGGTTTCCAGCTGCGGCTGGCCGATCGCCGCTTCACCCTGCGCTCCGGTACGAAGGAGTGGGTCAGCCATATCATCATGGCGCCATCGCGGCTGCTGCGCTGGGGCGCGGCGGCCGTGGTCGCGCTGATCGCCGGCAACCTGGGGCTGGCAGGCGCGATCCTCGTCGCTGCCCTTGCCTGCGAACTGCTCGCCTATCCGATCGCAACCCTGCTGATCGGCCGGCGCAGCTTGCCGCATGTCGCGGGCGCGCTCGCGCTGCTGATCGCGGCGACCGGCGCGATGGGCCAGCCTGTCCTGCACCTGATCCTGTGCTTCCTGACTGGCGTTACCGCCTGCATGGTCTGGCTGCGCGGCCCGGATGGCGAGCCGCGCGCGCTGGCGCTGGCGCTGGGCGGCGGCGTAGCAGCGATCGCCGCGCCGCTGCTCTTCCCCGGCGCCCTCGCCTTCGCCGCGCCGACTTTTGCGGTCTGCGCCGCCTGGACGCTGGCCCATCTGTCGATGCTGCGCCGCCCGGTCATGCCCTGGCGGCTCAGCGCCGTGCCCGCCAGCCTGTCCGTCAGGCTGCGACCGGCTGGCCTGCGTTCACCGCTGCCTTGAAGGCTTCGATAAAGGCGGGGATATCGTCCGGCTTGCGGCTGGTGATGATATTGCCGTCTATCGCCACCGCCTGATCGACGACCTGCGCGCCGGCATTGGCCAGGTCGGTGCGCACCGATGGCCAGCCGGTGACGGTCTTGCCGCGCACGACATCCGCTTCCACCAGCAGCCAAGGCCCATGGCAGATCGCCGCCACCGGCTTGCCTGCTTCGACGAAAGCCCGCACGATCGCCACCGCCTTGTCATTGGTGCGCAGCGTATCGGGATTGGCGACGCCGCCGGGCAGGATCAGCCCGTCATATTCGGCGACCTTCACCGCCTCCAGCGTGATTTCCGGCGTGATGGTGTCGCCCTTCTCATCATGTTTCATACCCTGGATCGGCTGCGTGTCGGGCGCGGCCAGCACGACCTCCGCCCCGGCGTCGATCAAGGCCTGACGCGGGTCGAACAGTTCGGACTGCTCGAAGCCGTCGGTCGCGACGATCAGGATGCGGCTTTCCTCGATGGCGGGCATATGTCTCTCCTTGATGATGCGGGAAAGCCCTTCAACCGCTCGCCCCGCTACAGGTTGCGGAACGAAGCGACGAACGGCGGGTTTTCCGGTACAAATGCCAGATCTTACACATAGCGACGACAGCTGCCCCGGCATTACCCGCCGCGCGCTGAAGCATGGCTGGGCCTATTATCGCGCCGATGGCGCCCGCATCACCGACCGTGAGGAAATCGACCGGCTGAACCGCATCGCCTTGCCGCCCGCCTATCGCGACTGCTGGTTCTGCGCGTCTCCCTACGGCCATATTCAGGCGATCGGCTATGACGACCGAGGCCGGAAACAATATCGCTATCATCCCGACTTCCGCGCCGCGCGGGAGGCGGAGAAATATGCCGGCTGCCCCGATTTCGGCCGCGCTTTGCCCAAATTGCGCGAGCGGCTGGAGGCGGACCTGTCGAAACGCGGCCTGCGCAAGGACCGCACTTTGGCCGCCGTCGTCCGCCTGCTAGACCTCGCCAAGCTGCGCGTGGGCAACGAACATTATGCCACCACCAACAAGAGTTTCGGCGCCACCACGCTGCGCCGCCGCCATGTCGACCTGACCGGCAAGACGCTGACGCTGCGCTACCGCGCCAAATCGGGCAAGCAGCAGCAACTGACCGTCACCGACACCCGCCTGCTGCGCTTCGTGCGGCAGGTGCAGGATTTGCCGGGCCAGCATCTCTTCCAATATGTGGACGAAGATGGAGAGGCGCGGCCGATCACCTCCAGCGACGTCAACGCCTATATCGCCGATGCGATGGGCGCGCCCTTCACCGCCAAGCATTTCCGCACCTGGGGCGCCTCCACCATCGCGTTCGAAACGCTGGCCGCCGGCCATGTCTCCCTGAAACAGATGCTGGAGCCGGTGGCGCAGGCGCTGGGCAATACGCCGGCGATCAGCCGCAAAAGCTACATCCACCCCGCCCTGATTGCGCTTTGCCGCGATGGGCAGGATGATTGGCGCGCGGGGCTTCGCTTGCCGCGTCGAACCCGCTATCTCTCCCGCGGGGAACGCGGCCTGATCGCTTTCCTCGACGGCATTGCCGATTGCGCCCCGCTTGCAGCGGCGGCCTGACACCAAATTTTCGACCAGACAGGATTGGCATGGCCGACAAGAAGAACGACACCTCCCTTCCCGACCTCACTGTTCATGCGCCCAATTTGCGGGAAATGGGACAGAGCACCATCGCCTGGTTCCAACTCCATTATGTGCAGATCGCGATCGCGGTGGGTGCGGCGATCATCATCTATCTCGCGCTCGCGGCGCTGCGCGAACTGGGCAAGCGGCACAAGGGCGGCGTCGGCGACCCGCTGGGCTATGCCAATGTGCTGGGCCGGGCGGCGGCGCGCACCACCCATTATTTCATGATCCTGGTCGCCGCCAAGCTGGTGGTGGGCTATGCCGACGCGCCGCCTTCGCTGGCGAAGACGGTCACCTTCCTCTTCACCATCGCGGCCGTGTTGCAGGCCGCGCTCTGGGCGCGGGAGATCATCCTGGGCCTGATCGAGCGCAAGACGCTGGCGGAGGATGGCGGCGGCGAAACGCTGGCCAATGCGATGGGCCTGATCCGCATTCTGGTCAGCTTCGCGCTGTTCGCCATCGCCGCGATCGTGGTGCTGGACAATCTGGGCGTCAACGTGACCGGCCTGGTCGCGGGTCTGGGCATCGGCGGCATCGCCATCGGTCTGGCGGCGCAGGGCATCTTCTCCGACCTGTTCGCCGCGCTGTCCATCATCTTCGACAAGCCGTTCCGCCGGGGTGAGATCATCACCTATGACCAGACCACCGCGCGGGTGGAAAAGATCGGCCTGAAAAGCACGCGCCTGCGCGCGATGAGCGGCGAGAAGAAGGTGATCGGCAACTCGCAGCTGTTGCAAAAGGAAATTACCAGCCTCCAGACGCTGATCCAGCGCCGCGTAACCTATGCCATCGGCGTCATCTACCAGACGGACGAGGCGAAAGCGGAGGCTATTCCCGCCATGCTCCAGAAGATCGTCGAGGCGGAGGGGCTGATCTTCGTCAATGCCGGCATCGTCGCCTTCGGCGCCAGCAGCCTGGACTATCAGCTGAATTTCGACGTGCCCGACCCCGACCATCATGATTATTTCCAGATGCGCCACCGCATCGGCCTCGCCATCTGGAAGAGGTTCAACGCCGAAGGGATCGAGTTCGCCTACCCGACGCAAACCAGCTTCACCGCCGGCCCGGATGGCAAGGCGATCATGCCCTATCCGGACGTGAAGCCGGCAAGGCTTGTGGGGGAAAAATGAATGAGCCTTATAGCCCTCTCCCGTCTTCACGGGAGAGGGTTGGGTGAGGGTCTTTCTTGGTGTTCGGCCATAGCAGCGTGACTCAATATAGGGCGCTGCGGTTCGCGCGTGCGCCCTCGTCCTGCATCAGTTGATGCTTTTCCAAGAAGGCCCTCACCCAACCCTTTCTCGCGGAAAGCGGGAGAGGGCTTAGATCAGCCGATAGCCAGCCTTCGCCACCTGTCCTACCATCCTTCCAATGTAGGATAATGTCTGCTTCATCCTGCCCGATGGACCATATTCCCTTCTCCACTCTGCTCCCTTGTCGCCCTCCGGTCGCATCCCTGTCGCGCCCGTGGCGCGCGATCGTCGCCCCGATGGCGCACGGGTGTCGCATGGATGGCGCGCCGGTGGCGCATCGCAGGCGCCTTGCGAGCGCTTCGGCCCCCATCGACCCCTGCAACAGTGTGAACTTCGCTCGTCGCTTATGTGTCGCGTGGATGGCGCGGCCTTACCATCCCGCCGCAAGACCGACTCGCCTCGTCCCGCCCCACCTTGCCGGCGCCGCCCTGCCGCCCTAGCCGCTTGTCCCATGAAGCATGTCGCCCTCACCCTGACCGCCGCCGCGCTCGCCGCCGCTCTGCCCGCCACCGCCCATGCCGAAGGACTGGGCGCGGAGGCCAATTATGCCCGCGCGGACGGCCATTGGGGTACGGAACTGGGTGCGGGCTATGCGATGGGCATTGCAGGCTTCAGCCTGACGCCGGGCGCGGGCGTCTATATTCGCGATGGCGACACGAAACTCTATGGCCGGGTCGAAGCCGCCTACACCATCCCGCTGTCGATGACGATCGGCGCCGGCGTCCGCTTCAGCGGCGACAATACCCGCCCCTATGCGACGCTGGCCATGCCGCTCATCCCCAAGCTGCGGGCCAAGGCCAATGTCGGCCCCAAATATTATGCCGTCGGCCTGACGCTGGGTTACTGACCCGCGCCCCACAAGGTGCCGGGCTGCAACAACCCGTCCCGCAAGGGCAGGCCGCCGGCCCGGTCCTCCGCCAGCAACAGCGCGCCGTCCAGGTCGATCCAGTCCGCCCCCTGCGCCACCAGCGCGGCCGGCGCGATGCCCAGCGACGTCCCCAACATGCAGCCGACCATGATCCTGAACCCGCGCGCGCGCGCCTCGGTCGCCAGCGCCAGCGCCTCGGTCAGCCCCCCGGCCTTGTCCAGCTTGATATTGACCGCGTCGAAATCGCCCAGCCGGTCGAGGTCCGCGCGGGTATGGCAACTTTCGTCGGCGCACAGCGGCAAGGACGCCCGCACCCCGGCCAGCCTGTCTTCCTGCCCATGGATCACCGGCTGCTCGACCATCTCCACGCCCAGCGCGGCCAGTGCCGCCGCCTCCGCCGCGATGTCCATGCCATGCCAGCTTTCATTGGCATCGACGATCAACCGGGCATCGGGCGCGCCCGCGCGCACGGCGGCGATCCGCGCCCGGTCGCCCTCGCCGGTCAGCTTGCATTTCAGAAGCGCAAAGCCCCGCGCCGCCGCTGCCCGTGCATCGCCCTCCATCTTCGCCGGATCGCCCAGGCTGATGGTGAAGGCGGTGGGCAGCGCCGGCGGCGCAGCCAGCCCGGCCAGTTGCCATACCGGCACGCCCGCCCGCTTCGCTTCCAGATCCCACAGCGCGCAATCCAACGCATTGCGCGCCGCGCCGCGCGGCATATGCGTCAGCAGCGCGTCGCGCTCCAGCGGCCCGGCATAGCCTTGGAGCACCGCGACGCATCCCTCCGCACTCTCGCCCTCATAATAGATGGCCGTGCCTTCGCCGCGCCCTTCATGTACGCCGTCGCCCACGGTACAGACGATCACATCGACATGGGTCTTGGCCCCGCGACTGATGACGAAGGCACCCGCTACCGGCCAACGTTCGACGGTCGCGGAAATTATACGGGTCATCGGCGTTCCCTGCGTCAGTCATTGACCATGTGAAGCAGCGTCATATGCGTGAAACACAAGAGGCGCCATAGCCATGCCTTTGCAGAAGAAAGAGCTTTTCCCGTGACATCCCGTGACCTGACCGGCCTCCTGCCCCTGAGCGAGACGCTGCCCGACAGCAGCGCCCTGCCGCGCCGCCTGTCCGACATGGCCTGGCGCCTTGCTTTCGGCGCGATCGGCTGGCCCTGGTTGCTCGCCAGCCTGTCGGGCGGCCGGCCGGCGGACAAGCGGGCCTTGCTGGACGAACTGGGCCTGGCCCATGATGCCCTGCCCCATCTGGGCAGCTGGAAGGCGGATGTCGGATTCCTGCGCCATATCGTGCGGGAAATCGCCCGGCTGCGCCCCACTCATGTGGTGGAACTGGGCGCCGGTGCCTCCTCCCTGATCGCCGCGCGCGCGCTGCAAATCCATGGCGGCGGTCGGCTCCATAGTTTCGACCAGCATGGCGGCTTCGTCGACGCGACGCGCCAATGGCTGGCCGACCATGCGCTGGACGTCGATATCCGTCATGCGCCGCTGACCCATGAAAGCGCCGACTGGCCCGGCCGCTGGTATGCGCTGGACCAATTGCCCGAACGGATCGACCTTATCATCATCGACGGTCCGCCCTGGAGCGTGCATCCGCTGGTGCGCGGGGCGGCTGACAGCCTGTTCGCCCGCCTCTCCCCCAATGGCGTGGTGCTGCTGGACGATGCCGCACGTCCCGGCGAACGGCTGGTCGCGCGGCGTTGGCGCAAACGCTGGCCGCATATCGACTTCCGCCTGATGAAGGATGGGACCAAGGGCACGTTGGTCGGCCGTCGCCGCGACACCAGCCTGCCGGTCGCCAACGATAATGAGGCCGGTCGTACCTGGCGCCATATGGGCCGGGCCGCCGCCATCGCCGCCCTGATCGCCACCGGCTGGATCGCGCGCGGCGAACTGGGCGAATTTCCGCAGAGCGCGCAGGCAAGCAGCTTCCTGGACGAAGCCGCCGCCTCTCGCCGGGCCGGGCTGTTGCGGCAGGGCATGGCCTCGCAGATCGAAAGTGCCCACCTCAACGCCCAAGAGATCGAACGATCGACCGGTATCGTCCTGCCCGCCCTGCCGGCCGGATGGCGTGTCACCGATGTCCAACTCTTTCCCACGGCCGACAGCCCGGCCATCGCCATGTCGATGGTGACGCCGCAGGGGGAGGAACTCTCCTTCTTCGCCGACCGCGCCGAAACGCCGGCGGAAGCGACCCCGATGATGGACCAGCGGCAGGGCGATACCGTCGCCTATTGGGAAGCGGGCAGCATGGCCTATGCATTGACGGGTCAGGCCGATGCCCGCCGTGTCATGCAATTGGCAGGGGAAATTGCGCGGGATAGCTGAACCGGCTGGCAGGAGGTGGTATTCGGATGCAGCCGGCCAAGCTATTTTCCATGCCTGAAGCGATTTCGCGTCGGTCGGATATTTCCTATCCCGCGAAATCCCTTTAAGCGCCGCATCCATGGAGGATGCCCCGCAAACCATCGCCCGCGCCGACGCGCGACCTGCCCTTGGTAGCCTGACGATGCTGTGGCAGTTCGCCCGCCGCTATCCCGGCCGTATCGCCGGTGCGCTGCTGGCGTTGATCGTCTCCTCCGCCGCGACGCTGGGCATCCCCAGCGGCTTTCGCCTCGTCATCGATCGCGGGTTCATGGGCGGCGGCGACATCAGCCGCTGGTTCGAATATCTGCTCATGATCGTGGTCGTGCTGGCGGTGGCGACGGCGCTGCGCTTCTATTTCGTGTCCTGGCTGGGCGAACGGGTCATCGCCGATATCCGCAGCGCCACCCAGGCCAATCTGCTGCGACAGGCGCCGCGCTTCTTCGAGGAAAATCGCCCCTCGGAAATCGCGTCACGCATGACCGCCGATACCGCCATCGTCGAACAGGTTGTCGGCTCCACCGTCTCCGTCGCGCTGCGCAACCTTGTCACCGGCATAGGCGGACTGGTCTATCTCTTCGCCCTGGCGCCCAAGCTGGCTGCATTGCTGCTCCTCGGCATCCCGGTCATCCTGCTGGTACTGATCGGCCTTGGCCGCCGGGTGCGTGGCCTGTCCCGCGCCAGTCAGGATCGGCTGGCCGACATCGGCAGCGTCACCAGCGAAGTGCTGGGCGCGATGAAGATCGTCCAGGCATTCGGGCAGGAAAAGCGCGAAGCCGACCGCTTCGACGCCACGGTAGAGAGCGGCTTTGGCACAGCGCGCAAGCGCATCGCGTTGCGGGCGTTGATGACTGCCGTGGTGATCGGGCTGGTGTTCGGCTCGATCACCGCCGTGATGTGGCAGGGCGCGCTCGACGTCGCCGCTGGGCGCCTGTCGGGCGGGAGCATTGCAGCCTTCGTCTTGACCGGCGGCCTGGTTGCCGGCGCGTTCGGATCGCTTTCGGAAAGCTGGGGCGATTTGTTGCGCGGGGCCGGCGCGGCCAGTCGTCTGCATGAATTGATGACGGCCGAGCCGGACATCCTGCCGCCCGCTTATCCCGCCATCCTGCCCGCCGCCGATCACGGCGCGCGACTGAGTTTCGAGGATGTGCATTTCCATTATCCCACCCGGCCCGATCAAGCCGCGCTCCATGGCGTCTCCTTCGCCGTCGCACCAGGTGAGACGGTGGCGGTGGTCGGTCCGTCAGGTGCGGGCAAATCGACGCTGATCCAGCTGGCGCTGCGCTTCTATGATCCCTCCTCCGGCACCGTGCGGCTGAATGGGGTCGCCCTGCCCGACGCCGATCCCGCTGCATTGCGCGCGATGATGGCGATGGTGCCGCAGGATAGCGTGATTTTCGCGGCCTCGGCCCGCGACAATCTGCGCTATGGCCGTTGGGACGCCACGGACGAGCAGATTTGGGATGCCGCGCGCGCCGCCAATGCCGAGGCGTTCCTGCGCGCTTTACCCCAGGGGCTGGACAGCCAGATGGGGGAAGGCGGCGCACGCTTGTCGGGCGGCCAGCGCCAGCGTCTCTCGATCGCCCGCGCATTGCTGCGTGACGCCCCGATCCTGTTGCTGGATGAAGCCACATCCGCGCTCGACGCCGAATCGGAAAAGCTGGTGCAGGATGCACTCGGACGATTGATGCAGGGGCGCACGACCATCGTCATCGCCCACAGGCTGGCGACGGTCCGCGCCGCCGATCGCATTTTGGTGATGGATGAAGGCCGCATCGTCGAGCAGGGCGACCATGCAGCGCTGGTGGCCAAGGACGGTCTTTATGCCCGTCTCGCAAGCCTGCAATTTCAGGACATGGCATCAACCTGATACCGGCGCGCTAAGCCTTAGGAGCATCAGCTGATCGGCCTCAGTCGGACGATGCTCCGATCATTCGCTTGCGCTGATGGTCGGCGAGCCCTCGACTATTCTGGCGGACCCCAGGATGCCCTAGCGCGCAGCGGCGGTCAGGTTCAGGCCGACTATGTGATCGAGGATGGCGGGATGCAGTGGCCGCTCGAAGGCACAGCCTGATTCCGGACCACGGGTCCACAACACGCGCGCGCGACGGCCTTCGAAGCCCGGCAGCATGATCCACAGGTCGTTGCCGACGGTCAACTTCATGAAGCTTTGCAAGCGGAAACCGGTGACGGACACATCGGTGATCCGGCTGGTGAACCAGGTTTCACCCGGCCGCCGGATCTTGACGCCGATCTGGACATGACGACGCTCCGCCGCCCGACCCTTCCGATCATATTCTGTCTGTCGTTCCAGGCCCATATCGATACCGCTCTGTCCTCACGCCATTTTCGGCGATCTAGGTAATCAAAGGGTTAAATTGGGGGCGGTCCAGCCGCAACTCACCGCTTTTGGATCATATGACGCAAAAAAGGGGCCGCCCGAAGGCGACCCCTGAATATCTGCAATCTTCTATTGCCTATGTCCGGCCCGCCATCCCGAAAACCGGGAAGTCTTGCGCGGGAAAAGCGCTACCGGACGTCAGCGATCAGAAGCTGCCATATTGTTCGTTGCCGACGAAGCCCAGCTTCGTCACGCCCGCACGCTTGATCTCCGCCAGCACTTCGTCAACCGTCACATAACGGGTGGCGGCGTTCGGCTGGAACTGCAGTTCCGGCTCGACCGGCAGGCGCAGGGACTGCTGCAGATACTGACGCAGGGTCAGCAGGTCGATCGGCGAACCGTTCCAGGTGATGATACCAGCCGGATCGATCGCGACCTTGTTCTTGACCGGGTCGATCACGCTGTCCGTAGGCGGCGCGTTCTGCGGCAGGTCGATCTTCACCGCGTGGGTCTGGATCGGAATGGTGATGATGAACATGATGAGGAGAACGAGCATGACGTCGATCAACGGCGTCGTGTTCATTTCCATCATCGGCTCACCATCATCGGAGCCCATGCTCATAGCCATAGCGAAATCTCCTTAATCAGCCGGTCAGAGGCGGGTCGTCGACGTGCCGGGTTCCGGCTCGGAGATGAAGCCCACCTTCGGGAAACCAGCGCGCTGCATCGTATAGATGGTGCCGCCGATGCAACGATAGGGGGTATTGATGTCGCCGCGGATATGCACTTCGGGCAGATCCTCAGGCGTCATATTTTCAACGCCGCCTGCCTTCTTGATGTCTGCTTCCAGCTTGGCGACAGCACGATCCAGCAATTCGCTGGAGCTGACGGGCGCCAGGCCCCAGAACACCGCACACTTGCCATCAGAGGCCTGTGTGACCGAAAGCGACACATTTTCCGGCTTCGTCGTGGTCGGCTCGAAAGCCACCTTGGGAAGCTGGAGATCGACCGTCTGAACGACGACCGGGACAGCGATGAGAAAGATGATGAGCAACACCAGCATGACGTCGACGAGCGGCGTCGTGTTGATGTCGGACAAAGGCTTGTCGTCACCGCCGGAGCCAGCACTCATTGCCATTGATACTATCCTAACCTTTATGTCGATGGTGCCCCGTCAACCGAGGCCCACGTCCGGCGGGAAACCGGGCGGTCGCAGCCGCCACCCGGTTCCCGAACCGGAGTATTAAGGCAATCAGGCCTTGGTCGGTGCAGCAGCCGGCTTGGCAGCAGCGGCCGGAGCGGCAGCAACCGAAGGCTTCACGGCGCCGTCCGAAACCAGATAGGCGAGCAGGTCGACGGTGAAACCGTTCAGCTGTTCGGCGATCGACTTGTTACGACGCTGCAGGAAGTTGTAGGCGAGCACTGCGGGAACGGCCACGGCCAGACCCAGAGCGGTCATGATCAGAGCTTCACCGACCGGGCCGGCAACGGCGTCGATCGAGGCCTGACCGGCAGCGCCGATCTTGATCAGAGCGCGGTAGATACCGATAACGGTACCGAACAGACCGATGAACGGCGAGGTCGAACCGACGGTTGCGAGGAAGGCCAGGCCACCGTTCAGCGACGAGTTGATCGCGGCTTCCGAGCGAGCCAGCGAACCGTGCAGCCAGTCATGGGCTTCGACCGGATCCTTCAGCTTGCCATGCTCGTCCTGAGCCTTGATGCCGTCATCGACGATCTGCTTGTAGGCCGAGTTCTTTTCGAGCTTGGCCGACGCTTCCTTCAGCGAAGCGGCGCGCCAGAAGGTCGCACGGATCTTCTTGCCCTGGCTGATCACCTTCTGCTGTTCGATCAGCTTGGTGAACAGAATGTAGAAAGTACCGACCGACATGGCGCACAGGATGAGGAACACGGTCCAGGCGATGGTACCGCCCTGTTCCAGGGCTTCCATCAGGCCATAGGGGTTTTCCGGCTTGGGAGCCGCAGCTGCGAGATACATCAACATGTTCAAGACTTCCCTCTCAATGAGATCAAGCTAGGGCAAGGCGGCGCCACGCGCACGCCTTCCCGATCAGGATTATTCCGGCAGACGCCAGGTGATACGCCCGTTGTAGGTGTCGGGCATGTCCGCACCATCAGAACCCTTGGCCGGCTTAAAGCGCGCACGCTTCGGCAGCAGACGGCAGGTTGCTTCGTCGAGGTCGGCATGGCCGGTCGACTGCGTGATGGTGCAGTTGGTCACGCGACCATCTGCGCCGATTTCCAGACGGAAACCGGCCGTACCCGAACGTTCTTCGCGCTGCGCGCGGCTCGGATAGTCGGCATCGCTGAGCCAGCTGCCCGGCGAGCTACGCGGCGAAGCGCGCGAAGCAGCCTGAGGCGGTGGCGGCGGTGCGGCCGGGGGTGGCGGCGGTGCGGCGACCGGGACCGGATTGAACACCGGAGGGGGCGTCCGAACGGTCTGAATCGGTGGCGCAGGCGCCGGGGTCTGCACAATCGGCGGAGGCGCGACGACCGGCGGCGGCTCGACCGGCTGGTCTGGCGGCGGCGGTGGCGGCTCCTCGTCCGGTGGTGGCGGTTCCTCCTTCACGTCGATCACGTTCAGCTGTTCTGCCGCCTTTTTGACATATTTCATGCCAAGACCGGTGACGAAGGCATAGCCAAGAACAGCGTGAATCAGGGCGACGATGACGATCGAGACAGTCCGACTCGATCCTTGCGAGTGGTCAGCATAGGCCATTCGGCAACGACACTCCTTAACTCATCTTACCAGTGGTTTATACAAAATCAGCCAAAAACGACCCAAGCCGACCGGGCTATCCCAATCGCCTTTGGCCCCTGTCCGTTCATTTGCTACCGCGCAAACTCCTATCGCGGCGCATCGTGGCACGCAAACGCTTTATCGTTTTGTTCATTTGCGGTTACCATTTCATATCGGAATGACTTGCCTGTGACATCCTTGCCACGGGCTAAAAACACAGGACGAAGATGACGAAGAAATCCGCTACCCGCTCGGCCCGATTTGGGTTGGCCTGCCTCATTTCCGCCGCATCTTCCGCGGTTTTCCCGGCCTTTGCGCAAAATCCACAGATGGTAACGCAACCATCGGGAGGACAGGCCGGCCTGTCCTATGCCGACATCGTGGACCTGGCTGACAAGGCGCCGCTGGTGGCCAATGTGCGGATTCGCAACATCATCGCCATAAAGCCCGATCAGGCCGGAAATGTCCCGGCAGGGCATAAAAGGCTGTTTGTAGAGGCCGATGTAACGGGGCTGATTCGCGGTGAAGCGGGAATCAGTCCCCTTGTAACCTATCTTTACGATGCCAAGACCGACGCTCGAGGGAAGATCCCCAAGCTCAAAAAGGCGCAGGTGATCCTGTTTGCCCGGCCCGGCAGTCGCCCCGGGGAGATTCAATTGACCGCCCCGGACGCACAAATCGCGGCCACCCCGGCCGCTGTTGAGCGGGTGAAGGGCATCCTGTCCGCCCTGGTCGCGCCCAACGCGCCGCCACGCATCGTCGGACTGGGCGATGCCTTCCATGTTGCTGGCACGATCGCTGGCGAGGGCGAGACGCAGATATTCCTGCGCACCGAAAATGGCGATCCCGTTTCACTCTCTGTTCTCCGTCGCCCCGGACAAGCCCCCCACTGGGCGGTCGCTCTGGGCGAAATCATGGACGAGGCCGCCCGCCCGCCCGAGCCAGGCAGCCTGCTCTGGTATCGAATGGCATGCAGCCTGCCCGCGACCCTGCCCGCCCGTTCGGTTCGCACCCTGTCCGCGCAGGACGCCGAGGCCGCTCGTGCCGACTATGGCGTCGTGATCGCCGCGCTTGGGTCGTGCGGGCGCACGCGCGTGCCGGGCTGATTCGGGCGCGGGCGCCGCGCGTGCCCGCTTTTCCTTGGACAGATACGCTGGGGCGGCTATCAGCGCGGCGTTCATCAGCCGGAAGGAAGACACACCGCCATGACCAATCTGCACCGCCATGCCCCGCTGCGCGTCGCGCTTGTCGGCCTCGGCACGGTGGGCGGCGGGGTGATTCGGCTGCTCGAGACCAATGGCGACCTGATCGCCCGCCGCGCCGGCTGTCCTATCCAGATCGTCGCTATTTCGGCGCGCGACAGGAACAAGGATCGCGGCGTCGACCTGTCGCCCTATGAATGGGTGGACGATATGACGACGCTCGCCACGCGCGACGATGTCGATGTCGTGGTGGAACTGATCGGCGGCGCGGACGGCCCGGCGCTCACGCTGGCGCGCCAGTGCCTAACGCTGGGCAAGCCTTTCGTCACCGCCAACAAGGCGATGCTGGCCCATCATGGCCTCGACCTTGCGCGGCTCGCCGAGCAGGGCGGCATCGCACTGAAATATGAAGCGGCGGTCGCAGGCGGCATCCCGGTCATCAAGGGCATGCGCGAAGGCGCCGCCGCCAACGAGATCAGCCGCGTCTACGGCATCCTGAACGGCACCTGCAATTACATCCTGACCACGATGGAAAAGGAAGGCCGGGGGTTCGACGAGGTTCTGAAGGAAGCGCAGGAATTGGGCTATGCTGAAGCCGACCCCAGCTTCGACATTGACGGTGTCGATGCCGCGCACAAGCTGACCATCCTCGCCAGCCTGGCCTTTGGCACCGAACTGGATTTCGATGCGGTCGCCACCACCGGCATCCGCCACGTCATCGCCGCCGATATCGCCGAAGCCGCAGCGCTCGGTTTCCGTATCCGACTGGTCGGCATGGCACAAAACAGCGCCGACGGCCTGTTCCAGCGGGTCCATCCGATGCTGGTGCCGCTCGACCACCCCCTCGCCCATGTCGACGGGTCGCTGAACGCCGTAGTGGCGGAGGGTAATTTCGTCGGGCGCCTCTTCTTCCAGGGGCGCGGCGCCGGGGACGGCCCGACCGCATCGGCCGTTGTCGCCGACCTGATCGACGTGGCGCGTGACGAATATGGCGACGCCTTCGCCATGCCGGTCGCGGCGCTGACCCCGCAGAATACTGCCGACGCCGGCAAGCGGATCGGCCGCGCCTATCTGCGCTTCAAGGTGCAGGATCGCCCCGGTGTGCTGGCGGAAATCGCCGCCGCCACCCGCGACGCTGGCGTGTCGATCGAAAGCATGATCCAGCGCGGCGCAAATCAGGCCGACGGCGTGCTCGTCGCGATCGTCACCCATGCCGGCGAAGAACGCTGCGTACGCGAAACGCTGGAGCGGCTAGCCGGATCGGACAGCTTGCTCGACACCCCGATGGTGATGCACATTCTCGACTGAACGCGCGCCTAATGCTGCCCGGTGCCGTTGAAGCGATCGGGCAGCGGTGGCGGCGGCGCAGATCGGCGTCGGGATCTACGATCGCCGTCACAGCCTTAATCGCTCCATCCAGCATCTTTGCGGCATTCCAGCCGCCGACGCATCCGGCCGCCTGTCCGCCAACGACACCGCAGGAACCCTGTTTTGCCGGGGTGGCGGATGCGCGCGGCGCGTCTCCGCGTAAAATCCCGCTACTGTCGGCTTCACGGGGCAATGGCAGGCGCTCCTTCGCATTACGTTCCGCCCGATTGCCGCACACGACAATCGCGCCACCGCTGCGGTCGCACGAGCGGATCACCTGGGTCTTGGCCCGATAGGTCGCCATCAACGCGTCTTCATCCGCCTCTTGGGCCGCCAATGGCGACGCCGCCGCCAGGGCGAAGAGAAGAAGAAAGCGCTTCATCACGCGCAGAAAAGCAACCAATCATGGCGGCATCATGGCTGCCTGCCCATTGCCCGGAGGATCATGGGCCTCGTCCCTTCCTCGCTCGACAAGCGGGGGGCGAACTCCTATCGCCTCGATCCACAAGACAAGGCAGAGGAAGTTTATGGTGCAGGGAAGCTCGACACTCGATCGTGTCCTGGTGCTCGAAATGGTCCGTGTGACCGAAGCGGCCGCCATCGCCGCGTCCAGGCTGATCGGCCGGGGCGACGAAAAAGCCGCCGACGCCGCAGCGGTGGAGGCGATGCGCCTCGCCTTCAACGATCTCTGCATGGACGGGACGGTCGTCATCGGCGAAGGCGAACGTGACGAGGCGCCGATGCTCTATATCGGCGAAAAGGTCGGCAGCGCGATCGGCACCGGGCCGAAGATCGACATCGCGCTCGATCCGCTGGAAGGCACGACGATCACGGCTAAGGCCGGACCGAACGCGCTGGCCGTGCTGGCCATTTCCGAAGAAGGCGGCCTGCTCAACGCACCTGACGTCTATATGGAAAAGCTGGCGATCGGCCCCGGCTATCCGGACGGCACGATCGACCTGAAGAAATCGGTGCGCGAAAATGTCGAGTCTGTCGCAAAGGCCAAGGGCGTCGATGCGCACGAAATCATCGTCTGCGTGCTCGACCGCCCCAGACATGAGCGGCTGATCAGCGAATTGCGGGCGATCGGCTGCGGGATCATGTTGATTCCGGACGGCGACGTCGCCGGGGTGATCGCGACGACCGACCCGGAAACCACGATCGACATTTATATGGGGTCGGGCGGCGCGCCGGAGGGTGTGCTGGCCTGCGCCGCGCTGCGCTGCGTCGGCGGTCAGTTCAAGGGCAAGCTGCTGTTCCGTAATGAGGATGAGAAAGCGCGCGCCCGCAAATGGGGCATTACCGATCTCGACAAGATTTATGACCTCCATGAACTGGCGAAGGGCGACTGCATCTTTGCGGCGACCGGCGTGACCGACGGATCTTTACTCGATGGGGTGAAGCGCCTGCCGGGTGGCAAGCTGACCACCGAAAGCGTGGTCATGCGCGCCAGCACGGGTACGGTGCGCTGGGTGAAAGGCGAGCATCGCTTCGACCACAAGAATCAGAGCTGAAAAGGATAAAGGGAGCCGCCCGGCTCCCTCAACCGCGTGCTAACGGCCGGCGCGGTGATTGAGGTCGTGCCCCAGCGCCAATATGCCGACGCCGATCAGCGTATAGACGCTTTCCTGCATCCCATGGTCCATGGTCAGCGCACCTGCCATGACGCCAAGGCCCAGCGATCCGATCGCGGCCGGCATCATATAACCATGGACCAGCGCGCCATGGCCGAGCGCGACCGCGCCCAGCAGGATCGCCAGTACCAGGCCGGCTTCGTGGAAGAGCGGGCTTTCGAAGATACCGCCCGCCGATGCGAGCAGACCCAGGATCACCGCCGTGGCGAAACAATGGGCGACACACAGACCCGACAACGCGATCGCGATACGATCGACGCGACCGCTCATCAGGGCATGGCGCAAAATCAACTTCATGGTCGCCGCTACATAGGCCAACCCATAATAAGTTACAACATAACATCGTGATTTTTCCGCCGTAAGACGCGGCAGATCGAGCCGAAAGATCAGGCGGCGAGGCGCAGGCAGTTACGGCCGCTATGCTTCGCGCGATAAAGCGCTTTGTCCGCCGCTTCCAACATGGCGGACCGATCGGACGCCCCGTCCAGTTCGACCAAGCCGGCACTGAACGTGATCGTGATAGCGACAGATGCTTCGACCAGAATCGGATCGACCATCAGGGCACGCAGCCGCTCGCACATGATGCTCGATCGGTCGATGTCGCTATTCGCCAGCAGAATGGCGAATTCCTCGCCCCCCAGCCGTCCGATACTATCGCCGGTGCGCAACCCCAAGCGCAGGCGTTCGACAAAGGCGCTGAGCACCCGGTCACCTGCGCCATGGCCGAAGCGATCGTTGACCGACTTGAAATGGTCAATGTCGATCAGAAGCAGTGAAGAGCGGGCGCCCATCGCAGCGCGCGCGATCTCACGGTCCAGCTTTTCAAGGAAGGCGCGGCGACTGTCCGCACCGGTCAGCGAATCGCGTGCTGCCACCTGTTGAAGGGCGTGTTGGCGCGCCTTGTGCCGCGACATGTCGCGAATCATACTGACGACGCCGCTGGGCAGTCCGCGCTCGTCGATCATCGCGCGGCTTACCATTTCGCACCATTCCAGCCCGTCGGCCATGACCAGCGGCCGGAACTCGACCTTATGGACCGAGCCGGGCTGCGCCAGCGCCCGCCGATAAGCGGCGATCACGACATCGCGATCCTGTGGATCGACCAGATTGGCGGCCTCCTGCCCGACCAGCAGGTCCGGCGCACAACCGATCTGCTCGGTCGCCGACGGCGATGCATATTGGATCACGCCGTCCACGCCGATGTTGAGCACGACGTCGCCGCTATATTCGGCCATCGCCCGATAGCGCGCCTCGCTTTGCTGCAACATCTGGAACAAGCGCTTGCGGGCCGCCAGTTCGACCGCGACGGGCATGCACAGCAGAAAGCTGAGCGCGAGATAGAATTGGAAGAACTGGATGCGCTCGCCGGTCCCATCGGCAACCCAGGCCAGTGGGCCGATGTCCGCCATCGTAGCCTGCCCGCCGATCGCGGCCAGCAGGATGATGGCGAGAGCCGACCCCATATGACCGACGCGAAAGGCGATCAGCACCAGCGGCAGTAGCGGCGCGAAGAGCAGCGGATAGCGCGCCCAGTGGAAGACATGGAAGGTCGTCAACGCAAACAGGGCAAGCAACAGCACCGCCTCCACGCGCATCTGCGTCGATGCCTCATCCAGCCAACGGCGAAACTCGCCCTGGAAAGCCATGATAAGGATCGGTGCGCAGATCAGTCCGCCCAGCACATGGCCTGTGTACCATTGGACAAAGGCATGAGCGAAGGACACCAGCGTCAGGGTCGACGCGACCCAGGCAGCGCCAAGCCCGGCAAGGATATTGGCGGCGCCACATAGCGCGATGACGAAGACGACCAGCGGACGTATCGCTCCTGTGACCAGCCTGTCGGCCACGAACCAGCGACAGATGACGACCACGATCAGCGATTCGAGGATGTTGATCCCCGCCATCGGCAACGCCGCGATCGCCCCCATGCCGACCCATGCTGTCGCCGCCGCACTGGCGATGCCGCAGGCGATGATGGTGCGCGGCCAATGCGCTGTCCGCGATGTCAGCAATTCCGCCATCAGGAAGGCGTTGGCTGCCCAGATGAAGGCCAGTCCTCCTTCGAAGCGGGACATGGACAGGGCCAGCGAGGCCACCGCAAAATAGACGCAGCCGGTCGAGATCGGCGCAATCCAGGATCGGGGGTGGCGGAGGGCGGTACGCGGCATGTCGCGGGCGGTGCTACCCCTTCATTCTTAATATTTATTATCAGGCGCCGACACGTCGTGACGATAGCGTTACGGCTTCGCCAGCACGCTATGCCAACCCGCCAGCCGCGCAGCCCGGACATCCGCCTTCATGGCCGGCACGAATCGCGTCGATGCCGAAGCCATATGGGTCGCTGCCTCCAGCGACGGGAACAGGCCACACCCCAGTCCCGCCAGCATCGCCGCACCCCGTGCCGTCGTTTCGACATCGGCCGGCCGTTCGACGGGCAGGTCCAGCATGTCCGCCATATCCTGCGCAATCCAGTCGTTGGCGCTCATCCCGCCGTCGATACGCAGCATGCGCCAAGGCGCGCCGTCGGCTGCGAAAGCCGCGGCCAGATCATGCACCTGATGCGCCATCGATTCGAGCGCGGCGCGGATGATATGCGCGCGGCCGGTGCCATGGGTGAGGCCGCTGATGATACCGGTCGCTTCCGGCCGCCAATAAGGGGCGCCAAGGCCAGCCAAGGCGGGGAGCAGAACCACGCCGCCATTGTCGGGCACGGACCGGGCGATCGCGTCGGTATCCGCGGCCGCCGCGATCAGGCCGAGACTGTCGCGCAACCATTGGATCAGGCTGCCGGCAACGAAGATGGACCCTTCCAGCGCATAATGGCGGCGGCCATCAATCTGGCAAAGGACCGTGCCGAGCAGACGATGGGCGGAGATGGGGAGCCGATCGCCCAGCGACGCCAGCACGAACGCACCGGTGCCCAGCGTCGCCTTAACCGCGCCCGGTGCCAGGCAGCCCTGCCCGATGGCTGCCGCCTGCTGATCGCCGGCCAGACCGCAGATTGGGATCGGTTCGCCCAGCAGGTCGGGCAGGGTCGCGCCGAAATCGCCGGCATTGTCGACGATGGCCGGCAGAGCGCTTTCCGGTACGCCAAACAGGTCGCACAGTTCCGCGTCCCAGCCCGCCCCGTCCAACGCCATCAACTGGGTGCGGCTGGCATTGCTGGCGTCGCTGATGTGCAGCCCGCCAGTCAGCTTCCAGACCAGCCAGCTTTCGATCGTGCCGAAGGCGAGCCGGTCGCCGGCCGCCGCCACCTGCGGCCAATGGTCGAGCATCCAGCGCATCTTGGTCGCGGAGAAATAGGGATCCAGGATCAGGCCGGTGCGCCGCTGGACCAGCGCTTCTTGGCCGCCCTGCCGCAGGATCGCGCACTGATCGGCGGTGCGCCGATCCTGCCATACGATCGCCCGGCCCAGCGGATCGCCACTTTGCCGGTCCCAGGCGACGACCGTCTCCCGCTGGTTGGTGATGCCGATCGCGGCGATCCGGTCGGCGCCGCCCGCCCGCGCCACCATCTGCCGGGCGCAATCCAGCGTGTGCGTCCAGATTTCCGTCGCATCATGTTCCACCCATCCGGGCTGTGGATAAAATTGGGTGAGGTCCGCCTGCGCCGTCGCCACGCGCGTACCATCAGGCGCGAACAGCATCGCTCTGGTCGATGTCGTCCCCGCATCCAGCACCAGCAGGTGACCCTCGCTCATGCCCTCTCCTCCAACCATCGCTCCAGTCGCTCCACCTGCTCTCGGTTCAGCCGCAGGCCGATCTTGCTGCGCCGCCAGAGTATGTCTTCGCTGGTCTGCGCCCATTCGCGGGTCATCATGTGGCGGACCTCCGCTTCGCTCAGTCCATGGCCGAAATCCAGACCCAACCCGCTCGGATCGGTGGCATCGCCCAGCCAGACCCGTGCCTGCGTACCATAAGCGCGAGCGATCCGGTCGAGCGTGGCCGGCGTCAGAAAGGCATAGTCGCGGGCCAGTCCGGCAGTGAGTTCGGCAAGGCCGGTCATCGGAAAATCGCCGCCGGGCAGGGGCGCGTCAGCAGTCCAATCCCCCCCTTGCAGAGCGGGCAGATAGGGTTTCAGCTGCTCCACTGCCTCGGCCGCCAGATGACGATAGGTGGTGATCTTGCCCCCGAAGACGCTGAGCAGTGGCGCATCACCCGGTGCGCCATCAATGTCCAGTCGATAGCCGCGCGTCGCCGCCTCCGGCCGGCGAACCGTCGTCGACCAGCGGACGCACCCCGGCATAGGACCAGAGGACATCCGCCGGCGCGATCGGGCGCGCGAAGTAGCGATTGGCCGCCGCGCACAGATAAGCGATCTCCTCATCACTTGGGACGACATGGTCCAGCCCACCCTGATGATCCCGGTCGGTCGTGCCGATCAGGGTGAAGTCGCGCTCATAGGGAATGGCAAAGAAGATCCGGCCGTCGGGCAGCTGGAAGAAATAGGCATGGTCGTGATCGAACAGGCGCGGCACGACGATATGCGATCCCCGGACCAGACGCATATGGCGATCGGTCGGCCGATGCGCGCGGTCCAGCAGGTCGAGTACGGCAGGGCCGGTGGCGTTGAAGACCGCACGGGCATGGAAGGCCTGCTCAAAGCCCTGCGTCGTTCGGGTCTGGATATGCCAGTTGCCCTCGACCCGTTCCAGCCGGACGACGGCGGTGCGAGTGCGAACGTCTGCCCCCAGATCGGCGGCATCGCGCGCATTGAGCAGGACCAGCCGGGCGTCATCGACCCAGCCGTCCGAATAGCAATAGGCCGGTCCGAAACCGGGCTTCAGTGCCTTACCCGCAGCATGGCGGCGCAGGTCGATCGCCTCGGTCGCGGGCAAAGCGCGACGACCGCCGATATGGTCGTAAAGGAAGAGGCCCAGCCGCAGCATCCAGCGCGGGCGCAGGCCCTTGGTCCAAGGCAGGACGAAGCGCATCGGATGGATGATGTGCGGGGCGATCGCCCACAGCCGTTCCCGCTCGATCAGCGATTCGCGCACCAGAGCGAAGGCATGATGTTCCAGATAGCGCAGGCCGCCATGGATCAGCTTGGTCGAGGCAGAGGATGTGCCGCTGGCAAGGTCGCCCTTCTCCAGCAGCAGCACGCGCGCGCCGCGCCCGGCGGCGTCGCGGGCGATGCCGCAACCATTCACGCCGCCGCCAATGACGGCCAGATCGTAGATATCCGCTGCTTGCGTTTCGCTCACGCCTCATGATGTAGGCGGCGATGCCGGATGAGGGAACCGGCAAATACAAAAGCCGGCGACGACATGCCATGGCATGCCGCCGCCGGGCCTTCGTCAGTCCCCGGACGAAGAAAGTCAGGCCAGGCTGTCGATCACCAGCCCGCTATTGCCGCTATCGGCGCTGTTCGCCGCGCTGCCGTACAACGACTGAGACAGGCTGCTGCGCAGATTTTCGAGGAAGGCGATGATCGAATCCAGCTGATCCGTCGCACTGGTCGCGTCGGTGCTGCTGGTCGTGCTGCTGTCATCGCTATCCTCGCTCGATGCCGATGGCGGCGGACCGGGCGGCGGGCCCCGCATGGCGCCGGGGCCACCGACCCCGCCCATGCCCTCGATGCTGAAGCTCTGATCTTCGCCACTGGCGTCGGCCGTAACGGTCGATCCGCCTGGTCCCTGCGCGAAGAAGCTTTGCAACGCAGCGGCCTGATCCTCGGTCAACGTCCCCGCCGACACCTGATCGTCGATCAACGAATCGATCCGGTCCTTCATCCCAGACGGGTCGAGCCGTGCGCTGCTATCGCTGGCGGAGGAAGAGAGGGCGCTGCCGATCGAATCCAGCGCGGTTTCCAGCGCGTCGCCATCGACTTGCGACAGCGACCCCGCCTCTACGGCGGCGCCGATCTTGCGGTCCATCATCGCGCGGGGCGATGGCGGCATGTTCATGGTATAGCTATTGATACTGGTCATGATTGAAGTCCCCACTTCATTTCAGTGAGGGCCATCATGCCGAAGAGATCTAAAAAAACCTTGTATTTCAATGACGTAATTTATTGAAATATAAGCGCTACAGTCTTCAACCGACGGTTAACGCGGCTCGGGCAATCAGGCTTTTTCCAACGTGCATTGCAGCGGATGCTGATTCTGCCGGGCGAAATCCATCACCTGATTGACCTTCGTTTCGGCCACTTCATAGCTGAATACGCCGCATATGCCGACGCCACGCTGATGGACGTGCAGCATCACCCGCGTCGCTTCCTCCATATCCATGCGGAAGAAGCTTTGCAGCACATGGACGACGAACTCCATCGGAGTATAGTCGTCGTTGAGCATCAGCACCTTGTAGAGCGAAGGCTTCTTGGTGCGGGTTCGCGTGCGGGTGGCGATACCGACGTTGGGGCCGCCGGGGCCTTCGCCCTGATCGTCCGGATCCTGGCCGGCCATGGTGACGGGGCCTGCATGGGATGGGGTAAAGCTGTTCATGATGCCCAAGGATATGGCGATTTCCCGCTCCATGGCAAGGGGCGGGATGTTCGATCCGACGGCTGGCGGCAATAATTCAACGTTAACGCGAAAGGGGCGCCGCCCTCCATCCGGAAAGCGACGCCCCTTTCAGGCTATGCTTGGAAAAGCGTGGCCGATCAGGCGGCCAGCGCCTTCACCTTGTCCGTCACCAGCGTCACGCGGGCGGTCAGCGGCTGGGCGACTTCGCCGGCCAGCTTCATCATCGCTTCGCTGTTCTTGGCGGCTTCCTTGGTGAACTCGTCGAAGCTGCTCGACAGGAGCTGGCTCTGGAGCTGGAAGAATTCGGTCGGCGTCTTGACGGTCGAGAAGCTCTTGAACGAGGCGGTCGCCTTTTCGAAGTTCTTCTTGCTGTAGTCGACGGCTTCCTGGCCGAGCGTTTCGATGCCCTTGGCCGCGATCTTGCCCGATTCGACCAGCGCTTCGACATTGCCCTTGGCGATGTCGCTCAGCTCTTCGATGGCCTTGGTCGACTTTTCGACATGGCCCTTCGCCTTTTCGTTGAAGTCGGCATAGGCGGTTTCGAACTTGGCCTTGGTATCTTCGGCGAACTTCTTTCCGGTTTCAATGACGTCGGTCATGCTTTTTGTTCCTTCTGCGGGCAGCGGCTGGGTCGCGATGGGTTCGGCCTTTTCGATCAGGCTCTCTGTAGTTTCGAGTATCGACGAAGGGGTCGGCGTGGGCGCCGGCGTAGGGGTGGGCGTCGGCGCGGGAGTTGGCGTCGGCTCCTTCTGCGGATTGGTGTCGATCGGTTTCACCGCGGCTGAGATCGCAGCCGGCTTTCTGAGCGCGGGCGCGGGTTTCTTGACCGGCGCGCTGCCGATAGCTGATTCAGCCGCCTTGAGCGCCTCGGTCGCCGACAGCGTCGTCGAGCCGGTCTTGCCACGCGGACTGACCTTTGGGGCCTTTGGTGAAACAGCCATGACCATCCTCCGTTTGTTGCACTGCACAATAAGCCTTTTGCACTGCGTCTGCAACTATTATTGTGCAGTGCAACAAAATTGACATCGACGATCCGACCGCCTTTCTACACGGCCGGCCGAAAGGCCCGGAAATACGGGCTTCCGCGTCCTTTTATCGAGCCTTTACGTAGCGGCCCGGCGCATCCTCGATCGCCTTCAAACGACCCTTCCCCGGCTGCCGCGCGCCCTTCGTGGGCACCTGACGCGAATCACGGTCGCCGATCCAGGCACGCCAATCCGGCCACCAACTGCCCTTCGTCTCGATCGCCACTGCAAGAAAATCGTCCAGCGTCGCCTGCGGTTCTGTGGAAGCCCAATATTGATATTTATTCGCCGCCGGCGGGTTGACCACCCCGGCGATATGGCCCGACCCCGCCAGCAGGAAGCGCATTGGCCCGGACAGATTTTCGGTCAGTTTCCAAACGCTTTCCAGCGGCGCGATATGATCCTCCCGCCCGGCCTGCACGTAGGCGGGGGTCATCACCTTGGTCAGGTCGATCGGCGTGCCGTCCACGCTGATAGCGCCGGGTACGACCAGCAGATTGTCACGATAGAGCTGGGTCAGATAATCCCTGTGCCAGCGGGCCGGCAGATTGGTCGTGTCGCCATTCCAGTAGAGCAGGTCGAAGGGCGGATAATCCATGCCGAGTAGATAATTATTGACGACATAATTCCAGATCAGGTCGCGCCCGCGCAGCAGGTTGAAGGTCGCAGCCATGTAGCGCCCGTCGAGAAACCCCTTGGACGAAAGCTGTTCGACCATCTTCATCTGATCGTCATCGACGAACAGGGTCAGGTCGCCGGCCTGGGCGAAATCCACCTGTGCGGTGAAGAAGGTGGCGCTGGCGACCTTATCCCCCTGCCCCCGCGCCGCCAGCAGCGCCAGCGTCGCGGCCAGCGTGGTGCCGGCCACGCAATAACCGATCGTGTGGACGCTCTCCACCTTCAGCAGGTCGCGCACCGTGTCGATCGCGTCGATCTGACCGCGCAGGATATAATCGTCCCAGACCAGATCCTTCATCGAGGCGTCGGCGGATTTCCACGACACCAGAAACACGCTGATCCCCTGATCCACCGCCCATTTGACGAAGCTTTTTTCCGGCGACAGGTCGAGAATATAGAAACGGTTGATCCAGGGCGGGAAGATGATGAGCGGCGTTTCCAGCACCGTTTCCGTCGACGGCGCATAATGAATCAGCTGATAGAGCGGGGTTTCGTGAATGACCTTGCCCGGCGTCGCGGCGATATTGCGGCCCAGCTCGAACTGGGTGCCGTCGGTATGGGTCAGCTGCCCTTTCTCCAGGTCGGCGAGCATATGCTTCAAGCCCTTGACCAGATTTTCGCCGCCGCTTTCGATCGTCTTTTTCATGACGATCGGGTTGGTGAGCGGGAAATTCGACGGGGACAGGGCGTCCAGCATGCCGGTGGTCGTGAAACGCAGCTTCTGCTTCACCTTGGGATCGACGCCATCGACCGCGTCGGTCAGGCGCGTCAGATAATCCGACACGAGCAGATAGCTTTGGCGGATGAGGTCGTAAAAGGGATGCTCCGTCCAGGCGGGATCGGCGAAGCGACGGTCGCGCGCCGCCGCCGGGCTGCCGGCCGGGGCGGGATCGGGCTGATCGCGCAGCAGGCCGCCCGAATCCAGGAAACGCTGCCACAAAGCCAGTCCTTCGTCGGCGAAACTGGTCTGGATGCGCGACACGGTTTCGGGATCGAAGGGCAACACGCGGCCCGTCGCGCCCGCCGCCTGTTCCAGCATCAATTGCTGGGCGCGGCCGATGACCTGCGTCCATTGCTGCATCTGTTCCAGGGTCGGCAGATGGGGTTCCATGACATCGGTTCTATCCATGGCCACCTTGCTCCTCCTGGCATCATCATGCTGCGCCGCTTTCACTGGCGTGTCGCTATCGGCCGGGTTATAGCCAGATTGTGACACGTCAACGGCGTGCCGCGCACTATTCCCTACAGAGAGCTTTCAGGAAAGCCCCTATAATGTCCGAAGAATTTTACCGCATGAAGCGTCTGCCGCCCTATGTCATCGCCGAAGTGAACGGCATGCGGGCCGCCGCGCGAGCCGCGGGAGAGGACATTATCGACCTGGGCATGGGCAATCCCGACCTGCCGCCGCCCGACCATGTCATCGCGAAACTGATCGAAGTGGCGCAGAAGCCGAGCGCCCATGGCTATTCGCAGTCGCGCGGCATTCCGGGCCTCCGCAAGGCGCAGGCCAATTATTATGCGCGTCGTTTCGGCGTGGAGGTCGACCCCGACAGGGAAGTCGTCGTCACCATGGGGTCGAAGGAAGGGCTGGCCAGCCTGGCCACCGCGATCACCGAACCGGGCGACGTCGTGCTGGCGCCCAATCCCAGCTATCCGATCCATACGTTCGGCTTCATCATCGCGGGCGCGACCATTCGGTCGGTGCCCACGACGCCGGACGAAAATTATTTCCGCTCGCTCGACCGCGCCATGGCCTTCACCGTGCCGCGCCCGTCGATCCTGGTGGTCAACTATCCGTCCAATCCGACGGCCGAGACGGTGGACCTGGCCTTTTACGAGCGCCTCGTGGCCTGGGCGAAGGAGAATAAGGTCTGGATCCTGAGCGATCTGGCCTATTCCGAACTTTATTATGACGGCAATCCGACGCCTTCCATCCTTCAGGTGCCGGGCGCCAAGGATGTGGCGATCGAATTCACCTCCTTGTCCAAGACATACAGCATGGCTGGCTGGCGCATGGGCTTTGCCGTTGGCAATCAGAAGCTGATCGCGGCGATGACGCGGGTGAAGAGCTATCTGGACTATGGCGCCTTCACGCCGATCCAGGCGGCGGCCTGCGCGGCGCTCAACGGGCCGCAGGATATCGTCGAGAAGAACCGCGAACTCTATCACAAGCGCCGCGACGTGCTGGTGGAGAGTTTCGGACGCGCCGGATGGGACATTCCGCCGGCCCGCGCCTCCATGTTTTGCTGGGCGCCGCTGCCGCCTGCGCTGAAGGACATGGGATCGCTGGAATTCTCCAAGCAGCTGCTGACCCATGCCAAGGTCGCAGTCGCACCGGGCGTTGGCTATGGCGAGGATGGCGAAGGCTTCGTGCGCATCGCCATGGTCGAGAATGAGCAGCGGTTGCGGCAGGCGGCCCGCAACATCAAACAATATCTGAAATCCATGGGCGTCAACACGCCGGCCAAGGGCGCAGCCTGAAGGATGCGGCGCTCCGGTTCGTGCCGGAGCGTCTCGACCCCCGGAAAAGTGGCGTTTTGCGACGCATTTATACCGGACGCCGCCCCTTGCCCCGCGTCCCGCGATGAAGGATAGATTCGCGGGATGAGAGGTGCCCTTTGATGATCCCCCTGCCCCAGGTCAGCCAGGTCGCGCAGACCATTCAGCTGGCGCTGGCCCCGGTCTTCCTGCTGGCGGGCATCGGGGCGTTCCTGAACGTCTGCGTCAGCCGGCTGTCGCGGATCATCGACCGGGCGCGCGACGTGGAAAAGCTGGTGCTGTCCACCCGTGGCAAAGAGCATGACCGGATGGTCAGCGAAATCCGCGTGCTCGATCGCCGGATGAGCGTGGTCAACATCGCGATCTTCCTGTCGGTCGCCTCCGCCTGCGCCGTGTGTCTGGTCGTGATCCTGCTGTTTGCGGGCAATTTGTTTAACGCGCATCTGGGCACGCCGATCGCGATCCTGTTCAGTCTGGCGATGCTGTTACAGGCGGCGGCCTTTGCCACCTTCATCCAGGAAATCCGGCTGGCGTCGCGGATCATCCATATCCGCAACGAAGTGCTGTTCCATAAGGCGGAAGAAGAGGAGGCGGCATGACCCGCTTCACCGTCAACGACCGGCCGATTCAATATCGCATGGACCCGCACACGCCTTTGCTATGGGCGTTGCGCGACGCGTCCAACCTGACCGGCACCAAATATGGATGCGGCACGGGCGATTGCGGTGCCTGCACCGTGGATGTCGATGGCGAGGCGGTGCGATCCTGCCAGGTGACGATCGGCAATACCGAAGGCCGTTTCGTCACCACGATCGAGGCGCTGTCGCCCGATCGCGGCCATCCGCTGCAACAGGCCTTCGCCGCCGACAATGTCTCCCAATGCGGCTATTGCATTCCTGGCGTCATCATGGCGGCGTCCGTGTTGCTGCGCCGGACCAACGATCCGTCGGACGAAGAGATTGACGGGGCGATCACCAATATCTGCCGCTGCGGCATCTATCCCCGGCTGCGCGGGGCGATCAAGCGGGCCGGGCGGATCATGCGGGGCGAGGAGCAGGGCGGCAGCGCGGCGCCGCCACCTGGCATCACGCCCGAAGATGCGGCGCGGACCGTGCCGGCCCTGGGACGTCCCGCGCCTCAGCCGAAGCGATAGCCCGACACCGTCCAGCCCAGGACCGAGCTGCGATGGGTGCAGGTCGCACTATCGTCTCCGCCGGCACCCAGAGCCACCATCAGCGGCAACAGATGTTCTTCGCGCGGATGGGCGAAATGGGCGTGGGGCAGTTGATCCCAGGCGGCGACACGAGTGGCGCGGGCCTGCGGATCGGGATCGGTCACGGCGGCAGTCAAGGCATCGTCCCAGAGTGTCGAGGGCGCGATCGCCTGTGGTCCGCGAACCCGCAAATTGTGGAAGCTCATGCCCGAGCCGACGATCAGTACGCCTTCGTCGCGCAAGGGGGCGAGCGCCCGGCCGGCGGCGATATGGGCGGCGGGATCGAGGTCATGACGCAGCGACAATTGCGCGAGCGGAATGTCGGCATCGGGCAGCGCCACCTTCATGGGAATGAAGACGCCATGGTCCCAGCCGCGCGCCGTTTCCTCACCCGTGGCGAAGCCGGCATCGCGCAACAGCCCGGCGGCGCGGTGGGCGAGGTCGGGCGCGCCCGGTGCATCCCAGCGCAGGTCGTAGGTGTGCGCCGGGAAGCCATAATAGTCGAAGAATAAGGGCGGCCGATCGCCGCTATGGACGGTGAAGGCCGCTTCCTCCCAATGGCCCGACACCAGCAATATGGCGCGGGGCCGTTCCGGCAGGCCAGCGATCAGGCCTGCCAGATAATCCTGCATCGGCTGCCACATCGGATCGCTGTGCGGACGGTCGGGATCGGTCGGGTCCATGAAGAAGCAGGGTCCGCCGCCATGGGGAATGAAGAGGGTTGGCTGGGTCATCATGGGGTCCGGAAATAGGATTTCGCGGGCTTAACTTCGCACATTTCCCGCATGGTTCGACATTTTGTTGCGTGGCGACGATCCTATCGAAAAGTCACCTGTCTGCCGGCCATCCTGTCGTCATCATAGCGCCAAGACGCAATGTAGGACAGGATAGTCGGCATGCGAGATAGATCGGCGCAGGGTGGCCGTTCCGCAATCGGCGAGGTGGAAACTGTCCGTTTCGCTGTCCGCGCAGAGCGTTTCGAGAGGTTGGCGTGCGAAGCGAGACTAATGCGCCGCTTTGCGGCGACCCACCCCGGCCCCTCCCTGAAAGGGAGGGGAGAAATATCACGCCTTAGTTGCCGGCCTCGATCACCGGGGCGAGCGCCTGCGCCAAGGTGGCGCCGCTATAGGGCTTCTTCAGCAGCGTCACCGCCTCGAACCGGGCGGGCAGTTCCAGCCCGTCGCCATAGCCGGTGGCGAAGAGGAAGGGAATGCCGCGTTCGGCGAGCATATCCGCGATCGGCAGACTGGTTTCATGGCCGAGATTGAAGTCCAGCACGGCCAGATCGACCGACTGGATCGCGATCGCTTCATGCGCGCGGCCGACGCTGGCGGCGGTAACGACGTCCGCGCCCAGATCGCGCAGCGCATCCTCTCCATCCATGGCGATGATCATATTATCTTCGACCAGCAGAACATTGCGCCCTTTCAGCAGGCCGGGCACGACCGGCGCGGCCGGCTTGGCGCGATCGGTGGCGGTCACATCGGGCAGGACGGAAACGACATGGATGGACGGGATGCAGAAATGCGCCTCTATTCCCGCCAGTCGATAGCTGATTTCGGCATGGCCGCCCAGATCATAGGGAATGGACCGTTCGATGACGGTGGAGCCAAAGCCCCGCCGGGTCGGCGCCACCACCGGCGGACCGCCGCTTTCAGTCCAGTCGATCAGCAGGCTGCCATCTTCATCCACGCGCCAGTCGATCTTCACGGTGCCGCTGTCCGACAGGGCGCCATATTTGGCGGCGTTTGTCAGCATTTCATGGATCACCAGCGCCAGCACGGTGAAACAGCCGGGCGTCAGCAACACATTGGGACCGGACAATTGCACCCGATCGCTGCGTTCGCCGAGATAAGCGCCCGATTCGACTTCGATCAGGTCGTAGAGGCGCGCCGGGCTCCAGCGATCGGCGGTAATCTGATCATGGGCGCGGGCCAGCGCATGGACGCGGCTTTCCAGCGTGCCGATAAATTCGTCCACCGAACGGGCGCTGTCGCGAGTCTGCGACAACAGGCCCCGGATCAGCGAGAGGATGTTGCGGACGCGATGATTGAGTTCCGCGATCAGCAATTCCTGCTTCTCATGCGCGCGCTGCCGCTCCGCATCGGCGGAATCGGACATGCGCAATATGACTTCGAGCAGCGCGGTGCGCAGCGCTTCGGCCACCCGCAGTTCGGCGGGCAGGAAGGGCAGCGCCACGCCCTTCACCAGCTGCGACCAGGATTCGAAACTCTTGCGCGGGGTCAGGCGCGGGCCGTTCGGCCCATATTCGATTTCCTTTTCCGGATTGCCTGCCCAGCGCACGGATCGCAGCTGTTCGGCGCGGAACAGCACGACATAGTCGCGCGGCCGGCGTGACAGGGGGATAGCCAGTACACCCGACACGCGATCGGCATAGGCCGCCGCTTCGGGCAGAACCGAGGAGAGGCTGTCGGTGGTATAGACCTGGCTCGCCGCAACACGGTTCAGCATCGACACGATCGCGACGAAGGCGGACGCGTCGGGCGCCAGGCCGGAAAAGGTCATCTGCCCGTCGATATAGACGCCCACGCCATCGGCGGGGATCGTGTCGAAAATGATGTCGCCCAGCCAGCGGGCATTGGTCAGCAGGTCATGATCCTGCGCCACCGCCGACAGCAACCGGTCGGCCACCTGCCGCGCCTTGCCTTCATAGGTGGCCGTTTCCGCGCGCTCGCGGCTTTCCAGCATCATCGAGAAGATCTGGCCGAACAGTTCGGCCGCGCTGCGCTGCGCGAAAGTCGGCAGGCGCGGAGCATAATGGTGGCAGGCGAACAGGCCCCACAGCTTCCCCTCGACGATGATCGAGATGGAGAGGGAGGCGCCCACGCCCATATTGCCGAGATATTCGATATGGATCGGCGATACCGCGCGGGTGAGGCAGAGCGACATGTCGAGCGCCGCGCCGGTCGGATCCAGCGCCGGGACGACGGGCACCGGCGGCGCCTTCACATCGGCGATGATGCGGAAGATGTTGCGCAGATAGAGGGCGCGGGCCTGAGCCGGAATGTCAGAGGCGGGATAATGGAGGCCGAAGAAGCTGTCGATGCCGGGCTTCAAAGCTTCGGCGACGACTTCGCCATCGCCGCCATCGGCAAAGCGGTAGACCATGACACGGTCGAAGCCGGTCAGTGCCCGCACCTGCCGCGCGCCATCGCGCAGGAAGGCGGTCATGCCCTCTGCCTGGGCCAGACGGGCGACCATGGACCGGACGGTGCTGCTCGCCTCCATCTCGTCATGGCTGGCGGGTTCAGCCTCCACCACGACCAGCTGACCGGAGAAATGGACGGCCACGTCGAAGGGCGGGCCGCCGGCGATCAAGGGAATGGAAAAGAGCCGCTCGACCGAATCGGGGCCGCGCAGCAGGGTGATGCGGTTGCGCAGGGCATGGATGGCTTCGCCGTCCAGCAGGGCCGCGATCGGCTTGCCCAGCATATCGTCGGGGGTCAGGCCGATAAATTGCGCGCTGTTGGCCGACACGCGCGACACCAACCAGTCGGCGGTCAGCGAGATCAGGAAGCCGAAGGGCTGAACCGTGCCCAGCACATGAATGGGCTCACGATCGCAATTGCTGAGGTCGACGGAAAAATTGGGCTGGTCAGCGTCGCGATCAGCCATGGGCCGATGCCTGGCCCGCCTGCTGTCCTGCCTGCGCAAACAAGGCGAAGGCGGCCTGCGCGCCCTGCACGGCGTCGTCCAGCCAGCCTTCGCCGCCTTCCGCCGCAGCGCCGTCGAGCGCGCGTTGGAAGGCTATCCATTCGCCCTTGCCATGGGCGGCCGAGAGATAGGCCTTGGGCAGACCGGGGGCGACCTGTCGCGACAGCATGGCGCCGCCCAGTCGCGATCCTTCCAGCGTGTAACGCAGGCCCCAGTGGAAGCCGTCGGCCACATTATCGTCCAGCGGCAGAGGTTCAGGCAGGGGAAGGTCAAGGGCAGCGAGATCCTGCGCCAGCAGCGGCAAGCGCGGCGCCTGCGGTTGTGCGGCGGCCTCGATCCCGCCGAGCGCGCGGGCATGGGCGGTCAGGAAGGCGCGATAGTCGCTGGGCGAATCGAGCGCGAAATCAGCATAGATGGCGTCTACCGGCGATGGCTGTCCATCGTCGCTTCGCGCAGAACCTGGCGGACGGAGGGCGTGTCAAAGCCAGCATCGGAAGATTTCGTCACTCGTCAGTCCTATAGTCAGTTTCACGGTGACGCACTGATCTGGATCAGCTTTTCGACCGATTCCGGGTGTTTATCCCGCGTGCAACACGCACCAACGGACAGTGGCTGTTCGCATGGCTCCTGTCTATCGTCCCGCGCCGATTCTTTCAAATCGCTGCATGACAAGTTCAGCATCACGACATCGGACCTGCCCTAGAAGCCAGATCATGAGGGGGCGTAGTGCCCCCGATCCAGGAAAGTCACGACGATGTTGAGGAAGATGATGCTGGCGGGGCTGATGGGTGCGACGCTGCTGAGCGGTATCGCCCCGGCCCATGCGCAGAGCAACCAGGAGCAGCGCGGCGATCGCGGTGGCGAGCGGGAAGGACGCGGCGATCGCGGCAACCAGCCGCGCGGCAATGACGCGGCACAGCGCTGGCAGCAGCGTATGGGCGAGCGCGCCGCCGCACCGACGGCAGCGCCGCGCCCGGACGTCCGCCCGGACGATCGGCCGCAGCAGCGCCCCGACCAATGGCGCGGCGACCGCAATCAGCCCGATCGCGGGCTGGAGAATGTCGCACGCGACCGGCAGCAGCAGACGCAGAACTGGCGCGACCAGCAGCAGCGTCAGGACAATCGGCAGGATTGGCGCAATAACCGTCCCGATGAGCGGCGCGACGGCCGCGACGACCGACGTAATGACCGGCAGGATTGGCGCAACGACCGGCGCGACGATCGCCAGGACTGGCGGAACGATCGGCGGGATGATCGCCAGAATGATCGACTGAATCAGCGGTGGAACGACAATCGCGGCTGGACCGGGAATGATCGAAACAATGGCGCCTGGAACAACGGCCGCCGGTTCGACGATCGGAGCCGCTGGGCGAACCAGCGTCGCTGGGACAATGGCTGGCGCCAGGACCGTCGCTATGACTGGAACAGTTATCGCAACCGCTATGGCGACCGCTATCGCATGGGTCGTTATGATGCGCCGCGCGGCTGTGACTATGGCTATCGCCGCTTTTCGGTCGGGATCTTCCTGAACAGCCTGCTCTATTCGAACAGCTACTGGTTGAACGATCCCTATAGCTACCGCCTGCCGCCGGCCTACGGCTCGCTGCGATGGGTCCGCTATTATGACGACGCGCTGCTGGTCGATGTGCGCGACGGCTATGTGGTCGACGTGATCAATAATTTCTTCTGGTAATCTTCTTCCTGGACTGGCCTTCAGGAAATACTGGCCCCGGCATGGAAACATGCCGGGGTCTTTTCATGCCGGGCGTCCCTGTGGCAGGAGGCGGGCATGAGCGAAGGACAAGATGATGGCGGCACGGCGTCGCCGCTGCGCGCCGGGATCGGCGAAGATGTGCGCAAGCGGCTGGACCGCAATCCGATGGTGCATCGGATCGACGCGCCCGATCTGGAGATATATGGCCGCCAGCATTTCCTGAGCGCGGAGGAATGTGCCGGGCTGCGCGCGCTGATCGACGCCGATGCCAAGCCGTCGACGCTGTTTTCCGGCAGCGCCAATGCCGATTATCGCACCAGCCACAGTTGCAACCTCAATCCCTGGGAAGAGCTGGTCATGGGGATCAGCGACCGGATCTGCGCGATGACCGGCCTGCCCGCCCGCCATGGCGAGACGTTGCAGGGGCAGCGCTATGCGCCGGGGCAGGAATATAAGGTTCATTGCGACTATTTCCCCGTCACCGCCAGCTATTGGCCGCAGATGCGGACCAGCGGCGGACAGCGGACATGGACGGCGATGATCTATCTTTCCCCCGTAGAGGCCGGGGGCGAGACGCACTTCCCCCAATGCGAATTCATGGTGCCGCCGGTAGAGGGCATGATCCTGATCTGGAACAATATGGATCGCGACGGGGCGCCCAACCGCAAGAGCCTGCATGCCGCGCGGCCGGTGGAGAGCGGCACCAAATATGTCGTGACCAAATGGTTTCGCGAACGGCCGTGGGGCTGACGCGGTTACATCTGCGGTTACACTTTGCGACATAAATGACTGGAATCTGACTGCTTCATTCCCCGACCGTTCAGTTGCCGGGGCCCATATCTCCTCTTGTAGGCGACGGAACCAGATCCTTCCGGACAGGTTCAGCCGCCACGGAATATGGGAGACAAGATCATGCGTAAGTTCATCATTCTGGGCCTGCTGGCCGCCACCGTCGTCCCCAGCGTCGCATCGGCCCAATCCTATGGCGAAGCGCGTCGCAGCGAACGCAACCTGCGCGAAGAGCAGCGCGACCTGCGCCAGGCGCAGCGTTATGGCGACCGCCGCGATGTGCGCGACGCGCGCCGCGACGTGCGCGATGCCCGTCAGGAAGTGCGCGAAGACTGGCGCGACTATCGCCGTACCCACCGAGACGTCTATCGTGGCGGCAACTGGCGTGCGCCCTTCCGCTACAGCCAGTGGAATGCCGGTGCGCAGCTTCGCCCGGCCTATTATAACTCGCGCTATTATATCAGCGACACCAACCGCTATCGCCTGCCCCGTCCGGGTGTGAACCAGCGCTGGGTCCGCCACTATAATGATGTGCTGCTGGTCAATGTCCGCACCGGTCGCGTCATCACCGCCCACCGCGCCTTCTTCTGGTAAGCCCAGATTACAAAAACCGCCCCGATCGCAAGACCGGGGCGGTTTCCTTTACCCCCACTTGGCCGCGCCGCCCGTTTCCGGGCGCACGCGGCCGATGACGTGCGCAAGGCGCGTCACCAGTCCGAAAGGGGGGTGGACCGATGCGGCAAACGCCCGACCCGGCAAAATGTTCCGGCCCGGGTTTGATCCAGATCAGGCCGCCAGCGCCTGCGCGATCAGCTTGCGGCTGTTTTCCACCCCGTAGAGCGCAATGAAGCTGCCCATGCGCGGCCCCTGATCGGCACCCAGCAGCGTCTGGTACAGCGCCTTGAACCAGTCGCGCAGTTCGCCAAAGCCGAACGCCTCATCCTTGCCGATGGCGTACACGATATTCTGGACGTCTTCCGCGGTCGCATCGGCCGGCAATGCGGCCAGTTCCTCGTCCAGCTTGCGCAACGCGGCGGCTTCATGGGCCTCTGGCGCGCGGCGCTGAAGCGTGGGCGCCACGAAATCGCGATGATAGGCCAGCGCATGGCCGATCAGCGCATCCAGTTCGGGATAGGTTTGCGCGCTGGCGCCCGGCACATAATTTTGGAGATAGCCCCACACCTGTTCGGGGCTGGCATCGCCCATCACGCCGACCAGGTTGAGCAACAGACCGAAGGTTACCGGCAGTTCGCCGTCGGGCAGCTTGCCATCATGGATATGATGGACCGGGTTGCCCAGCTGCTGCTCGATCGCCTGCTTGGAATAATTGCCGCGAAACTGCCAATATTCATCCACCGCGCGCGGGATGACGCCCATGTGCAACTGCTTGGCCTTTTTCGGTTCGCGATAGGCGTAGAAAGCCAGGCTTTCCTGCGGGCCATAGGTCAGCCACTGTTCCAGGCTGAGGCCGTTGCCCTTGGACTTTGAGATCTTCTCGCCCTTTTCGTCGAGGAACATCTCGTAATTGAAGCCTTCGGGCGGACGGCCGCCCAGCGCACGACAGATCTTCGACGATTGCGTGACCGAATCGATCAGATCCTTGCCCGCCATTTCATAATCGACGCCCAGCGCATACCAGCGCATCGCCCAGTCGACCTTCCATTGCAGCTTGGCCGCGCCGCCCAGGATCGATTGTTCGATCGTGTCGCCTTCATCGACGAAGCGGACGATGCCGGCTTCCGCGTCGATCACCTCGACCGGCACCTGAAGCACGATGCCGCTCTTGGGCGAAATCGGCAGGACGGGCGAATAGGTCGCCTGACGTTCCTTGCGCAGGGTCGGCAACATGATGTCCATGATCGCCTGATAACGGCGCAGCACCTGCCGCAGCGCATCGTCGAAGGCGCCGGCCTGATATTGCTGCGTTGCCGACACAAATTCATACTCGAAGCCATAGCCGTCGAGAAAGTCGCGCAGCATCGCATTATTGTGATGGGCAAAGCTTTCGAACTTTTCGAAGGGGTCGGGCACCTGCGTCAGCGGCTTGCCCAGATATTCGCTGAGCATCGCCTGATTGGGGACATTGTCGGGCACCTTGCGGAAGCCGTCCAGATCGTCGCTGAACGCCACCAGCCGGGTCGGAATATCCGACAGCGCGTGGAAGGCGTTACGGACCATGGTGGTGCGCAGCACTTCGTTGAACGTGCCGATATGCGGCAGGCCCGACGGGCCATAGCCGGTTTCGAACAGGATATGCCCCTTGTCCGGCGCGCCATTCGCGTAACGTTTCAGAAGCTTGCGCGCTTCTTCATAGGGCCAGGCCTTGGATGCGGTCGCGGCAGTGCGCAGGATATCGGACATTGTCATGATGCACGCCCCCTAAACCCTGCTAAAGCGAAAGAAAATGCTATTCGGCGACAAAAGCGCTTTGACAATCGTTCGCAACTTTAGTTTTCGTTAACCTTGCGTATCGATAATGGACCGACAGGAGGCGTTATGCAGATACAGCGCAGCCGCGAGCGTATTGCGGTGGACATTCCCATCGTCGTCACGACGGTGCTGGACAGCCTGGAAGGCGTGATCGTCGATCTGAGCGAAGGCGGCGCCCAGGTGGTGGGCTGCACCCTGCCCGCGCGGTCGCAATGCCAGATCGATCTGGACGGCTTCATCGTCTTCGGCACGGTCCGCTGGTCCGAAGAGGATCGCATGGGCATTCGCTTCCCCTATGAATTGAACGAAGGCCCGCTCTATGAGCGGCTCGAAATGGCCCGCGCCGCCAAGCGCGCACCGGTCGCGTTCCAGCCGCGCCTGCACGCAGCTGGTCAGCAACAGACGGGCTTTGGCAGCGCCTATGTCGGTGGCGGCGGCTTTGGCCGGCGAACGGGCTGACGCCCTTCCCGGCGCGAAACCCATATTTCAGGTTTTCCTTTTGTTCCTGCTCGCCTAGATCGGGCGGGTGATCGATCCCGCCACCCTGCCCGCGCTCCACGCCAGCCATGGCGGCATCTGGCTGCGCGAAGGCGACCGCACCCAGGCGCTGGCCAAGGGGCAGGCGATCGCGCGCAGCGCCGAAACCCCGGTGCTGCTGCTGAACGCACCGCTGACCGGCCAGCGGCTGGGCTATCCGGAACTTAACGGCCTCGACCTGCTCGAACTCTGGGCCTTCCTGCATCCGGCCCGTTTCCTGGTGCCGACGCCCAAGGGGCTGGCAGAAGCGCTGGGCCTGCCCGCGCCGACGAGCGAGGGCGATATTCCCGCGCTGCTGCAACAGGGCGCGGCGATGCTGCTCGCCCGGATGGACGCACCCGACTGGAAAGAGCGGGAGGGCGGATGGACCGCAGCGCAATCCTTGCATCGGCTGCGCTGGCCCTGGTCGCCGCTGGTCGCGCCGCGCATCGCCCGCCCGCGCGAGGCGGAGCGCTGGCTTTTCACCAAATTGCCGGAATGGGAGGAGGCGCAGCCCCGCCCTGCCCCGCGCACCGTCAGCCTGAAGGAAGATCAGGTGCTGGCCCGGCTGGACGCGCTGACTGGCAAGGGCGCCGAACCGCGCCCCGGCCAGCGCGCCTATGCCGCCGCCGCCAGCCTGGCCTTCACCCCGCGCAAGCATCGCGACCAGCCCAATATACTGCTGGCGGAAGCCGGCACGGGCATCGGCAAGACTTTGGGTTATCTGGCGCCTGCCTCGCTCTGGGCCGGCGAAGCGCAGGGCACGGTTTGGGTTTCGACATACACAAAGGCGCTGCAACGCCAACTGGACCGCGAATCGCTGCGCCTGTTCCCCGACGCGGCGGTGGCGGCAAAGCGGGTGGTGGTGCGAAAGGGGCGGGAAAATTACCTGTGCCTGCTCAATCTGGAAGATGCGTTGCAGGGCGGCTTTACCGGCCGCGCGGCGATATTGGCGCAACTGGTGGCGCGCTGGGCCGCGTTCAGCAAGGATGGCGACATGGTGGGCGGCGACCTGCCCGGATGGTTGCCGGCCTTGTTCCGCCGCAATGGCTCGACCGCGCTGACCGATCGGCGCGGCGAGTGCATCTATGCGGGCTGCCCCCATTATCGCAAATGCTTCATCGAACGATCGGCCCGCGCGTCGGCCGATGCCGACATCGTCATCGCCAACCATGCGCTGGTGATGATCAACGCCGCGCGCGGGCGGGAAACCGGGCAGCGACCGCAGCGGATAGTGTTCGACGAGGGCCATCATCTGTTCGATGCGGCGGATTCGACCTTCTCCGTCGCTTTGTCGGGGCAGGAGGCGATCGAACTGCGCCGGTGGATCATGGGGCCGGAAGGCGGATCGCGCGGGCGCCGCCGGGGGTTGGCGGCGCGCCTGTCCGACCTGGCCAGCTATGACGAGGAAGGCGGTCAGGCGATCCGCGCGGCGATCGACGCGGCGCAGGCGCTGCCAGCCGATGATTGGCTCAAGCGCGTCGTTGCGGGCGAGCCGTTCGGGCCGCTGGAAGCGCTGCTCGCCGCGGTGCGCGGCACCGTTTATACCCGCGCGGAAGCGGCGGGCGAGGCGGATGCCGGCTATGGGCTGGAAACCGAGCTGGCCGAACCCGATGGTGCGCTGGTCGACGCCGCGCAGGAAGCTGCATTGGCGCTGGATGCGTTGATCAAGCCGCTGGTACGGCTGGCGCGGCGGCTGGAGGCGGTGATCGAGGATGCGCCCGACTGGCTGGACAGCGCGGCGCGGGCGCGGGTGGAGGGGGCGATCGCTTCGCTCGGATGGCGGCGCGACCTGATCGCGGCCTGGCTGGCGCTGCTGGCGCGGATCGGGGGGCCGGCCGACCCGGACTATGTCGACTGGATGACGGTCGACCGGATCGAGGGGCGCGAGTTCGATATCGGCATCCACCGCCACTGGCTGGACCCGACGCGGCCGCTGGCCGAAACGGTGCTGAAGCCCGCGCAGGGCGTGCTGCTGACGTCCGCGACGCTGAAGGGCGGGGGCGACTGGTCCAATGCGGAGGCGCGCAGCGGCGCAGTCCACCTGCCCCATGGCGCGGAGCGGTTCGAGGCGAGCAGCCCGTTCGATTATCCGGGACGGGCCGAAGTGCTGATCGTCACTGACATCAAGCGCGGCGATATTGCGGCGCTGTCGGGTGCCTATGGCCGGTTGATCGAGGCGGCGGGCGGCGACACGCTGGGGCTGTTCACCGCGATCCGGCGGCTGCGGGCCGTGCATGCGCGCATCGCCGACCGACTGGCACGGGCGGGCCTGCCGCTTTACGCCCAGCATGTGGACCCCATGGATACGGGCACGCTGGTCGATATCTTCCGCGACGATCCGCGCGCGTCGCTGCTGGGCACCGATGCGCTACGCGATGGCGTGGACGTGCCGGGCCATTCGCTGCGGCTGGTGGTGATGGAGGGCGTGCCATGGTCAAAGCCCACGGTGCTGCACGCCGCGCGGCGGCTGGCGGGCGGAGGCAGCGCCTATGACGACCGGCTGATCCGGGCGCGGCTGGCGCAGGCGTTCGGGCGCCTCATTCGCCGGGCCGAGGACAAGGGCAGTTTCGTCATCCTGTCCGCCGCGATGCCGAGCCGATTGCTGAGCGCCTTTCCGCCCGGTACGCCGATCCGCCGGCTGACGCTGGACGAAGCGATCATCGCCGTCAGCGTACAGGCCAGAGAGCAAAGCCTTGGCGAAACGGTCCTGTTAGGGCATCAGGGGCGCGAATCCGGCCTACCCCAACAGGAGACACAATGAAGAGGCTGACCCTGTTGCGCCACGCCAAATCGGATTGGGACGATCCGGTCGCGCGCGACTTCGACCGGCCCTTGAACCGGCGGGGCGAGAAGGCCGCCATGCTGATGGGCCAGTTTGCCGCGCAGCGCGCCATGCGCTTCGACATGCTGGTCGCTTCGCCGGCGGTGCGGGTGGTGCAGACGTTGGAAACCTTCTTCGCCGGCTATGGCGAGACGCTGGACGCGCGGTGGGACCGGCGTATCTACCTCGCCTCCGCGCCTACCTTGTTCGACGTGATCCGCGACCTGCCCGACAGTGCCGACGGTGCGCTGCTGGCGGGCCATAATCCGGGGCTGGAGGAGTTGATCCTGGACCTGGTCCCCGACGACGGCGTCAATCCGTTGCGCGAGGATGTGGAAATCAAATTCCCGACCGCCAGCATCGCGGTGCTGGACCTTCCCATCGACCGGTGGGCAAATGCGCGGGAAAATATCGCGACCCTCGCCAGCTTCACCCGCCCACGCGACCTGGACCCGGCATTGGGGCCGGGTAGCCGCTAACCCGCAAACCCGTCCGTCGCGCGGATCAGGGCGTCCATGATGCCCGGCTCATTATAGGCGTGGCCCGCGCCCTCGATCATGTCGAAGCGCGCCTGCGGCCAGGCGCGGTGCAGCGCCCAGGCGGTTTCGGCCGGGCAGGCCATGTCGTAGCGACCCTGCACGATGACGCCGGGAATGGCCGCCAGCTTGCCCGCGTCGCGGATCAACTGACCGTCCTCCAGCCAGCCGCCATGGACGAAATAATGATTTTCGATCCGCGCGAAGGCGAGCGCGAAATCATCCGCATCATGGGTCGCCGATAGCGCCGGGTCGGGCAGCAGGCGGATCGTCTCGCCTTCCCACACGCTCCAGGCGCGGGCGGCGGCGATTTGCGCGGCGCGATCGTCACCGGTCAGGCGGCGGCGATAGGCATTGACCAGATCGCCCCGTTCGCTCTGCGGGATCGGGGCGACGAACCGTTCCCATTTGTCGGGATAGATGCGGCTGGCGCCTTCCTGATAATACCAGTCAATCTCGCTTTGCCGAATCGTGAAGATGCCACGCAACACCAGTTCCGTCACCCGATCCACATGCGTCTGCGCATAGGCGAGCGCCAGCGTCGAGCCCCAGCTGCCGCCGAAAACCAACCATTGCTCCACACCCATCATCGCGCGCAGCCGCTCGATATCGGCGACCAGATCCCAGGTGGTGTTCGCTTCAAGATGGGCGTGCGGGGTCGATCGGCCGCAACCACGCTGGTCGAACAGCAGCACATCGTAGCGCGCGGGATCGAACAGGCGGCGATGGTCGGGCGAAATGCCGCCGCCCGGCCCGCCATGCAGGAAGACCGCCGGCTTGGCGCCGGGCGTGCCGGCCCGTTCCCAATAGATATGATGGCCGTCCCCGACATCGAGATGACCGGAGGCATGGGGTTCGATCGGGGGATAAAGCGTGCGCATGCCACCATCCTATAAACCGGCGGCGGCGAAGGGAAGTGTTTGAACGCAAGGCACGGGATGCCCCGGACGCGCGTTGCCGCCATGCTGGCCCGATGGACCTGACCGATCTCGACCGCCATGGCGCCGTGCGCCTGCCCGCCTTGCTGTCGCCCGACCAATGCGCTGCCCTTATCGCGCTATGGGAAGACCCCGCCGTCTTCCGCAAGGAGGTGGTGATGGCGCGGCATGGCTTTGGCAGCGGGCGCTATCGCTATTTCACTTATCCCCTACCCGATCCGGTCGCGATGCTGCGGGACCGGCTCTATCCCGCGCTGGCACGCCACGCCAATGGCTGGGCGGAGAGGCTGGGTACGGGCGACATCTATCCGGCGCGCCACGCCGATTATCTGACGCGCTGCGCACTGGCGGGGCAGGACAAGGCGACGCCGCTGATGCTGCGTTACGAGGCAGGCGACTGGAATGCGCTGCATCAGGATGTCTATGGCCCGCATATCTTCCCGTTGCAGGTCGCGATCCTGCTGTCCCGGCCGGAGCAGGATTTTTCCGGCGGCGCCTTCGTACTGACCGAGCAGCGGCCGCGCATGCAGTCGCGCGCAGAAGTGGTGCCGCTGATGCAGGGCGATGCCGTCATCTTTCCGGTGCGCGACCGGCCGGTCATGGGCGCGCGCGGCGTGTATCGCGTGCAGATGCGCCATGGCGTCAGCCGCCTTCTGTCAGGCGTGCGCCACGCATTGGGCATCATTTTCCACGACGCCCCCTGACGCCCGGCCAGCCCCCGTTCAGCCGGCATGATTACATCTTGCGACAAATATCGCTGGTTGTTGCCAGAATTTTGCGACAAGCGCCTGCTAGTCCAGCGGTCAGATCAAAGAATGTTGTGGGGGTTTTCGTGCGTCTTTCCGCGTCCATCATCAGTGTTGCGCTCATGTCCGGGGTCGCGCCCGGCGCGCTGATGGCGCAAGAGGAAGCTAAGGCAGTTCAAGCCGCGCAAACCGCGCCGGTGGACGATGGCGAAGAGATCGTGGTCACCGGCCAGCCGCAGCGCGGATCGGTGATCGGCAATGTACAACCCGAACAGCAATTATCCGGCGCGGACGTGCGGGCGCTGGGCGTCACCTCCATTTCCGAACTCATCACCGAATTGGCGCCGCAGACCAATGGCACACCGGTCATCCTGCTGAACGGCAAGCGCATTTCCAGCTTTTCCGAGATTCAGGATATCCCGTCCGAAGCGGTGGCGCGGGTCGACATATTGCCCGAACAGGTCGCGCTGTCCTACGGCTATGCACCGACGCAGAAGGTGGTGAACATCGTCCTGCGCCAGCGTTTCCGCGCGGAAACCGCCGAGGGGCGCGTCGGCACGACGACGCGGGGCGGGCGCGAAAATGGCAAGGTGGAAGCGGGCCTGCTGCGCATCCAGGGCGACAATCGCTTCACGCTGAACCTGCAATATAGCCGCGCCGCGCAATTGCTGGAGAGCGAGCGCGGCATCACCGCGACCGCGCCGGGCCGCCCCTATGCGCTGAACGGCAATATCGTGGGCACCGGCACCAACGGCGAAATCGACCCGGCGCTGTCGGCACTGGCCGGCCAGACCGTCACGGTGGCCAGCGTATCGGGCAGCGCGGCGTCGGGCGCGCCCTCGCTCAGCGATTTCGTCGCGGGCGCCAACGTCACCAGCGTCAGCGACCTGACCCGATACCGCACGCTCAGCCCGGAGACGGAGAGTTTCTCGGCCAACGCCACCCTCGCCCGCGCGCTGGGCGGCATATCGGCGACGTTGAACGGGCGGCTGGAACTGTCGGACAATGATACGCTGCAGGGCCTGTCGTCCGCCGCGCTCGACCTGCCGACGGGCAGCGCCTTTTCGCCCTTCTCAAACGACGTCACCCTCTATCGCTATCTGGCGCAGGGCGGCGCCTTGCAACAGCAGATCAAGGGCACGACCGGCCATATCGGGCTGACCCTGAACGGGCAGCTGGGCGGCGGCTGGCAATGGTCTTTCACCGGCAATGGCGACCTGTCGATCACGCGGACGCGCACCGATCGCGGCCTGTCCACCGGCGCGATTCAGGCCGCGCTGGATGCCGGCGACGCCAGCGTCAATCCCTATGGCAGCTTCGCGCCGGACCTGATCGCCACGCGCCTGACCGACCGCGCCCGCGCCAAGAGCCAGGCGGTGCAGGGCGACCTGCTGATCAGCGGCACCTTGTTCGACCTGCCGGCCGGCGGCGTGACCACGTCGATCAGCATCGGTGCGTCGGCCAACGGCTTTACCAGCCGGTCGGTCCGGTCCGGCGTGGAAAGCGGCAATGATTACAGCCGGGAAATCGGCAGCGGGCAGATCAGCCTGGACCTGCCGATCACCAGCCGGTCGCGCGGCGTGCTGGGCGCGGTGGGCGATGTCGCGGTCAACCTCAATGCCGCCACGCAACATTATTCGGATTTCGGCACGCTTTCGACGCTGGGCTACGGCCTGCGCTGGAAGCCGGTGGATGCGGTGCAGATATTGGCGTCCGCCAATCAGGATCGTGCTGCGCCGACGGGGGCGAACATCACCGATCCGATGATTTCCACGCCCAACGTGTCGGTGTTCGACTATGCGACCGGTCAGACGGTGTTCGTCACCCAATTGTCGGGCGGCAATGCGGCACTGAAGGAAAGCGTGCGCGACCAGTTCCGCCTGAGCGCGCGGATCAAGCCGTTCGAAAAGCCGAACCTGACGATGACGGCCACTTACCTCAACAGCCGCACGCGCAACCCGATCGCCGCCTTCCCGACGCCAACGCCGGCGCTGGAGGCGGCCTATCCGCAACGCTTCCTGCGCGATGCCGATGGCAATTTGTTGCAGGTCGATGCCCGGCCGATCAATTTCCTGTCGTCGCAGAGCGAGCAACTGCGCTGGGGCGTGGACCTGTCGGTCCCGATAAAGTCGCATATCCAGAAGCTGGTGGAAGCCTGGCGCGCGTCAGGCGGCAAGCCGGAAGACCGTCCGCCCGAATTGCAGGCGCTGTTCGGCAACCGCCAGTCCCGAGCAGAAGGCGGTCCGCCGCCGGGCGAAGGCGGTGGCGATCGGCCGCGTGGCGAGGGCGGCAATTCGGGGCCAGGGGCCGGGCCGGGCGGCGGCAACGGCCCGCGCGGCGGCGGCTTTGGAGGCCCCGGCGGCTTCCGTGGACCGGGCGGCAATGGTCAGGGCGGCGGTCGGATGACCTTCAGCCTCTATCACACCTGGCATCTGACCGAGAGCATCCAGATCGCGCCGGGCTTACCGCAACTCAACCTGCTGGACGGCGACGCCACCGGATCGTCGGGCGGCCAGCCCCGGCATGAGGTGGAGGCGCGGATCGGCTATATGAACAACGGCATCGGCGCGCGGCTGGGCATCGACTGGGAAAGCGGCACCCATGTGGACGGCGCGCTGACCGGTACGGCGGGCGGGTCGTCGCGGCTGAACTTCGGCAGCCTGGCCACTGCGAACCTGCGCATCTTCGCCAATCTGGGTCAGGTACAGGGGTTGGAGCGCAAGATCCCCTTCATGCGGGGCGCGCGCATATCCTTCAACATCGACAATATCTTCAACCAGCGGCGCGAAGTCACCGACGCGACCGGAGCGACCCCATTGCGATATCAGCCGGGCTATCTGGACCCGCTGGGCCGCACCGTATCGATCAGTTTCCGCAAACTCTTCTTCCCCAATTTCGCGGCCAATCGCCCGCGTAGTTAAATGTCCGTTAGGCACGGCTAAAGCTTCTCGTTCCTCGGCCGTTATGATGTCCATAATGGTTGGGGAACCGAGATGATGAAGCCTGTCAGAATAGTGGTGGTCGATGATTCGCTGACCATCCGAGCGATGATCGAGACGTTGCTGGAACGCGACCGCCGCATCGAAGTGGTCGGCATCGCCCGCAATGGCGAGGAAGCGATCGACATGATCCGGCTGGAAAAGCCCGATGTCGTGACGCTGGACATCGCCATGCCGGGCAAGGATGGCCTCATGATATTGGACGAGATCATGGACATGGAGCCGTGCCCGGTGATCATGCTGTCCAGCCTGATGCGGGACGGCGCGCCGATCGTCGCCGAGGCGATGGACCGGGGCGCGGCGGCCTGTTTCAACAAGGCGATGATCGTGCGGGAAGCGACCCGCTTCATCGGCCTGATCCGCGATCTGGGTCGTGGCCTGGTCGTGGCCGAACCGGAACCGGTGGCGATCGCCGCCTGATCCAAGCTTGGCCTGTTTCGAAAAGGGGGAAGGCGGGCATCTGCGTCTTCCCCCTTTTTGTTGTTCCTTTGCCACGCGCTTGCCTAAGCTGCCTGCCCATCAGCCAGGCAAGAGGAGCAAGCGGATGACCAGCGACGACAATGAACGTCTGTCCGAGGACAGCAATTGGGTACGCAGCACGGGCCTGCAACGCCGCCATGTGCTGGCCGGTGGCGCTTTTGCGGCCGGTTTTGCCGCCGCATGCCGCCCGGTCGCCAGCAGCGCGGTGCAGACGCCGGGCGACGGGCTGACGGAAGAGATGGTGAGCATTGCCGCCGATGACGGCTTCGCCCTGCCCGCCTTCGTTGCGCGGCCTGCTGGTGGGAAAGCGGCGCCGGTCATCGTCGTCGTGCATGAGATTTTCGGCGTGCATGAGTGGATTCGCGACATCTGCCGCCGGTTCGCCAAGGCGGGCTATTATGCCATCGCGCCGGACCTGTTCGCGCGCCATGGCGACGCGACCAAGATTGCGGACTTCAAGCAGTTGGTCGGCACCATCGTGTCCAAGGCACCCGATGCCCAGGTATTGGCCGATATCGACACCGTCTATGACTGGGCCGGTAGCCATGGCGGCGATGGCAAGAAGCGCGGCATCACCGGCTTTTGTTGGGGCGGTCGGATCGTGTGGCTCTATGCCGCCCATAGTGCCAAGCTGAATGCCGGGGTGGCTTATTATGGCCGGCTGGTGAGCGACAAGACGGCGTTGCAGCCATTGAGCGCGATCGAGGAAGTGGGCAAGCTCAAGGCGCCGGTGCTGGGGCAATATGGCGCACTGGACAAGGGCATTCCGGTCGCGGACGTGGACGCGATGCGGGCGGCGCTGACCAAGGCTGGCAAGTCGCCGCCCGACGCGATCACCGTCCATGCCGGTGCCGAACATGGCTTCATGGCCGATTATCGCCCCAGCTATAACGAGGCCGCCGCCAAGGCCGCATGGGATGCGACGCTTGGCTGGTTCGGCACCTATGTGAAGAAGTAGCTTACTTCCCCTTCATCGCCTGAACGGCGGCCAGCGTGCTCTTCACATGCTCGGCATAGTTCATTTCGCTATGGACGAAGGCGACGCGGCCCGAGGGGGCGATGACATAGGAGGTGCGGTCGGTCATGCCCGGCCGCATCTTCAGGGCGACGTCATAGCCCGTCACGATCGCCGGCCCGGCCGAGGCGACGGCGAACTTGCCGGCACATTCCTTGGTCGAGAAAGCGACGAGATCGTCGACCGGGTCGGCCGACATGCCGATGACGGTGGCGCCGGCCGCCTTGAACTTGTCGATATTCTCCGCAAATTCGCGCGCTTCGGCCGAGCAGCCCGGCGTGAACGCCTTGGGGAAGAAATAGAGGACCACAGGGCCGCGCTTGAGCTGATGCGACAGGGTCAGCGTGAAGGTCTTGCCCGCCTGCGCGCCGCGCGTGGTGAAATCGGGCGCCTTGGTCCCGATGGCGAGGGCGGCCATGGCGTTGCTGGACATCAGCGTGGCGGCAGCGGCGAGGAGAAGAGACAGGCGCTTCATGACGGGGTTCCTTGGGTCGGATGGCGATGGTCGGGCTGTTCCCATAATTCGATCGCATTGCCCTCCGGATCGTGGATGCGGGCAAAGCGGCCGAGGACGGGATCGTCCCATTCGGGCTTGGTGATGATCTCAACGCCTGCGCCGCGCAAGTGGGCCAAGAGGGAATCGAGATCGGACACGCGAAAATTCAGCATGAAGGCCTTGTCGGCGGCGAAATAGTCGCTGTCCGCCTTGAACGGGGCGAAGACCATGGGTCCGCCCTGCGGCTGCCAGATCCATTCATTGGGCGGGTCGGCGGGATCGACCACGCAGCCGCCGCCGACATTCAAATGCGTGCGATACCAGGCCGCCAGCGCATCGGGATCGCGCGCACGAAAGAACAGGCCGCCCATTCCCAGCACCGGCATGGCATCAACTCCCCTGATGGTCGGGGCTGAGCCTAGCATGGTGGCGTGGCAAGGAAAGGGCTTCGGAAAGCGGCGCCGGGAACTGGCGGAGGACTGGCCGGTTTTTCCGTTATGCGAAACTTTTCCTCTGACTTGCTGATGCTGCCGCTGCTGCTCGTCACCGCCTGCAACCGCGCGGCGGACAAGCAGAACGACCAGCCGGGCGTCGTCACCAATATATTGGACCAGACGCTGCCCAATATGGAGGCCGCGCCCGCCAACGGTATCACGCCGGTCGAAACGGTGCCGCGGGTGGAAACGCCGCCGCCCGCCGCTGCGGCCGATGGGCTGGTCCCGGCCGCGATGCAGGGGCGCTGGGCGGGGGCGGCGGAACGGTGCGGCGACAAGGCGGCGGCGCTGGAACTGACGGTGATGCCCGACCAGCTGCTGTTCCATGAAAGCGTCGGCACGGTGAAGCAGGTAACCCAAGACGCAGATGGCCGCGCGGCGGTGGAGGCCGCCTTCACCGGTGAGGGCCAGAGCTGGACCCGTACGCTGGCGCTGACCCTGTCGAAGGATGGCAAGGCGCTGACGGTGGTGAATGACGGGACGGCGGTGACGCGCAAGCGCTGTTGAGGTGAACCGTTCGAGGTGAGGGCGAAGTTCACACCGTTGCACGGCTTTTGCGCGGCAAGCGCTCGCGAGGCTTTCGCGATGCGCTCCCAAGGCTTTCGCCATGCGCGCCCAAGGCTTTCGCGACGCGTCACGTCCTACAGGGGTGCCGACCGTCAGGGTCACATGCGCGCGCCACCGACGCGGCAGTGCTTCGGGCCTGCGCGTGACGGGTGGGCAGATGGAGGGCCGGAGCTTCATTCCTGAGGATAGATCAGAGAAAATCCAACATTGGAAGCGTAGTAAGAGGTGGCTGGTAGCGACCGAAATGGACGCTTCACTTGCCCTCTCCCGTTTTCACGGGAGAGGCTACGGAGACTTGGCAGCTTGCTGCCTAGTCGATGTCGGTGAGGGCCTTGCTTCTTCCTGAACAAAGACTTCCTGCCAGAAAGAAGAAAGACCCTCACCCAACCCTCTCCCGTGAAAAACGGGAGAGGGCTAAGAAACCGGACCGTCCGCTCCCCGCCCATTCCCGCCAGCGTTTCGGCAGCCATCACGCCAGCCCCGCCCCCTTCCCCAACGCCGCCCTTCCCTCCCCCGCCCGCCCCGGCTACAGCCGCGCGATGATCGGCCGTTTGACCTTGAGCGATTTCCGCAATCATGCGGATGCGCTGATCCTGCCCGATCATGCCTTCATCCTGTTGACCGGCGACAATGGCGCGGGGAAGACCAATATATTGGAAGCGGTGTCGATGCTGGCGCCGGGGCGCGGGCTGCGCGGTGCGGCGCTGTCGGCCATGGCGCGGCAGGACGGCGGCGGCGGTTTCGGCATTGCGGCGGAAGTCGATGGGGCGATGCTGGGCACCGGCGTTACCGCCGCCAGTCCCGACCGGCGGCAGGTGCGGATCGGCGGCGTGGCGTCGTCCGCCAATGCGCTGGCCGATCATCTGTCGATCGTGTGGCTGACGCCGGCGATGGACCGGTTGTTTCTGGACAGTCCGGGCGGGCGACGGCGGTTTCTGGATCGGCTGACGCTGGCGCTGCACCCCGGCCATGCCGCGCATAGCGCCCGCTATGACGCGGCGATGCGCGCGCGCAACCGGCTGCTGGCGGACATCCGCCGGGCCGATCCCGCCTGGCTCAGCGCGCTGGAAGCGCAGATGGGCGAGCATGGCACGGCGCTGGCGGCGGCGCGGGCGGATCTGGTGGCGCGGTTGAACGACGCGCTGGCCGACCAGCCCGACGAACCCTTCGCCCGGCCGCTGATCGCGATCGAGGGGGAGGAAGCGAGCGACGAACCCTTGGCGCAGCGGCTGGCGCGCGAGCGGCGGCGCGATGCGGCGGCGGGGCGGACGTTGAGCGGGCCGCATCGCCACGACCTGTCGGTTACCCATATCGCCAAAGGTCAGGCCGCCGCACTCTGTTCCACCGGCGAGCAGAAGGCGTTGCTGCTGTCGATCCTGCTGGCCCATGCCGCGCTGGTGGCGGCCGACCGGGGCCAGCCGCCCGTCCTGCTGCTCGACGAAGTGGCCGCGCATCTCGACCCGCTGCGCCGCGCCGCACTCTTCCAACGTTTGCAGGAAAGTGGGGGTCAGGTGTGGATGACGGGCACCGAATCCAGTCTTTTCAGTGAATTACCTGATGCAACCCGGCTGACTGTAACGGCCGGCCATGTTTTTCGTTCCGCAGCATAACGCATCGACGAAACGACTCGTCGCCCGACGCTTGTCGGTTCGTCGGGCGTCTGGCCTAAGACCGGCATCGGGGTTCAAGCCTTAAAAACAAGTCGGGGTCGCAATCGCATGTTCGCTGGTTTTCGCGCGGTTTTCGCGGCATCTGTTCTTGCGCTTTCGACTCTCTTCGCTGTTCCCGCCACCGCCGGCACGCTGCAATGCGCACCCTTTGCCCGGCAGGTTTCCGGTATCGACATCCACGGCAATGCCAACACCTGGTGGGGTCAGGCCGAAGGTCGCTACGACCGTGGCCATGAACCCCGCGTCGGTGCCGTCCTGGCTTTTGCGGCCAGCCGCTCCATGCCGGTCGGCCATGTCGCCATGGTCAGCAAGGTCGTCAACGACCGCGAAGTGCTGCTGACCCACGCCAACTGGTCCTATCGTGGTGGTATCGAGCGCAATGTCCGCGCCATCGACGTATCGGCCAATAATGACTGGTCCGACGTGCGCGTATGGTACGGCCCGATCGGCAATCTGGGCCTGCGTTCCAACGCCGCCCGCGGCTTCATCTACGCCAGCGCGCCCAAGGGCATCGACCAGCCGGTGCAGATCGCTTCGGCCGACACGACCGGCGGCGCCGCCGTCCGCTCGGCTTTCTGACACTCCTCCCCAGATTATTTCGGGTCGGACGCTGTTCGACCCTCATCCCTGACTTTTTCGTTTTCCGCATTCTGCGAGACGTCGGCTGTGCCAGCCGACTTCAGAATGCTCTAGGCTTAACCCTTTCCAAAGGAAGCGGGTTCTAGGGTCGATCCCGGTGGGGCGATTCTAAAGTTTCGGGATCGCATAGATGTTTCGAGCGATGCGCTGGACCGCAGCCCTGCTGCTGTCCGGACTGGCAACTGCGCCCTCATGGGGTTCTGCGGTGCTGCAATGTGTACCCTATGCCCGGATCGTGTCGGGCGTAGCGATCAGGGGCGATGCGCTGACCTGGTGGGATCAGGCGGATGGACAATATAAGCGCGGCAGCAAGCCCAAAAAGGGTGCGGTGCTGGCGTTCCGGCCCAATGGTCCGATGACGCTGGGCCATGTCGCGGTCGTCAGCAGGATATTGGATGATCGCCGCGTGCTGATCCGCCATGCCAACTGGTCGGTGCCCGGCGCCATCGAGGAAGATGTGCTGGCGATCGACGTGTCGGCCGACGGCGATTGGAGTCAGGTGCGCGTGTGGCACAGCCCGACGGGCCAGATGGGCGCGCGGACCAACCCGACCTATGGCTTCATTTACCCGGCCAAGGCCAGGCTGCATGACTTCACGCCGGACGCGACGTTGGGCAGCAGCGTGCGCTTTGCCAAGGTCGATTCGGATATGTGGGACGAGCGGGCATTGCCGGCTGTGATGCGCCAGCCGCAGGCGGTGCCGGCGTCGGCCAGAGCCGTGCTCACCAGCCCCACGCGGATGGCGGCAGCGACGCCCATGCCTGTCAAGGCGGCAAAGCCCGCAAAGGCGCCGCGTGCGCGCACGCCGCATCTGGAGGCCGATCCCTTCATCGTCGAATATGCCGATGCCGCGCCGTCGCAGCGGACGCTGAGCGCCATCATCGCCGATGTGCGGCGCGAAACGGCGATGAATTGACAAACAAAAAGGGCGCCGTCACCGGCGCCCTTTTCTATGTCACTCCGCGTCGGCGGGCTTGTCTTCGCTGCCCTCGGCGGGGTTTTCGAACCAGGCTTCGACCTCACCGGTCAGCTTGATCGTCAGCGGATTGCCGTAACGGTCGCGGCTCTTGCCGGCGGCGACGCGGATCCAGCCTTCGGAAATATTATATTCCTCCACATCCTTGCGCTCACGGCCCTTGAAGCGGATGCCGATGCCGCGCTGAAGCACTTCCATGTCGAAATGGGGACTTTTGGGATTGGTGGAGAGGTGGTCGGGAGGCGTGTCGCTCATGATGAGATTCCTTGAAAAGCTGTGCTGCGCCTAGCGTCTGAGCCACTATTGCGTCAACCGCCGCGCTTTTCGTCCACATCGCAATAGATGCGCCGGATTACTCCTTCGTCCAGCCAGGCGGCAAAGCGGCTTTCCGCGTCGGCGCTGCCGGCGAAGGGATAGGCGACCGGCCGGTCGTCCACCGCGCCGCTGGCCCGCGTCAGCCGGGCGACGGCGTCGGGCGCGGTGGTCAGGATGCGGCCGCGCCGGTCGGTCGACGCGCTGTTGACGCCCACGACGCGGCCATCTTCGGCAAAGACCGGGCCGCCGCTGATGCCCGACAGGGTGCCGTCGCCGGAGGGAATGCGTCCTTTTTCGGCCCAGGCCAGCACCGGTTGCGTGAGGTCGCTGCGGCCGCGCCGGGCGCTCGCCTCCCCGATCAGTTCGGATAGGACCAGCGTGGGTTTGCCGGCGGGAAAGCCCATATGATAGCCCGGCGTGCCCGGTTGCGGCGCGCGGTTCGATAGCGGGAGCGCGCTGCTGCTGGGCAGGCCGTCGCGGACCAGCGCTGCGTCCGCCTCCCGGCTTTCCAGCACGCGCGACACCGGCCGGGCGAAGCGGCCATCCTCCAGCCCCACGCGCGTACAGTCATGGGTGACATGCTGCGCCGTCAGCCAGGCGCCGTCGCGATCGACGGCGAAGGCGGTGCCCATCGAATCGGCTGGGCCATCGGGACTGTCCTCGATCACGAACTGCTCGTCGCCCCAGCCGGGCATGGGCCGACGCGGGGAGCGGGGGTCATATTGCTCGACCTCCAGCGGGGGGACGCGAACATCCTGCCCGAACCAGGCGACCAGCAGCAACGCGCCCAGCGCGAAGGGCAGGCAGCCGCAACCCTTGCCACCCGCCATCGGATCAGCCCGCCACCGCCGCAGCGGTGAGGCAGGCGATCGCCGCCTTCATCATGGCCAGGAAGATCGCGGCCGACCGCTCATTCGCCTCGATCCGGGCCGACAGCGTGCCGAGCAGGAAATCGACGAGACGAAAGGCGACGAGTTGCAGCACCAAAGTGACGCTGCCCCAGATCACGATGTCCCAGACATTGACCGAGCCGGCGAGGCAGAAGCCGAGCGGTACGGCCAGGCCAATCGCCGCGCCGCCGAGCGAGATGGCGGCGGCTTCGTTGCCGCCACGGATCAGCGCAAATTCGTCATGTGGGGTGATCCACAGATAGAGGGCGAGCGCGGCGAGCCAGACGAGCGTGGCGCTGCCCAGATGCAGCAGGAGGATGGGAAGGCCCGATAAGAGGCTTTGGATAACGGGCATGGGATCGGTCATGCCGTCAGAAATGCCGCAACCCGCCCCAAGGTTCAATCGGGGCGAGCTGCGATCGAAATATAGATATCAGCGACAGATGCGTACGCGCACCCGGCGGTCGCGATATCGGTCGTAGCGCCATTCGTTCCAGCAGCGGGTGCGGTAACCGCGATTGCCTCTCCAGTCGCCGCGATGGCCGCGCCAGTCGCGACGGTCGTCCCAGCGGCGTCCATTGTCCCAGCGCCGGCGGTCGCCACGGTCCCAATGGCGGTCGCGATCGCCGCGCCAGCCATTCCCGCCATAATATTGTGCCTGCGCCGGGACGGCGGTGGCGCCTACCCCAGCCATGGCAAGGCCCAGCACCGCCACGCCCTTCCAGAATAATTTCATCTCTCATCTCCTCATAGTTCCCGCCCATGAGGGGGTGGGAGCATGAGGGCGAGAATGGACTCGTCCGACTGAACCGTCAGCGAATGGCTCTGTCAGCGACGGTTCAGCCTGGAACGACGGAATGATATTCTGTTACGCCCAGCCGTTTTCAGCGGCCGCGCAATGCGGCTTCCGCTTCCTGCATATAGTCGCGGGTGATGGGCAAAGCGCGGCGGTCGCGGGCATATTGGACCTGGAAATTGACCATGCCGCCATGTTCGAACACGGTCGCCGCGCCCGCCAGATAGAAGGTCCAGAGGCGGAAGAAACGCTCGTCATAAAGCGCCACGATATCGGCCTTGTGCGCCATGGTTCGCTTATACCATTCCCGCAGCGTCAGGCCGTAATGGACGCGCAGCACCTCAACGTCCGTCACCATGAGGCGCGTGCCCTCGCTGCCCGCCACCATTTCCGACAGGGCCGGGATGTAACCGCCCGGGAAGATATATTTGGTGGTGAAGGCGTCGGTGGTGCCCGGCCCGCCCATGCGTCCGATGGTGTGGACCAGCATCACGCCGTCGGGCGTCAGCAACTGGCGGCATTTGTCGAAGAAGGTGCGATAATCGGGTGTGCCGACATGTTCGAACATGCCGACCGACACGATCCGCTCGAACGGCCCGGTCATGTCGCGATAGTCGATCAGTTCGAAGCGGACATGGTCGGCGACCCCGGCGTCGATCGCGCGTTGCCGTGCGACCTTCAACTGTTCTTCAGACAGGGTGATGCCGGTCACGTCCACGCCGCAGGTGCGGTGCAGATAAAGCGCCATGCCGCCCCAGCCGCAGCCGATATCCAGCACCTTCATACCCGGTTTCAGGTGCAGCTTGGCGGCGATATGCGCCTTCTTGTCCTCCTGCGCCTGCTCCAGACCGATGCCGGCCTCATTATCCACATCGGGATAATAAGCGCAGCTATATTGGCGGTCGCGGTCGAGGAAGAGGGCGTAGAGCGCGCCGGACAGGTCGTAATGATGGGCGACATTGGCCTTCGACCGGGCGCGGTGGTTGGCGCGCCATAGTTTCTGACGCACTTCGCCGATGCCGCGCTTGAGCAGGCTCTTCGATTCGATCGACTTGCCCTGCTCCCAGGGATTGTTGGCGCGAATCATGGAGATGAATTCCATGATGCCGCCGCCCTCTATGCCGACACGGCCGTCGATCCACGCTTCGGCCATGCCCAGACGCGGGTCTTTCACGATGTCGAAGGGCACCCGGCCATCCTTGAACCGCAGCGCCAGATCGGGAAATTCGGGATCGGCCTGACCGACCGTGATCGTCTTGCCGTTGGCGTAATGGACGGTCACGCGGCCGCGCGTGACGAGCCGCTTGAGAACCAGTTCAAACAGTTTCATGTCGCTACCCTGTCATGTCGTTACGCGGGCGTCAAATGCCGGCATATCAGTCGCGATCGGCATGGTCTTCCCAAAATCACCCCTACCCTCGCCGATTGGACGCGGCCTGTCCACCGCCTCTATCCCCATGAGATATCTGGCTTGTTTATGATCCGATCATTTGGCGACGCGCGGCCGACGGGGCCTGGCGGGATGGGTCGCGCGGGGTGCGCACAGGCCGGATCGGCCGATGTAACAGTTTTGCAACACAAGCCCTGAAATTGATTGAAATAAAGGTTGAACCCCTTTGCAACTCAAACTTGCGATCCTAGATGGCAGTTGCGCGGTCGTGATGCAGATCGCGCTCTTGATCTCCCGATAATGGAGAGAAGAGTCGCAGGAGTTATTATGAGAATAAGTTCGTAATATCTTTGCATCGAACCTGAACGCCGGATGAATGTCTAAGTCGCGGCGACAAGATAAATATCGAGGACTTTATGAAGACTGTGATTTTCGCAGCCATTGCTGCTGCCACCGCTGTTTCGGCCCCTGCCTTTGCTCAGGACGCTGCGCCCTTCACCGGGCCGCGCGCGGGCATCACCGCGGGCTACGACAAGTTCGATGGCCGTGACGGCTTCACCTATGGCGTGACCGCAGGCTACGACCTGGCCGTCACTCCGGGCGTGACCTTCGGTCCTGAAGTGTCGTTCAGCGACACCACCACCAGCGCCGGCGCCGGTGCGGAAGTCAGCCGCGATCTGGCCGCTTCGGTGCGCCTCGGCTACACGCTGACCCCGCAGGTTCTGGCGTTCGGCAAGGTCGGCTATGCCAACACCCGCATCGACCTGGGCAATGGCGGTGCGTCGTTCGAAGGCGTGCGTTACGGCGGCGGTCTGGAATATTCGGTGACCCCGACCACCTACATCTCGGCTGAATATCAGCGCAGCGAGTATGAATCCAATATCGGCGGTCGCGACGTTGGCCTGGTTGGCGTCGGCTTCCGTTTCTGATCCCTCTCAAGACGATCAGATTTCAAGGAAGGGCGGTCCTGCAAGGGGCCGCCCTTTTTTCGTAGAAATCGTTCCCCGGCCCAGGCCGGGGTCCAGTTCCACGATCTGAGCTGGACCCCGGCCTGCGCCGGGGAACGAAACGCCATAAATCCGCATCATCTCTTGATGTCATTGTGCAGGATGGGCCGGGGCGGGCCAGCACAAAATGAAAAGCCCCGCCGTTGCGGGCGGGGCTTTATGTCGTGCCTTGTGGAAAAGACTGCGTCCCCGGATTATCCGAGTGCGGCTTGTTTCTCTTCGGCCAGGCGCTTGATTTCGGCCTTGCTCTTCTTCTCGCTCGCCGACTTCAACTGGCCGCAGGCGGCCATGATGTCGCGACCGCGCGGGGTGCGGACCGGCGCGCTGATGCCGCCTTCGAACACGATGCTGCTGAACGCGCGGACGCGCTCGGGCGTCGAACATTCATAGTCGGTGCCGGGCCAGGGGTTAAACGGGATCAGATTCACCTTGGCCGGCAGCTTATATTTGCGGATCAGGCGGACCAGTTCGCGCGCATCCTCATCGCTGTCATTCTTGTCGCGGATCATCACATATTCGAAGGTGATGCGGCGCGCGTTGCTGGCCTTGGGATAGTCGGCGCAGGCCTGAAGCAATTCCTCGATGCCATATTTGCGGTTGAGCGGGACCAGTTCGTCGCGCACTTCCTTGGTCACGGCATGGAGCGACACGGCCAGGTTGACGCCGATTTCCTCGCTCGCGCGGGCCATCATCGGAATGACGCCGGAGGTGGACAGGGTGATGCGGCGGCGCGAGAGGGCGAGGCCATCGCCGTCCATGACGACCTTGAGCGCGTCGCGCACGTGCTCGAAATTATAGAGCGGTTCGCCCATGCCCATCATGACGATGTTGGTCAGCATCCGCCCGTCGGGCGAATATTGCGAGGCGTCCTCATCCTCGTCCGCATCATTGGCCGCACCCATATTGCCCTTGGGCCATTCGCCCAGCGCATCGCGCGCCAGCATGACCTGCCCCACGATTTCGCCCGGCGTCAGGTTGCGCACCAGTCGCATCGTGCCGGTGTGGCAGAAGCTGCAGTTCAAGGTGCAGCCCACCTGGCTGGAGACGCAGAGCGTGCCGCGATCCGCATCGGGGATGAAGACCATTTCATAATCCTGGCCATCGTCCGAGCGAAGCAGCCATTTGCGGGTGCCGTCGGTCGACACCTGCGCCTCGACCACTTCCGGGCGGCCGACCACGAAGCGTTCGGCCATCCAGCCGCGCATCGGCTTGGCAAGGTCGGTCATCGCCTCGAAATCGGTTTCGCCGCGATGATAGAGCCAGTGGAACAGCTGTTTGGAGCGCAGCTTGGCGGCCTTCACGTCAAGGCCGACCTCCTCCAGCGCACTCTTTATCTGAGGGCGGGACAGGCCCATGAGGTCGATGCGGCCATCCTCTCGCGGGGTCACCGCGCGCGGCACGGGCACAGGGTCAAGGGGGCCGGGAATCGGCATGAGCGGGCTGGCGGCTGATTGCATGGTCGCGCACATAGTCGATTTTCGCGGATTTTTAAAGATGTGTTGAATCAGCGCAATTTGGCGCAGCCCAGCGCCGCCGCGTCGATCGCCGTCGCCGCGCCGCGCAGGGCGTAGCTGTCGGCAAAGCCGCGCCCGTCCGCGCCGACGCTGGCCACGCTCATGCTGCTGGCGGAGCGCATGGCGGCGACAATCTGCGCGTCGCCGCGCGCATCGGCGGCCCAGGCGTCCATCTGTCCGCCGACCAGCGTGAAGCGGCGCTCCCCTACGGTGAGGATGACCGGCGCCGCACTCGCCCGCGCCCGGCCGAGCCGGATATGCAGTTGCCCGCGCACATGGTTGCGTGGCCAGCTGCCGACCGAGGCGAAGCCCCTGGGCGACTGGCCACGTCGCGCGACCGGCTGGGCAATGGCGTAGCAGCGCGGCCCGCTTTGACTGGCGCCGGAATCGCGAAAGGCGCCCCAGTTTTCGAAAATGCCCAATGAATCGCGGGCCATGGCCGGCGATGCCACAAGCAGCAGGAGGGGCAGCAACGCCAAGGCGCTAGGGGTTGTGGGGCGCATGGCATTGGCAAAGCCCAAGCCGTCCCCTTTTGCAACCCCGACCGGTGCAAAGCATGCATGCGACGCTTGCAGGAGGCGTTCGAGCGGCTATGAAGGAGCATCCATCATTGTCGCCGGGATTCGACCGAACCCCCGGCTATTGGCTTAAAAAGAACGGACAGAATAGGGACATGAAGGCCACCATCGAACGCGCAACGCTCCTCAAGAGCCTGAGCCACGTCCAATCGGTGGTCGAGCGCAGAAATACCATTCCCATCCTGTCCAACGTCCTGATCGAGGCATCGGCCGACGGCGCGATCAAGCTGATGGCGACCGACCTTGACCTGCAGATCGTCGAAAGCGTGTCGGCGCAGGTGGAACAGGCCGGCGCCACCACCATTTCCGCGCACACATTGTTCGACATCGCCCGCAAGCTGCCCGAGGGCAGCCAGGTGTCGCTGCATGCGGCCGAGGGCAAGATGCTGATCCAGGCCGGTCGCGCCCGCTTCAACCTGTCGACCCTGCCGCGCGACGATTTCCCGGTGATCGCCGAGGGCGACCTGCCCACGACGTTCGAACTGCCAGCCGAAACGTTGAAGCAGATCATCGACAAGACGCGCTTCGCCATTTCGACCGAAGAGACGCGCTATTATCTGAACGGCATCTATTTCCACGTCACAGACGACGATCAGCCGGTGCTGAAGGCCGCTGCGACCGACGGCCACCGTCTGGCGCGCGTCACCGTGACCCGCCCGGACGGCGCGGAAGGCATGCCCGGCATCATCATCCCGCGCAAATGTATCGGCGAACTGCGCAAGCTGCTGGACGAGGTCGAAGGGTCGGTGGGCATCGCCCTGTCGGCCAGCAAGATCCGCTTTGGCCTGGGCAGCGCGATCCTGACCAGCAAGCTGATCGACGGTACCTTCCCCGATTATAGCCGCGTCATCCCGACCGCGAACGACAAGCTGCTCAAGATCGATCCGCGCAGCTTCGAGGATGGCGTCGACCGCGTCGCCACCATCGCCACGGAAAAGACCCGCGCGGTCAAGATGAGCCTGGACAAGGACAAGATCACCCTGTCCGTCACCAGCCCCGAAAATGGCACCGCGGCCGAAGAAGTGCCCGGCGCGTTCCAGGGCGAAGGTTTCGATATCGGCTTCAATGCCCGCTATCTGCTCGACATATTGGGCCAGATCGACAGCGATTTGGTCGAGCTGCATCTGGCGGATGCCGCCGCGCCGACGCTGATCCGTGAAAGCGACGACAGCCCGGCGCTCTACGTGCTGATGCCGATGCGCGTCTGACGGTTATTGCAGCGCAGGTTTTCGCCTGCACATGCCCTTTGGTGCAGGTTTCAGCCTGCACCAAAGCGGGCCGGAGGTAATCCTCTGGCAAGGAGTTTGCGCTACCGGTGGAGCATGTCTTTACTGCGCGCATCCCTCGACGATAATCCGTCCCGTTCCATGACATTGATGGTCGCGCTCGGCCTTTCGGAGAGCGGGACCGAAGTATCGGCGTCCTGGATTTCGGGCAATTTTTTCCATATCGCGCGACTTTGGCCTTTGATCCTGCTGACCAAGTTCAGCGTGGTCGCCCTGCTCAACCTGCCCTTCTATTCCGGCGAACCGCTCCAGATCGCGTTGATGGTCGCCATGCTGATCATCGACGGTACGCTGATGCTGCTGCCGCGCCGCAACTGGTTCCGCCACCGCATGCCGCATATCCAGAATTGGATGATGTTGCCGATGGTGTTCCTGTCGGGCCTGACCTTCAGCCTGTGGCTGGGTTATGAAACCAAGGCCGCGACCGATGCGCTGTTCCTGGCGGCGGTGCCCGAGCTGTCGGTGGCGCTGCTGGCCGTCTGCATCTTCGGCGACCGGCGCCTGCTCGGCATCAGCTATTTCCTCGGCGCGCTGCTGGTGTCGGTGGTGGAAAAGGCGGGCATGGCCCAGATCGGCCTGTTGCTCAGCTGCGTCATCGTCATGCTGGTCGCCACATTGCGCCAGGCGACGGCGGACCGCGACCAGGCGATCGCCCGGCACCAGCAGGATCTGCGCGCCCAGCGTTCCGACCGGCTGTTGCAGGAGCATGAGCGTACCGGGCGCGGCTGGTTCTGGGAAACCGACCGCCAGGGTTGCCTGACCTATATCAGCGACACGTTGGCCCAGTCATTGTCCGTGTCCGTCGGGACGCTGATCGGCAAGCCGATCACCGAGATCGTGCGGCCCGGTGACAAGAAGCAGGGCGATGGCGAACGCACGCTGGGCTTCCATTTGTCCGCGCGTACCGGCTTTGCCGATATTCCCGTCTGCGCCGCCATGGCGAAGGAAGAGGAGCGCTGGTGGTCGATTTCGGGCCAGCCGGTGTTCAACGAATATGGCCAGTTCCACGGCTTTCGCGGGGCGGGCACCGACCTGACCGAAACGCGCCGCAACCAGGCGGAGGTCACGCGCCTGGCCCAGTTCGATTCGCTCACGGGCCTGGCCAACCGCATCCAGATGCTGCGGTCGCTGGAGCAGGCGGTGGCCGATCGCCATGGCAAGCCGGGCGAATGCACGCTGATGATGCTGGACCTCGACCGGTTCAAGATCGTCAACGACACGCTGGGCCACCCCGCCGGCGACGCCCTGCTGCGTCAGGTCAGCCAGCGGTTGCAGCGCGTGGTCGGCGAAAAGGGGCTGGTCGGACGGCAAGGCGGCGACGAGTTCAAGATATTGCTGCCCGGCCGCCACGACCAGACCGTGCTCGCCCATCTCGCGCAGGCGGTCATCAGCGCGGTGTCGCAACCCTATACGGTCGAAGGCAATGCCGTGGTCATCGGCGTGTCGATCGGCCTGTCGGTCTGTCCGCAGGATGGCGTGACCGCCGATGCGCTGATCCGCAACGCCGACCTGGCGCTCTACGCCGCCAAGGGCGACGGGCGCGGCGTCCATCGCTTCTATTCGTCGGACATGCATGCCGACGCGGAAAATCGCCGGCAGCTGGAGGAGGATCTGCGTCGCGCGCTGACCGACGACGGCCTGCACCTGGTCTACCAGCCGGTCGTGTCGTCCAAGACGGAGCAGATTACCGGTTACGAAGCGCTGCTGCGCTGGAACCATCCGGTGCGTGGGCCGATCTCACCGGCGCTGTTCATACCCATTGCGGAAGATAGCGGCCTGATCGCCCAGATCGGCGAATGGGTGATGCGCACCGCCTGTCGCGACGCGGCGGAATGGCAGGAGGGTATCCGCGTCGCGGTGAACGTGTCGCCGACCCAGTTCGCCAATCCCGGCTTCCCCTCCACCGTCATGAGTGCATTGGCCGCCGCGCAGCTGGCGCCTGAGCGGTTGGAGCTGGAGATTACCGAGAGCGTCTTCCTGAACGACGACGATGGCACGGACGCGATGTTCAACCGGTTGAAGGCAATCGGCGTCCGCCTGGCGCTGGACGATTTCGGCACCGGCTATTCCTCGCTCGGCTATCTGAAAAAGGCGCCGTTCGACAAGATCAAGATCGACCAGAGCTTCGTGCGCGGCGCCGCGATCAAGGGCAATCGCAACAGCGCGATCATCAAGGCGATCGTCAGCCTGGCCGAGGCGCTGGGCATGGACACCACGGCCGAGGGCGCGGAAACGCAGGATGAGCTGGCGCTGATCCGCCAGCTGGGTTGCAGCCATATCCAGGGCTATATTTACGGCCGGCCGATGCCGATGGCCGATGTGATGGCCAGCCAGAACCGCGCCGGCACGGCGGCCAGCGCCAATGGCTTCCAGTCCAGCCGCCCCGAACGCAAGACGATGCTGCGCACCATCGCGGTCCATCATGACGGCCATGTCTATATCGGCCGCGTGCGCAATATCTCCGCCACCGGGGCGTTGATCGAAGGATTGTGGAACGTGCCGGTGGGCACGCTGTTCGCGATCGAGCTGGCCGAAAACCAGTTCGTCAACGCCACCAGCAAATGGTCGAGAGACGATCGCATGGGCGTGGAATTCGCCGGCGCCGTGGATGTCAGCACCTTGCGCAATCCGCCGCGGTCCATGGCCTCCTAAAGCATGATCCGATGCGATCGAATCGGATCATGCTGACTTCAAACGGCGTTAAACAGATGCCAGAAAGTCGCCACTGGCGATGATCGGCCATTCGGATGGGTCGCGCGCATAGACATAGGTCCATGCCGCGACCGGGCCTTGTTCCCCCTCGACCATCAGCCGTAGCCGCCGATATTCGTGCGGCTGCGGGCTATCCACCGCACATTCCTCATAATCGTCGAGCCAGGCCAATGTGACCTCCGCGTCGCTCAATGCGAACAGGTCGCCTGTCACCACACCCTCTGCGCCCGGTACGAAGCCCGGATAGCCTGCCAGGCGGTACAGCATGCCCTGCGCCCGTGCCGACCCCACAAGCTGCGCCTTGGCCCGCAGGCGCCGCGCCATCGGCCCGTCGAAGGCAAAGCGCAGCGTGCCATAGACGAATAACAGGCTATCGCTCACCGCGCGTCCATTTCACCATATTGCGGCGAAATTTCCCAATAACGGGATATTTCATCGTCGCCCCTTGTCCTGCAACCATCGAAAATACGCGGATTTCTGCCGAAAATGCAGATTTGGCACGGCCTCTGCAAAGTCTGTTGGCATCAAGGCCGGATGGTCGGCCAACGTACAACAGGGAGTATCCACCATGTCCATCGCCAAGATCCAGAACGCCGCCTTCGCCCTTGCCAGCGCTTTCATCGTCGCCGGCCTGTTCGTGAGCGCCGCCGTTCCCGTCGCGCCGATCGCCTGATCGCCCCATCCATCCTATCAACGGAAAGTCAGAGACATGAACAACAGTTTCACCCTGGACCGTCGCAATGGCAAGATCATGGGCGTGTGCGCCGGGATCGCCAACCGCACCGGCCTGGACGTCACGATCCTGCGCGTCGCGCTCGTACTGCTGACGCTCTGCGCGCTGGGGCCGATCGGCGTCGTGGCCTATCTGCTGGCCGGATGGCTGGCGGAGGGTTGAGCCTGCAGAGCCGTTCGATCGGGACCACCAAAGTCGATATCAAGTAAAAAGGCCGCCCTGCTTATCGCAGGAGCGGCCTTTTGGCATCCCGATCACACGGGATGAAGATCGCGATAGATACGCGATCAGGCATAAAGCACCGAATAGAAGGTCAGCATCTGAACGCCGACCGCAACGGCCAGCACAGTGCCCTGAAACATCTGACGCATATTTTGCTCCATAGTTGCAAGAATCAATCCCCGGTTTTTGGGGATGCGGGCCACTACGCCCGTCATATTCTTGTAACAATCGCAAAGCGCGACATGCCGATTGCATCAAACGCAACAGAGCAACAGGGGTGTTACCCCAAAGCCACGATCATGGCCTGCGCCGCGGCCGGGTTGCGCTCCTTCGCGCCACCGATGAAGAAGCCGAACATGTCGCCCTGCGCCGCCTGCCGTTGCGCGCGATCGGCCCAGCGGGCGATGTCGGCGGGGGCATAGCCGGTTGCTTCGTCGGACCGGGCGCGCATCAGCCGCATATAGGAAAAGCCGACGTCATGGCCGGTGATGGCGGGATAATCGTCATGATCGGCCCAGACCACCGCCGCACCGGCATCGCGCGCCATGGCGAGGAAGGCAGGATCGTCGAAGCTTTCATGCCGGACCTCCAGCGCATGGCGGAGCGGTACGCCATCGACGCTGGCCGGCAACAATTGCAGGAAGGCGCCGAAATCGTCGGCGTCGAACCTCTTTGTGGGCATGAATTGCCACAGGATCGGGCCGAGCCGGTCACCCAGTTCGGCGATACCTTGCTGCGTGAATTTCGCGATCGAATCGCCGGCTTCGGCCAGGATCTTGCGATTGGTGCAGTAGCGCGACGCCTTCACCGCGAACTGGAAGCCATCCGGCACCGCCCTGGCCCAGCCGGCGAAAGTCGCGGGCTTCTGACTGCTATAATAGGTCGCGTTGATTTCCGTCGCGGTCAGATGTTCGCCGACATAGGCCAGCTCATCCTTCTGTCGCAGCCCCGCCGGATAGAAGCTGCCGCGCCATGGCTCATAGACCCAGCCGCCAATGCCCACCCTGATCCGCCCTGCCATTTATGCTCTCCCTACAGCGCCAGCCTTCTCATCTATGGCGCGGCGCGGGCCGGGTTACAAAATGGTTATTCGCAGGCCAGCTTGGCGGAAGGGCGGGTCGGCCAATCATCGTGCCCTGCAATTCCAGCATCCTGCGGAATTTTGCTGCGTGACCGGACCCATGATCCTGATTCGACCGACCGCATGGCGAAAATATATGGCGCTCGCCCTGATCGCGAGCCTGATGGCGGGCGCTGCCTATTGCCTGCGCCTGGGCTATCCCTGTGGACAGACATTCACGATCGTCCCGGCGACGGCCGCGCCCGACGCGCGTGCGCGCGGTACGGTCGCCCTGCTGCTGTCGGGCGACATGGGCTTCAACATCGGCATGGGGCCAAGGATCGCCCGACAACTGGCCGCGCAGGGCATATCCGTGCTGGCCGTCAATTCCCTGAGCGCCTTTTCACGGCGACAGACGCAAGGCGATACGCAGGCCTTCATGGTCGCCGCCATCCGACGGGCCCTGGCATTGCGCGGCGCAAAGCGTGTCATGCTGGTCGGCCATTCCTTCGGCGGCAACATGGCGCTGGCCGGGCTGCGCGATTTGCCTGCGGGTCTGCGCGCGCAGTTGAGTGGAATCGCGATGATCGTGCCCGCCGACACCATGTTGTACCTAGCCAGCCCGGACAGCATTCTGGCGTTCGGCCGCAATGACGGGCCGGCCATGCCGTTCGCCCGCAGCCTGAACTGGGCGCCCGTCCTGTGCGTTTATGGCGTGCAGGAGAAGCACAGCCTCTGCCCCTTGTGGCACGCGCCGAACGTTCATGTGGCGGCGCTGCCGGGCGCGCATTCGCTGAACCATGATGCCCCGCTGGTCGCAGCGACCGTGCTGCGCGCGCTGATCGATCACGACGCCGATCGCGGGTAGCAGGCTATTTTGCGGGCTGGCGCTTGAGGCCGATCAGCCAGGGCTTGACCCCGCGCGAGGGTTTGGGCGTGCCGTCCAGCCGCTTTGCGCGCAAGATGGTGATGGGCTTGACGATCATTTGCCCGCGCATAGGCCCGGACCCGCAACAGGTCGGCACGGCCAGAATCTTGCGCACCACATCCATGCCGCCGACCACATGGCCGAAGGCGGCATAGCCGATATAGGCGCCGCGCGCGTCCATATTGGGCGTCGCGCCGATGGTGATGAAGAAATTGCCCATGGCCGAATTGGGCCGATTGGGCCGCGCCATGGAGAGGGTGGCGTCGAGATGAAGGATCCCGGTCTGCGTCGTCGGCTCATGCGGGATGGGCGGGAGCGAGCGGCGGGCGTCGGTGTCGATGCCGCCCTGGATCAGGCCATATTCGGGATCGCTCTTGCGCCGCGCCGCGCGATAGAAGGTCACGCCGTCGAAGCGGCCATCATCGACATAGGTGAGGAAGTTGGCCGAGGTGCGCGGTGCGCGCTTCTGGTCCACCGCGACGACGATCGTGCCGACGGAGGTTTCGATCGCGACGCGGGTGAAGCCGGGCGTGGGCCGGTTGGCGGGAAGGGCGAAGGCCATGGCAGGCGCAAGGCCGACCAGCAGGCAGAGCAGACGCAAAAGAAACGACATCGGCGCAGCCCTACAGAGCGAGCAACCGCTGCGCAACCGAGGCGCATGACCAAATATCGGCTGTGAAGGCGCTAGCCCCTTGCCGAAGCAAGGGTGGTGATCCCAACGGGATTCGAACCCGTATCGCTGCCGTGAAAGGGCAGTGTCCTAACCGTTAGACGATGGGACCACATGCAGAACTGAGTGGCCAGTGCTGCGAAGCGAAGGCGCAATTAGGCGGGGACGACGAAACGGTCAACCCCCTTTGCGCAAGAAAAATGCAATATTTTTCAATCGGCCCAGGCGGCATCCTCCAGATGCAGTTCGGCGGCGGGACGGCTGCCCCAATCGTCGATCTTCGCCTTGCCCGCGACCCATAATTTGCGGTCGTAGGGCGCGGCCAGGATCGCCTGCCCCATGTCGCTTTCCGCCTTGCGAAAGGCGATGGTCTTGATCGACCGGCCGTCCATGCCCGCCATGACGGCGCGCAAATGGCCGTTGCCCACGACGTCGGCCTTCACCACCCGCATGGGGCCGGCGGCGATCAGCGGTGCGGGCCAGCCGGCGCCATAGGGGCCGCCCTGCTCGATCGCGGCGACGAAGTCGGGGTTGACGCCCGCGGGCGCCAGCACCGCGTCGATCAGCAGCGCACGATCGTCCCGCGCCCTGCTGACGGCGGCGGACAGGCGTTCGTCCAGATAGTCGGCGAGCGCGTCGATCCGGTCGGCCATGACGGTCAGGCCCGCCGCCATGGCATGGCCGCCGCCCGCGACCAGCAGGCCGCTATCCTTGGCCGCCAGCACCGCAGCGCCAAGGTCCACGCCGGATATGGAGCGGCCCGAACCCTTGCCCACGCCGTCGTCGTCCACGGCGATGACGATGGCGGGGCGGCCGGCCTTTTCCTTGATGCGCCCTGCAACGATGCCGATGACGCCGGGATGCCAGCCCTGCCCCGATATGACGGCGACGGCGCGATTGCCCTGCGCGGCGAGAAGTTCCTCCGCCTGTTCCTGCACCGTCGATTCGATGGCGCGGCGTTCTTCATTATAATGATCGAGCTGGGCGGCGATCCGCGCAGCCTCGTCCGGATCTTCCGTCGTCAGCAGCCTCACGCCCAGATCCGCTTGCCCCACACGGCCGCCGGCGTTTATGCGCGGGCCGAGCGCGAAGCCGAGGTCATGGCAGAGCGGCGCGCGGGTCAGGCGGCTGGCGTCGATCAGAGCGGCCAGGCCGACATTGTGCCGCTTCGCCATGACTTTCAGCCCCTGCGCCACGAACGCGCGATTGAGGCCGCGTAGCTGCGCCACGTCCGCCACCGTGCCCAAGGCGACGATGTCCAGCAGGTCCAGGATATTGGGCTTGGCCCGGCTTGCGAACCAGCCGCGCGCGTCGAGCGCTTTCAAAAGCCGCGCGCCCAGCAGGAAGGCGACACCGACCGCGGCCAGATGCCCGTGGACGGCGGCATCGGGATGCTCGTCCAGACGATTGGGGTTCACCAGCGCGAAGGCTTCGGGAAGCTGCGTCGCGCATTTATGATGATCGACCACGACGACATCCACGCCGGTCGCCTTGGCCATCGACAGCGCCTCGAACGCCTGTGCGCCGCAATCGACGGTGACGATCAGGCTCGCGCCCTCCCCCGCCAGCCGCACCAGCGCCTCGCCCGAGGGGCCATAGCCCTCCATCAGCCGGTCGGGGATATAGGGTTTGGCATGCAAGCCAAGGTCGCGCAGCAGGCGGATGAGCAGCGCCGCGCTGGTCGCGCCGTCGACGTCATAATCGCCGAAGATGCGCACATCCTCCTGCGCCTGAACCGCGTCGGCGATCCGCTCGGCCGCCGCGTCCATGTCACGGAACAGGCTGGGGTCGGGCATGAAGGCGCGAATGGTGGGGTTACGGTGCGCGTCCAGCGCGTCGCGCGGGCAACCGCGCGCCAGCAGCAATTGCGTCACCAGATCGTCGGGCAGATAGGATGGGTCGCGCGCATCGGCATTGCCGCCCCGCCAACGCCAGGGCTGACCGGACAGGGAGCGTGAAATATTGAGGGCAAATGTCATGCATCGGCTCTAGACCCCGCAACGTCATGAGGGAAGCACGGCAAATCATGTCGCGAACGGAACCGTCGCAACCCTTTGGGCGTATTGCCTCTTTGCGGGGCATGTGGAATGCCCGGCGCGAAAGGGGCATCGCGATTTCATGACAAGACGGCAGGCCTATCATGTCCGGCGTATAGTGGCCGTGGCGCTGATGTCGGCATCGCCGCTGCCGTTGATGGCGCAGAGCGCGACGCCCCCGCCCCCCGCCCCGGCCGGTGCCGCGCAGAGCGACGCCGAAGAGCCGATCCTGCCCGACGATCAGTTCGAGGCGCGACTGCCCAAAGTACCGGCCAAGGTGCCCGCTGATCCCAAGGCGACCGATGCCAACGCGCCCCTGCCCTCCATCGACAGCTGGATCGACCAGCAGATGCCGCAATCATCGGCCACGCCCGCCGAATTGCCGGCGGCGATCGATCCGGCCGAGGAGCAGGAACTGGCCCAGCCGCTACCGTCGCTGGACAGCGTGACCGTGCCGGCCAATGTCGCGGCCGAGCAAGACCCCAATGCCAAGCTGCCCGACGTGCGCTACGCCACCAGCATAGAGGGGTTCGGCAAGACGGGATTGGAGGACGAATTTCGCGGCGCATCCGCGCTGATCGACGGCAAGGGCAAGGCGGACACCGCCGCCATGGTGCAGGCCCGCGCGCAGGAGGATGAGAAGCTGGCGACGCGCCTGCTCTATTCCGAGGGCTATTATGATGCGACTGCGCTCGCCAGCCTGGATCAGGCGGGTGACGGGACGCTGAAGGCCGTCATTTCGGTGACGCCGGGCAAGCGGTACAAGATCGGCACGATCGTCATCACCGCCGACCAGACCGTGCCGCCGGGGCTGGTCCGTGACAGTCTGCCATTGAAGAGCGGCGATTTCATCGTCGCGACTCTGGTGGAGAGCGCGGAAGCCAATGTGGCGCTGAAGCTGCCGGAAAATGGCTATCCCTTCGCCAAGGTGGGCGAACGCGACATCTTGCTCGACCCCGCAACGGTGACGGGCGATTATACGCTGCCCGTCGCAGTCGGTCCGCGCGGCACCTTCCGCAAGATCGTGACCTCCGGCGAGAAGCAGGCGTTCGGCGCCGACCATATGGAGGTCATCAAACGCTACAAGCCGGGCCAAATCTATGACAGCCGCGAGGTCGATGACCTGCGCAAGGCACTGGTGGCGACGGCGCTTTTCTCCAGCGTATCGGTCGAGCCGGTGCAGACCGGCGAGGCCGGACCGGACGGGACCGAATATGTCGACCTGATGGTCGAGCAGGAGGCCGGGCCGCCCCGCACGCTGGCGGGCGAAGCGGGCTATGGCACCGGCCAGGGGTTCCGTGCGGAGGGCACATGGACCCATCGCAACATGTTCCCGCCCGAAGGCGCGCTGATCCTGGGCGCGATCGCGGGGACGCAGGAACAGGGCGCGTCGGCGACCTTCCGCCGGTCCAATGCCGGCAAGCGGGACAAGACGTTCCAGACCGGCATCACATTGAACCACCAGAATTACGACGCCTATGAAGCCTTTACCGCCGGCCTGAATGTCGGCTGGTCGCGGCAATCGACGCCGATCTTCCAGAAGCGCTGGACCTACAGCTATGGCGCGGAAGTCCTGCTGACCAACGAACAGGTGGTGACCAACCTGCTGACGGCGGACAAGACACGGCGCACCTATTTCATCGGCGGCCTGCCGGTGCAGGTCGGCTATGACCGGTCGAATGATCTGCTCAACCCGACCAAGGGGTTCCGTGCCAATGTGCGCGCCGAACCGGAAGGGTCGTTGCAGGGCAATTTCTCCCCCTATCTGCGCGCCAGTTTCGACCTGACCGGCTATTATCCGGTGTCGGACAGCCTGGTCATCGCAGGCCGGGCGAAGGTCGGCACGATCAGCGGGGTCAGCCGCGACGATGTCGCGCCCTCGCGGCGCATCTATGCCGGCGGCGGCGGGTCGGTGCGTGGTTTCGGCTATCAGGAATTGGGGCCGAAGGACGCGAACAACGATCCGGTCGGCGGCCGGTCCGTCAACGAATTCGCGGTCGAGGGCCGCTATCGCTTCGGCAATTACGGCGTCGTCGCCTTTGTCGATGCCGGTCAGGTCTATGAAAGCTCCATGCCCAAATTCAACGACATGCGTTATGGCGTCGGCATAGGCGGCCGCTTCTACACCAATTTCGGTCCGTTCCGCGCGGACATCGCCATGCCGATCAATCGGCAGCCCGGCGAATCCAAATTCGCCCTCTATATCGGTATCGGACAAGCCTTCTGATGGCGCAGGACGACACCCCCAGCCCGGCGGCGCAAGCGACCGAAACCGTCATCGTGCGGACCAAGCGGCCGCTATGGCAGAAGATCGCGATCGGTGCGGTCGGTCTGATCGTGGCGCTAGTGGTTCTGGTCGCGGGCCTGCTGCTCGGCCTCAATACCCAGCCGGGCAAGAAATTCCTGATCCAGCAGATTGCCGCGCTCCAGATGGAATCCGGCATGAAGATCGAGGTCGGCCGGATCGACGGGTCGATCTATAGCGACATGACGATCCATGATCTGGTGCTGCGCGACCCCAAGGGCGTGTTCGCGGTCAGCCCCAAGGTGCATGTGATCTGGCGTCCGTTCCGCTACATCAACAAGCATATCTCGGTCAGCCTGCTGGAAACGCCGCTGGTCGTTCTGGCGCGCAGCCCGCAGTTCAATGTCGTGGCGAGCGATCCCAACGCGCCGATCCTGCCGGACCTGGATATCGACGTCGATCGGATGAAGATCGGCAAGTTCGTGCTGGCCAAGCCGGTGATCGGCCAGAAGCGCGAGATCGCGATCGATGGCGTCACCCATATTTCGGACGGTCGCGCCATCCTGTCCGCCGATGCGATCGTCGACAGTGGCGACCGGTTGCAGGCGAAGCTGGACGCTGTGCCGGAGCAGAATCGCCTGTCCATGAGCGGCACGCTGACCGCGCCGAAGGGCGGCGTGATCGCCGCCATGTCGGGCCTCACCGATGGCATGACCGCGACGCTGGATGGCAAGGGCACCTGGCAGGCATGGGACGGCAGGATCGTTGCGACATCGCCCAAGGGTGAGTTGGCGAATATCATGCTGGCGGCCCGCGACGGCAATTTCACGGCAAAAGGCCCGGTGCGCCCGGGGCTGGTCCTGGCGGGCACCGTCGATCGACTGACCGCGCCGCAGCTGGACGTCGATCTGTTCGCCGGGCTGAACGAGCGGCGGGTGAATATCAAGGGCACGCTGCGGTCCCCGGCGATGAGCGCCGACGCGCAGGGCCTGATCGACCTGGGCAAGAGCCAGTTCAGTGCATTGAAGATCAATGCCGCGCTGCTGACGCCCGGCGCGATCATGGACAAGGTGAAGGGGCGTGATGTCCGCGCGTCCATCATCCTCGACGGGCCGATGGCGACGCCCTTCATCGACTATGACATTACGGCCAAATCGCTGGCCTTCGACGCCACAGGTATCGACAATCTGAAGGCCAGCGGCCGGGCGGTGATCGACGCGGACCGTATCCGCATTCCGGTCAATGCCACCGCGACCCGCGTGACGGGCCTGAACGCCGCCGCCGGCGGGCTGCTCCAGAACCTCCGGGTGAAGGGCGACTTCGCTTATGCGGCGGGCAAGCTGATCAGCGACAATCTCAAGATCGACAGCGACAAGGTGGATGCCACCGCGATCGTGCTAGCCGACCTCGACAACGCCATCTATCGCGGCGCGCTCAAGGGCCGGGTCAATGATTACAAGATCGACGGCGTCGGCATCGTCAACCTGAACACCGATGTCGAGCTGATCCCCGGACCCAAGGGTGGGTTCGGGCTGGGCGGACGGTTCGGCGTGCGGACCGCGCGCTGGGAGAATGCCTCCGTGCGCGACTTCCTGGGCGGCAATGCAGTCATGTCCGGCCGGATCGGCATGACGCCGGAGGGCAAATTCACGCTGGCCGGCCTGAAGGGTGCGGCGCCCAATTTCACCATCCATTCGGGGTCCGGCAGCTATGACACGGACGGGCAGGTCGCGTTCGACGCCACGGCCTCCTCCAAACAATATGGCCCGCTCGCGCTGACGGTGCGCGGGACGATGGAACGGCCGCAGGCGGTGTTGCGCGCGGCGCGGCCCAATGTGGGCGTGCAGCTGACCGATGTGGTCGCCAAGCTGAATGGCGAGGCGGCCGGTTATCGGCTGGAGGCGACCGGTGGGTCGCCTTATGGCCCCTTCTTCGCCAATGTCCTCATTCGCACGGCGCAAGGGCCGCTGACCATTGATGTGACCAAGGCGCGCTTTGCCGGGGTCGATATGAACGGCCGGATCCAGCAGAGCGCCGCCGGGCCCTTCACCGGGCAGCTGGCGCTCAATGGCTCCGGCATCAATGGCGCGGTCAAGCTGGCGGCGGTGGGCAAGGTGCAGGGCGTGGACGTCAACGCCACCGCCAGCAATGCCAAATTGCCGGGCGAGGCCGATGTCGTGATCGGCCGGGCGATCGTCACCGCCTCCATCCTGCTGACCGACCAGCCGCAGATCAAGGCGGACGCCCAGTTCGCCAACGCCGCCTATGGCGCCTATGTCGTGCGCAAGGCGCGGGCGCGGGTCGATTATCAGGGCGGGCGTGGACGCGCGCAGCTGGTCGCCGATGGATCGAGCGGCGTACCCTTCTCGCTCGCGGTCAATGCCGCGCTGCGTCCCGACCTCTACGCCGTGGTGTTGCAGGGCAAGGCCGCCAATGTCGATTTCAAGCTGGCGCAGCCGGCGATCATCCGCACCGAGCCGGGCGGGTATCGACTGGAGCCGGTGACGCTGGTGCTGCCGCAGGGCAAGGTCGATCTGGCTGGCCGCTTTGGCGACATGACAAGCGCGCAGGCGCGGTTCAAAGATTTCGATCTGGCCATCGTCAACATGATGGCGCCGGGCATGGGCATTGGTGGCCGGATGACCGGGACGCTGGATTATGCACAGAAGGGCAGCGCCTTCCCCACCGCGACGACGCGGCTGGCGATCAACGATTTCCGCCGGTCCAGCCTGACGGCCGTGTCCGATCCGGTATCGATGAGCGTCGAGGGCAAGCTGTCCTCGGCCGGTGGCGACCTGCGCGGGCTGATCCGCGAGGGCAATGCTACGCTCGGCCGTTTCACCGCCACGCTGGCACCGCCGGGGGCGGGCGCAAGCTGGGCCGAGCAGCTGCAGAATGCGCCGCTGGGCGGTGGCATCCGCTATGCCGGACCGGCCGACGTGCTCTTCTCCTTTGCGGGGATGGCCGACCAGCAATTGACCGGTGGGCTGGCGGTTGCGGCCGATTTCAGCGGGCGACTGGCCGATCCGCGGCTGAACGGCGTGGTGCGGGCCAATGCGCTGACCTATGAGAATGAGACGTTCGGCACGCGTGTCACCCAGATGAAGCTGGATGGACGCTTCACCAACGATCATCTGGAGATTCGCGATTTCTCCGGCCGGGCCGGCGACGGCACGGTGCAGGCGTCGGGCAATGTCGGGCTGGCGGCGGACGCCGGCTTCCCGATGGATATCGCGGTGAAGCTCAATCGCGCGCGGCTGGCCCGCAGCGAGGCGATCACCAGCGTGGTCAGCGGGACGCTGAACATCAGCAACAGTCCGGCCAATGGCGGGTTGATCAAGGGCGACCTGAACCTGCCGGAGACGCGCTATCGCGTCGCCTGGCAGGGTGGTACCGAGATCCGCCAGCTGACCGGCGTGCGGCGCAAGGGCGAAGGCGGCGATGCGCTCGACGCGCGGCTGGCGGCACGCAAGGCCGCGGCCAAGCCCGCCGACTGGAAGCTGGATATCAGGGTGCGGGCCGACAACGAGATTTATGTGACCGGCATGGGCCTGGATAGCGAATGGAAGACCAACATGCGCGTCACCGGCACCACCGCCAATCCGCGCGTGGTCGGCAAGATCGAATCGCTGCGGGGGCGCTACAGCTTCTCGGGCCATCAGTTTGACCTGGAGCAAGGCGTCATCACCTTCAATGGGCCGATGATGAACCCGATCCTGCAGATCAAGGCGCAGACGCGGATCGACACTGTGACGGCGGGCATTCAGGTGACAGGATCGGCGCAGCAGCCCGATATCGCCTTCATCTCCACGCCTACTTTGCCGCAGGACGAGATATTGTCGCGCATATTGTTCGGCGACAATGTCGCGAACCTCTCGCCGATGCAGGCGGTGCAGCTGGCGGCGGCGCTGAATGGCCTGCGCGGTGGCAGTGGCGGCTTGAACCCGATGGGCAAGTTGCAAGGCGCGTCGGGCCTAGATCGGATCGGCATCGTCGGTGGCGATGACACGACGGGGCGCGGCACGTCGCTGGCGGTCGGGCAGCATATCTCCAACAATATCTATGTGGAGGTGATCACGGACTCGAAGGGCTTTACCGCCACACAGCTGGAGATCGCCCTGTCCAAGACGCTGAGCCTCTTGTCGAAGACCGGCACCAATGCCGGGTCGTCGGCGAACCTGCGCTATTCTAAGGATTATTGAGGGAAAGCGGATCGGTGCTGGACGCTAAGCGCCTGCTTCATATGAAGCGTGCCCGGCGCAGGCCGGGGTCCAGTCCTGTCCTCTGAACTGGACCCCGGCCTGCGCCGGGGAACCATAGAAGCATGCCTGCGCCGACGGTCGATCAGCTATCGGCGACGCGTGTGACGCTGATCGACTGGGCGTTCATGGTTGCGCCGCCGAAGATGGTCATGAAGGCGATATCGGTGGCGTCGCGGCCGACGGCGATGCGGACCATGGTTTCGACCGGGGCGAGGCCAGTGGCGTCGACCAGATGCCAGGCGCCGTCGAGCCAGACTTCGACCACGGCGTGGAAGTCCGGCGGATCGAGATCGAGCGCGTAGACCGACACCAGCCGGGCGGGAATGTCGCGCGACCGGATGAGCGCGGCGGTCAGATGGGCATAGTCGCGGCACACGCCCTGCTGCGCGACGAACGTGTCTGCGGCCGTGGTGGTGATGTTGGAGCTGCCCGGCACATAGACGAGATTGTCATGGACCCAGTCGACCAGTGCCTGCACCAGCGCCCCGCCCTCCAGATCGGCGAAATGGCCGCTGACGAAGCTGCCGAACCGGTCGGCCTCGCAATAGCGGCTGGGCCAGATGAAGGGGAGGACATCCTCCGGCAAGCTGTGCAGCGAGCTTTTGGGAAGATTGGCGATGACGACCGGCGGACGGTCGATATCCACCGTGGCGCGGTAGGTGCTGAGCATGCGGCCCGTGCCGGTGCGGGTCCAGGTGCGACGACCGATGCCGCTACCGCCGACCTTGTTGGTTAGCGGGCCGGCATTGTCGATGATGTGCGATTGGGTGATGACCCGTTGGTCCGGCACCGCCGCCGCCTCCACGGCCAGAAGCACGTCGGTAGGTTCGGCAAATTGATAGTCGAGTATCGCTTCGATCGCGACGCGCATGGGATGATTCCAATGTGAGAGGGGCAGGCCGAATCAGCGCGCCAGTAGCAGCATCGGGGTGCCGCAAAAGGATTGCCAGAACAGATTACAACGGGGGTGCCGAACAGTTCCGCTGGAGTGGCCGGGAATAGGATAGATGCGGCTTAACTTCGCACATGTCCCGCAGATCGGGACATTTTGTTACGTCGTGCCGATCCTATCGGAAAGTCGATCATCCGATGCGAGCCAAGCTATGGATCCAGCCTGCCTGGCGCATCCGGCAGAAGCCACAGGACTACCAACAAATGTCTAAAGCTGGACCCCGGCCTGCGCCGGGGAACGCTTCATAAGGGCGCAGCGTCATGGCGATTTCCCGACGGTAAAAGGCCCGCTGCGTGGGAGACGCGGCGGGCCTTTTCGGTGCGTGATGCGCAAGGCGGGCGGGGGCCATGAGGGGCGATCCGGCTGATCCGGCCGGGCGCACCCTCAGGGCTTATTCGCCATCATCCTCCGCATCGGGTCCGGTCATCATGCCTTCGGCGACTTCCTCGGTCTTGCCGCGGATCGCCTGTTCCAGCTTGTCCGCCAGTTCGGGATGTTCCTTGAGATAGGTCTTCGCATTTTCCCGGCCCTGTCCGATGCGGACCGAGTCATAGGAGAACCAGGCGCCCGACTTTTCGACGATCCCGGCCTTGACGCCAAGGTCGAGCATTTCGCCGATCTTGGAAATGCCTTCGCCATACATGATGTCGAATTCGACCTGCTTGAAGGGCGGAGCGACCTTGTTCTTCACCACCTTCACGCGGGTCGCGTTGCCGACGATATCGTCGCGATCCTTGATCTGGCCGGTGCGACGGATGTCGAGGCGCACCGACGCGTAGAATTTGAGCGCGTTGCCGCCGGTCGTGGTTTCCGGGTTACCGTACATCACGCCGATCTTCATGCGCACCTGGTTGATGAAGATCACCATGCATTTGGAGCGCGAGATCGAGCCGGTCAGCTTGCGCAGCGCCTGAGACATCAGACGGGCCTGAAGACCGACATGGCTGTCGCCCATTTCGCCTTCGATTTCCGCGCGCGGCACCAGGGCCGCGACCGAATCGATCACGAGGATGTCGATGGCGTTGGAGCGAACCAGCGTATCGACGATTTCCAGCGCCTGTTCGCCGGTATCCGGCTGCGACACGATCAGTTCGTCGATGTCCACGCCCAGCTTCTTGGCATAGCCGGGGTCGAGCGCATGTTCCGCGTCGACAAAGGCAGCTGTGCCGCCGCCCTTTTGCGCTTCGGCGATGGCATGCAGCGCCAGCGTCGTCTTGCCGGAGCTTTCCGGGCCGTAGATTTCGATGATCCGCCCCTTGGGCAGGCCACCGATGCCGAGCGCGATGTCGAGGCCGAGGGAGCCGGTGGAGATGGCTTCAATCTCCAGCTTCTCCCGGCTGCCAAGCTTCATCGCCGAGCCTTTGCCGAAGGCGCGGTCGATCTGCGCGAGCGCCGCGTCCAATGCTTTCTGTCTGTCCATGTTTCCCGTCTTCTTGGAATCGATGAGTGAGAGCAGTGCAGTCATCGGCCAGTCCTCTGTCAAGCGGAACGCAGAGGTTCCGTGTGCCTGGACGATGATGTATCCTGTTTGTTCTACAAGAACAAGAGGGGAACGAAAATTTCCTATCCTGTTCCCGTAATCCTGTTTCTAGCCGCCCAGAACCTTGCCCAAAGCGCGTTCTACGGCGCCGATGGTGAAGGGCTTGGCCAATGTCGGCCGGTCGGCATGGGTGGAAGGCAGATCGTCGGCCATGCCACCGGTAGCGAAGATGAAGGGGATGTTCGCTTGCGCCAATATATCGGCCACGGGCCAGCTTTTTTCACCCTGCAAATTGCAGTCGACCAGCGCCGCGTCGAAGCCGCCTTCGCGCGCCAGCGCACAGGCCTCATCGACAGAGGCGGCAAGGCCATGCAGGCGATAGCCCAGCGCGTCGAGATAATCCTCCAGCATCATGCCGATCATCGCCTCATCCTCGACGATCAATATGCTCTTGGCGTCCGACATGCTGCTTATCCCACATTGATGCAGCCGAATCGCTACCGCATCGCGGCGGCATTGCCCAGCATATTCACCTTGATCCAGCGCAGAGCTATTCGGCCGGCCGGGTCGCCAATGCGTCGCGGGCGGCTTCGGCCAGCTGGTTGACGGAGAAGGGCTTGGGCAGGAAGGCGACATTGGCGATGTCGATCGACTTGCGCAGTTGCTCCTCCGCATAGCCGGACATGAACAGCACCGGCAGGTCGGGATAGGCGCGGCGGGCCTGGGCCACCATGGCGGGACCGTCCATATTGGGCATGACGACGTCGGAAATCAGCAGGTCGATTTTCTCCGCGCCGTTCAACACCTCCAGCCCCTGCTCACCGTCATTGGCGGTCAGCACCTTATAGCCTTGCCGCGTCAGCGCGCGTTCGGCGACGGCGCGGACCATATCTTCATCCTCCACCAGCAGCACGGTGCCGGTGCCCCAGGTTTCGGCGCGCGGCGCGGATGGCTTTGGCGCGACGGCCTGTTCTAGGTCGGCGCCGCTATGGACCGGCAGATAGATGACGAAGCTGGCGCCGCGACCCAGTTCGGATTCGGCGAAGATATAGCCGCCCGACTGTTTCACGATGCCATAGACGGTGGAGAGGCCAAGGCCGGTGCCCTTGCCCAATTCCTTGGTGGTGAAGAAAGGTTCGAAGATCTTCGCCAATATGTCCGGCGGAATGCCAAGGCCGGTGTCGGACACGCGCAACGCGGTATAGTCGGCGGCCGGCAGGATCTGCTGGCGCATTTCCCGCACCTTGATGGCGGGGACGGCATAGGTCTGGATATTGACGGTGCCGCCTTCGGGCATCGCGTCGCGGGCGTTGACCGCCAGATTGACGACCGCCTGCTCCAGCTGGCCCGGATCGGCGCGGATCGCGCCCAGATTGCGGCCATGGGTGACGTCCAGCTTCACATTTTCGCCCAGCAGGCGCTTCAGGAGCGTGGAGACGTCGGCGACGATGTCGGGCAGTTGCAGGATTTGCGGGCGCAACGTCTGCTGACGCGAGAAGGCAAGCAGCTGGCGGGTGAGGCCGGCGGCGCGATTGCTGTTCGATTTGACCTGCTGAATATCGTCATAGTCGCTGTCGCCGGGCGTGTGGCGCATCAGCATCAGGTCGCAATGGCCGATGATCGCGGTCAGGATATTGTTGAAGTCATGCGCGACGCCGCCGGCCAGCTGGCCGATCGCCTGCATCTTGGTCGCCTGCGCGACTTGGCGCTTGAGATTGCTCTCCTCGCTATTGTCCTTGAGGCTGAGCAGGACCGCCGCTTCGCCAAGGCCGCGCACGCCGGCAAGGGACAGCGCGATCGGATCGTCGGGATTGTCGCGCATACGCACCGCGATGTCGCCCGACATTTGCGGGCCGACGGCAAAGCGACGCACCGCGTCGGCCACCGCCGCCTGATCCTCCCGCACGACGAGGTCGCCGGGATAGCTCGGCTTCTCGCCATCGCGCAGGCCGGCGACGCGGGCGAAGGCGTTGTTGAGGAAAAGTACGCGGCCGTCGCGATCCGCCATGGCGAGGCCGAACGGCAGCAGCGACAGCAGGGTTTCGATATAGGATAGCGCCGACGTGCCGCCACCGCCCGAAGGCTCGTCGATCAGCAGCAGGAGCATCGGGCCGTCCTGCATGGAGGCTTGGGCGCCATTGGGCTGGGCGGCGCGCTTCAGCGGCACCTGGAGCAGGCGCAGCGGCAGGCCGCCCTGTTCTTCGCGCGCCAAAAACAGGCGGCCCTTGTCATCCACGCGCATATGGGCGGCGAAATCACGGCCGCTGATATTGGCGTCGATGCGGCCTGCGGCGCGCAGCAGGAAGGCGCCATTGGCGGCGCGGATGCGCCCTTCCCCGCCGATCATCACCGCCATGATGCCCGCTTCGCCCAGCTGGCGGCCAGCCTCCCCCGTCAGGAAGCGATTGACGTCGTCCAGGGCGCTGGGCTGACGCACCGGGGTGAAGCGCCAGAGCAGATAATCTTCCGACCGGCCGGTGCGGGCGATGTCGATGTCGAGGCGCAGCGCACCCTGCGCCATGCCCTCATGCCTGGCCTCCCCATCGCGCCAGGCGGCGCGGGCGGCTTTCGCCAGCGTGTCGGCCAGCGCTTCGTCCGTGGTGATGGCCGGCGGGGTCGGATAGCCGGGAAACCATTCGCCGAACAGGTCGCTGGCGCAGACCAGCCGTCCGGCCCGGTCGGTGACGGCGATCGCCATGCTGGACGCGTCGGCAGCGGCGCGGGCGACGGTCCAGTCGGGCGTGGCTTCGCGGTCGGATATCTGGGGCGGATAGAGATGCTGGTACCAGGTCAGCAGCGCAGCGGCGGTCAGGATGGTCGCGCCGAAACCGGCGGCCAGCGGCCAGCTGCCCACGGCGTAGAGGATGAGGGCGGCAGACGCCAGGGCGGCCAAGATCAACAGCGGCAACGCCAAGCGCGAGCGCGGCTGGTTCAGCCAGGCCTCTTCACCTCTTTTCAAACCCAATGTCCTGCTTTGATACCGGAATATGCAGGCGTCAGGCGCCCGTCACCTTCTCCAATGCGCCGCTTTTATGGACCTTGCCAATCCTCAATTTGCGCGCCTGCCATTTCCGGCCCATGCGGCGGCGCCAGAACCAGTCGGCGATGACATAGCCGATCGCGGCGCTGGCGAGCGAGATGAGGAAGAGGCCGATCAGCATGGCCGGCGCGGCTTCGGAGAGCAGCCATGTGGTCCATTGGCTGACCGAGGCATGGCCATCGACCAGCGCCATGAAGCCCGACGCATCGGCGCTGCGGCCGAGCATCCAGTTGCCCAGCCACACCGACGCCATCAGGATGAGCGGGGTGGTCGCCGGGTTGGAAAGGAAGGTCATCGCGGCGGCGACCGGGATATTGGCGCGGACGGGCAGCGCGAGCAGCGCGGCACCGGCGATCTGGATGCCGGGGATCAGCAGGAAGATGCCGACGAACAGGCCCAGCGCCACGCCGCGCGGCACCGAACGGCGGGTGAAGCGCCAGAGCGAGGGTTCGAGGACGCGATGGGCGACGGGGGCAAGGATACGGCTCTTTTCCAGCGATTCGCGGGTCGGGGCATTGGCATGCCACCAGCGGGTGAGCCGATTATCCATGGATCAGCCCTTGTCCCGCATGATGCGCTGCTGATCCCGTTTCCAGTCGCGATCCTTGATCGTCTCGCGCTTGTCGTGGGTCTGCTTGCCCTTGGCCAGCGCCAGCTCGATCTTGGCCCGGCCGGTGCTGTTGAAATAGATCATCAGCGGCACCAACGTCATGCCCTTGCGCGAGACGGCGCTGTGCATCTTCTCGATCTCCCGCTCGTGCAGCAACAGCTTGCGGGGGCGCTTGGGTTCGTGATTTTCGCGGTTGCCGTGGCTATATTCGGGGATGTTGCTGTTCACCAGAAACACCTGGTTACCCTTCACCTCGGCATAGCTTTCGGCGATATTGCCCTCACCACCGCGCAGGGCCTTCACCTCCGTGCCCTGCAGGGCGATGCCTGCTTCGAACACGTCCTCGATGAAATAATCGAAACGCGCGCGCCGGTTTTCGGCGACGATCTTCTTCTTGTCGAAGGTTGCGGGACGGGGGCGGGCCATGACTGTCTAACTACTCATTTCACTCTATGGGGCCACATCATATGGGCCATCGGCCCCGACTTTACACGAGGCCGGCGATTTCCAGTGCGCGATCGACCGCCGAACGGCTCGATTCGGACGGCCAGGTGATCGGCAGGCGCACGTCGCTGGGCATGTCGGCGCGGACGCGGGTGAGCGCATATTTGACCGGGCCGGGTGACGAATCGCTGAACAGCGCATCGTGCAGGGGATAGAGACGATCCTGCAACGCCAATGCGCCATCCCAATCATGCGCGGCGCAGGCTGCCTGAAATTCGGCGCACAGGCGCGGCGCGACATTGGCGGTGACGCTGATGCAGCCGCGTCCGCCCATGGCGTTGAAGCCCAGCGCCGTTTCGTCATTGCCCGACAGCTGGCAGAAGTCGGGACCGCAGGCCAGACGCTGGGCCGTGACGCGGCCCAGATTGCCGGTCGCATCCTTGATCCCGACGATCGACTGATATTCTTCCGCCAGACGATACATGACCGGCACGCCGATATCGGTGATGGTGCGGCCGGGCACATTATAGAGGACGATGGGCAGGTCGCAGCGTTCGGCCAGATAAGCGAAATGCTGGTACACGCCGTCCTGATTGGGCTTGTTATAATAAGGCGCGACGACCAGCGCGGCGTTCGCGCCCGCGCCCTGCGCCGCATACATATGTTCGAGCGCGATCCGCGTATCGTTGGAGCCGCAGCCGGCGATCACGGGAACGCGGCCGGCGGCCTGATCGACGCAGATGGCGATGACCCGGTTATGCTCCTCGACCGTCATGGTGGCGCTTTCACCGGTCGTGCCGCAGGGAACGAGCGCGCTCGATCCTTCCTCTATCTGCCAGTCGACCAGCGCGCGAAACGCCGCCTCATCCACCCGTCCGTCGCGAAACGGGGTCACCAGAGCCGGAATCGAGCCCGAAAACATGATTAAACTCCTTCAAATCTCCGGGCAGCCGGGGCATGATCGGTCGAGCCGCGCGCTATAGCGCGTCATTCAGGGCCTGATAAGGATGCAATTGCGATTATGTCCAGCATGCGCACGCCCCCGATTGTCGAAAGTTACCTGATCCGCATGCCTATTATCGCCTTATTGCTGATGACCGCCGGTGCCGGCGCGCAAACCGAAACGGTTCAGCGCATTCCACCGGAATATCCCGCGACCAGCGGCCCCATGGTGCAGCAGTTGCCCGCCCAAGACAGCCAGCCCAGCCCCTGGCAGCAGGCGCAGAGCCGAATCGGCGTGGCGCAGGACAGCAGCGTCACCGGCACGATCAACACATGGCGCGCGCTTCAGCAGAGCGATGGCCTGGGCTTTTCCACCTATGCCAGCTTCATCGTCGCCAATCCCGGCTGGCCGGGCGAGGACCGGATGCGGCGGCTGGCGGAAACGGGCATCAATCCCGACAGTTTCGATCCCAATCAGGTGGCCGGCTTCTTCGCCCGCTTCCCGGCGCGCACCGCGACCGGCCATGCCCGCAACGCAGTGGCGCTGATGCAGCTGGGGCGCATGGACGAGGCGCGGGTCGCCGCGCGGAACGCCTGGATCGGCGGATCGCTGAGCGTGACGGACGAGGCGCGGCTGTTGTCGCTGTTCGGGTCCAGCCTGACGCCGGCCGATCATGACCAGCGCGCCGATGCGCTGCTATGGGCCAATGACAGCAATGGCGCGGCGCGGATGATCGCCTATGTCAGCCCGGCGCGACGGGCCGCGTTCCAGGCGCGGATCGCCTTCCGCCGCCAGTCGCCCGATGCCGCATCGCTGATGCAGGCGGCCGAGGGGATCGGCGCCAGCGATGCGGGCTATATCGCCGACAAGGCGGCATGGCTGCGCGATACCGGTAACTGGGTCGCGGCGCGGCAATATCTGGCGAACCGGGGCAGCGTCACCTACCGCCCGTCCAATGCCGAGAAATTCTACGAGCTTCTGCTGGGGCAGGCGCGCGCCGCCGCCAATGACAGCCAGTGGAGCTTTGCCTATGGCATCGCCAGCAAGATCGACGATGCGATCCCGCCCGGCACCGATGTCAGCATCCAGCCGATCGGCGTGCGCGACGATTATACCAGCCTGGCCTGGCTGGCGGGCAGCACCGCCTTCTACAATCTCAACCGGCCGACCGATGCGGTCATCATGTTCCGCCGCTATGCCGACGCCGCCAAATCGCCCCAGACCCGGTCGAAGGGCTATTATTGGGCCGGTCGTGCCGCGTTGCAGGCCGGCGATCAGGCCAACGCCAACAATTATTTCGCCCAGGCGGGCGTCTATCCCGACCAGTTTTACGGGCAGCTGGCGCTGGAACGGCTGGGCCGGCCGATCCCCGCCCCCGCCACGGTCGAGCGGCCGGTGCCGATATCGGCGGCCGAACGCGCCGCCTTCGACAATCGCACGGTCGTGCGCGCCGTCCGGGCGCTGGGCCAGATGGGCTATTGGGAAGACCAGAGCAAATTCGCCCGCGCGATCGCCAACAATGCCGACAGCGACGTCGACCATTATCTGGCCGCCGAGCTGGCGCAGAAGATCGGCCGCCCCGACATGGGCGTGATGGTGGGCCGCCGCGCCGTGTCGAGCGGCCTGACCGGCTATGGCGAGGCGGCTTTTCCGCGCGTGCCGGTGCCGTCGGAAGCGCAATATAATTGGACCATGGTCCATGCCATCGCCCGGCAGGAAAGCCAGTTCGACCGGCAGATCGTATCCCATGCCGGCGCCCGCGGTCTGATGCAGCTGATGCCCGGCACGGCGCGCGAACAGGCGGGGAAGCTCGGCATGAGCTACAATCCCGGATCGCTGAACGAACCCAGCTATAATATCATGCTGGGATCGGGCTATTTTCAGCGGATGCTGGACTATTATGGCGGGAGTTACCCCTTGGCGGTGGCGGCCTATAATGCCGGGCCGGGCAATGTGAACAAATGGGTCCGCGCCAATGGCGACCCGCGCATGCCCGGCGCCGACATGCTGCGCTGGATCGAGCAGATTCCGATTTTCGAGACGCGCAACTATGTGCAGCGCGTGCTCGAAAATGCGGTGGTCTATGAAGCGATGAACCCGGAGCGGGCGAAGTTCCGGGGGACGAGCGCCGTGCTGAGCCGCTATCTGGGCAAGCAGACGCCGGGCTGATTCATACGCACATCGTCATCCCGGACTTGATCCGGGATCCCGCTTCTCTTGCTCGTGTTGAAGAAAGAAAGCGGGATCCCGGGTCAGGCCCGGGATGACGTAGATGGGAATGGCCATTAAGGCAGCGGAATGACCACCCCCTATCCCAATTATATCTCCCCCGAAGGTTTCGCGAAGCTGCGGGCCGAATATGACCATCTGCTGGGCGTCGAGCGGCCGGCGATCGTCGAGGTGGTGAGTTGGGCGGCGGGCAATGGCGATCGCAGCGAGAATGGCGATTATCTCTACGGCCGCAAGCGGATGCGGGAGATCGACTTTCAGTTGAAGCGCCTGTCGAAGAAGATGAAGGACGCCAAGGTCGTCGATGCGCGGCAGCAGCCGGACAAGGACCGGGTCTATTTCGGCGCAACCATCACCATCGCCGATGAGGATGATAATCACCGCACCGTGACGATCGTGGGCAATGACGAGACGGATGTGGATGCCGGGCGGATCGGATGGGGATCGCCGATCGCGCGGGCCTTGCGCGGCGCGGCCGTGGGCGACCTGCGCCGGGTGCGATTGCCGGCGGGGGAAAAGGAATATGAAGTGATGACGATCGCCTATCCGGCGTGAAACACACCCCATCGACCAGCCATGACAATCGGGGAAAGCGCGTGTTCCTGCGACTACAGGAACACGGCCATCCTTCATTCGTGCGGGCGTAGCGCCTGGTTGAGGCTGTCGAGCACGGCGTCGATCGGTTCGGTGACGGTCACGCTGCGCCCCTCGCCGAAGCGGATGCGGGTGCCGTCGCTGACCTGGGTGACGAAGGTGACCTGCGCGGGGTTGATCGCGGTCTGGGTGCGATCGGTGCCGACGAACATCACGAGCATGGCGTCCTCTCCTTTTTATGGAAGGACAGCCTAACGCTTTCTCGCGGCGATGCCAGCGCGATATTAGCCAAGGGTGCTCAGGCCGCGCGAATCGCCGCGATGAAGCCGCCGGCGCGCTGCTCCAGCCGATGCGCCTCACGCGCCAATGTGTCCGCCACGTCGCGCATGCCCCGCGCCGCCAGCGCCGTAGCCTGCGCATTGTCGCTGATCTGGCGTGCGCCGGTGCGGATATGGGCGCTGGAGGCACCGGCTTCCGCCACGCTTTGCCCCATGGTGCGGCTGAAGGCGCTCTGACGCGCGACCGCTTCGAACACCGCCGCCGACAGTCGGTCGGCACGGGCCATGGTGGCATCCATATGCGCGTGGCTGGCCGCCACTTCGCCGATCGCGGCGCGAATATGGTCGATACGCCCGGATATGCCCGCCGCAGCGTCGCGCGTCTGTTGGGCGAGCGACTTCACTTCGCGCGCGACCACGGCAAAGCCCTGCCCCGCTTCCCCGGCGCGGGCCGCCTCTATCCCGGCATTGAGCGCCAGCATGGTCGTGGCTTTGGCGATGCTGTCGATCAGGGCGATGACTTCGCCGATGCCGTCGGCCTCCGTCCGCAGCGCGGCGCTGCGCTCGACGCCGGATCGGCTGCGCGCCGCGGCCTCCGCAATGGCGGCGCCGGCGGCCTCCGCTTCGGCCTCCATCGCGCGGAACAGCTGACCCAGTTCGATGCCGCCGGCCGCCAGTTCGCCCAGCCGCTCGGCCGTCTGCGCCGCCGCGACCGCCATCGCGGCCGAATCCGCGCCGTCGCCGGCCGCCCGCTCGGCGGCTTGCCCCGCCAGCGCCGACAAGCGCTCCGCCATGGCCGCCATGTCGGCGATCATCGTCGCGATATCATGGCGGAAGGACGCGCTTTCATGGGTGATCTGTTCGACCCGCACGGCCCGCTCCAGCGCCACGCGCGCATCGCGCTCGGCCGCAAGCCGCAGCAATAGCTGGCCACCCAGCACACCGGCATAACGGCCGCCGTCGGTGACGATCAGCCCTTCGCAGCCGGTGCCCTGCGCCGCGAACAAATCTACCAGACCCTCGACACTCTCGGCCCGATCGACACAGGCGCAAGGGCGGACATGATCGTCCAGACGGCCGCCGAAACTGGGATTGCGCAGCAGCGCATGGCCGAAAGGGTTGAACAGGATGCGGCGCATGTCGCGCTCATAGATGGCGCCGACCGGGCGATCGGCCATGTCCAGCACCGGCAGCAGGCGCAACCCCGAATCGCGCTGGAACCAGTCCACCGCTTCGCTGAGCGGTCGGCCCAGTCGAATGACCGGGCTGCGCTCGGCCAGGGGCAGGCCAGAGGCCGGCAGACCGGATCGGGGCGGATCTGGCAAGGACGGCATAGCGTCCGATATTATGGGGGCGACCAACATGATCGCCCGATTAGACCCAAAATGGTAAATGCGGCGTTAGATTTTGATGACAGATTTGTGACAAAGTGCTGTTTTTATTATGCTTTTACTTTATATCCAAAGGCATCGCGCGCCAGTTTCACGATCGCCGGATCGGCGTCCGGAAAGTCCATCGGCACCAGTGCCTCCAGCCGATCGGCGACATAGGTCAGCGCGGCGATCCGCCCGGCCTTGCGGTTGTTGTTGTCGATCACCTGCCAGGGCGCATGCTTGGTGTCGGTTTTCTTGAACATCGCCTGCATCGCGTCGAGATAGTCCGCCCGCTTGCCCCGGTTGCGATAATCGTCGGCACCGGTCTTCCACCGCTTCCATGGCGTGTCGAGCCGCTGGGCCAGCTGTTCGTCCTGCGTTTCCTGCGTGATGTGGACGAACAGCTTCACGAAATTGGTCCCGGCCTGCGCCAGCTGCTTTTCGAAGGCGTTGATTTCGTCATAGCCGCGCTTCCAGTCGGCCTTGCTGCAAAAGCCCTCTACCCGCTCGACCAGCACGCGGCCGTACCAGCTGCGGTCGAAGATGCCGATATTGTGGCTGGCGGGCAGGCGCGTCCAGAAACGCCAGAGGAAATGATGGTCCTGTTCGATCTGCGTCGGCGCGGATATCGGATGGACCTGATAATAGCGCGGATCCCAGTCGGCGCTCATCCGCTTGATGATGCCGCCCTTGCCCGCTGCGTCCCACCCTTCCAGAAGGATGACGCTGCGCTTGCCGTGCAGGATATGGGCGACCTGAATCTTCGCCAACCGTTGCTGGAGCGAAGCGAGGTCGGCTTCATAGTCGCCCTTATATTTCGCGCCCTGTTCGTAATCGGCAAGGTCGATGGTCATGAGCGCGTCTCCTGTGCTGTTGGAATAGCAGGCAACGCTGGAGAAACGGAAAAGTCAAATCGGGCGCCGGGCGGGAGACAGGAATGATTCACGCGGAGGCGTTGCGCAATGTCTCCGCGTCTCCGCGTGAACCGGAAAAATAATCGCGCAGTGGCGCAGAGGACGCCGAGTTTTGCTCTGCGATCTCTGCGTCACTGCGCGAAAAAGTCTTCCGCCACTGGGTGAAGCGTTATGCCTTCGCCTGCGGCTCCACGACGCGGACGTGCAGTTCGCGCAGCTGCTTGAACTCGGCCGCGCTGGGCGCGCCCATCAGCAGGTCTTCGGCGCGCTGGTTCATCGGGAAGAGCGTGATTTCGCGCAGATTCTGCGCGCCGCACAGCAGCATCACGATGCGATCGACGCCAGCGGCCATGCCACCATGCGGCGGAGCGCCGTACTGGAAGGCCCGGTAGAGGCCGCCGAAGCGCTCCTCCACATCCTGCTGGGACAGCCCGACCAGTTCGAACGCCTTGACCATCAGTTCGGGCGACTGGTTACGGATAGACCCCGATGCGATTTCGAAGCCGTTGCAGACCATGTCATATTGATAGGCGTTGATGGTCAGCGGATCCTGATTGTTCAGCGCGTCCAACCCGCCCTGCGGCATGGAGAAGGGGTTGTGGGCGAAGTCGATCGACTTGGAATCCTCATCATATTCGTAGAAGGGGAAGTCCACGATCCAGCACAGGTCGAACCGATCCTTGTCGATCAGGTCCAGCTGTTCGCCCACGCGAATGCGGGCGAGGCCGGCGAGCTTGGCGGCCTGCGTTTCCTTGCCAGCGGCAAAGAACACGCCGTCGTTCGGGCCGAGGCCGAGCGCCGCGATCAGCTTGGCGGTGGCTTCTTCACCATGATTCTTGGCGATGGGACCACCCGGCACGCCATCCTTGATGTTGATATAGCCAAGGCCCGAATAGCCTTCGCCCCGCGCCCAGACATTCATGTCGTCGAAGAATTTGCGGCTGCCGGCGCCTGCGCCGGGCGCCGGGATGGCGCGGATGCGCGCGCCACCATCGACCAGGCTGGCGAAGATGCCGAAGCCTGACCCCACGAAATGGTCGGTCACGTCCTGAATGATGATCGGGTTGCGCAGATCGGGCTTGTCGCTGCCGTACTTGAGCAGCGCTTCGGCATGGGGGATGCGCGGGAAGCTGCCTGCGGGGGTAACTGGCTTGCCCTCGGCAAATTCCTCGAACACCGAAGCGATGACCGGCTCCATCGTGTTCCAGACGTCTTCCTGCGTGACGAAGCTCATTTCGAGGTCAAGCTGGTAGAATTCGCCCGGCAGACGGTCGGCGCGCGGGTCTTCGTCGCGGAAGCAGGGTGCGATCTGGAAATAGCGGTCGAAACCCGCGACCATCAGCAGCTGCTTATATTGCTGGGGCGCCTGCGGCAGGGCGTAGAATTTGCCGGGATGGATACGCGACGGCACCAGAAAGTCGCGTGCGCCTTCGGGCGAAGACGCCGTCAGGATCGGCGTCGAATATTCGGTGAAACCCACGCCTTCCATACGGCGGCGCATGTCGGAAATGACCTTGGTGCGCTTCACGATGTTGGCGTGCAGCGTTTCGCGGCGCAGGTCGAGGAAGCGATAGCGCAGGCGGATATCTTCGGGATAATCCTGCTCACCCGCGACCGGCAACGGCAGTTCGGCGGCGGCGGACAGGATGGTCACGCTATCGGCCACGACTTCGATCTCACCGGTCGCCATCTTGGGGTTGATGGCTTCGGCGGCGCGGGCGACGACTTTCCCCTCGATCGTCACGACGGATTCGAGGCGGAGCGATTCCAGCGCGCGGAGCGGATCGCTGTCGGCCTTCGCCACGATCTGGGTAATGCCATAATGGTCGCGCAGATCGACGAACAGCACGCCGCCATGATCGCGCTTGCGATGCACCCAGCCGGACACGCGGACCACATTGCCGACTTCCGCTGTGGTCAGGGCGCCGCAGGTATGAGTGCGATAGGCGTGCATGGCGTTTACATCTTTCAGATTCGTTTTACGGAAATGACAAACTGTTGCAGTCCAGCTATGGCCGACATTGTCAAACATTGACCAGCCCGCGGACGCGGGCCAGCCCATAATAAGATCGAAGACCATATGCAAATTCATCCGCTGATTACCGACAGCAAGACTCTTTCCGATTTCTGCGCCCGCATCGCAAAATCCCCGTACATCGCCGTCGATACCGAATTCATGCGGGAAAACAGCTATTGGCCCGAACTGTGCCTGGTGCAGGTCGCCGACCCGCATGAGGCGGCCGCGATCGACCCCAAGGCGCCGGGGCTGGACATGACGCCTCTGCTCGACCTGATGGTCAACAATGAGGATGTGCTCAAGGTCTTCCATGCCGGTGGGCAGGATATCGAGATCGTCCACAATCTGACCGGCAAGACGCCGCACCCGATGTTCGATACGCAGATTGCAGCGATGGCGCTCGGCCTTGGCGAACAGATTGGTTACGGCAATCTGGTCGATGCGTGGATGGGCGTGGTGCTGGACAAGGGCGCGCGCTTCACCGACTGGGCGCGGCGCCCGCTGGACAAGCGCCAGATCGATTATGCGATCGGCGACGTCACCTACCTCATCCAGATTTTCCCCAAGATGCTGGAAGAATTGCGCAAGACCGGGCGTGGCGACTGGCTGGACCAGGAAATGGAGCGGATCAGCGATCCGTCCCATTATGAAAACGACCCGCAGCAGGCCTGGCAGCGCGTGCGCATCGCCAGCAAGAAGCCGGACGTGCTGGGCCGCTTGAAGGCGCTGGCCGCATGGCGCGAGATCGAGGCACAGGACAAGAATCTGCCGCGCGGCCGCATCGTCAAGGACGAGACGCTGGCCGACATCGCCAGCCATCCACCGCGCAATCAGGAAGAACTGGGCAAGGTACGCGGCCTGTCCGCCACTTGGCGCACCAATGATATCGGCGCGCGGCTGATGAACGCGCTGGCCAAGCATCAGCCGCTGGGGCGCGACGAAATGCCCGATCGCGAGCCGCGCCGGCCGGGGCTAGGCAAGGATGGCGCGCTGGTCGCCGATCTGCTCAAGCTGCTGCTCAAGATCCGGTCGCGCGATATCAATGTCGCGGCGCGGCTGATCGCGCGGACCGACGATATCGACGCGCTGGCGGCGGGCGTGCGCGAAGGCCTCTCGATCCTGGAAGGCTGGCGCTATGAACAATTCGGCCGGGACGCGGTTGACCTGGTGGAAGGCCGCATGGCTTTTGCCGTCCGCAACGGCCGGCTGAAGATGACGCGCACGGAATAAGGAGAGCGGTGATGCGGATGGCGATTGTGGGTCTGATGATGCTGGGCCTGTCCGCATGTGCCGGCGCGGGGAGCGAAGGGCCGGCGACCCCGCCGGCGACTGCCGAGGGGCCGTGCAGGAATGACGGGCTGGATGGCTTCACCGGGCAGAAGGCCAGCGCTGAAGTCGGTGCGGCACTGCTTAAAGCGTCGGGCGCGAAGACGCTGCGCTGGGGCGGCCCCGGCATGGCGATGACGATGGATTTCCGGCCCGATCGGCTGACCGTCAGCTATGATGATGCGATGGTGATCACGTCGGCGCGCTGCGGGTGATCCTACCATTATGGTTTCCCGTTCGGGCTGAGCCTGTCGAAGCCTTGCCCTTTGCTTCAAGAAAAACGGCCCTTCGACAAGCTCAGAGCGAACGGGTTTCAGGATAATAGCTGGACATGACCGCCACCGCTGACCTCGCCATCCGCATGGCGCGCGCCGCCTTCAATCGTGCGCTGGCGGAGGCGGACCTGAGCGCCATCGGGCCGTTGCTGACGATGAATGTCGTGATGATGACCGGTACCGACAGCGGCATCATCGCCGGGCGCGAGGCGCAGTTGCTGGCGTGGAAGCGCGAATTCGCGGCGAAGGAGCGGATGGTCTACACCCGCACGCCGAACAACATCATCGCATCGCCGGTCGAACCGATCGCGATGGAACATGGCCATTGGACCGGCATGGTCGGCGGCACGACCGTCGCGTCGGGCCAATATAGTGCCAAATGGCGCAACGTCAGCGGCGACTGGCTGATCGAGGCGGAAATCTACCTGACGCTCGCCTGATACCAGCACCAAGAACGAAGCCGACACCCATGGTCCCCGGCGCAGGCCGGGGCCCAGTTCAGACCGTGGATCTGGACCCCGGCCTGCGCCGGGGAAATTTCACTCATCGCCTATTATTCGATGCCATCAGGCCGCCTGCTGCATGTCGATGACGGTGCGGTTGCGGCCTTCGCGCTTGGCCCGGTAGAGGGCTGCGTCGGCCAGTTGCAGCAGCGCGGCCCCGTCGCCCGCCATGCTGTCGTCCCAGGTCGCGATGCCGAAGGACATGCTGGTGGACCCCAGCGCCCGGCCACCATGGCGCAGGACGATTTCGGTGATGCCCTTGCGCACATCCTCAACCCGGCCGGCGAGCGCCTGCGCGGTCGTGCCCGGCGCGATGACGGCAAATTCCTCCCCGCCATAGCGGCAGACGATGTCGCCATCGCGGAAGCGGCCGCGCATTTCATTGGCGACCGCCTGCAACACGACGTCGCCGGCATCATGGCCGAATTCGTCGTTGAACCGCTTGAAATGATCGACGTCGCACATGACGGCGCTCAGAGGCACGCCGGAGCGGCGGGCGCGGGCGATCTCGATCGTCAGCGCCTCTTCCATATAGCGGCGGTTGAACAGGCCGGTCAGCGGATCGCGGATCGTCTGTTCGCGCAGCCCCCGTTGCAGGCGATGGTTGACCAACGCGGAGCTGATATTTTCCGCCATCACGGTCAGGCGGAAGCCGCTTTCCTCCCCGATCACGCCCTCCAGATAGAGGGTGCCGATCACCTCGCCGCCGGCCAGCAGCGGCTCGCAATGATAGATGGCGTCCGCAGCGACATGGCCGCAGACGATGTCGCCGCCGGGCTCGGCCACGAAATGGCTCTGCCCGCGCCGCAGCGCCCAGCACTGGTCGGGCGCGAAGCCATCCTGACTGGGTACGAAACCACCCCAGCCGGTGATGGGCACCAGCAGGTTGCGGCTGTTATTATGGGCGTAGAGCGCGCCGGCGATACCCGGCAGCACGCGCGGCACGAAGACACGGATGACCTGCGCCAGTTCCTCGTCCGTGCGGGCGGCCTGCATGCGGTGGGCCATGCCGCCCAGCAATTCGATCACCTCGCCGCGTTCGCGCAGGATGCTGCTGTTGCGCATCAATTCGCCATGGGCGACCTTCAATTCCTGCTCGCTGCGGCCCTGATCGGCGATCGCCGCCTGCAACTGGCCGGCCATTTCATTATAGCCGGACGCCAGTTGCGCGAATTCATGCGATCCCATGGCGGTGGTGACGCGCATGGAACGGTCGCCATCGCCCAGCGCCGTCATCGCCCGGCGGATGACGCCGGCGGGGCGACGAATGCCCCAGATCAGCAGCAGCGAGACGGACAGGATGGCGATCGCGATGATCGGGCCGCCGACCAGCGCCAGTTGCCGCACCCAGGTGAGCCGGCGATCGGCCGCATCGATGCGGGTGAGGCGCAGCGCGCGTTCTTCGGCCAAAAAGCTGTCGACGCGTAGTGATACCATAGCCATCAGATCGCGGCCCGTGCCGCTGGCGATGATGGTGCGCGCCTTGTCGAAATTGCCGCTGCGCGCGTCCACCAACGTGCTGCGCAACATCTCGATGCGCCGCTCCATCAGGCTGCGCAATTCGCGCGCGCGCATATTCTGCATCGGATTGTCGGCGGTCAGCTCGACCAGATGCCCCATCGTCTGTCGCGAAACGGCAAGCCGCGCATCGGCCGGATCGGCAAAGCTGGCGTTGCGGGTCAATACGAAGCCGCGCTGGCCCGATTCCGCCTCTCGCAGGGCGGACAGGGCATCGTCCATCGTCTCGATCACTTCGGCCGAATGGGTGACCCAACGAAAGCTGTCGCGGGTCTGGATCGACGCATCGACCAGCATCCAGATGAGCGCCAGCAGCGCGACGAAGACCAGCGCACCAAAGGCAGCGATCCGGGCGGAGAGAGAATTGAACATGCGCGACCTTATTATTGGGCCGCGACTCTAGCAGGGAGCCGTTAACAAATTTTAACGGTCAGCGTTTCCAGCGTGCCCAGATGGCGGTCGGCAGAGCGATGCCGCGCGCTTCTTCCCTTACGGCCAGCTCGCCCGCTTCCACCGTGCCGGGCAGGTCGGCAAAGGCCTGGCGCAGCAATTCGCCGATCGCCAGCGCGGACATGCGCACGGCATAGACGGTCAGGAACAGGAAACGGCTGTCGGCGTCGAGCAACGCCCGGCAATTGGCGATCAGGCCGGGAAGATCCTCTTCCAGCCGCCAGACTTCGCCATCGGGACCACGGCCATATTTGGGCGGGTCGAGCAGGATGCCGTCATAGCGGCGATTGCGGCGCACTTCGCGGGCGACGAACTTGGCGGCGTCCTCCACGATCCAGCGGACGGGCTTGTCGTCCATACCCGACAAAGCGGCGTTGGCGCGGGCCTGCGCTACCGATTTCTTCGACGCGTCGACATGCACCATCCGCGCACCGCCGGCCGACAGGGCCAGCGTGCCGACGCCGGTATAGCCGAACAGGTTCATCACCTCCGCATCGGGCTTGTCGGCATAGGTGGCACGCAGATCGTCCCAGATCGGCGCCATGTCGGGAAAGAAGCCGAGGTGCCGGAAGGGGGTGCAACTGGACTGGAAAGTGACTTCGCGCCAATGCAGCGGCCAGCCTTCGGCCGGGACCGGCTTTTCATAATACCAGCGGCCGCCGCCATCCTCGTCCGAACCGGGGATGAATTCGCCGTCGGCGCGCCAGTCGGTCGTTGCCGGCTTCCACATCGCCTGCGGCTCGGGGCGGATGAAGCGGAAACGGCCATAGCGCTCCAGCTTCCGGCCATCGCCCGAGTCGAGCAGGCCGTAATCCGACCAGGGTTCGCCGATGAGGGTCTTGAGTTTCATAGCAATGTCCCGTTCGGTTCGAGCCTGTCGAGAACCATCACGCATCCGGTTCTCGACAAGCTCGAACCGAACGGAGGCTGGTTATGTCCGCGGGGTCGCGCGTTCTGCGACGTAGGCGGTCACGGCCTCGAACGTGCCGGGCAGCTTGGCATAGCTTTCCTCACGCGAGAACAGGTCGCCAACCCGGGCAGGAAGCGGCGGGCGGGTGCCGGTCGCGCGCTCGACGGCGTCGCGGAACTTGGCCGGATGCGCGGTCGCCAGCGTAACCACCGGAATGGAGGCGTCGATGCCCGCTTCCCGCGCGGCAGCTAGGCCGATGGCGCTGTGCGGATCGACGATCTGGCCGGCGCCGTCATAGGCCCAGCGCATCGCCATGGTCATGCCGTCGGCATCCACGCGCGCGGAGGAGAAGAGGTGCGCTGCACCTTCGCGCTGGGCGTTGGTGAGGCGCATCGCCTTGCTGGCTTCGAAGCCGCGCATCTGGTCGGCGAGCGCAATCCCGTCACGGCCGCCGGCGTCGAACAGAAGGCGTTCGAAGTTCGAGCTGACCTGAATGTCCATGCTGGGCGTGGCGGTGGCGACCACCTGACCCTGGCTATAGTCGCCTTCGGACAGAGCGCGGTGCAGGATGTCGTTGACGTTGGTGGCAACGATCAGCTTGGCGACCGGCAAGCCCATCTGCGCTGCGACATAGCCGGCGAACACGTCGCCGAAATTGCCGGTGGGGACGGAGAAGGCCACTTGCCGGCCCGGCGCGCCGAGGCGCACGGCGGCGTAGAAATAATAGACGACCTGCGCCATCAACCGCGCCCAGTTGATGGAGTTCACGGCGGAAAGGTTGAAGCGGCTCTTGAAGTCGGCGTCGTTGAACATCGCCTTCACCAGCGCCTGCGCATCGTCGAAGCTACCGTCGATCGCGATATTATAGACGTTGGGGGCCAGCACCGTGGTCATCTGGCGACGCTGCACGTCCGACACCCGGCCTTCGGGATGGAGCATGAAGATGTCGATCTTCTCACGGCCGGCCACCGCATCGATCGCGGCCGAACCGGTATCGCCCGAGGTCGCGCCGACGATGGTCAGATGATCGTCGCGGCGCGAGAGGAAGCGTTCGAACAACTGGCCGAGCAGCTGGAGCGCGACATCCTTGAACGCCAGCGTCGGGCCGTGGAACAGTTCGAGCAGCCAGTGCTGATGATCGAGCTGCACTAGCGGGGTCACGGCCTGATGGCTGAAGCGGCCATAAGCGGCGGTGCAAAGCTCACGTAACTCGTCTTCGGTGAGCGATCCCGCGACGAACGGCGCCATCACCCGGACGGCGGTTTCGACATAGGAGAGGCCGGCAAGGGCGCTGATCTGGTCGGCGGTAAAGGCCGGCCAGCTGGTCGGCAGATACAGGCCGCCATCGGACGCCAGCCCCGCCAGCGTCACATCCTCAAAACCGAGCGCGGGCGCGCTCCCCCTGGTGCTCTGATATTGCATAATGGGAATGCGCGGTAGCGACCCGCGCGCGCGGGAGCAAGCGATTAGGCGCTTTTGTTCCGGCGGCGCAGGGCGAGGATGTAGATGATGACCGCGACGGCGGCGAAGATGAACCATTGCACCGCGTAGGCGAGATGGTTGTTGGGCACATCGGCCGCGCTGGGCGGGGCGGCGGGCTTGAGGCCGGCAGGCGCGGTGCGCGCGATCAGCATCGGGCGCAGCGGCGGCGCCTTGCCACCGATGCGTTCTATCAGGGCGCGGTGGTCGGGCTCTTGCGAAATCCAGCCGCTGACCTGGCCGCCGGTCCAGGCAGGCTTGTCGTCAGGCTTTTGCCCCACACCGATCGCGACCAGCGCGCCCGGCCCTTCCGCCCCGGTCGAACATTCGGCGATATGGCGATAGCCGGTCGATCCGTCGGCGGCGCGCCCCGCCTCCACCCGCCAGCCGACGACGCGCAGGCAATGGAGCGAGGAGGGGCGGAAGAGGATGTCGGCATCGACCGGCGGCAGTTTCGGGAAGGCAACTGCCGGTCGGCCGGGGTTGGCGGCAGCCAGCGCAAGGGCGGCCGCCTTTTCGCCGCGACGCTGGACCTGCCAGACGCCCAGGCCGATCATCACCAGCACCGCCAGCGCGACGAGGATCGTCGGGATGAGCGGGATGCGGGCGGGCGCTGGGGCGAGCGTGGGCTGATCGGTCATACTTTCATCTTTATCGCGGAATGGCGCAGAACGTGCATATTTTCTCCGTTCGTTTCGAGCCTAGTCGAGAAACGAGGCAACGCCGAGTTCAGCGAAGCCAAACGCAGATATGGCGCTGCACGCTTCTCGACTTCGCTCGAAGCGAACGGATCTATTTTGGATATCGCCGATCAACACAAAAGAAAACGGCCGGAGCAGATGCCCCGGCCGTTTGATCTCATAGGCGCGGTTCGTTGCCTCAGCCGCCGTGGACCGGTGCGCCCCAGCCGCCCCAGACATAGATGGCGACGAACAGGAACAGCCACACCACGTCGACGAAATGCCAGTACCAAGCAGCCGCTTCGAAGCCGAAATGCTGGCGCGGGGTGAAGTGGCCCTTATAAACGCGCACCAGGTTCACGATCAGGAAGATGGTGCCGACGATGACGTGGAAGCCGTGGAAGCCGGTCGCCATGTAGAAGCCCGAGCTGTAGGGCGATCCGCCGAACGGGAACGGCGCATGGGCATATTCATAGGCCTGGATCGACGAGAAGAGCAGGCCGAGCAGGATCGTGCACCACAGACCCTTTTTCAGGCCGTCGCGGTCGCCATGGATCAGCGCGTGATGCGCCCAGGTGACGGTGGTGCCCGAGCAGAGCAGGATCAGCGTGTTGAGCAAGGGCAGCTCGAACGCGTTCATGACCTCGATACCCTTGGACGGGAACATCCCTTCGATCGGGGCGAGCGCGCTGGGGAAAAGCGAGAAGTCGAAAAAGGCCCAGAACCAGCCGACGAAGAACATGACTTCCGAAGCGATGAACAGGATCATGCCGTAGCGCAGGTGCAACTGCACCACCGGCGTATGGTCGCCGGCATGGGCTTCGGCGATGACATTGGCCCACCAGCTGTAGAAGGTGAAGAGCACGCCGCCCACGCCCAGCAGGAAGACCCAGCCACCCCCCGGCCCCATGGCATCGGGATGCAGCCACATGATCGCGCCCAGAGCCATGACCAGCGCCGACATGGAGCCGAAGAACGGCCAGATGCTGGGCGGAAGGATGTGATAATCGTGGTTCTTGGCGCCTGCCATCGTCTCTTCCCTGTTCGCTTTTCCGTTATCGTTTCCAGCTTTAGCTTGGCTTCCCATCCTGCTCAACAGGGTAGAAGGTGTAGCTCAAGGTAATTTGCTGGGTGTCCTTGTTGTCGGGATCCTGCAAAATCTTCGGATCGACATAATAAAGTACCGGCATGCGGACCTCTTCACCGGGCTTCAACGTCTGCTGCGTGAAGCAGAAACATTGGATCTTGGTGAAATAGGCGCCCGCCTGCGTAGGGGTCACGTTAAAGCTGGCGGTGCCGGTCACCGGCTTGTCCGACATATTCTTCGCGATGAAGATCGCCATGTCCTTGCGCCCGATCGTCACCGTATCCGTGCGATGTTCGGGATAGAATTGCCAGGGCATGCCGGGCTGCACATTGGAATCGAAGCGGATCGACATGGTGTGGCCGGTGGCCTGCTGCACCTGCACATTGGCGGCGGCACGCATGGTGGTGCCGCCAAAACCGGTCTGTTCGCAGAAGATGCGATATAGCGGGACCGACGCGAAGCCGAGGCCCAGCATGGAGAGGCCCACCGCCGCCATCGCGACCAGCGTGCGCCGGTTACGGCGATCGCGGTCGAAGGGGGAAGGCGGCAGGCTGGCCATCAATTGCCGCCCATCTTGGCAATGGTAATGCCGTAGAAAAGCAGGACGAGCGCGCCGAGCAGCAGGCCCATCACCAGCGCGCGCGATTTTTGCCGGGCGCGGATGCGGTCATTTTCCTCGGGCGTCATGCGAGCAGCCAGCGGTCGACGACCACTGCCCCGAACAGGAGGAAGAGATAGAGGATCGAATATTTGAACAACCGCTTTTCCGGGGCCATGCGGGCCGGATCGCTTTCACGCCGACGATAGACCTGGAAGGCGAAGACAGCGAAGAGCGCGGTGCCCAGCAGCGCGGCTGTGCCATAGACGATGCCGGTCAGTTGCAGCAGCACCGGCGCCATCGCAGCGATCGCCATGATCGCGGTATAGCCCCAGATCTGGCGACGGGTCACGACTTCGCCGGACACGACAGGCAGCATCGGGATGCCGGCGGCGGCATAATCGGTCTTCACGAACAGCGCGAGCGCCCAGAAATGGGGTGGCGTCCAGAAGAAGATCAGCATGAAGAGCGCGACCGGCAGCGCGCTGATGTCGCCCGTTACGGCGGCCCAGCCGATGACCGGCGGGAAGGCGCCGGCCGCGCCGCCGATGACGATATTCTGCGCGGTGCGGGGTTTCAGCCAGATCGTATAGACCAGCACATAGAAGAGGATCGACACGGCCAGCACGGCAGCGGCAAGCCAGTTGGTCGCCAGCCCCAGCAGGACCACCGAGAAAAAGGAGAGGCCGACGCCGAAATGCAGCGCCGATTGCCGCTCCATCCGGCCGGCGGGCAGCGGACGATTGGCGGTGCGCTTCATCTTTGCGTCGATGTCCGCCTCATACCATTGGTTGAGCGCGGCAGCGGCGCCGGCGCCGATGGCGATGCAGAGAATCGTCGTGAAGGCGAGGATGGGGTGGATATGCTCTGGCGCGGCGAGCAGTCCGCACAGGCCCGTGAACACGACCAGAGTCATGACTCTGGGCTTGGTCAGCGCGACGAAATCGCGCCAATGGGCGGGCAGCATGAGGCTGTCTGTAGGGGTTTGGGCCCCTGTGGCGAACGGCGAACTGGCCATAATCTCCTCGTGGGTTCAGCCCGGCGCCTTTACACGGCCGGGCTGATCCGGGCAACGGGCTCGCCTGTGGGCAGATTGTCCGCCCCGGCACCCTTGGGGCGCCCCGGCGAACCGGAGCGCCCATGATGGCAACGCTTAATGATGCGCCGTGTCGTCGATCACCGGCAGGGTTTCGAACTGGTGGAAGGGCGGCGGGCTGGTCAGGGTCCATTCCAGCGTGGTGGCGCCTTCGCCCCAGGGATTGCCTTCCGCCTTCTTGCCGGCCGCCAGCGACCAGATCAGGTTGATGAAGAAGATGCCCATGCCGGCGGCCATGATTTCATAGCCATGAGTGGCGACCGAGTTCCACTTTTCGAACGCGGCCGGATAGTCGGGATAGCGACGCGGCATACCCGACAGACCCAGGAAGTGCATCGGGAAGAACAACAGGTTCACGCCGGCGAAGAACACCCAGAAGTGCAGGTGGCCTAGGAACTCGTTGTACATCTTGCCCGACATTTTCGGGAACCAGTAATAGAAGCCGGCGAACAGGCCGAACACCGCACCCAGCGAGAGCACGTAGTGGAAATGCGCGACGACATAATAGGTGTCGTGCAGCACGTCGTCCACGCCGCCATTGGCCAGCACGACGCCGGTGACGCCGCCCACGGTGAAGAGGAAGATGAAGCCCAGCGCCCAGACCATCGGGGTCTTGAAGCTGATCGATCCGCCCCAGATGGTGGCGATCCACGAGAAGATCTTGATACCCGTGGGCACGGCGATGACCATCGTCGCCGCGGTGAAATACATCTTCACGTTCACCGACATGCCAGTGGTGAACATGTGGTGCGCCCACACGACGAAGCCGACGACGCCGATCGCCACCATGGCATAGGCCATGCCGAGATAGCCGAACACAGGCTTGCGGCTGAAGGTCGAGATGATCTGGCTGACGATGCCGAAGCCCGGCAGGATCATGATGTAGACTTCGGGATGGCCGAAGAACCAGAAGAGATGCTGGTAGAGTTCGGGATCGCCGCCACCGGCCGCGTCGTAAAAGGTGGTGCCGAAATTGCGGTCGGTCAGCAACATGGTGATCGCGGCGGCCAGAACCGGCAGGGCGAGCAGCAGCAGGAAGGCGGTGACCAGCACCGACCAGACGAACAGCGGCATTTTATGCAGGGTCATGCCCGGCGCGCGCATGTTCAGGATGGTGGTGATGAAGTTGATCGCGCCCAGGATCGACGAAGCGCCCGCGATGTGCAGCGACAGGATCGCCATGTCGACGGCAGGGCCGGCCGACCCGCTGGTCGAGAGCGGGGCATAGACCGTCCAGCCGGTGCCCGCGCCATAGCCGGTGCCGCCGGGTACGAAGGCCGATCCGAGCAGCAGGGCGAAGGCGGGGATGAGCAGCCAGAAGCTGACATTGTTCATCCGCGGGAAGGCCATGTCCGGCGCGCCGATCATGATCGGGACGAACCAGTTGCCAAAACCGCCGATCATGGCGGGCATGACCATGAAGAAGACCATGATCAGACCGTGGGCGGTGATCAGCGCGTTCCACAGATGATAGGCCTGATCCAGCGACGCAGGCTCGACGCCCAGCAAGCTGTGCTGAATGTTCGCCCAGGTCTGAAGATACTGGATGCCCGGATGCGCCAGTTCGGCGCGCATCAGGCCGGAAATGGCGCCGCCGATGATGCCCGCGATAATCGCGAAGATCAGGTAGAGGGTGCCGATATCCTTGTGGTTCGTCGACATGAACCAGCGCTGGAAAAAGGCCGGCTTGTGATCGGCATCATGATGATCATGGGCATGATCGAGATGATGGTCCGCGGTGATGGTGGTCATGACGTTCCTACCCCTGATCAGATTTTCGCGTCGGCGGCGGGCGCGGCGTCAGCCGTCTTTTCCGCTGCTGCTGCGGTGGCGGGCTTGCCGCCCTGCGAAAGCACCCACTGGTCGAACTGTTCGGGCGGCAGCGCCTCGATCGCGATGGGCATGAAGCCGTGGCGGGCGCCGCACAGTTCGGAACACTGGCCGTAATAGACGCCCGGCTTGTCGATGGTGAAGCTCTTCTCATTGAGGCGGCCGGGGACCGCATCCATCTTCACCCAGAGTGAAGGCACGGCGAAGGCGTGGATCACGTCCGCGCCGGTGATGATCAGCTTGATCGGGCGACCGGCAGGCAGGACCAGACGATTGTCGGGCGCGAGCAGATAGGGCTCGCCATTGGCCTTCGCCTTGTCTTCCGGCAGCATGTTGGACACGAATTCCGGAATGCCGTTGTCGGGATATTCATAGCCCCAATACCATTGATAGCCGGTCACCTTGACGACGACGGCATCCTTGGGCGCGGGCTTATACTGGTCGGCGAGCAGGCCGATGGAGGGCACCGCGACGACCAGCAGGATCACGACCGGAACGACGGTCCAGATCACTTCGATCAGCGTGTTGTGCGACGTCTTCGACGGGACCGGATTGGCGCTGCGACGGAATTTCCACATCGCATAGATCATCAGGATCAGGACGAAGATCGAGATCGCGAAGATCAGCGGCAGCAACATCACGTCATGCAGCCAGCGCGCGGTGTGGCCGGTGGAGGTGAACTGTTCCTGCAGGGTGATTTCGCCCGGCTTGGGCATGCCGATGCCTTCGGTCGGCTTCATCCGGGGCGGGGCGGCGACGGTGGCGGCGGGTGCCGCTTGCGCGGCCGGTGCGGTGGCGTTGGCAGCCGATTCGGCCGGTGCGGCGGCATTTTCAGCAGCCGGCGCGGCAGTTGCCGCATTCTCCTGAGCCAGTGCCGGTCCGTTCGAAACGAGTGTGGGCGCTAAGGCCAACAACCCGGCTAGAACGAGCGATTTCACCTTCTTCATAGCGTCTTCTACCCCGTAACCCCTTGGCGCCGCTGCAACGAAGACGCGCATGTCATGCGCTATATAGTCCTCGCCCGTTTCGGTTCTGCCGCGGCTTATAGGCATGGTTTTCCCCTGCCTCAAGCATGACGGAGCAGATTTTCTTCGCTGTTGCAACGCTTCCCTTGGCCGCCTATTCGGCAAGCTCCGCGCACAGGGGCGCGATCATGGCGCGCCGGCGCGCGTGCCATGCGAATAAAAACCGACCGGACCGCATGGCACCGGGTCGCACGACATGGATTTATGACGGCATGACAGACGAGGAAGTATTGGCGGAATTTCGGGCAGCGGGGGCGTTGCTCGAAGGACATTTCATCCTGTCGTCGGGCCGTCGCAGCGCCAATTATCTGCAATGCGCCCGCGTGCTGATGAATGCCGAGCGCGCCGGCAAATTGGCCCGCGCCACGGTGCAGCAGCTGCCGCGCGAATTGCGGCAGGAGATCGACCTGGTCGTGTCGCCCGCCATGGGCGGCCTGATCATCGGCCATGAAGTCGGCCGCGCACTGGACAAGGATGCGGTGTTCCTGGAGCGGCCCGAGGGCACGTTCGAACTGCGTCGCGGTTTCGCGATCACGCCGGGGCAGAAAGTGCTGATGGTCGAGGACGTGGTCACCACCGGCCTGTCTTCGCGCCAGGCGATCGAAGCGGTCGAAGCCGAAGGCGGCATCGTCGTCGCCGAAGTCGCATTGGTCGACCGGTCGGCGGGCGAAGTGGATCTGGGCGTGCCCTTCTACCCCCTCGTCTCCATCAATTTCCCGGTCTATGAAGCCGATGCGGTGCCGCCCGAACTGGCGGCGGTGCCGGCGATCAAGCCCGGCAGCCGGAAGCAGTAAGCCTTATGACCACGCCCCTGCGCCTTGGCGTCAATATCGACCATGTGGCGACCATCCGCAACGCGCGCGGGGGTGAACATCCCGATCCGGTCAAGGCCGCGTTGCTGGCGGTGAAGGCCGGGGCGGACGGCATCACGGCGCATCTGCGCGAGGATCGCCGCCATATTCGCGACGCCGATATCGCGACGCTGATGGCGGCGCTGACCGTGCCGCTCAATCTGGAAATGGCGGCGACGGACGAGATGCTGGACATCGCGCTGCGCTACAAACCGCATGCCGCCTGCATCGTGCCGGAAAAGCGCGAGGAGCGCACGACCGAGGGCGGGCTGGACGCGGCCGGGCAGTTGGAAGCGCTGACGCCCATCGTCGCGGAGCTGAACGAAGCGGGCATCCGCGTCAGCCTGTTCATCGAGGCCGACGCCGCGCAGATCGAGGCCGCGATCAAGCTGGGCGCGCCGGTGGTGGAATTTCATACCGGGGCTTATGCGCATCTGACCGGCGAAGCGCGCGCGACCGAATTGCGCCGGATCGCCGACGCCGCCGCGCTGGCGGCCAAGAACGGGATCGAACCCCATGCCGGCCATGGCCTGACCTTCGACAATGTGGCGCCGATCGCCGCCATCCCGCAGATCGCCGAACTAAATATCGGCCATTTCCTGATCGGCGAGGCGATCTTCGGCGGGCTGGAAGGCGCTATTCGCGAAATGCGGCGGCAGATGGATCTGGCGCGGTGAGCAGCGCAGGTGGTCATCCCAGCGAAGTTGAGGCGAGTCACGTGCCTCGCCCCAAGGACCGCAGGCCTCAAAGGTTCAACTTGGAGGCACGAAACCCCAGCCTTCGCTGGGGTTACGGCCTGGGGGGGCCGTCATGATCATCGGCCTCGGTTCCGACCTCTGCAATATCGAGCGAATCCAGAATTCACTCGATCGCTTCGGTGAGCGGTTCGAGAGCCGCGTCTTCACCGATGTGGAACAAGCCAAGGCACAGCGCCGCCCCTTCACCAAGGCCGGGACGCTGGCCAAGCGCTTCGCGGCCAAGGAAGCATTCTCCAAGGCGGTCGGCACCGGGTTCAAGGCCGGCGTGTTCATGAAGGATATCGGCGTCGTCAACGCGCCGTCGGGCGCGCCCACGCTGGCGCTGACCGGCGGGGCGCTCAAGCGGCTGGAATCCCTGGTGCCGGCCGGACATAAGCCGGTCATTCACCTGACGCTCACCGACGATCATCCATGGGCGCAGGCCTTCGTCATCATCGAAGCGCTGCCCCTGTGAGCGATACTCCCCCAAGCGAAAGCCAGCCCGTGACGGCCATCGACCTGCCAGAAGACCAGCCCGCCGCCGACCTGCCGCAGGAAAGCAAGGCGCCCGGCGTCAACTGGTTCCACGAATTGAAGAGCATCGTCCTGCTGATCCTGGCGGTGCTCGCCTTTCACAGCTTCATCGCCAAGCCCTTCTACATTCCATCCGAATCGATGATGCCGGTGCTGCTGACCGGCGACCGGTTGGTGGTGAGCAAATTCCCCTATGGCTGGTCCTATGTCTCGCCCAGCTTCCACCCCCTGCCCTTCCTGAAGGGGCGGGTGCTGGGTCGCCTGCCCGAACGGGGCGACATCGTCATCGTGTCCCCCCAAAATCGGCGCGAGGATTATATCAAGCGGGTGATCGGCCTGCCCGGCGACATCATCGAAGTACGCGGCGGGCAGGTGATCCTGAACGGTGTGGCGATAAAGCAGAAGATGTTGAAGCCCATGCGGCTGGCCGTCGATGGCAATGCCCCCTGCCCGCCGCTGCAATTCCCCGGCGCGCTGGTGACGGACAAGAATGGCAAGGAATATTGCGAATTGCCGGTGCGGCAGGAAATCCTGCCCAACGGCAAGACCTATGTGACGATCGACATGGGGCCGAGCGCGCTCGACTGGTACGGACCGGTGCGGGTGCCGGCCGATCATGTCTTCCTGATGGGGGACAATCGCGACAACAGCGCGGACAGCCGTGCACCGCTGGAGGAAAATGGCCTGGGCGGGCCGGTGCCGTTCGAGGCGATCGGTGGCCGGGCGGAATTCATCACCTTCAGCCTGGATGGCGACGCAAGCTGGAACCCGATGACATGGCTTCATGCGTTCCGCAGCGGGCGGGCCGGGAACAGCCTGCGGCCACAAAGCGTTACAGCCCCGGAATAATCGCAGAAGGGGCACCGGGTTTTGAGCGACGCGCACGAGCATCATGTGGAATTGCCCGGCCCCAGTGAAGTCCGCAGCCCGTTAGTCAGCCATGAATTGAAGCGCGCCGGCGTGTGGTTCGCGCTGGCCATCGCCGTGGCACTGGTCGTGCTGCTGGCGCAACCGTTGATGCTGATCATGGGTGCGCTGGTGCTGGCGACGATGATGGATGGCGGCACGCGGCTGCTCGGCCGCATCCTGCCGATATCGCGCGGATGGCGGCTGACGATCGTGCTGCTCGGCGCGGTCGCCTTCATGGCCTATACTTTCTACCTGACCGGATCGAGCCTGGCGGCGCAGGCGCAGGCGATGCGCGCCATTGTCGAGGCGCAGGTGATGCGAATTGGCGGCTGGATGCAGCAATTGGGCATCACGACGACGCCCGACGACCTGAAGGGCCTGGCGAGCCAAGCGATGAGCAGCATGGGCCGGGTGACGGCGGCAGTCGGCACGGCGGTCGGCGCGATCACCAGCGGCGTCATGATGCTGGTGCTGGCGATCTTCATCGCGGTGGAGCCGAAACTTTATGAACGTGGCGTCGCCTGGATGCTGCCGATCGACAAGCGCGCCCATTTCTACACCGTTGCCGACAAGATGGGCTGGACGCTGCGCCGGCTGATGTTCGGGCGGCTGATCGGCATGGCGGTGGAGGGTGTGGGCACCTGGCTGCTGCTGTGGGCCGGTGGCGTGCCGATGGCGGGGTTGCTGGGCATATTGACCGGCCTGTTCGCCTTCCTGCCCAATATCGGGTCGATCATATCGGGCGCGCTCATCATCATCGTCGGCTTTTCCGGGGGCATGAATACCGGCCTCTATGCCTTTGGCGTCTATATGGCGGTGCAGATCGTCGACGGCTATCTGATCGTGCCGATGGTGGCGAAGCGCGCCACCGATCTCGCCCCGGCGCTGGTGCTGGGGGCGCAGATCCTGTTCGGCGCGCTGTTCGGCATCATGGGGCTGTTCCTGGCCGACCCGATCGTCGCGATGATCAAGGTCTATCTGGAGGAACGGTCCAAGGCGCTTTCGGGCAAGAAGACGCTGATCCAGACCGGATCGGCAGAGACGGGCGGCGCTTAACTTCGCACATGTCCCGCTGATTTCGACATGATCGAACCCAAGCAGGACATTTTCTGTCGCGATCGGTCCGTATCGCTCCTTATAGCAATTTGTCCGCCTGTAGGACATTATGGGGAACCGGTTGCCCCGTCCGGCCATTGGCGTTGTGACAGGGTCTAAAGACCGGCACTGGAGAGGATAGGACCATGACCATGCCATTGGACAAACAGAAGAAGCTGCATTTCGACCTGACCAATGTCGGGATGCGGGCGCAGGCGACCGCCGTGGGGCTGTTGCAGCTTTGCCTGGAATTGCGCAGCGCGGGTATCCTGGATGAAGGCGCGATCGAGCGCATCAAGGGCGCGATCGCCTGCGATATCGAGGTGTCGGCCCCCAGGTCGGTCGCCAATGCCGAATATCGTCGCGACATCAAGGCGCGGCTCGACAAGCTGTTCACCGGCGAAGAGAAAATCGGTAGCGCCGATGCGCTGGCCTTTGGCGTCGGCCCGGCGGGCGACGATTCGGTCTGTCAGGGTCACGCCTGATTCGGGCATGAAAAAAGGGGCCGCAAAACGGCCCCTTCTTCATTCCGGCTTTGCGGCCCGACTCAGTTGCCCGGATGCGGGATAGCGCCCTGCGGCATCCCGCCCTGCTGCTGCTGCATCTGCTGCTGGATCTGCATCAATTCCGCCTTCGACTTGAAGTCGTGCAGCGTCACGTCGAACACCAGCACCGATCCGGCCGGGATCGGGCCGGCGGCCTGATCGCCATAGCCAAGCTGCGGCGGAATCCAGAGGCGATACTTGCCGCCCTTCTTCATCTTCTGAAGACCTTCGGAGAAGCCCGGCACGACGCCGTCGATCGGCATCGGCGCCTGCGGGTTCTCGTCGAACACCGTACCGTCGAGCAACGTGCCCTTATAACCCACCAGCGCCACGTCGGCGGTGGTCGGGCTGGCACCGGTACCTTCCGAAAGAACCTTATACTGAAGGCCCGATTCGGTGGTCACGACGCCGTCAGCATGGCTGTTCTGCGTCAGGAAGGCTGCCGGCGAGGACTCGACGCCCTGCTGACCCGCCCAGGCGAGGCCGCCTGCGGCCAGCGCCACGGCGGCAACGCCGATCCAGAGGCGCGTCAAAGACCCCTTGGCGATAGGACGAAGGGGAACGGCCGTCGTGGACATGGGCGTTAGCTCGCAATTAAGGGCAGGAAAGCAGCTTCAAGGGAGCGAGGCGGCCGAGGTGACATGCACCAAGCCGCCCCGAACGGCGCTTACTTCGCGCCGTCGCGCTCGGCGCGCTTGCGCTCCATCTTACGCGCACGACGGACAGCAGCCGCCTTTTCACGGGCGCGCTTTTCCGACGGCTTCTCGTAGTGGCGACGCAGCTTCATTTCGCGATACACGCCTTCACGCTGCAGCTTCTTCTTGAGCGCGCGAAGAGCCTGGTCGACATTGTTGTCGCGAACGATGATCTGCATAAGTCCGTCAATCTCCAATCGAAAACGAGCGGTTCGCCGGGACTTGTCTGTCCATCCCGACGGGCCGACCGAATAGCAAAGCCAGTGAGTCGTCGCGGGTCACCCCACGCCATGTGGGCGGCGCCCTACCAGCAGGCCCATGCAAATTCAACCCCAAAGGGCCTAATCTCGACATTCCAGGCGCCCGGAGCGATAGTGGTGCGATAAAGATACAGGAGGATGCCCATGGCTACAGCTGCCAAACGCCCAGACATGCCCGCCGCCGAATGGGAGGCGCGACAGCAACTCGCCGCCTGCTATCGCATCTTCGACCATATGGGCTGGTCGGAACTGATCTACAACCACATCACCCTGCGCGTACCGGGCGAAGACGGCGCTTTTCTCATCAATCCCTTTGGCCTGGGCTATGACGAGGTGACGGCATCGAACCTGGTGAAAATCGACATAGACGGTCATGTGCTGGACGGCAGCCCCTACCCGGTCAATCGCGCCGGCTTTACCCAGCATAGCGTGTTCCACCGGCACCTGCCCGACGCCCATTGCATCATCCATACCCATACGACGGCGGGCATGGCGGTGAGCGCCTGCGCCGAGGGGCTACGCCCGATCAGCTTCTACGCCGCCGCCTTCATCGGGCGAATCGCTCATCATGATTTTGAGGGCGTGACGATTCGGCCCGAGGAAGGGGAGCGGCTGATCGCCAATCTGGGCGCGCGGCGGGTGATGCTGCTGCGCAATCATGGCACGCTGGTGATGGCGGGCAGCCTGCCCGAGGCCTTCCTGACGCATTGGCTGCTGCAACGTGCCTGCGAGATTCAGGTGGCGGCCGGCGCGGCGGGCACGCCGATCGACATTCCGGCCGAGGTGATCGCTGTGCATCAGCGCGACCTTCACGCCGTGCAATTGCCGGTCGGGCCGGGCGTGCCCGATTTCCAGTCCATGGTGCGGCGAATCGACCGGATCGACCCCAGCTGGCGGGAATAAGGTTTATGGCAAGGTGCAGCTAGGCCTGCGCCGGGGAAAATAATGCCTCAGGTTCGCATCGTTTTTTGCTGACTTTAGTTGCCCGTGTAAAGTTCGCCGATCGACAGGCTGGCTTGGCCGCCGGCGCCGGCCAGCAGTGCGCGAATCGGTTCGACCAGCCGTAATGCGGCGCGCTGATTTTCCACCGTGCGCAGCAGCAGGCGGACATCGTCCGGCGGCTGCGGCGTCACCAGCGCGACGACATGATCGGCGCCGAAGGGCGGAATGACCTGACTGTCGAGGATGGGGAGCGACTGCCCTGTGGCGAGTCGGCCATCGCCATCCGATTCGGTGACGGGAAACAGCCGCTGGATCGTGCCGTCCGACGCGATATTGAACACGGTGGCGTAGCGCGGCGCGGCACTATCGCCCTGCCCCGCTTGCGGCTGAGGTTGCGTCTGGGCCAGCGCCAGCGTCACCGGCGCGCCGGACGGATAGCGCGCGCCATTGTCGAGCGGACCGACCATCAGCCGGGCGCTGCGTTCCGACAGCAGCGGGCGCAGCGCCTCCAGCGCGGCCCATGTGTCGATCACGCCGCGCACCTGTGCCGGCGTCTTCACATTTTGCGCGACGATATCGCCGGTGCGGCGGAGCATCGCCTGCGCCCGCGCGTCCCACACGAAATCGGCGCCCTGCCCGTCGGTCAGGATGCGCCAGGGATGATCGCCGCTGACGCTGGCCCGCGCTTTTACGTCCGCGACGTAAAGGCCGGGGAGCGGCGGCGGGGCAGGCGGTGCGGGTGGCGGCGGCACGGTGGCAAACAGGCCCTGCCGCTCGCGCCCCGGCGGGATGATCGTACTGCTTTCCTGCCGCTGGCCGCTCAGCATCCGCACCTGCACGTTGAGATAGGCGCCCAGTTCGCCGATCGAGAGCGTGCCGTCGCCATCCTGATCGGCGGCCATGCCATTGCCGTCGGCGCGCGGCGTCGTCACACCCTGTTCGAACGACCAGGTCAGGAAGCCGCGCGTCGGCGCTCCTTCCACCGGCAGCGCATTTTCCCAGGCGATCTGGTCGTCGCGCGCGGCGGCTATGTAGAAAAGATTGGGCAGGTCGTCGCGCGTCGCGTCTGCCCCGGCGTCGGCGGCGGCCAGTACGGAGGCGAATCGCGGCGCGGGCCGAGCACCCAGCTCCACATTGCGGGCGCCCAGCGTCAGGCGCGGCGCCATGCCCCTGACACGCGGATCCACCGAACGGTGCAGCGTGCCCGAATGGCAGGTATCGGCCATCATCAATACCTGCACCCCGTTGGGCACATAGATGGAAAGCCAGGTGTAGAAATCCTTGTCGACGATGAAGCGTTCGGCATCCTTCACATCGGGATCGAAGCCGGGCAGCGGCAAAAACTGGTCGGTATCGCCGTCGCGCGTGCCCTTCACCGCCGCTTCGGCCAGCGCGCCATGGCCGGTATAATAAAGGAAGATCCAGTCGCCCGGCTTGGAGCGCAGCCCCAGCGCATGGAGGGCGGTTTCCACCGTGGTGCGGCTGACGCCGTCATTGCGCAGGACGGTCACATCGCTGGCCCCCTGCCCGCGAATCAGCGTCTCCATCGCCGCCAGATCATTTTCCGGCCCGACCAGATCCATGATCAGGCTGGACTTGAACTGCCATGCCCCAACCAGAAGCGCGCGCGTTTCCGCATGCGCATAACCCATATGGGGTATTGTTGTTATGAATCCGGCCAATATTATTGCCCGCAACGCACACAGCCAATTCGACATCCAATTTCTTCACGCTATATATTCAATGAAAACTGATATATTCATAGTCAGATACATATATATTCTGCAATAATTATATCATCATTAGAGATTGGCATATGAATACTGTTCGCGGCACCATGGCTATATTCATTATGCTTGCATCGGCGGGGACGAGCGGCGACTTGCTTGCGCAGACGGGCAATGATGCGTCGGCCGGTGCGGCCGGTCGTGGCGTGCGCATATTGCCGCCGGAATCGCCTGCCCCCACCACCGTTGCAAACGGCCAGCCCGTGCAGCAGGCACCGGCGCATGCGGTCACGCCCACATCTGCGGCCGTGCCGGGCAAGCAGGCCATGACCCTGCCCATCCTCAAAAGCTGCGATCGGCCGATGGCCAAGCCGACCCTGCGCTTCGACGATCCCACCAAATTCGACCGCGCCTTCAGGACGAAATTGCGCGGCCGGGCCGTGGTGGTGGATATGGAAACGCCCTATCCGGCGGACCGGGAGGCGCCGGCACCGCTGGGCGCATGGCTGAACGAGATCAAGCAGAGCGGCGGCACGGTCAGCGTTGCGCCCTATTGCCAGAAGGGGCGCGGTTTCGGCGGCTTCTTCGCCAAGCTGTTCGGTGGCGGGCCGGCAGAACCCTATAAGGCCGTACGCCGCTATGACGCGGTGCTGCATGTCGACGCGGTCGATCAGGTCGTGACCCAGGTAGAATTCACCCCGCGCAAGGCGGCGCAATGATCCAGCCACTGCCGGGGGGCGGGCGTGGATGGTTCCGCGCGCTGATTGCCATGCTGGCGACCTTGGTGCTGGCGCTGGCGGGACCGGCGCGCGCGGCGGACGAACCGCGCCTGGCGCTGGTGATCGTCAACGGCGCCTATGCGGCCTTCGACAAGCTCGGTTCTACCTACACCGACGGCGATCGAGTCGCGACCGCGCTCAATGCCACCGGCTTTATCGATGCCAGCGGGGCCGGCCCGGTGCAGGTCCGCCGCGACCTGACGCGCGAGGCGATGGGCCAGGCGGTCGCGCAATTTCGCGCGCAGCTGGCCGCGGCTGGCCCCAAGGCATTCGGCACCCTCTATTTTTCCGGCCATGGCGCGGCGCTGGGCAGCTATGGCGACGTCATGCTGTTGCCGGTCGATGCCGGACGCGACCTGACGCCGGAAAGCGCGACGCTGACCCGCGCGGCGTTGACGCATCATCTGCTGGGGTCGGGCGCCCGGACGATATTGATCGTGCTGGATATGTGCCGCAACGTCCTGCCCGCGCCGCCGCCGTCCCTGACCCAGATGATCGCCGCCGAGACGGGAACCGAAGCGAGCGCAGTGGGCGAGCTGGCCGGCAGCAAGGGCCTGCGCCGCATGGTGCGCGCGCCTGCCGCCGCAATCCGGCCGGATCAGGGCTATCTGGTCGCCTTTTCCACCAGCGCCGATCAGGTCGCCTTCGACGACGGCGTCTTTTCCAAGATATTGGCCGAGGAAATCCGCCGCCCGCAACAGACCATCGCCGATGCGCTGAAGCGCGTGTCGGACCGCGTCGCGCTGTCGTCGGGCAAGAATTTCCAGAAGCCGACCTTCGACTATGGGCTTCAGGGCGCGCCGCCCTGCTTCATCAGTTGCGACCGGGCGGCGAGCGACCGCTTCTACGATTGCGCCAACTGCCCATGGATGCGCGCGATTCCCGCTGGCATCACGCCCTTCGGATCGCCCCAGTCGGAACCGGGGCGCGACGGCGACGAAGCGGTTCAGGCGGAGGTGAAGATCGACCGGTCCTTCGCGATCGGTGTGTATGAAGTGACGATCGCCGAATGGAATGGCTGCGTGCGCGACAATGCCTGCCCCAAGCTGGGCAACTGGTCGAAGGAAAATCCCAATCCGCTGATCCCGGCGAGCGACATCAGCTATGAGGATGCGCAGGCTTTCCTTGCCTGGCTGACGGTCCAGTCGGGCCGCGCCTATCGCCTGCCGAGCGAGCAGGAATGGGAATATGCCAGCCGCGCGGGCGCGGCCACGGCCTTTCCCTGGGGCGATGATATCGGGCCGTCCATGGCTAATTACGATCATACGGCGCGCTATCGCGGATCGGAAACGGCCCCCTATCGCGGCTATCCCGAAGCGGTGAACGGCTATCCCGCCAACGCCTTCGGCCTCAACCAGATGCAGGGCAATATGTGGGAATGGACGGCGGGCTGCACCGATATGTCGTGCAAGGGCCGGATCATGCGCGGCGGATCGTTCGAAAGCGCGCCCAATGCGCTGCGATCGGCCAACCGCTTTACCGTGCCGCCGGGCAAACGCCGGCAGGATGCCGGGCTGCGCGTCGTGCGCGACCTGGACCAGGATGAAATCGGGGGATCGTCCTAAATGACGAGTTGGCAGGTCCGGCGCTGCAATAATTGGGGGAATAGAGTGATGACACGCCACCTTGTGCGATGGGGCACGCCGGCCGTGCTGGCGCTGTGCGCGGCGGGATCGTCCGCCCAGCAGCCGGCCGACGACGCGCTGTTCATGACCGGGGCGGAGCCGGTGTCTCCACAAGATTATGCCAAGCTGCCCAAACAGGGGCGGTTCCGTGCCTATCTGCCCAAGCAAGTGGACCTGTCCAATGCCTATCCCCCGCCGGGATCGCAGGGGCCGCAACCCAATTGCGTCGCCTGGGCCACCACCTATGCCGCGCGCACCTTCCTCAATTTCCGCGACAAGAATATGCAGCCGGACGAACCGGGCGACCAGATGAGCCCGGCCTATGTCTATAACCGGTTGCGCCCGGCGGGGTCGCCCTGCACCGGCACCATCAGCATCGTCGCGGCGCTGACCCTGCTCAAGAATGAAGGGGCGGTCACACTGGCCGATTTCCCCGACGACATGACCAAATGCGCCATTCCCGCGCCCGACACGCTCAAGACCAGGGCGGGCGATTTTCGCCTGCTCGACTGGCGCGCGGTCGATCGCGAGGTGAAGGACGATTGGCGCACGCCGATCGTGCTGGACGATGTGAAGGGCGCGCTGGCGCGCGGCGTGCCGGTCATCTTCGCCATGCCCGCCCCGGCGGATTTCAAGGCGTTTCGCGGGGACGGCGTCTATGGCCGCGCGGAAAAGCCGGACAGGGCCGGCTATCATGCCATGGCGATCGTGGGCTATGACGAGGATCGACAGGCGCTGCGCATCATGAACAGCTGGGGCGTGGGCTGGGGCGACAAGGGCTATGCCTGGATCGCCTATGACACGTTCAAGCTGCTGGCTGGCGAGGCCTATTCGCTCGAAGCGCCGGTCGCCCCAACCCCAGCGGACGCGCCCCCGCCGCCGCGCAGCGATGCGCAGATCTTCGCCGAGCAGATAGCCGCCATGCCGTGCGGCACGGTGTCGGTACAGGGCACGAGCGTCACCGGTTTTTCGGGCGACGTCAACGCTATCGCCGCGCTGCGCGAGGCGTCGGCCAAGGCCGATCCGCGCCGCAGTTTCGCGGTGCGTCACCTGCCCTGGCCGCAATGCGAAGCGGCGCTGACGCTGGCCGCGCCGCTGGCGCGCGAGGGCACCGGCATCGGCGTGCTGACTGCCGACGGCAAGGATCGCGCGGGCGATCCGGTCGTGATGCGCGAGAATGATATTTTCGGCGTCAGCGCGACCACCAGCGCGGCGCGGCCCTATTTGAGCATCATCTACCTACAGGCGGACGGCAGCGCGGTGGAGCTGCATCGCGGCCATCCCGAGCCGGATCGCAAGGGCGTGCGTCGCGTCACCATCGGCCTCAGCCAGACCGCGCAGCGCTATCAGGTCGCGCCGCCTTTCGGCCCGGAACTGATCATCGCGCTGGCTTCCGCCAAACCGCTGTTCGGCGACGACGAGGTCGTGAACGGTACCGAGCGGCAATTCCTGACCCGGCTGCGCGCCAGGCTGGCCGCGCAACGGGGCGAGGGCGTATCGGCCGCCTTTGTGAGGCTCCAGACCAGCAACTGACTTCATACCAGGGTGGCATGCGGCTGACTCAGACGGAGTGTTCCCCGGCGTAGGCCGGGGAACACAAAGCCATGGGTTCGTATCTCTGCTTACGGCTATTGGATCAGGTTCCGAAACCCCCGCCGCCCGGCGTTTCGATGACCAACGCGTCGCCCGCGCGCAGTTGCACCGTGGCGGTCGGGCCGAGCGGTTCGATGCTGCCATCGGCGCGCGCCACGCTGTTGCGGCCCAGCGCGCCGGGCGATCCGCCGTCTAGGCCGAAGGGCGGCACGATGCGGCGGTTGGACAGGATGCCGGCGGTCATATCCTCCAGGAAGCGTATGCGGCGTAGCGCGCCATGGCCACCGCGATGGCGCCCCTGCCCGCCCGACCCCGTGCGCACAGAAAATTCCTCCAGCAGCACGGGGAAGCGCGTCTCCAATATTTCGGGATCGGTCAGGCGGCTGTTGGTCATATGCGTCTGCACCACATCGGCGCCGTCAAAGTCGGGACCGGCGCCGGCACCCCCCGCAATCGTCTCATAATATTGGTGGCGGTCGTTGCCGAAGGTGAAATTGTTCATCGTCCCCTGCGCCCCGGCCAGGACGCCGAGCGCGCCGAACAGGGCGTCGGTCACGACTTGGCTGGTTTCGACATTCCCTGCGACCACGGCGGCGGGAAAGCGCGGGCGCAGCATCGAGCCTTCGGGAATGCGGATGGTGATGGGTTTGAGGCACCCGTCGTTCATCGGCACGGCTTCGTCGATCAGCGTGCGCACGACATAGAGGACGGCGGCGCGCACGACGGAGGCGGGGGCGTTGAAATTATTAGGCAACTGGTCGGCCGTGCCGTTGAAGTCGATGGTCGCGGCGCGGGCGGCGCGATCGACATGGACAGCGAGTTGGACAGTATCGCCGCTATCCATCGCATAGTGAAACTGCCCGTCGGACAGGCGATCGATCAGGCGGCGGACGGCGGCTTCGGCCTGATCCTGCACATGGCCCATATAGGCCGATACCGTTTCGACTCCGTAACTATCACTGATGCGGCGCAGTTCGCTCGCCCCCTTGGCGCAGGCGGCGATTTGCGCGGAGAGGTCGGCGATATTCTGGTCGATATTGCGGGCGGGCCAGGGGCCGGAGGCCAGCAGGTCGCGGATGGCGGCTTCGCGGAATGCGCCCCGATCGACCAGCAGCAGATTGTCGAGGACGATGCCCTCTTCTTCGACGCTGATGCTGCCGGGCGGCATGGAGCCGGGCGTGATGCCGCCGATATCGGCATGATGGCCACGCGCCGCGACATAGAAGCGCGGCGCGCCCGCCCCCACGAAAACCGGCATGATGAGCGTGACGTCGGGCAGATGGGTGCCGCCATCATAAGGGGCGTTGAGCGCATAGACGTCGCCCGGCAGCATGCCGCGCCCGTCGATCGGCTGTCCGTCCGGGCCCCCATTCGCGACAATGCCGCGCCGGCGCATGATCGTGCGGATGCTGTCACCCATGCTGCCGAGGTGGACGGGCATGTGCGGCGCGTTGGCGACCAGATTGCCGGCCGCGTCGAACAAGGCGCAGGAGAAATCCAGCCGTTCCCGGATATTGACCGAAGAAGCGCTATGCTGAAGCGCGGCGCCCATTTCCTCGGCGATCGCCATGAACAGGCCACCCATCACCTCCAGCCGGACGGGATCGACGCTGGTCGCGTCACCGCTTTCGGGCTTGGCGCGGGGGATGTGGCGGGTGAGGATGAGGTTGCCATGTGCGTCCAGCTGCGCCCGCCAGCCCGGTTCGACCGCTGTGGTCGAGACAGGGTCGATGATGAGCGCGGGGCCATCTATCAGGCTGTCTGCCGACACACCGGCGCGATCATGGACGGGGGCCATGTCGCCGGCATAGTCGACATGGGCCAGCGGCGGCGCGGCCTGCGCGGCGATGGCGACGATGCCGTCCATGGCTTCGCGGGTCGAGGCGATCGCTTCGACGCGGGCCATGTCGATCAGGATGCGGCCCTTGCCCGCAAAGCCGAAGCGGGCCTGATGCTGGGCCAGGAAATCGGCGCGCATGGTGTCGGCATCGGCCAGCGGCACGTCGAACAGACTGTCCGTGCCGTCATAGCGCAGGCGCAGCAGCGTTTCGGTGCGATCGGCGTCGGGCAGGTCGGTCCGGGCGTCATTGGCGAGCGCGGCGAGCGCAGCGTCCAGTCCCGCGTCACCCAGCGGGAGGGCCAGCGTCCGTTCCCGCACCGCGCGACGATCGGCCAAGCCCATGCCATAAGCGGACAGCACGCCGCCCAACGGGTGGATCATCACCCGGTCCATGCCTAGCGCGTCAGCGACCAGGCAGGCATGTTGCCCGCCCGCCCCGCCGAAGCTGGCGAGCATATAGCGCGACACATCATGGCCCCGCGCGACGGAGATGCGCTTGATCGCGTTCGCCATGCTGGCGACGGCGACGGCGATGAAGCCCTGCGCCGCGTCGCGGGCCGTCATGGTGCGGCCCGTGTCCGCCTCCACCTGCGCGCAGAGGGTGGCGAAGCGCGCCTCCACCGCCGCCCGGTCGAGCGGCTGGTCGCCCTTCGGACCGAACAGGCTGGGGAAATGGGCGGGCTGGATCTTACCCAGCATGACGTTGCAGTCGGTAATGGTGAGCGGGCCGCCGCGCCGATAGCAGGCCGGACCGGGGACCGCGCCCGCGCTTTCAGGGCCGACGCGGAAACGGCCGTCGACGAAGGAACAGATGGAGCCGCCGCCCGCCGCGATGGTGTGGATGCGCATCATCGGCGCGCGCAGGCGGACGCCCGCGACGCGCGCTTCATTGTCGCGCTCATAGGCGCCGGCATAGTGCGACACGTCGGTCGACGTGCCGCCCATGTCGAAGCCGATGACTTCGCGGAAGCCCGCCTGCTCGGCCGTGCGGGCGAGGCCGACGATGCCGCCGGCCGGACCTGACAGGACGGCGTCCTTGCCCCGGAACAGCGCGCCGTCGGTCAGGCCGCCGCTCGATTGCATGAACAGCATGTCGGCGTCTTCGCCCAACGCAGTGCGCAGGCCATCGACATAGGTGCGCAGGACGGGGGAAAGATAGGCATCGGCCAGCGTGGTATCGCCGCGACCGATCAGCTTGATGAGCGGCGCGACGTCATGGCTGGCGCTGATCTGGGTGAAGCCGATATCGGCGGCGATGCGGGCCAGCGCCCGTTCATGGGCGGAATGGAGATAGCCGTGCATCAGCACGATCGCGACGGCGCGCAGGCCCTTGTCATAGGCGGATTGCAACGCGGCGCGGGCGGCGGTTTCATCCAGCGGGGTGCGGATGGTGCCGTCGGCCATCAACCGCTCGTCGATTTCGACCACATCGGCATGCAGCGGATCGGGCAGGATGATGCGGCGGGCAAACAGGTCCGGCCGTTCCTGCGTACCGATACGGATCGCGTCGCGATAACCGCGCGTGATCGCCAGCAGCACCGGTTCGCCCTTGCGCTCCAGCAGGGCGTTGGTGGCGATGGTGGTGCCGATGCGCAGGGTGCAGGGCGGGATCGGGCCATCACCCGCGCCGGTCAGGCGGCGCACCGCTTCGACCGCGGCATCGGCATAGCGTTCCGGATCGCTCGACAGCAATTTGGCGGTGTGCAGTTGCCCGTCGGGGGCGCGCGCCACCACATCGGTGAAGGTGCCGCCGCGGTCGATCCAGAAATGCCATGTCATGGGGCGGGTGATGGCGGCGCGGGCGCGCGATGGCAAGGGTTGGCCGCACCTGCGACAACCCCTGTCCCTTGGTGCAGAGTTGATCGAGGTTGTGGACAGGTGGCGATTCCGAACATATCAGGAACGAATGGCGCAGCTTTCCACCCGGCAGAAACTCGAAATCCTGGCCGATGCCGCCAAATATGATGCCTCCTGCGCGTCGTCCGGCACGGCGAAGCGGAACAGCAGCGATGGCAAGGGGATCGGATCGACCGAGGGCATGGGCATATGCCACGCCTATGCGCCCGATGGCCGCTGCATATCCCTCCTCAAGATATTGCTGACCAACAGCTGCATTTTCGATTGCCATTATTGCATCAACCGCCGGTCGAGCGATGTGCGCCGCGCGCGCTTTACCGCGCAGGAAGTGGTGGAGCTGACGCTCAACTTCTACCGCCGCAATTATATCGAGGGGCTGTTTCTCTCGTCGGGCATCATCGCGTCGTCCGACTATACGATGGAGCAGATGGTCGAGGTCGCCCGGTCGCTGCGCGAGGACCATGATTTTCGCGGCTATATCCATTTGAAGACGATTCCCGATGCCGACCCGGCGCTGCTCAACCTGGCGGGCCTCTATGCCGATCGGCTGTCGATCAATGTCGAATTGCCGACGGACAGTGGGCTGAAACGGCTCGCGCCGGAAAAGGATGGCGGGCGGATCGAAGGGGCGATGGGCCATTTGCGTGGCGAGATCGACGAAAAGATCGACGCGAAACGCAAATATAAGAGCGCGCCCCGCTTCGCCCCCGCCGGCCAGTCGACCCAGATGATCGTGGGCGCCGATGCGGCGGACGACCGGGCGATCATCGCCAAGGCAAGCAGCCTGTACGACCGGCACAAGCTGCGCCGCGTCTATTACAGCGCCTTTTCCCCCATTCCTTCGCCCAGCGCGGTACTGCCGTTGAAGCGGCCGCCGCTGATGCGGGAACATCGGCTGTATCAATCCGACTGGATGATCCGCTTTTACGGCTATGATGCGCGGGAGATTGCGGCGGCGACCGATGCGGCGACCGGCTGCCTGCCGCTGGACATCGACCCGAAGCTGGCCTGGGCGCTCAACCATCGGGCCGCCTTTCCTGTGGACGTCAACCGCGCCCCGCGTGAGGCGCTGCTGCGCGTGCCTGGGCTGGGTGTGAAGGCGGTCGATCGCATCCTGATGAGCCGACGCCATCGCCGGTTGCGGCTGGACGATGTGGCGCGGCTGACCACGTCGATCAAAAAATTGCGGCCGTTCCTCATCGCGGCGGACTGGCGGCCGGTCGCCCTGATCGACCGGGCCGACCTGCGCGCCCGTCTCGCTCCACCCGCGAAACAGCTCGATTTGTTCACATAACCGTAATTTCGGGTTGATTGAGCGCGCCACACATGAAATTCTGTTGCCAGGGTCAAAAAAGGAGAATGGGGTCTTGGCGACCGCAGTCGGCAATCGCGCACAGGGTAAGGGTTTCGCCAAGCGCATCAGTTCGCATCTGGCCGCTGCCCTGGTCGTCTTCTGTCTCGCGCAGATTTTCGTCGTCGCCAAGATGGGCGGATCGCTGGTCCTGCACCTTGGCATCATCGTCGCGATCGGCGGCTATGGCGTGGCGGCGCGCGGGCTGGAACGGCGCTGGCAGATGCTGGAGCAAGGCGGACTGTCGCAGCATGGCCTCACGCTGCGGTTCCGCCGCGGCATATTGCAGCTTTGGGGCGCCAGCATCCTTGGCGCATTGCTGTGGATTCCCGTGGCGATCATCTTCCGCTTCCTGTTCGGCTGATCCTTCGGAGCCAATTGCCGCGACCGTCGTTCTTCTTCCTCGCACGAGGAGGAATATCCATGGCCGACGCCACCATTTTCGATCGCCTGAAACAGGATCACGACGCCCATCGCCAGCTGTTCGCCAAGATGGCGGAGGCGGATCGCGAGAAGGACGAGGAGCGGCTGGAAAAGCTGTTCGAACAGTTCAAGGTCGAAGTGTCCGCCCATGCCGCGGCGGAGGAAGAAACGCTCTACGCCACCATGCTAGCGCGGCCGGACCTGCGCGAGGATGCGCAGCACAGCGTGTCCGAGCACAAGGAAATCGACGATTATCTGGAAGAGCTGGACGACCTGAAATTCAATGGCGAGGCATGGCGGAAGAAATTCGCCGAGATGAAGAAGCGCTACCTCCACCATATCGACGAGGAGGAGGAAGAGATGTTCCCCGACGCGGCCAAGGAACTGACGGCGGCCGAAGAGGAGAAGCTGGGCAAGCTGTTCGCCAAGCGCAAGCCCGCCGAACTGGAGCGAGCGCAGGCCGAGGATTGATCCGCCAACGACCAATCGTTTCGAACGGGTCATGGTGTAGCGGGCCAAAATGTACCGTGTCGCGCTGACGGCGCCAGACGATTTCGACGGCTGGCGGGCGGCGGCGCGGCGGCTGGCGCTGGCGAGCGTCGATCCGGCGGATATCGTGTGGCAGGTGGGCGATCAGAGCATCGACCTGTTCGGCGACACGCCGCTGCCGGCCGAGAGGCCCGGTGCGGGCTTTGCCGTGCCGCGCGCCTTTGTCGATTTGGCCGAGAAGGCCATCCTCCATAGCGAACCGGCGCGCTTTGCCTTGCTTTATGCGCTGCTGTGCCGGTTACGCGGCCGGCCGGGGCTGATGGAGGACAAGGCCGATCCGCTGCTGCGCCGGGTGGATGTGCTGGCCAAGGCGGTGCGGCGCGATATCCACAAGATGCGCGCCTTCGTGCGTTTTCGCGAAATATCGGATGACGGGGGCGAACGCTTCGTCGCCTGGTTCGAGCCGGACCATCATATCGTGCGCGCCAATGCGGGCTTCTTCATGCGCCGCTTCGCCGCGATGCGCTGGTCGATCCTGACGCCCGAGATCAGCATCCATTGGGATGGCGAGGCGCTGCTCGAAGGGCCGGGCGCGAAACGGACGGACGCGCCCGACGGCGATCCGGTCGAGGCGCTGTGGAAGGGCTATTATGCCGCCATCTTCAACCCGGCACGGCTCAAGACCGGGGCGATGCTGTCGGAAATGCCGAAAAAATATTGGCGCAACCTGCCCGAGGCGGCGTTGATCCCCGACCTGATCGCCGGCGCACAGGCGCGCGAAGCGGCGATGATTGCGACCGCGCCATTGCCGGAAAAGGTGCCGAAGCGGCAGGGGGATGTCGCGACCATATGGGCGACGGTTCGGCATGAAGCGATGGGCTGCACCCGTTGTCCGCTCCACCGCGATGCGACGCAGATGATATTCGGCGAAGGGCCACTCGACGCGCCGCTGATGATCATCGGTGAGCAACCGGGCGATCAGGAGGATCTGGCAGGCCGCCCGTTCGTCGGGCCGGCGGGGCAATTTCTGGATCGGGCGCTGGCGCAGGCAGGCGTGGACCGATCCCGCGCCTATGTCACCAACGCGGTCAAGCATTTCAAATTCGAACGGCAGGGCAAGCGGCGGTTGCACCAGTCGCCGGATGCGGGCGAGATCGAAGCATGTCGCTGGTGGCTGGGGCAGGAAATCGACCTCATCCGGCCGCAAATCATCGTCGCGCTGGGGGCCAGCGCGGCGCGCGCGATGCTGGGCAAGGCCGTGACGATCGGCCGCACGCGCGGCGCCGCGATCGCGCTGAAGGATGGCGCGGAAGGATGGGTGACGGTGCATCCAAGCTATCTGCTGCGCTTGCCCGATGCGGAGAGGCAAGCGGCGGAGCAGGCGCGGTTTGTGGATGATTTGCGGATGGTGGCCGAGCGGGTGACGGCGCAGGGGTGAGTGGAAGTGCTGTGTGGGGAAGGTCCGCTTTTCGCCGTCATCCCAGCGAATGCTGGGATCTCAGGCCGCGTTGCGCTTCCCTTCCTGCGACCCCAGCATTCGCTGGGGTGACGATGAAGGCTGGTCGCCTGTGGCGACGCCGACCCTGCGCAAAATCGGGGGAATGCGGAACGGTTTGCAGTCCTAAAAACCGTTCCGCACCCCAAACTCCTGCATCAAGAGGAACAGGAGGTTGACTGAAAGGACGGGGGCGGATCGCGTGGACCCGCCCCGGTCTATCTATGTCAGATCAGAATTTCGCGACCACACCCGCCATCGGGCGGATCGAGCGGAAATTGCCCATCGTGTCGGCCTGAACGCGCAGGCGGATGTTGCTGCTCTGGGCCGAACCGCCCATGTCGGCGGGCGACAGTTCGACGCCGGCGCCATAGGTGGTGCCATGGAAGTCGGGGCTGTCGGGACCAAGCGCGTCGAAATTGACCCACTTATAACCGACCTTGCCGAAGATCAGGCTGTCCTTGCCCGCCTTCACGCCGGCGCGGCCCGCCACGCCATATTCCCAGTCGATATCGCCCGATACGCCCTTGGACGCAGTGCCTTCGACGCCGACGACGATGGGGCCGGCGACATTGTAATTCACGCCTGCGACGCCTTCGACCATGCGGCCCTTGTAACCGACGGGCGGGATGCCTTCCTTGCCGGTTTCGCTGTCGAAATTATGCACGCCGCCCATGACGCCGACATAGGGTTCGATGCGGCGTGTGGAGGAACCGGCGTCGTCCTGGGCCATGGCAGCGGCAGGCAACAGGACAGCGGCAGCGGCTGCCGAAAAAAGCAGTGTCTTCATGGGGGTGACCCTTTTTCTATCGTGGATTTTATGCGGCGGTTTGGACCCGCCGGGTCGATGCGAGCGCTCAAAGCGGCTGCGTGTCGACAGGGGGGATAATGGCCGGCCGGGGCGGAAGGTTTCCTGAACGATTCCGAAAAGCGCGGTAAAAGGCGATTATGTGACGGAAAGAACACGCTTTCTGTCAGTCCGATGAACGAAACCCCCTTTTTCTGAACCTGCGATAAACGCTGGCGCAGAAAGGATAATCCATTCACAACCAATTCAACCGGACTGCGTTAAGCCGACAGAAGATGATGATGAGGAGAAAGACGATGACGGGCATCCGACATCGGTTTCTGGCTGTGATCGGGCTGGCGGGCGCGCTGGCACTGGGCGGTTGCGCCTATGACGACGGTTATGGCTATGGCGGCGTGAACGTGGGCACCGGCTATTATGGCGGCGGTGGCTATTATGGCGACGGCTATTATGGGCCGTCGGGCTATTATCAGCCCGGCCTCTATAGCGGCTGGTACGACAATTATTATTATCCGGGCAACGGCTATTATGTCTACGACCGTGGCGGCCGGCGCCAGCGCTGGAATGACGGCCAGCGCCGCTATTGGGAAGGCCGCCGGGCCGAACGCCGCGATGATCGTGGCCGCGGCGACGGCTGGCGTGGCCGGGATCGGGATAGCGACGGACGGCCGGGCAACTGGACGCGCCCACCGCGCCCGCCGCAGGGCAGCGACGCCAATAACGGCAATCAGGGCGACCGCAATTGGGGGCGCGACCGTAATCCCGGCGACCGCAACTGGGGCCGGGACCGTACGCCGGGTGAGGGCGGAAACCGCTGGCGCGGCAATGGCGGCCGAAGAGACGGTGCGGTGCCGACGCCGCAGCCCGGCCTGCGCCAGCCGCAGGCGCAGCAACCCCGGCCCAGTCGTCCGCAGATGAACCAGCCGCGCCCGCAGCGCAGTTGGGGCGGCGGCGGACGCCCGGGTGGTCGTGGCGGCGAACGGGTTCGTCCCAACTGATGCGGACTTTGACGAAGACCGTCTTTCTGCTGCCCCTCCTGCTCGTCGCGGCCTGCGACGGGCGGGAGGAGAGCGCGATCGACAATCTGGCCAATGGCGCGAATGCGGCGCAGGTGGATAATAATGTCCGGGCCGAAGCGATGGCCGTGATGGAACCGTTGAATCCGCCGGAGCCGGGCACGCCCGGCGGCCTGCCGGTCGATCCCGAACCGATCGCCGAAGGATCGATCACGCCCGACAGCGCACAGGGCGCCGCTCAGGTGGTGCAGGGCTATTATGGCCTGCTGGAGGAAAAGCGGTTCGTGGACGCGCAGGATCTATGGGATCAGGCCGGCACGATCGGATCGCAGGATGACGCGCATTTTACCGCGCGCTTCCGCGGTTTCAGCGAAATCCACGCCAATATCGGCGCGCCGTCTGACCCCACAGAGGCCGAGGGTGCGATGCAGGTGACGGTCCCGGTGCAGGTCTATGGCCGCATCGCCGCGACCGGCAAGCCCTGGCACACATTGCGGCAGGTGGTCTTGCGCCGGGTCGCCGATGCGCCGGATGACAAGGCAGAGCAGCGGCGCTGGCATATCGAATCGATCGGTGCCTATGTCGCTCCTGCCGAGACAGAAGGCGCAGAGCCGGCTCATGCCATTTCCATGACGGACGGCATGGCGAAAAAGCAGTGAATGGCGAAACAGGCCGTACCGACAAGCCCTGATGTGAACCTATGGCTTTGCGATCCCCGGCCTGCACTAGGGAACGCTTGATATGAGACAGCCACATGGTGCGTTGATGTAAACGGATCATGAAAAAGGGCGCCCGGTCATGCGACCGGGCGCCCTTTTGCTGTCCGTTCAGACCGTGAATTAAGCGACGGTCGCCTTGAGGATCTTGCCCGGCGTGCGCGGCGGCTCGCCCTTGGGCAGGGCGTCGACATGGTCCATGCCCGACGTCACTTCACCCCAGACGGTGTACTGGCCGTCGAGGAAGGTGGCGTCGTCGAAGCAGATGAAGAACTGGCTGTTGGCGCTGTTCGGGTTGGACGAACGGGCCATCGAGCAGACGCCACGAACGTGCGGCTGACGGCTGAATTCGGCCTTGATGTCGGGCAGCTTCGATCCGCCCATGCCGGTGCCGGTCGGATCGCCGCCCTGCGCCATGAAGCCGGGGATGACGCGATGGAAGACCACGCCGTCATAGAAGCCGTCCTTGGCCAGCGTCGTGATGCGCTCGACATGGCCGGGGGCCAGATCGGGGCGCAGCTTGATCACGACGTCGCCGCCGCTGTCGAGGGTGAATGTAAGCGTTTCGTCGGCCATGAGGATACCTCTCGTGGTTGAAGGAGTGATGCCCCCATATAGAGGCTTCAAAAGGGGATGGAAGTTTCTTGTGACGAACGCCCGCAAGCGGCCAGACGCCCATTGCAATATGGTCGTGCATAAGCGAAAGCAGCCCCATGTTACAGGAACCGGACAGTAGGGGGCGCCATGAGCGAGCGCGGCGATCCAGCCGAACCCCTGTCGCATGGGGTCGAGACTGACGAAGATATCGTCCTGGAACAGGCCGAAACCGGCTTGGACGAGGATGACCGGCTGAGGCCCGAATTCCTGTCCGCCGTGCTGGACGCGGTGGAAGAGGGCGACAATGAGACAGCGCGGGAGCTGGTGTCGCCGCTGCACCCTGCCGATATCGCCGACCTTCTGGAATTGACCCCGTCGGAGCGGCGTGGCGATGTGGCCGCCGCGCTGGGCGATCTGGTCGGCGCGGAAGTCCTGTCCGAGCTGAACGATTATGTCCGCGACGACCTGATCGGCGCGCTGGCCCCGGAACAGGTCGCCGAATTCGCCGCCGAGCTGGATACCGACGATGCCGTCGCCATCATCGAGGATATGGAGGAGGCCGACCAGCAGGCCGTCCTCGATGCGATGGAGCCGGAAGATCGCGCCGCGATCGAATCCGCCCTTTCCTATCCGGAGGAATCCGCCGGTCGCCTGATGCAGCGCGATCTGGTCGCGGTGCCCGAACATATGACGGTCGGTCAGGTGATCGACTATCTGCGCGACAATGCCGACCTGACCCGCGATTTCTGGGAAATCTACGTGGTCGACGCGGCGCATCGGCCGATCGGCTATTGCCAGCTCAGCTGGATCCTCACCTGCCCGCGCGGCATATCCATGCTCGACCTGATGAAGCGCGAACAGACGCTGATCCCGGTCGACATGGACCAGGAAGAGGTAGCGCTGCGCTTCCAGAAATATGCGCTGATCTCCGCCGCCGTGGTGGACAGCGCGGGCCGGCTGGTCGGCATGATCACGGTCGATGACGTCGTCCACATCATTTCGGAAGAAGCCGGCGAAGACATCCTGCGCCTGTCGGGTGCGGGCGAAGGCGACATCAACCAGCCGATCCTGATGACCGTACGCACCCGCCTGGTCTGGCTGGTGGTCAATCTGGGCACGGCGATGATCGCCGCGTCGGTCGTGGGCCTGTTCGAAAGGACGATCGAGCATCTTGCGATGCTGGCGGCGCTGATGGGCATCGTGTCGGGCATGGGCGGCAATGCCGGCACCCAGACGCTGGCCGTGATGGTGCGCGCGATCGCCACCAATCAGGTCACCAGTTCGAATACGCTGCGCATGATCGTCCGGGAATTTCGGATTGCTGCGACCAACGGGTCGGTGCTTGGCTTCCTGATCGGGATCGGTTCCTATCTGGTCTATGGCCAATTGGGCCTGTCGCTGGTGTTTGCCGCCGCCATCCTCATCAACAATATGGTGGCGGGCCTCGCGGGGGTTCTGATCCCGGTCACGCTAGACCGCAGCAATATCGATCCGGCCGTGTCGTCGGCGGTGTTCGTGACGATGATGACCGATTCCCTGGGCTTTTTCACATTTTTGGGTCTGGCCACGCTCTTCCTGACCTGATGACGCATTGACCCGTGGGGTTGCGTCACCCATCTGCCGGTCCATGCCGCTGCACATGACCAAGATCGCCTTTGGCGCCGAAAGCCCCGCCACTTTACGCGCCTGGCTGGAAAGCCATGATGGCGAAGCACGGACCAGCACCCGTTACCTGCCCAAGCGGGTGGAGGAGATGGCGGGCGGATCGCTCTTCTGGATTCACGGCCATATGCTGGTGGGGCGCAGCCCGATCATCGGGTTCGAGGAGACGGGACAGGGCAGATATTGGATCAGGCTGGAGCCAAAGTTGATCCCGGTGCGCGCCAAGCCCAAGCGCGCCCATCAGGGCTGGCGCTATCTGGAGGATGCCGATGCGCCAGCCGATCTGGAAGGCGGCGAGGCCGACGATCTGGACGCGATGCCGCCAGCGCTGATGAGCGAATTGACGAAATTGGGGCTGGTTTAGCGGGCCAGACAGACCGTTCCCCGGCGAAGGCCGGGGTCCAGTCCCGCGCTCACAACTGGACCCCGGCCTTCGCCGGGGAACGTGATGCTATGGATTCAGCAAGTGCTGCCCGATTTCCCTACCCGCTGTTGCGCAGCGCCGTGGCGATCGCGTTGATCGACAGTTCGATGCCTTCCTTGATCCGTGCATCATCCTCGCCCGCGCGGTGGCGCTTGAGCAATTCGACCTGCAACAGGTTGAGCGGCTCGATATAGGGCAGGCGCAGCCGGATGGATTCGTCGAGCGCCGCGTTCTTTTCCAGCAGACGCGACTGGCCGGTCGCGGCGAGCAGCCCGTCATGCGCCTGTTGCCAACCTTCGCGGATGCGGCTGAAGATCGCTTCGCCCGCCGCCTGATCCTCGACCAGCGGCAGATAGCGCGCGGCGATGCCCAGGTCCGACTTGGCCAGCACCATTTCCAGATTGGCCAGCGCGGATTGCAGGAAGGACCAATGCTGCCCCATATCGGCCAGCAGCGCCTTGTCCTCGAACGCGGACAGCGCCTGCCCCACGCCATACCATCCCGGCAGCATGACGCGCGCCTGCGCCCAGCTGAACACCCAAGGGATGGCGCGCAGATCCTCGATCGCGTTGCTCTTGGTCCGGCTGGCGGGGCGCGAACCGATCTTGAGGCCGGAAATTTCCTGAATCGGGGTCAGCTGGCGGAAGAATTCCTTGAAGCCATCGGTGCCGTAGACGAGGTCGCGATAGGCGGCGAAGGCGTTCTTGGACAGCTCGTCCATCGCCGCACTGAACCGGGCGGCGTCGCGATCCGAAATGCCGTCCGGCTCCAGGCTGGCGAGCAGGGTCGCGCTGGTCATCGCTTCCAAATTGGTCATGGCGACGTCGCGCGTGCCGAATTTGGCGGCGATCACCTCGCCCTGTTCAGTGATGCGGATGCGGCCCTGCACGCTACCGCGCGGTTGCGCCTGGATCGCCTTGAAGGCGGAGCCGCCACCACGCCCCACCGCGCCGCCGCGACCATGGAACAGCTGCATCGCCGCGCCCGCATCGGCAAAGACAGGCTCCAGCGCCTGGCTCGCCTTGTACAGACTCCAGGTGGAGGTGATGTAGCCGCCATCCTTGTTGCTGTCGCTATAGCCGATCATCACTTCCTGATGGCCGCGCGCCTTCACCACGCCGGCGATTTCGGGCAGGCCGAAATAGGCGGTCATGATGGACGGCGCGGCTTCGAGATCGGCGATGGTTTCGAACAGGGGGATCGCCATGATCGCGGCCTGCGGCGACGCACCATCCGTGCCGGCCTGCCACAGGCCCGCTTCCTTGAGCAGGATATTCACTTCCAGCAGGTCCGACACGCTTTCAGCCTTGGAAATGATATAATGGGTGATGCTCTGCGGCCCGTAGGTGCGGTGCGCCTGCGCAGCGGCATGGACGATCGCCAGTTCGGACGTCGTTTCCTCCGAATAGTCGGAGAAACGCCCACCCAGCGGCCGGTTGTTCGCCAGTTCCCGGCGCAGCAGCGCGATGCGGGCATATTCGTCGAGCGCCAGATAGTCGCCCTCCACCCCCGCGACCTTGAGCAATTCGGCCACGACCCGCTCATGCACGGCGCTGTTCTGGCGCATGTCGAGCGTGGCGAGGTGGAAGCCGAACGTCTCGACCGCGCGGATCAACCGACCCAGAGCGCCCCCGGTCGAGAGCGCGCCATCGCCTTCGCTCGCCAGCCCCTGTGCGACGACGACCAGATCATGGCGCAGGTCGCCCGGCGTGGCATAGGCCTCCCCCTTCAACGCCGAGGGACGCGGCGGCGCTTTGCCGACCAGGGCGGCATAGGTGGCGGCGAGACGCGCATAAATGCCCGACAGCGCCCGGCGATAGGGTTCGTCCTGCCGGCTGGGCGACGCATCGCCGCTGGCCTCCGCCAGGTCCAGCACCGCTTGCGGGACATGGGCGAGTTCGGTCGAGAGCGAGAGTTCCGCACCCAGTCCGTGGATGCCCTCCATATAGAAAGCCAGCGCCGCATCGCAGCCACGCCCCAGCGCCGAGCGCAGCTGGTCCGCCTGAACGAAGGGATTGCCGTCCCGATCGCCGCCGATCCAGTTGCCCACGCGCAGGAAACTGTGCGGTCGCGCGCCCAGCACCCTTTCCCAGCGCGCATAGAGCGCTGGCAGCACGGGCAGGAAGACGTCGCGGAAATAGGTCAGGACATTGTCGATCTCATCCTGCACGAACAATTTTTCGCGGCGCAGCGGGCGCGTCTGCCACAGCAGCGCAATCTGGCGGAAAATCGCTTCGTCCAGTTGCTCGCCCTCGGCCGTTTCGGTGCGGCCGGCATCCTTGAGCTGCATCAGGTCGGCGATGCGATTCTTGTGATCGATCATGCTCTTGCGCCGCACCTCGGTCGGGTGGGCGGTCAGGACCGGCACGATCAGGCTATGCGACAACAGGTCCAGCACGGCATCGCGATCGACCCCATGGGCGGCGAGCCGCTCGACGGCGGAGGCGACGTCAGCGCCCGGTTCCGCCGCCACGCCCTGCCGATCCTCGGCCAGATTGGCGAGCATCGAGAAGAGCATGAAACCACGGGTGAAATTAAGCGTATCGTCGAGGTTCAGCGCATCCAACCCGGTGTCGGTCAGGTCCGCACCCTGAAGCCCTCGCGCCCGATCGACCGAGGCGGAGCGGATATATTCGGTCTGCTTGTAGAGCTTGTCCCCGCCATAGGCGCGAATGACGTCGCCGAGCAGCCGCCCCAGATAGCGGATATCGGGATTCTGCGTGATCGCAGGGGCTGCCTGCGCCGAAGCGGGTGCTGTTCTCTCCATAATGCGCCGATGCTGCACCGCAACAATCCTATGGTCAAGGCACCGGCATGGATATTTATCGGTCGGCCGGGTTCAATCCGACTGCCTTTTGAGAAAGGCGATGATATCCGCCCGGTCGAGCGGATCGCCGATCCCGGCAAATTGCATGTTGGTGCCGGGCACGAGCTTGCGCGGATTGGCGATCCAGGCGTCGAGCGTCGGCGCATCCCATCGCCCGCCGGCCTCGACCAGGGCCGCCGTATAGCCGAAACGGCCACTATGCTGCCCCATGGGCTGGCCGAAAACGCCGTAGAGATTGGGACCGCCGAAATCGGGCGCGCCCTTGCTGGCCTTGTGACAGCCGGCGCAGACGCCGAATTTGCGGGCGCCGGCATCGGCATCCGCCACCTTGATCAGCGCGTCCAGCGACGGATTGGGGCCGGCCGCGCGCAGACGCTCTTCCCGCCGATCGTCGCCGCAGGCCGACAGCAGCAGGATCGCCGCCGCCACAAAATGAAAGCCTATTCGCATAGCCCGATCGCCTGTAGCGCAGCGAGCGGCATGACGCATAGCGGACCGATTGTCCCGCCAGTCCATGAGCGCCCTTGCGCTCCCCCGCTCCCTTGGGCCAAAGGGCATCAGTGACCGCCAGCATCAGCATAGGAACCGACCATCACGGCAAGGACGTGCTGGTCGATGTCGAGGAATTGCTCGCCACCCGTCTGCTCGTCCAGGGCAATTCCGGGTCGGGCAAATCGCACCTCCTGCGCCGGCTGCTGGAAGAAAGCGCGCCGATGGTGCAGCAGGTGGTGATCGATCCGGAAGGCGACTTCGTGACGCTGGCCGATCAATATGGCCATGTGGTGATCGACGCGGGCGACTATAATGAGCGCGAGATCGTGAAGATGGCGACGCGTATCCGCGAACATCGCGCGTCCGTGGTCCTGAGCCTCGAATCGCTGGAGCTGGAGGCGCAGATGAAATGCGCCGCCTCCTTCCTGTCCACCCTGTTCGATGCGCCGCGCGACCATTGGTATCCCGCCTTGGTGGTGGTGGACGAAGCGCAGATGTTCGCGCCCGTCTCCGCCGGCGATGTGTCGGACGAAGCGCGGCGGCTGAGCCTTGCCGCCATGACCAACCTGATGTGCCGGGGGCGCAAGCGTGGCCTGGCTGGCGTGATCGCGACGCAGCGGTTGGCGAAACTGGCGAAGAATGTCGCGGCCGAAGCCTCCAACTTCCTGATGGGGCGCACCTTCCTGGACATCGACATGGCGCGCGCAGCCGACCTGCTGGGCATGGAACGGCGGCAGGCGGAGCAGATTCGCGATCTGGAGCGCGGCCGCTTCCTGGGCCTTGGCCCAGCCATCGCGCGGCGGCCGGTGGCGGTGAAGATCGGCACGGTGAAGACCGGCACGCGCGGCGGCACGCACAAGCTGATGCCGCCCCCGGTCACGACCGGCGGGGATTTTCAGGAAATGCTGTTCGCCAAGGTCGAGGAAGAGGCATTGCCGCCGCCCCCGCCCCGCCCCGAGCCGACCGCTCGCCCGGCCGAAGAGATCATGCGCGCGCTGGCCGATACGCCGTCCGCCAAGCCCGCCGCGCCGGAACTGGATTTCGGCGAGAACGAGCCGGTCGTCATCGCCGTGCTGGAGGATATCGTCGCTGACCTTGGCGATGCCGCGCCCAGCGTGGCGGCGCTGTATCAGGATTTCGGCGTGCGGTGCCGGATGAGGGGCCTGAAGCGATCGCCGCTCGACCTGCCTGCCTTCCGCAAGCGCTTCGCCATGGCGCAGGCAGGGATGGCCGATGCCGACGATGTGCGGTGGCAGGATGCCATTCGCGCGGCGGAGCCGGTGCCGGAGGATATGCTGGCTCCCTTCCTGCTGATCGCGCGCGCGGCGCTGGACGGGCAGACCTGCCCCGACGACGCAGCGCTGGGCCGTGCCTATGGCACCAGCTCGCCGGGCCGCGTCCGCCGGCTGATCGACTATATGGAGAAATTGGGCGTCATCGTCGCGCGGACCGATTTTTCGGGCAAGCGCTCGATCGGCGTGCCGGGGCTTGGCCTCTCGACGGCAGCGGCGGATTGATGGCGACGCCTTCGGTCCTCTTCGTCTGCCTCGGCAATATCTGCCGGTCGCCGCTGGCCGAAGCCGCGCTGCGGGCGGAAGCGGAGAAGGCCGGCGTGGATATCGTGGTAGATTCGGCCGGCACCGGCGACTGGCATATCGGCAGCCCACCCGATCCGCGCGCGCAGGCGGTGGCGCAGCGCCATGGCATCGACATCAGCACCTATGCCGGGCGGCAGGTCAGCGCGGAGGATTTCCACCGCTTCACCCATGTCTTCGCGCTGGATGCGGAAAATCTGAAAAATCTGCGCCGCATCCGCCCGTCGGACGGGACGGCAGAGCTGCGCCTGCTGATGGACATGGTGCCGGGCCGTGAAGGGACGGGCGTGGTCGATCCCTATTTCGGCGACGATGCCGGGTTCGACCAGACCTGGGACGACGTGACCCGCGCGGCGAAGGCGATTGTCGCGGACCTTTAGACTGAAATAAAATTCACACGCGAGATCGCGAAACTGCACCGCGTCATCCTGAACTTGTTTCAGGATCCGTCGCGCCTCCATGCTCCTCCGTCGGCCTTCGATGAGAAATGGATGCTGAACCGCAGGCCAGCGCAGCTAAACAAGTTCAGCATGACGATTTTAGCTGATTACGAGGATTCCCGTACCAGCAGTTCGGGCGCGATCTGGACCGATCCGGCATCTTCTCCACCGATCCGGCGGACCAGCAGATCGACCAGATGATGCGCGCCCATCTCTATATCCTGACGGATGGTGCTGAGCGCCGGGCGCGTGAGCCGGGCCAGCGGAATATCGTCGAAGCCGACGATCGATATGTCCTGCGGCACCTGCAACCCCTGCTGCTGGGCCGCCGCGATCAGGCTCATCGCCACGACGTCCGACGCGGCGAAGATGCCGTCGGGCCGGTTGCCCGCGGCGAACCAGTCGCGCGCGGTCGCCTCGCTCGCTTCGGGCGTCACCGGGCTGGTGACCAGCACGACGTCATCGCGCAATTCCGGCGGCAAACCGGCGAGGAAGCCGACATGGCGCGCCGCAAATTCCGGTACGCCGACATCGCCGAAAAAGGCGAGGGTTCGCCGGCCGCGATCGACCAGATGCTGCGCCGCCAGACGGCCGCCCGCTTCATTGTCGGTGCCGACCGTGACGGGGCCGTCGCCGCGGACCTGTTCGCCCCAGACCACCAGCGGCCGATAACTGGCCGCGGCCCGCGCCAGCGCCGCGCCCTGATCCGACTGGCCGATGACGATCACGCCGTCGGTGCGGCCGGTGCGGATGAAGGTGTCGAGCCAGTCGTCCCGATCCGGCAACACGCGCGAGAGCAGCAGATCATAGCCGCGATCCGTCAGCGCATCGGCCAGATAGCCGAGCATCGTGAGGAAGAAGGGATCGGACAATTGCTGGCCACGCGCATGGCCCAGCGGCATCAGCACGGCGATCGCGCCGGTGCGGCCCAGCCGCAGATTTTGCGCCGCGACATTCATGCGGAAACCATGATGATCGGCCAACGCCTGGATGCGTGCCCGCGTCCCCTTGTTCAGCGCGCCCTTGCCGGTCAGCGCCCGCGACACGGTGGACACTGACACGCCTGCCAGACGCGCCAGATCGGCGATGCTCTTGAGTGGCCCGGAACCCTGATCGTCCATGGCCGCAGACTAGGGTAAATCGGGACTGTTCACAATGTCTTGCCGTGTCCCCCGGACGAGTAGCGTCGCAGCCCCGGCGCAGAGCATCATGACGCCCGCCATGACGATCAGGTTGCGCGGATCCCCGCCCAGCAACGGGCGATAGACGATCGGCACGACCAGCGTTTCCGCCAGCATGGGCAGGACGATAAACATGTTGAAAATACCCATGTAAATGCCGGTCCGTTCCGGCGGGATCGCGCCCGACAGCAGCACATAGGGATTGCCCATCATGCTGGCCCAGCCGATGCCGATGCCGATCATCAGCAGGAACAATGTGGCGGTATCGCGCGCCTGCGGCAGGGTGATCATCGCCATGCCCGACAGCGCGACCGACACGGCATGCAGATTGCGCACGCCTATCCGGCGGCTGAGCGGCATCATCGCAAAGGCGGCGAGGCAGGCGACAGCATTGTAGAGCGCGCCCGCCTGCCCCGCCAGCAGCACCGCCTGGCGGAAGGCCGGGCTGGCCGGGTCGGCGGTGCCGAAAAGCGATCGGGCGAGCGCGAAGGCGATATATTGCCAATAGGCGAACATGGCGAACCACTGGAACGCCATGGACAGCGCCAGTTGCCGCATCGGCACCGGCATGTCCCGCACCGCCGCCGCAAAATCCCGCAGGGCGGTGCGCAGCGACAGCGGCTGCGCCTGCATATGCGCGACCTGCGCCGCCGAAAGCGGCAGTTCGCGCACCCGCAGCACCGACCAGAGGATGGTGGAAATCGACACCACCGCCCCGATCAGGAAGGCGATGCGGGTGATGCCGGGTATGCCGTTGGCATCCACCAGATCGGCGTCCGCACCCCACCAGACCAGCAGCGATGGCGCCAGATAGGACAATGTCTGGGCCAGGCCCGTAAAGGCGCTTTGCGTCAGGAAGCCGACCGATCGCTGCCGTTCGTCCAGCCGGTCGCTGACATAGGCGCGATAGGGCTCCATGGTGATATTGTTCGCCGCGTCGAGCATCCAGAGCAGGCTGGCCGCGAACCAGAGCGTGGGGCTGTAGGGCATCGCCAGCAGGCCGATGCTGCACAGGATCGCGCCGAGCAGGAAATAGGGCGTGCGGCGGCCCCATGTGCTGACGGTCCGGTCGCTCATCGCGCCGACGATCGGTTGGACCAGCAGCCCCGTCACCGGCCCTGCCAGCCAGAGCAACGGCAAGCTGGCCTCATCCGCGCCCAGATAACGGTAGATCGGCCCCATATTCGCCTGTTGCAGGCCGAAGGAAAATTGGATGCCCAGAAAGCCGAGATTCATTTCGACGATGCGCGACAATCGCATGATCGGCCTGTGTCCGACGTCAACCATGGCTGGCTTCCCTTCTCCGCCCACCCCTTATAGATCAAGATTTGGTCATGGCGAGCGCAGCGCGCTTGTTCCCCAGCCATCTTGACGCACGCTGTCGGGTCTGTAGCTTCTTGCCACCCTATTCTCAGCCGGTTGGAGCGCTTACGATGCGCATGGTCCAGTTGCTGATTGACGCGGTGCCCGATGCCGGACCGTCCTCGTCCGGCCGCCCGCCTTCATGCCTTTCGCCTGCCCGTCATTCCCTGCGGAGCGGCGTGATGATAGCCATAACAGGGGGAGAGGAACATCCATGCAGATTGTCTATATCGCCATAGGGTGCGGCCTGCTGGCCGTACTCTACGGGCTTTTCACCAGTCGCCAGGTCTTGAGCCAGCCACCCGGCAATGACGTCATGCAGGCGATTGCCGGCGCTATACAGGAAGGCGCGAAAGCCTATCTGGGCCGACAATATACCACCATTGCCATCGTCGGCGTGGTCGTGGCGGTGCTGGTCGCCCTGTTCCTGGGCGTCACATCCGCGGTCGGCTTCCTGATCGGGGCGATCCTGTCGGGGGCGGCAGGGTTTATCGGCATGAACATCTCGGTCCGCGCCAATGTCCGCACCGCCGAAGCCTGTCGTGGCACGTTGCAGAGCGGCCTGACCGTCGCCTTCCGGGCGGGCGCCATCACCGGCATGCTGGTGGCGGGCCTTGCCCTGCTCGCGATCAGCCTGTTCTTCTGGTATCTGACCGGCCCCGCCGGCCATGCGCCCGACGACCGGCTGGTGATCGACAGTCTCGTCGCGCTGGCGTTCGGCGCGTCGCTCATCTCCATCTTCGCGCGGCTGGGCGGCGGCATCTTCACCAAGGCGGCCGATGTCGGCGCGGATCTGGTGGGGAAGGTCGAGGCCGGCATCCCGGAGGATGACCCGCGCAACCCCGCCGTGATCGCGGACAATGTGGGCGACAATGTCGGCGACTGCGCCGGCATGGCGGCCGATCTGTTCGAAACCTATGTCGTGACCGTCGGCGCGACCATGGTGCTGACGTCGCTATTGGTGACGGGCGTGGACAACGCCTTTCTGATGAAGCTCATGGCCCTGCCGCTGATCGTGGGCGGCGTGTGCATTATCACCTCCATCATCGGCACCTATATGGTCCGTCTGGGCGCCAGTCAGTCGATCATGGGCGCCCTCTACAAGGGGTTCTGGACCACGGCGATCCTGTCCATCCCCGCCATCTATTTCGCCACCCAATATACGCTGGGCGACCTCAGCGCCGTGTTCGGCGCGGATCTGGACGGGGTGGGCGGCTATACCGGCATGAACCTCTTCTGGTCGATGCTGGTGGGGCTGGCCGTCACCGGCCTGCTGGTGGTCATCACCGAATATTATACCGGCACCGCCTATCGCCCGGTCCGCAGCATCGCCAAAGCGTCGGAAACCGGCCATGGCACCAACGTCATTCAGGGGCTGGCGATCAGCCTGGAATCGACTGCGCTGCCGACTTTGGTGATCGTGGTCGGCATCATCGTCGCCTATCAGCTGGCGGGCCTGATGGGCATCGCCTTTGCCGCCACCGCGATGCTGGCGCTGGCCGGCATGGTCGTGGCGCTGGACGCCTATGGCCCGGTCACCGACAATGCCGGCGGCATCGCCGAAATGGCGCATCTGGACGATAGCGTCCGGGTGAAGACCGACGCGCTGGACGCGGTGGGCAACACGACCAAGGCCGTGACGAAGGGCTATGCCATCGGCAGCGCCGGCCTGGCCGCGCTGGTGCTGTTCGGCACCTATACGGAGGATCTGGACTATTATGGCTCCGCATTGGGGCTGACCCAGCCGGTCGATTTCTCCTTGAAGAACCCATACGTCATCGTCGGCCTGCTGCTGGGGGCGCTGCTGCCCTATCTGTTCGGGGCGATGGGCATGACCGCCGTGGGCCGCGCGGCGGGTGACGTGGTGAAGGACGTGCGCGACCAGTTCGCTACCAACAAGGGCATTATGGAAGGGACGTCGCGCCCCAATTATGCCCGCACGGTGGACCTGGTCACCCGCGCCGCGATCAAGGAAATGATCGTGCCCAGCCTGCTCCCCGTACTGGCGCCGATCGTCGTTTACTTCGCGATCGCCGCGGTGGCAGGCAGCGACAATGGCTTTGCGGCGCTCGGCGCCCTGCTGCTGGGCGTCATCGTGTCCGGCCTGTTCGTCGCCTTGTCGATGACAAGCGGCGGCGGCGCGTGGGACAATGCCAAGAAATATATCGAGGACGGCCATCATGGCGGCAAGGGCAGCGAAGCCCATAAAGCCGCCGTGACCGGCGATACGGTCGGCGATCCGTACAAGGATACCGCCGGCCCGGCGGTCAACCCGATGATCAAGATCACGAATATCGTCGCGCTGCTGCTGCTGGCCGCGCTGGCGCATGGCGCCTGATCGTCCGTAAAAGGGATGGAGGAGGGGTTTCGCCTCTCCTCCTCTCATCTTTGGGCCAACCGGTCGCGCGGGGCCTTCCCCACTCGCACATTAACCCTTTCTTCAGGGCAGGGGCGCAGTCTGTCGCCGTGGTCGGCCGGTTAGGGGGCGGGCCGCACCGCAGCTTATGCCCCGCCATGCCATGCAGGCGTGGCCCCATTCGAGCAGCGGATGCCCTGATGATGCACGCGATTGTGAACGACGAACCCGGCCGTGTCGCCGCCCTGCACCGCTACCAGATTCTCGACACCCCGTCCGAAGGCGCGTTCGACAAGGTCACCAACCTCATCCGCACCCTGTTCGGCGTCCCCATGTCCGCCGTGTCGCTGATCGACACCGACCGTCAATGGTTCAAGTCGCTCGCCGGCCTCGACGCCACGCAGACCCCCCGCAGCGAAGCTTTTTGCGACCATGCCATCCGGCAGGACGAGCCGCTGATCATCACCGATGCACGCGACGATCCGCGCTTTTGCGACAATCCGCTGGTCACCGGCGATCCGGGCATTCGCAGCTATGCCGGCGTGCCGCTGCGCACGCCTGATGGCTATAATATCGGGTCGCTCTGCGCCATCGACACTCGCGCGCGCGACTTCGCGCCCGAACAGATCGAGATATTGAAGAGTCTGGCCCCGATCGTGGTCGAGCAGATGGAATTGCGCCTGCTGGCCGAGCGCGACCATCTGAGCGGGGCACTGACCCGCCGCGCCTTCGTCGCCGCACTGGACAAGGCGATCGCGCTGCATATCCGGCACCAGCGCCCCGCCGCCCTGCTGATCCTGGACATCGACCATTTCAAGCGGATCAACGACACATATGGCCATCCGGTCGGCGACCGGGTGATCGAGGCGGTCGCGAAACGCTGCGCCGAACTCTCCCGCCCCAGCGATTCGCTCGGCCGGATCGGTGGCGAGGAATTCGCGCTGCTGCTGCCCGAAACCAGCGAGGCGGACGCGCTGGCCGCCGCGCGCCGTTTCTGCGCCGCGATCGGGGCGATGCGCATCCCCCATGATCCGCCGCTTCATGTTACCGCCAGTTTCGGCGTGGCCGCGATCGGCCTCGGCCGGATGAGCAGCCAGGACTGGCTGTCGGCCGCCGATGCAGCCCTCTACGAAGCCAAGCGCGGTGGCCGCAACCGGGCGGTGCTGGCGCCGCTGGCGGCCGAGTGCGCCGCCTGATCCGAGGTCGGAAGTCCCGGACATAAGTGGTACCATGCCGCCCATCGGTGCATTCTACGCGCTCAGCGCATCTGCGGCGCATGCGTCTGTCATGTTGGCAGGATAGGACAAGGCGGACCGAGTCCAGCCATGACGACGAGCCTTTGCGGCAATGATAGTCATAAAATAGAAATATAAATGACGCGCAAATGTCACCTGTTGGTCATATTGGGCGCGGCGACCCTTTGTTGGGAGAGGAATTGCCGTGCGCTCCATTCGCCCTTGCCTGTCGTCTATCGCCGCCCTGCCCCTTTTATGGGCCGCCACGACGCGCGCGCATGCCAGCGAGGATGAACAGCTGTGGACCACGGCCAACGCCACGGTGAAGCTGGGCGATCATTGGCGCCTGTCGCAGGAAATCGTCGCCCGTTTCAGCGACGATCGCCAGGGCCTGTACGAAATCGAATCCAACACGCTGGTCGGATACAAGCTGTCCAAGGTGGTGACGATCTGGGCCGGCTATACCCATGACCCGCAATATGCCGGCGGTGATTTCACCGTTATGGAGCATCGCGGCCGCCAGCAGGTGACGTTCGACAATATCGCGAAGATCGGCCGCGTTTCGATCAGCGCCCGGATGCGGATGGAGGAACGGTGGCGCGAGGGGGTGGACGGCACCGCCTGGCGGCTGCGCCCCTATGTGAAGCTGGTCATGCCCTTCCAGGAAGGCGGCAAGACCGCGCTCATCCTCAGCCATGAAAGCTTCTTCGACCTCAACAAGACCAATTTCCAGCGGGTCCAGGGAGAGGAGCGGATGCGCAACCTGATCGCCATCACCACCCCGGTCGCGAAGAATGTGAATGCGGAAATCGGCTATCTGCACCAGCATGGCTTTCGTCGCCATGCCGACGACAGCAACGACCATGTAGCATCGTTCGCGCTGAGCTTCAGCTTCTAGTCAATGGCCGATGACTCGGAAACGGATGCTACTCCGCTTGATATAGCCCGTTGATCCGCCAGCCTTTTCCCGTCTCATCGGGGGAGGGAAAGCATGCGTCTCAGCTGGCCGGAAATTCGTGCGAACGCGGCGCATTTTTCGGAGGAATGGCACGGCAAGGGCTATGAAAAGGGCCAGACCCACAGTTTCTACGACGAGTTTTTCGCGATTTTCGGCGTCCCCCGCAAACAGGTGGCATCCTACGAACATCGGGTAAAGGCACTCGATCCGCGCCGGACCGGCGGCTTCATCGACCTGTTCTGGCCCGGCATGCTGATCGTCGAGCAGAAGAGCATCGGCCGCAATCTCGACCGCGCCATGACGCAGGCGCTCGATTATCATGACTGGCTGCCGGAGGCGCAGCGACCGCGCCACATGATGGTGTGCGATTTCCAGCGGTTCGAACTGCTCGACCTGGAAACGCGGCGGCACTGGCACTTCCCGCTGCCCGACCTCAAACGCCATGTCGAAGCGTTCGACTTCATCCTGGGCGCCAAGCCGCAATTGCTGCGCAACCAGTCGCCGGTCAATCGCAAGGCGACCGACCTGATGGGGCGCCTGCACAATGCGCTGGCCGCCCAGGGCTATGTCGGTCACGATCTGGAACGGCTGCTGGTGCGCCTGCTCTTCATCCTCTTCGCCGACGACACCGGCATATTCGAACGACGCGAGCAATTCCTCCTCTTCCTCGAAACCCGGACCAGCGCCGATGGCGGCGACCTGGGCCGCTGGTTGATCGAATTGTTCGAGATACTCGACACCCCGCCCGATCGGCGACAGCGCGGGCTGGACGCCGACCTCGCCGAATTTCCCTATATCAACGGCGCGCTCTTTTCCGGCCGCATCGCCACGCCCGTGTTCGACCGGGCTATGCGCCAGATGCTGATCGACGCCAGCATCTTCGACTGGGGAGAGGTATCGCCGGCCATTTTCGGATCTTTGTTCGAAAGTGTGATCGATAAAGTGACTCGCCGGAAACAGGGCGCCCATTACACCCCCGAAGAGGCGATATTGAAGGTGATCGGCCCGTTGTTCCTGGACGATCTGCGCGCCGAGTTCGAGCGCGCCTGCGCCTTGCGGTCCGGCCGGGACGCGGCGCTGCGCCGCTTGCAGGACAGGATGGCCAGCCTCAGCTTCCTCGATCCGGCCTGCGGCGCGGGCAATTTCCTGGTCGTCGCCTATCGCGAACTGCGCGAGCTGGAACGGGAAATCATCCGTGAGCGGCTGATCGCGGACGGCCCGGTGCAGCAGGTGCTGGACGTCGCCGACCTCACCCGGCTGAATGTCGATCGCTTCCACGGTATCGAGATCGACGAATTTCCCAGCCAGATCGCGCAAGTCGCGCTGTGGATGACCGACCATATCGCCAATACCCGGCTGGGCGAGGATTTCGGCCGCCCCTATGCCCGCATCCCGCTCGTCACCGCGCCCAATATCCGCCATGGCGACGCGCTGGAGATGGACTGGACGGACCTGCTGCCGCCGGACCGGTGCAGCTATGTCTTCGGCAATCCGCCCTTCATCGGAAAGAAAGAGCAGACTGCTGCGCAAAAAGGCCAGGTGCGCCGCTTGTTCCCGTACAGTCCGGGCGCGGGGGAAGTCGATTATGTCGCCTGTTGGTTCATGAAGGCGGCGCAGTTCCAAGTGCATAATCAAGACATGGAATTTGCTTTCATTGCGACAAATTCGATCACCCAAGGCGAGCAAGTAGCCCATATATGGCCGCATATTCTGGAGAAACATGGACTGACGATCCGCTTCGCCCACCGTACATTCGGATGGAACAGCCAGTCACGCGGCATGGCGCATGTCCATGTTGTCATCGTCGGGTTGACGTCCAGACCGACCGCGCAAAAGCGGCTTTTCGATCATAGCAGAACGGGTGCGGCGACCGAATTACGCGCCTCTAACATCAACGCCTATCTGGCCGATGCGGCACCGGTATATGTCGGCAAGGCGCGCAAGCCGATCTCTCCACGGCCAGCGATCGCCAAGGGTAGCGAGGCGACAGATTTCGGTCATCTGACCATATCCGCCACGGTGCGAGAAGAGCTGCTTCGAGAACCGGGCTTTCGGCCGGAATGGCTGCGCCCGTATGTCGGCGGCGACGAATATATCAATGGCATCGATCGATGGTGCCTCTGGCTTGAAGAGGCCAACCCCACAGAGATCCGGCAATGCCGCGCTGTTGTAACGCGGTTGCAGGCGGTCGCTGCCGGCAGACGCGAAAGCAGCAAAAGCCGGACGCGGGCATTGGCCGAATATCCGTCCATGTTCGGGGAAAATCGGCAACCCCAGGGCGATTACATCATCATTCCGAAAATATCGTCCCAGCGCCGCGATTATGTACCGATCGGCATATTGCCCGACAGCGTGATCGTCAGCGGCAGCGCCCAATTCATCGCCGACGCAGATCTGACGACTCTGGGAATGGTAATGAGCAGAATGCACATGACATGGATGCGCGCGGTCGGCGGCCGAACCAAAAGCGATTATCAATATTCCAATACGCTCGTGTACAACAGTTTCCCGTGGCCCGATCCAACCCCAACGCAAAACGGTCAGATAGGGCTACTGGCAAAAGCCGTCCTCGACGCGCGCGCCCTGCCCAAAAATGCCGGCTCCACTTTGGCCGACCTCTACGATCCCGACACGATGCCGATCGAATTGCGCCGCGCGCATCGCGATCTCGATCAGGCCGTGGACCGGCTCTATCGCCGGGCGCCCTTCGCGTCCGACCGGGCGCGGGTGGAGCATCTCTTCACCCTTTACCAACAGCTCGCCAGCCAATGATGCCGAGCTGTCCTACAGGCCTGGAAAATGGCTATATCCCTCATGTCCCCAGCACCATCGCACCGCGCAAGCCTATGTCCGAAATAGGAATTTTAATGACAAAATATGCGGGAAATGTGCGAAGTTAAGGCCCCGCTTGCCGCCTCCTGAAGCCAGGCCTATAGCCCGCGCCATGACCGCCGAACCCTATGCCAAGCAGCTTGCCGCGCTGGAGTCGCGCGGGCGGTTGCGCCGCCTGATCCCGCGCGCCGGCCGCGACTTCGCTTCCAACGATTATCTGGGCCTGGCCGGCGATCCGATCATCGCCCAGGCCGTCGCCGACGCGATCGGGCGCGGCGTGCCAGTGGGATCGGGCGGATCGCGCCTGCTGCGCGGCAATGCGCCCGAACATGAAGGGCTGGAGGCGAAGGCCGCCGACTTCTTCCGCACGCAAGGCGCGCTGTTCGTAGCCAATGGCTATGTCGGCAATCTGGCGCTGTTCTCGACCTTGCCCCAGCGCGGCGACCTGATCGTCGCGGACGAGCTGATCCACGCCAGCGCCCATGACGGCATGCGCATGAGCAAGGCGCAGGCCGTCTTCGCCCGCCATAATGACGTGCAGAGCTTCACCGACCTGATCGTCGCCTGGCGTAAGGAAGGTGGCACCGGCCGCATCTGGATCGCGGTCGAGACGCTCTATTCGATGGACGGCGACATGGCGCCGCTGTCCGACCTCGCCAAGCTGGCGGCCACCCATGGCGGGATGCTGCTGCTGGACGAAGCGCATGGCACCGGCGTGTTCGGTCCCGGCGGGCGCGGCCTGTCGGCGGGGCTCGATGGCCTGCACAATGTCATCACGCTGCACACCTGCGGCAAGGCGATGGGAACGGAGGGCGCGCTGATCTGCGGCCCGCGCATCCATATCGAATATCTGATCAACCGCGCCCGCGCCTTCATCTTCTCGACCGCGCCCTCGCCGCTGATGGCGGTGGCGGCATCGGCCGCGCTGGACCGGATCGAACAGGCGAGCGACCTGCGCGACCGGCTGAAGACCTTGCGGCAGGATGCTGCCGAAGCGATCTGTGCGCCATTGGGCCTGCCCGCGCCGCGCAGCCAGATCGTACCGGTGATATTGGGCGACGACGTGCGCACCATGGCGGTGGCCGCCGCCTTGCAGCAGGCCGGCTTCGACGTGCGCGGCATTCGCCCGCCGACCGTACCGGCGGGCACCAGCCGTTTGCGCATATCCCTGACCCTGAATGTCGGGCGCAACGATGTCGCCGCGCTGGGCGAGGTGTTGCGAAAGGCGATGAAATGAGCGTGTTGATCGTCACCGGCACGGACACCGGCATCGGCAAGACCGTCTTTGCCGCAGGCCTGGCCGGCGCGTTGGGCGCTTATTATTGGAAACCGATCCAGGCCGGCGTCGATCCGGAGGGCGACAAGGAAACGGTCGCCGCCCTGTCCGGCCTGCCCTCGACACGCATCCTGCCCGAAGCCTTCCGCCTGACCACGCCGGCCTCCCCGCATCTGGCCGCGCGGATCGACGGCGTCACCATCGCGCTCGACCAGCTGCCGCTGCCCCAGGTGGACGGGCCGCTGGTGGTGGAGGGCGCCGGCGGCGTGCTGGTCCCCATTTCCGAAACGCTGCTGATGGCCGACCTGTTCGCCCATTGGGGCCAGCCGGTGATCCTGTGCGCCCGCACGGGGCTTGGCACCATCAATCACAGCCTGCTCAGCATAGAGGCGCTGCGATCGCGCGGCGCGCATCTGGCCGGCATCGCCTTCATCGGCGATCCCCATGCGGAAAATGAGCGGATCGTGCCACAACTGGCGGGCGTCCCCTCGCTCGGCCGGCTGCCGCATCTGGACAGGCTCGATCCGGCATCGCTGGCGACGGCGTTCGCGGCGAACATCCGACTGCCCTGAAAAAGGCCCGCTCGTTTCGCGCATAGTCGAGGGACGGAAGCACAGCGCCAGCCGCTTCTCGACCTTGGCCTGTCCTGAGCGCCTGCCTTGGCAGGCAGTCGAAGGGCTCGAAGCGAACGGAGAGGGCAGAAAGCCGGCAGGCGGCGACTAGCCTAATATTTCAACGGCCGACAATTTTCGACCAACGACATGGACAAGCCTGTTGCACGGGCGTTCAAGTCCCGGTCACGCCGGGCCTGCTACCGCTTGCCCATCTGTCACAAGCAAGGGATGCTTTGATGAAAACCCTCCTCATGGGCGCTGCCGCCACCGCGCTGGCGCTGGCCGCCACCATGGCGCAAGCCGATCAGCCCGCCACCCCCGCCGCCGCTTCGGCCAGCACAGCCAAGCCGACCTATGGCAGCTATGGTTTCGACGCGACCGGCATGGACGCGTCGGTCAAGCCGGGCGACGATTTCTACGACTATGCCAACGGCACCTGGGCGAAGAACACGCCGATCCCGGCCGACAAGTCCAATTATGGCGCGTTCAACACGCTGGACGACCTGTCGCGTGAACGCACCAAGGGCATATTGGAAGCGGCCAAGTCCGATCCCAACAGCAAGATCGGCGCGGCTTATGCCAGCTATCTGGACAGCGCCACCGTCGAAAAGCAGGGCCTGACCCCGATCAAGCCCTGGCTGGCCGAGATCAAGGCGATCAAGGACCAGAAGGGCTATGCGCTGGTCGCGGCCAAGGCGGCACGCGCCGGCATCGACGGGCCGTTCCGCTTCTATGTCGGGCAGGACGACAAGGATCCCGAAACCTACATCCTGTCCATGGGCCAAAGTGGCCTGGGCCTGCCCGATCGCGACTATTATCTGGATCAGGACACCAAGATGGCGGCGATCCGCACCGCCTATGTCGCGCATCTGGAACAGATGTTGACGCTGGCGGGCGAAAGCGATGCCAAGGCGCGCGCCGCCGCACTGATGGCTTTCGAGACGGACATCGCCAAGGTCCACTGGACCCAGGTCGACAGCCGCGACGCGGACAAGACCTATAACAAGATGACGCTGGCCGAGCTGCAAAAGGCCGCGCCCGGCTTCGACTTCGCCGCTTTCTACAAGGCGAACGGCCTGACCCCCACCAGCCTGCTGGTCGCCCAGCCCAGCGCCATCACCGGCGAAGCCGCGCTGATCGCCAAGGCGCCGGTCGGCGTGCTGAAGGACGCGCTGCTGCTGCGCACCCTGCACGGTTTTGCCGACAAGCTGCCCGAAAATATCGCGAACGCCGACTTCGCCTTCTACGGCACCACCCTGTCAGGCACGCCGGAACGCGAAGCCCGCTGGAAGCGCGGCGTCGATTTCCTGAAGGAATCGCTCGGCGAAGAAGTGGGCAAGGCCTATGTCGCGCAATATTTCCCGCCCGAAACCAAGGCGGCGATGGACGTGCTGGTCAAGAATGTGCTCGCCGCCATGGGCCGCCGCATCGACGCGCTGCCGTGGATGAGCGACACGGCCAAGGCGCGCGCGCACAAGAAGCTGGCCGCCTTCACCCCCAAGATCGGCTATCCCGACAAGTGGCGCGACTATGCCGGCCTGACGATCAAGGGCGGCGACCTGTTCGGCAATGCGCTGCGGTCGAACCAGTTCGAGTTCGACTATAATATCGGCAAGCTGGGCAAGCCCATCTATCGCTGGGAATGGGGCATGACCCCGATGGAGATCAACGCCTATGCCAATTTCGGCATGGTGGAGATCGTTTTCCCCGCCGCCATCCTGCAACCGCCCTTCTTCGATCCCAAGGCGGACCCGGCGGTCAATTATGGCGGCATCGGCGCGGTGATCGGCCATGAACTGAGCCATCATTTCGACGATCAGGGCGCGAAATATGACGAGACGGGCAAGCTCAACCAGTGGTGGACCGATCAGGACGTCGCCAATTTCAAGGCGCTGACGGGCAAGTTGGGCGCACAATATGACGCCTATGAGCCGTTCCCCGGCGCGCATGTGAAGGGCGCCTTCACCATGGGCGAGAATATCGGCGATCTGGGCGGCCTGGCCGTCGCGCTCGACGCCTATCATGCCTCGCTGGGCGGCAAGCCTGCGCCGGTGATCGACGGCATGACCGGCGACCAGCGCTTCTTCCTGGGCTGGGCTCAGGTGTGGCGCCGCAACTATCGCGAGGCGAATCTGCGCCAGCGGCTGGTGACCGATCCGCACGCGCCGTCGCAATATCGCACCGACATCGTGCGCAATTTCGACGCCTGGTATGACGCGTTCAAGCCCGCGCCGGGCGGCAAAATCTATCTGGCGCCCAAGGATCGCGTGAAGATCTGGTAAGCCAAAAGCGTTTTCCAAGCAGGGGGAATCACCTGCTGACTCGGAACACGCGGCAAACAAAATTTAGAGCAGCCGAGCCGATGCGTTGTATCGAAAGCTGCGTCGGAACAGCGGCCCGGGTTCGATTACGAATCCGGGCCGCTATTTATTCCGCACCTGCGAATGGACGGTGCGACGAATGGCGCCTGTCGGGGGACGAGCCGTTTTGGCGAATCCTGTTACCTTTTGAATCGCACGGCTTGCCGTTGCGCCCTTTCCCGCCCGGAACGATTTCAACAGCTTGGCCGTCTGTTCATCAGCATACCGATCAAGAGGAGAAAAAAGTTGACGGGTCTGAAAACCACCGCTCTGCTGAAAACGGGCTTCGCATCGATCGCTCTGTTCGCAGCCTATCCCGCACTCGCGCAGGATGCCGCCGCACCGGCAGCAGCACCGGCCCCCGCCGCCCCTGCGGCTGGCGCCAGCAACTTCAGCGATAGCGACATCAAGCAATTCGCCGCCGCCGCGGTCGAAGTGACGAAGATCCAGTCGGACACGTCCATCGCCGAAGCGGACAAGCAGCCCAAGATGCTGGCCGCGCTCCAGGCATCGGGCCTGCCGCCCGAAAAGTTCAACCAGATCGGTCAGGCCGCCGCGGCCGATCCAGCGCTCCAGCAGCGCATTCAGGCCGCCGCGCCGCCGGCCCCGGCGGCTCCGGCAACGCCCGCTGCCCCGGCACAGCCGAGCCAGCCGCAGCAATAAGGCAATATAGGGAAGGGCCGGTCATCGACCGGCCCTTTTTCTTTGTGCGCACATGACGCGCCACACATTACCGGTCCGATTGTTCCCGACGGCCTGAAAAATATCGGGGGGTGACGGACGCATTTCGTGCCGTCTATTATGTTGCGATGCAGCAACAAGCTCTTTCCATCGCGCTGATCGGCATATTGGGGATCGGCGCGCAGTGGATCGCCTGGCGGACCGGCTGGCCTGCCATCGCGCTCATGCTCGCCGCCGGCGTCATCGGCGGCCCGGTATTGGGCCTGATCCATCCCCATGCCGTCTTCGGCGACCTGCTGGAACCGATGGTGTCGGTCGCGGTCGCGCTGATCCTGTTCGAAGGCGGCCTCAGCCTCAATTTCCGCGAGTTGCGAAAAACCGACGGCGCGGTCATCCGGCTGGTGCTGCTGGGATCGCCGATCGGCTGGGTGCTGGGATCGCTTGCCTGCTATTATGTCGCGGGACTGGTCTGGCCCGTCGCCATCCTGTTTGCCGGCATATTGGTCGTGACCGGCCCGACCGTGGTGCTGCCGCTGCTGCGCCAGTCCAACGTCGCCGCCCGCCCCCGCGCCATCCTGAAATGGGAAGCGATCGTCAACGATCCGACCGGCGCGCTGCTGGGCGTCGTCACCTATGAATATCTGCGTCGTTCGGGTGAAGGCGGCACGTTGGCGTCCGTCATCCTGTCGCTGCTGGCCGCGGCGGTCATCGCCGGGCTGATCGGCTGGCTGGCTGCGCGTGCGCTCGGCTGGCTGTTCCCGCGCGGCCATGTGCCCGAATATCTCAAGGCCCCCGTGCTGCTGGTGTCGGTCATCAGCGTGTTCGTGGGATCGAACATGATCCAGCAGGAAACCGGGCTGCTGGCCGTCACGGTGATGGGCATCGCCCTGGCCAATATGCGGCTGGATTCGCTGCGCGACATTCAACCGTTCAAGGAAAATGTCACCGTCCTGCTGATTTCGGGCGTGTTCGTGATCCTTTCCGCCTCGCTCGACCTCAATGTCCTGCGCCAGTTCGAATGGCGGTTCCTGGCTTTCCTGCTGGCGCTGCTGTTTCTGGTCCGCCCGGCGACGGTCCTGCTCAGCCTCGCTTTCTCGCCCGTGCCATGGAATGAACGCTTGCTGGTCGCCTGGATCGCGCCGCGCGGTATCGTTGCAGTCGCCATTTCCGGGCTGTTCGCGCTGCGGCTCGATCGCCTGGGCTATAGCGACGGGTCGATCCTGGTCACCTTGTCCTTCTCCGTGGTGGTGGCGACGATCCTTTTCCACGGTTTTTCGATCAAGCCGGTGGCGCGACTGCTGAAGGTCACCGGCGCGTCGGAACGGGGATTGCTGATCGTGGGGGCTACTCCCTTCAGCCTCGGCATGGCGGCCCAGCTGCGCCTGCTGGACGTGCCGGTGACCATAGCCGATACCAGCTGGCAGCGGCTTGCCCCCGCACGGCATCAGGGCATTCCCACCTATCATGGGGAAATATTGTCGGAGGCGACCGAGGAACGTCTGGACCTGACCCGGTTCCAGGTATTGGCCGCGACCACCGATAACGAAGCCTATAACACGCTGGTCTGCAATGAATTCGCGCCGGAAATCGGGCGCGACAATGTCCATCAGCTGGGCGACGCCAGCGACGATGACGATCCGCGCACCTTGCCGGAATCGCTGCGGGGACGCGCGCTGTTCGCCTCCGGCCATGGGGTCGAGGATATCATGCAGCGTGAGGAGCAGGGCTGGCAATTCCGCAAGACGCGGATCAGCGAGCAGTTCGACTATGATGCCGCGCGCGCTTCGCTGCCGGAGGATGGCGACATGCTGCTGCTGCTGCGGAAGAACGGCGCGCTGCGTTTCTTCACCCATGCGTCGCGCCCGACGCCCCAGCCGGGCGACACGATATTGTCCTATGTACCGCCGTCCCGTAAAAGGCCGAAAGGAGAGGAAGAATGACAAGATTTGCCCCGGCCGCGATCCTCCTGAGCGCCACGCTCGCCGCCTGTCAGCCGCCTGCGGACGGCAACGCGATCAACGCGGCGGACAATGCCGCCCATGGCGTGGATGCCAATGCCGCGGACAATGGGGGCGAACAGCCCCGCTCCATCCTGCGCCCGGACGTCGTGCCGGAGGCCATGGAGGCGAAGGTCGAACCGGCCGATGCGCTGGTAAGTTTCGGGGCATCTCCGATGGCGCTCGACGATACCGCGAAGGCCGCGCTCGATACGCTGCTCGCCACCCCCGCGATCAAGGAAGGCGGCCCTGTCACGTTGCGGGGTCATAGCGATTCGCGCGGCAATGACGGCGACAACAAGGTGGCGTCCCGCATCCGGGCGGAAAGGGTCCGCGACTATCTGGTCGCAAAGGGCGTGGACAAGGGGCGGATCAGCATCGTCGCCCTGGGTGAAGCGCGCCCCGCCGCGCCCAATGCGACCGAAGATGGCAAGGATGATCCGGAAGGCCGGGCGAAAAATCGCCGCGTGGAGGTGCATGTCGCACTGCCCACCATCATGGTGCCGCCGCCCGTCGTCGCCAACCAGGCCGATCCGGCACAGGCAAGCGCGCAGGCAGGGTCAAAGCCGTAGAAATTGCGCGCGGCCGGGCTTAAAGCCCCATCATGACCTCTCCCGTCTGGCACCCCTTCACCCAGCATGGCTTGAACGAGCCGATCCCTCATGTCGTGCGGGCGCAGGGGGCGACGCTGCACCTGGCCGATGGCAGCACGCTGATCGACGCGATTTCCAGCTGGTGGGTGACGACGCACGGCCATTGCCATCCGCGCATCGCCGCCGCCATTGCGCAGCAGGCGAGCCAGCTCGACCAGCTGATCTTCGCCGCCTACACCCATGAGCCGGCCGAGGAGGTCGCGCGCGGTCTGATCGCCATGGCGCCCCGCGCCGAAGGCCAGCCCGCACTCGCCCATGTCTTCTATTCCGACAGCGGATCGACGGCGGTCGAGGTCGCGTTGAAGATGGCGCTGGGTTACTGGCATAATCTGGCGCTGGATGGCCTCGCCGAAGCACGCAGCCGCATCCTCGTCCTCGAACATAGCTATCATGGCGATACGATCGGCACGATGTCGATCGGCGAGCGCGGCGTTTATAACGCTGCCTGGCAGCCTTTGCTGTTCGATGTCGGCACCATCCCCTTCCCCGCGCCGGGTCAGGAACAGGCCTGCCTCGACTCGCTGGAGTCCGCTTGCGCCGAAAAGCCCGCCGCCTTCATCGTCGAACCATTACTGCTCGGCGCCGGGGGCATGCTGCTCTACTCGCCCGACATGCTTCGGGAGATGGCGGCGATCTGCCGCCGCCATAACGTGCTGTTCATCGCGGACGAGGTGATGACCGGCTGGGGTCGCACCGGCACGCTCTTCGCCTGCGAACAGGCGGGCATCGTGCCGGACATCATGGCCGTGGCGAAGGGCATTACCGGCGGCGCGATTCCGCTGGCCGCGACGCTGGCGACCGCGCCGATCTTCGACGCGCATCTGTCCACGGACCGTGCGCGGCTCTTCTACCATTCGTCCAGCTACACCGCCAACGCCATCGCCTGCGCCGCCGCCGCCGCGAATCTCGCCATCTGGCGGGAGGAGGATGTGCTGGGCCGCATCGCCACGCTGGCCGACGGCATCGCCACGCGACTCGGCATATTGGCGGCGCACCCCGCCTTCGCCAATCCGCGCCAACTGGGCACGATCGCTGCGATCGACCTGATCGCCGCCGATGCGGGTTACTTGTCGGACCTCGCCCCGCGCCTGCGTGCTTTCTTCCTGGAACGCGGCCTCTTGCTAAGGCCGCTGGGCAACACCATCTATCTGATGCCGCCTTATTGCCTGGACGCCGATCAGCTCGATCGGCTGTTCGCGGCGCTCGCCGAAGCCGGCGATTCATTCGGCATGCAACCCTGACTTTCATTTTCCGCAGTTTGGCGCTATGGCGGCGCGATTTTGCGAATTCGGGATAATATGGCTAAAGAAGAACTGCTTGAAATGCGCGGACAGGTTGTGGAGCTTCTCCCCAACGCCATGTTCCGTGTCCGGCTTGAAAATGACCACGAAATTCTCGGCCACACCGCCGGCAAGATGCGCAAGAATCGCATCCGCGTGCTGGTGGGTGACGAAGTGCTTGTCGAGCTGACCCCTTACGACCTGACCAAGGGTCGGATCACGTACCGCTTCAAATAAGCCGGCAGGTGATGCGGCTTATTCTAGCTTCGGCTTCCCCCAGACGGCGTGACCTTCTGGGCCAGATTTCTGTCGTCCCCGATGCGGTGGACCCTGCGGATATCGACGAAACACCCCGGAAGGCAGAAATGCCGGCCGCCTATGCCGCGCGCGTGGCGGAGGAAAAGGGCGTGGCGGTGGCCGCGCGCCACCCCGGCGCCCTGATTCTGTCCGGCGACACAGTGGTGGCCGTGGGCCGCCGCATATTGCCCAAGACGGAAAGCGAGGAGGAGGCGCGTCGCTGCCTTACCCTGCTGTCCGGGCGACGGCATCAGGTGTTCAGCGCGATCACGCTGATCGATGGCGAAGGTCGCACATGGCATCGCCTGTCGTCCAATATCGTCATCTTCAAACGGCTGGAGCAGGCGGAGATCGACACCTATATTGCCAGCGACGAATGGCGCGGCAAGGCCGGCGGCTATGCGATCCAGGGTCGCGCCGCGGGCCTCATCCGCACGATACAGGGCAGCCATAGCGCGATCATGGGCCTGCCGCTTTACGAAACCCGCACGCTGCTGAAAGCGGCCGGATACGCACTGGATTAAAGTGATTTCTAGGGAAATGGTACATTTCCCGGCTCGGAAATCACGATCAACAGGAAAATACTGATGGCCGAATGGCTTTATGAAGAAGGCATTGGCGAGGCCCGCGCCGCGCTGATCGAAAAGGGCAAGCTGGTCGAGGCGTTGATCGAGCGTGACGGCGACGTGGTTCGTCCCGGCGCAGTGGCGCAAGGGCGCCTGGTCGCGACCCTCATTCCCAAGAAGCGCGGCGTCGTGCGGCTGATCTCGGGCGAAGAAGTGCTGCTGGAGCCGATCCCGCCCCGCCTGTCCGAAGGCGCCAATGTGCTGGTCGAGATCATCCGTGAGGCGATCGCGGAAGAAGGCCGCCCCAAGCGCGCCAAGGGCCGCATGCCCCAGCCCGGATCGAAACCTCACGCCGGCCCCAGCCTGTTGCAGCGCATCCGCGCCACCGGCACGCCCGTCGTCCCCTGCCCCGCGCATGAGGAAGACAGGCTGGAAGCCCATGGCTGGAGCGAGTTGATGGACGAGGCGATCAGTGGCGAGGTCGGCGCCGAGGATGCTGCGCTGCGCCTGTTCCTGACGCCTGCCATGGTGCTGATCGACGTCGACGGGTCGCTCCCCCCCGCGCAGCTTGGCCCCAAGGGCGCGAAGCTGGCGGCGCAGGCGGTGCGGCGCATGGGTCTTTCCGGCTCGATCGGCATCGATCTGCCGACGATGAACAACAAGGACGAGCGGATGGTCGCTGCCGCTCAGGTCGACAAATTCCTGCCCCTCCCGTTCGAACGCACGGCCGTCAATGGCTTCGGCTTCCTTCAGATCATCCGCCGCCGCGAACGCGCGAATCTGATGGAATTGCTGCGCGAAGACCCGGTGCTGACCGCCGCGCTGGCGCTGCTGCGCCGGGCGGAACGCCATGGTCAGGGCGGCGCCGCCACCATCACTGCCGCGCCCGCGATCATCGACCTGCTGCACAAGCGGACCGACTGGATCGAATTGCTGGCCAAGCGTCGTGGCGGTGCGGTGACGCTCAAGGCCGAGGCCGCGCTCGACCTGGCGGGCGGCCATGTCGCCTAAACCCGCCGCCTGCCCGGTGTGCGGCCAGCCGTCGCACGCCGAAACCCGCCCATTTTGCAGCCCCGCCTGCCGCGACCGCGACCTGCTGCAATGGCTGGGCGAAGGCTATCGCGTCGCCGGCCCGCCCGCCGATAGCGACATGCAAAAAAACGGTAATTATGGGCTGGACAGCGAGCCGGATTGACGCTTATAGGCACGCCTCCATCCGGCGGACGCCTCCGCCGTTGACCCGATGCCCGGGTAGCTCAGTTGGTAGAGCATGCGATTGAAAATCGCAGTGTCGGCGGTTCGAATCCGTCCCCGGGCACCACAAACCTTCTCGACAGACCATCCGCCTCGCAAAGCGGTTCACGGCTTGCTTACCATTATCTGCTAATGGCCGCAGTCATGAAGACGGTTGATCCCCCTATACCATCGCTCCCCAAATCCGCCGTCAGCCATGGGGTCGGCATCGCCGGGCTCGTCGGGCTTGGCCTGTGGACGCTGGTGGCGCGGCATTATGGCATGGACGGGCCCAATGCGGGCCTGACCGCCGTGGTCGCCTGCGGGCTGCCGATGGTGCTGTGGTCGCTGATCGTCGACAAGGTGCATCGCAACGCATCCACCGGGATCGATTGGAAAGCGCCCGCGCGCACCGTGCGCGACGTGATGGACATCAGCATCGTCAAGATCGCAGGCCTGTGGGCGACCTGGCTGGCCATCGCGACCTTCTATTGCATCGCGCGCTGGTACTGGTCCGGCAATTATCGTTTCTCCATGGACCTGTTCATGGGCGCCGCGCCTTGGCTTCTGGCGCTGTCCATCCCCTATATCCTGTGGATCGACCGGCGGTTGGTGGAGCCCAAGGACGCCTCCTACAGCTTTGGCCAATGGATCATCGGCGGCGTCGCAGGGCAGGCGGACATGGTCCAGGTCGCCCATCACGCCCGCGCCTGGGCGGTGAAGGGCTTCTTCCTCGCCTTCATGGTGTCGATCGTGCCGGGCAATTTCGCCAGCGTGGTGGACTGGCGGATCGAGGATGCCTTCGCCCACCCGGTGGCGATGGCCGGTTTCCTGATCGCGGTCATGTTCATGATTGACGTCTGCCTAGCGACGGTCGGCTATATGCTGACCTTCAAGCCGCTGGATTCGCATATCCGCACCGCCAACCCCTATCTGGGCGGCTGGCTGGCGGCGCTCATGTGCTACCCGCCCTTTGTCCTGATGGGTGGCGGCGGGCCGCTCGATTATCATGCGGGCGGCGCGGAGTGGGATTATTGGACGCAGAATATGCCCGCGCTGCAATGGTTGCTGGGCGGCTGGCTGGTGCTGCTGACCGGCCTTTATGCTTGGGCGACGGTGGCGTTCGGCCTGCGCTTTTCAAACCTTACCCATCGCGGCATATTGACCCACGGCCCCTATCGCTGGACGCGCCACCCGGCCTATCTGGCCAAGAATCTCTTCTGGTGGTTTTCCGCCCTGCCCTTTTTGGCGGTGTCGGGCAGCCTGACCGACATGGTGCGCAACTGCGCCATGCTGGCCCTCACCAACGCCGTCTATTATTGGCGCGCGAAGACGGAGGAGCAGCATCTGTCCGCCGACCCCGACTATCGCGCCTATAGCGCATGGATGGAGCGCAACGCCCCCGTGCCGCGCTTCTTCGCCTGGATGACGGGGAAGAAGCACGAGACGATGGCGGCTACCGCGCAGCCGGCGGAATAGGATGGCGTACTCCGGCGAAGGCCGGAGTCCAGTTCCACCATGGCGCTGTACATAGAGGGTGGAACTGGATTCCGGCCTCCGCCGGAAAACCGCATTTCCTAGAAGCTTTCCTCGTCATAGACGCGGCCAAGGTCGCCCTGCCACTCGCCATGATAGCGTTCCAGCAGCCGTTCGGCGTTGGTCTTGCCCGAAGCGACCACCTCGTCCAGAAAGGACAGATAGCCCGTCTCATTGTCGCCCGCGCCGTTGAGGCGACCACGCGCGGTGAGGCCCGAACGGGCGATATCGACCACCTGACCCGCAATGTCGCGCAGTTTCCGTCCGCCACCGATCGGCGCGTCCAGGCCCAGCTTGGGCACGGAGTCGCGCAGCGTCTGCCGTTCCTCCATGGTCCAGTCCTTCACCACGTCCCACGCCGCGTCGAGCGCACCCTGATCGTAGAGCAGGCCGACCCACAGCGCCGGCAGCGCGCAGATGCGGTTCCACGGCCCACCATCGGCGCCGCGCATCTCCAGGAAGCTCTTCATCCGCACTTCGGGGAAGGCGGTGGACAGATGATCCTCCCAATCCTTCTCGGTCGGCTTTTCGCCCGGCAGGACCGCCAGCTTGCCGTCCAGGAAGTCGCGGAAACTATGGCCTGCCGCGTCGATATATTTGCCGTCGCGGTAGACGAAATACATCGGCACATCGAGCGCATAGTCGGCATAGCGTTCATAGCCGAAGCCGTCCTCGAACACGAAGGGCAGCATGCCGGTGCGGCCCGGATCGGTGTCCGACCAGATATGGCTGCGATAGGAGAGGAAGCCGTTGGGCTTGCCTTCCGTAAAGGGCGAATTGGCGAACAGCGCGGTCGCGAGCGGTTGCAAGGCCAGCGACACACGGAATTTCTGCGCCATGTCCGCCTCGCTGCCATAGTCGAGGTTGGTCTGAATGGTGCAGGTGCGCAACATCATGTCCAGGCCCATCGACCCCACGCGCGGCATGTGCCGCAGCATGATCTCATAGCGGCCCTTGGGCATGATCGGCAGCTCTGCGCGCGTCTTGTCCGGCCACATGCCAAGGCCAAGGAAGCCCAGGCCCAGCATGTCGCCGACATATTTCACCTGCTCCAGATGACGGCCGGTTTCGGCGCAGGTCTGGTGCAGATTGTCGAGCGGCGCGCCGCTCAGTTCCAGCTGCCCCGCCGGCTCCAGGCTGATCGTCCCGTCGGTGCCGGACAAAGCGATGATATTCTCGCCCTCGAACACCGGGTTCCAGCCATAGCGGGTCAGGCCGATCAGCAGCGTGTGGATGCCGCCCATCTCCTCATAGGAAGGGGCGTGATGATCCTTGCGGCTATAGACGAATTTCTCGTGCTCGGTCCCGATCCGCCAGCGTTCCTTGGGCTTTTCACCCTTGGAAAAGGCCGCGATCAACTGGTCGCGATTCTCGATGACGGGATCATGATCCCCTGAGTCTGTTCTGGTGCTCATGCCCCGCCCTTACTGCTTCCCCTCGGCCCGTCAAACAAAGTCGGGCGATCACCACATAGGGCCTGCCTATAATGGCTTCAATCCAATAGCGGAATGAAACTATTTCCAATCCCCATTGATCGTCATCCAGGCCGCCGTCGCCGCGATCGCGGCGGTTTCCGCGCGCAGGATTCGCGGCCCCAGCGATACCGGCACGGCGCCGGGCGTCGCGCGGATCGCATCCCGCTCGGCAGGATCGAATCCGCCCTCCGGCCCGACCAGAAAGGCGGCGGGTCCGGGATGGGTGCGCAATGTCGCCTCCAGCGGCGCGCCGCCCGTCTCGTCCGCGAAGAACAGATGCCGATCGGGCGACCAGCCCTTCAGCAACGCGTCCAGCTTCGTCATTTCGGTCAATTCAGGTAGAGCAGTGCGCCCGCATTGCTCCGCCGCTTCCACCAGATGGGAATGGAGCCGATCCAGATTCAGCTTGTCCACCACCGCCCGGCGGGTCAGCACCGGCTGAAGCCGCGCCACGCCCAGTTCGCACGCTTTTTCGGCGATCAGGTCGATGCGCCCCTTCTTGATCGGCGCACAGCATAGCCAGAAATCGGGCACATGTTCGGGCGGCTTAGTCTGGCTCACACATTCCAGCACCAGGTCGCGCTTGCGGATATCGCGGGCGCGCGCCGCCCATTCGCCGGACCGGCCGTCGAACAGCAAGACGATATCGTCCAGCTTCACCCGCATCACGCTGATGAGATAATGGGCCGGATTGCCGTCGATCGACACCACCACGCCTTCGCCCAGCTGGGTTTCGACATGCAGGCGGGGGGCGCTTTGCGGGGGCCAGGCGGGGGTTGCGGTCATTTTCTCTCGTGGCTTGTCCTGTAATGCTTCTTCCCTAAAGAGAAGCATGGCCCTTCGACAAGCGGGCTATGGAGTAGCCGTTGAACCAGACGCCGTTAAATCAAGGGATCGTGCCTGACAGCGAAGCGCGCGGCCTGCTCGCCCGCCTGCCGGACACGCCCCGCATATTGGCGCAACTGGCGCGATTCGATCGGCCGATCGGTTGGTGGCTGCTGTTCTGGCCCGGCGCATGGGCCGTAGCGCTGGCCGGGGGCGGCTTTGCCCGCTGGCCGCTGATCGGCTGGCTCCTGATCGGCAGCATCGCGATGCGCGGGGCAGGCTGCGTGTTCAACGATATCGTAGACCGCGATCTGGACCGGAAGGTCGCGCGCACCGCCGCACGGCCGCTGGCCAGCGGCGCCATGTCGGTGAAGATCGCCTGGGCCTGGCTCCTTGCGTTGTGCCTCATCGGCCTGATCGTGCTGCTGCAACTCACTTTTTATGCGCAGGTCGTGGCGCTGGGCAGTCTGGCGCTGGTCGCCGCCTATCCCTTCATGAAGCGGATCACCGGCTGGCCGCAGGTATGGCTCGGCCTCGTCTTCTCCTGGGCGGCACTAGTGGGCTGGAGCGAGGTGGCGGGCGCCCTCACCCTGCCCGGCCTGCTTCTCTATGCCGGCAGCCTCTTCTGGGTGGTGGGCTATGACACCATCTATGCGTTGCAGGACCGGGAGGATGACGCGCTGATCGGCATCGGATCCAGCGCGCTGTCGATGGGCCGCCATGTGCGCGGCGGCGTGACATTATGTTATGTGGCGGCTCTGGCCTTGTGGGGAAGCGCAATCTGGCAGATACGGCCGCAAGGTCTGGCCCTGGCCGCCCTGCTGCCCATGGCGGTGCATCTGCTGTGGCAGACAGGCACGTTGAAGGAAGATGGAGTCGATCCCCTGCGTAAATTCCGGTCCAACCGCTTTGCCGGTTTGCTGATGTTCCTGGGCTGTCTGGTCGTGGGGAGTGCTTCGCTATGACGCCACAGCCGGGCGAGGATTGCTGGCGCATCGCGCGCGCCGACCGGGCCAGCGTCATCATCGACGCCGACGCCTATTTCCGTCAGGCCCGCGCCGCGATGATGAAGGCCAAGCGCCGCATCATGCTGATCGGATGGGATTTCGATCCGGCCATCAGCCTGATTCGCGAGGATGAGGCGAAGGATGACGCGCCGATGGTCATCGGCGACTTCATTACCTGGCTGGTCGAACAGACGCCGGAATTGGAAATTTTCCTGCTGCGCTGGGATGTCGGCGCGATCAAGTCGATGGCGCGCCCCTCCCACCTCGTCACCACGCTGCGCTGGATGGCGCATCCGCGCATCACGGTGAAGCTGGACAGCCATCATCCGCCGGCCGCTTCCCATCATCAGAAAATCGTGGTGATCGACGATTGCTTCGCCTTCTGCGGCGGCATCGACATGACCGGCGATCGCTGGGACACGCGCCATCATCGTGACGAGGAGCCGGGCCGGCTGCATCCCGACGGGTCGCCCTATGGCCCCTGGCATGATGCCACCACGGCACTGGCCGCCCCGGTCGCCGCCGCGCTGGGCGAACATGCCCGCAATCGCTGGATCGGCGCGGGCGGCGATCCGCTGGAGCCGGTCGAGGGCATCAGCGATTGCTGGCCCGACCGGTTGCCGGTGCAGTTTGAGGGCGTCGATGTCGCCATCGCTCGATCCGCGCCCAAGATGGACGATCAGGAAGAACTGACCGAGATCGAGCAGCTCTATCTGCATCAGATCGCCGCGGCGAAGCGGCACATCTATGCCGAAAGCCAATATTTCGCCTCCCGCCGCATTGCCGAGGCGATCGCCAAGCGTCTGGGCGAAGCGGAAGGGCCGGACATCGTCATCGTCAATCCCGAGCAGGCGGACGGCTGGCTGGAACAGCAGGCGATGGATACCGCCCGTGCGCGCCTGTACGAGGCGCTGAAGGCGCGAGACACGCATGGCCGCTTCCGCATCTACCACCCCTTCACCAATCGCGGCGTGCCCATCTATGTCCATGCCAAGATCCTGATCGTGGACGATCGGCTGATCCGCGTCGGCTCGTCCAACATGAACAACCGGTCGATGCGGCTGGATACCGAATGCGACGTGTCGATCGACACGGCGCTGCCCGCCAATGAAGGGCGGCAGGCGACGATCCTGAAGATTCGCGACGACCTGATCGCCGAACATCTCGACCTGCCGGCCGAACGCGTATCCGCCGTCATCGCCGAACGCGGCCTGATCGCCGCGATCGAGGAACTGCGTCAGAAGCCCGGCCGTACGCTGCGCCCCTATGTGACGCCCGACCTCAACGACGTGCAGCAATGGATCGCCGACCATGAGGTGCTGGACCCCGAAGGCCCGGAAGAAATGTTCGAACCGGTCAGCGAACGCGGCCTGTTCCGCCGGATGAAGGGCTGGTTCGGGCGAGGGTGATGGCGCTGTCCTATCGGACGGCTTGGATGCTATCATGGCGTCCCGGCTTTCCGATAGGATCACCGCCACGTAACAAAATGTCGAAATCTGCGGGAAATGTGCGAAGTTAAGCGGCCGACCCTCCCGAAATTCCGTTCGGGCTGAGCCTGTCGAAACCCTGCTTTTTCTTCAAGACAGTGTGGCCCTTCGACAAGCTCAGCGCGAACGGCCCGATGAGAATCTCGAACCAGTCACGCTATTCCGCCGCGAGCAGCGCCTCGGCGCTTTGCAGGTTGACCGACACCAATCGGCTGACGCCACGCTCCACCATGGTCACGCCGAACAGGCGGTGCATGCGCGCCATGCTGACGGCATTGTGGGTGACGATCAGGTAGCGGGTGTTGGTCTGCGCCACCATCGCGTCCAGCAGGTCGCAGAACCGCTCGACATTGGCATCGTCCAGCGGCGCGTCGACCTCATCCAGCACGCAGATCGGTGCGGGGTTGGTCAGGAACAGGCCAAAGATCAGCGCCACGGCGGTCAGCGCCTGCTCGCCGCCCGACAACAAGGTCAGCGCCGCCAGCTTCTTGCCCGGCGGCTGGGCCATGATCTCCAGCCCCGCCTCCAGCGGATCGTCGCTGTCGATCAGTTCCAGATGCGCCTGCCCGCCATTGAACAATGTCGTGAAAAGCCGCCGGAAATGCCCGTCTACGGCCTCGAACGCGGCGAGCAGGCGTTGCCGCCCCTCGCGATTGAGGCTGCCGATCGATCCGCGCAGCTGGTTGATCGCCTGCGTGAGTTCCGCGCTTTCTGATCGGCTGGTCGCTTGGGCAGCTTCCAGTTCTTCCAATTCCTGCGCCGCGACCAGATTGACCGGGCCGATCCGCTCGCGCTCGGCATGGAAGCGGTCATGATCGGCCAGTTCGGTTTGGGCGATGCGGATCTCGGCACTGGCAAAGCCCAGTTTCTCCGGCAGAACCGGCGGCGGACATTCGAACCGCTCGCCCGACAGGCGGTTGGTTTCGATCCGCCGTTCGTCGGCGGCCTCGGCGCGGGCGACGGCGGTGGCGCGGGCTTCGCGCGCGGCGGCCAGCGCCTCGCCCGCCTGCGCCGCACGCCCCTCGGCCGTGCGCAGCCCACTCTCCGCTTCCTGCTCGGCACCGCGAGCCTGATCGGCGGCCTGCGTCAGGGCCGTGCCCTGATCGCTCAGCCCCGCTATGGCGCTGGCCAGCGCACCGGGTTGCGCCGCAAGTCCATCGCGCTCGCCGACAATCTCCTCGGCCCGCGCGACCATCGCGGCGATCCGCTTGGCCGCCTCGCCGGCGCGCGCGCGCCAGCCCTTCACCTCGGCATCGGCCGCCGCCTGCCGTTCCCGGTCGATGGTCAGGGCGCGATCGGCCAGCGCCTGATCCGCCTGCAACTGGCTGACGGCGCCCCGCGCCTTCTCGCTGGCTTGCGACAGGGTGGCGACCAGCGCACGGGTTTCCGCGCCATCGGGCACGGCGGCACGGTTGATTTCAGCCTTCTCATGTTCGCCCTGCGCACCATCCCGGTCGCGCCGCGCTTCGGCCAATCGTTCCTCGACACCCTCACGCCGCCCCGCCAGCCGCTCCAGCGCCGTCGTCGCCTCATCGGCGGCGCGCAGCGCAGTGCGCAACTTCTGGTCCGCCTGCGACAGGGCGGTGCGTCCTGCGGCCAGCGCCTGCACGGCCGCCTGTTCGCGCGCCTTTGCGCCATCCTGCGCCGTCGCCGCCTGCTCGACCTCCGCCTGCATGGCCGGGCGCGCAGCGCCGATCGCCTCCAGCCGATTCAGCCGGATCAGTCGCTCGGCCGCCGCCGCCCCGCCCTCTACCGCGACATATCCGTCCCAGCGGCGCAACTGCCCGTCCCGCGTGACCAGCCTTTGTCCGACGCCCAGCGCCTGCCCTTCGTCCCGGTCCACCACGCCAATCTGCGCCAGACGGCGGGCCAGTTCGGCCGGCGCCATGACATGCGCGGCCAGCGGCGTGGCGCCAGCGGGCAAGGCGGGATCACCGGGCAACGAATCCGCCCCGGCCCAGCGCCGCTTGCCCTCCGCCCCGACCGGCGCTTCCAGATCGTCGCCCAGCGCGGCGGCGAGTGCCCGCTCATAGCCCGGCGCCGCCTTCAGCCGATCCAGCGCTCGCGCTTTGCCGGCGCTACCGCTATCGACCGCCCGCTTCAGCGCCGCCGCCTCGCTATCGAGCGCCGCCAGCCCGGCGCGCGCCGATGCCAGCGCCGCTTCGGCCGACGCTCGTGCTTCGGCGGCGGACTGCCGATCCGCATCGGCCGACTGGATCGCGCTTTCGGCGGCATCGCGCTCGGCCTTCGACTTATCCTGATCGGCGATCGCCGTCTCGCGCTGCGCCTCCAGCGGGGCGGCATCGGGCAGGGCGGCCGCTTCCGCAGTCAATCGCGCGACTTCCCGCTCGGCCCGATCGAGCCGAGTGCGCGCAGCCACCAGCGCCGCCTCCGCCACGCGCAACTCCGCCTGCTCGGCCGCCTGCGTCGCCATCGCCTTTGCAAGATCCAGTTCGGCGTCCCGCGCGGCATCCTCGGCCGCGGCGATCCGCGTGGCAAAGGCTGGGCGCAATTTCTCCGTTTCGGCCACCCGCCCCTTCAGCGTCGCGATCTCCGCCGTCAGCCGGGCGATCGCATCGGCCGCATCATTGGCCAGCGTCCCTTCGCGCGCCCGATCTTCCTCCAGCCGGCTCGCCTGCTGCGTCAGGTCGACCAGGCGACGGACGACCGACTCCCGCTCGGTCCGCAGCGCTGCCAGCCGATGCCCCGCCTCATTGGCGGCATCGCGCGCATTCTGCGCGGCCGTGCGTCGGTCGGCCAGCGCTGCCACGGCCGCCTGCGCATGGGCGGCGGCGGCCATCTGCCCCTCCTGCGCGGCCGACACGGCCGTGTCAGCCTGCTTCGCCTCCGCCCGTGCAGCCTCCGCACTGGCATTGGCCTCGCGCCAGCGGGCGAACAGCACCCGTCCTTCGGCCACCCGAATCTGGTCCGACAGGCGGATATAGCGTTCCGCCGCCCTCGCCTGCCGCCGCAGCGCATTGGCGCGCGCGTCCATATCCAGCAAAATCTCGTCCAGCCGGGCCAGATTGGCCTCGGCCGCGCGCAATTTCTGCTCGGCATCCTTGCGCCGGACATGCAGGCCGGCAATGCCCGCCGCTTCCTCCAGCATGGCGCGCCGTTCCTGCGGCCGGGCAGCGATGACGGCGGCGATCCGCCCCTGACTGACCAGCGCCGGACTGTGCGGCCCGGTGGCGGCATCGGCGAAGACCAGCGACACGTCCTTGGCGCGCACATCCTTGCCATTGGCTCTGTAGGCGCTACCCGCCCCGCGCTCGATCCGGCGCGTGACTTCCAGTTCGCCGTCCGCGCCGACATCGACGGCGGAAAACAGCTCGCCCTGTTCCTGGACGGTAAGCAGCGACACTTCGGCAAAGTCGCGTTGCGGCCGCGTGGCGGTGCCCGCGAAGATCACATCCTCCATGCCACCGCCGCGCATGGATTTGGCGCTGGATTCGCCCATGACCCACCGGATCGCTTCCAGCAGGTTGGATTTGCCGCACCCATTGGGGCCGACGATGCCGGTCAGCCCCGGCTCGATGCGCAACTCCGTCGCATCGACGAAGCTTTTGAAGCCGGAGAGTTTGAGGCGCTTTATCTGCATGACGGAAAACCGGGGCAGCCTGCCACCCCGGTTCCTCTATGCGTAGGCGCGCCTGTCAGCCCCCTCTGATGCAATCAGAGTCCCGCTTCCTTGAGCTTGGGCTGAAGTGCGGACCAACTGGCGACATTGTCCAGCAGCACGCCGTTGATCAGGAAGCTGGGCGTCCCCTGAATCTGATATTCGCTATTGGCCTTCTCGACATTCTTGGCCAGCTTCTCGGCAATGGCGGTATCGGCCAGGCACACCTTCGCCTGATCGGCGGAAATGCCGCGCTGCTGCGCATATTCGACCAGGCCCGCAATCTGGGCGATCGCGCCGGGACGCTGCGCCGGGGGCAGCTTGTCCACGCCCTGGAAGGCGGCCTGCGCGCCCTGCACCTTTTCGAACATCGCCGACTGGTTAGCGAAGAACTGCTCCGACAGCGGGTAGAAGATGTCCTTGCCGCCGCAACGGGCCAGCAGCGCGGTGGTCAGGTCGATCGGATCGCGCAGATAGGTGCGGAATTCGAAGCTCATCTTGCCGGTGTCGACGATCTTCTTGATCTCCTCCGACGCTTCGGCCGAGAAATCCTTGCAATGGCTGCACGTATAGGAGCCATATTCGATCAGCTTCACCTTCGCCGACGGGTTGCCCATCACGAAATAGCCGTCCGGCGTTTCCGCGATCGTGTCCGACCAGCTGGTGCCGGCGGGTGCGGCGACGGCGGCGACCGCTTCGCCGGTCGGCTTGGCGGCTTCCTCATTCTTGCCGCAGGCGGCAAGGGTGAGGCTGAGGGCGATAAGGGCTATACCGGAAAAGGCTTTCACGACGGGCAAGGCTCCGAAATCAAACAGGATGAAAAGGGGTTTAGATCAGCGCGCGGCGGGGGGCAATGCAGCCTGAAGGATCGACCAGCTCGATCCGTCCACCTTGGTCCCGTTGACGACGAAACCGGGCGTGCCGGTGATCTTGGCCTTGTTCCATGCCTCGTCCGTCATCGCCAGCACCTGCTTCATCGACGCCGGATTGGCGACGCAGGCGTCCAGCTGCGCATTGGTGAAGCCACGCTTGTTCATCAGCGCGTACAGGCCGGTCTTCTGCCCGATATCCTTGAGCGCCGCGACCTGGTCGGCCGGCTTTTCGCCGCTGCCGTCATAGGCTTCGATCTTCTCCATCCAGGGCGTCTGGTTGGCGAACAGCGCCTCATGATTGCCCATGAAACGGGCCGGGCCGCCGCAACGGGCGAGCAGCGCGGCGGTCAGGTCATATTTGTCGCGCACGGCGTTGCGCACTTCGACGCTGACCTTGCCGCCCTTCACATAGCCGGTCTTGAGCGGCGCGCTCGCTTCACCCACGAAATGGGCGCAATGCGAACAGGTATAGCTCACATATTCGACCAGCTTGGTCGCAGCGGCAGGATTGCCCATCAAATGGCCGCCGATCGGCGACAGCACGACCCGGCTCACCCAATTGGCGGCAGGCGCGGCGACCAGAGCGGCGGGAACGGCAAGCAAGGCAAGCGGCAGGAGCAGTTTCTTCATGGGGCGCGTCCGTAGAAAGGCTCCGCTGAACCGGAGCCGAATAGGGGTCATGTGCGGCGAATGAACGGCTGTGCCATCCGGTCAGCCACCACTCTAGTTAATTTTCGGCAATCCGCTGCTGTTGGCAAGGCCCTGTGCCAGCGATTCCAGCACGGCGCGCAATTCCGGGTCGCCAATGTCGCGCAGCGAATCGCCCAGCTCGACCGGAATGGGCTTCAGGTTGCGGGGCGGCGGGCGACGTTCGGCCCGGGCCGGGGTGATTTCGCCCTGCCGCATCGCCACCTTGGCGACGGCGGCATAGCCAAAGAAGCGGTTCACCCGCTCGACGATGTCGGGCAGCATATGCTGGACCATCGGCGCATGGCCGCTCATCACCGTTAGCTGCAACGTGCCGCCAGCCTTTTGGCCCACCGGGAAGCGGATCGATTCGGGCGCGGAAATGCCGGCATAATGGCTGCCGACAATCTCCGCCCAGCGGGTGACGATGCTGGATTGAACGAAGCCGAACTTGCGGAAGGCCGCGCGGCCGATATCCGGCATCAGGTCGGCGATCGCGCGCGGCGCGCCGGTGCGGGGACGCTCGGCCGGCGCCTTGGCACGACTCTTATATTTAGGGGGGGCCGGGCGTTCCGTCATGACGCGCTACATGGCATAGGGCTGGCATGCGCGTCGAGGGTAGAGACAGAAAAATCGCGGGCGACCTGCTCGCTCACTATGATGTGCATGCCCGGCGCCTGCCCTGGCGCGCGCCGCCCGGCAGCAACGCCGCCGACCCCTATCGGGTCTGGCTGTCGGAAGTGATGCTGCAACAGACGACGGTGGCCGCCGTCGGCCCCTATTTCGCGAAATTCACGGAACGCTGGCCGACGGTGCAGGATCTGGCCGCCGCCGAAGACGCCGACCTGATGGCCGCCTGGGCCGGGCTTGGCTATTATGCCCGCGCCCGCAACCTGCTCGCCTGTGCGCGGGCGGTGGCACGCGATCATGGCGGCATCTTCCCCGATACCGAGGACGGACTGCGCGCTCTACCCGGCGTGGGCGCCTATACCGCCGCCGCCGTCGCCGCGATCGCCTTTGGCCGGCGCGCGGTGGTGGTGGACGCCAATGTCGAGCGGGTGGTCGCCCGCCTCTTCGCGATCGCCACGCCCTTGCCCGCCGCCCGGCCCGCCATTCGCGAAGCCTGCGACCGCATCACCCCCGACGCCCGCGCCGGCGACTTCGCGCAGGCGATGATGGATCTGGGCGCGACCATCTGCACCGCCCGCAACCCCGCCTGCGGCATCTGCCCGATCCGCGCGGATTGCGCCGCCATACTGACCGCCGATCCTGCCGCTTATCCCGTCAAGCCGCCCAAGAAAACGCGCCCCCATCGCACCGGCCATGGCTGGTGGATCGAGCGGGATGGCAATGTCTGGCTGATCCGCCGTCCGGACAAGGGGCTGCTGGGCGGCATGCGCGCGCTTCCCAGCTCCGACTGGAGCGACGCGCCCGACGCCACTCCGCCGCTGAGGGCGCACTGGTCGACCATCGATGAGCCGGTCGCGCATGTCTTCACCCATTTCTCACTAGCGCTGCGCGTCCACCATGCCCATGTGGGGGCGGAGATGACGCCGCCGGGCGCAGGCGAATGGTGGCCGATCGATCGGATCGGGGAGGCAGGATTGCCAACATTATTCGCCCGCGCGGCCGATGCGGTGAGGAAGGAAAGGCAAGCCAATGCACGGAACTGACCCGACCAACAGACAGGTGCCGGGCTTCGTCGGCAGCAGGCTGGACCGCGTCGACCCTATCCGCTCCAATCCTGCGCTGCTCGCCGAAACATTCGCCGATCCCGCCGCCCGCCTGCTGGTGCTCGACGGGCTGGAGCCGGTGGAGGTGGACGGCCATCTGCTGCTGGAACCGCTCGCCCCCGACGCCCATGTGGAGGATCATGTGCTGCTGGGGGTCGATCCGGCCGCCCGGCCGATCTTCGCCCGGCTGGTCGCCGATCTTGGCCCGGCCCTCACCCCCACACCGCGCAGCCGCGCCATCGCCGGGCTGGTCCCGGCCGATGAGGTCGCGCTCTACGGCACCGCGCGCAGCCTGGTCCATTGGCATGCCCGGCATCGCCATTGCTCGGTCTGCGGCGCGACCACCCGCCCGGTCAAGGCCGGCTGGTCGCGCAAATGCGATGCCGACGCCTGCGCTGCCGAACATTTCCCCCGCACCGACCCCGTCGTCATCATGCTGGCCGAATATCGCGGGCGCATCCTGCTCGGTCGCCAGCATGCCTGGCCGCCCGGCCGCTATTCGGCGCTGGCCGGCTTCGTCGAACCGGGCGAGACGATCGAGGAAGCGGTCGCGCGCGAAGTGTTCGAGGAGGCCGGCGTCCGCGTCCATGATGTGCGCTATGTGATGAGCCAGCCCTGGCCCTTCCCTTCGTCCCTGATGATCGCCTGCATCGCCCAGGCGCAGGATGACGCCCTGACGCTGGATGAAACCGAGATCGAGGACGCCTTCTGGTGCGACGCCGACCAGGTGCGCGCGGCCATGGCCGGCGACCCCGACGCCCCTTTTCTCGCCCCGTCGCAAATGGCCGTCGCCTGGCACCTGCTCGACCATTGGCTGGCCGGCGTTGCGCCCCCCAGCCTTGTTCGCGCTGACGCAAGCGCGTAAGGCCAACCCCTTCTTTCCCCATATTCGAGGACGATTTCCCCTCCATGCTCAGCCTAGACGAAGCCCAGTCGCGCGCGCAGGATCTGGTCAACGCCGCGCGCAAGGCCGGGGCGGATGCCGCCGACGCCATTTACGCCTGCACCGCATCGACCAACGTGTCGGTCCGCCTGGGCGCGCTGGAGGATGTCGAACGGTCCGAGGGGGAGGAGATCGGCCTGCGCGTCTTCATCGGCCAGCGGTCCGCCAGCATTTCGGCGTCGGACATGAATCCCGCGACGCTCGCCACGCTGGTCGATCGCAGCATCGCCATGGCGCGCGAGGCACCCGAAGATCCTTATGCCGGCCTCGCGCCGGAAGATCGGTTGCTCAAGAAGCGTCCGCCTTCGCTCGACCTGACCGATGAGGAAGAGCCCGAACCCGCTATCTTACGCGAACGCGCGCTGATCGCGGAAGAAGCCGCGCGCAGCGTACCGGGCATCACCAACAGCGAAGGCGGCGGCGCATCCAACGGCCGCAGCCAGGTGGCGCTGGCCACAAGCCATGGCTTTGCCGGCGCCTATGCCGGCACCAGCCATGCGACCTGGGCCAGCGTGCTGGCCGGCGCCGGCGCCGACATGCAGCGCGACCATGCCAGCCACAGCGTCCGCCATCTGGAAGATCTGGACGATGCCGAATCGGTCGGCATCCGCGCGGGCCAACGGGCGGTGGCGCGGCTGAACCCCGTAAAGGTCGAAAGCGGCGTCATGCCGGTCATCTTCGATCCGCGCATCGGCGCCAGCCTGCTCGGCCATCTGATCGGCGGCATGGTCGGCCCGGCGATCGCCCGCCGCTCCAGCTTTCTGCTGGAATCGCTCGGCGAAGCTTTGTTCGATTCGGCGATCACCATCATCGACGATCCGCTGCTGCCGCGCGGCATGCGCTCGCGCCCGTTCGATGGCGAAGGACTGCCGGTGGACCGCCGCGCGCTGATCGACAAAGGCGTGCTGACCGGCTGGCTGATGGACAGCGCATCGGCCCGTCAGCTGGGCCTGGAACCCACCGGCCATGCCAGCCGCGGCGGCAGCGGCGCGCCGGGCGCCAGCATCACCAACGTCCATATGGAGGCCGGCACCATCTCGCCCGGCGACCTGATGGCGGACGTGACGCGCGGCCTCTACGTCACCGAACTGATCGGCATGGGCGTGAACGGCGTCACCGGCGATTATAGTCGCGGCGCTGCGGGCTTCCTGATCGAAAATGGCGCGGTGACCCATGCCGTGTCGGAAATCACCATCGCCAGCAATTTGAAGGCGATGTTCCGCGCCCTGACGCCGGCCAGCGACTTGCAATTCCGCTATGCCATGAACGTGCCGACGCTGCGCGTGGACGGGATGACCGTTGCCGGGGGATGATGCCTCTCTGCGCGCCGTCGTCTCCGCCGTGGCGGATGCGGCCGACCATGCGCTGACCCTGTGGGCCAATGGCGAAACGCGCGTTCGCCAGTGGGAAAAAGTGCCCGGCCATCCGGTGTGCGAGGCCGACCTGTCGGTCGACGCCATGCTGCGCGACCGCCTCTCGGCAATCGATCCGCAGGCCGGCTGGCTGTCGGAAGAGACAGCCGATACCGTGCATCGCCTGGGCGTGCCGCGCGTCTGGGTGGTCGACCCGATCGACGGCACCCGCGACTATCTGCGCGGGCGACCGGGCTGGGCCGTGTCGGTGGCGCTGGTCGATCGGGGCGCGGTGACGCTCGGCATATTGGCCGCCCCGGCCCGCAACGAATTGTGGGTGGCGCAACTGGGCAAGGGCGCGACCCGCAACGGCGTGACGCTACAGGCAGGTTCCCGCAAAACCCTGCCGGGTGCGCGCGTCCCCGCCGAACAATTGCCCCGCATCGATCGCGATCTGGTGACGGTGGACAAGCCCAACAGCATCGCGCTGCGCATGGCGATGGTCGCCGCCGATGAGGCCGATCTGGTCGCAACCGTGCGCTGGGGCAATGAATGGGATGTCGCCGCCGCCGCGCTGATCGTGCAGGAGGCCGGCGGCACCGTGACCGATGCGCTGGGCGATCCCCTGCTGTTCAACCGGCCCCAGCCGACCGCCTTCGGCCTGCTCTGCGCCGCCCCCGGCATCCACGCCGCCGCCGTCGAGCGCCTCACCCCGCGCGCGCGCGAAATATTGGGCCAGCCGCAGGGTTAGGCGGACAACGCGGTGCCCGAAGGCAATAGTCTGTCGATTTCGAAAAACTGGAGCGGGCGAAGGGATTCGAACCCTCGACCCCAACCTTGGCAAGGTTGTGCTCTACCCCTGAGCTACGCCCGCTCGGGCGGCCGAAAAGTTTCCTTTTCAGCAAATGTGGCCAACTAGCAGAAAACTGGAGCGGGCGAAGGGATTCGAACCCTCGACCCCAACCTTGGCAAGGTTGTGCTCTACCCCTGAGCTACGCCCGCTCTTGGCGGCCGGGAGAGTGTGTCTCTCTCGGCGGGTGGCGGCCAACTAGCAAGGCTTTCCCAGATCGGCAAGGGGAAGAATTGCAGAAAAATGAAATCCGCGTTCTCGAGCGTAAAAAATCATCCTTTTCAGTGACTTGGCGCAGAGCAGAAAATCATCGCCTGACGCCGCCTTATGGCTGCCTGGCGAATCGGGCGGCAGCGCTCTGGGAAAAGATCGACTTGGCGCAGGCCGCCCATCTGCTAATCTGGCCCATATCTGTTTGCGGCGGGATCATTTGCCGCCGCCCTTCGTACTGAACAAAAGCCTACAGGCCAAAACAGCAGGGAAGATCAACCATGTCGTCCGATCAACTGACGCGCCGCGGCCTGTTGCAGGGCAGCGCCGTGCTCGCCGCCGCCGCGCCCACCTTGTCAGCCGCAGCGCCGACGCCCAAGACCAGCGGAGCCAATGCCATGATGCCCGTCGAACTGACCGTCAACGGCCGCGAGGTGCATCTGCAACTCGACCCGCGCACCAGCCTGCTCGATGCGCTGCGCGAACATCTCCACCTGACTGGCACCAAGAAGGGCTGCGACCATGGCCAGTGCGGCGCCTGCACCGTGATCGTGGAAGGCCGCCGGATCAACAGCTGCCTGACGCTGGCGGTGATGCATGACGGCGAGAAGGTGACGACGATCGAAGGGCTGGGCACCTCCGACCATCTGCACGCCATGCAAAAGGCGTTCATCGTGCATGACGGCTATCAGTGCGGCTATTGCACGCCGGGCCAGATCTGCTCCGCCGTTTCGGTGCTGGAGGAGATAGAGGCAGGCATCCCCAGCCATGTGACCGCCGATCTGGACGATGTCGCGATCAGCGACGCCGAACTGCGCGAGCGGATGAGCGGCAATATCTGCCGCTGCGCCGCCTATCCCAATATCATCGCGGCGATGCGCGACGTCGCCGGGGAGGCAAAGGCATGAGGCCCTTCACCTACGAACGCGCGACCGATGTCGCAGCGGCAGCCAGGGCGGCCGGCTCGGTCCAGGGCGCCCGCTTCATCGCCGGCGGCACCAACCTGCTCGACCTGATGAAGCTCCAGATCGAAACGCCGACCCATCTGATCGACGTCAATCATCTGGGCCTCGACCGGATCGAAAGGACCGACGATGGCGGCCTGCGCATCGGCGCGCTGGTCCGCAATACGGATCTGGCCGCCGACAAGGCCGTGCGCCGCGACTATGCGGTGCTCAGCCGGGCGCTGCTGGCCGGCGCATCGGGGCAATTGCGCAACAAGGCGACGACCGGCGGCAACCTGCTGCAACGCACCCGCTGCCCCTATTTCTACGACACGCGCATGCCCTGCAACAAGCGCAAGGCCGGCAGCGGTTGCGGCGCGATGCAGGGGATGAGCCGGAGTCTCGCCATATTGGGCGTCAGCGACGCCTGCATCGCCCAGCATCCCAGCGATATGGCCGTCGCGATGCGCCTGCTCGACGCGCAGGTCGATACGATGAGCGCGGACGGCGTGGCGCGCGCCATCCCGATCGCCGACTTCCACCTTTTGCCCGGCGACACGCCGCACAAGGAAACGGCCTTGAAAGCCGGCGAGATCATTACGTCGGTGACATTGCCCAAGCCCATCGGCGGCACCCATGTCTATCGCAAGGTCCGCGACCGCGCCTCCTACGCCTTCGCTCTGGTGTCGGTCGCAGCGGTGTTCGACAAGGACGGCAGCGCCCGCTTCGCCTTCGGCGGCATCGGCGCCAAGCCATGGCGCACCCCAACGGCCGACGCCGCCGCGAAACAGGGCGCCAAAGCCGTGGCGGAGGCGGCCCTGAGCGGCGCCCGCACCACCCATCATAACGACTTCAAGAAGCTGCTGGTCGAACGGACATTGACGTCCCTCTACCGCCAGCGGGAGGCACGGGCATGAAGTTCGATACGCCAGCCGGCCCCAACCCGATCGATCGCGGCCGGGTGATCGGCATCCCCCATGATCGCATCGACGGCGCGGCCAAGGTCACGGGCAGCGCCCCCTATGCCTATGAACGGCACGACGCCGCCCCCAACGCCGCCTATGGCTGGATGGTCGGATCGGCCATCGCCAAGGGGCGGATCGCCGCCATGGACCTGCGCGCCGCCGAAGCCGCGCCGGGCGTGCTGGGCATCGTCACCCACGCCAATGCGGGGAAGCTGGGCAAGGGATCGATGAACACCGCGCCGCTGCTGGGCGGGCCGCAGGTGGACCATTATGAGCAGGCGGTCGCCCTGGTCATCGCCGACACGTTCGAAAATGCGCGCGACGCGGCCAAGCTGGTACGGATCGACTATGCGGCAGCGGATGGCCGGTTCGATCTGGCGGCCGATCAGGCGCGCGGGGTCAATCCCGGCAAGGATGCCGATACTGCGGCGGGCGATTTCGACGGCGGCTTCGCAAAGGCCGCCGTGAAGATCGACCAGCGCTACACCACGCCCGACCACAGCCATGCGATGATGGAGCCCCACGCGACCACCGCCGCCTGGAATGGCGACAAGCTGACGCTGTGGACATCCAACCAGATGATCGCCTGGGGCGTGGGCGAAGTCGCCAAGACGCTGGGCATCCCCAAGGATAATGTCCGCCTCGTCTCCCCCTATATCGGCGGCGGCTTCGGGTCGAAACTCTTCGTGCGCGCCGACGCGATCCTCGCCGCGCTGGGCGCGAAGCAGGTCGGTCGCCCGGTCAAGGTCGCCATCGCCCGGCATCAGATCCCCAACAACACCACCCACCGCCCCGCGACGATCCAGCGCATCCGCATCGGCGCGAACAAGGACGGGGTGATCGACGCGATCGGGCATGAAGTCTGGTCGGGCGATCTGCCCGGCGGCGGCCCGGAAACGGCGGCGCAGCAGACCCGCCTCCTCTATCGCGGACCGAACCGGATGACCGCGCACCGGCTGGTGACGCTCGACCTGCCGGAGGGCAACGCCATGCGCGCGCCCGGCGAAGCGGTCGGCCTATTGGCGCTGGAAATCGCGATGGACGAACTGGCCGAGGCCTGCAACGTCGATCCGGTCGAACTGCGCATCCGCAACGATGTGCAATATGATCCCGAAGCCGGCCCGCAGCGCCCCTTTTCCAGCCGCAAGCTGGTGGAATGCCTGCGCACGGGCGCCGACCATTTCGGCTGGGCCAAGCGCGACCCGAAACCGGGCCAGGTGCGTGACGGCCGCTGGATGGTCGGCATGGGCGTGGCGGCGGCGTTCCGCAACAATCTGGTGCAGAAATCCGGCGCCCGCATCGGTGTCGATGCAAAAGGTCGCATCATCGTCGAAACCGACATGACCGATATCGGCACCGGCAGCTATACCATCGTGGCGCAGACCGCGGCGGAAATGCTGGGCGTGACACTGGAGCAAGTGACGGTGCGCCTGGGCGACAGCCGCTTCCCGGTATCGGCCGGTTCGGGCGGCCAGTGGGGCGCGAACAGTGCGACCGCCGGCGTCTATGCCGCCGCCATGGCGCTGCGCGCGAAGCTGGCGGAACAGGCCGGCTACCCCGCCGATCAGGCCCTGTTCGAGGATGGCCTGGTCAAACTCGCCAATAAATCGCAGACGCTGGCATCGCTCGCCGGCCGCGACGGCCTCTGGGCCGAAGACAGTATGGACTATGGCGATCTCGACAAACGCTATGCGCAGGCGACATTCGGCGCGCATTTCTGCGAGGTCGGCGTCGATATCGACACCGCCGAAGTGCGCGTCCGCCGCATGGGCGGGGCCTTTGCCGCTGGGCGCATCCTCAACCCCAAATCGGCGCGCAGCCAGGTGATCGGTGCGATGACGATGGGCGTGGGCGCGGCGCTGATGGAAGCGCTGGACGTCGACACGCGCTTCGGCTTCTTCGTCAATCACGACATGGCCGAATATATGGTGCCGGTCCATGCCGACATTCCCCAGCAGGATGTTCTCTTCATCGATGAGCTGGACGACAAAAGCTCCCCCATGAAGGCCAAGGGCGTCGGCGAACTGGGCATATGCGGGGCGGGCGCGGCGGTGGCCAACGCCATCTACAACGCCACCGGCCTTCGCTTGAGGGACTATCCGCTGACCATCGACAAGCTGTTGAAAGCGCAGGCGGCTTGAATTTTTGATGCGCCTCACGGCGCATAGCCCGCACCGGCCCGCACCCCCACCCGTCCACCCATCAGGATACTGCCGTAGGCGGTCGGGTGGGTGTGCGGGCCGGTGCTGTAAATCAAGGACTTGACCCAAGGTATAATGGAGCGCCGCCCGGCCCGCCCCTACCCTCCCCGCCAAAGACGGATGGGGAGAGGACAGGATGCGGATTTTGGCGGCGCTTCTGGCCGGCAGCGCAATGGGGCTGGTCGGCGGAACGGCATGGGCACAGACGCCCGATCAGGGCGAGGGCACCCGCCAGCCGATCATCGTCACCGCACCGGGCGGCGCGGTCGATATCGACGACGCACTCACCTTGACCGCCGCCGACATCGGCCGCAGCGGCAACCCCGATATCCTGGGCGCCCTCACCCGCAATTTCGCCGGCGTGACGTTGCAGGATGCGCAGAATAATCCCTGGCAACCCAATCTCGTCTATCGCGGCTTCACCGCCTCTCCATTGCAGGGCCAGTCGCAGGGCATCGCCGTCTATCTGGACGGCGCCCGCTTCAACCAGCCCTTCGGCGACACGGTGCAATTCGATCTGCTGCCGCAAGCCGCGATCCGCAGCGTCGCCCTGCTCGACAAAAGCGCCGTCTATGGCCTGAATGCCCTGGGTGGCGCGCTGACGCTGGAAACCAAGACCGGGGCGAGCGATCCGGGGCTGGAGGCCAGCCTCTCCCACGGCCGCTTCGGCATGACGGAAGCCAGCGTCGCGGGCGGCGCCGCCTGGGGCGACTGGAGCGCCTTCGGCGCCTTCCAATATACGCATGACGATGGCTGGCGCGATCATTCGCCCTCCACTCTTTATAATGGCTATGCCGATCTGGGTTTCGACACCGCGACGGGTGGCCTGCACCTCAAGGTCGTCGGCGCCAACACCAACCTTACCGGCAATGGCGTGTCGCCGGTCGAACTGCTCGCCGCCGACCGCCGCGCCGTCTTCACCTGGCCCGACAATAGCCGCAGCCGCTATGGCCGGGTGAGCCTCCACCCCTGGGTCGCCCTGTCGGACACCACCCGGATCGAAGGCACGCTCTACGCCCAGAAACTCACCCTGCGCACCGTCAATGGCGACGCAGCCGATATCGAAGGGTGCGAGGATGACGATGATGCCGGCTTTGTCTGCCTCGAAACCGTCGGCGCGGACGATGATGACGAGGAACAGGCCGTCCTGACCGACGCCAATGGCAATCCTATCGCCGACACGCTGGGCGGCGAAGGCTATGGCGTGCTGAACCGGGGCCGCACCGCCACGCGGGCGATGGGCGCGCTGGTCCAGTTGATCGACAAGCGGACGCTGGGTGCGAGTGAGAATGTCTTCGCATTGGGCTTCAGCTACGACACAAGCCGCACCCGCTTCGATACCGCCACGGAACTGGGCGCCCTGACCGACGACCGCAGCGTCGATGGCTTGGGGTCGATCATCGTGCAGGAGGACGGCGCGATCGCGCCCGTGGGCCTCATCGCCCATACCGATTATTGGGGCGTCTTCGCGCAGGATCGCCTGCCCATCACGTCGCGCCTCTCCGCCGAAATCGCCCTGCGCTACAACCATGCCCGCATCGTGATGCAGGACCAGATCGGCACCGCCCTGAACGGCCGCCATCGCTTCGAGCGTCTGAACCCCGGCATCGAATTCGACTATGCCCTGTCGGACGGCCTCAGCCTGCGCGCCGGCTATGCGCAGAGCAATCGCGTGCCGACCCCGGCCGAACTCTCCTGCGCTGACGAAAATGCGCCATGCAGCCTCACCAACTTCTTCGTGGCCGACCCGCCCTTGAAGCAGGTCGTCGCCAAAAGCTGGGAAGCCGGCGCCAAGGGCAAGGGGCAGGTCGGCGGTTTCGCGATCGACTGGCTGTTGTCCGCCTATCGCACCGACAATCGCAACGACATCCAATATGTCGCGTCGGAAATTCGCGGTCGCGCCTATTTCCGCAATATCGGCATGACCCGGCGGCAGGGCGTCGAAGCCACCCTGCACGCCAGCCGGGGCGGGTTCACCGCCGGCCTCAGCTACGCCTTTATCGACGCCAGCTATCGCGCCCCGCTCACCCTCTCCAGCCCCGCCAATCCTTCTGCGGACGAGGATGGCCTGATAGCGGTCGAACGCGGCGACCGCCTGCCCGGCATCCCCCGCCACAGTGCGACACTCAGCCTCGATTATGCTGCGAAGGGCTGGTCCGTCGGCGGCGATCTGCTGGCCCGTTCCGGCCAATATCTGATCGGGGATGAAGGCAATGACGAAGCGAAGCTGGGCGGCTATGCGGTCGTCAACCTGCGCGCCAGCGTCACCCTGATGCGTGGCGTCAGCCTGTTCGGCACGCTCAACAACGCCTTCAATCGCCGTTACGCGACCTTCGGCACCTTCGGCGAAGTGGACGAGATCGAACTGGAGGAAGCCCCCGGCGCCTCCAACCCCCGCGCCTACGGCCCCGGCGCGCCGCGCCGCTGGCAAGTCGGCGTGAAGGCGCTATTCTGACCGGCAGACATAAGGAGAGAGACGCTCATGACCGCTTATTTCGTCGCCGTGCGCAACAGCATATCGGACCCGGATACCTTCGCCACCTATGGCGACCTCGCGCAGAAATCCATGGCGGGTCATGCGATCACGCCGCTGGCCGTCTATGGCAAGACGCGCGCCACCGACGGGCCGGCGACCGAAAGCGCGGTCATCATCGCCTTCCCGACTTTTGAGGAGGCCGAAGCCTGGTATGACAGCCCCGCCTATCAGGAAGCATTGGGTTACCGCTTGAAAAGCGGCGACTATCAGACGTTCATCATTCAGGGCGTCGACTGATCTTCAAACCCGAAAATTGAATACAAGCCATTGATTATAAACAGAAATAGGAAGGCATGCGTTCAACTTGAACGCATGCCTTCCTAAAATCCGTCATTAAACAACGCCTTAAACTTCAGAAAAACCGCAAATACTGTCCAACTCGCTGTCTCATTCAGGGCACATCCACCCGCGGCAGCAGCTTGGCTTCCAGCCCCGGATAGAGATGCGACACGCTGCGCTGCAATTCATAGCGCGCCGCCGCCATTGCCGCGAACCGGTCCGGAATCGGCAGTTCGCCCGCCTCCACCATGTCCAGTCCGTCCCGCACCGCCTGCGTCAGCGTCGCCTCCAGCCAGTCGATCCACTCGCGCGTCTGATCGATCGCCGCCATGCCGCCCGCATCGAACGGTCCATGGCCCGGCACGACCCCCTTGTGCGGCAGCGCCTTCAACTGGTCGAGGCTGCCGCGCCATTTAGCAAGGTCCGCCGTCGGCGTACTCGGCGCCCGGTTGTGAAAGATGAGGTCGCCGCCCAGCAGCAGCCCCGTCTGCGAATCGAGCAACGCCAGATCGGCGCCGCTATGCCCCGACAATGCCAGCAGCCGCAGTGTCCGACCGCCAAAATCCTCCTCACCCTGCCCGATCACCTTGCCCGGCAGGACCAGATCCGTGCCGCGCATCCAGTCGCCCAGCAGCCGATACATGCCGTCGGCATAGCCCTGCCCCTCCGCGCGCAGCGCGTCGATCGTACCGGGCAGCGCCGCGACAATGGCCGGATCGAACGCGCCAAGCCCCATGCCATGATCGGGATGAAGATGGCTGACATAGACCCGAACCACCGGCTTGCCCGTCAGCTGCTCGGCCTGCTTGCCCAGCGCGCGGGCATAGCGGATGGACGGCCCGCATTCCCACAGCACGGTCCCGGCCGGCGTGGCGATGATAGCGATATTGGCGATGGCCCCGCCATTATCCGTCTCGATCGGTTCGTCCGCCCCGCACACCAGCCACATACCCTCGCCGATGGGTTCTGGCGCGATCGCATAATCGGCGGCCCGCGCCGGCGCAGCCGCCAGCACCGCCATGCCACCCAGCACGGACCGCCGCGACAGGATCATCGGCCCGCCGGCATGGGGGACTGGCGTGCCACAGACAGCGCCGCCCGATAATCGCGCCCATTGGTATCGCGCGCCTCGACACGCAGCGGCTCGCCCGCCCCGCCATCGACCATCAGGGTGATGGCCGGGTCTTCGGCCACAGCCGCCCATATCTCCATCTCGCCCAGCGTCCGCTCCCCCGCCTTCACGCTCAGTGCCTCCAGATGATAGGTGGCGATGTTGGCGACGAAGCCGGTGTCCATCGGATGGCGGAAGCTGAGCCGCACCCGGCTCACGCCGTTCGCCATCGGCCAAGTTTCGCCCCGTATTTCGCCCAGATGATCGGCCCAATCGCCCTTCACCCGGCTGACCGGGGGCGCGGAACAGCCCCCACCTGCCGCATCGACCCAGCCGCCCGATACCAGCCATTCCCCGCTCGCCAGTTGCACAGCGCCCCGCACCGGGGTCCGCTGGTCCAGCTTGATCCGGGTCGCGACATAAGCGGCGGCATGGGTGGGGCGATAGTCGATCGCGATCGGTATGGGATTGAGGTCGACCAGCAACACCATGCGGGTGACGCCGGGAATGGCGCGGGCGTCGATCGCGACCGGGAAGGATCGCTGATTTTCGGCGATCATCGGGAAATCGACCTTCACCCGTGGATCGAACCGCACCGGATCGTCACCGAACAGGGTGCGGGCATGGGCCTCCCACATCGGCGACCCCAGCGGATCGGCGGGCGCTTTCGCCCTGGCCTCGGCCGCAACCGACACCAGGGCGAGCGCGACCCAAAGGCTTGCCTGCCTTTGCAACATCCTTCTCCCTTATGGTGGGGTCTATTCTCCTTCGCGGTCGGTTACTATTGGCCGTTGGTCGTATCGGGAGAGAGACATGCGCCTTGCCCATATCGGCGTGCTGATGGCCGCCCTGCTGCTGCCCGCGCCTGCGCTGGCGCAGGATGCCCTGTTCGATGCGGAAGGCTATCGCATCGCCCATTATCGGGCGCCGGTGCATAGCGCGCCGCCCGGCGTCGGTCGCATCGCACCGCAAGCCGCAGCGCAGTTGCGTCCCGGACGGGACGCCTTGTTCATCGACGTCCTGCCGGCCGAGGGCGGCCATCGAGAGGCGGACGGGCGCTGGCGGCTTGCCATGCCGCATGAATCCATCCCCGGCGCCCATTGGTTCCCCGAAGCGGGCCGCGGCGAACTGGCCCCCGGCATCGGCAACTGGTTCATGCAAGGCATCGCCCGGCTGACGGGCGGGCGGCGCGACCGGATGCTGATCCTCTTCTGCCGGTCGGATTGCTGGATGGGCTGGAACGCGGCCAAAAGACTGCGCGCGCAGGGCTATGACAATGTCTGGTGGCTGGCCGAAGGGGTCGAAGGCTGGACCGACCTGAAAAGGCCGCTTTCCACCGCCCGGCCAGAGGGCGGGGTCGCTCCATAGGACCAAAGGTCAATTGTGCGCGCCGCCCCTGTGGCCGCACTCTCCAGCCAATCCGGCAGACCAAGCCGTTCGATTCCATGGAGAGTGATTTGACTGACCTGCGCATCCCGGCCTACTTGCTGACCGCCGCCGCCCTCGCCTTTTCGCTGCCTGCGGCTGCCAAGGACATCGTCGTCCAGATGAAGAATCAGGGCACCGATGGCGCCATGGTATTCGAACCCAGCTATGTGAAGGCCGCGCCCGGCGACACGATCCACTTCAAGCCGACCGACGCCAGCCACAATGCCGAAACCATGGCGAACATGCTGCCCGCCGGCGCCACGCCAATGAAGGGTGGCATGAACAAGGAAGCGGTGCTGACCGTCAGCAAGCCGGGCCTCTACGGGGTCAAGTGCATGCCGCATTATTCGATGGGCATGGTCGCGCTGGTGCAGGTGGGCAAGGTGACGCCGGCCGACATCGCCGCCGCCAAGGCCGTGAAACTGCCGCCCTTCGCCGCCAAGCGCATGACCGCTGCGCTGGCCAAGGTGAAGTAAGCGCCGCCTCTTTCATTCAGACGCATAGCATTCGGGAGTAGAAGCATGTTGCAGCAGGCAATGGAGCGTTTCGCGGGAAAGACGCTGATCCGCGATCAATATGACAATTATATCGGTGGCGAGTGGGTCGCCCCGGTACAGGGCGGTTATTTCGACAATATCTCGCCCGTGACCGGTCAGGTCGTCGGCAGGATCGCGCGCGGCACCGCCGCCGACATCGAACTGGCACTGGACGCCGCGCACAAGGCGAAGGATGGCTGGGGCAAGACCTCGTCCACCGAGCGGTCGAACATCCTGCTGAAGATCGCCGACCGGATGGAGGCCAATCTGGACCTCATCGCGATGGCCGAGACGATCGACAACGGCAAGCCGATCCGCGAGACGACCCATGCCGACATCCCCCTCGCCATCGATCATTTCCGCTATTTCGCCGGCTGCGTCCGCGCGCAGGAAGGGTCGATCAGCGAGATCGACCATGACACGATCGCCTATCATTTCCACGAGCCGCTGGGCGTGGTGGGTCAGATCATCCCATGGAACTTCCCGATCCTGATGGCCGTGTGGAAGCTGGCCCCGGCACTGGCCGCCGGCAACTGCATCGTGCTGAAGCCCGCCGAACAGACGCCCATGTCGATCCTGGTCCTGCTGGACGTGATCGGCGACCTGCTGCCGCCCGGCGTGCTGAACGTCGTCAACGGCTTTGGCGTCGAAGCGGGCAAGCCGCTCGCCAGCAACAAGCGGATCAGCAAGATCGCCTTCACCGGTGAAACCACCACCGGCCGTCTGATCATGCAGTATGCCTCGGAAAATCTGATCCCCGTCACGCTGGAACTGGGCGGCAAGTCGCCCAACATCTTCTTCGCCGACGTGATGGACGCCGACGACGATTATTTCGACAAATGCCTGGAAGGCTTTGCGATGTTCGCGCTGAACCAGGGCGAAGTCTGCACCTGCCCCAGCCGCGCGCTGATCCAGGAATCCATCTACGAAAAGTTCATCGAACGCGCGATCGCCCGAGTGAAAGCGATCAAGCAGGGCAACCCGCTCGACCCCAGCACCATGATCGGTGCGCAGGCATCGAACGACCAGCTCGAAAAGATCCTCTCCTATATCGAGATCGGCCTGAACGAAGGCGCCGAACTGCTGACCGGCGGCGAACGGGCATCGCTGGATGGCGAACTGGCCGACGGCTATTATGTGACCCCGACCGTGCTGAAGGGCCACAACAAGATGCGCATCTTCCAGGAGGAGATTTTCGGCCCGGTACTGGCCGTCACCACCTTCAAGGATGAGGCCGAAGCGCTCGCCATCGCCAACGACACGCTCTACGGGCTGGGCGCGGGGGTATGGACCCGCGACGGAACGCGCGCCTATCGCATGGGCCGGGGCATCCAGGCTGGCCGCGTATGGACCAACTGCTACCACGCCTATCCCGCCCATGCGGCGTTCGGCGGATATAAGCAGTCGGGCATCGGCCGCGAAAACCACAAGATGATGCTGGATCATTATCAGCAGACCAAGAATCTGCTGGTTAGCTACAGTCCCAAGGCATTGGGCTTCTTCTAATCGGGGAACGGTTCGTCAGAAGGCGTTCTCCCTCTCCAACACGCCTTCGACGGCGGCGGGCACCCTTCCCCGGTGTCCGCCGCACCGTTGTTTTTGAGGGAATGGAGTCAGATATGACGGCACTGCCACCACGAATATTGGCAACGGCGGAGGCTGAGGCACTGATGCAGCGGCTGACGTCCATGCACGGCCCGCTGATGTTCCACCAATCAGGCGGCTGCTGCGACGGCTCCGCGCCGATGTGCTTCCCGCGCGGCGAGTTCAAGGTCGGCGCACAGGATGTGCTGCTGGGCCATGTCGCAGGAGACATTCCGGTCTGGATCGGCGCGGCGCAGTTCGAATATTGGCGCCATACCCAGGTTACGATCGACGTCGTACCGGGGCGCGGCGCGGGCATGTCGCTGGAAAGCCCCGAAGGCGTGCGTTTCATCGTCCGTTCCCGCATATTCGACGATGCGGAAAATGCCCGGCTGGAAGCGGCGGGCGACCCGCCCCATGGCGATGATTTCCCCGGATGACAATCTGATGCGGGACAGTGCATAACCTTGAAAAACAAGGGCAGGTTGCAGGAGAGGGACATGACCATATTGGCGTCGGAGATCGGCTTCGCATCAAGCCACTCGCACGATCCTGCCATCGCGATGGCGGAGGTCGCGCGGCAGCTGGGCGATGCGCCGCTCGCGGGTATGCTGCTCTTCTGCTCCCACCGTTTCGATCGCGATGCGCTGGCCCGCGCGGTCAATCGCCATAGCGAACATATCGTGGCGATCGGCTGCACCAGTTCGGGCGAGCTGACCGAGGCCGGCTATGATGAGGACAGCCTGAGCGTCATCGGCTTTCCGGCCGACGCCTTTCATCTGACATCCCATATTTTCGACGATATCGATGCGTTCGATCCGGTGACCGCGCGCGAGGAAATCCGCGCGCTGGCCGCCATCGCCGATCGCGACAGCCGCCATCTGGGGGGCAAGGTCAATCATGTCGCGCTGTTCCTGGTCGATGGCCTGTCGCATCGCGAGGAATTGCTGACGATGACGATGCAGGATGCGCTGGGCGACATTCCGCTGATCGGCGGATCGTCCGGCGATGGCCTGGCCTTTCGCGAAACCGCGATCTTCGAGGGCGGCCGTTTTCACAAGCGCGCCGCCGTGATCGCCATCCTGTCCACCCCCCGCCCGATCCATGTGTTCAAGGCGCAGCATTATCGCCCCGGCGCGGGCAAGATGGTGGTGACCGGCGCCATCCCGCACGACCGGATCGTGACCGAAATCAATGCCGAGCCGGCGGCTCAGGAATATCTGCGACTGGCGGGCCATGCCGGCGAGGAACTGGGCCTGGCTTTCTACGCCGCCCATCCGCCAATGGTGCGGGCGGGCGGCGACTATCATGTCCGCTCGATCCAGAGCGCCAATGCGGACGGCAGCCTGACATTCTATTGCGCGATCGACGAAGGGATCGTGCTGACGGTGGGCGAACCGATCGACCGTATCGCCGGCATGGAAACGATGTTCGCCGATATCGGGGCGCATGTCGGGCAGGTCGACCGGATCATCGCCTTCGATTGCGTGCTAAACCGCATCGATGCGGAACAACGCCAGATCGGCCGCGCCGTGTCCGAACTCTATGGCCGCCATCGGGTCATCGGCTTCAACACCTATGGCGAGCAATATCATGCGCTGCACGTCAACCAGACGTTCAGCGGGCTGGCGATCGGACGATGAAGGCCATCGAAGGCGACAGCGAACTGGACAATTTGCGGGAAGAAAACCGCAAGTTGCGCAAGATCAATGCGGCGCTGATCGATCGCGTCGAACGGTCGAGCGACATGGCCGGCAATGCCTTTTCGATGTTCGAAACAGCGATCACGCTGGAAGCCATGGTGCGCGACCGGACCATGGAGCTGGAAGATGCGCTGGGCCGGCTGGCGACCGCTAACGCCGAGCTGGCACAGGCCCACGCCATGGCGGACGCGGCACAGGGTCGGCTGCGCGACGCGATCGATTCGATCAACGAAGGTTTCGTGCTGTTCGATGCGGAGGATCGGCTGGTCCTCTATAACGACGCCTATCTGGGCTTCTGGCCGGAAATCGCCGACCATGTGCGCGAAGGTCTGGCCTTCGAGGATGTCGCGCGCCTCGCCGCCGCCTATCACCAGCCTCTGGGATCGGTGGTCGCCCCCGACCGCTGGGTATCTGACCGGCTGGCCCGCCACAGCATCGCCGATGGCGGCCATGTGCAGGCATTGGCGGACGGGCGCTGGGTCCAGATCAACGAGCTGCGTACCAACGAAGGCGGGATCGTCGGCATCTATACCGACATTACCGAGGTGAAGGCGGAGGATGCCCGCAATCGCGCGCTGGAACTGGCCGAACGCAATCTGGTGCTGCAATCGACGCTGGATAATCTGTCCGAAGGCGTGTGCCTGTTCGACGCACAGGCCCGCATCGCCGCCTGGAACGAGGCGTTGCAACATCTGCTGGGCCTGCCCGACGACTGGGTGCAGGAAGGCGCGAGCCATGCCGCCCTGCTTAACTGGTGCCGCGGGCATATGGGCATGGCCGATCGGGGATGCCTCGACTGGCGCGGCGACCAGCCGGGCGAGCCGGCCCATGCGCTGGTGTCAGCGGGCGACCGCCATTTCGAACTGCGCAGCACCGCGCTGGATCGCGGCGGGCAGGTGATCGGCTTTACCGATGTCACCGACATGCTGCGCGCGCAGGCCGGCTTGCAGGAAACCGCCGAAACGCTGGAACGGCGCGTGGCCGATCGCACCGCCGAACTGCGTGCCGAAGTCGCCGAACGGCGCGAGATCGAGGGGCAGCTGCGCGACGCCAAGACGGCAGCCGAAAAGGCGAACCTGTCCAAGACCAGCTTTCTGGCGGCGGCCAGCCACGATCTGTTGCAACCATTGAATGCCGCGCGGCTGTTCGTCGCGGCATTGGGCGACCGACGACTGGCGTTACCGACCCGCGCGCTGGTCAACCAGACATCGACGGCGCTCGATTCGGTCGAGGATCTGCTGGAGGCACTGCTGGAAATCAGCCGCCTCGACGCAGGCGCGATTCAGCCGGAGATCAGCGACTTCCGCCTCGATACGCTGCTCGGCACCTTGCGGGTCGAATTTGCCCCCGTGGCGCGTGCAGCAGGACTGACGCTGGACATGACGAGCGAACCGCTATGGGTCAGGTCCGACATCCGCCTGGTCCGCCGCATCCTCCAGAATTTCCTATCCAATGCGCTGCGCTATACCCAACAGGGATCGGTGCGCGTCATCTGCCTTGTCGATGCGGGCACGATCCATGTGAGCGTCACCGATACCGGTTCCGGCATTGCCGCCGACAAGCAGCCACTGGTGTTCGACGAGTTTCGTCGGTTCGACACGCGCACCAGCGGCAAGGGGCTGGGCCTCGCCATCGTCAAACGGGCGAGCGACATGCTGGGCCACAGGGTAACGCTGGAATCTGCGCCGGGACGCGGATCGACCTTTGCGATCGCACTGCCGGTGGGCGAGCCGGTGGCCGATCCGGACAGCGGCCCGACCAGCATCGGGCGCGACCGCAGCATGCGCGGCCTCAATGTGCTGGTGATCGACAATGAGCGGGCGATCCAGACGGGCATGCGCACCTTGCTGGGCGGATGGGGCTGTACCGTGCAGACCGCCGGCGGCTTTGCCGAGGCGACGGGCCTGTTCGCGCCAGGGGAAGCGCCCGATATCATCCTCATCGACTATCATCTGAACGATGGCGAGACAGGCGATACCGCGCTCGACCGGCTACGGGCCCATTTCGTCCTGCCCGTACCAGCCGTCATGATCTCCGCCGACCGCGGCAAGGAATTGAAGGCGCGCCTCGATGCCGATGGCATCCCGCTGCTCAACAAGCCGGTAAAGCCCGCCCAGTTGCGCGCATTGCTGCGCACCATGCTGAAATAGCGCCTGCCGACCACCCCGACGCTGGACCTGCATCGCGCACGCGCTACTAGGGACGGATATAGGTGGAAGCGGGGGCCGCATGCATCCGATGCAATTGTTCGAACTGGTGATCGCCATGCTGCTGGCGATCATCGTGCTGCACTATGCGGCGCACAAGATGGGCCTGCCGCCCGCCGTCGCGCTGCTGACCGGCGGGGTGCTGTTCGCATTCGTGCCGGGCCTGCCGGTCCTCTCGCTTGATCCCGAGCTGGTGTTGGTGATCTTCCTGCCCCCGCTATTGATGGACGGCGCCTGGTTCATCGCGCTCCGCCACCTGCATCGCCATATGCTGGGCATCATCGCGCTGGCGGTGGGCGCGGTCGTCTTCACCACGGCGATCATCGCGCTGGTCACGCATATGCTGGTGCCCAGCCTGCCCTGGGCCGCCTGCGCCGCGCTGGGCGCGATCGTCTCGCCGCCCGATGCGGTATCGGCGCGCGCCGTGTTGCAGCATGTCCGCCTGCCCCGTCGCCTTTCCATCCTGCTGGAGGGCGAAAGCCTGTTCAACGATGCCAGCGGCCTCGTCCTCTTCCGCTTCGCCATCGCCGCGGGCGTGACCGGCGCATTCAGCCTGGTCGAGGCGGTGGAAAGCTTCCTGTTGCTGGCGATCGGCGGGGCGGCGATCGGCGCAGCCGTGGGCGCCGCCTGGGTCCGGCTGACGCCGCGCCTGGACGACAAATATCTGATGATCGCCTCGTCGCTGCTGGCGCCCTGGGCCTCCTACCTGCTGGCCGAAACGGTGCATGTGTCCGGCGTGATCGCCACCGTGACCACCGGCCTCATCTGCGGCTGGTACCAGCATGTCGTCTTCTCCGCGACGGTGCGGATGAACGGCACGGCCTTCTGGGCAGTGATGATCTTCCTGATGGAGGCGTTCGTCTTCCTGCTGATCGGCTCCTCGCTGCGCGGGGTGATCGACCGGGTCGGCGGCTTCCAACTGGTGCTGGCGCAGATGACCGGCCCCGTGCTGGCGATATTGCTGGCGCTGACGCTGGCGCGCTTTGCCTGGGTCTTCGGATCGGACGGCGTCATCCGCCTGCTACGGGCGATAGGCGTGCGCCGCTATACGCCGATCGGTGCGCGATCGGCCGTGGTGCTGGGCTGGGCCGGCATGCGCGGCGTTGTGACGCTGGCTGTGGCGCTCAGCGTACCGGAGGGTTTCCCCGGTCGTGACTTCATCCTGGTCGCATCCTTCGCCGTCATCATCGGCACGGTGCTGATTCAGGGGACGACGCTGGGCGGGGTCATCCGCTTGATGCGGCTGGAGGAACCCGTCAGCGATCGCGCGCGCCTCAGCATGAGCGAAGCGGAGGCGGCCATGGCGCAGGCGCAGCTGCGCGTGGTCGAGGTTCATGCCCATGATGCCGACGGTGTGCTGCTCCATCCGCGCCTGCTGGAGCGCTATCAGCGCCATGCGACGCTGTCGGCCAGCTATGCCGGGCAGGAAGAGGAGCATGCCCATATCCTGCACGCCCATTTCGATCTGGTGCTGAAAGCCGTCGCCGCCGGCCGGATTGAATTGCTGCGCCTGCACCGGATCGGCGATATCGACGAGCATGTGTTGCAGGAACTGGAGCGCGACCTCGATCTGGAAGAGATGAGCGCGTTGGCGGCCAAGGCCTGAAACGACGATGCGCCGCCGGCCAGGAGGCAGGCGGCGCATCGAACAGCCTGTCGACGCCGTCAGTCTGTGCCGAAATGTACCCGGTTAGCCTTGATCACCGCCTGAGTGCGGCTCAATACGCCCAGCTTCTGGAGGATGGCCGAGACATGCGCCTTGATCGTGGTCATCGACACGTTGAGGTCATGCGCGATCTGCTTGTTGAGGCGGCCGTTGACCAGATGGCCCAGCACCGTCTTCTGCTGCGGGGTCAGGCTGTCGATACGCCGGGCGATATCATCTTCCTCGGCTGACGGGGCCGCGCCCTCGCCCATGGTTTCGGGCAGGTAGATTTCGCCCGACACCACGCGATGCAGCGCTTCGACGATCGCGCTGCGCTTCAAGGATTTGGGGATGAACCCTGCCGCGCCGGCGGCCAGCGCTTCCTGTACGATGGCCCGGTCGAACGCCCCGGACACCATCACCACCGGCAGGATCGGAAAACGATCGCGCAGCAGCTTCAGGCCATCCAGACGACGCACGTCGGGAATATTGAGGTCGAGCAGGATGAGGTCGAAATTATCCTGCTTTTCCAGCGTGGCGACGGCCTCTTCCAATCCGGCCGCCTCGAAAATCTCGATATTGTCGAAACTGATCGCGATCACACTGCGCAACCCGTCGCGCACCAGCGGATGATCGTCGATGATCAGCACCCGCTCCATGATTGCGTCCCCGCCCATATAATGCCCCATATCCTGCCCCTGCCCATGATGATCGGACACATCATGGGACGTGGCAAGCCGCAATATACCGGGCGGGAATGCCGGGGCCGACTGCGTATGATGTCCACGTCCCATGACGATCATGACGAAATATTCCTTATTTGGGCAGCTTGAACACCCAGAGGGCGCCACCCTGGTTGATGTCCTTGAACGATTTGGCGACTTCGCCGCCCCATAGCGGCACCGCGCCGCCCCAGCCCGACATCACCGCCACATATTGTTCGCCATCCTGTTCCCAGGTGACGGGCGATCCGACCACGCCGGAGCCGGTCTGGAATTTCCACAATTCCTGTCCGGTCTTGGCGTCGAAGGCCTTGAGATAGCCTTCAGGCGTGCCGGTGAAGACGAGGTTGCCGCCGGTGGTCAGAACGCCGCCCCACAAAGGCGCCTTGTTCTTATATTCCCACACGATCTTGCCGGTCTTGGGGTCCATGGCGCGCAGCGCGCCGATATGATCCTCGGCGATCGGCTTGATGGTGAAGCCCGCGCCCAGATAGGCCGCGCCCTTTTTGTAGGCGATCGGTTCGTTCCAGATGTCCATGCCCCAGTCGTTGGACGGGATGTAGAACAGGCCTGTGTCCTGGCTATAGGCCATCGGCATCCAGTTCTTGCCACCCAGGAAGGATGGCGAGGCGAAGACCGGTTTGCCCTTGCCCTCACCCGGTGCCGGCGGACGGCCTTCGGGAATGACGTTGGGTTTGCCATTCTTGTTGAAGCCGTTCGCCCAGGTCGTCTGCATGACGAATTTGTTGGCGCTGATGAACTTGCCGTTGGTGCGGTCGAGGACGAAGAAATAGCCGTTGCGGTCGGCCTTCGCGCCCAGTTTCATCGGCTTGCCGTTGATCGTGGCGTCGAAGGGGATGAATTCATTCACCCCGTCGAAATCCCAGCCGTCATGGGGCGTCGTCTGGAAATGCCATTTGATGACGCCAGTTTCCGGGTCGATCGCCAATGTGGAGGCGGTGTAGAGATTGTCGCCGGGGCGCAGATGGCTGTTCCACGGCGCAGGGTTGCCGGTGCCGAAGAAGAGCAGGTTGGTTTCCGGGTCATAGGTACCGCCCAGCCATGTCGCGCCGCCGCCGCTCTTCCACAAGTCGCCCTGCCAGGTTGCGTTGAGCTTGCCGGTGATGCCGTTGTCCTTGCCCTTGAGCGTGCCCATATGGCCTTCGATCACGGGGCGGTGCCAGATCAGTTCGCCGGTATTGACGTCGCGGGCATCCACCGCGCCGACCACGCCGAACTCGCCACCCGAATTGCCGGTGATGACCATGCCCTTGACGATCAGGGGCGCTGCGGTGGCGCTATAGCCTTCCTTGTAATCGGCGATCTGCTTGTTCCAGATCACCTTGCCGGTGTTGCGGTTGAGCGCCACGAGGCGCGCGTCGAGCGTGGCGAAGATGATCTTGTCGCCATAAATGGCCGCGCCACGATTGACGACGTCGCAGCAGGGCATGATGCCATCGGGCAGGCGGGCGTCATATTGCCATTTTTCTTCACCGGTGCGGGCGTCGAAGGCGAACACGCGCGAATAGCTGCCCGTCACATAGATGGTGCCGTCATAGACGATCGGCTGCGCTTCCTGACCGCGCTGCTTTTCGCCACCGAGCGACGCGGCAAAGGCCGGCACCAGCTTCGACACATTGCTGGTGTCGATCGCCTTCAATGTGCTGAAACGATGCGCCTGCGGCCCCATGCCATAGGTCAGAACGTCGCCGGTCGATGCCGCGTCGTTCATCAGATCCGCATCCGTTGGCCCATTGGCCAGCAGCGGCGCCGCAGCGACCGCCAGCGACAGTGCGGCAACGCCCGACAGCGCCCGCATCATCGGTCCTTTCATAACCATCCTCCCTATTGAACGGGCGCTCTACGCCCGTTTACGTGCAAACTATGCCACCCCGACAAAGCGGCAATTGGACCTTGGGTCGCCGTTCAGCCGGCCGCGTTAGCGGGCGTCCAGGTGACGCCATAGCGTTCGAACAGCGCCTTCATCTCGCCGCTGGCCGCCATCGCGGTCGTGATTTCCTCCACGGCGTCGCCCAGCGTGCGGCTATTTTCCTTGACCGCCATGCCGATATCCCAGCCGGGCGAGACAAAGGCGGGCAGCGGCCCCTTGCGCAGGGCCAAAGCCTTGCCGTCGGACCGATGGGCGCCTTCTTCGATCTGGGCACGACTGGCGAGAACCGCATCGGCCTGCCCGGCCATGGCCGCGGCGACAGCCTCCGATCCGGTGGGATAATGGGTCACATCCTTCGCCAACACACCGCCGAAGCTGCCGATCAGATAGAAATCGGGAATGGAGTCCAGCTCGACCGCCAGCTTGCGCCCCTTCCATTCGGTCGGCAGCGCTTCCACCGCCAGTCCGTTGCCACCGGCCAGTCCGAAGCTTTCGCGATAATAAGGCGCAATGATCGCGACCTGATCGTTCCGCGCCGCAAAGGTCCGGTCGAACGGCACATGCAGCATCAGGTCGCCGGGCGTGAAGCCGAGCAGGCCGCCCTTCCACACGCCGTTGCGCAGATCGTCGTCCGCGCTTTCATCCGCCACCAGTTGGGCGACGTCGGCTCGCACGCCCAGCTTGGTCGCGATCGCCTGCGCCAGATCGACGTCCAGCCCGACCAGCTTGCCGCCCTCTTCCCAGGACCATGGCCGGTTATTCTGATAGACGACCACCCGGATGGTGCCGAGTGCCTTGACCTTGGCAAGGGGGGCAGCCGCCAGCCCGTCGGGCATCAGCCCAAGCGCCAGCGCCGCCCCCACTCCGCCGATCAGCCCCCGCCGCGAGAGCATGGCGATCAGCCTTCGTGCTTGGTTTCGAGCCAGGCGCGGATCGCCCAGCCGGCCTTCTGGCCCAATACGTCGCCGAAGGGCGGCATATAGACTTTGCCGTCATGGCTGGAGCCGTGACGGAAGCGTTCGGCGAACCACTGGTCGCCCGACTCGCCGGCCTCCAGATAGCGCAGGTCCGGCGCGATGCCGCCGCTTTCCGCATCCAGCCCATGGCAGCGCGCGCAATTCTGGCCATAGGCGGACTGACCGATCTCGATCGCCTTGGCATTGCCGCTATAGGGGTTTTTCTCCAGCCAGGCTTCGCCGATGTCCGGCAGCGCCGAGGTATCCACCGCCTGCGGCGTCACGTCGCCATGCGCCATCAAAGCTGTGGTTGCGGTCATGCCCAGCATCGCCATGGCACCCAGCAACGCGACCCTACCCAAATTCATCATTATATCCTCACCCGGTCGGTTTTCCCCTGATGGGTCAGAGTGTAGGCCGGGGCGGGCCGCGCCCCCATTGGCCATTGGTACAATCCCGTAGTCGACGCCCTCTGGATAGATCATTGGAACGAGATAAGGGACGGAGAGGACAGGACGATATGAAGCGCATCTTGATGGCCGGGCTGATGCTGCTGCCTGCCGCCGCCCATGCCGAAACCCTCTATGTCTCCAACGAACGGGGCAACAGCGTCAGCGTGATCGATGCTGCATCCGGCACCGTCACCGCGACATGGCCGGTGGGCGGCCGGCCGCGCGGCATTACCCTGTCGAAGGACGGCCAATATCTCTATCTGTGCGCCAGCCTGGACCATGCGGTGCAGGTGATCGAGCGGGCAACCGGCAAGGTCGTCGCCGAACTGCCGTCCGGGCAAGACCCGGAGCAATTTTTCCTGTCGCGCGACGGCAAGACCTTGTTCGTCGCCAATGAGGATGACGCTGCACTGACTGCGATCGACCTCGCCACCCGCACCGTCGCCTTCCAGGTCGATGTCGGCGGCGAACCGGAAGGCGTGGCGCAAAGCCTGGATAGCCAGTGGGTCGTGGTCACGTCCGAAGAGGATAATGTCGTCAACTGGATCGATCTGAAAACGAAGACGATGGTGGCCGAAACGCCGGTCGACCTGCGGCCACGCCATGTCGAATTTACCGGCGACGGCAAGCAGCTGTGGGTCGCGGCGGAGGTGGGCGGTACCGTACAGATCATCGACACAGCCACCCGGCAGGTGAGCGAGACGCTGCACTTCGCCATTCCCGGCATCCCCGAGCATCGCATCCTGCCCTGTGGCATCCGCTTCACGCCCGATGGCAAGACCGCCGTGATCGCTCTGGGCCGCGCCGATCATGTCGCGCTGGTCGATGTCGCGACCCGCAAGGTGCGCAGCTATGTGCCGGTCGGCAAGCGCGTCTGGCATATCGCTATCGGCGCCGACGGCGCCCATGCCTATGCCGCCAATGGCCTTTCGGACAATGTCTCCGTGATCGATCTGGCCAAGGCGGCCGTGACCGGCACGATCGCGGTCGGCGCCGCGCCGTGGGGCATCGTCGCCGCGCCCTGATTCGCGCCGCGCCCGGCCTGCTGTCCGAAGGGACGAGAACCTAAGTCCAATTTCTCCCCTCCCCCTTCCGCCGCACTCTCCGCCCCAGCCGGAGACAAGCTGGCGATATACAGGGAGGATGATATGAAAGGGACGTTGCGCCTGATGGGCGCGGCTGGAGCATTGATGCTCGCCGCCACCGCAGCACCGGCCATGGCCGGCACCACCGCAGACCTGCTGAAGCGGCTGCATGAAAAGGGCATCCTGACCGACGACGAATATCAGGAACTGGCGAAGGGGCAGAGCGCCGAGGCCACGCAGACGGCCGCTGCGCCTGCCCCGGCGGTGACACCCGATGCATCGGGCGGTGCGGGCTATGTGCGCATGACCGATAGCGGCGTCGGCCTCCAGATCGGTGACGTGACGTTGAAATTCTCCGGCTCCGTCAACGGCTTCTATGTGCATGACAATGGCGATACGCCCAGCGCCACGACGACGGTGACGGGCGGAGTCGCCACGGTGGGCGGCAACAGCTCGGCCATTCGCAACGGCCTGCTGCCCGGCTTCCTGAAGGTGGAAGCCTCCACCAGCCTGGATGGCTGGGACGTGGGCGCGCATTTCGGCATGTATCCGGGTATCAACTCGGTCAGCTATGTCGGCGGTGGTGCCAATAGCGGCGGCAATCCCCGTGCGCTTCAGACCGCCGGGATCGACTTTCGCCAGACCTACCTGACCTTTGGTCGCGCCAGCTTCGGCGAAGTGAAAATCGGCCGCGACATCGGGCTGTTCCAGTCCGAATCGATCCTGAACGACATCACCTTGCTGTCGTCGGGTACGCCAGCGGGCAATGTCGCCCCGTCCAACACGACGCTGGGCCGCATCGGCACCGGTTACATCTACACCGATTTCCAGCCGCAAATCACCTATACCACGCCCAATTTCAGCGGCTTTACCGCCAGTGTCGGGATTTTCGAGCCGCTGTCGTCGCTGACCGGTCCCGAAGAATCGAACAAGCAGCCGGGTTTCCAGGCCAAGTTCGTTTATGACGGCAAATTTGGCGACGTCGGCACGCGCCTTTGGGTTTCGGGTCTATCGCAAAAGCATAATGTGATCGCAGGTCCGGACTATACCGGCTGGGGCTGGGATGCGGGCGCCAAGGTCACATTCGGTCCGGTCACTATGGTCGGCACCTATTATGACGCATCGGGCCTTGGCACCACGGCGCTCAACCTGTTCGACACCGACGGGATCGGCAACAAGCGCGACAGCCATGGCTTCTACCTGCAAGGCCTGACGACCTTTGGCAAATTTTCGGTCGGCGGCAGCTATGGCGAAAGCAATCTCGATTATGCCAACACGGCCGATGCGCTGGCCAATCCCACGCTGGTCGACAAGAATAGCAGCTGGGTCGGGCAGGTCCGCTATGGCCTGAACAGCTGGGTGACGTTGCTGGGCGAATATATCAACACCCGGTCGAAAGCCCATAACGGCAACAAGGCGACGTCGGACGCCATTGCGGCGGGCGCGATTCTGTTCTTCTGACCCGCTGTTCGACCCAAGGAACAATGTCGCGGGGCGAGGGCCGCATCCTACAAAGGATGCGGCCCTTTCCATTACAAGGCTTGAAAAACAAGCCGAGGGGCGCGAGGGGATCGTCATGAAACATATCATTCTGCCCGCCGTCCTGCTGGCCATTCCGACCGTCGCATTCGCCCAGGCGCCAGACGACGCTGCAGCGGATTCATCCACCATCATCGTCACCGGCGAAGGGCTGGAACTGCCGCCGGGTACGCCGGCCTATGGATCGGTCGTGATCGACCGACAACGGCTGCTGGACAGCGCATCGGGCCGGATCGAAAGCGTGCTGGGCGACGTGGCCGGCTTCCAGCAATTCCGCCGGTCGGACAGCCGATCGTCCAACCCATCGAATCAGGGCGCGACGCTGCGCGCGCTGGGTGGCAATGCGTCGAGCCGCACGCTGATGCTGCTGGACGGCGTGCCGATCGCCGATCCCTTTTTCGGCTATATCCCCTTCAGTGCGCTGGCGCCCGAACGATTGTCGGTGGTGCGGGTGACGCGCGGTGGCGGCATTGGCGCCTTTGGCGCGGGCGCAGTCGCCGGCACGATCGAAATGGCCAGCGCCACGCGCGATCAGCTGCCCGACTTTTCAGCCAGCGCCTTCTACGGCAGTCGTGATTCGACCGAGCTGTCGGCCGGACTGACGCAGGATCTGGGTGGCGGCTATGTTTCGCTCTCAGGCCGCTGGGATCGTGGCGACGGTTTCCAGACCACGCCAAAGGATCAGCGCGTCGCTGCCACCGTGCCGGCCGCCTATGATGGCTGGTCTACCAATTTGCGGGCGGTCGCGCCCCTTTCCGCCACGTCGGAACTGCAATTCCGCGCGACCCTGTTCGAGGACAACCGCATATTGCGCTTCAAGGGCGCGGACAGCATGAGCCAGGGGCAGGACGCCAGCATCCGCTATATCAACCGTGGTGCGTGGCAGGTCGATGCGCTGGCCTATATCCAGGCGCGTAACTTCGCCAACATCGTCATGTCCTCCTCGACCTTCCGCAAGTCGCTGGATCAGCGCAACACGCCGTCCACCGGCATCGGCGGCAAGATCGAGATCCGGCCGCCGGTGGGCGATGCGCATATGCTGCGGCTGGGCGTCGATACGCGTTTTGCGACGGGCGATATGTATGAGGACGCCTATAACGCCAATGTCGCGACCAATCCGCGCACCTTCCTGCGCCATGCGGGTGGCGACCAGTGGACCACGGGCTTCTTCGTCGAAGATGACTGGACGCTCGGGCGTCTGGTCCTGACGGGCGGCGGACGGGCCGATCGCTGGTCGATCAGCAATGGCTTCTATCATCAGGCGAGCGCCACGACCGGCGCGACCACGGGCAGCGACTATGCCGATCGGTCCGACTGGGAATTTTCCGGCCGGGTCGGCGCACTTTACCATGCCAGCGACGCTTTCGCCCTGCGGGCATCGGCCTATAGCGGCTTCCGCCTGCCGACGCTGAACGAATTATATCGCCCCTTCGTCGTCTTCCCCATCACGACGCAGGCCAATGCGGCGCTGACCCCCGAAAAGCTGAAGGGCGCCGAAGCCGGGGTCGATCTGACGCCGATCGAGGGGATCACCTTGTCGGCCACCGCTTTCTACAATCGGCTGGACGATGCCATCGCCAACGTCACCGTCGCCACCAACACGCGTCAGCGCCAGAATGTCGACCGGATCGTCGCCAAGGGCGTCGAACTGACGGCCGCCGCCAAGCTGGGCGACTTCAACCTGTCCGCCTCCTACGCCTATAGCCACAGTCGCGTCCGTGCGCCCGGCGCTGCGTTCGACGGGTTCACGCCTGCGCAAACGCCGCGCCATGCCGCCAGTGCCACGGTCGCCTACAGCCCGGCCCATGGTCCATCGCTGTCGACCACGCTGCGCTATGTCGCGAAACAATATGAGGACGATCTGCAAAGCGACGTGCTGCCCGATGCGCTGACGCTGGACGCTATCGCCCGCCTGCCGATCGGCCATGGCATCAGCCTGGTGGCGCGCGGCGAGAATCTGTTCGACGAAACGGTCGTGACCCGCAATGCCGGCGGATCGATGGACCTGGGCACGCCGCGCACCCTGTGGATCGGCGTCAGTTTCGGGCGCTGACGACTATTTGGACGATCTTGATTCTAGCGGCGTTGTTGCCGGTCAATCTGGTCGCCTTCACCCTGTTTGCTATGGACAAGCGGCGCGCCCGGATGGGTTTGCGCCGCTTTTCCGAACGCACGCTGCTGCTGTGGGCCTTGATCGGAGGAACGCCCGGCGCGGTCCTTGGCCGCCACGTCTTTCGCCACAAGACACGCAAACAGCCTTTTTCGACGCTGCTCTGGCTGATCGCCGCGGCACAGGCGATGACGATCGCCGCATGGGCGATGATCTGATTTCAGATTGTCGGGGGGAGAAATGGTGCTGCCGGGGAGGATTGAACTCCCGACCTCAGCCTTACCAAGGATGCGCTCTACCACTGAGCTACGGCAGCACTCTATTTCTGTTCCGATGCGCTATGTGCGCTTCGGAGGCCGGGCCTATGGCCGCCCTCGCTGCGCATGTCAAGGCGGGTTGCGGTCGATCATGCATTTTGCTTATGCGCATTGCATGGCTGAAACGCAGGACGAGAAAAAGGCACGGTTGGCGCAGGCGCTGCGCGACAATCTGCGCAGGCGCAAAGCCCAAGCGCGGGAGAGCGCCGCGCCGCCCCCTCCCGCTGACAGGCCCGACGACTAGGCTTTAGAGCGGCGCACAGGCGGTTTTGAGCCAGGCCAGGGCATCGCCCTCCAGTTGCGGGCCGACCAGGTCCAGCACGGCGGCATGATAGGCGTCGAGCCAGGCCTGTTCTTCACGGTCGAGCAGATCGGTCGCGATCAGCGTGCGGTCGATCGGTGCGAAGGTCAGCGTCTGGAAGCCCAGCATCGGCTTTTCCGCGCCGGGAACGTCGCGTTCCTCCACCAGCACCAGATTTTCGATGCGGATGCCATATTCGCCGGTCTTGTAATAACCCGGCTCGTTGGACAGGATCATGCCCGCTGCCAGCGGCTCGTCGCCACCGCCAAAGGTCGCGATCCGCTGCGGCCCTTCATGCACCGACAGGAAGCTGCCGACGCCATGGCCGGTGCCATGGGCATAATCCAACCCTTCGGCCCACAAATATTGGCGTGCCAGTGCGTCAAGTTGACCGCCGCGTGTGCCCTTGGGGAAGACCGCGCGGGCAAGCGCGATATGGCCCTTGAGCACCAGGGTGAAGCGATGGCGCATTTCGTCCGTCGGCGTGCCGATGGCCAGCGTGCGGGTCACGTCGGTGGTGCCGTCGCGATACTGGCCACCTGAATCGACGAGATAGAGGCTGTTCAGCTCGATCGGACGATTCGTCTTCTCCTCGGCGCGATAGTGAACGACCGCGCCGTTCGGGCCGGCGCCGCTGATCGTATCGAAGGACAGGTCTTCGAGCAGGCCGGTATCCTTGCGGAATGCCTCCAGCCGGTCGGAGGCGGAGAGTTCGGTGAGGCCGCCCTTGGGGGCTTCCACCGCGACCCAATGGAGAAAGCGGCTGAGCGCCGCGCCGTCGCGGGCCTGCGCGGCCTTATGCCCAGCTATTTCGGTGTCGTTCTTGATCGCCTTGGGCAGGACGGCGGGGTCGCGCAGCGACAGGATCGTCGCGCCGCCAGCGTCCAGGCCGTTGAAGATCGCGGCGACGGCCCGTTCGGGGTCTGCCACGACGGTCTTGCCCTCAAGGTCCGCCAGCGCATCGGCAAAGGCAGCGCGATCATGGATGCGCACCGCGTTGCCCAGATGCTGGGCGACGGCCTCGTCCATTTTCTCCGGCGCGACATAAAGGTCGGCGGTCGCATCGGCATGGACGATGGCATAAGCGAGCGCGACCGGGGTGCGTTCCACATCCTTGCCGCGTATGTTGAAAGTCCAGGCGATCGAATCGAGGGCCGAAAGAACGACCGCGTCCGCCTTCTTCTCCGTCAGCCAGTCGGCCATGGCGGCGCGCTTTTCGGCGGCGGACTGACCGGCGAAACGATCGCCATGCACCACCAGCTTGGCATCGCTGGGCGCCGGGCGATCGGGCCAGACGGCATCGACCGGATTGGTGTCGACGGCGACCAGTTCGGCGCCCTTCTGGCTCAGCGCTTCAGTCGCCTGAATCACCCAGGCACGGGTGTGAAGCCAGGGATCATAGCCAATGCGTGCACCCTGCCCGGCATGATCCTTCAGCCAGGCGGCAATGGACGTCTGCGGCACGCTTTCATATTGCCAGTGCGCGCCGTCCACCTGCTCGCGGACCTGAAGCGTGTAGCGGCCATCGATGAAGATCGCGGCTTCTTGCGGAAGCACCACCGCGCTACCCGCCGACCCCTGAAATCCCGTCAGCCAGGCAAGGCGCTGGGCATAGGCGCCGACATATTCGCTCATATGCTCGTCGGTCAGGGGGACCACGAAACCGTCCAGCGTCTGGCGCACCAGTTGCGCGCGCAGGGCCTTCAGGCGATCTTCATAACTGGACATTGCACTTCCCTTGGATCATTCCGGCCTCTTGCGTTGGCCATAATGGCAACAACATAGAGGGACAGGCGCGCTTATTCCAGCGCAGCCCCCGTCTGAACCATGGATAGTTAATGACCGATCACATGCAGCCTCCCGTCGCCGACCGCCGCCAGCACAGCTTCTCGCATCACGGCATCACGGTGGACGACCCTTATGCATGGCTGCGCGATCCGGGCTATCCCGATGTGAAGGACAAGGATGTCCTGGCCTATCTGGAGGCCGAAAATGGCTGGTTCGAAGGGGCGATGGCGCCGCACAAGCCTCTGCTCGACACGCTGTTCCAGGAGATGAAGGGGCGCATCAAGGAAGATGATCAGTCGGTTCCGCAAAAGGATGGCGACTATATCTATTGGCGCGCTTTCGAGACGGGGGCGCAATATCGCAAATGGTATCGCAAGCCGTCCGCCGGCGGTGACGACCAACTGATATTGGACGAACCCGCACTGGCGGCGGGGCATGACTATTTCCGGCTGGGCGCCATGTCGGTCAGCCCGGATGGCCGCTATCTGGCCTACGCGATCGATACCAATGGCTCGGAGCGGTTCGAGGCGCGTATCAAGGATCTGTTCTCCGGCGAGATACTGCCCGAAGTGATCCCGGATACGCTGTCATCGCTGGTGTGGACGGCCGACAGCAAGGGGCTGCTCTACGGCCTGGCCAACGAGAATTGGCGGACCGACAATGCGCGGCTGCACTGGCTGGGCCAGAGCATCGAGAGCGATGTCGAACTGTTCCATGAGGATGATGAAGGGTTCCGCGTCTCGATCGGCCTGACCTCTTCGGAAAAGTGGATCGTCATTGCGACCGGCGATCATGTGACCAGCGAAGCCTGGCTGATTCCGTCCGACGACCCGACCGCGACGCCACTGCTCGTGTCAGCGCGCAAGGCCGGCCGCGAATATGACGTCGATGAGCATGAGGGCACGCTCTACATCAAGACCAACGACAGCCATCCCAATTTCCGGCTGGTCAAGGCGACGCTGGAAGCGCCCGACCAGTGGACCGAAGTGATCGGCGCGGACGCGCATTTCTACCTGACCGATTTCACCCTGTTCAAGGGTTTCTACGTCACCGAAGGGCGTCAGGACGGCCTGGACCAGATCGAATTGCGCGATTATGCGACGCACACGCCCAAGCGCATCCCTTTCCCGGAAGCCAGCTATTCGGCTTCGCTGGACGACAATCCCGAATATGACGTGACCAAGCTGCGCATCGGCTATGAATCGATGGTCACGCCGGACACCATCTACGACTATCATCTGGACACGGGTGCTTTGGAGGTGCTGAAGGTCCAGGAAATCCCGTCGGGCTATGACGCCACCGGCTATGCGGCCGAGCGGCTGATGATCGCGGCGCGCGATGGCACGCAGATTCCCGTATCGATCGTTTATCCCAAGGATTTCCCACGCGACGGCAGCGCGCCGCTGCATCTTTATGGCTATGGCGCTTATGGCATGGCGATGGAGCCGGGCTTTTCGACCAGCCGCCTGTCGCTGCTGGATCGCGGTTTCGCCTTTGCCATCGCCCATATTCGCGGTGGCGACGATCTGGGCCAGCAATGGTATCTGGACGGCAAGCTGGACAAGCGGGTCAATACCTTCACTGATTTCGTCGATGTCGCGAAGGGGCTGATCGATCTCGGCTATTCGTCGAAGGGCAAGATCAGCATTTCGGGCGGATCGGCCGGCGGCGAATTGATGGGTGCCGTGATCAATTCCGATCCCGACCTGTGGGGCGCTGTGGTGGCGCATGTGCCGTTCGTCGATGTGCTCAACACCATGCTGGACGAAACGCTGCCACTGACGCCGGGCGAATGGCCCGAATGGGGCAATCCGATCGAGGATGAGGCCGCGTTCCGCACCATCCAGAGCTATGATCCCTATACCCATGTCAGCGCGCAGGCCTATCCGCCGCTGATGGTCACGGCGGGCCTCAACGACCCGCGCGTTACCTATTGGGAACCGGCGAAGTGGGTGGCGAAGCTGCGGGCGACCAAGACGGACCAGAATATCCTGCTGCTCAAGACCAATATGGGCGCGGGCCATGGCGGCAAGTCGGGGCGATTCGAAAGCCTGCATGAGACGGCGGAGGAATTCGCGTTCATCCTGTGGCAATTGGGTGTGGAGGGCTGATGGCGTCCAGTTTCACCAAGCAGATCACCGCCTGTCCCGAGCATATCGACGAACTGGGCCATGTGAACAATGCGGTCTGGGTCCAGTGGATGGAGCAGGTGTCGGTCGAGCATTGGCGGCAGGATGCCGATCCCGCCCATGTCGATGCCTATATCTGGGTCGTGACCCGGCATGAGGTCGATTATCGCGGCAATGTGACGCAGGGTGACGTGGTGACGGCGCGGACATGGATTCCCGAACCGCCACGGGGGGCGCGGTTCGACCGGCTGATCGAATTTACCGGGCCGGATGGCAAGGTGAAGGTTTCGGCCAAATCCACCTGGGCGATCATCGACAAGGCGACCGGCCGAATCCTGCGGGTTCCGGCCGAGGTGGCGGCCAACTTCATCGACTGACCCCTTTCAGAGGATCGGTCAGGGTCGGACGACCTCGAACACATCCGCTATGCCCGGTTCGGTCGGCATTTCCTCCCGCTCGGCGGCCTGTCGTGCCCACATGAGCGCGTAGAGGCCGTCGGCGCGGACGAGGTCGGCATGGCGGCCGCGCTCCACGATCACGCCCTTGTCCAGCACGATGATTTCGTCCGCATCGACCACGGTCGATAGGCGGTGGGCCACCACCAGAGTCGTGCGCTTGCGGCTGATGTCGCGCAGGACGGTCTGGATTTCCGTTTCCGTGCGGCTGTCCAAGGCGCTGGTCGCTTCATCCAACACCAGTACCGGCGGATCCTTGAGCAGCGTGCGGGCGATCGCGACGCGCTGTTTCTCGCCGCCCGACAATTTGAGGCCGCGCTCGCCGACCCGCGTGGCATAGCCCTGCGGCATATCCATGATGAAGTCGTGGATGGAAGCCGATTTCGCCGCCGCCTCTATCTGCGCCTGGCTCGCCCCTTCCCGGCCATAGCCGATATTATAGCCGACCGTGTCGTTGAACAGGACCATGTCCTGCGGCACGATGCCGATCGCGGCGCGCAGCGAGGCCTGGGTCACGCCGGCGATATCCTGCCCGTCGATCGACACTTGCCCCGACTGGATATCGTAGAAGCGGAACAGGATGCGAGCGATGGTGGATTTGCCGGCACCGGATGGGCCGACGATCGCCAACGTCTTGCCCGCCGGCACGGTGAAGCTGACATCGTGCAGGATTTCGCGTTCGGGATCATAGCCGAAGCGCACATGATCGAAGCGAACGGCGCCACCATGCGGCTGCAACGCCGGGGCGTCGGGCCGGTCGGCGATTTCCTGCTGCGTGTCGATCAGCTTGTACATCGCCTCCATGTCGATCAACCCTTGGCGGATGGTGCGATAGACCATGCCGAGCAGGTCGAGCGGCCGGAACAGCTGGCTGAGCAGCGTATTGACCAGCACGACGTCGCCGGTGGTGAATTGCCCCCGGCTCCAGCCCCACACGGTGTACGCCATCGCGCCCGCCATCATCAGGTTGGTGATGAGCGACTGACCGATATTGAGCCAGGCGAGGCTGTTCTCGCTCTTGACCGCCGCCTTGGCATAGCGGCGCATCGCCCTGCCGTAGCGGGTCGCCTCCCGCTGCTCGGCGCCGAAATATTTGACCGTTTCGAAATTGAGCAGGCTGTCGACGGCATGGGCGACGGCATTGGTGTCCATGTCGACCATGTCGCGCCGCAACTGGTTGCGCCATTCGGTGACGGTGCGTGTGAAGCCGATATAGAGCGCCACCATGACGAGCGTGGCGACGACCAGTCCGGCACCGAATTTGACGAAGAAGATGATGCAGACCGCGACCAGCTCCAGCACGGTCGGCGCGATGTTGAACAGCAGGAAATAGAGCATCGTGTCGATGCTTTTGGTGCCGCGCTCCACGATCTTCGTCACGGCGCCGGTGCGGCGGTCGAGGTGGAAGCGCAGCGACAGGCGGTGCAGATGGACGAAGACATCGTCCGCCAAGCGCCGTCCAGCCTCCTGCCCGACCTTTTCGAACACGGCATTGCGCAGATTGTCGAACAAGACGCTGGCGAAACGGGCGCCGGCATAGGTGGCGACCAGCGCCATGGCGAGGCCGACTGCCGGCTCCATGCCCGGCGCCATCCGGTCGATCGCCGCCTTGTAGGCGAAGGGCATGGCGAGGCTGACGATCTTAGCCAGCAGCACCAGCCCCATGGCGATGGCGACGCGGCGGCGCAGCGCGGCAGAATCGGCCGGCCACAGATAGGGCAGGAAGCGGCGCAGCGTCGCCCAGACGGGCGGGATCGGCGTGGAGTCGGGCGTGGAAGGTGGCATCGGCGCCTATGTAGGGGTTGCGGCGCCGCAATCCAGTGATTGTGCCACCAGGGATGCGGATCGGCCCAGCGATAAGAAAAGTCGCGCTTAACTTCGCACATTTCCCGCTGAACTCGACTGAATATTGCGCAATCATGTTCCTATCGGAAAGATGCCCTGCGTCGTGGCCGAATGGCTGCGCAATATGCGGCGGCAAGGCTCTATCATCGACGGGACTGTCGACCAGGCACCGTTCGGCCCGATGGCGGCGAAACCGGGTCCGTTGAACAAGGATCATGGGGCCATTGTGATCGAACCGCCCCCGTAACGGAACAAAGCGACGCTTTAGACTCTTTTCCTTTGCGGCATAGCGCGGCATGATGGGACCGTCGTGACGCATCGCAGGAGGCAAGACAGGCGCATGTTCGGGTCTTTGTGGAAGCGGATTTTCGGAAAACAGGCTGCCGGCAACGACCAGATATGCGAGGCGAAAGGCCCTGCCCCGACGTCTAATTCGACTGGCAACGCCGCGCCCAGTTACGATCCCGTCGCCGCTTTGCGCGATCTGGTGCGGCGGGATGTCGCGGGCGGCTTTTTCGACGATGACGCGATCCTGACCAACGCCAACGATGTGTTCGAGGAGGAATTGCCCCGGCCGCTGTTGCGGGTCGAGGCGTCGGCGGCGCTGCGCGCGGCGCTGGCCGATCATCGCGCGGCCGAGCGGGACTGGTCGGAAATGACCGATTGCGACCGGCTGGATGCCGCCTTCGACGCATTGGAAGAGGAAGGCATCGTCGCGCGGCAGAATTTCACCTGCTGCGGCACATGCGGCGCGTCCGAAATCTGGGACGAGATCGAAGCGGCGCAGGATGAAGGCTTGGGCGTGGAGGGATACGCCTTTTTCCACATGCAGGACACCGAATCCGCGGTCGAGGGCCATGGCCTTTATTTGAACTATGGCGCCTGCGACCAGGGCGAGGACAAGGCGGTCGCGATCGGCCATCGCATCGTCGAGCAGTTGGAGGCGCATGGGCTGACGACCCGCTGGGACGGGCGGCTGGAGCAGCGCATCGGCGTGTCGCTGGAATGGAAGAAGCGGCGTAGCGCGGTGCTGATCCAGGACTAGAATATCGGTTCTACGCGATGTCCCGGTTATCGGATGGCTGCACCCGATCGGCAATCGTGCCTGAGCGCCGAAGTTCACACCGTGGCACGGCTTTTGCGCCCGAAGCGCTCGCGAAGCTTTCGCGAGGCGTTCGGATGGCGCTCGCCAGGCTTCACACACGCTCTCGCGACGCCCCCCTTCCTATTATGGACGCAGCGCCACCACTGCCCATATATACGGCCAGCGGGTGATGCATCGTGCGCTCATGCAACATCAGCGCTTCCGCCCAGTTGCGATCGAACTCCGTGCCGGCAAGGCGGCGACGCAGGCGATGCGCACTGGACGGCGACATGCCCACCGCGCGCGCGGCGTAGCGAACGCTGCCGGTGTGGAGCAATGTGCCAAGGAAGCTGGCCTGCAACGCGGGCGTCCAGCGGGCGCGGCGTTTTTTGGCAGGGCAAGCGGGCGGATTGGGGGGAGAAGTCTGTTCCATCCATGAGGATAGATCAGAGGATTTCCTAATAGGAAAGGGGAGACGAAGCCCGATCAATTCCTCATGCTATCCCCAGCCTCACCCGCTTCTTTCCCTCTTCCATCCGGAGTTGGAGAAATCTTAGAAAGCGCAACCCCGTTGGAAGTCCATGTAGCATGAAGAGTGTCGCCCACAGCCACACCCAGATATGCCAGCAAATCCGCCGGAAGGATGAGTGCTGCGCCGTCATCGCAATCTTCGACTTTGAGTTTTCGGTTGGCCATGCGCCGACTATGCCATGGCCGGCGAAGACCAAGACATAATCATATCCCATTCGGATCAATATGATGTCCCAATCCCGCCTGCCGGAGTCGATCCGCCCAGTCGGGTCGGCAGTGACGGGCGCGAATGCAGTCGACTTCGCCGACATGCATCGCATCCATCATTCTGACAAATTCCTCATCCGTTTCGGGCTGACGCGCGACGTAGCAGTGAGAATATGACCCGTCCGGCAACCATGCCAGCAGGTCGGGCGCGACATCCTCCCAAACGCCGCAGGAGATACAGCACCCGTCCTCCACATAGAAGGTACCCGGCACATTAGCCGGATGCGGTGGCCGGGGTGTGTATAGTCGATGCGATTCCCCTTTATGGGCGAACCGTCGCGACAACTCTGCCAGCCAAGCCCGGATCATCGGCCACCTTCCTCAATCATGCTCCCTACCGCCAGCGCCCATATAGAGTTCGCTGCCGGTGGCCTTGAAGAGCCTGCTCATCTCTTCCATGCCCTTGAGCGCGGCGGCCTTGCTGGCTTGCGCCACTTCCGCGCCGGTCAGGCCCGCTTCCAGGAAGCCGTCGGCGGGCTGGTTCTTTTTGGCCGCGAAATCCCGGACTTCCTGCGTGATCTTCATCGAGCAGAATTTGGGGCCGCACATGGAGCAGAAATGCGCGCTCTTGGCGCCTTCGGCCGGGAGCGTCTGGTCGTGATAATGTTCGGCGGTTTCGGGATCCAGGCTCAGGTTGAACTGGTCGCGCCAGCGGAATTCGAAGCGCGCGCGGCTGAGTGCGTCGTCGCGGACCTGCGCTGCGGGATGGCCCTTGGCTAGGTCGGCGGCGTGGGCGGCCAGCTTGTACGTCACCACGCCGACCTTCACGTCGTCGCGGTCGGGCAGGCCCAGATGCTCCTTGGGCGTGACATAGCAAAGCATTGCCGTGCCATACCAACCGATCTGCGCCGCGCCGATGCCGCTGGTGATATGGTCGTAGCCCGGCGCGATGTCGGTGGTGAGCGGCCCGAGCGTATAGAAGGGCGCTTCGCCGCAGACTTGCAGCTGCTTTTCCATATTCTGCTTGATCTTGTGCATGGGCACATGGCCCGGCCCTTCGATCATCACCTGCACATCCTGTTTCCAGGCGCGGTGGGTCAGTTCGCCCAGCGTGTAGAGTTCGGAAAATTGCGCTTCGTCGTTGGCGTCGGCGATGGAGCCGGGGCGCAGGCCGTCGCCCAAGCTGTAGGCGATGTCATAAGCCTTCATGATCTCGGTGATTTCGTCGAAATGCTCGTAGAGGAAGCTTTCGCGATGATGGGCGAGGCACCATTTCGCCATGATGGAACCACCGCGCGAGACGATGCCGGTGACGCGCTTGGCCGCCATCGGGATATAGGCCAGGCGCACGCCGGCATGGATGGTGAAATAATCGACGCCCTGTTCCGCCTGCTCGATCAGCGTGTCGCGGAAAACGTCCCATGTCAGATCCTCGGCGATGCCGCCGACCTTTTCGAGCGCCTGATAGATGGGGACGGTGCCGATCGGGACCGGCGAGTTGCGCAAGATCCATTCGCGCGTGTCGTGGATGTTGCGGCCGGTGGACAGGTCCATCACCGTGTCCGCGCCCCAGCGGATCGACCAGACCAGCTTGTCGACTTCGGCCGCGACGTCGGAGGCGACCGCGCTGTTGCCGATATTGGCGTTGATCTTCACCAGGAAATTGCGGCCGATCGCCATCGGTTCGGATTCCGGGTGGTTGATGTTCGACGGGATGATGGCGCGGCCGCGGGCGACTTCGTCCCGAACGAATTCGGGGGTGACATAGTCGGGGATGGACGCGCCCCAGCTTTCGCCGTCGCGGACATATTCGGCGAGGCGCGCGCGGCCCAGATTCTCGCGCTCCGCGACATATTCCATTTCCGGCGTGATGATACCGCGCCGGGCATAGTGCATCTGGGAGACATTGGCGCCGGGCTTGGCACGTAGGGGCCGCTTTACGAGATTCGGGAATGGCTGGACGCCGCCTGAGCGGTCCGGCCCCTTGAGCCCATTATCCTCCGGCTTGATCGCGCGGGCGTCATAGTCTTCCACATCGCCGCGCTCGATTATCCAGTCGCGGCGCAATTGCTGAAGGCCCGCCATGATGTCGATCCGCGCATCGGGATCGGTATAGGGTCCAGACGTGTCATAGACGCGCACCGGCGGCTCGCCGCTGCCCGGCTCCAGATGAATCTCGCGCATTGCGACCTTGCGCGGGCCGACATGGATCTTCTTCGACCCGCGAATGGGACCAGTGGTGACGGTCATTGCGGCCTGCCGGCCGATGAAGCCTTCGGCTTCGGGCATTGCGGCCTGCCGGCCGATGAAGCCTTCGGCTTCGGGCATTTCTGTGCGGGCGGGGACATCTGCCATGGATTAGCCTTTCAGACGGAAATGGTGGCGCGGCCGGTGAGGCCGGCGAGGAAGAGGAGGATGCCGAGGATGAGCGCGATGCCGGCCCAGACGCGGATGAAGCCGGTCGACCAGTGGCCGATGCGGATGAGCGGGCCGGGCACGGCAAGCAACATCGCGCCCTCGATCAGCGCGACATAGCCGATCAGGCTGACAACGACGGCGAGCGGGTCGGTCCATATGCTGTGGATCAGGACCAGCGTGCCGCCGACCGCGAAGACGGCGAACCCCAGCGCCACGACCAGGCCCGGCGATCGGTTGAGATCGTCCATCACCGCCCGCCAGCGCGGCGGGCTGGCCAGACCACCAATGCCGATGACGATCATGTAGAGGCCGAAAATTTCGGCCAGGCGCAGCGTCAGAACGGAAATCGTATCCATGGGCCGCCTCTCTTTCGTCTCTTCTCAAAGACGCAGGGCGGACGCGGTTTGCGGATTACACAAGCCGTTCCCTCCCTACGCCGGTGTCAGCCGGATCAGGTTCGACGGGTCGCAGCCACTTCAGCTGCCTCTCAACCGCTTGTGCGCGGTCCCCCGGGGATGCTGGACAGGATAGGGGCGAAACGGCACAAGGTCCAGCAGCTTATGTTCGATACCCCGCCCCCCGATCTGTCGACCAAGGCTGGCCGCAAGGCCTGGCGCCATGAAATGCGCATGGTGGCGGTGCGGCCGCGCCGATGGGGATTGTGGCTGCTGACGCTGGGCTTCCTGCTGGTCATGGCGCCCGCCGCCTTTGGCCTGCACAGCCTGTGGGGCTGGTCGCCCAGCCTGATCGGGAGCCTGCTGATGCTGGGCGCGTTACCCCTGCTGATAGCGAGCGCCGTGTTGCGCGCCCGCTATATGAAGGGGCGATTCACCTTGCCGGGGGATAAGTGCTGATGAACAAGAGGATGATGCTGTTGGTGACTGCCGCGATGCTGACCGGGGCCGGCGCGCCCCCTTCCCCCTCCGCTGCGCCGGCGGATGACCCCTTCATCTGGCTGGAGGATTGGACCGGGCCGCGGGCGATGCAGTGGGTCGAGGCGGAGAACAAGGCGACAGAGGCCGCGCTACAGGGCGATCCGCGCTATGCCGGTTACTATCGGGACGCGCTCGCCATCGCATCGGCCAAGGACCGGATCGCCATGCCGATGCTGGTTCATGGCCGCGTCTATAATTTCTGGCGCGACGCCGATCATCCGCAGGGTATCTGGCGTTACACTTCTGAAGCCGATTATGCGACCGAGGCGCCGCACTGGACGACGGTGCTGGACCTGGACGCCCTGTCGAAGGCGGACGGCAAGAAATGGGTGTGGAAGGGTGCGACCATCCTCGATCCCGAGGAACGGCTGGCGCTGATCAACCTGTCGGACGGTGGCGAGGATGCGGTGACGCTGCGCGAGTTCGACCTGGTGTCGGGCGCGTTCGTGCAGGGCGGTTTCGATATTCCCACCTCCAAGCAGAATGAAGCGTGGCTGGACAAGGACTCCCTGCTGCTGGCCCGCGACTGGGGCGAAGGCAGCATGACCAAGTCGGGCTATCCCTTCGTGGTGAAGCTGGTGCAACGCGGGCAGCCCTTGTCGGCGGCGCGGGAAATCTATCGGGGCGCGGCCAGCGATCAGGTCGGCACCTTCCCGATGCTGTTGTCGGACGGATCGGGCAACCGCGCGGCCTTTCTCTATCGCGGCGTGACCTTTTTCGGCAACGAAACCTATCTCGTCACGGGTGAAGGGGTGAAGAGGCTCCCCCTCCCCGCCAAGAGCCAGTTGCAGGGCATGGTGCAGGGACAGGTGCTGATCCAGACCAGCGAGCTTTGGGAAAGCGGCGGCGTGACCGTGCCGGCGGGATCGCTGGCGGCCGTCCCATTGCAGGCGCTGGAAGCGGGCGAGACGCTCAAGCCGCAGATATTGTTCGCGCCCAATGCCCGCCAGTCGATCGACGGCGTGGCGGCGACGAAGAACCGGGTGATCCTGGTCCTCAACGATAATGTGCGTGGGCGGGTGCTGGTGCTGACGCCGGGAAGCGGCAAATGGACGAGCAGGCCGCTGGCCTTGCCCGACAATGCGACCATCGCGATCGCCAGCGCGACCGACAAGAATGATAACGCCTATCTGTCGGTGGCCGGCTTCCTGTCGCCCACGACGCTCTGGGCGCTGGATGCCAACCACCCTGCTCCGACTCAAGTGAAGGCCATGCCGGCCCGGTTCGATGCGCAGGGCCTGACCGTCGATCAATTTGAGGCGACGTCGAGCGATGGGACGAAAATCCCCTATTTCATCGTCCATCGCAAGGACATGAAGCCCGACGGGTCCACCCCGACGATCATGACCGCCTATGGCGGGTTCGAGATTGCCATGACGCCCAGCTATGCCGCGAGCACGGGCAAGCTGTGGCTGGAGCGGGGCAACAGCTTCGTGTTGGCGAATATTCGCGGCGGCGGCGAATTCGGCCCGGCCTGGCATGAGGCGGGGCTGAAGACGAAGCGGCAGATCATCTATGATGATTTCGCGGCGGTGGCGCAGGACATCTTCGCGCGCAAATTATCCTCGCCCCGGCGGCTCGGTATCTATGGCGGATCGAACGGCGGGCTGTTGATGGGGGTGGAATTCACCCAGCATCCCGAACTGTGGAACGCCGTGACGATCCAGGTGCCGTTGCTGGACATGGTCCGGTACGAGCAGATCGCAGCCGGCGCGTCCTGGGTGGACGAATATGGCAGCGTGTCGGTGCCGGCGGAGAAGGCATTTCTGGAAAAGATTTCGCCCTATGCGAACATCCGCAAGGGCGTGAAATATCCCACGCCCTATATCTGGACCACGACGAAGGACGACCGCGTGGGTCCGCAGCATGCGCGTAAATTCGCGGCGCGGCTGAAGGATTATGGGTTGCCCTATTATTTTTACGAGGATACCGCCGGCGGCCATTCTGGCGACTCCGACATTGCGCAGGGTGCGCGATTGCAGGCGATGCAGATGGTGTATTTCAGCCGGTTTCTGGAGGGGAAGTAGATAAGCAAAAAGCCCGCCGGATTGGCGGGCTTTTTCATTTGGTTGCGGGAGTAGGATTTGAACCTACGACCTTCAGGTTATGAGCCTGACGAGCTACCGGGCTGCTCCATCCCGCGCCACCAATGATAAAAGGGCGGGTCTTTCGACGCCGCCCTTTTACAAGACTTATGAATGGGTTTTGTGTCCGATATATGCGCGAGCTTCAATGCCTGGCGACGCCCTACTCTTCCAGTGCTTGAGCAATAGTACCATCGGCGCAGACTGGTTTCACGGCCGAGTTCGGGATGGGATCGGGTGGGTCACAGACGCTATGGTCACCAAGCAATGAAGCTGGCGCATATATTGGTTTTTTGATCGATGCCGTGCACAAAAGTGTTTGCTTGCCAAACACGGCAACAGCCGCGTTTGGTATGTGTAATTTATATATCTGGGCTGGCTTAACAACCGCCATCGTTACATTCTTCACTGTTGCCAGTGCTGATGTTGATGGTGGGACTCTTAAGCGCGATAAGAGCAATTAGGACTGGTTAGCTCCATGCGTTACCGCACTTCCACATCCAGCCTATCAACGTCGTGGTCTACGACGGCT
>NZ_VYPZ01000090.1 GCF_008710155.1 Sphingobium limneticum
ACCTGGGCACCTCCAAAAACCCCTGGCCAATCGACGTGTGATTTGATTCATTGGGACCGACAGGAGGCGGCGATGCGTCAGGCTGGATTGTTCGGGTTATCGGATCATCTGAAGCGGCTTTCGGCGCATGGCGATCCGCTTGAGGAACTGGGCCGGGTCATCGACTTCGAGGCATTTCGCCCGGTTCTGGTTGCCGCGCTGGCCTATGGCGACGGGTCGAAGGGCGGTCGCCCGCCCTATGATCCTGTAGCGATGCTCAAGGTGCTAGTGCTGGCGGCGCAGAACAATGTCGCCGATGCACGGATGGAGTATCTGATCCGCGATCGCCTCAGCTGGCTGCGGTTCCTGGGCTTCGACCTTGGCGCGGCGACGCCCGATGCCAACACCATCCGGCTATTTCGCGAGAAGCTGACCGAGGCGGGCGCGCTCGACGCGGTGTTCACCGACTTCGACCGGCAGCTCAAGGAACGCGGCTATCTTGCCATGGGTGGGCAGATCGTCGATGCAACGCTGGTGGCCGCGCCCAAGCAGCGCAACACTGCGGCCGAAAAGGATGCGATCAAGGCAGGCAAGAGCGCCTGCGAGATCTGGCCCGATGAGCCCGCCCGGGCCGCGCAGAAGGATACGGACGCGCGTTGGACGCTCAAGTTCGCCAAGGCCAGGCCGCTGGCGAACGGCAAGCCGGGCATCGACATCGCCATCCCAAGCTTCGGCTACAAGAGCAGCGTGTCGATCTGCCGGACCTTCGGCTTCATCCGCAAATGCAAGGTCACCGACGGTGCGCGCTTCGACGGGCGGATGCTGCGCGATGTCGTCACCGGCGACAACACTGCTTCCGACGTCTGGGCGGACACCGCCTACCGCAGCCAGGCCAACGAGACATGGCTCAAGCGGCAGAGCCGGGTCAGCCGCATTCACCGCAAGAAGCCGCGCGGCAAGCCCATGCCCGAACGCACAGCAAAGGCGAACGCCGCCAAATCGAAAGTCCGCGCCCGCGTCGAGCATGTCTTCGCCCGGCAGAAGGATCAGATGGGCCTGTTCATCCGCACCATCGGCATCAAGCGCGCCGAAGCCAAGATTACCCTCGCCAACCTCGCCTACAACATGCACCGCCTGATCTTTCACGAACGACGCGCACTGGCAGGATAGCTGTGCCCGAAACCCGAAACTTCGGCCAAAAGGCAGCGGTATGGAGCCACCACGCAGTACGTAAATCACGCCCATGCCGGCCAATTACGCACCCATCCGCTCAGATCACCAGGTTGATGGAGGTGCCCACCTG
>NZ_VYPZ01000091.1 GCF_008710155.1 Sphingobium limneticum
GGTGGTGGGTTCAACGGGTGGTGGCAACACAAGCTTGGAAGCGCTCTGCAGGCGTTTGGTACTCGAGCGTTTTCCTGGGTCGTTCGTTGAGTTGCCGGGCAACGGCACTCAGTTTGGCCTGGCTGTATAGCGACAGATCGGTTCCTCTAGGGAAATATTGTCTTAGCAGGCGATTGGTGTTTTCGTTGGATCCTCGCTGCCAAGGCGATTGCGGGTCACAGAAATAGACTTCGACATCGGTAGCCAGCGAGAGGCGTGGATGATCGGCCATTTCCTTGCCGCGGTCCCAGGTAAGCGACTTGTAGAGTTCGCGCGGCAGGCGCTGCGTCTGCCTGATCAGCGCCGACACGACGCTCCTTGTATCCTTGTTGGCGACCTTGACCAGCATCACATAGCGCGAATGCCGTTCGACGAGCGTTGCGATGTAGCTGTTCTTCGTGCCGCCGATCAGATCGCCTTCCCAGTGACCGGGAATGGCGCGGTCCTCGACCGACGCGGGGCGCTCGCTGATCGACACGGCATCCTTGATCTGGCCGAGGCCATTGCGCTTGAGGCTGGCGTGCCGGGATCTGCGGATGGTGCGCCGGGCGCGCAGATGCTCCAGCAGTTCCTTCTTCAGAACGCCCCGCGCCTGTATGTACAGGCTTCTGTAGATGGTTTCGTGCGACACTTGCCTGTGCGGCTCCTGCGGAAAGCTGCGCCTGAGCCACCCCGCAATCTGTTCAGGTGACCATTTGCGGCGCAGCTTGGCCGATACTGCCCGGGCCAGTGGCGGCGAGCAAGCCAGCTTGCAGGGCTTGGGACGCAAGGCGCGATCCCATGCTGCCTGGTCGGATGTCGTGGCGCGATACCGCGCGAGGCCGCCATTGCGCCTGACTTCCCGACTAATCGTCGAGGGCGCGCGGCCCAGTCGCCGTGCTATCGCACGCAAGGGTTCGCTGACGCTCAGGCCTCGCGATATCTCCTCCCGCTCGGCAAGGCTCAGCGCAAGGCTGCCACGCTTGCGATCGGCGGGCCGGATACCGCCAGTCGGCGAAATCACCGAAAATACCGACGATGACTCTCGATCAAACCTGCGTCCAATCGAACTCATCGACTCCCCGCGCTGCCAACGATCCCATATCTCCGCTCGCTGGCTGGCCGTGTAATATATCCGACGACGCTGCTTCATCGTGACACTCCATCTTACTCAAAAGATTAAAGTGTTGCCGCCACCCGTTGAACCCACCG
>NZ_VYPZ01000092.1 GCF_008710155.1 Sphingobium limneticum
CGTTGAGCTAACCGCAAGGAGGCAGGCGACCACAGTGGGTTTAGCGACTGGGGTGAAGTCGTAACAAGGTAGCCGTAGGGGAACCTGCGGCTGGATCACCTCCTTTCTAAGGATCGTGACGAAAGCGTCAGCTCTAGAAGCTGAAAGAGCTTCGTCATTTCCAAAGAACATTGCCGCCGTCCTCATGTCCCTTCATCACTAGAGATTAACGCAGTCGCAAGATTGTGTTGATAGCTGAGCAGGCACCGAGCGCCTCGCGCTGCTGTAACAAGCAGCCTGCGTAGCACTGGGGCCGGTAGCTCAGGTGGTTAGAGCGCACGCCTGATAAGCGTGAGGTCGGAGGTTCAACTCCTCCCCGGCCCACCAGTCAGTGCCAGCCTCCTTTGGGGCCTTAGCTCAGCTGGGAGAGCGGTTGCTTTGCAAGCATCAGGTCATCGGTTCGATCCCGATAGGCTCCACCAGTTTTGCGGTTCAAGACAATGTCCGGGGGACATTGTCCCGCAAAACTCCCGAGCGCAAGCGAGGGGCGCCCTATGGCTGGGCACCACAGTTTCTCTAGAGATGAAGAGTAGCGGTTTACCGGATACGTCCGGTGATATGGCGCACGTTGTGCGCCTCTTTGACATTGTGAATGGGTTTTTTAATCGATGCCGTGGCGACATGGGATTGGCTTTCGTGCGTTTGCCGCAAGGCAGACGGATGAAGGTCAGTTCGATGATCGTACACACAAGATTATCTGGCTGAGTTTAATAACCACACCGATACAAGCCGTATCATGCACTATCTCCAGTGCTGATGTTGGTGGTGTGGACTCTCAAGCGTGAGGTAAGGGCATCTGGTGAATGCCTTGGCATGTACAGGCGATGAAGGACGTGGCACGCTGCGATAAGCGTGGGGGAGCTGTGAGCAAGCTTTGATCCCGCGATTTCCGAATGGGATAACCCACCTTCACCATTTAAGACTGCACCTGAGTGATCAGGCGCCGTGTTAAATGGGAGAGGTATCACTAAGCTGAATAAAATAGGCTTTGGTGAAGCGAACCCGGAGAACTGAAACATCTCAGTACCCGGAGGAAAAGACATCAACCGAGATTCCGTTAGTAGTGGCGA
>NZ_VYPZ01000093.1 GCF_008710155.1 Sphingobium limneticum
AGAGCCCGATTCAAAAGTTTCTCAGGCGTAGCAATACCTTGCGGTTCTGCGGATGAGCATGCGGATAGAAGCGATCATAGCCCAGGCGGTTGAAGAGGCGATGGTCGCTTCCCAGTCCTTTGCGAGGCGGCGACACCGTCCCAGCCAGGCGAAGGTGCGCTCGACGACCCAGCGGCGCGGGAGGACTTCAAAGCCCTTGGCTTGATCAGATCGTTTGATGATCTCGATCACCCAGTTCCCGGCTTTGGCGAGTGCCGTTCTGAGCTTGTCACCGGCGTAGCCACCATCGGCGAAGATATGGCGCAGCCAAGGGAAGCGCTGGCAAATCCTTTTGAGCACGTCGACGGCGCCATCCCGGTCCTGAATATCGGCGGTGTGCACGAGGATGGAGATCAGAAAGCCGGAGGTGTCGGTCAGGATATGACGCTTTCGACCTTTGACTTTCTTGCCTGCGTCATACCCACTCGGACCGCCGCTCTCGGTCGTTTTCACGCTCTGGCTATCGATGATGCCCGCACTGGGAGAGGCTTCGCGCCCCTCGATCTCTCGCAGGTTCATGACCAGCAGCGTGTTCATCACCTCAAACAATCCCGCGTTACGCCAGGCGTAGAAATAGCGCCGGACCGTCGAGACCGGTGGAAAGCACTTGGGCAGCAGGCGCCAGGCACATCCGGCCGAGGCCAGGTAGAGCAACGCGTTGGCCACTTCACGCATATTCGTGCTGCGACGCCGACCGCCGTGCTTTGCCGGAGGAATGAACGGTGCCACCAGCGCCCACTCTCTGTCCGTCATGTCGCTTGGATACCGCAGTCCTTTGCGGCTATGCTCATCTCGAGCAATGCCAGTCCATGCCATTGATCACTCCATCTCTCGCAAGGACGGCGTGAATCATAACATGCTGGTATTGCTCAACAACTTTTGGATCGGGCTCT
>NZ_VYPZ01000094.1 GCF_008710155.1 Sphingobium limneticum
ACCCTCGTTCGTTCACCTTTGAATACATCAACAGACCCAGCAGAGCTAACCTCACCTACATGCCCGATGCGGGCGGTGCGAGGGTGCCGAGCCATGCTACGAGCGCCAAGATACCAATCACGCAGGTTGTCTCGACCGCCAGGCTGACCCGCAGCGTCATAAGCGCTCCGTCATGATCGTTCATGGCAATCGAGCGTTCGAAGGCCGGCGTGAGGCGGAACCGATTAAGCGACGCGAGTCCCAGCATCGCTGCGAACAAGACCAGCTTGGCGAGCAGCAGCAAGCCGTAGAGCGTCGTGCCCAAGGCCGTGAAATTGGCTGGGCCCACGAGCAGCCAGCTGTTGATCAAGCCGGTGATCACTAAAATGGCAACCACGAGCGTGCCCACCGCCCCGAAGCCGTGCAGCGCCCGATGGGTAAGCTGAAGGTGCGCGGCATCGATCGCCTCGGCGCGGCGCATCATCAGGAGAAGCAATCCGAACAGTGCGCCAACCCATATACCGCCTGCGAGGAGATGGAGAATGTCCGCGCCCAGGTGAAGCCATCCGGTGCTTCCCTCGTCCATGGCACCGTGCCCGTTCCACGCGAGTGTCGCCAACGCCGTAGCGGCGGCAATCATGGCCATCGCCAGCCATGATGCTCTGCCTCGCGCCAGTAGGACCGCGCCCCCGGCAATGACCAGCGCTACCATGCGCACCTTCCAGGCGGAGCCAACCGGTGGCCCTCCGAGCAAGGCAGCCACCGCGGCCTCGTCGACCGGCCAGAATGGAGATCCGGCCATCGACGAGGCCATGAGGATCAGGCCAGCGGCTGAGAGCAGCAACCCGAGCACAGCACTTCCCGAAAGCCAAGGCCGCAGAGCGATTGCATCCTCGCGCTCGCCGAGCC
>NZ_VYPZ01000095.1 GCF_008710155.1 Sphingobium limneticum
GGCTCTGTTGCAAAGATTGGCGGCAGTCAGAGGTAGGCTGTCGCTCTGCGCCGATCAGGCGGCTGCTGCGAAATGGTGGTTGAGCATGCCCATGGCCTCCGTCAGCGCCGAGGGCCCAATGCCAAAAGCTCTCTCCACAAGGCGCACCTCGCCCCTGATGCCGGGCTGCAGGCACCAGGGGCGAGCCTGTCCTTTGCGCAGGGCTCGCATGACTTCGAATCCCTTGATCGTGGCATAGGCCGTGGGGATCGATTTGAAACCGCGCACCGGCTTGATCAGTATCTTGAGCTTTCCGTGATCGGCCTCGATCACGTTATTGAGATACTTCACCTGCCGGTGGGCCGTCTCCCGGTCCAGCTTTCCTTCGCGCTTCAATTCGGTGATCGCTGCACCATAGCTCGGCGCTTTGTCGGTATTGAGCGTGGCAGGCTTTTCCCAGTGCTTCAGGCCTCGCAGGGCCTTGCCCAGGAACCGCTTCGCTGCCTTGGCGCTGCGGGTCGGCGACAGGTAGAAATCGATCGTGTCGCCCCGCTTGTCGACTGCCCGGTACAGGTAGGTCCACTTGCCCCGCACCTTGACGTAGGTTTCATCCAGGCGCCAGCTCGGATCAAAGCCACGCCGCCAGAACCAGCGCAGCCGCTTCTCCATCTCCGGGGCGTAGCACTGGACCCAGCGATAGATCGTCGTATGGTCGACCGAAATGCCGCGTTCCGCCAGCATTTCCTCAAGGTCGCGATAGCTGATCGGATAGCGACAATACCAGCGCACCGCCCACAGGATCACATCACCCTGGAAATGGCGCCACTTGAAATCCGTCATCGTTCCGTCCGTCCAATCTCCGCCAAGCATGCTCAAGCTTCACGATTTTTGCAACAGAGCC
>NZ_VYPZ01000096.1 GCF_008710155.1 Sphingobium limneticum
CTGACGGCAAGTCGTGCCGCCGATCGACGAGGCGCACCACGGCGTCGGCCAAGTCCTCGCGGTGCACCGATGACTGTGCCGCGCACAGCATGCCGGGATAGAAATGCGAGATCAGGCGGTGCTCGTAGATCTGCGATATCTGCTGCGCGAGAAACGCCGAGCGCCCGTCGTCGTCGTAAACTCCTGCGGCGCGGAGGAAGACGACGGGGATGTTCCCGTGGCGCTCATGCAGCAATGCCTCGGTGTCGACCTTGGACTGCGGATACGCCCAGGACGCACCGATTGGCGACTCCTCGCTGATGCGCTCCTCCGGAGTGGCGGTCGGCTTATGGACCAGCATCGTGCTGGCGAAGACGAATTGCTCGACCTCGAACGATTGCAGCCCGTCAATCAGCCGGCGGGTGCCCTGGACTGTCACCTTGTCATAGAGCGGGTTAGGCTTGCCGGTTATGTCGTAATAAGCGGCTAGGTGGATAACCGACGCGATGCGGGCGCCGTATCGTGCGCGCACCTCCTCGAGCGCGGCGCGGACCGCCTCGTCGGACCCGAGATCGATGGCGACCGCGGCCGCAGGAGGCGGCGGGTCCGGAGGACCGGCACGATCGAGTCCGACGACCGTGTAGCGTTCGCCGAGCCGGGCAATGAGCGCGGCGGCTATGAAACCGCTCGCACCCGTGATGAGGACGATCTCAGGAGCACCCTTGCCGCTCCCGGGCTCGCTGCGTTCGACGTCGGTCATGACTCTGCCACCCTCGTTCGTTCACCTTTGAATACATCAACAGACCCAGCAGAGCTAACCTCACCTACATGCCCGATGCGGGCGGTGCGAGGGTGCCGAGCCATGCTACGAGCGCCAAGATACCAATCACGCAGGT
>NZ_VYPZ01000097.1 GCF_008710155.1 Sphingobium limneticum
CTGACGGCAAGTCGTGCCGCCGATCGACGAGGCGCACCACGGCGTCGGCCAAGTCCTCGCGGTGCACCGATGACTGTGCCGCGCACAGCATGCCGGGATAGAAATGCGAGATCAGGCGGTGCTCGTAAATCTGCGATATCTGCTGCGCGAGAAACGCCGAGCGCCCGTCGTCGTCGTAAACTCCTGCGGCGCGAAGGAAGACGACCGGGATTTTCCCGCGCCGCGCGTGCAGCAGTGCTTCGGCATCGACTTTCGACTGTGGATACGCCCAGGACGCACCGATCGGCGACTCCTCGCTGATGCGCTCCTCCGGAGTGGCGGTCGGCTTATGAACCAGCATCGTGCTGGCGAAGACGAACTGCTCGACCTCGAACGATTGCAGCCCGTCAATCAGCCGGCGGGTGCCCTGCACGGTGACCTTGTCGTAGAGCGGATTGGGATCGCCCGTAATATCGTAATAGGCGGCGAGGTGAATCACCGAAGCGATGCGGTTGCCGTAGCGCGCGCGAACCTCGTCGAGCGCAGCTCGCACCGCTTCATCCGACCCGACGTCGATGTTGATCGCCAAGGCGGGTGGTGGTGGATCGGGCGGACCGGCACGATCCAGGCCAACAACGGTGTAGCGTTCGCCGAGCCGGGCGATCAGGGCCGCAGCGATGAAACCGCTCGCCCCCGTGATCAGAACGACGCCGCCGTCACCTTGGCCGCTGCCGGCATCACTGCGTTTGACATCGGCCATGACTTGCTACCCTCGTTCGTTCACCTTTGAATACATCAACAGACCCAGCAGAGCTAACCTCACCTACATGCCCGATGCGGGCGGTGCGAGGGTGCCGAGCCATGCTACGAGCGCCAAGATACCAATCACGCAGGT
>NZ_VYPZ01000098.1 GCF_008710155.1 Sphingobium limneticum
CCCCCACGCTTATCGCAGCGTGCCACGTCCTTCATCGCCTGTACATGCCAAGGCATTCACCAGATGCCCTTACCTCACGCTTGAGAGTCCACACCACCAACATCAGCACTGGAGATAGTGCATGATATGGCTTGTATCGGTGTGGTTATTAAACTCAGCCAGATAATCTTGTGTGTACAACATCGAACTGACCTTCATCCGCTTACCTTGCGGCAAACGCACAAAAACCAATCCCATGTCGCCACGGCATCGATTAAAAAACCCATTCACAATGTCAAAGAGGCGCACAACGTGCGCCATATCACCAGCATAAGCTGGTAAACCGCTACTCTTCATCTCTGGAAATTGTCCGCTGCGCGCAATCGCTGCGCAGTTTTCAGTGCTGCTCCGCGGTAGATCGCTGCGCAGTTGCTTGGTGGAGCTTATCGGGATCGAACCGATGACCTGATGCTTGCAAAGCAACCGCTCTCCCAGCTGAGCTAAAGCCCCCAGCCAAGCAATTGGTGGGCCGGGGAGGAGTTGAACCTCCGACCTCACGCTTATCAGGCGTGCGCTCTAACCACCTGAGCTACCGGCCCGGTGCCCGCAGGCTGCTTTTTACAGCAGCGCGAGGCGCTCGAAAGCCTGCCAGGCAGATACGCTCTGCTGCCAGAGCGTATTTTCCAGTGATGAAGGGACATGAGGACGGCGGCAATGTTCTTTGGAAATGACGAAGCTCTTCTGATGTCTAGCATCAGCGCTTTCGTCACGATCCTTAGAAAGGAGGTGATCCAGCCGCAGGTTCCCCTACGGCTACCTTGTTACGACTTCACCCCAGTCGCTAAACCCACTGTGGTCGCCTGCCTCCTTGCGGTTAGCTCAACG
>NZ_VYPZ01000099.1 GCF_008710155.1 Sphingobium limneticum
CTAGGTCGCGTTGACAAAGTGCGGCAGCCATTTGCGAATGGCGGCGAGGTTCAGGAAGCTTGCGAAGGATAAGGCGGTTTTGTCGTAACGGGTTGCGATACGGCGGAACTGCTTGAGTTGCCCGAACATGCGCTCGATGCGGTTGCGGTCACGATAGCGACGGAAGTCGCAGGGAATGGGTTCTCGGCGATTGGCCTTGGGCGGGATGATCGGCAGGATGCCGTGCATCAGCAGATTTTCGCGGACAGCATCACCGTCATAGCCCTTGTCGGCCAACAGCGCCTTTGGCTTGGTGACAGGGATCGCCATCAGGGCATCGACAGCGCCATAGTCGGACGCTTCACCGCCCGTCAGGATGAAGCCGATAGGGCGACCCTGATTGTCACAGCGGGCGTGGACCTTGCACGTAAAGCCGCCGCGTGATCGACCAAGAGCTTGCGCACAAGCCCCCCTTTTCCGCCCACTGCCGATACGTGGCCGCGAACTATGGTGCTGTCGATCATGTGCTGCCAGTCGTCGGTCAGTCCCAATTCCACCAATGTCGCCAGGATTGCATCCCACACACCTTGTTCGGCCCAGCGCCGGAACCGCACATAGACCGAATTCCACAGACCATAGCGTTCATGCATATCCCGCCACGGACAGCCGACCCGCAAAACATGCAGCATGCCGTTGAGGAAACGCCGGTTGTCATGGGCAGGACGGGACTTGCGGCCGCGCTCCGACGGCAGAAGCCCCGCGATCACATCCCATTCCTCGTCCGTCAGATCGCCTCGGCCCATCATCGCTCCTCGCAAAGAGAAGCTGTGAATCAGAAATCAGGCAGATTGGGAATCCACTTTGTCAACGCTGCCTAG
>NZ_VYPZ01000009.1 GCF_008710155.1 Sphingobium limneticum
CGCTGCCAACGATCCCATATCTCCGCTCGCTGGCTGGCCGTGTAATATATCCGACGACGCTGCTTCATCGTGACACTCCATCTTACTCAAAAGATTAAAGTGTTGCCGCCACCCGTTGAACCCACCGTCGTTACCAGTTGTCAGTGTCGCTCGTCGCGACCACGATCCTTTGCCTGCTGCGTCGGAGTATCGAATTCCGACGGCCGCCCCTTGGACTGGCCGACGGTTTTAGGCGACAAGCTCATAGCCTGCTGTTGGAGGCCGCTGGTACGTTCAAGGCCTTGGGCCATTCTTGCAAATTCGGACAGATGGGTTGGCCCTTACAACGACGCCGCCGTTCGTAACATGGGATGAAAGGTGTGATTGCACCAGCCGCGCGGCCTCGGAAATCGTCCGAATCGTCAGCCGCGGGAGGGCATTGTGATGGCTGCCCGCACAAAGCCCGCGCGCATAGCGGTCAAGCGGGCTCTGGTTCCCGTACACGCCAAGGCCATCATTGCCGATGAGGGCGATCCGCTGACTTGGCTTTATACAAATCCGTTGGGCACCAGTGAAACGGGCATCGTGTTCGGCGTCCTTAGGCGAACATATGCCGACAGACTGAATAACGCTGCCGAATTCGGACGGCGCAAGATGCAGCCGATCGCCCCCGCTGGTGATCCGCTGTCCTCGCCGTGGCGCACGACCGCAGAGCGCATAGATGTTGTTCTTCCGCCGGGCACTGACGATAGCCTGGTTGATGCAGAAACCATCCTGACCCGGATGGATGAACACGCCGTCGCGCATGAGAAAGCATTGCTGGTCTATCTCACCCTGCCTTTCGAGAACGACGACCGACTGCACATGGGGTGGGAACGATGCCGTGACTTCGCCCGGCTAATCGCGCGCGAACGTGGCCTTGCGTCGGTTCTGGTTCTCCATGCGCCGGGTTCGATAGGTGCGCCGCACCCGCCGCACTGTCATCTGCTGATCGTTCCGCGGACGACCCGGTTTGGCCTTCGATACGGTGTGTATGATGACGAGTTGACTTGCGATTCCGGGCAGACGGTCATCGATGAGATGTGGCGACGGCACATCGCGAGTGATCCCGCTTAAGCATTAGGCGCCCTAAACGGCGTAGTATCCAGCCCGGGCATGGCGTCGACCATGCCCGGGTTTTTCGTGAATCACGCGGCCGCGGCGGAGCCGCTGCCGGTTGGAATGGAAGGGAGGTGGAAATCGATCCCCGTGGTGGGGATGAAAATGAAGGAAGACCAGAATGAATACCGCCGACACCGCCCTCGATACCGCTCGCCGTTACGTTGAGGCAGTAAGCAAGATGCTCCTCGGCAACAAGAAAATGGGCCCCAGCCTATCGATTATGGCCGCAGACCCGCTAACGCCAGCCTCTGCCACCCACATTGCTTTGACAGCGAAAGAGGCCAACGCTGACATCGTTTGCCTTGAGTTCGATTTTACGGTGCCTGAGCCAGAATTGCTCGGCATTACGCTGGTCGCGGCTCGAGATGAGGCAGTGTACATCCACAGCGGTTGCCGCCTAACCATGGCGTCTGGCAGTCGGTCGGCACGTCTGCTGCCTCGCGAAGGCACGCGCGGCCACTTCCAGATCCTACCGAGCGAGATCGTTCAGCGCGACAGCAAGCCGGCGGGGCTGCTGAATGGCATTGATCGTGCGGCATCGCACTTGCGTCAGTTAGTCCGCAATGGGGTGGATGTGACCGATCAGGTTTCCGTCCATTTGGTGGCAGCAGAATAGTTACGCTCAGGCAGCCGATCATCCGCACTGATGGAATCGATATTGCAATCAGGCTGGGCCGGGGGAGCTTTTGGCTCCCCCGGAAAGATGCCTTGGTCCGGCAGTCACGCTGCGCGACTTTTGCGGCTTTTTGCCGGTTGCGCGATGCGGACGGCAGGCGGCGGCAACAGTATGGGAGCGGGCGTAAGATGGTCCGTGGCTGACGCCAGTTCTTCTATAACAGCTCGAAGCTCCTCGAGGGGGCCGGCGTCGCTGTACCGCTCCTCGTTGATGTTGGTCCCGGCGTGCCCCATCACATCCCGCCGGAATTCACTGAAGACCTTCTTCGTCTTCAGATCTGTCGAGAAGCGATGGCGCATACCATGCACCGTCGCATCGGACGTCATTTCGCCACGAGCTTTCAGGTGAGACCAGACATTCTTGAAATAGACGTCTCCGTAGCCCTGCACAGCGTTCGTGGGGCGTAACTCTGGAAACAGGGCGTCGTATCCGCGTTGGCCACATTCATGGGCGAAGTCCAGAAAGCCGAGGCGAATCAACTCACTGTGCAATGGTACCGGGCGAACGGAGTGGTCATTCTTGACTCGTCCGGTCTCCGTGAAGTCGATCCAGATGAAGGCGATGCCATTCTCGATTTTGATATCGCGGGGGCGAAGCTTGCACAGTTCCTCGCGCCTGGCACCTGTGTAATGCAGCAGGAGGGGGCACCAGTAGAATGCGTCATGCACTATCGCATCACCGGGTGTGAAGCGGGCGCCCAAGACCTTCTGACCGGTCCCACCTGAATGCGGCTGGCAGCCGGTGAAAACCGGCAGCGCGAACAACTTTCCGACGTCGTCGGCTGGTGTGGCAGGGCGCAGGCTGCGAGCGCGCTTTGCCTTCGAAACCGCAATGAAAAGATCGTTGAACTTAACTGCCGGTAGCGCCATCCCATTCTTGCTGGCCCAGCGATAAAGACCTTTCAGGCTGGAGATGTGACGGTTGCGGGTGCGCGCCGAAAGGTGCTGTAACTTGTCCTTCTGGAGGCTGTCGTCAGCCTCGAAATCCGCAATTCTTTGAAGGAGCGCCGCCCTGCTCTTGTCCGACCCCATGTCATAGCGCGCCGGCAGGTAAGCGACCTTGCGCTTGAAACTCGCAAAGTCGGCTTGCGTGTACGTTTCGAAGGGCTTCTGGCCGACCAGCAGTTCGAACAGGGCGGCGCTGCTGCGCGCCTGGCGGGCGGATTTGATGTCCCAAGTCTCCTCGGCAACGAGGTCGGTTATGGCTTGCTCGACAAAATCGCACAGCAGTGGGCCAGACTTCACCCCCGTGGCTGCCGTATCCAACCCTACCGATGGCGCACCGGTTTCAGCGGGATACTGGACATCCTCAATTGGCGCGATTGCTTCTTGAAGCGCGATCTCGGCTTCGATATGGGCGTCGCGAAAATGCGGATAGACAGCGAGTTCCAGCATCCAGCGGAGGCGATCGTTCGGCTCATAGCCGCGCCGCCGCAATTCCTGGTCAAGAGCCTGGGGCTGGAGCTGCGTGATGCCTTTCTCCTCCCGCAACCGGATGATTGCACGAAGGTCGGCGAGCCGCTGCTCGTCCCATCCCAGTTCGGTGGCAAGCCGGAGTTCTTCGTCAGGAAGAAGCGACATATGGCCGCCGAGGCTGGTCAGACGCTGGTAGTAATCGACGAAAGCGAGGTTGGCGGCGCTATGCGCCTCAGCATCGTAAGGCGCCGCGCGTTGTTGGGAACAGAGATCGGCTAGCAATTCCTCGTAGAGGCTGCGTGCCATGGCCTGCAGATCGTCCTCAGCCGGCACGGCCCCCACCGTGCGGATCTTCTCATTCAACATCGTAAGCACACCCCCGGTCGCCCCGGCCAGCGCAGCTCCCCAGTTCCGCGCCTTCGACCGATCCGACGTTCTCAAGGATATCCTGATATCGAGAGGCCTGCCACCGGAAATGCGATGGACCCGGCGCCACCAGAAAATGTGACCGCGTCGATATACGTGCTGCAGAGATGCCATGCTCAGCCTTCCGGCCAGCGTGTTGGCACACTCAGGTGCACAATTTTGGCTGGCCATTTAAGTTAGGCCAGCAAATTCAGGCATTTAAGGTGAAACTGGCTGGGGCGGCAGGATTCGAACCTGCGCATGGCGGCATCAAAAGCCGCTGCCTTACCGCTTGGCGACGCCCCAGCAGCGCCGAACATCATGCCGGCGCGGGGACGCCATATAACGTGTCATTCGTGAAAGGAAAGCCTAGTCATGATAGTTTGATGACGCCAATATGCGCGTAGCCCTTTTGCCGGATCACAGCCCTTCATGTCGGTTTCCAACCCCTCCGCCACGCAGATATCGCCTGCCTCGCCGCTCTTCCTGCGCGAGGACGAGATCCGGCGCGGGATCGAGATGCTGTATTTCGGCTATTCCGCCCTCACCCGATCGATCGACGAGGGGCTGGCGGCGCAGGGGCTGGGGCGCGCGCATCACCGGGCGCTTTATTTCATTTCCCGCCAGCCGGACCTGACGGTCAAGGATCTCCTGCGCCTGCTGGCCATCACCAAACAATCGCTGGGGCGCGTGCTGAACGACCTGGTCGAACAGGGCTATATCGAGACTCGCACCGGTGCGAGCGATCGCAGGCAGAAATTGTTGCGGCTCAGCCCGGCGGGCAAGGCGCTGGAAGCGGAACTGTTCCGTGCCCTGCGCGAGAAGATGGCGACCGCCTATGCACAGGCGGGCCAGGGATCGGTGACGGGATTCTGGCGCGTGCTGGAGGGCCTGATTCCCGAAGCCGACCGATCGATGGTATTCGGCCTGCGCAGCGGATAAACGACACGGCTGCGAAACCTTCTGCCGCTTTCTGCGCTTAGACAGGCACTATTCAATGGCAAGAGGAGCCACCATGCGCACATCCCTACTCGCCGCGGTCGCGGTTTTGAGCGTCGCCGGCCTGTCCGCCTGCTCGGAAAAGGCGCAGACCAATCTGGAAAATGCCGGATCGGCGATCGGCAATGACGTGAGCAATGCCGTCGATGATGCAGGCGCCAAGATCGACAACGGGCTGGATCATGCCGGCCATGCGATCGACAATGGCGCCGAACGGATCGGCGCGGCGAGCGACAATGCGGCGGCCGATGCCAAGCGCGAGGCAGGCGAGGCCAAGCATGATGTCGGTACGACGCTGGAAAAGGCCGGGAACGACCTGAAGAAGGAATGACGGCCCCCTTCGACTGCCCGCCTGCGGCAGTCGCTCAGGACAGGCTTAGACAAGCTCAGGGCGAACGGACTTTTCGCGACTGACGCCTAAAACACCACATTCCTGACGAAGCGGACCGGTTCGGTTTCGCGGTTGGCGAAGAGATAGGGGCGATCGCTGGTGAAGATCAGGAAGTCGCCCCTTTCCACTCGTTTGGGAGCAGCGCCCTCCCGCTCCACGGTCAGCACGCCGTCCATCACATAGAGCATTTCATGCCAATTGGCGGCGTCGGCTTCGGCCGGATAGACCTCCCCTACCCCCAGCGACCATGTCCATAATTCCGCCTCCCGCGCGGCGGGGACGGTGCCGAGCAAGGTAGCGCGGCTGTCCGGGCTTGGCCCGCGCCAGGCGAGACTGTCGATTCGGCTGTTGTCCGGCATTTCGGGTGGACGGACGAGGCGGGAGAAGCTGACGCCCAGCGCCGCCGCCAGCCGGTCCAGCGTCGAGAGGCTGACATTCGCCTCCCCGCTTTCGATGCCGGAGATCATGCGGCGACTGACATCCGCCGCCGTCGCCAGCCCATCCTGACTGAGGCCGCGTTCGGCGCGGAGCGCGCGAACATTGCCGGCGACATGGGCGAGAACATCGGGGCGGCGTTCCGTCGGCCGATCTTGACTGTGCAATATATTACTCATAGGGCGATGTGCATTATGTTGCACAATGACGCCCCCGACAAGCCCGACTCTCCGCGCCTGATGATCGGCCGCCCCGAACTTGCGCTGATCGGCGTGACCGTCCTTTGGGGCGGGACGTTCCTGATCGTCCATCATGCGATGCAGGAAACGGGGCCTTTCTTCTTCGTCGGACTGCGCTTCGGCACGGCGGCGCTGATCGCTCTGCCGCTGGCGCTGCCGGTGCTGCGCGGGCTGACGGGCAAGGAGTTGCTGGCAGGCCTGATGATCGGGCTGGGCATTTTCGTCGGCTACTCGCTCCAGACCTGGGGATTGCAGACGATCAGCAACAGCACGTCCGCCTTCATCACCGCCGCCTATGTGCCGCTGGTGCCGATCATGCAGTGGATCATCTTGCGGCGGCGACCGCGCCTGACCAGCTGGATCGGCGTGGCGTTGGCCTTTATCGGGTTGATGCTGGTGGCAGCGCCCAAGGATGGACTGGCGCTGGGCAAGGGCGAGGCGCTGACCCTGATCAGCACGGTGGCGATCGCGCTGGAGATCATCTTCATCAGCCTGTGGGCGGGCAAGGTGAATGTCGCGCGGGTGACATTGGTGCAGTTGGCGGTGACGTCGCTGCTGGCCTTTGCCTGCATGGGCGCGGTGGGTGAGCAGGTGCCGCCGCTCAGCTGGACCGTGGGGCTGAGCGCCTGCGGGCTGGGCGCGATGACGGCGCTGATCCAGTTCGTGATGAACTGGGCGCAGCGTACCGTTTCGCCGACGCGCGCGACGTTGATCTATGCCGGCGAGCCGGTGTGGGCCGGAATCATCGGCCGGATCGCGGGTGAGCGGTTGCCGCCCACGGCGCTGATGGGCGGCATATTGATCGTCGCGGCGGTGATCGTCAGCGAAATGCAGTTCGGGCGGAAGAAAAAATCCGAGGAAGCCGACGCTGGGAAAGAACCGGCATCGGCGTAACGCAAGCGCCGCCCTGTAGGACAGGCTTTTCTTCTGCCATTTCCTTCTGCCTACCCGCTTCTCGACGACGCTCGAAAAGGACAAGGCTGGGCCTTATGCCGGTAAGTAATGATGTGGATCTATAGCTTTATGTTCCCCGGCGAAGGCCGGGGTCCAGCCGGGAACCTGGAACTGGGCCCCGGCCTTCGCCGGGGAACGCTTCGGTAAGGCACCCTCACCGCATCTTGCTATTAGCCGCGCCTGAAAACCGGCGCGCGCTTTTCGAAGAAGGCGGCGAAGGCTTCCTGCGCTTCTGATGAAGACAGAGCCGCGCGAAACAGGCGCGCTTCCTCCTCGATCCGGGCAATGAGTATGGCGGGATCGCCCTTCATCAGGCGGCGGGTGGCGAGCAAGGCCTGGGGCGGCTTGGCCATCAATGCCGCCGCCTTCGCACGCGCATGGACGAGCAGGCCGTCCGCCGGGACGATCGCCGTGATCATGCCGGCCCGATCGGCGCCCTCCGCATCCAGCGGTTCGCCCAGCAATAGCATCGCCGCCGCCTTAGCATGACCCAATATGGCGGGCGCGAGCAGGCTGGAGCCGGCCTCCGGCACGATCCCCAGATTGACGAAGGGCATGACGAAACGCGCGTCGGGCGCGGCATAGACGAGGTCGCAGTGGAAGAGCATGGTCGTGCCAACGCCCACGGCCTGCCCCTGAACGGCGGCGACCAATGGCTTGTCGAAGGCGGCGATGGCGCGGATGAAGTCGAAGGCGGCGGCCCCGCCCTCTGGCCCGGCCATGAAATCCTTGAGATCATTGCCGGCGCAAAAGGCATCCCCCTGCCCTGCGATCAGCACGGCGCCGATGTCCTGGCACGCGGCGGCATCCGCCAGCGCGTCCGTCATGGCGCGATACATGGGCGCGGTCAGAGCATTTTTCTTGTCAGCGCGGTCGATCATGATTTCCACGACGCCCTGATTTTGCGTGATCGCGATATGCTCGCTCATGGCCAGCCTCTCCTTGCATCCATCCAAGGGGAAATTGTTGGCGCAGGTCGAGCGCCGCGTCTATCCCCCGCCGCAATCCTTCCTTCTGCCGGAAACATGCATGAACCGCCTGCGCCAAGCCCTCGACCCGTTCCTGCTGCTGCTGATCGCCACCGTTGCCCTAGCGTCCATCCTGCCGGCGCGGGGCGAAGGCGCGCGGATCGCGGATTGGGTTGCCGATGCGGGCATCGTGCTGCTTTTTTTCCTGCATGGTGCGAAATTGTCGCGCGAGGCGATCTGGGATGGGGCCAAAGCGTGGAAACTCCATCTGGCGACATTGGCCACGACCTTTGCCGCCTTCCCGCTGCTGGGTTTGCTGATCGGGCGATTCGGATTCGTGCCGCAGGATATGCGCGCGGGACTGCTGTTCCTGACGCTGCTGCCGTCCACGGTGCAATCGTCGATCGCCTTTACCGCGATCGCGCGGGGCAATGTCGCCGCTGCGGTGGTCAGCGCCTCCTTCTCCAACCTGCTCGGCATTTTCCTGACGCCGGTGCTCGTCGCGCTGCTGATGCAGAGGAGCGGGAGCGGCAGCCTGATTTCGCTGTCGTCGGCCGAGGGGATCGTGCTGCAATTATTGCTGCCCTTCGTCGTCGGCCATTTGCTGCGGCCATGGATTGGGGGATTTGTGGCACGGCATAAGGCGATGATCGGCCGGGTCGATCGGGGATCGATCCTGCTGGTGGTCTATGCCGCTTTCTCCGCCGCCGTGGTCGAAGGGCTGTGGGCCAAGGTGTCGAGCGAAGAATTGGCGGTGCTGGCGGGGCTGTGCATCGCCATGTTGATCGTAATCCTGCTCTTCACCCTGATCGTGGGGCGGATGCTGGGCCTGTCGCGGGAAGATGCGATCGTGCTGCAATTTTGCGGGTCCAAGAAGAGCCTGGCGTCGGGCGTGCCGATCGCAGGCGTGCTGTTCCCGGCGGCGGCGGTCGGGCCGATCCTGTTGCCCATCATGCTGTTTCACCAGATCCAGCTGATGGCCTGCGCCTGGTTGGCAAGGCGTTATGGCGCGCAGGTGGAGGGTGATCCGGTCGCGGATTGAGACAGCGACTGAGACAGGTGAATCGACTTATGCGAAAGACTGTTATACGCACGTAAAAATAACGATGCCGGGGGGCGTGGTCTGTGATGCAAGGGGAATATGCCGGGAATGATCCCGACGCAGGATGGAGCCTGCCGGCCTGGACCTATGCCGACGCCGAATTTTTCGGGGTGGAGGTAGAGCGCATCTTTCGCCCGTCCTGGCAGATCATTTGCCATGAGAGCGACATCCCTGCCCCCGGCGATTTCCACACGCTCGACTATATCGGCGAAAGCGTGATCGTGATGCGCGGTGACGATGGTGTCGTGCGCGCCTTTACCAATGTCTGCCGTCATCGCGGGGCGCGCATCGTCAATGACGTCAGCGGCTGCGCGAAGAAGCTGGTCTGCCCCTATCATGGCTGGACCTACGAACAGGATGGCCGGCTGTCGGGCGTGCCGATGAAGGCCAGCTATGGCGCAGCCTTCGCGGTCGCGGATCATGGGCTGGCGCCCGTCGAGGTAGATAGCTGGCAGGGCTTTCTGTTCGTGCGGCTGGTGGACGATGGCGGGCCGTCGGTGGCGCAGATGATGGCGCCCTATGAAGCGGAGGTGGCGCTCTATCGGTTCGCGGACATGCGGGCGCTGGGGCGGGTGACGTTGCGGCCGCGGCCTGTGAACTGGAAGAATATCGGCGACAATTATTCGGACGGGCTGCATATCGCAGTTGCGCATCCGGGGCTGAAACGGCTGATGGGTGATGGCTATGGGGTGGAAGCATCCGCCCATGCCGACAAGATGTGGGGGCCGATTATCGATCGCCCTTCGGCCAATCTGTCCGAGCGGGCCTATCAGCATTTTCTCCCGCCTGTGCCGCATCTGCCGGCGGAGCGGCAGCGGCTGTGGACCTATTATAAGCTGTGGCCCAATTTCGCCTTCGACATCTATCCCGATCAGGTGGACTTCATGGCCTGGCTGCCGGTGTCGCCGACGCAGACGCTGATCCGGGAGATCAGCTATGCCCTGCCCGATGCCAATATGCCTGAACAATGGTGTCGGGAGATGAAGGCCGCGCGATATCTGAATTGGCGGATCAACCGGCAGGTCAATGCCGAGGATACGGAATTGGTCGGGCGGGTGCAGGCGGGGATGGCGTCGGCCAGCTTCACCGTCGGCCCCTTGAGCGAGCAGGAAGTGGCGCTCCGGCATTTTTGCGGGCGGGTGCGTGAGGTTATTCCAGAGGCGCGGTCACATCGCGCGCCGGCGATGGGGTGGAGCAGCAGGGCATGAGCAGATCCTACGACGCAGTCATCATCGGCGGCGGGCATAATGGCCTGGTCTGCGCCTTCTACCTGGCGCGGGCGGGCTATAAGGTCCGCATCCTGGAGCGGCGCGATGTCGTCGGCGGCGCGGCGGTGACGGAGGAATTCCATCCCGGCTTCCGCAATTCGACCGCCAGCTACACGGTCAGCCTGCTCAACCCCAAGGTCATCCGCGACATGCAGCTGGCGGATCATGGCTATCGCGTGATCGAGCGGCCGATCAGCAATTTCCTGCCCCAGCCCGATGGCGGCTATCTGAAGCTGGGCGGCGGGCTGGAGAAGACGCAGGCCGAATTTCGCAAGTATAGCGCGCATGATGCCGACGCGCTGCCGGCTTATTATGATGCGCTGGAGGTGGTGGCCGATGTGCTGCGCGATCTGGTGCTGAAAAGCCCGCCCAATGTCGGCGACGGGCTGAGCATGATCGTCGAAGCGCTGAAACAGGGGCGGCGGGTCGCGGGGCTGGGGCTGGAGCAGCAGCGCGATGTGCTGGACCTGTTCACCAAGTCGGCGCGCACGTTCCTGGACAGCTGGTTCGAGAGCGATGCGGTGAAGGCGGCGTTCGGTTTCGACGCGGTGGTCGGCAACTATGCCAGCCCCGATGCGCCGGGCAGCGCCTATGTATTGTTGCACCATGTGTTCGGCGAGGTGAACGGCAAGAAGGGCGCATGGGGCCATAGCGTCGGCGGCATGGGTGCGATCACGCAGATCATGGCGCAGGTCGTCACCGCGATGGGCGTGGAGATCAGCCTGGAGGCGCCGGTCGAGACGGTGCTGGTCGATGGCGCGCGTGCGGTGGGCGTGCAGCTTGAGAGCGGCGAGGAAGTGATGGGCGGCGCGGTGATCGCCAATGTCGGGCCGAAATTGCTCTATGAGCGGATGATGGCCCCGGCCGACCTGCCCGCCGATTTTGTGAAGCGGATCAAGGCGTTCAAGGCCGGGTCGGGTACGTTCCGCATGAATGTGGCGCTGTCCGCCCTGCCCGATTTCACCTGCCTGCCCGGCGTGGGCGAACATCACCAGTCCGGCATCATCATCGCGCCGACTCTGGACTATATGGACCGGGCGTTCATGGACGCGAAGCGCGATGGCTGGTCGAAGGCACCGATCGTGGAAATGCTCATCCCGTCGACCATAGACGATACATTGGCGCCAGAGGGGTGCCATGTCGCCAGCCTGTTCTGCCAGCAATTCGCGCCGGAACTGCCGGACGGGCGTTCGTGGGACGACGAGCGTGAGGCGGCAGCGGACCATATCATCGCGACGGTGGACGCGCATGCGCCGGGCTTTGCCAAGAGCGTTATCGCGCGGCAGATTCATTCGCCGCTCGACCTGGAGCGCAAGTTCGGGCTGATCGGTGGCGACATCATGCACGGCAATCTGACGCTGGACCAGATGTGGGCGGCGCGGCCGGTGCTGGGCCATGGCGCCTATCGCGGGCCGGTGAAGGGCCTTTATATGTGCGGCGCGGGGACGCATCCGGGTGGCGGCGTGACCGGGGCGCCGGGGCATAATGCGGCGCGGGAGGTGTTGCGGGACGGGACGCTGATCGGGAAATGGCGCGGGCGGGGATAAGTGCGCCAACGACGCCTTGCCCTCCCCTCCAGCCTCCCCTAAAGACCCGGCTCATGCCCGATATCTTCATACCTGACGCCACACCCGAGCTGACCGGCCGGGCGTTGTTTCCGCACAGGCATCTTCTGTCCATCGCGGACTTGAAGCCCTGGGAAATCCGTTTCCTGCTGGATGAGGCGGAACATTGGGCGCAGGCGAACAAGGGCCAGGCGCGCAAGCATGACGGGCGGCTGGCCGGGATGACCCAGATCAACGCCTTTTTCGAGAATAGCACGCGCACTTTGCTGTCGTTCGAGATTGCGGGGAAGCGGCTGGGCGCGGACGTGGTCAATATGGCCGCCGCGACGTCGAGCGTGAAGAAGGGCGAGACGCTGATCGACACGGCGATGACATTGAATGCCATGGCCGCCGACGTGATCGTGATCCGCCATGCCAGTTCGGGCGCCGTGCGGCTGATCGCGGACAAGGTGGATTGTCCGGTGCTGAACGCGGGCGATGGCTGGCATCAGCATCCCACGCAAGCCCTGCTCGACGCGCTGACCATCCGTCGGCGCAAGGGCAGTTTTGCCGGGCTGGTCGTCGCGATCTGCGGCGACGTGCTGCATAGCCGGGTGGCGCGATCGAACATGCTGTGCCTGGCCGCGCTGGGTGCGCAGGTGCGCGCGGTGGCCCCGCCGACCCTGCTGCCGCCCGAGGTGGAAATGCTGGGGGCGACGCCCTTTACGCGGATGGACGAGGGGCTGGATGGCGCGGATGTCGTCATGATGCTGCGGCTCCAGAATGAGCGGATGGACGGGGCTTTCATCCCCTCCCCGCGTGAATATCATGCGCTGTACGGGCTGACGCCGGAGCGGCTGGCGCTGGCCAAGCCCGATGCGCTGGTGATGCACCCCGGCCCGATGAACCGGGGCGTGGAGATCAGCAGTTCGGTGGCCGATCATCCGGAGCGCTCCGCCATTACCGAGCAGGTGGCGATGGGCGTAGCGGTGCGCATGGCGTGCCTGGACGTGCTGACGCGCAGTGCGCGCGGCGTGGAGGGATGGGCATGACCATCCCGACCAACAAGGAAAGCGGGTTGGGCATGAGCAAGATCGCCATCATCAACGGCAAGCTGGCCGACCCCACGGGCGACGCGCCCCTTCCCGGCACCGTGCTGATCGAGGGCGACTGGATCGTCGCGGCCGGCGATGTCGCGGTGCCGGACGATGCGCAAAGCGTCGATGCGGGCGGGCTGGTCGTGGCGCCGGGCCTCATCGATCTGGGCGTGTTCGCGACCGACAAGCCGGCCTTTCATTTCGGCGGCATCACGCGCGCGGCGTTGATGCCCGACCAGCGCGCGCCGCTGGACGAGGTGGGGCTGATCCGCCAGGCGACGCGGGCGGGCAAGCCCGATTTCTGGGTCCACCCGATCGCAGCGGCGACGCGCGGCCTGTTGGGCCAGGAAATGGCCGAAATGGGCCTGATGCAGATGGCGGGCGCGAAGGCGGTCGGCACCGGACGCCAGTGGATCGCCGATTCGGGCGTGATGCTGCGGGTATTGTCCTATGCCAGCGGGTTGGGCCTGACGGTGATCGCCCATGCCGAAGATAGCGGGCTGACGGCCAAGGCAGTGGCGACCAGCGGCGAGACGGCGACGCGGCTGGGCCTGCCGCACGCGCCGGCCTGCGCCGAGGCATTGGCGATCGCGCGCGACATCATGCTGGTGCGCGAAACGGGCGCGGCGATCCATTTCCGACTGGTGACGACGAAGGCGGGCTTCGATCTGATCCGCGCCGCCAAGGCGGAGGGGCTGAAGGTTACGTGCGGCATCAGTCCAGCCTATCTGTTCCTGAACGATCAGGCGGCGACCGATTTCCGGACCTTTGCGCGGCTGTCGCCGCCGTTGCGGGACGAGCGCGACCGGCAGGCCAGTCTGGCGGCGGTGGCGGATGGAACGGTGGACGTCATCACATCCAGCCATGATCCGCGCGGGCCGGAGGACAAGCGCCTGCCCTTCGCAGACGCGTCGCCGGGCATGGCGGGGGCAGAGACGCTGCTGGCGCTCTCGCTCAATCTGGTGCGGGACGGGCATGTTTCGATGGGCCGGCTGATGACGCTGCTGAGCGCCAATCCGGCGCGGATATTGGGTGTCGATGCGGGCAGCTTCGCGGCGGGCAGTGCGGCGGACCTGATCTTCGTCGATTCCGATGCGCCGTGGATCGTGGACCGGGCGAAGATGGCGGCATCGGCCGACAATACGCCGTTCGATCGCGTGCCGGTGCAGGGGCGCGCGCGGCGGGTGATGAAGGGCGGGATGTTCCTTTAGCCGAACGGCATTTGTCATATTTGCGGCAACCGATCCTTTACCCTGATCGGCTTATCCGATCGGCATGACAGTGGGAAATTTTGCCATAAAGGCGGCCTTGGCAGCGGTGGCGATCGGCGGCATAAGCGGGGTCGCATCGCACCAGTTCGCCAGCGAGCCGGCGGCAACCACGCAGGCCGCGCCGAGCGAGCCATGGCGGCCGACCCGCAACACGATCGGCATTGATCGCTCCATGTCCGCCGCTGATCTGGACCGGCAGCAGCCAAGCGGCGGCGGCGCGATATCCGCCCCGCGCGTGCGATCGGCAGCGGCGGTGGGGTCTTCCGGATCAAGCTGGTCTTATCGTGGCTGCCGTGAAGCGAGAGCTGCTGGTGCAACGCCGCTCCATCGTGGCCAGCCGGGCTATGGCGTGCATATGGATGGCGACGGGGACGGCATCGCCTGTGAGGATTATCGCGGGCGCTGATGCGAGGGTGCCGGCCAGAGAAGGTCTGGCGGCGGCGATCGAGATCATGACGACGCGACAGGGCGAAGTTCACAGTGTTGCGCGGCTTTTCGCGCCCGAAGCGCTCGCAACGCGCTCGCGAGGCGTCACCGGCGCGGCATTCGGGTCACGATCGCGCGCCATCAGGGTCACAGGATCGCGCCACTCGCGCGCCAGCATCGCGCCTTTGCGTGCCGACCGATCGGTGATGCAATTGGAGGACGAGGCTTTCATCCCGCAGGATAGACCAGAGAAAATCCTACATTGGAAGCTTGGTAGGAGTGGCTGAAGCGTCGTCCTTCTCCCTTTGAGGGAGAAGGATATGGAGCCTTACCGCATAGCGGTTAGGCGGAGTTGGATGAGGGGGGGACTGGCGCAAGGCCGGTCTATTCTCGTGAGGCTGCCCCCCCTCACCCAGCTACGCCTAGGCAGCAAGCTGCCAAGTCTGCGCAGCCCTCTCCCCCACGGGAGAGGGATAGCCGGCTTGCAATCAGAATTGTCCATGTTCCCCCTCCCGTTTACGGGAGGGGGCTAGGGGGTGGGCAGGCCGTCGCTAGAGCCCACCCCGCTGCGACTAACGCGCTTCGCGCGCAAGTCTCGCTGCCCCTCCCGCAAGCGGGAGGGGTATGGCAGGAAGCCACCCAACACCGCCATTCCATCGCCCGTCCGTCTTCATGAGGGAACCACCCTCCCCCCTTGCGCGCTTGCTTTGGTGAACAGCAGGGGAATGTGATGACCGCTACCGTCGCGAGCCAAGTGCATGTCGATGCGCCGTGGAAGATACCGGCGCGAGGATGGTGGGAGATATTGAAGCGCGTCCATGGCGCGCTGTCGGCCAATCATGTCGGGCTGCTGGCGGCGGGCGTGGCCTATTATGCGTTTCTGTCGATCGCGCCTTTGCTGGCGGCCGTGGTGCTGACCTATGGGCTGTTCGGCGATCCGTCGATGGTGCAGCGGCATATGCAGGCGATCATTTCCGTCGTGCCGGCCGACGCCGCATCGCTGATCAACGACCAGTTGCTGGGCGTGGTCAGTACGCGGAAACCCGCGATCGGGTTCGGGCTGCTGCTGGCGCTGGCGATCGCGGTCTATGGCGCGACCCGTGCGGCGTCGGCGATCATGGAGGCGCTCAACATCGTCTATGGCCAGAAGGAAGGCCGCAACATCCTGAAATTCTATCGCACGTCGATGGGGATCACCTTTTCGGCGGTGCTGGTGGTGGTCGCGGGCGTGTTTACCGCCACGATCATCGGCCTGTTGCAGGATTTCCTGACCAATTGGGGTCCGGGCGTGTTGTTCGCGATCAAGGCAGCGACATGGGTGTGCGCGGGGCTGCTGGCCAGCACGATCTTCGGCCTCATCTATCGGTTCGGGCCGAACCGGCGCCACGCGCAGTGGCAGTGGCTAACGGTGGGATCGGTGGCGGCGACCCTGTTCTGGCTGGCCGCGACGCTGGGCGTGTCCTTCTATGTTTCCACATTCGGCAATTATAACAAGACCTACGGGTCGCTGGGCGCGGTGGTGGTGCTGCAACTGTGGCTGTTCGTGTCCGCCTATATCGTGTTGCTGGGCGCGCAGATCAACGCGGAGGCCGAGCGGCAGACCAGCGCCGACACGCAAGTTGCAGAGCCAATGCAAAAAGCCGCATAATGGCGCTTGCCCTCCCCGCACGGCCACGCTAAAGCGCCCTCCTTCGCTGGTCCCGGCCAGTGCAGGAGTGTAGCTCAGTTGGTAGAGCGTCGGTCTCCAAAACCGAATGCCGTGGGTTCGAGTCCCTCCACTCCTGCCAAGCGAACTGGCCGCGAGCCCTTGAAAAGCAAGGGCTCGCGGCTAAGTGTGCTTAGCGATTTCGAGGTGGGCGGTACGTCCACCGTTAAGAAATCGCGGCCTTACAGGCCGGCGAAGTTGGTCGCGGAGCGTGCGGCCGCACCCCCGGACGCTGAAACATAGCGGGATCGGGAGGGCGGACTGTTGCTTCGCGATTTGGTGTTGGTTTCAAGACGTGCAAAGGCAGACGATGGCGAAGGTATCCCCCGGCGAATTCGTCAACCAGGTACAGACCGAAGCGAAGAAGATCGTATGGCCGACCGGCCGCGAAACGGTGATGACCGGCGTGATGGTCGTCATCATGACGACGCTGCTGGGCCTGTTCTTCTTTGGCATCGACACTTTCTTCGGCGCGATCGTCCAGTGGTTGCTGGGCGTGGCAGCGGGTCGTTAAGCCTAAGGCTTAGATTTGCGGGCGTCGGGACATTGAGCATAATGCTCTGAACAGGAGTTTAGACGGTAACATGGCGCGCTGGTACATCATCCACGCCTATTCGGGCTTCGAGAACAAGGTCAAGGAATCGATCCTGTCCGAAGCCGAGCGCATGGGCCTGTCGCAACTGGTCGAGCAGGTCGAAGTGCCTGTCGAAACCATCACCGAGGTCAAGCGCGGCAAGAAGGTCCAGGTCGAGCGCAAGTTCATGCCCGGCTACGTCCTCGCCAAGCTGGCGATGAACGACGACATCTATCACCTGGTGAAGAACACGCCCAAGGTGACGGGTTTCCTGGGTTCGATGGGCAAGCCGCAAGCGATCAGCGAGGCGGACGCCGCCCGCTATTTCGGCGCCCAGAAGGAAGCCGAAGCCGCCCCCAAGCACAAGGTCAGCGTCGATTACGAAATCGGCGACAGCGTCAAGGTGCTGGACGGCCCGTTCGCCAGCTTCAACGGCGTGGTCGAGGAACTGGATTTCGAAAAGAACCGCGTCAAGGTGTCGGTGTCGATCTTCGGTCGCGCGACCCCGGTGGAACTGGATTTCGAACAGGTCGAACTGTCGAAATAAGCACTGGCCGCAAGGCTGGTTTTCAAAAAGGGTCGCCTTTTCTTCGGATCGGCGGCCCTTTTTGGCGTCTGGACGACCATCCAGATAAGGCCGTTCCCCGGCGCAGGCCGGGGTCCAGTTCAGAGCGTGGACCTGAACCCCGGCCTGCGCCGGGGAAACAGGGAGCAACGGCTTATCGCGATAGGATTGAGGGCCGCGCTGGGATTTTTCGGGAACGGGACAGACCCCCTTTCCTTTCGGAACGAACATCGCTATAGGCCCGCGCTTCCATATCGCCCGTCAGGGTGGATGGAGCCAAATGCGGGAGGTTGTCTTCGTGACAACCGTTCGACCGCTAAACTTGAACCGGCAGATGTGTTCGCACATCCGCCAGCTAAAGAGTGAGTGACAATGGCCAAGAAGATTACGGGCTATATCAAACTCCAGGTGCCCGCTGGAGACGCAAAGCCCGCCCCGCCGATCGGTCCTGCACTGGGTCAGCGCGGCGTGAACATCATGGAATTCTGCAAGGCGTTCAACGCGCAGACGGCCAGCATGGACAAGGGCACCCCGCTGCCCACGATCATCACCGTCTATGCCGACCGCAGCTTCACCTTCACCACGAAGCAGCCGCCTGCAACCTTCCTGATCAAGAAGGCGATCAACCTGAAGTCGGGTTCCAAGGAACCGGGCAAGGTCGTAGCCGGCAAGATCACCCGCACCCAGCTCGCCGAAATCGCGCAGGCCAAGATGGTCGACCTCAACGCGAACGACATCGACGCTGCAACGAAGATCATCGAAGGCTCCGCTCGCGCGATGGGCCTCGACGTGGTGGAGGGCTGATATAATGGCGAAGATCACCAAGAAGGCCAAGGTTCTGGCCGCTGCGGTCGACCGCGAAAAGCTGCACGGCGTTGACGAAGCGCTGGGCCTGATCAAGACCCACGCGACCGCCAAGTTCGACGAATCCGTCGAAATCGCGATCAACCTGGGCGTCGATCCGCGTCATGCCGACCAGATGGTCCGTGGCGTCGTCACCCTGCCCGCCGGCACCGGCAAGGACGTTCGCGTCGCCGTGTTCGCCCGCAACGACAAGGCTCAGCAGGCGCTCGACGCCGGTGCCGACATCGTGGGCGCCGAAGACCTGCTCGAATCGATCCAGGCCGGCAACATCGACTTCCAGCGCGTCATCGCCACCCCCGACATGATGGGTCTGGTGGGTCGTCTGGGTAAGGTTCTGGGCCCCAAGGGCCTGATGCCGAACCCCAAGCTGGGCACCGTGACGCCGAACGTCGCCGAAGCCGTGAAGGCCGCCAAGGGTGGTCAGATCGAATTCCGCGTCGAAAAGGCCGGCATCATCCACGCTGGCCTCGGCAAGTCGAGCTTCTCGGCCGAAGACCTGCGCAAGAATTTCGACGCCTTCGTCGACGCGATCGTCAAGGCGAAGCCGTCGGGTTCGAAGGGCAAATATGTTCGCAAGATCGCCCTGTCGTCCTCGATGGGCCCGGGCGTGAAGGTCGATGTGGCGGAAGTCGCTTCGGTCTGAGTTTTGCGCTATAGACTATGAGACAAGCCTCCTTCCTCGGAATGTGGAAGGAGGCTTTCTTGTTTGAGGGGATACGGCCTTAGCGCCTGTCCCCTTTGCCATTCCGAGAGAGAGAATGGCGGTTGGGCAACCAACCTGAACGGGTGCGAATTGACCTGACGCACCGGCTGATCGCGAACCGGCGACAGCGAGACAGGTTATGTTGATTCCGTCGGATGAAGGCGGGTCGCTTTTAACCGACGAGAAAACAAAAACATGACATTTGAAACACTCCACCCCCTCCTTGCCCAGGCGTTGACGACCAAGGGCTATGAGGCGCTGACCCCCGTCCAGTCCGAAGTGACGCAGGAAGAAGCGCATGGCCGCGACCTGATCGTGTCCGCGCAGACCGGTTCGGGCAAGACCGTCGCCTTCGGCTTGGCCATGGCCGGCGAATTGCTGGGCGACGCCGATCGCCTGCCCCCGCCCGCCTGGCCGCTGGCGCTGGTAATCGCGCCGACGCGCGAACTGGCGTTGCAGGTCAGCCGCGAGCTGGAATGGCTGTACGCCGGCGCCCGCGCCCGCATCGCCACCTGCGTCGGCGGCATGGACGCCGCCAAGGAACGCCGTGCCCTGTCGCAGGGCGCGCATATCGTGGTCGGCACGCCGGGCCGTCTGCGCGACCATCTGGAACGCGGCGCGCTCGACCTGTCGGCGCTCAAGACCGCCGTGCTCGACGAAGCGGACGAAATGCTCGACATGGGCTTCCGCGAGGATCTGGAAGGCATTCTCGACGCGACCGGCGAAGGCCGCCGCACGCTGCTGTTTTCGGCCACCATGCCCAAGCCGATCGTGGCGCTGGCCCGCCGCTACCAGAAGGACGCGCTGCAAATCGCGACCATCTCGGCCGAGCGCGGTCATGGCGACATCAGCTATCAGGCGATGACCGTCGCGCCCGCCGACATCGAAAATGCGGTGGTGAACCTGCTGCGTTTCCATGAAGCGGAAACGGCGATCCTGTTCTGCGCCACGCGCGACAATGTGCGTCACCTGCATGCCAGCCTGACCGAGCGTGGCTTTGCCGCCGTGGCGCTGTCGGGCGAGCATAGCCAGAATGAGCGCAACCATGCGTTGCAGGCGCTGCGCGACAAGCGCGCCCGTGTCTGCGTGGCGACCGACGTGGCCGCACGTGGCATCGATCTGCCCACGCTGACGCTGGTGGTCCATGTGGAGCTGCCCCGCGACGCGGAAACCATGCAGCATCGCTCGGGCCGTACCGGCCGTGCGGGCAAGAAGGGCACCGCCGTGCTCATCGTGCCCTATCCGCGCCGCCGCCGCGTCGAATCCATGCTGAAGGGGGCGAAGATCCCGGTCGAATGGACGACGGCGCCGAGCAAGGAGCAGATCGCCGCGCAGGATGCCGAACGGCTGCGCGCGCGCCTGCTGGAGCCGATGGAGCTGGAAGAGTCCGACTGGGCGCTGGGTGGCGAACTGCTGGAAGCCAAGAGCGCCAAGGAGATCGCCGCGATGCTGGTGCGCAGCGCCCGTGCGGCGATGCCTGCGCCCGAAGAGCTGCTGGACGCCAGCGAGGCGCCTGCGCGTCGTGACGGGCCGCGTCCGGGCTTTGAGGACACGCAGTGGTTCCGCATGGACATCGGCCGTCGCCAGAATGCCGATCCGCGCTGGATCCTCCCGCTGATCTGCCGCCGTGGCCATGTGTCGCGTGGCGACATCGGCGCGATCCGCATCACCACCAACGAGACGATGTTCGAAATTCCGCGCGCCATCGCGTCGAAGTTCATCGCATCGGTCAAGCGCACCGGCGAAGCGGGTGACGAGGGTGCGGACGTCACGTTCGAGCCGACCGAAGGCGCACCGCGCGAGGAAGCCCGCGAGAACCGCAAGCAGCTGCGCCCGTCCAACGATTCGCGTCCCAACCGCAGCGGCCCGCCGCGTGGCGGACCGGGCGGCGGTCGTCCGCACAGCCCGCGCCCGTTCAAGGGCGCCGGCGCCGGTGGCCCGCGCAAGGGCCCGCCCCGCTCGCGCGGTTGATAGCCCTGCTTTGACGAGTTGAAAAAGGCCCCGTTCGGTATGACCGAACGGGGCCTTTTCTTTTATCGCACGCCGCACAGGGTGAGCATGCGGCCGGCCAGTTCGCGTTCGCCCATGACGACATGGGGGACGCCCAGCCGCTCCAGATGCTCGACCTCCGCATCGCTATGGGCGCGGGCGATGACCTGAACCTTGTCATTGAGGTTGCGGGCATGTTCGTGGATGGCGCCGCCTTCATAGCCTTCTGGCACCGCGATCAGCAGGTGACGCGCCTCGCAAATGCCGGCGGCGAGCAGATGCTTGTCCTCCAGCGCGTTGCCCTTCACCACCGACAGGCCGTTTTCCTCGGCCTCCTCCGCGCGTTCCGGGTCGCCTTCCACGACCACGAAATGCACGTCATGTTCATGCAGGCGCAGGGCGATCAATTTGCCCACGCGGCCATAGCCGATCAGGATGACATGGCCGATGCGTGGGCGTGCCGGCGCCTTGGCGGCTTCCACTTCCTCATCGTCATCCTTCTTGTGGTCGCGCACGATGAGCGAGAAGAGGATGGGGTTGAGGAAGATGGAGACGAGCGCGCCGGCAAGGATGAGGTCGCGCGCGTCGGCGGGCAGGACGCCAAGGCCCGTGCCCAGCGAAGCCAGGATGAAGGAAAATTCGCCGATCTGCGCCAGGCTGGCGGCGATGGTGAGCGCCGTCACATTGGCATGGCCAAAGGCGCGAACGATGCCCCAGGCGGCGATCGACTTGCCGATGACGATGATGAGCACCGTCGCCAGCAGCGGCAGCGGATGCTCCAGCACGATCGAGGGGTTGAAGAGCATCCCCACCGACACGAAGAACAGCACAGCAAAGGCATCGCGCAGTGGGAGTGTCTCCTCCGTCGCGCGGCGGCTGAGCGGGGTTTCGCCCAGGATCATGCCGGCGAAGAAGGCGCCCAGTGCGAAGGACACGTCGAAGGCGAGGGCTGCGCCGAAAGCGACGCCCAGCGCGATGGCGAGGACGGCGAGGCGGAATAGCTCGCGCGATCCGGTATGGACGACCCAGTGGAGCGCCCAGGGGATGACGCGACGGCCGACGATCAGCATGACCGCGACGAAGCCTGCGACCTTCAGCAGCGTGCCCAGCAGCGGCGCTATGAGCGCCCCTGCCCCACCGCCGTCCGCATTGTTGAGGACGCCGGCCAGCGCGGGGAGCAGGACGAGGGCGAGGACCATCACCAGATCCTCCACGATCAGCCAGCCGATCGCGATTCGGCCGCGCCGGGTTTCGACCAGGTCGGCGCCCTGCAACGCGCGCAGCAGCACCACGGTACTGGCGACCGAGAGCGCGAGGCCGAAGACGATGCCCCCCATCAGGCCCCAGCCCATATAATAGGACAGGCCCATGCCGAGCAGGGTCGCGACCGCGATCTGCACCAGCGCACCGGGGACGGCGATATTCTTGACCGATAACAGGTCTTTCAGCGAGAAATGCAGGCCGACCCCGAACATCAGCAGGATGACGCCGATTTCGGCCAGTTCATTGGCCAGGCCCGCGTCGGCGACGAAACCGGGCGTGAAGGGGCCGACCAATATGCCGGCGACCAGATAGCCGACCAGCGGCGAGAGTTTGAGGCGATGGGCGATGGCGCCCATGATGAAGGCGACGACGAGGCCGGCAACGATGGTGCCGATCAGGGGCGTGTGATGGGGCATGAAAGCCTTTCGATCCTGTCGCCGGACGCTGTGCGATCCGTCCGGCGGGAATATTTATACCACATTCGTTCGGTTCGAGCCTGTCGAGAACGCAGGCGCGGAGCTGACTGCTTCTCGACTGGCCCCGGCCGAACGGATGGAGGGGACGTTTATTCTACGACGGTCATCATCATCGCCGACAGGCCGGCGGCGGCAACGGCCAGACCGGACATGATGGCGGGCATGAACCACCAGGGTGGGCGGCGACGACGGATGCGTCGCGATGCTTTCCTGCGAGCCATGGGAGATGCTCCTTCTTCCGACGAAAGCCCGGCTGCGAGGGCCGGGCGTTAACGCGAATCGTCAGGAAGCGAAGGGCGGCGCACGGGCGCGGCGGGTGCGCGCGGGGGTAAGGGATCGAAGAGGTGCACGATACCGTGCGACAGAGCCTGTCGCGCGGGCATGGCGGATCGCGAGCAGGACGATGGCCAGCGCCAGCGCGAGCAGCATGGGCGGCGATGCGCCGTCCCCACCGGGGCGGGGCGTTTCCACCGCCGTCTGGGATGCAGGCTGGGCGCGGGCCTTGAGCACCACGTCCAGAGTCGCGGGGTTGAAGGCGGAGCCGGTCGCGCGGCTGAGCGGCGGTCCCAGCGGCGCCAGAGCGGACAGCAAAGTCACCGCCAGCAGCGTCCACAGGGCGGCAAGGATCGGCAGGCGCATCATCGCACCCTTTCCGCTCCACCATGACCCTGTATCCTGCCGCATGCGCGAGACTTGCTCCTATAATAGCGTATCTGTAATGCCGACCTGGCCTGTGTAGCCATGAAGATAGGAACGAAAAAGCGGGAAAACCACCCCGGTTCCAAACTGCCATCGGTTGACAGGCGCGAGTCATTCCACTAACGGGCCACATTCCCGCGCGGGTCGGCAAGGCGTCATGTCTTTGGTGAGTTGCGTAAAGCAGATTTGAACGAGAAGAGACAAGCCATGTTCGCTATCGTGCGCACGGGCGGCAAGCAGTATCGCGTCGCCGCCGGAGACAAGATCGTCGTAGAAAAGCTGGCTGGCGAAGCCGGCGACAAGGTCACGCTGGACGACGTCCTGCTGGCCGGTGAAGGCGGCGACCTGAAGGACGTTGCCAAGCTGACCGTTGCCGCCGAGATCATCGCGCAGGCGAAGGGCGAGAAGGTCATCGTCTTCAAGAAGCGTCGTCGTCACAACTATCGCCGCAAGAACGGTCACCGCCAGAATCACACGATCCTCAAGATCGTGTCGATCGACTGAGCGCAGACATAAGTTAAGGAGTTTAGGTCATGGCACATAAAAAAGCTGGCGGTTCGTCGCGCAACGGTCGCGATTCTGAGTCGAAGCGCCTTGGCGTGAAGAAGTTCGGCGGTCAGGAAGTGATCGGCGGCAACATCATCATCCGTCAGCGCGGCACGCGCGTCTATCCGGGCCGCAATGTCGGCATCGGCAAGGACCACACGCTGTTCGCGCTGAACGAAGGCCGCGTGGTATTCCACACCGGCAAGCTCGGCCGCAAATATGTGTCGGTCGACGCTGTGGCACTCGCCGCCGAATAACGGACGATCGATGACGGATCGTCCCCCGCAAAAGGGGCGATCCTCCCGGCAGATGTCATTAGACGGCTGCCGGTTTTCGAGGGAAACAAGGGGCGCTCCTTTCATGGGAGCGCCCCTTTTTCCGTTGCCCGATTCCAGCCGGATCGTGACAAAAGAATAAAGCGGCACTTCCTCTTCCGATTTCCCTCAAGCCTCTGGAACTCCACGCCTTCTCGCGCGTCTTGCGGGCGGGGAATCATCCAGACCATGCCGTCGCGAAGTCGTCATCATTGACGGCTAACGGCGCAGCCAAGAGGAGAGACGAGAATGTTTGCCCGTACCCCCCGCCTGCTCCTTCGTCCGGGCTGGATGGAAGATGCCCCCATGCTGGCCCGGACGATCGGTGATCCGTCGGTCCTGCGTAACCTGACCCGTGCGCCCAGCCCCTATGGACTGGACGATGCGGAAGCCTTTCTGGCGCTGCCGCAACATCCGCAATTGCCGCGCCTGCTGGCCTTTACCCGCACCCAGGGCGCCCCGCGCCTGGTGGGTGGTTGCGGCATCCATCTGAGCGAGGATGGCGCGCCGGAACTGGGTTACTGGATCGCCCGCCCTTATTGGGGCCTGGGCTTTGCGACCGAAGCCGCGCGCGCCGTGCTGAGCATGGCGCGGGCCAATGGCGTTCGCGATATCCGCGCCTGCCACTTCGCGGACAATCCGGCATCCGGCAATGTCCTGCGGAAGCTCGGCTTCCACTTCACCGGACACAAGGCGCAGCGTTACAGCTTGGCCCGCGATGCCATGGTCGATTGCCTGCTGTTCGAGGAAGGCGAGTCGATGCGACAGGATAACGACCCGGCCATGGACCTGTATCGGGATGCGATGCTGGTGGCGGCGTGAAGTCGATATCGTAAATATCATCGTCATCCCCGCGCAGGCGAGGAACCATCTCACAAGATATCGTCAGACCCAGAAATCGGGAGATGGGTTCCCGCTTTCGCGGGAATGACGATGTTTTAGTGTTTCGGCCGATCGAATACCCGCGTCGGCTTTCCGCCATAATCGGTATCGACGAGCGCGTGGAAACCCAGTTTCTCCGCCACATGGATCGATGCTGCATTGTCGGGGTCGATGATGCAGCGGAGCGAGGGCGCGGCGACATGCGCGTCGGCCCAGTCGAGGATCGCCTGCATCGCTTCGGTGGCGATGCCCCTGCCCCAGGCTTGCGGACCCAGCACCCAGCCGGCTTCCGGCACGCCTTCCAGTTCGGCTATGCCTCGTTCGGCGCTGAGCAGACCGGCTTCGCCGAGGAAGGCGCCGCTGTCGCGTTCCTCTATCACCCACATGCCGTGGCCGAGCAGCGACCACATGCCCGCATAGCGTAATATGCGGAACCAAACCGCCTGGCTGTCCTGCGGCATCCCGCCAATATGGCGTACGACATCCGCGTCGGCCCATAATGTGCGGCAGTTGGCATAATCCTCCACCCTGTGCGGGCGGAGGATCAGGCGGATGGTTTCGAGCGTGGGGGCTTGCGTCATGCGCCGATAAGACGCCGTCCCTGGCGCCCGGTCAAGCCGGCGACGGCAGAGCGTCCTGTTGAAGCGCATCGGCATAAGGGCTTTCGGCCAGCGCGATGAGCGCGCGGTCGTCCACCGCCCAAGGGTGGAAGCCGGGCAGGAAATAGCCGAACCATGGTCGCGCGACGCGGCGCAATATGCCGGGCCGGACCAGCGCGTAGTTGAGCAGCCCGCCCCATGCGCGAACGCCGGTGACGCCGTCCTGTTGCAACAGGTCCATCATGCCGCGGGCACGGTGGTGCAGGAAATGCTTGGTCACGACCAGCATCATCGCACTCTTCACCCACCAGCGTTTGAAGCGGCTCCAGTCGCGAGTGGCATGAACCCAGGTGTCGTGGGCGACGCCCTTATGCTCGATCTCCTCGATCGCGTGCCAGCGCCAGAGCGCGGCAATCTCCGGATCGGCCCCGTCCAGATGGCGCGGATCGCTCAGCAACTCATGGGCGAGGATGGCGGTAAAATGCTCCAGCGCCATGGTCGCGGCCAGGCTGGCGATGGGCGGACGCTGTTTGGCGAGGTCCAGCACCATCGTCACGTCGGCGTCGAGGCGCGATACGTCATAGCCATGATCCGTGACCTGCCGGTTGAAGGCCAGATGTTCGCGGCTATGCACCACTTCCTGCTTGATGAAGGCGGCGATTTCGCTTGCGAGGCGATCCGGCACGCCATCGCGGAAGGTGCGGACGCTGTCGATGAAATAGGCTTCGCCGCGCGGAAAGGTGATCGACAGGGCATTGAAGAAAGCCGTGGCGATCGGGTCGCCATTCAGCCAATGTCGCGCGACCGTGCGATCCCGTCCAAAGCGACGGTCGCGCGGTGTGATAGTGAGATCGATCGGGGTCATGGGGGATGCCTCCGGTTGTTACTTACACTGGTGTAAATAAGAGTAACTGACACTCATGTCAATAAAACGCGCACGCCTCAGCCAGGATGAGAGCCGCCTCGTCGCCGTGGAGGCGGCGCGCGACCTGCTGATCGAGGCGGGACCGCAGGCCGTGACGCTCAAAGCCGTGGCCGGGCGCGTCGGGCGGACGCATGCCAATCTGCTCCACCATTTCGGGTCGGCGGCGGGCCTGCAAAAAGCGCTGGCCGCCCATCTGGGCGACACGATCACGGCCAAGATCGGCGATGCGGTCAATGCGGCGCGGCGCGGCGAAGTCAGCCCCCGCATCATCGTGGACATGACGTTCGACGCGTTCGACCGGGAGGGCGCGGGCGCGCTGGCCAGTTGGATGCTGGCGTCGGGCAATGAGGATGCGCTGGACCCGGTGGTGGAAGCGATCCACCGGCTGGTCGACAAGCTGGCGGAGAGCGCCCTCACCCCCAACCTCGCCGAACTGATCCGCGAAAATACGCTGATGCTGGTGCTGCTGGCGCTGGGCGATTCGCAACTGGGTGGGGCTATGGCCGGGGCGCTGGCCCTGCCGCGCGAAAAAGCACGGGAAATCGCCACAAGGAGCCTCACTTTTGCACTAATGCAGGAGGCGGCCGCCTTAGCTGCGAAGGCCAAGGTTTAACTTTTCACGATAAGGCGCTATGGGCGCGGGCAGGATGGACGATCGCTGTATCGTCCCATTGTTTCTTGTTTACCGCATTTCGCGAGCCGACGGCTGTTCCAGCCGCCTCCGGAATGCTATTTTTGATTTTACGCATTCTGCGAGCCGCCGACTGTTCCAGCCGGCTCCAGAATGCTCTATGGGCGCGCCATGCATTTTCTCGATCAAGCCAAAATCTACATCAAATCCGGCTGGGGTGGCCCCGGCGCTGTCAGTTTCCGCCGTGAAAAATACGAGGAATATGGCGGCCCCGACGGCGGCAACGGCGGCAAGGGCGGCGACATCATCTTCGAAGCGGTGCAGGGCCTCAATACCCTGATCGATTTCCGCTACACGCAGCATTTCAAGGCGCAGCGCGGCACGCCCGGCATGGGCAAGAACCGCTATGGCGCCGGTGGCAAGGATCTGATCATCAAGGTGCCGGTCGGCACCCAGATATTGTCCGACCCCAAGCCGATCGAGGGTAGCGAAGACGAAGACGGCTATCCCGAATATGAGGATCAGGACGTTCTGGCCGACTTCACCGAGGTCGGGCAGCGCGTCACCTTCCTGCGTGGCGGCGACGGCGGGCGCGGCAACATGTCGTACAAGACCAGCACCAACCGCGCCCCGCGTCAGCATGGCACGGGCTGGCCGGGCCAGGAATTGTGGGTGTGGCTGCGCCTCAAGCTGCTGGCCGATGTCGGGTTGGTGGGGATGCCCAATGCGGGCAAATCCACGCTGATCAATCAGGTGACCAATACCAAGGCGAAGGTCGGTGCCTATGCCTTTACCACCACCAAGCCGCAGCTGGGCGTGGTGCTGCACCGCGATCGCGAGTTCGTGCTGGCGGATATTCCGGGCCTGATCGCGGGCGCGGCCGAGGGCGTGGGGATTGGCGACCGGTTCCTGGGGCATATCGAGCGGTGCCGCGTGCTGCTGCACATGATCGACGCGACGACCGACGATCCGGTCGAAGCCTTCCATATCGTGACCGACGAACTGGCCGCGTACGGGGAAGGTCTGGACGAAAAGCCGCAGCTGGTGGTGCTGAACAAGGGCGACCTGCTGGGGCAGGAGCTGATGGAAGATATTGCCGACCAGCTGCGCGAGGAAGCCGGCGTGGAGGATGTCTTCATCATTTCCGGCGCGACCGGCGAAGGCGTGGGCACGCTGCTGGACGCGGTGCTGCTGATGATGGATCAGGATAGCGAGGACCGTGAAGAAGACGGCGGCGCGGACAGCGACGCCGGCTGGTCGCCGATCTAGAGCCAGATCATCAACCTCCGTTCGGTTCGAGCTTGTCGAGAACTTTGCGCGGGGGTTCTCGACAGGCTCGAACTGAACGGACCTTTTACTGTGACCTCTCCCCTCTCCGGTTTCCCCCCTGCCCTCGTCCGCCGACTGGTCATCAAGATCGGGTCGGCCCTGCTGGTCGATCCGGCGGGACAGGTGCGCGTCGATTGGCTGCGCACGTTGGTGGCCGATGTGGCGGAACGCAAGGCGGCGGGGCAGCAGGTCATCATCGTGTCGTCGGGCGCGATCGCACTGGGTGCGCGGCGGTTGAAGCTGCCCAAGGGCGGGCGTGGATCACTGGAGGATGCGCAGGCGGCGGCGGCGACCGGGCAGATTGCGCTGTCGCAATGCTGGGCCAGCCTGCTGGATGAGAAAGGCATTACCGCCGCGCAGATGCTGGTGACGCTGGACGATCTGGAAAACCGGCGGCGTTATTTGAACGCTTCGGCCACGCTGGAGCGGCTGATGGCGCTGGATGTGGTGCCGGTCATCAACGAGAATGACAGCGTGGCGACAAGCGAAATCCGCTTCGGCGACAATGATCGGCTGGCGGCGCGTATCGGACAGGCGGCACGGGCTGACGCGGTTGCGCTGCTTTCCGATGTGGACGGGCTTTACACCGCCAACCCGCACGTCGATGCCAGCGCGATGCTGATAGAGACGATAGAGACGATCGACGCGCGGATCGCGGCGATGGCGGATGACGGGTCCGCTTCGGGCATGGGGTCGGGCGGCATGGTGTCGAAGATTCAGGCGGCGCGGATCGCGACCGGTGCGGGCGCACATCTGGCGATCATTTCGGGCAAGGTGGATTCGCCGCTGGCGCATTGGGCCAATGGTGGCAAGGGTTCGATCTTTCTCGCTGCGCAAGGTAAGGGCGCGCGCAAGGGCTGGCTGGCCGGGCGGTTGACGACGCGCGGGCGGATCATCGTGGACGCGGGCGCGGAAAAGGCGCTTGGCAAGGGTAACAGCCTGCTGCCCGCCGGGGTCGCGAGCGTCGAAGGTGTGTTCGATCGCGGCGACGTAGTCGATATCGTGGCGCAGGACGGGCGGGTCATCGCGCGGGGCCTGATCGAATATGATAGCGAAGCGGCGGTGAAGATCGCGGGCAAGCGTAGCGAGGATATCGCGGCGCTGCTGGGCGAAATGCCGCGATCCGTACTGGTCCATCGCGACCATATGGCGATGGTCTGAGGGTCATGCAGCAGATGCGGATTGCCATTACCGGCGCGACGGGCTTCGTCGGTGCCGAAGTGCTGGAACAGGCGCTGAGCGACGGGCTGCGCGTCAATGCGCTCACCCGCCGGGCGCAGCCGCCACGCGCGAAGCTGAAATGGGTGCATGGGTCGCTGGAGGATGCGGCCGCGCTCGATACGCTGGTGCGCGATGCCGATGCGGTGATCCATATAGCGGGCGTGGTGAACGCGCCCGACCGCGACGGGTTCGAGGCCGGCAATGCGCGCGGCACCATGGCGGTGGTCGACGCGATGCGGAAGCGCGGGATCAAGCGGCTGGTGCATGTGTCGTCGCTGGCGGCACGGGAGCCGGGCCTGTCCGACTATGGATGGTCCAAGGAACTGGCCGAAAAGCATGTGAAGGCCAGCGGCCTGGACTGGACGATCGTGCGGCCCCCGGCGATTTACGGGCCGGGCGACAAGGAAATGCTGGAACTGTTCCGCATGGCCAAGCGCGGCATCATGATGCTGCCGCCGGGCGGGCGCTTGTCGGTGATCCATGTGGGCGATCTGGCCGCGCTGCTGCTGGCGCTGTCGGGCGAGCGGGAAAACAGCCTGACCCGCATTTATGAGGTCGATGACGGTACGCCGGGCGGATGGGATCACAAGGATTTCGGGCAGGCGATCGGCCGCGCGATCGGGCGGTCGGTGAAGACGCTGGCGACGCCGGAATGGCTGCTGACCATCGCGGCGCGGGCCGATCGGCTGGTGCGCGGCAAGAAGGCCAAGCTGACACCGGACCGGGTCGATTATTTCTGCCATCCCGACTGGGTGGTGGGCAAGCGCCGGCAACCGCCCAAGCGGCTATGGTTGCCGCAGGTGAAGACCGAGGATGGGTTGAGCGCGACCGTAGCGGCCTATCGGCTGAAGGGGTGGCTTTAATAACGGAATTTATTGGTTTTCCGCAGCCGGCTTTTTCGCACGTTGTTCGGCTAGAAATTCGCTGATCGCCTGACCGCTGGCGTTGAGCAGCGGATAGGTGCGCGCGTCGCTGAGCCAGTCGGGACGGCGGGCGCCGCTGCCGTAGAATGTGTCATAGACCAAACTGAAGGCGAGGAAGAGGATCGTCGCGCCGATCAGGCCCTTTACCGCGCCGAAGCCCGCCCCCAGCACCCGGTCGACCGGACCCAGGATCGACTGGCGCGTGCGCCGGCCGATGGCGTGGGCGATCAGTTTCCCCACGCCGAAGGTCACGCCGAAGACGAGCACCAGCGCAAGCATCGCCGCGCCGCTGCTGTTGCCGACGAAAGCGCTGAGCAATTCGGCGGCCGGGGCATGGAACAGGCGGATGGCGAAGATCGCCAATACCCAGGCGATGAGCGAGAGGGTTTCCAGCACGAAGCCGCGCATGAGGCCCAATATGGCGCAACCGCCGATGGCGAGCAGGACGAGAATGTCGATGGCGTTCATTGGCGAGCCTGTATTGCCTGACGCTGTTCCCCGGTGAAGGCCGGGGAACAAGCTGGAGATTTCCCGCCGTCGCTATCCGCGTCCCAGCATCTGGTCAACAAGCTGCGCGAGGGTGCGGAAACCGCTGACCGCGATTCCCTTGACCCCGTCCGCCGCCGACGCGGGGATATAGGCGCGGGTGAAACCGAGTTTCGCCGCTTCGCGCAGGCGCAGGGGCGAATGGGAGACGGGGCGGATTTCGCTCGACAGGGCGACTTCGCCGAACAGGACGATATCGACCGGCACCGGCCGTTCCGACATGGCCGAGATAAGCGCAGCGGCAACGGCGAGGTCGGCGGCAGGATCGGTCAGGCGATAGCCGCCCGCGACGTTCAGATAGACTTCGCAGGTCGAGAAGCTGAGGCCGCAGCGTGCCTCCAGCACGGCAAGGATCATCGCGAGCCGGCCGCTGTCCCAGCCGACCACGGCGCGGCGGGGGGTCGCGCCGCTGGAGAGGCGCACGACCAGCGCCTGAATTTCGACCAGGACCGGTCGCGTACCCTCCAGCGCGGGGAAGACGGTCGCGCCCGTGACCGTCTCGTCGCGGTTGGTGAGGAACAGGGCGGAGGGGTTGGCGACTTCCTCCAGCCCTTCGGCGACCATGGCGAAGACGCCGATCTCGTCCGTGCCGCCGAAGCGATTCTTGACCGCGCGCAGGATGCGATATTGGTGGCTGCGTTCGCCTTCGAACGCCAGCACGGTGTCGACCATATGTTCCAGCACGCGCGGGCCGGCGATGCTGCCGTCTTTCGTCACATGGCCGACCAGGATCAGCGCGGTGCCGCGTTGCTTGGCGAATTTGATGAGTTCCTGGGACGAGGCCCGAACCTGGCTGACGGTGCCGGGCGCCCCTTCGATCAGGTCGCTATGCATCGTCTGGATGGAGTCGATGATCAGCAAGGCGGGCGGCGGTCCGTCCCCCAAGGTCGTCAGGATATCGCGGACGGAGGTGGCGCTGGCCAATTGTACCGGCGCGTTGCCGAGGCCCAGGCGCTGGGCACGCAGGCGGACCTGATCGGCGGCTTCCTCACCGCTGATATAGGCGACGGAAAGGCCCCGCGCGGCGATGCGCGCGGCGGCTTGCAGCAGCAGCGTGGATTTGCCGATGCCCGGATCGCCACCGATCAGGGTCGCTGAACCATGGACGATACCGCCGCCCAGCGCCCGATCGAATTCGGCGATGCCGGTGCTGGTGCGCGGAGGCAGTTCGACCGTGCTGTCCAGGCCGACCAGCGTGATGGCGCGTCCGCCATTTTGCAGGTCATGCCGGGACGAAAAGACCGTTTCCGCCGCTTCTTCGACGATGCTGTTCCATTCGCCGCAATCCTCGCACTGGCCCTGCCACCGGCTGGCGACGGTGCCGCATTGCTGACAGACGAATTTGCGTTTTGCCTTGGCCATGTCTTCTCATCTCCGTTTGGTTCGAGCCTGTCGAGAACCGATGCGCGCGGGTTCTCGACAAGCTCGAACCGAACGGGAGTTTGTATGGAAGGAATTTAGGAACAATTCAAGAACATCGCAACATGATCTGGAAACATCCGCCAAGCTGGCGCATTGAAACGGCATGAAAACAATCCGGGTTGCCAGCTATAATATCCGCAAGGCCATCGGCACCGATCGGCGGCGGGTGCCGGAACGGGTGCTGGAGGTGCTGGCGGAGGTAGATGCCGATATCGTCGCCTTGCAGGAGGCGGATCGGCGCTTTGGCGTGCGGTCAGCTGCGATCCCACCGCTGTTGATGGACAATCAGAGTGGATATCGGCCGGTGCCGCTCAACGTGCAGACCGATTCGATGGGCTGGCACGGCAATGCGATATTGGTGCGCAAGGAAGCGGAGGTCGGGAGCCATGACGTGCTGCACCTGCCCTATCTGGAGCCGCGTGGCGCGACCATGGCGGAGGTGACGCTGAACGGCGCGTCGGTGCGGGTGTTCGGCATGCATCTGGATCTGTCGGGCCTGTGGCGGCGGCGGCAGGCGGCGGCGGTGATCCATGCGGCGGCGCAGGGCGAGGCGATGCCCACCGTGCTGATGGGCGACCTCAACGAATGGAGCGCCGGGCGGGGATGCCTGGCCGATTTTGCGCGGCATTATAGCTTTGCGCCTTGTGGGCGCAGTTTCCATGCGCGGCGGCCGGTGGCGCGGCTGGACAGGATCATGCACTGCGGGAAACTCAAGCTGACGAATTGCGGCGTGCATGAGAGCGCGGCGGCGCGGAAGGCTTCGGACCATCTGCCGATCTGGGCGGAGTTTGCGGTTGGGTGAACGAACGGGCTTTGGGTTGCCAATCCCCCTCCCCTCTGCGACGTTCGCCCCATGAAGGAGCGGGAATTGCGGCTGGCGCTGGTCTGCTATGGCGGGATCAGCCTGGCGATCTACATGCACGGCATCACCAAGGAGGTGTGGCATCTGGCACGCGCCAGCCGGGCCTTTCATGATGGCGTGCCGGCCAGCGGCGGCAGCGAGGCCGTCTATGCGCAGGTGCTCGCCGCGATGGAGGCGGCCAGCGGGGTGCGATTGCGCGTCATGCCAGACATTATCGCGGGCGCGAGCGCAGGCGGGATCAACGGCATTTTTCTGGCGCAGGCGGTCGAGACGGGGCAGTCGCTGGAGCCGTTGACGACCATGTGGCTGGACAATGCCGATGTCGACCGGCTGCTGGACCCCGATGCCCGCCCTGCCCGCGCGATGACGAAATTCTGGGCCACGCCGTTGGTGTGGATGGCGGCGCGGCGGCCGGGCGATGCGGTGGAGCGGACCGTGGCACCGGACACGCGCGAGGAAGTGCGGATGAAACTCTCCCGCTTCATCCGGTCGCGCTGGTTCGAGCCGCCCTTTGGCGGGGAGATATTTTCGGCCATGCTGGTCGACGCGTTCGACGCGATGGCGGCGGCGGAAAAGGGGCAACCGCTGTTGCCGGAGGGGCATCCGCTCGACCTGTTCGTGACCGTCACCGATTTCGAGGGGCATCCCCAGAGCCTCAATCTCAACAGCCCGGCACAGGTGATCGAGACGGAGCATCGGCTGTCGATCGGTTTCAAGGCGCGCGGGCGCAGCCAGGACGGGCGCGAACGGGGCTTTGCCGATGCGGCCGAACTGGTGTTTGCGGCGCGGGCGACGGCGAGTTTTCCCGGTGCCTTTCCCCCCTTCACCGTCCGGGAACTGGACCGGGTGTTGAAGCGCCGGCATCGCGGATGGCCGACGCGCGACGCCTTTCTGGCGCGTGCCCTGCCCCGCCATGCGGCGCGCGGGACGGCTGAGGACGCGGTGCTGATCGACGGATCGGTGCTGGCCAACGCACCCTTCGCGCAGGCGATCGGCGCGCTGAAGAACCGGCCGTCGCGGCGAGAGGTGGATCGGCGCTTCGTCTATATCGATCCGAAGCCAGGGCATCGCTCCATCCGCCTGAACAAGGAGGGCGAGCAGCAGGATGCGCCGACCGGCGAGGATGCGCCATTGCCCGGATTTTTCCGCACCATATTCGGCGCATTGTCCGACATTCCGCGCGAGCAGCCGATCCGCGACAATCTGGAGGCGATCGACCGGCATAGTGCGGGCATCAGGCGGATGCGGCGGATATTGGATGCGCTGCGGCCGGGCATAGAGGCCGATGTGGAAAGCGCGATCGGGCGCATGCTGTTTCTGGACCGGCCGACGCCCGCGCGCCTTTCCGCATGGCGCGGCAAGGCGCAGCAGCGGGCGGCGAGCGCGGCGGGCTTTGCCTATCCGGCTTATGGGCATCTCAAACTGTCGGGGATCGTCGAGTCGCTTTGTTCGCTGCTGTTTCGCCTGAGCGGCGAGGAAAGCGCGATGATGCGGGAAAGCTATCGTCAGGCGATCTGGGCGGCGATCCGGGCCGAGGGGGCGGATCAGTTGAGCGACGATGGCGGATCGGCGTCGGCGCCGGTCGCTTTCTTTCGCGCGCATGACCTGGCCTTTCGCATCCGACGGCTGCGCTATCTGGCGCGGCGGCTGGCCGATACGCTGGAACTGGAGGCGGAGGCGGACGATCCGGCGGTGCTGGCGATGCACGACGCCATCTATGGGGCGCTCAGCCTCTATGCAGAATGCGAGGATAGCGAATTTCACGGGGCCGAGGTGATCGCGGCGGCCAAGTCCGTGCCGACCGATGCGGCGGCGGCGATGGAAGCGGTGGCGCAGGCGCGGGGATTGAAGGCGCGGGACGAGGCGGCCGACCTGATGCTGGCGGAGGCGTTCGCCGGCCTGCCCAAGGGCGGTCGTCGCACGATGCTGCTCGCCTATCTCGGCTTTCCCTTCACCGATATCGCCACATTACCGTTGCTCCAGGGTGACACTCTGGATGAATATGATCCGGTCAAGGTCGACCGGATTTCGCCGGAGGATTGTTCCGCGATCCGGGGCGGCGGCGCGAGCGCCACGCTCAAGGGCATTGAATTCAACAACTTCGGGGCTTTCTTTAGCAGGGTCTATCGGGAGAATGACTATCTGTGGGGCCGGCTGCATGGGGTGGAGCGGCTTCTGGACATCGTGATTTCGGCCATGCCCGCAGCAAGCCGTCTTTCGCCCGAAGCATTGGCCGACTATAGGCGGGCCGCGTTTCTGGCGATCCTCGATGAGGAAGAGTCGCGGCTGCCCCATGTAGCCGATCTTATCGCCAGCTTGCGGGAGGAGATCGGGTGAGCGGGCGTTTTGGTCTGGTTCCTGTGGTGCTGATGCTGGCGCTCGTCGCCGGCTGTCGCGACTCGTCCGATGACAGCGCGCAGGCCGATAATGGCATCGCGCCGCCGAGCGTCGTCGCCACCCTTTTGCCGGACCAGGCCGCGCCCCTGCCGATCGACAATGCGAGCGTTCCGGCCAAGGCATCGCCAGTCGTCACCGTGCGCGCCCAGCCGGCGCCGCGCAATGTGATGGACCTGCCGCCGTCGGACGATGATGTGTCCGCCCTGCCCTTCCCGCAGGAAGTCACCGCCTTCATGGTCGATCGCGACGGATGCGACCATTTCCGGGGCGAGGACGCCTATGATGCGGAACGACGCGCCTATATTGCCGAGAATGTCGCGGAATTATGCCAGGGGACCGACGCCCGGTTGGCCCTGTTGCGCCGTCGCTATGCCGGTGACAGGTCGGTGACCGCCGCGCTCAAGGGCTATGACGCGCATATCGAGGGTGTGACGAGTTATTGAGGTTGGGGTGTGGCCTGGTTGGCTTGGCGGACATGCCCCCGACATTCGTCACCCCGGGCTTGACCCGGGCCCCCGCTGCTTATGTAAAGCCAAGATCGAAGAAAGCGGGATCCCGGGTCAGGCCCGGGATGACGATATAGCTTTATTCGCTTGTTGCCTGATTACTCCGCCAACCCGTCGATCGCCTTGGCCAGATCGATGTCCCGCTGCGACAGGCCGCCGGCGTCGTGGGTCGTGAGTATGATGTCCACCCGGTTATAGACGTTCGACCATTCGGGATGATGGTCCGCCTTTTCGGCCATGATCGCGACGCGGGTCATGAAGCCGAAGGCGCCGACGAAATCGGTGAAGGTGAAGCGGCGGGAAATGCCGTCAGGGTCCGATACCGGCGTCCATTGCGGCAGGTCCGCCAGCGCAAGCGCCCGTTCCTCATCGGTCAGTTTACCAATCATGTCCCTATCCTCATGAAATGCCTTGGGGTATGTGGCAGGCATGTCGTCCAACGGTCAACCGCCCCGCTTCGCTCCCACCAGGGAAGAGATTGAGACGCTGGCGCTTGTTGCGCTGAGCCGACTGCCCTCCCCATTTACCGAGCATCTGTCCGATGTCGTGCTGTTCGTGGAGGATTTTGCGGACGCGGCGATCCTGAAAGAGATGGAACTGAGCGATCCGTTCGAATTGACCGGCCTCTACACCGGCCGGTCGATCGGGCAGGAGGCGCAGACCGGGGACGGGCCGCCGACGGTGCATCTGTTCCGCCGGCCGTTGCTGGACGAATGGGTGGAGACGGGCGTGCCGCTGGATGCGCTGATCACCCATGTGGTGGTGCATGAGATCGGCCATCATTTCGGTCTGTCGGATATCGACATGCATGTCCTGGAGGACATGGTCACCCTATGACCGGTGCGGCGTTGCGCCTGACCGATGTCGCCTGCCTGCGGGGCGGGCGGATGTTGTTTGCTGGCGTGACGTTGGCGCTGGAGCCGGGCGGCGGGGCGTTGCTGACCGGGCCGAACGGGGTGGGCAAGTCCAGCCTGCTGCGGGTTTGCGCCGGGCTGCTGCCCGCCTTTGCCGGGACGGTGGCGTGCAGCGGCGGCGTGGCGATGACCGACGAAAGGCTGGCGCTGGACGGCGAGTTGCCGCTGCGTGATGCCCTGTCCTTCTGGGCGAAGCTGGACCGCGCCGGGCAGGAGGCGGTCGATGCCGCGATGGCCGCGATGGCGTTGACGGGGCTGGCGCAGGTGCCGGTGCGGATGTTGTCGACCGGGCAGCGCAAGCGGGCGATGCTGGCGCGGGTCATCGCCATCGGCGCCGGCGTCTGGCTGCTGGACGAGCCGGGCAATGGCCTGGATATGGCGTCGCTGGACCTGTTGGGCCAGGCCGTGGCCGGGCATCTGGCCGCGGGCGGGATCGTGGTCGCGGCGTCGCACCAGCCGCTGCCGATCGACGCGCCGGTGACGGTCGCGCTCTCCGATTATCAGGCCGAGGCGGCATGAGGATATTGTGGTTGCTGGCGGTGCGCGATTTGCGCCAGGCCTGGGCATCGGCGGGCCTATGGCTGCCGATCGCTTTCCTGCTGCTGGTCGCCAGCCTCTATCCCTTCGCGGTCGGGCCGGATGCGGCGTTGCTGGGGCGGACCGGCGGCGGGATGCTGTGGATCGCGGCGCTGCTGGCCAGTCTGCTGCCGGTCGATCGGCTGGTCGCGCCGGACATGCAGGCGGGCGTGCTGGACCAGATCGCGCTGCGCGGCATTGGCGAGGAACTGGTGGTGACGGCGCGGCTGGTAGCGCATTGGCTGGGGTTCGGGCCGCCGTTGATGATCGCCACCCTGCCCGCCGCCGCGCTGCTGAAGCTGGATGGCGCGACGATCATGACGCTGGAACTGGGGCTGTTGATCGGGACGCCGGCGCTGGCGGCGCTGGGGTTGCTGGTGGCGACGCTGACGGCGGGGCTGCGGTCGAGCGGGGCGCTGGCGGGGCTGTTGGCGCTGCCGCTGGCGGTGCCTTTGCTGATCTTCGGCGCGGGGACGCTGGGCGATGGGAGCGGCGCGGCGTTCAAATTTCTGGGCGCGGCGTCCTTGCTGCTGGTGGCGATCACACCCTTTGCAGGCGGGGCGGCGATCCGGGCCGGGCGGGAATAGGATTTCGGGCGCAAGAGTCTTTTGTCACCGCATTTTGCGAGCCGTCATCTGTTCCAGATGACTTCAAAATGCTCTAACTTCGCACATTTCCCGCATGTTTCGATATTTTGTTGCGCGCGCCTGATCCTATTGGAAACTGTTGCGGCAATCGACTGCACGGCGCGATCATGGCATTATTGCGTGCAATAGGACAGCTTTGCGCCCCTGCTTCATTGACGCGTGCCTGCGAATCAGGCAGCCTCCCCTACGGAAGTCGATAAAAATCGACGCCATCGAGAGGATGCCACCATGAACCGAATTCGCGCGAATTCCGGAAATGCCTTTCATCGGCTGCTCGTTCGATGCCTGGCGGAACAACATCAACCCACGGACGAAGAGATTGATCTGGTCGCGGGCAAGATCTGGCACGAAAGCTACGGATCGCAGACCGGCCAGCCATGGGTGGAGGTCGTGCCCGACAGCGTGACCCATCGGCAGATGATTGGCGCGGCGAAAATGGCGCTGCGGCCGCAGTTGCAGCGCGAGTTGGGGGCTGGATAAGGCCGTGCCGGATTGCGCCATGTCCGTTGGCAAGGTCGGACTATGGAGGCGCGGTAGATCCTAAGCCGTAGGCCAGCCGCCAACCAAGTTCGAGATGATGATGTGCATAGGGAAACCGCGCGGCATCAAGGGTGGCAGGCACATAATTTCCCCATGTTCCGCGTAGCTTCGCCTGATAGCGAGATGCGACGGGGACAAACCATAGGACACGTTCCCCGGCGCAGGCCGGGGTCCAGGTCCACGCGCTGAACTGGACCCCGGCCTGCGCCGGGGAACGGACGGCGACAGGTTCGCATCTTTCCTGTTGATATCAGCCCGCATTTGCCCATTGGTGCCGGCTCTAACGGGATGGGTTTTTACGGCAGGATGCGAGCCTCCTTGTCGGTTACGCCCTCTTACCGCGTGACGGGATCGACGAAGGCCCCGGCCGGACCGGCGCATCCCGCCTCCTCCCTTCCTCCGGCTCGACATCGCCCGGCCCTTGCGCCAAAGGCGGCGGCATGTTCGGTCTTGTCGCGCCCATCCTTTTCGTCCTCATCTGGTCCACCGGTTTCATCGTCGCGCGGGCGATGGTGCCGCATGGCGCGCCGGAGCTGATCCTCGCGCTGCGGCTGACGGCGACGGCGATGGTGCTGAGCGGCGCGGCACTTTATGCGCGGCAGGCCTGGCCCAGGGGGCAGCGGCTGGGGCTGCATCTGGCGGCGGGCGCGATGCTGCATGGCTTCTATCTGACGCTCAGCTGGTGGGCGGTGAATAACGGCATGCCGGCCGGCGTCATGTCGCTGCTGGGGTCGCTGCAACCGCTGATGGTGGCGGTGGTGAGCGTAGCGCTGTTGGGCGAGCGGCTGCCGGTGCGTGCCTGGGGCGGGCTGGCTATAGCGATCATCGGCGTGGGCTGCGTCCTGACGCCCGCGATCGCGCGATCCGGCGCAGGCGCGATCAGCATGGTGCCGGCGGTCGTGGGGATGATCGCGGTGCTGGCGATGGCGGGCGGTACGCTGATCCAGCGCGGCGCGATCGCGGGCGACGGCATCGCCGTATCGGGCGCAGTGCAGAATATGGGCGGCGCGCTGGTGGCGATCGCCGCGTCGTTGCTGGTGGGCGAATATCGCTGGGACGGGGCGCCGATCCTGTGGATCGGCCTTGGCTGGTCCGTGCTGGGCCTGTCGGCCGGTGGCCTGACGCTGCTGGTGTGGCTGGTGCGGCATCAGGGGGCGACGCGCATGTCGATGCTGTTGCTGCTGGTGCCGCCATTGGCCGCGATCGAGGCGTGGATTTTGTTCGGCGAGCGGCTGGGGCCGGTGCAGCTGTTTGGCTTCGCATTGGCGCTGGGCGGGGTGCTGATCGGGCGGTCGCAGGGCAAGAAGGTGGAGGTCGTGGAGCCGGCGTGACCGGCCTGCGCGTCCTTCGACAGGCTCGGGCCGAACGGATCTGGGCGCCTGTTCATCGTCACATGAACGTCATGCGTTGCAACATCGCCGTCATCATCGGGCGTTAGGCAGCGGCATGAGCAAGACGCTGCCCTCCCTCCCCGCCCAGGCCGCCGACATGGCCATGCAGATGGCCCTGCGGCAGATCGATTTCGGTGCCGCGCGCGCCGTTGCGCCGCCGCCCGTGCCAGCCAAGGCGCCGGAAGACAGACTGGCGCTGAAGCGGCAAGACTGGTTGATGGAGGTGCAGGAGCGGCAGCGCGCCTTGTCGCCCTATGCGTCCGGCCTGCTGACCGCCGAAAATCTGTCCGGCGAGGATTTCCTGCACGGTTTCTATGCGCCGGGGCGACCGGTGCTGATCAAGGGGGCGATCGGCCATTGGCCGGCGCTGACGCGCTGGACGCCCGACTATCTGGCGAAGACGGTCGGCGACGCCATGATCGAATATCAGGGCGGCCGGTCGAGCGCGCAGGATTATGAGCTGAAGAAGGACAGGCATCGCAAGCGGGCGCCGTTCCGCCAGTTCATCGCATTGGCGCGCAAGGGCGGAAACGACGCCTATCTGACGGCGTCCAACAGCGCCGCCAACGGGCCTGCGCTGCAGCCGCTGGAGGCGGATCTGGGGCCGATCGACGCCTATCTGACGCGCGCGCCGGGGATGCTGTGGATCGGGGGCGAAGGCACGTTCACGCCGCTGCATTTCGACCTGACCAACAATTTGCTGGCGCAGGTGACGGGCAGCAAGCGGGTGATATTGATTCCGCCTTCGCAGACGCGGCGGTTGGCCCACCGGTCGCATGTGTTCAGCGATGTGCGCGATGTTACCGATGAGGCGCGATTGAAGCTGCATCCGCAAGCACGCGACGTGCTGCGCTATGAGGTTGCGCTGTCACCGGGCGACCTGCTGTTCATCCCCATCGGCTGGTGGCATCAGGTCCGGTCGGAAAGCTTTTCGACCATGCTGACCTATACCAATTTCCATTGGGCCAATGTCGGGCATGAAAATTATCCGGCGGGGTAATTCGCCGTCATTCCTCAACCCTCGCGCAGCTGCTCGTGGTGGCGGATGACTTCGTCGATGATGAAGCGCAGGAATTTTTCGGTGAAGTCCGGGTCGAGCTTCGCGTCGAGCGCCAGCTGACGCAGGCGGGTGATCTGGCGATCCTCCCGGCCGGGGTCGGCGGGGGGCAGATCGTGAGTCGCCTTATGTTCGCCGACGGCCTGGGTGATCTTGAAACGCTCGGCCAGCATGAACACCAGCGCCGCGTCGATATTGTCGATGCTTTCGCGATAGCGGTTCAAAGTCTCGTCCACTTGGGCCTCCGGTTCCAGATGGCGCGCTTTTTGCCGCATCCGGCGCCTTGTGCAAGCTATTCCCGCTTGCCTTTCACATTTTGCACCGCCACATGGGCGCGGTCATGACAGCACCCGCCCCCGGTAACGTCCACCCGATCGGCCGCGCGAACGCCGCGCCTTCGCTCGCCCCCATCATGTCGCTGGTTGCCGACGGCATGAACCAGGTCAATGCCGTGATTCTGGACCGGATGCAGTCGCGCATCCCCCTGATCCCGGAACTGGCCGGTCATCTGATTGCGGGTGGCGGCAAACGCCTGCGGCCGATGCTGACATTGGCCTGCGCCGACCTGGTCGGCTATGCCGGTGCGCGCCATTACAAGCTGGCCGCCGCGGTCGAGTTCATCCACACCGCCACGCTGCTGCACGACGATGTCGTCGATGGATCGGGGCTGCGTCGGGGTCGCAAGACCGCCAACATCATCTGGGGCAACAGCGCCAGCGTGCTGGTAGGCGATTTCCTCTTCTCCCGCTCGTTCGAACTGATGGTCGAGGCGGAATCGCTCAAGGTTCTGAAGATACTGGCCAATGCGTCGGCAGTGATTGCCGAGGGCGAGGTCAACCAGCTGACCGCGCAGCGCAAGATCGACACCAGCGAAGACCAGTATCTGGACATTATCGGCGCGAAGACCGCCGCCCTGTTCGCCGCCGCCTGCCGCATTTCCGCCGTGGTCGCCGATCGCAGCGAAGCCGAGGAGCAGGCGCTGGACGTTTATGGCCGGAACCTGGGCATCGCATTCCAGCTGATCGACGACGCGATCGATTATGAATCGGACGGCGCGACCATGGGCAAGGATGCGGGCGACGATTTCCGCGACGGCAAGGTGACCTTGCCGGTGATCCTGGCCTATGCGCGTGGGTCGAGCGAAGACAAGGCCTTCTGGAAGGCCGCGATCGCCGGGCACAAGATCAGCGACGAGGATCTGGCCCACGCAACCGGCCTGCTGCGCCAGACCGGCGCGATCGCCGACACGATGGCGCGTGCGCGCCATTATGGCCAGCGTGCGATCGACGCCCTGGGGCGCTTCGATGCCGGTCAGGCCAAGGCGGCCCTTACCGAAGCGGTCGAATTCGCTATAGCGCGGGCCTATTGAGGTTTTCCGGCGTCTGATCGTTCGATCAAACGCCATCCCCTGACAAAGAAAGTGCAGGGCTTCGACAGGCTCAGCCCGAACGGGTCAGAGGGCGGAGCCGTATTCCGCCCATGATCCTGTCCCCCGAAACCATCGCTTTTCTGGTCGCCGCAGCGACGATGGCCGGGTGCGTCGATGCGATGGCCGGCGGCGGCGGGCTTATCACCCTGCCCGCTTTGATGGCGGTGGGCATTCCACCGGTACAGGCGGTGGCCACCAACAAGCTGCAAAGCTGTTTCGGCACGTTCGGCGCCTGCGTTGCCTATGCCCGGCGCGGGCATATGGATTTGAAGACATATAAATGGCCGATCATCGCGGCCTTTGTGGGGTCCGTGGGCGGCGCATGGCTGCTCCAGCGGGTCGATCCGTCGATCCTGGCGGGATTGATGCCCGCCTTGCTGATCGCGATGGCGGCCTATTTCACTTTCTCCCCCAAGCTGGGCGATGCGGATCGCCATGCGCGGGTGGGCATAGCGGGGCTGACCGGGCTGGTCGGGGTCGTGGGTTTTTACGATGGCTTTTTCGGGCCGGGTGCGGGCGCATTCTATACTACGATCTTGCTGGCGCTGGGCGGACTGTCGATCCTGCGCGCCACGGCGCAGACGAAGGCGGCGAATTTCGCGAGCAATGTCGCCGGGCTGCTGACCATGTTGGCGGGCGGGCATGTGATCTGGATCGCGGGCCTGGCCATGGCCGTGGGCAGCATCACCGGCGGGCAGATCGGGTCGCATCTGGCGATGCGCTTCGGGTCGCGCCTGATCAAACCGTTGTTGATCATCATGTCGCTGGCGCTGACCGCCAAGATGCTGCTGGACCCGAAAAACCCGATCCATATCTATCTGTTCGGGTAAAGGCGGAACACAAGCAACGATCCGCCGGTAGTGGCAGACCGCCTTGCGCTTCGTCCCGATTGGCGCGAGAGGAAGGGCGATGAGCGACCTGCCGATCCCCCTGCCCATTCACACCGTGCTGCCCGACCTGCTTGCCGCGTTGCGGACGGGGAGCAATGCCGTGCTGGTGGCGCCGCCGGGCGCGGGCAAGACCACGGCGGTGGCCCCTGCCCTGCTGGACGAGCCATGGTGCGAGGGACAGGTGCTGCTGCTGTCGCCACGCAGGCTGGCGGCGCGGGCGGCGGCGGAGCGGATCGCCGAAATGATGGGCGAACAGCCGGGCGGCACGGTCGGCTACGCGACGCGGATGGACAGCAAGGTATCTGCGCGCACACGACTGCTGGTGCTGACCGAAGGTATTTTCGTGCGGCGGATACAGGATGATCCGGAACTGACGGGCGTGTCCGCCGTGCTGTTCGACGAAGTGCATGAGCGCAGCCTGGACAGCGATTTCGGGCTGGCGCTGGCGCTGGATGCGCAGGAGGCGTTGCGGCCCGACCTGCGGATCGTGCCGATGTCGGCGACGTTGGATGGGGCGCGGTTCGCATCGTTGCTGAACGGTGCGCCGGTGATCGAGAGCGAGGGGCGCATACAGCCTCTGGAGCTGCGCCATATCGGCCGCGCCGCAGAGAAGAAGATCGAGGATGAGATGGCGGCGGCGATCCGCCGGGCGCTGAGCGAGGAAGCCGACGGCGACCTGCTCGCCTTCCTGCCGGGCGTGCGGGAGATCGAGCGGACGGCGGAGCGGATCGAAGGCGGCGCGATCGAGGTGCATATGCTGCACGGCTCGCTCGATCCGGGGGCGCAGCGGGCGGCGATCCGGCCGTCGCGATCCGGCGCGCGCAAGGTCATTCTGGCCACCTCCATTGCGGAAACCAGCCTGACCATCGATGGCGTGCGGATCGTGGTGGATAGCGGGCTGGCGCGGCGGCCGCGCTATGACCGGGCCGCAGGCGTGACGCGGCTGGTGACGGAGCGGGCCAGTCAGGCGTCGGCCACGCAGCGCGCCGGGCGAGCGGCGCGGCAGCGGCCGGGCGTCGCCTATCGGCTATGGGAAGCGGCGGCGAGCGCGGGGATGCCGCCGTTCGATCCACCGGAGATATTGGAGAGCGACCTTTCGAACCTGCTGCTGGATTGCGCGCTGTGGGGGGTGAGCGATCCCGGCGCGCTGCGCTGGCTGGATGTGCCCCCGGCCGCTGCGGTCGAGGAAGCGCGCAAGAGGCTGACGGTGCTGGAGGCGCTGGACGGCGATGGGCGGATCACGGTGCATGGGAAGGCGCTGGCCAAGCTGCCTCTGTCACCCAGGATCGCGCATATGCTGGTGCGGGCGGGCGAGATGGGAATGGCCGAGGTTGCAGCGGACGTCGCGGTACTGCTGGGCGAGCGAGGGATTGGCGGGCAGGATACCGACCTGACATTGCGGCGGCAGCGCTGGCGGCGGGAAAGCGGCAAGCGGGCGGATGCGGCACGAGGGTTGGCGAAAAGATGGGCGAAACTCCTTTCTCCCCTCCCTATTAGGGAGGGGTTGGGGGTGGGTGGCGAGCGTAGCGAGCCTTCACCATCGGCGTCACAAGCGCCGCTAACGCGGCGCACCCACCCTTGGCCGGAGTCACGTGCCTCCGGCCAACCCTCCCTAGAAGGGAGGGGCTATTCTGATCATGCCGTCGGCATCGCGCTCGCCCTTGCCTTTCCGGATCGCATTGCGAAGCGGCGCTCTGCCGATGGCGCGGACTGGACGAGTGTGGGCGGGCGCGGGTTTCGGCTTGATCCGCTGTCGCCGCTGGCGCGGGAAGAGTGGCTTGCCGTGAGTGAGGTGCAGGGTAGCGCGGCGGGGGCGCGGATATTGTCTGCCGCGCCGATCGCCGAGGCCGACGTCATCGCCTTGTTCGGTTCGCGGATTGCGACCACACGCACGGTGAAATTCCGTCCCGCCAATGGCGGGATCGAGGCGCTGCGCGAACGGCGGCTGGGCGCGGTGCGGCTGTCGAGCGGGTCGGATGATCGGCCCGATCCCGATGCGGTGGTCGCAGCTTTGGTGGACGGCGTGCGGCAGGGCGGGCTGGACCTGCTGCCCTGGTCGGAGGCGGCGCAATCGCTGCGGATGCGGGGCGCATTTGCCGGGCTGGAGGCGCTGTCCGATGCAGCGCTGATCGAGACGCTGGACGAATGGCTGCCATCGCTGCTGACGGGCAAGCGGCGGCTGTCGGATATCGACCGGTCGCAGCTTTCGGGCGTACTGGAAGGGCTGATCGGATGGGATGGGAAGAGCCAGCTGGATCGGCTGGCCCCGCCCGATTTCCGGTCGCCTGCGGGCAGCAACCATTCGATCGATTATGCGGCCGAGGGTGGACCGCGCGTGGAATTGCGGGTGCAGGCGCTGTTCGGACTGGCCACGCATCCGACGGTGGGGAGCGAGCGCATTCCACTGGTCCTGTCGCTGACGTCGCCGGCCGGGCGGCCGATCCAGACGACGCGCGATCTGCCCGGTTTCTGGGCGGGCAACTGGCGCGATGTGGCGAAGGAAATGCGGGGGCGCTATCCGCGCCATCCCTGGCCCGACGATCCGGCCGGCGCGAGCGCCACATTGCGGACCAAAAATGCCGATGCCAGAGGACATGGTGCCCGCAAGTCTTGACTTCGCGGCGGCCACTGGTGCAACGCACAATGACGAATTTACGGAGTCTTTTGCGATGAGCGCGCGCATTTACCAGATCCAGAAGAACGCCCTCCAGTCCGGCAAGGCGCTGACCCACAAATGGGTGCTGGAATATGCGCCGGCCGAAGCCAAGAAGGCCGATCCGCTGACCGGCTGGGCCGGGTCGGGCGACACGCAGCAGCAGTTGAAGCTGAGCTTCCCGTCGCAGGACGCGGCGGTCGCTTATGCGCAAAAGCAGGGCGTGGCCTATACCGTCATCGCGACCCCGCCCAAGACGCTGAAATTGCAGGCCTACGCCGACAATTTCCGGTAAGCGGGCGCAAAAGCCATTTCATATTCGGGCGCGATGCTGCCCGATTGACGCCTTATTCGCTTGCCAAAGAGCGGGATGAGGCGGCAAATGCCGCGCTTTGACGGAAAGAATTTACCGATAATGACCGATCGCACCGCCATTTTCGACAGCGTCGCCACGCAGATCGAGCCTTTCAACAAGAAGGGCGTCGCACTGACCGAAGCCACCAGCTTCGCCGGCGACCTGGAGTGGGACAGCCTGACGGTGATGGATTTCGTCGCGGCCATCGAAGATGAGTTCGACATCATCATCACCATGAACATGCAGGCCGAAATCGAAACCGTCGGCCAGTTGGTGGACGCGGTCGCGAAGCTGAAGACCGCCTGATTTTATAACTCCGTTCGTCCTGAGTAGCCGCGCAGCGGCATATCGAAGGACGGGAGCGGGAAGACCCTACGATACGGGCCTTCGACTTCGCTCAGTCCCTACTCAGGGCGAACGGCATAGGGATTCTTGCCATGACCGACGCCACCGCGACCGAAACGCGCGACCTGTTTTCCAAATTCGATCCGCTGATCAACGAGCGCGAGGCGCTGCTGGCGACCGGCGTGCGCGATCCCTATGCGATCGTGATGGATCAGGTGCTCTCGCCCACCCGCGCGATCATCAAGGGCAAGGAAACGATCCTGCTCGGCACCTATAATTATATGGGCATGACGTTCGATCCCGACGTGGTCGAAGCGGGCAAGAAGGCGCTGGACGAGTTCGGCGCGGGCACGACCGGCAGCCGCGTCCTCAACGGCACCTATCAGGGCCACAAGGAAGTCGAGGACGCGCTCAAGGACTTTTACGGCACGTCGGGCGCCATGGTCTTTTCGACCGGTTATCAGGCGAACCTGGGCATCATTTCCACACTGGCGGGCAAGGGCGACTATGTCGTGCTGGACGCCGACAGCCATGCGTCCATCTATGACGGCTGTGGCCTGGGCAATGCGGAGATCGTGCGGTTCCGTCACAACAGTGTCGAGGATCTGGACAAGCGCCTCGGCCGCCTGCCCGCCGACGCGCTGAAGCTGGTGGTGCTGGAAGGCGTCTATTCGATGCTGGGCGACGTCGCCCCGCTGCCCGAAATGGTCGCCGCGATCCGCAAGCATCCCAATTGCATGATCCTTTGCGACGAGGCCCATGGTATGGGCTTTTTCGGTCCCAACGGCCGTGGCGCCTATGAAGAACAGGGCGTGGAGGGCGAGATCGACTTCGTGGTCGGCACCTTCTCCAAATCGGTCGGCACGGTCGGTGGCTTCTGCGTTTCGAACCATCCCAAGTTCGAGATTTTGCGCCTCGTCTGCCGTCCCTATGTCTTTACCGCGTCGCTGCCGCCCAGCGTCGTCGCCACCGCCGCGACCAGCATCCGCAAACTGATGCACGCGGGCGAAAAGCGCGCGCATCTGTGGAAGAACAGCCAGCGGCTGCACAAGGGGCTGAGCGATCTGGGGTTCAAGCTGGGTAGCGAGACACCCCAGTCGGCGATTATCGCGGTGATCCTGAGCGACCAGATGCAGGCCGTCGCCATGTGGCAGACGCTGCTGGAACTGGGCCTCTACGTCAACATGGCGCGCCCGCCGGCAACGCCGGCCGGCACCTTCCTGCTGCGCTGCTCGCTCTGCGCGGAGCATAGCGACGAGCAGGTGACGCAGATTATCGGCATGTTCGAAGCGGCGGGCAAGGCGACCGGCGCGATCGGCTGACGGGATCCAGGCGCCACATAGCGACCGATGGAGCCATGGGTGCGACGGAATATCGCGCACCCATGGAACTTTTCATCGCCGACGTATCGCCTTGCGCCTTGTTCGGCTAGTGTAACGGTCCGATGGCCGATACCGACTTTCTTGGCGACCAATATGATTGGGGCCGCGCGCTTGTCCGGCGCGCGCTGCCGCTGCTGCTTGGCCTGTTGTTGGTCGGATCGCTGGGGGCGCTGATCTACAGCGCCAGCAACGCATCGCGCGACCATGCGCAGGCACTGGCCGAACAGCAGAGCAGCTTCGAGGTGATCGCACTGGCACGCGGGTTCGAGGCGCGGATGGCGCGCGCCGAAGTGACATTGGCCCGCTATGTGATCAGCCTGGACCCCGATACCGGGCGCCTGTTCCAGGACCAGTGGCGCGGCGCCGCCAGCCAGTTGAAGACGCTGGGCTATGCGACGCGAGGGTCCGCTTGGCAAAGTGGCAATGTCGCGGCGCTGCGCTATGCCTTCATCGCACGCGGCAAGACGCTGAACGAGATCGGCCTGCGCACCACCTACGACCAGAAGATGGGGGCGCTGGCGCGATTCCATCAGGCCGGCAAGAGCCAGGATCTGCGGCGGATCACCGCCCTGCTCGACCTGGTCATCAAGGCGGAGAATGACCGGCTGCGCGAACGCAGCCTGGCGGTGACGCTGGCGGGCGATCGCAACGAATGGGTGGGCAAGACGTCGCGGCTGGTCGGGCTGGCGATGCTGGTGTGCATATTGTTCGGCATCTGGTTCGCCAACACGGCCTTTCGCGAGCGACGCACGGCGCGGCGATTGGCGGAGGTGGAGAGCGAACGCGCCGATCGGCTGGAGGCGGCGGTAGCGGCGCGCACGGCCGAACTGTCGGACGCCTATGAGCAGTTGAAGCAGGAATCGGCGGAGCGCGCGGCGGCGCAGGATCATCTGCGCCAGATGCAGAAGATGGACGCGGTGGGCCAGCTGACCGGCGGCATCGCTCATGATTTCAACAATATGCTGGCGGTCGTCGTCGGCGGGCTGGAACTGGCCAAGCGCAAGATGGCGTTGAAGCCCGACGAAGCGGACCGGCATCTGGACAATGCGATGGAGGGCGCCAATCGCGCGGCGGCACTGACCCGGCGGTTGCTGGCCTTTGCCCGGTCGGAGCCGTTATTGCCGAGCGCCGTCGATCCCGATTCGTTGCTGAGCGGGATGGCCGACCTGATCGATCGGACGATCGGCGACCAGATCAGCGTGCAGTTCGCCGAGGGCGCGAGCGGATGGCGCATCTTCGTCGATCAGCATCAGATGGAAAATGCGATCCTGAACCTGTGCGTCAATGCGCGCGACGCGATGGAGGGACGCGGGCGGCTGACGCTGGCGACGGGGCAGACATTGCTGTCCGACGGCGAAGTCGGGGAATGCATGGCGGGCGATTATGTGACCGTCAGCGTGACCGACGACGGGTGCGGCATGGCGCCGGATGTGCTGGCGCGCGTGTTCGAGCCCTTCTTCACCACAAAGCCCGTGGGCAAGGGTACGGGCCTGGGTCTCAGCCAGATTTTCGGTTTCGTGCGCCAGTGCGGTGGTGAAATTCGCATCGAGTCGACGCCCGGCCTTGGCACCGGCGTTCATCTCTATCTGCCGCGATCGACCGGGGCGCAAGTGGCGGTGGAAGCCGAAACCAGCTTCGCCCGCGCGCCGGTGGAACAGCCCCCCACGCGCATCCTGGTGGTGGAGGATGACGCGCGCGTGCTGAACCAGACGATGGCGGCGTTGAGCGAACTGGGCCATCTGCCGATCGCGTGCGACCATCCGGGCAAGGCGGCCAAGCTGCTGGCGAGCCATGGCGACATCGGCCTGATCATCAGCGACGTGTTGATGCCCGACATGACCGGGCCGGAAATGGTGAAGGCCCTGCCCGCACGCTTCCAGCATCTGCCGGTGCTGTTCGTGACCGGCTATACCGGCGACGGCAATGACAGCTCCGATTTCGCGGGACATCAGGTGCTGCGCAAACCCTATACGCTGATGGCGCTGGGACAGGCGCTGGGCCAGACGCTCAGCGACCAGAATCTTAACGGATTGCGCCGCCCCGGAACAGCCGCGGCAGCAGAGTGACCGCGCCCAGCAACGGCCAGCGCCGTTGCCAGGGCTTGATCTCTATCTTCGTACCGGCATGGCGATTGATCTTCCACGCCAGATAATCGATGCCGCCGGCATAGGTGAAGCTGGCCTTGGCCAGGCGCGTGACCGACAGCCGCTTGCCGCGCCGCTGAAGCTGGCGCCAGAGCGCCGGGGCGTCGGCCGGCGACGGCGGCAGGCCATCGGCCAATGCGGCGTCGCCGAAGCGACGATAGCGGTCGGGATCGGCATCGACGATGGAGAGGGAGCGGCCCTTCTTCTCGGCGCGCAGTTCGGCATTATAGGTGAGGGTGAAGCCGGTCTTCCACAGGTCGAGGGCATTCGCCGGTTTTGGCCCCTGCCCTTCGTGCATCGGCTTTGCCAGCGACAGGAGTGTCGGCGCAGCCTGCGCCACGGCGGCGATGGCGCGCTGGCGGGCGAGATCGTCCGAGGCCCAGAGCAGGCGCGAAGGTTGGGCGAAGCGCGCCCAGACCGAGACATTGTCCGCCGCCGGGCTGTTGAGCCGGGCGAAATCGGCTTCCGACAGGACCGCATATTTTGCGATCAGGCCATTATGTTCGAACGGGAAGACATTGGGCGGGATCAGCCGGTTGGCGGTCGCGAGCCAGCTTTTGCCATAAGCGGTCGGATAGTCCGACACGATCAGGTAGAAATCGAGCATCAGCCCGTCGAGATTGGCCTCCCGCAGGCAGGAGCCGTAGAAGAGGACGGCGCGAGCGGCGGCGCAATATTGGGCGGCCAGCGCCCCGGCCATGGCGGCCGCGCGTGGATCGGCCGGGGACGAGAGTTCGGCGGTGACCAGGGAGAGGAGTTGGTTGGGCATTGTCTATATCATTCGTATCAAATCAATGCCGGCTTTCGCAGGCGCATGTCGTTCTTTCAATCCCGCCGTCGGAATAAGAGCGACAGATTGTTCGCGGGCATTTCGATCAGGCGGTCGAACCGCAGGCGCTGCATATCCGCTGCCGCGATCACATCCTCCACGCCGCGCAGGCCCCAGCGAGGATCGCGCGCCTTGAGCGAGGCGTCGAAGGCGAGGTTGCTGGGCGCGGTATCCACGCCTACGCGGGTATAGGGGCCGTAGAGATAGAGGAGGCCGCCCGGTGGCAGCGCCGCCCCTGCCCCGCGCAACAAGCCGAGCGTCGCGGCCCATGGCGAGATATGGATCATGTTGATGCAGAGGATAGCGTCGGCTTGAGCGAACGGCCAGTCGCCGGCGGCGTCCAATTGCATCGGCGCGCGGAGGTTTGGCAGGTTCGCGTCGGCGCGCCATGCGGCGATCGAGGCGAGCGCGGAGGGATCGGGATCGGTGGGTTGCCAGTCCAGCGCCGGGAAAGCAGCGGCGAAGTGGACGGCATGTTCGCCACTGCCGCTCGCGACTTCCAGCACAAGACCGGAGGATGGCAGGGCGTCGCGCAGGATATCCGTGATGGCGTCACGGTTGCGCTGCGTCGCGGGGGCGTGGCGTTTTCCCGCGACGGCAGGGCCGGAACCCGGTTGCCAGGGTTCCGGCCTGTCGGTCATTCCGCGGCGATCGCCAGCGCGGGGTCGGTCCAGGTCAGGATCGGCTTGCGCGCGGCCAGCGTCTCGTCAAGGCGACGGCGCGGGGCGTGATAGGGCGCGCCCTTGAGCGCTTCGTCGCCCGCCTTGGCCCGCTCGGCCAGGCTGCGCAGGGCCAGAATGAACTGGTCCAGTGCGGCCTTGCTTTCGGTTTCGGTCGGTTCGACCAGCATCGCGCCATGGACGACCAGCGGGAAATACATGGTCATCGGGTGGAAGCCTTCGTCGATCAGCCCCTTGGCGATGTCGAGCGTGGTGAAGCCTTCGGCCAGGCCCTTATCGCTGAACAGCGCTTCGTGCATGCACGGGCCGCTGCCGCCGAAGGGCGCGTCCAGCACATCGTCCAGGCTGCGCAGGATATAGTTGGCGTTCAGCACTGCGTCGTTCGCGACCTGGCGCAGGCCGTCCGCACCATGGCTGAGGATATAGGTCAGCGCGCGGGTGAACATGCCCATCTGGCCATGGAAGGCGACCATGCGGCCGAAGGTCTGGGCGTGGTGATCCTCCGCCGTTTCCTCTTCGACCAGCGCAAAGCTGTCGCCCTGCTTTTCCACGAAGGGGAGCGGCGCGAAGGGCGTGAGCGCTTCGGACAGCACGACCGGGCCGGAGCCGGGACCGCCGCCGCCATGGGGGGTGGAAAAGGTCTTGTGCAGGTTGATGTGCATCGCATCGACGCCCAGGTCGCCGGGGCGGACGCGGCCGACGATGGCGTTGAAGTTCGCGCCGTCGCAATAGACGAAGGCCCCGGCGGCATGGACCGCGTCGGAGATGGTCTTCATGTCGCGTTCGAACAGGCCGCAGGTGTTGGGGTTGGTGATCATCACCGCCGCAACATCGGGGCCTAGGCGGGCCTTCAAGGCTTCGAGGTCCACGCGGCCTTCGGCAGTCGCGGGAATATCCTCCACCTTATAGCCGCAGAAGGCAGCGGTGGCGGGGTTGGTGCCATGGGCGCTTTCGGGGACGAGAACCACGCTGCGCGCGTCGCCGCGGGCTTCCAGAGCGGCGCGGATGGCGAGCAGACCGCACAGTTCGCCATGAGCGCCGGCCTTGGGCGACATCGCGACCGAGTGCATGCCGGTCAGCGTCACCAGCCACGCGGCCAGTTCATGGATGACGGCCAGCGCGCCCTGCACGGTGGACTGCGGCTGAAGCGGGTGGATGTCGGCGAAACCGGGCATCCGCGCGACCTTTTCATTCAGGCGCGGGTTATGCTTCATGGTGCAGCTGCCGAGCGGGAACAGGCCAAGGTCGATGGCATAGTTCTGACGCGACAGGCGCGTGTAATGACGCACCGTTTCCTGTTCCGACAGGCCGGGCAGACCGATGCTGTCGGTGCGGGCGAGGCTGCCGAGGCGGCTGACTACCTGGGGCGCGGCGGCGAAATCGACGCCGGTCGTGTCGGTCGAGCCGATCTCGAATATCAGCGCTTCTTCCAGCATCAGCGCGCGATTACCAGTGGCGGTTTGCGGGGCCATATGGGCTTCCTTGACGGGAACGGGGGTGGTCGGGCGACCTTCCTTCAGCATGCTCATGCCAGTTCCTCCTCAAGCGCGGCGGCAAGACTTTCGATATCCTCCGCCGTGACGGTTTCAGTCACGGCGACGACCAGGCCGTTGCCGATCTGCGGCGCGTCGGGGAAGAGGCGGCCGAGCGAGACGCCAGCGAGAATGCCCTTGTCGGCCAGGGTGCGCACGACGTCGCGCGCATCCTTGGTCAGAACCAGGGTGAATTCGTTGAAGAAGCCATCGTTGAGCAGCGTGACGCCCGGTACCTTGGCGAGGCGATCGGCCGCCTGCACGGCGAGGCCATGGTTCAGCGTTGCGAGTTCGCGCAGGCCGCGTTCGCCCAGCAGGGTCATGTGGATGCTGAAGGCCAGCGCGCACAGGCCCGAATTGGTGCAGATGTTCGACGTGGCCTTTTCACGACGGATATGCTGCTCGCGGGTAGAAAGCGTCAGCACGAAGCCGCGCTTGCCCGCCGCATCGACGGTTTCACCGCACAGGCGACCCGGCATTTGGCGGACATATTTCTGCTTGCAGCCGAATAGGCCCAGATAGGGACCGCCGAACTGGAGGCCGACGCCGATCGACTGACCTTCGCCCACGACGATGTCCGCGCCCATATGGCCCGGCGCCTTGATCGCCCCGAGGGCGACAGGCTCGGTGACGACCGCGACCAGCAGCGCACCGGCGGCATGGGCAGCGTCGGCGAGCGGGGTCAGGTCGGCGATGCGGCCCAGAATGTCGGGATATTGGACGACGACGCAGCTGGTATCCTTGTCGATGCTGGCGATCAGCGCGTCGATGTCGGTCGTGGCGTCCAGGGTCGGCGCTTCATGCACCAGCGCGTCGCCGGTGAATTTCGCCATGGTGTTGGCCACCGAGACATAATGGGGATGCAGGCCGGACGAGAGCAAGGCCTTGCCGCGCTTGGTGATGCGGCGGGCCATGCCGATCGCTTCCCAGCAGGCGGTCGAGCCGTCATACATGGAGGCGTTGGCGACGTCGACGCCCAGCAGGCGCGCCACCTGCGTCTGGAATTCGAACAGCACCTGGAGCGTGCCCTGCGCGATTTCCGGCTGATAAGGCGTGTAGGCGGTCAGAAATTCGCCGCGCTGGATCAGATGATCGACGCTGGCGGGGACATGATGTTTGTAGGCGCCGGCACCCAGGAAGAAGGGCGCCTCCCCTGCCGACAGATTTTTCCGCGCAAGCGCGCCCATGTGGCGCTCGACCGCCAGTTCGCTGGCATGATCGGGCAGGCCGGCGATGGTGCCGGTCAGGCGGGCCTCTGCAGGCACGTCCACGAACAGGTCATCGATGGACGACGCGCCGATGACGGACAGCATATCCTGCCGGTCGGTGTCGGTAAGGGGTAGGTAGCGCATATATTTCTCCACTCCCCTCCCTTTCAAGGGAGAGGCCGGGGGTGGGTCCGCCGCGCCAGCGGCGGCTCTTCGGGACAGGTTTCAGGCTCCCTGCGGTCGCCACCCACCCCAACCCCTCCCTTGAAAGGGAGGGGCTTTTCTTGTTGTTTAGAGGCTCGCCACGAACTTCTTGTAGGCGGCTTCGTTCATCAGGCCTTCCAGCTCGCTGGTGTCGGCGATGCGCAGTTTGAAGAACCAGCCATCTTCCTCCGCGTCGCTGTTGACCAGCGCGGGTTCGTCTTCCAGCGCGCTGTTGCTTTCGACCACTTCGCCCGAGATCGGGGCATAGACGTCGGACGCGGCCTTGACCGATTCCACGACGGCGGCGTCGTCGCCCTTGTCGAAGGTCGTGCCTTCGGCGGGCAGTTCGACGAACACGATGTCGCCCAGCTGTTCCTGTGCATAGTCGGTGATGCCGACGGTGGCGATTTCGCCCTCTACGTCGATCCACTCATGTTCTTCGGTGAAATAACGGCTCATTCTACTACCCTCCGAAAATATGCAGACTCAGGCCTTGCGGCGATAACGATGCGGAACGAACGGCATCGGCGCAACCTCAGCGGCGATGCGCTTGCCGCGCACTTCTATTTCGAGCGCGGTCCCTTCCGCGCTGTGCGGCAGGCTGACCCAGCCCATCGCGATCGGCGCGCCCACGCTCGGCGCGAAGCCGCCGGATGTGACTTCGCCGACCTGGGTGGCGCCGATATGGATGGTCGCGCCTTCGCGGGCCGGCAGGCGGCCTTCGATCTTGAGGCCCACGCGCTTGAAACCCGGCCCATCGGCCAGTTCCTTCATGACGCGGGCGTGACCGATGAAGCCGCCTTCCTCGCGGCGGCGCTTCTGGATCGCGAAGCCCAGGTCCGCACCGATGGTGCTGACGGCGGGCGACAGGTCATGGCCGTAGAGCGGCAGGCCGGCCTCCAGACGCAGCGAATCGCGCGCGCCAAGGCCGATCGGCTTGACCTGCGGCAGTGCGCACAGCGCATCGGCGAGCAGGGTCGCGTCGTCGGCGGGGATGCTGATTTCAAAGCCATCTTCGCCGGTATAGCCCGAACGACTGATCCAGAGCGGCACGCCGCGCCAGGTGAACAGGCCCGACTGCATGAAGAGGAGGTCGGCGGTTTGCGGGATGAGCGCAGCGAGCGCCTCGCCCGCTTGCGGTCCTTGCAGCGCCAGCAGCGCCTGATCGGCCATATGATTCATGACGACGGCGTCGGGCAGATGTTCGATGATCCAGCCGATATCGTCATATTTGGTCGCGCCGTTGACGACCATGTAGATGGCGGCGCCTTCGAACGCGCCGTCGCCCGGCCGCGATACCATCAGGTCGTCGAGAATGCCGCCTTCATGGTCGAGCAGCATGGAATAGCGCTGACGGAAAGGCTTCAGCCCCTTGATGTCGCTGGGCAGCAGGGTTTCGAGCGCGTCGTCCACGCCCTCTCCACTGAAGGTCAGCTGACCCATATGGCTGACGTCGAACAGGCCGGCATGTTCGCGGGTCCAGCTATGTTCGGCCATGATGCCTTCATATTGGATCGGCATATGATAGCCGGCAAAGCCGACCATGCGCGCGCCACGGGCGCGGTGCCAGGCGTCGAGCGGGAGCGCTTCGAGCGGCAGGTCTTCGAAATGCGTGGCGTCTTGCGTGCCGGACATGAGCGGCCTTTCCGTGCAGGAGGTGGTAGCGACAGCATAGACAGGCCCGGAGTCGGACCTGTGACAACTGCCACCCCCTCTGTCACGGAACCTGAGAGCTTTGACCAGCGGCCTTGCGGCCACATGGCTTACCCCTTCGGTGGGACAGCATCAGCCGTCCGCTTTCCAGAGTGCCTTGCGCGCGATGCGGTCCTTTAACCTGAGAGATTCCGGGGCGGTTGCTCCTTCGGTGACGGGGTGGCCTCAAAGGCTTCCCATGCTCTCCCGCATCGTGCCCGGCGAACGAATCCGCCAGAGACGGATGTCGCATTGCGTCAAACGCACGGGCGCGTCAATCGGCTTGTTCTTCCTGCGCCAGACGCTGCGCCATGGCGCGGGCCGCGGTGCGGCAGCTGTTCAGTTCAGCCTGGGCGGCGGGATCGGTCAGGGTCAGGTCGGCAAAGCTCCCCTCCCCTTCATACAGGGCCAGATACCGTTCGACTCCGTTGAAATTGGAGTCCGCGATCATGCGGTGGAGAAGGTCGACCTTGTCCGCCCAGACGCGCGCATCATGGCGACGCAACAGGCGGGAAAGATCGTCGAGCTGGGCGGCGAAAGCCGCGATCTGGGGATGAAGTGCCATGGCGCATAGCTACAAGGATGCGGCAGCGGGCGGCAAGATGCGGGGTAGGAACGGATCGTTTCGGATCAGGAAAAACAGCCTTGATGACGAGTAGGTTTATGCGCCCACGCCCGCCTTCCCGAATATCTCCGCATGGCGCTTTTCGGCGTAGCGGTCGGTCATGCCGGCGATGAAATCGGCGATGTGGCGGCTGCGGCTGGGTTCTTCGAGCGTGCAATCGTCGCGCCATTCGGGCGGCATCAGCGCCGGATCGGCCTGATAGGCGGCGAACAGGTCGGTGACGATGACGCGCGCCCGGTCGGCCGCCGCCAATTGTTCGGGATGATGGTAGAGGGTCGCGTACATGAAGCGCTTGAGATCGCGCTCCTGCTCGGCAAGTTCGGGCGAGAAGGCGACCAAGGTGCGGCCCAGCGCGCGGACGTCCTCCACCGTTTCGACGCGCGACTGCGCGATATTGGCGCGCGTGGCGGCGAGCAGGTCGTTGGCCATGACGCCGATCTGTTCGCGCACCAGTTCCCGCAGCAGGCGATCGGGCGCGACATCGGGATAGCGGGTGCGCACCCGGTCCCAGCAATTGGCGACGAAGGGCACGGTGAGAAGCTGGTCGAGCGTCAGCAGGCCGGCGCGCAGGCCATCGTCGATGTCATGATTGTCATAGGCGATATCGTCGGAAATCGCCGCCAGCTGCGCCTCCAGCGAGGCGTGGCTGGTGAGGTTCATCGGGAAAAGCGCGTCCAGTTCGCGCATCGCCCAGCCCGGATGCGCGATCGGGCCATTATGCTTGGCCAGCCCCTCCAGCATCTCCCAGCTGAGATTGAGGCCCCGAAACCGCGGATAGGGGCTTTCGAGCAGCATCAACGTGCGCAGCGTATGGGCATTATGATCGAAGCCGCCATGGTCTTCGAGCGCGGCTTCCAGCGCATCCTCGCCCGCATGGCCGAAAGGCGGATGGCCGATATCATGGGCGAGGCAGAGGGCTTCGGTCAGATCTTCGTTGAGGCCCAGCGTACGCGCGGTAGTGCGGCCGATCTGCGCGACCTCCAGGCTGTGGGTCAGGCGGACGCGAAAATGATCGCCATCGGGCGAGACGAACACCTGCGTCTTGTGGCGCAGGCGGCGGAAGGCGATGGAGTGGATGATCCGGTCGCGGTCCCGCTGAAACACGTCGCGCGGCCCCCGCACCTCCCCGCCCGGCTCGGCATGAAGGCGGCCATGGCTGGCGTCGGGATGGCAGGCATAGGAAGCAAGCGTCGTCATGCTGTGCCTGTTAGCCCAAAGCGGCCCGGGTTTGAACGGCTAGTGAGGGGTGGTTGCATATTTGGTGATGCGGCGGCGGGTTTGGGTGGGTGCGGACAGGCGGCTTTTCCTAGCCCTCTCCCGTTTTCACGGGAGAGGGTTGGGTGAGGGTCTTTCTTCTTGCTGGTAGGAAGTGCTTGCTCAGAAAGAAAAAAAGACCCTCACCGACTGCGACTAGGCAGCAAGCTGCCAAGTCTTCGTTGCCTCTCCCGCGAAGGCGGGAGAGGATAAAAGGAGCGTCCATCTTCTGGTTGTAAATGGACATCTTATAGCAACCTCACTCCCCGGCCAGCTTCTCCACCTCTTCGCCGGCTTCGCTGCGCCAGGCGAAGACGTCCGCGCCATCCTTCTTCAGGCTGGTTTCCAGTTCCTTGGCGCGGGTGAAGCTGGCGAAGGGACCGACCAGCAAGCGATTCGTGCGGCCCCAACTGGCGCTCCACGCGCCTTGCGGGGCCAGGATCGTGTATTTCTTGCGCAGGCCCTTCATGGTGAAGCCAAGCGCGCCCTTGCTCTGGCCGACGCCGACCTGAAGCCAGTTGCGCGAGGGATTGGCCGCGAGCCGCTTCTTTTCTTCCGCTGCGGCCTTGGCCTTCGCATCGGCTTCGGCCTTCACCTTAGCCGCGGCGTCCTTCTTGGCCTTGTCGGCCGCCGCCTTGGCCGCGGCCTGCCGTTCGGCGCGGCGGGTGGCCTGAATCGTGGCGACCTCGTTCAGGTCGACGGCGGCAACGCTCGCCTGGCGCTCGCCCTGCGGCACATCGATGGCGCGGATGATGTCGGCCAGCGTGCGGACCATTTCGGGGTCGGGCTGCTGCGCGGTGGCGGGCGACTGGGTGACGGGCGCCGGCGACGCCTCAGCGCTGGGCGTCGTTGCAGCCGGTGCCGGCTGAGGCGATGCCGTCGCGGGCGTTGGCGGCGTGGGCGCCTGCGCGAGGGCAGTCGCGTTCAGTTGCGATCCACTGCTGGCCGGCGGGTTTTGCGGCGGCGTGGCGCGCGGCGCGTTGTTCTGGATCGATTCGAAGCCCGGCGCCGGCGGTCCCTGCATGGCGGTGGACGGGAAGCTTTCTCCGGGCCGCAGCGGGACAGTTTCCGTGCGGGTCTGCGCGCCGTTTCCGCGTTCATCGGACGGAAGCGACTGCACCTGCGGCGCTGGCGCCGAGCGGCTGGGTTGCGGCGTGGGCTGTTGCAGGATCGGCTGGCGCGTGGGTTGCGGCACTGGCGGCCTGGTCGCGGCCTGCGCCACCTGTGCCTGAGCCGGGCGGGTTTGCGCCGGCGGTGTTTGTGTCGGACGGCGAGCAGCGGCCAGCCGCTCTTCGCGGGCCTTGCGGGCGGCCTCACGCTGCTGGCGGCGCTGTTCGCTGCGGCTGAGCGGTTTCGTCTTTTCCGGCGTGGCGGCTGCGACGGTGACCGGCTTGGCCACGGCGATGCCGGGCGCCGGCGGGGTCGGCGTGATTGCCGCGATGCTGGTGCCGATCTGCTGCGGAAAATGGCCGAAATGCACCGCTGCGGCCTTTTGCGCGGCGGTCAGATAGGGCATTTTCTGCATATAGGGGGTGATGGCGCCGGCCAGCTGCGCGGGCATGGTCTGCTCCGCAACCTTCTTCGCGTCGGCCTGCTTATTGTTCATCGCCAGGATGAAGGCCTTGTAGCGCCAGGCGGCCCGATCGCTCTTGTAGAGCAAGGGTTCGAGGATCTTGTCCGACGCAGCGACCTGACCGGAGATGCCGAGCGAAGCGGCGTAGCGGCGCACCAGTTCGTCATCATTGGGCGTGCGTTGCAACGCCGCCTGATAATCGCGCTGTGCGCCGGCCTGGTCGCCGGTCATATCCTTGGCCAGACCGCGATCGGACAGGATGGTCGCGTCGGGATAGCCGAGGCGTTGCGCCTGATCGAACAGGCGCAACGCCTCGGCCGGGTTCTGCATCTTGAGCATCACCCGACCAAGGCCCGCCTTGATCCGGCCATTGCCGCTCTCGATCGCGTCGGCGCGCGCGTAAAAGCCCGCAGCCGCGCGCGGATCGTCCAGCGCCAGCGCGGCTTCACCCGCCCCGATCAACGCCGCGACGTCGCGCGGATTGGCCGCGAGCCGGGCCAGATTGGCATTGAGATCGGCCGCACCGAGCGGGCGGACCAGTTGGGACTGGTCGAGTTGCGCCTGCGCCATGCCTGTCGGCAGCACGATCGCACCGGACAGGCAAAGTCCGAGAATCCAAGGAGAAGTCTGTTTCACATCCGGGCCTTAATCGATCGCATGCTGAATAGGAAATTGGCGCAACGAAAAAGCGCGCCGGGTTGCCCCAGGCAACCGACAGCGCGCTTCATCATGTCCTCACGGCCGGAGCCGGCCTGAAAATTACTGGTTGCTCTGACGATTCAGGAAGCGGGGGATGTCCACGCCCGGCGCAGCATCGTCAGCGCCCGGCGCCTTGTCCGCACCGCGGGTCAGACCGGCCATGCGCTCGAACAAGGTGCCGCCGGTGGCGACACGCGGTGCCGGCGCGGCAGGGGCAGACTGTTCGGCCGCTTCGGCACCAAGCACCAGTTCGTCTTGACTGCTATCCTCGTCATCGAACACCGCCGCAGGCTTGGGCTGCGAGAAGGACGACGGGACCGGAGCCGGCGCAACCGGCGCAGGCGCGGCGGGTACGTCGAGTTCCAGCGTCTCGGGCTGCGGCGCGGGGGCCGGCGTCGGCGCAGGTGCGGCGACGGGGGCCGGCTGTGCCACGACCGGCGCAGGCTTGGGCGCTGCTGCGTGCGGCTGCGACTGGGGCACCGAAACCGACGGGCGGTTGGCGAAGCTGAACGGCTGCGTCAGCGGTGCGGCATTGCCGCCGGCTTCCGCTTCGATACCGGTGGCGACCACCGACACGCGGATCTTGCCGTTGAGGCCGTCATTGAAGGCGCTGCCCCAGATGATGTTCGCGTCCGGATCGACCAGTTCGCGGATATGGTTGGCAGCTTCGTCCACTTCCATCAGGCGCATGTCGTCGCCACCGACGATGGACACGATCACACCCTTCGCGCCGCGCATCGACACGCCGTCGAGCAGCGGGTTGGCGATCGCCTTTTCGGCGGCCTGAAGCGCACGGCCGTCGCCTTCGGCTTCGCCGGTGCCCATCATCGCCTTGCCCATTTCGCCCATCACCGAACGCACGTCGGCAAAGTCGAGATTGATGAGGCCGGGCATGATCATGAGATCGGTGATCGAGCGAACGCCCTGTTGCAGCACTTCGTCCGCCATCTGGAACGCTTCCTTGAAGGTCGTGTTCGGATTGGCGATCAGGAAGAGATTCTGGTTCGGAATGACGATCAGCGTATCGACATGCTTCTGCAACTCTTCGATGCCGGCGTCGGCCGACTTCATGCGGCGATTGCCTTCGAAGGTGAAAGGCTTGGTCACGACGCCGACGGTCAGGATGCCGCGATCGCGCGCAGCCTTCGCGATGACGGGGGCCGCGCCGGTGCCGGTGCCGCCGCCCATGCCGGCGGTGATGAAGCACATATGCGCGCCGTTGAGCGCTTCTTCGACCGAAGCGATGGTTTCTTCAGCGGCCGCCTTGCCGATTTCGGGGCGCGAACCGGCGCCCAGACCTTCGGTGATTTGCGGGCCAAGCTGAATACGCCGTTCGGCCGGCGAGCTGTTCAGCGCCTGCGCGTCGGTATTCGCCACGATGAAGTCCACGCCTTCGACCGAAGCGGCAATCATGTTCGCGATGGCATTGCCGCCCGCGCCGCCGACGCCGATCACCGCGATGCGCGGCTTCAGTTCGTCCACATGCGGTGGGCTGATTTCAATGCTCATAAATTCTGCTCCCTCAGCTTCCTCGTCAGGAAGCAACGCCGTCATACAATGTTAACACCAGAAAATAGCGTATTTCACCAGCTATTTTCGTCTTTATAGCATTTCGTCTAATAGTTCGTCTTCATCGCGCGCATCATACGCTGCCACCAGAGCGGGGCACCCAGACGATGCACCGTTTGCGGCGCAGGCGCCATCGTACGGAGATCAACCGGGTTGGAAGCGCCGTAAAGCGCGAGGCCCGCCAATGTCGCGAAGGCCGGCCCACTATGCGCTTCGGGCATGGCGGACAAGCCCCTTGGTCGCCCGACGCGCACGGCACGGCCCAGAGCGCCCTGCGCATAATCGGCAATGCCCTTCATTTCCGCGCCGCCGCCGGTCAGAACGACCTGACGCCCGGTGGAGTTGAAGCCCATGCCGGCCAGCGCCGCATTCACTTCGGTCATGATCTGATTGAGCCGTTCGCAAATGACGCCGACCAGCGATGCGCGGGTGATCTTGCCCCCTTCCGCATTGGGACCGGCGGCTTGCCCCGGAATCGCAGCTTCGCCATGGGGCGGCGCAATCTCTATCATCTCGCGGAAATCGCGGGGGTTCTGCATGGCCGAACCATAGAAGCATTTGATCCGCTCCGCCTGGCTGCGGCGGATGCCGAAGGAGGAGGCGATGTCGTCGGTAATGTCGGCCGCCCCCATCGGGATGGAATGAAGGCCGACCAGCATGCCGCCGGCGTAGAGCGACACATTGGTGACGCCCGCGCCCATTTCCACCAGGGCAACGCCCAGGTCGCGCTCTTCCTCCGACAGGCAGGCAAGGCCGGTCGCGATCGGCGCGGCGACGATCGAATTGACGTTGAGATAGGCGCCACGTACGCACAGGTCGAGATTGGCGAGCGGCGCGCCGTCCGCCAGCACGACATGGATGTCGACGCCCAACAGGTCGGCGTGCATGCCGAGCGGCTTCTTCACCGGCACCTTGCCATTGATGGTGAAGCAGGTCGGCTGGGCATGGAGGACGATGCGACCATCGGGGTCGATGCCCTGCTGCCCGGTGGTCAACAGGTCGTCGATATCGGGCTGCTCGATGCGATAGCCGCCCATGTCGCGCTCGACCGTGACGACGTCGCTGACGAGGGAGCCACCCGAAAAGCTGACCCACACATCCTCGATATTGGTGCCTGCGACCCGCTCCGCCTGCTCCACGGTTTCGCGGACGGCCAGTTCGGTACGCTCCATGTCCGCGATGAAACCCCGGCGCACGCCACGGCTTTCCCGCTGACCCGTGCCCAGGATCGCGAGTTCGCCGGTGTCGGTGCGACCTGCGATCAGCGCCGACACTTTCCAGGAGCCAATGTCGATCGCGGTAATGAGCTTTTCGACCTTGGGCTGCGCCATCTTGTCTTAGCCTTCCTCGCCTGCGTCCGGTGCCTTGGCGGTGGCCGCTGCGGCGTCGGTCGGCTTTTCCTCGACCTTGCCCTGCGGCAGGCGCAGGACGAAGCGGTCGGGATCGCGCATGTCGAATTTGACGATGCCCCGGCCAAGCAGCCGATTGACGCCGTCCATCCGCGCGAAATTCACTAGAGCACCAGCCGAATCCTTGTCACCTTCCGGCAGGGAGAGCGTCTCACCCGATTGAAAGCGCAGATCCCAGCGGCGGTTCCCGACCCAGGTCGCGCCGGCCAGCATGGGCTTCAAGGCCGGGGCATTTTCCATCAGACGATTGAGGCCGGCAGTCTGGCGATTGGCATTGGGCCCGACAACCAGCGGCAGATCCGGCATGGCGCTGGCGGAGACGGACTGAAGCACCACGCCCTGCACGTCGATCAGGTGCAATTGCCCCTCATGCTGCCACACGGCAACGGGGTCGCGCTCGACGATGTCGACCACAAGCGTATCGGGGAGGCGACGGGAAATGCGCGCATCCTTGACCCAGCCGAGTTTGAGCATATCCGCCCGCACCTTGGGCAGGTCGAGCGAGAGCATGGAGCGATCCACCTGGCCCAGCGCGATATTGTAGACGGCCAGTTCGTCCATCCGCTCGACGCCGCGCACCTCGACCTTGTCGACTTCGAAGCCGGCGCGGGCAGCGATGTCCGCCGCCTGCTGCCGGGCCATGCCGGGCAGGCCCGCGAAGATGGCGATGGAGATAAGGATCGCGCCGAAAATGCCGACGATCGCCCAGCTGGCCATGCGTTGCAGGGTCGCTTCGCTGACGGGCAGATATTCGATGAGCTGATCGACCCAGCTGCGGCGCTTGAGCGCACGGCCGCGACCGCCTTTCGTCGCCCTGCCCTTCGCGCTGCTCAGCCGTGCGGTGCCGCCGCGCCGGATACGTGCCTCAGCCATCGCCATGTCCCCCGGCGCGGTCCAGCGCCTCTGCCACAATAGTCTCTACCAGCGTGGCATAGTCAATGCCCAGCTTCGCCGCCTGTTCGGGGACGAGGCTCAAGGGCGTCATGCCCGGCTGGGTATTGACCTCCAGCAGGAAGAGCCCCTCGATCCCCTGCGTATCGTCCCAGCGGAAATCGGCGCGCGAAGCACCCTTGCAGCCCAAAAGCTGATGGGCGCGCAGGGCGATCGCCTTGCACGCTTCCGTAATTTCGGGCGGCAGGTCGGCGGGACAGATATGGTCCGTCATCCCGTCGGTATATTTGGCGTCGAAATCGTAGAAGCCGCTCTTGGGGCGCAGTTCGGTGACGAGCAAGGCTTCGTCGCCCAGCACGGCGGTCGTCAGTTCGCGGCCGCGAATATAGGGTTCGGCCAGCAGTTCGGGGAAGTCCTGCCAGGGGCCGACACTGTCGCGGCCGATAGGGTTGCCATAATTGCCCTCCGCCGTGACGATGGCGACGCCGACCGAGCTGCCTTCGTTGACGGGTTTCAGCACATAGGGGCGTGGCAGCGGATCGGCGGCGAAGAGGCTTTCGCTCTGCACGATATGGCCGCCGGGCATGGGAATGCCATGCGGCACCAGCGCCTGCTTGGTCAGCTGCTTGTCGATCGCGATGACCGATGTGGCCAGGCCGCTATGGGTGTAGGTGAGGCCCATCAGGTCCATCATGCCCTGCACGGTGCCGTTTTCACCGGGGACGCCGTGGAGCGCATTGAAGATCACGTCGGCCTTGGTTTCGGCAAGGCGCGCGGCGACGTTGCGGTCCATATCGATGCGCGTGACCTTATGGCCGCGCGATTCCAGCGCCTTGGCGACGCCCTCGCCCGACGACAGGGACACGGGGCGCTCCGCCGACCAGCCGCCCATGAGGACGGCGACATGCCAGGGACCACGGCTCATGCGATTTTTCCTTCGATCTTTTTAACACCCACTCGCTGAATTTCCCATTCCAGCTCGACGCCGCTCTTGTCCTTCACGCGGCGGCGGACTTCTTCGCCCAGCGCTTCGATATCGGCGCTGGTGGCGTCGCCGGTGTTCAGCAAGAAATTGGTGTGCTTTTCGCTCACCTGCGCGCCGCCCAGTTGCAGGCCGCGACAGCCCGCTTCGTCCACCAGCGCCCAGGCCTTATGCCCCTCCGGGTTCTTGAAGGTGGAGCCGCCGGTCTTGCTGCGCAGCGGCTGGCTTTCTTCGCGTGCCGTGGCGATGCGGTCCATTTCAGCCTGGATCGCGGCGGGTTCGCCCGGTTCGCCACGAAAAGTCGCGCTGACCACGATCGCGCCGTCGGTCAGGTTGGAATGGCGGTAGGTATAATGGAGGTCGCGGGCCAGCAGCGTGATCTGTTCACCCGATCGCAGCACGACGTCGCACGACACCAATATGTCCGCCGTCTCACGGCCATAGGCGCCGCCGTTCATGCGTACGAAGCCGCCGACCGTGCCGGGAATGGAGCGCAGAAATTCGAGGCCGGAAATGCCCACATCGCGCGCGGTCGAGGAAACCAAGATGCCCGATGCACCAGCGCCGCAGGTCAGCGTGACGTCATCGAGCCGATCGACCTTCGCGAAGGGCTTGCCCAGACGCACGACCACGCCCGGCACGCCGCCATCGCGCACGATGAGGTTGGAGCCGAGGCCGAGCGCCATGACCGGCACTTGCGGATCGAGCATGGCCAGGAAATCGGACAGGTCATCCGCATCCTTGGGCTCGAACAGCCATTGCGCCACGCCGCCCGCCTTGAACCAGACGAGCGGCGCCAGCGGGGCGTCAGCCTTGAGCGTGCCGCGAACGGGCGGGAGGGCGGTCATGGTCGTCAACCGCGCATGCCCCACAGGTTCATCCAGCCCTTCATCGCCTTCATGCCCGCCTGCCCCGCATCATGCGCGGCGAGGCTGGTCTGGACCTGCTTCTGCGCGGCCTCCACCATGTCGCGCGCGACCTCCACGCCCTGCATCTGGGCGTCGATCATGCGCTTCTGCATTTCCAGGCCTACGGCGAACAGCTCGAACATCAGACGGCTTCCTTCACGCTGTTCACGGCAGCGGCGAGGCCCGCCGCCCATTTGGTGATGTCGCCTGCGCCAAGGCAAATGACCATGTCGTCGGGCTGGATGTCGGCGGCGATGACGGCGGCCAGATCGGCGGCATCGGCCACGGTTCCGGCATGACGATGGCCGCGCCGTTTGAGGCCGGCGACCAGTGCGGCGCTGTCCACGCCTTCGATCGGCTGCTCGCCCGCCGTGTAGACGGGGGCGGCATAGACGATGTCGGCGTCGTTGAACGCCTGCTGGAACTCGTCCATCAGGTCGCGCAGGCGGGTGAAGCGGTGCGGCTGGACCACCGCGATGACGCGGCCCTTGGCGCCTTCGCGTGCGGCGGCGAGGACCGCCTTGATCTCCACCGGGTGGTGGCCATAATCGTCGATGACGGTGGCGGTGCCAGAGTTTCCGGTTTCTTGGCGAACCTCAATCTCGCCGACCTTGGTGAAGCGGCGCTTCACGCCGCCGAATTTGGCGAAGCCGGTCTGGATGGTCGCATCGTCGATGCCCATTTGCAGCGCCACGCCGATCGCCGCCATGGCGTTCAGCACATTGTGGCGACCGGGCATCGGCATTTCGATCCCCTCGATCCGGCGGGTCGACCCGTCGCGCTCGCGAATCTGGATGTCGAAGCGGTTGCCGCCGGGGATCGGCTGAACATTGTCGCCGCGAATATCGGCCTGGGCCGAGAAGCCGTAGGTCACGATGCGGCGGTCCTGCACGCGCGGCAGGATGGCCTGCACTTCGGGATGATCGAGGCAGAGCATCGCCGCGCCATAGAAGGGCACGTTGCCGACGAACTCGACAAAGGCGTCCTTCACCCGGTCGAAGCTGCCATAATGGTCCAGATGTTCAGGATCGATATTGGTGACGACGGCGATCGTGCCGTCGAGGCGCAGGAAGCTGCCGTCGCTCTCGTCGGCTTCCACGACCATCCAGTCGCTGTTGCCGAGGCGCGCGTTGGAGCCATAGCTGTTGATGATGCCGCCGTTGATGACCGTGGGGTCGACGCCGCCCGCGTCCAGCAGCGCGGCGACCATGGAGGTGGTCGTCGTCTTGCCATGCGTGCCGGCGATGGCCACGGTGGATTTGAGGCGCATCAGTTCGGCGAGCATTTCGGCGCGACGGATGACCGGGATACGGTTTTCCAGCGCCAGTTCGACCTCCGGATTGCCGCGCTTGATCGCGGTGGAGGTGACGACCACGGCGGCGTCGCCCAGATTTTCGGCCTTGTGACCGATCATCACCTTAATGCCCTTGGCGCGCAGCCCTTCCACGACATAGCCTTCGGCCACGTCGGACCCTTGCACGCTGTAACCCAGATTGTGCATCACTTCGGCGATACCGGACATGCCGATGCCGCCGATGCCGATGAAATGGATCGTGCCGATGTCTGTGCCGACACCCTTCATGCGGGAACTCCCTGGAGATTAAGCGTGGTCGGGGTCGGGCCGACCGTGACCGGATCATTGACGATGGGGGCATGGCCGATGCTTTCCAGCAGGTCGGCCATGTCGCGCGCGGCGTTGGGACGGCCGCAATTGCGGGCGCGCTTGGCCGCATTTTGCAGCGCGCCGGGTTCCAGCGCCATTTTCTGCATTTGCTTGGCCAGTTCGACCGCGGTGAAGCGCGCTTGGCTGATCGTACGCGCGCCGCCGGCTTCGGTCATTTCCTTGGCATTGGCGGTCTGATGATCGTCCATCGCGCTGGGCAGCGGGATGAGGATCGCGGGGCGGCCGGCGCAGGTGAGTTCGGCCAGCGTCGAGGCGCCAGCGCGGGCGATCACCAGATGCGACCAGCCCAGCTTTTCGGGCACATCATTGAAATAGGTGGCGAGGTCGGCGGGGATTTCCATCTCCGCATAGGTCTTGCGCACGCGCTCGATATCCTCGGCACGGCATTGCTGCGTCACTTGCAGGCGGCGGCGCAGCGCGACCGGCAGCATCGACAGGCCTTCGGGCACGACGCTGGACAGGATGGAGGCGCCCTGGCTGCCGCCGATCACCAGCACGCGGAAGACGCTTTCGTCGGTCAGCGCGGGAAACTCCTCCTCGCGCAACTGCTTCACTTCTTCGCGGACCGGATTGCCGATCAGGTGGACCTTGGCCGCATAGGCGCTCTTGAGGCGCTGGACGTCGGGATAGGCGGTGGCAATCGCATCGACCCGGCCCGACAGGATGCGGTTCACCCGGCCCAGCACGGCATTTTGTTCGTGGATCGCGGTCGGGATGCCGTCCGCCAGCGCGCCGAGCAGCGCGGGCATGGCGGGATAGCCGCCAAAGCCGACCACGGCGGTCGGGCGGAAGGTTTCGTTCAGTCGGCGGGACATGGCACGACCGGCCAGGATCGCCTTGAGCGCGCCGGGCCAGCTGAGCGGGTTCTTCGTCATGCGACCGGCGGGCATGATATGCACCTGCGCCTTGTCGAACAGGCCGGGGATCTTCGCGCCGCGCTCATCGGTGACGAGGGCGACATGATGGCCGCGCGCCATCAGTTCCTCCGCCACGGCGTGCGCTGGAATCATATGACCCCCCGTCCCGCCGGCGGCGAGGACGAAGTGACGGGAAATGCTCATCGACCACTCCATTTGACGACCGTGTGCCGACCCATGAAGGGGTTGCGCCGCGTGAATGCGAGCAGCAGGCCGACGCCGATACAAAGCGCTAGCATAGAGGAGCCACCGTAGCTGATAAAGGGCAGCGTCATGCCTTTTGACGGAAATATCTGCGCATTGACGCCCATGTTGATGATTGCCTGAAGCCCGAACTGGGTGGTGAGGCCGGCGGCGGCGAGGATGGTGAACACATCCTCCTCATCCAGCAGCCGCAGCAGCACGCGCACCACGATGGCGAGATAGACGCAGGCGATGGCGATGCAGGCAAGCAAGCCGAACTCTTCGCCGATGACCGAGAAGATATAGTCGGTATGCGCTTCGGGCAGGCGGAACTTGTTCTGTCCCCCGCCCGGCCCGACGCCGGTGAAGCCGCCATGGGAAATGGTGCGGAAGGCAAGGTCGGTCTGATCCGGGCCGGCATCCAGCTGGACACCGATGCCCAGAAAGTCGTTCACGCGCTGCCGCCCATTTTCATAGAACATATAGACGGCGACCAGCCCCGCCAGCGCCACCCCGCCCATCGCGCCGATGAAGCGCATCGATACGCCCGACAGCAACAGCAATACGCCAAGGCAGGCGCAGAAAATCACGGTCTGGCCGAAGTCGGGCTGACGCATCAGGATGATGGCGATGAGGCCGGTGACGCAGAAGCTCAGCGGCACGACCGGCAGGCTCATATCCTTGGTCCGCAGCGACAGCAGCCAGGCGAGCGCCACGACGAAGACGGGCTTGAGGAACTCCGAAGGCTGAAAGCGGAAGCCCGGCAGGTCGATCCAGCGCTTCGCCCCGTTCACGGTGGACCCAAGGATCGGCACGCACAGCAGCATCACGAAGAAGAAGGCGCAGCCGAAGATGGCGAGCCGCCGCGCCTGCGGCCGGGGCAGCATGGAGATGATGAGCATGACCGGCAGGCCGATGAACACCCACATCAGCTGGCGGTAGAAATAGATCAGCGGATTGACCGCGACCGAGGCGGTCGATCGGTCGATCGCGGCGACGGGGGAAGCAGCGGCGACCGCCACCAGCCCGATCGCCATCAGCGTGACGATGAGCGACAGCAGAACGCGGTCGATTTCCCAGAACCAGATGGCGAGCGCCGTCCGTTCGCGCGGCACGGTGCGGGTGCGGAAACCCTTCACCAGTTCGCCAGCCTTGAACATGCGCGTCGTCCCTTCCCTGCCCATCGTGTCGCCCCCGACTTGGTGGTTTATTCGCCAATAGAGTCCAGCGCCGCAACGGCGGCGGCGAAGGCATCGCCGCGCGCTTCGAAATCGCGAAACTGGTCGAAACTGGCGCAAGCGGGCGACAACAGCACCACATCCCCCGGCTGCGCGATGCGCGCGGCGCGGCGGACGGCGGCGCTTAGCATTTCACTGTCGTCCACCGCCATAGAGGCACGAAGCAGATCGGCGAACATATGCCCCGCTTCACCGATGGTATAGGCGTGGGCGATGTTGGCGAAATGCGGGACGCACTCGTCCAGATTGTCGGACTTGGCGACGCCGCCCAGGATCCAGTGGATGCGGGGCTTGCCGTTCTTCGCGGGCCATGCGGCGAGCGCAGGCGCGGTGGAGGCGGCGTTGGTCGCCTTGCTGTCATTGACGTAGAGGACGCCATTATGGGTGCCGACGGCCTGCATGCGGTGGGGGAGCGAAGCGTAGCTGGCGAGGGCCGCGGCTATGGTCGCTTCGTCGATCCCCAGCGCCTGTGCGACAGCGACAGAGACAGCGGCGTTCTGCGCATTGTGCGGACCTTGAAGGGCGGGCCAGGTGAGTTGAGCGACGGGATCGATATCCCCTGACCCAACCTCAACCACGTCATCCCCGCGAAGGCGGGCATCCATCTCCCCGGACTCGCGTACGGAGGCAAGGTCCGGAGATGGGTTCCCGCCTTCGCGGGAATGACGGAGTTGTGTGGCGATCCCTCGGCTCGGCTCATCCTCGGTCGCGATGACCGCCACATGCCCGGCCGACTGCATCGTGAACAGCCGTGCCTTGGACGCGACATAGCCTTCGAAGCCGTCATAGCGATCGAGATGGTCCGGCGTGATGTTGAGCAGCACCGCGACGTCGCAGTCGAGGCTGTGGGTCAGGTCGATCTGATAGCTGGAGAGTTCCAGCACATAGACGCCCACGCCATGCAGGTTCGGCTCCAGCGGCGGCTGACTCAGGATCGGCAGGCCGATATTGCCGCCCATCACCGTGGGGAAACCCGCCTGTTCGATGATGTGGTGGATCAGCGCCGTGGTGGTCGACTTGCCGTTGGTGCCGGTGATGCCGACGACCTTGTGCGGCGGCAGCGTCGGCCGGGCGAGCGCGAACAGTTCGATGTCGCCGATGATCGGCACGCCCGCGATCTTGGCGCGCATGGCGATGGGGTGGCGGTTCAATGGCACGCCCGGCGACACGACGATGCCGTCGAAACCGGCGAGGTCGATCTCCATCGGATCGCCCAGCTCCGCCTTGCCCGCGACCAGCGCGCGCGCTTCATCCCGGCTATCCCAGGCGACGACGCGCGCGCCGCTGGCGACCAGCGTGTCGACCGTGGCAAGGCCCGAGCGGGCAAGGCCCAGCACGGCGTAGGTTTTCCCCTTGAAAGCCTCCGAAACGATCATCCGCTTACCTCAGCTTCAAGGTGGCAAGGCCGGCGAGCGCCAGGATGAAGGCGATGATCCAGAAACGGATCACCACGGTCGGTTCGGCCCAGCCCAATTGTTCGAAATGATGATGGATCGGCGCCATCTTGAACACGCGCTTGCCGGTGCGCTTGTAGAAGAAGACCTGGATGATGACGCTCAGCGCTTCCACCACGAACAGCCCGCCGATAATGCCCAGCACGATTTCATGGTGGGCGGTGACGGCGATCACGCCGATCGTGCCGCCCAGCGCCAGCGATCCGGTGTCGCCCATGAAGACGGCGGCCGGCGGCGCGTTGAACCACAGGAAGGCCAGGCCCGCGCCGATGATCGCGCCGCACAATATGGTGAGGTTGCCCGCGCCCGGCACATGGGGGATGCCCAGATAGGCGGCAAAATCCGCGCGGCCGACCAGATAGACGATCAGCATGAAGGCCAAGCTGGCGATGATGACCGGCATGGTGGCGAGGCCGTCGAGGCCGTCGGTCAGGTTCACCGCATTGCCGAACGCCACGATGACGAAGGCGGCAAAGCAGAAGTAGAACGGCCCCAGTTCGATCGCCGGGCCATTGTAGAAAGGCACGTAGAGCGCGGTATTGCCATGCTGATGAACGATCATCCAGGCGGCGACACCGGCGATGAGAAATTCGAAGATCAGGCGCATCCGCCCCGAAAGCCCCTTATGACTGGCCTTCGTCACCTTGTCATAATCGTCGAGGAAGCCGATCGCGCCGAAACCCAGGGTCACGAACAGGCAGGCCCAGACATAGGTGGATTGCAGGTCCATCCACAGCAGCACGGAAACGACCATGGAGGTCAGGATCATGAGGCCGCCCATGGTCGGCGTGCCGCGCTTGGCCAGATGGCTTTGCGGGCCGTCGTCGCGGATCGGCTGTCCCTTGCCCTGACGGACACGCAGCCAGCCGATGAATTTGGGGCCGATGACGAGGCCGATGATGAGCGAGGTGAAGATCGCCGCGCCCGCCCGGAAGGACAGGTAACGGATCAGGTTGAAAATACCTGCGAAATCCAGGGTTTCGGCCAGCCAGTAGAGCATTAGTTCGTATCTCCGTCACGGGCGGCCTCGGCCAGGGCAGCGACCAGGCGGGACAGGCCCACGCCGTTGGAGCCCTTGACCAGGATCGCGTCGCCCGCGCGCATTTCGGTTTGGATGAGGGGGATGGCCGCCGCCGTGTCGGCAACATGGACATGGGGAATGGCGCTGCCCAGCGCATCGGCCAGCGGCGCCATTTCCGCGCCGACCAATATGACATAATCGACCTGTCCCGCGCCCAGCGGTTCGGCAAGGCCGGCATGGAGTTCGACGCTGCGGTCGCCCAGTTCGCGCATGCCGCCCAATATGGCGATGCGACGATCGGCCTTTTCCCGACCAAGCTGGGTGAGCGTCGCCTTCATGGACAGCGGATTGGCGTTGTAGCTTTCGTCGATCAGCAGCGCTTCGCCACCCGCGACCGGGAGGATGCGCCGTTCGCCCCGGCCTGGCAGGCCCGGCATTTCGGCCAGCGCCAGGCCCGCCGCCGCCAGATCGCCGCCGACCGCCTCGACCGCGGCCAGCACGGCGAGCGCGTTGGACACCCAATGGTCGCCCGGCGCCGCGACGGTGAAGCAGAGTTCGGCACCCGGCAGGGTTGCCGTGACCAAAGTGCCTCCGCCCGGCGCGGGCACGGCTTCGCGCGCGCAGATATCGGCCTGCGGGCTGGTGCCGAAGGTCAGGATGCGGGCGGCGTGGCGCTCCGCCTTGTTGTAGAGCAGCGCGACATGCGGACTGTCATAGGGGATGATCGCGGTGCCGCCAGGTTGCAGTCCCTCGAAAATCTCCGCCTTGGCTTCGGCGATCTTCGCTTCGGTGCCGAAAAATTCGATATGGGCTGGCGCGATGGCCGTGACGATAGCGACATGCGGACGGACTTGTCGTGTTAGCGCAGACAGTTCGCCGGCATGGTTCATACCCATTTCGAACACGCCATAGGACGTATCGCGCGCCATGCGCGACAGGCTCAAGGGCACGCCGACATGATTATTGTAGCTTTTGACCGAACGATGCACCTCGCCCGGCGCGGCACGATCCAGCGCCTGAAACAGCGCTTCCTTCGTGCCGGTCTTGCCGACCGATCCGGTGACGCCGATTACCTTGCCATTCATGCGCTTGCGCGATGCTTTTCCCAGCGCCTCGAGCGCGAGAGCGCTGTCGGGGACGAGGATATGGGGGTGTTCGACCGGTTCGCTGACGATCGCGCCGGCCGCGCCTTGGCCGAACGCCTTGTCGACGAACTTATGGCCGTCGGTCGCCTCGCCCTTCATCGCGACGAACAGGTCGCCCTGCCCCACTTCGCGGCTGTCGAAGGCGACGCCCGAAACGGCAAACGGCGCCGACGCGGCGCCGCCTGTGGCCTCGGCGATTTCGGCGGAGGTCCAGAGGTCGGTCATCGACGCCATCCTCCATTCGGTTCGAGCTTGTCGAGAACCATATGCGCCAAACGGTTCTCGACAAGCTCGAACCGAACGGAAAGGTGGGAACCCAGAATCAACCCGCGCACTCCCGTGCGACGGTGACGTCGTCGAAGGGCAGCACGCGGTCGCCGATGATCTGGCCCTGTTCATGGCCCTTGCCGGCCAGCAGGACGATATCGTCCGCGCCCGCCTGACCGATGGCGGCGGCGATGGCGGCGCGGCGACCGCCGATTTCCTCGGCCTGCGGCGCGCCCGCCAGCACGGCGGCGCGGATGGCGGAGGGTTCTTCCGAACGGGGATTGTCGTCGGTGACGATGACATGGTCGGACAGTTCGGCCGCGACCTTGCCCATCAGCGGGCGCTTGCCCGCATCGCGATCGCCGCCGGCGCCGAACAGGGTGATGAGCTTGCCGCGCGTATGCGGGCGCAGCGCCTCTATCGCGGCCTTCAGGCCGTCGGGCGTATGGGCATAATCGACATAGACGGGGGCGCCCGCCTTGCTGATGACCGCGCGTTCCAGCCGGCCGCGCACCGGCTGGACCCGGCCGAGCAGTTCCATCACCTTGGCCGTGTCACTGCCGGTCGCGATGACGAGGCCGGCGGCGGTCAGCGCATTGGCGGCCTGATAGGCGCCGATCAACGGCAGATTGACCTTGTAGATCTTGCCATCGGCTTCAACCTCCAGCGTCTGGCCCAACTGGGTCGGGGTGCGGTTGACGAGGCGCAATGCCTGTCCCTGCACCCCGACGCTCAGCACCCGAAGCCCCCCCTTCGTAGCGCGCTGGATGACCTTGTCCGACCACGCATCGTCAGCCCAGACGACGGCCGTGCCGTCGGCCGACACGACTTCGTCGAACAAGCGCATCTTGGCGTCGAAATAGCTGTCCATGTCGCCATGATAATCGAGATGATCGCGCGACAGGTTGGTGAAGGCGCCGGCGACGACCGGCAGCCCCTCGGTGCGATATTGGTCCAGGCCATGGCTGGACGCCTCAAACGCGGCATGGGTGATGCCTTCGCGCTTCAGGCCCGACATATTGGCGAGGAAGGTGACGATGTCCGGCGTGGTGAGGCCGGTCGACACCTGATCGACCGCCGTGGTGACGCCCAGCGTGCCGATCGACGCGGACTTGTGGCCCAGCATGCGCCACAGCTGGCGCGCGAGTTCCACCGTGCTGGTCTTGCCATTGGTGCCGGTGACAGCGACGGTCATGTCCGGGAAGGGCGCGAAATAGCGTGCGGCCATCAGCGCCAGCAGGCGGCGGGGATTGGCGTGGGCGATATGGATCGCCCCTTCCACCTTCGCTTCGGGGCGGGCGACGATGGCGACAGCACCGGCCTTCACCGCGTCGGGAATATAATCCTCACCATTGACGCGCAGGCCCTGAAATGCGCCGAACACGGTGCCGGGCGCGACCTTGCGATTGTCGATGGCGAAGCCGGTCACAGACGCGTCAAGGCCGGCGGTGCCGCCGACCTTGTCCGAACCATCCACATCCAGCCCCTCGATAAGCGACCCGAGGCGCATCATTCTTTCTCCTTGTCGCCGTGCAGCAGCGGCATCAGATCCGAGATATCCACGTCACGGCTTTCGTCCGGCATCACGCCCAGCATCGGGCCGGTGCGCTCCACCACCCGCTTCACCACCGGAGCGGCGGTCCAGGCAGCGGTGCGCAGGCCATATTGGCCGGTCGCCTCGTCCATGATCGCGACCACGACATAGCGGGGATTGTCCATCGGGAAGGCAGAAGCGAAAGTCGTCACGAGCGAAGTCTTGTTATAGCGCCCCTCCTGGGGCTTTTCGGCGGAACCCGTCTTGCCTCCCACCCGGAATCCCTTGGCGTCGGCGCTTCGTCCTGTACCCGCCGATACGATCATCCGCAACAGTTGGCGCATCCGCGCGCTGGTGGCGGCGGTGAAGACGCGGCGTCCTTCGGGCACTTCGTCCGGGCGCAGCTTGCGCATGGTGGCGGGGCGCCAGATGCCGCCATTGACCAGCGCCGCATAGGCCGCCGCCAGATGCAGCGGCGTGACCGCGATGCCATGGCCGTAGGCCGTGGTCATGCTGGTGATGCGGCCCCAGCTGGACGGCCAGATGCCCTTGGCCCGTTCATTGAACTCGATCGGCGCGCGCTGGTCAAAATCCAGGCTGCGGAACATCTTTTGCAGCGGCTCCGCGCCCATTTCGTCGGCGATGCGCGCCGTGCCGATGTTCGAGCTGTGGACCAGGATTTCCGGCACGTTGATCCAGCGACCCATGGAATGATCGTCGCGGATGCGGAAGCCGGCGACGGCGAGCGGCGCGGTGGCGTCATAGCGCTTGCTCATCGACGTCACGACACCGGCATCCATGGCCGCCGCGATCGACAGCGGCTTGAAGGACGAACCCAATTCGTAGCGGGCCTGCACCATATGGTTGCAAAGCGGCGATTCGCTGCACGTCTTGCCCGCATAATTTTGCAGCTTGTTGGGATCGAAGACGGGGATGGAGGCCATGGCGATGATCTCGCCGGTATTGGCGTCCATGATGATGCCGCCCGCGCCCTTCGCCTTGGTCTGTACCAGCTGCGCGTAAAGTTCGCTTTCCAGCGCGCCCTGCACCCGGCTGTCGATCGAGATGGCGAAGGGCTTGCCGCGTTGCGCGGCCTGCGTCAGCCGATCGTTGAAGGCCGCTTCCACGCCCATGCCGCCTTGCCCTTCGGCATTGGGCGCAAAGCCCAGCACATGGGCCGCCAGCGTGCGCTGCGGATAGAGGCGTTCCTTCTCACGCGGAAATTCGATGCCGATTTCGCCCAGCGCGTTCACCGCTGCCACTTCTTCGGGCAGGGCGCGGCGGCGCAGATAGGCCCAGCCACGGCCGGTCAGCTTCTTGTAGAACGCCGCCTCGGGTTCGTCAGGGAAGATTTCGTGCAGCTTGCGGGCCAGTTCGCCCGGATCGCCGATCAGCTTGGACGGGCGCACCGCCACCGAATAGGCGTCCATGGTGCGCGCCAGCGGCACGCCGTTGCGATCGACGATATCCGCGCGCGCCGGCAGGAAGGGCGACAGGCTGCCGTCCCCCGCATTGCCATGCGCGAAAATGCCGACCCAGGCGAGTCGGCCGATCAATATGGCAGTGATGGCAAGAAACAGGATCAGCAGCAGCATCAGCCGGTTGTGGGCGATGGCGGTCAGGTTGACCCGCGCTCGCCCGGCCCGCTCGCCGCCCGGCTGGACAATGATCGTGGCCATCAGCGCGCCTCCTTGCGCTTCTCGCGCGCCGCCTTGGCGCTCAGGTCGCCCAGCGTGCTGTCATCCAGCAGCTTGGCATCGAGCATCGCCATCCGCTCCGCCTTGCGCGCGATCGGATTGGGCTTCGACACGTCGGCGTCGGCCTTCGCCTGCTGCGCGGGGGTACGCGGCGCGGGCTTGGGCAGCTTGTCGACGGCGTCGGCAGCATGGGCTTCGCGGATCACCGCGATATCGCTGCGAATCTGGGTTGCGGCGGGGCTTTCGGGCGCCTTTTGCGGGGCGGAGGGCAGGTCGGCCGGGGTTTCGACCATCGCCACCATCACCGGCGGCGCGACATAATCGGGACCGTTGGGCTGGACCCCGTCCAGATGGGCCAGCGCCCGCTCACCACCCAGATATTGCTGGGCGCTGGGCGTCGAATACATGAAATCGTCCTGATTCCAGCGTTCCAGCTGACGCATGGAGGCGCGTGCGCTGAATTCAGTTTCCAGATAGCGGATGTCGGCCTTCGTCCGTGCGATCTGCGCCCGGACCTTCATCAGTTCGTTGCGTTCGGTCGCGACTTTGAGCGACACCATATAAGCGCCCAGCGCACCCAGCGCGACCAGGATCACCCAGATCAGGCTCTGCAACCTTTTGACGGCGATCATGAACGGGCACTCCGAAGAGACTGGTGGGCGGGGGCAGACGTACGGATGGCAGCGCGCAGCGTGGCGGATCGGGCACGGGGGTTGCGCGCCAGTTCGGCCTCGCCCGCCTTCACCGCCTTGGCCGGTTTGGCGAAGGTGGGCTGCGGCCCGGCGGCGCGTTCGGGCATATGCCTGGACCCGCCGCTGTCGCCGCCGCTGCGGTTGCGCAGAAATTGTTTGACGATGCGGTCTTCCAGAGAGTGGAAGGTCACGATCGCGAGGCGACCGCCCTCCTCCAGCAGCGCTTCGGCCGCTTCGAGAGCCAGCTCCAGCTCCTCCAGTTCGCGGTTCACATGGATGCGGATCGCCTGGAAGGTGCGGGTCGCCGGGTCTTTCTTGTCATGCGGCTTGTGGCCCAGCGCCTTGCGGACGACGGTGGCCAGCTGGCCGGTGCGCTCCAGCGGGCGCGCCTCCACGATCGCGCGGGCAACCCGGCGCGACTTGGGCTCGTCGCCATAGCGGTAGATGACGTTGGCGATCTCTTCCTCAGACGCCGTGTTGAGGAAATCGGCGGCGCTCATGCCGTCCTGGCTCATCGTCATGGTGAGCGGACCGTCCGACTGGAAGGAGAAGCCCCGCTCCGCCCGATCCAGCTGCATCGACGATACGCCGATATCGAGCGTGATGCCCGACAGCTTCTCGATGCCGCGCTCCGCCAGCAATTCCGCCATGCGCGAAAATTCGCCGGGGATCAGCGTGATCTGATGCGCGTCGGCCACCGCCTGCCCTTCCCGGATCGCATCGGGGTCGCGATCGAAGGCGAAGACGCGGGCGCCGGCACGGGCCATCGCACTGCTATAGCCGCCTGCGCCGAACGTGCCGTCGACATGGATCTCGCCGGGGGTGATGGCGAGGGCGTCGAGGACTTCGTCGATCAGGACGGGGATGTGCGGGGCGGCGGAGTCGCTCACTTGGCAGCCCCTTCCGCGCGCGCATCGATCCAGCGGCGGACCTTGTTGCGGATCAGCGCCGGACGATCCGGGCTTTCGACCAGGGCTTCGGGCTTCCAGATCTGGAAATAGCGGCCCACGCCATAGAAGAAGATCGCGTCCGTAATGCCGGCTTCTTCCTTGATATCGGGGTGGAGGAAGAATCGGCCGGCATCGTCGAAATTCACGTCCTCGATCGTGCCGAGGCGGTTTTCGCGTTCCAGATCGGCGTTGAAATCGCGCCCGCCCTCATAGGCCTGGCGCTCCAGCTTCTCGACCTCTTCGAACAGGAACTGTTTGTGGGACAGGCCGAAGCCGGTGGCGCAACCATTGTCGAAATGGACCGACAGGCACAGGCGATTCTCGCCGCCGCTGGCCTGCTTGACCAGCTTGCGCATCTCCAGGGGCAGCACGAAACGGCCTTTGCCGTCCGCGACGCTGAATGCGTTGCCCGAATAGAGAATGACGTCCGACACGATGGCGACCTGGCCCCTTGTTTTCGGGGCACAGGCCGTCCGTCGCCGGAATCATGAGAACACCATCCAGCGCACAGGACAACGCAAAGCCTGACGAACCCCAATGCCTGTTTTCCTACCAAGCATGGGGGTGGACTGCAATGGGAAAGCATGGGTGGCGATGGGAAAAGACGGTGAAATACGGGGCTAACCGGATTTGTTATCTTTTACCCCGCCATGTTCTTTTTTTGTTCCAGCGCTGAAACCGCGCCTTTCCCGGCGAAAGGCCATCGCACCCATCATCGCCCATATCGTCCCAACCAAAAGCGCCCAGCGAATGGCGCGGGTGACGTCCCGCGAGTCCCGCATCCAGCGCCGGTCGCCGGATATGGCGGCGGCGCCCAGCCAGTGGACGAGCAGTGCGGGCGTATCGGCCACCCAATAGCGGGGATCGAGCGGATGAGCGGGATCGGCGAGCCAGAGCCGGTCGTCGATCGGATCGGCGTCGCCCATCACCAGCGCCGCCCCCTGCCCCATCTGCTTGCGCTGGACGATCCCGTCTTTCTCTGCGGTGGGATAGGCGCGCATGCCCGACAGGGTGATGAGCATGCCATCGGGGGCGAAATGACGGATTTCCTCACTTTTGATGGCGGACGAGCGGAAACCCCAATGGCCGAGCAAGGGCTGCAACAGGCTCGCAGCGGGGGCACGGCGGCGATCCCCCAGCGGCAGGTCGGATGGCCAGCGCAGCAGCGGGTCGGCCAGCACCAGAGCCGTCCCGCCATCCCGCACCCATTGGTCGATCGCGACCAGTTGCACCGGCGTCAGCGCGCGCGGCTGGGCCAATAGCAGGCGGCGGGCGCCGGAGGCCTTGAGTTGGAGCGGGTCGTCCAACGGCGTGACGGCGAAGCGGGTACGCAAGATCGTGACGATCGGCGCATCGCGCAGCCCACCCCTTCCCGCTTCATCCCAGAAGAGCGGCAGGCCGGTGATGACGGCGAGGCTGGGGCGATCCGGGACAGGCTGGACCGGCTGGGCTGGGCCGCGCCAGAGGAGGAGCGCGGCGAGAGTGAGGAGGCCAATCCCGGCAGATATAGATACGAACCCACCCCTGCCCGTTCCCCGGCCTGCGCCAAGGAACGCTTCATATGCGCCAGCGTCATGGCGCCCTGGCATGAGCAAAGCGCCGCCGAACATGGCGAGCAGCACCACCGCCAATAGCCCCACTGCCGCCAACTGATCCGGCGCGCGAGCAGCCGCCAGCGTGCAGAAGATCAGCGCCATCCCGACACCACCCAGCGCCACCCAGGCCTGCATTGGCCAGCCACGCCGCGAGAGCAGCAGGCCAGCCCCGGCCAGTAGCAAGGCGGCAGGCCATCCCCAATCCCATGGATCGGCCTGCCCGGTCAGGAAAGCGCGCTTCAGGCCGGCCAGAAAAATCCCGAGCGGCGGCAGCCAAAGCCACAGGAATCGCTTCAGGCCGGCCATCATTTGCGCAGACTTGTCATTCGCCATGGCGGGCGCAGCAAAGCAATCCACGGCGCGGCCTTGGATTCGTTGAGCCTTGCCCGCCTTTGGCCCGATACGCTCGTAATGACGATGAAAATGGAGGCCACGCCGCCCCTAGCGCTGTTGCTGCGCGGGATCGCGGTCCATGGGCTTGCGGATATTGGGATCGGGCTGGAGGTCGGGCACGATCGGCGCCTGCTCCGGCGCGGGTTGTACGCCCAGTTCCGCCAAAGGCTCCTTGGGCGAGACGGCATTTTGCGTTTGGCTGAGCGTCGGCACCACCGGCGGCGGCAGCGCGGCGTCGTCCATCCGCGCCTTTTCGATCACGATATTGGCAAGGCCCACGAGCAGCACGACACCCGCCAGACCGGTGAGGCCGATCTGGACGCGCTGTAACCCTTCCTGACGGCGGGGTGCTTCAGCCATGCTTGCGCTCTTATTCTCTTCGCCGCGACCCGTGTCGACGATCATGCAGTGTGCGCGAGCCAGGGGAAGACCGTCAAGCCCTTAGATTCCAGCCATTGCCGGTTGTAGAGGGTCGACAGGTACCGGAAGCCGGTGTCGCACAGGATCGTCGCGATCCGCTTGCCCGGCCCCAATTGCTTCGCCAGCGCCACCGCGCCCGCGACATTGATGCCCGACGACAGGCCCAGGCACAGCCCTTCTTCGGCCAGCAGGCGGCGCACCCAGAGCAGGCCGTCTTCGTCGGAGATGCGAAATTGCGTGTCGATCGGCGCACCGTCCAGATTGGCGGTGATGCGCCCCTGCCCGATGCCTTCGGCGACCGACGATCCTTCCGCCTTCAATTCGCCATGGGCATAATAGTTGAACAGCGCCGCGCCATGCGGGTCGCTCAAGGCAATGGTGATCGCCTCATCCTTGGCTTTCAGGCCCAGGCCCACGCCCGCGATCGTCCCGCCGGTGCCCGCCGCGCAGGTGAAACCGTCGATACGGCCGTCCATCTGCGTCCAGATTTCTTCGGCCGTGCCCACGATATGCGCCTTGCGATTGGCGATATTGTCGAACTGGTTGGCCCAGATCGCCCCTTCCGTCTCCTCCGCCAATCGGCGCGAAGTGTGGACGAAATGGCCGGGGTTGGAATAGGGCGCCGCCGGCACGGTGACCAGCTCGGCGCCCAGAGCGCGCAGCGTGTCCATCTTTTCCCGGCTCTGCGTCTCGGGCATGACGATGATCGACTTATAACCCTTCGCATTGGCGACCAGCGCCAGGCCGATGCCGGTATTGCCGGCCGTCCCCTCCACGATCGTGCCGCCAGGCTTGAGCAGCCCCTTTTCCTCGGCATCGTTGACGATGAACAGGGCAGCGCGATCCTTCACGGAGGCGCCGGGATTGGCAAATTCGCATTTGGCGAAAATGTCGCAGCCCGTCTCCTGCGAGGGGCCGGCGAGGCGCACCATCGGCGTGTTGCCGATCAGCGCGAGACTATTGGGTTGAAGCAGCATGGCACCCGCATAGCGGAGCCGGCGCGGCTTTGCCAAGCAAGGGAATGATGATCGGGGCAAAGCGCGCATTTTAACCTTTGCGCCCATCACCGTCCCATCGCGGAACAAAAGGAAATGCGATGAGGAAACGATAAGGAATTTCCGCTAAAGGCTCCGGCAGCAGGGCGGCGGCGGGTCGCGGGGTTACGGAGTTTGCATGCGGTTTCTGGCGCAGATGCGGGGATGGAGGGGGCATGGGGCGATCCTGGCGATCGCGCTGCTGCTGCTTGTCGCGCCGCGCCTGATCACCGCCGCGCCGCTCGACATGCTGGGCGGCGATCAGGATATCGGCCATGCCGATCCGTCCGAGGAATCGGCGCAGAATTTCCCCGGCTCCGCCTTTTTCTATGCGCAGGGCGCGTTCGATCCGGTGCCGGGCGTCGCCACGGTGCAGAGCGAGCATGTGCTGGGACTGGATGAGGCGCAAGCGGCGCCGGCGATGGTGTTTCGCGGGCTGACCGGCATCGACAGCTATCGCGCGCTCAATTGCCTGACATCGGCCATCTATTATGAAGCCGCCAATGAGCAGGACGATGGCCAGCGCGCGGTGGCGCAGGTGGTGCTGAACCGGGTGCGCAGCCCACTCTGGCCCAACACGGTATGCGGCGTCGTCTATCAGGGGTCGGAACGCACCGATTTTCGGTGCCAGTTCACCTTCAGCTGCGACGGCGCCATGGCACGGATGCCGGCCGCCGCCGCGTGGGTCCGGGCGCGGCGCGTGGCGGAACAGGCGCTGGCCGGCCATGTCTACACCCCCGTGGGCCTCGCCACCCATTATCATACGCTGGCGGTCCGGCCCGAATGGTCGTCCAGCCTTCAGGCGGTGGCGGTGATCGGCGCGCATATCTTCTACCGCAATCCGGGGTTCAACGGCACGCCGGCCGCCTTCCGCATCCCCTATCTGGGGCGGGAGACGATTTCAGGCCCCGCCCGCACCAGCTGGCCCGCCAAGCCGGCGATGGCGGTGGAGACGCTGGCGCCCGCTTATGTCCCGCTGCCCCCGGCGCCGCTGCCGGCCGGTCCGGCACAGGCTGCGCCGCCCATCGGATGGGCGCCCGCCCCCAAGCCGCAACCGGCCGATGACGGCCTGCCGGAATCCACCATCCGGCCGGAATTTCGCAATACGGGTCGGCCGTTGATCTGATCTTTTTCCCTGACCACCGCGATTTTCTTATGGTTAAAAATGCGGTCACCATCGAAGCAACTGTAAAAAAAGCATTTAAAAAAGTGCATTTTTTTGGCCTTCGCGGGAACCGATCCGGGTCGCAGAGGGTTTTATATTTCGGATAGCAAATCTTTTGCCCCCCGCTCTTGCTATCCACAAAATATGAGCCCGGAATGCATCCCCCCCCGACGCGTTCCGGGCTCAGAATTTTTCCGGGGCAGTTTTCTTCTTGAAATCATTATTCTTTCCGGCTGCGGAACGTATCTTCCCAGCGCGGGTTCTTCCCTTCGTCACCAGGACGGCGCCGCCGTCCGGTCACAGAATTTGACGAGGAGACTTTCGATGACGAAGAAGATCCTGGCTGCCGTGCTGCTCACGGGTTCGCTGATGGTCGCCGCGTGCAACACGGTCGAGGGCGCTGGCCGCGACGTGCAGAGCGCCGGCAAGGCCGTGGAAAAGAGCGCAAACTAAGCGCCGCGGATTTAGCGTTTCACTACCCCCTCCCTAGCATGGCCCGCCCGTCAAACGGCGGGCCTTTTTTTTTGAAAATGATGTTGTGGCGGGCCGGTGGTTTCGCTCAGAGGCGCGTTTGAGCCATCCAGATGCCGTCACCCCAGCGAAGGCTGGGGCCTCAGGCGGCAGCAGAAGAAGGCTAGTCGTCTTGCGCTATCCGTTTACGCAGCGTTCGCGTCCTTGAGATCCCAGCCTTCGCTGGGATGACGGCATTTTGGGCGCTCAATCTGAACCCAATCCACCCATTCAGGCGCGCCATAGCCATAACGCCCGTTAATCCGGAAGACTTAGGCCGACACCTCTTCCGCTTCTTCGGCTGCTTCGATTTTCGCGGCCCTGCGGTCGGTGAACCAGATGGCGATGATGGTGATTTCATAGAGCAGCAGCAGCGGGATCGCGAGCATCAGCTGCGACACCACATCAGGCGGAGTCAGCACGGCGGCCAGAATGAAGGCGGCGACGATCATGTAGCGGCGCATGCCGATCAGCTGCGCGCGCGTCACGAAACCGGCGCGGTTGAGCAGCATCAGCAGCACCGGCATCAGGAAACTGATGCCGAAGGCCAGGATGAACTGCATGACCAGGCCCAGATAGGCGTCCGCGCTAGGCAGCGCCTCCACCGACAGCCCGCTGCTATTACCCTGAAATTCCAAGAAGAAATGGAAGGCCGTCGGCATGACCACGAAATAGGCCAGGCTGGCGCCCATGGCGAACAGGAAGGGTGTGGCGAGGATGAAGGGCAGCAGCGCCTTCTTTTCCTTGGCATATAGGCCCGGCGCGACGAAGGCCCATAGCTGGTTGGCGATGATCGGGAATGATAGGCAGAAGGCCCCGAAAAAGGCGATCTTCACCTGAACGAAAAAGGCTTCGTACAGTTTGGTATAGACCAGCTTGCCGCCGCCGTCGCCGAACGCTTCCTTGAGCGGATGGACCAGGATCGCGAACAGCTGTTCGGAAAAATAGAAGCAGATCGCACCGGTCAGGACCAGCGCATAGACGCATTTGAGCAAACGGCCACGCAACTCGATCAGATGGTCGAGCAGGGGGGCCTTGCTGTCATCGATATCGCCGATCATGCTGCCGCATCACCCTTGTGAGGCTGAACGGCGGGGGCTTCGGCCACATAGGGCGGCCCGTCGTTCGCCGAGGTCGGAGCGGGCGATGGGGGCGCGATCGGCGCCGATTCGGCCACGAAGGGCGGATGTTCGACCGGGGCCGACTCCGCGACATAAGGCGGCGCATCCTGTGCCCCATCCTGCACGGACGATTCGACGGGAGCGGGCAGCGCATCGCCCGACACTTCGGGCGGATGCTCTTCCATGATCCGCTTGTTCTGCGCGGCCCATTTCTTTTCCAGCTCTTCCAGTTCCACTTCGCGCACCATGGCGTCGATGCCGGTGCGGAAATGACGGGCCATGCCCTGCGCCTTGCCCACGATCTGCCCCACCTTGTAGAGCGCGCGCGGCAAGTCCTTGGGCCCGATCACGATCACGGCAATGATCACGATCACCAGAAATTCAGACGAATCGATACCAAACATGCGGGACTATCGGCCTTGCTGGAGGATCAGGCCTTGGTCTTTTCTTCGGTCGCGCTCGGCGTCGGCGCGTCCTGTTCCGGCACGCGATGACCGTCGATGCGCACGGCGGGCTTTGCCGGCGTCACATCATCATCGCTATCGTCGGCCATGCCCTTCTTGAAGCTCTTGATGCCCTTGGCAACGTCGCCCATCAGGCCGGAAATGCGGCCGCCACCGAACAGCAGCATGACGACCAGGAGCACGATCACCCAGTGCATCAGCGAAAAGGAACCCATTTTTCAATACTCCTAGTAGAAGGCCTATCTAGGCCTCTTCCTCGTCATTTTCCAGAACGGATTGCCCGCCCATACCCTCCAGCGCCAAATCGACGGGGTCGAGCAGGCCAGCGGCGCGCAAATCGTCCATTCCGGGAAGGTCGCGACGGCTGCTAAGCCCGAAATGTGACAGAAAATCTACGCTGGTCGCATAGATGAGCGGACGACCGGGCACTTCGCGGCGGCCGGCGGGGCGGACCCAGCCCGCTTCCATCAGCACGTCCAGTGTCCCCTTCGCCACCTGCACGCCCCGGATCGCTTCGATTTCCGCGCGGCTGACCGGCTCATGATAGGCGATGATCGCCAGCGTCTCCATGGCGGCGCGCGACAATTTGCGCGGCTCGTCCTTCTCGCGCCGCAGAATATGGGCGAGATCGCTCGCGGTCTGGAAATGCCAGCGCCCGCCCCGCTCGACCAGATTGATGCCGCGCCCGGCATAATGGTCGGACAGGGCCTGCAACGTCGCGGCGAGATTACCGCCCTCCCCCACATGCAGCTTGAGTTCTGCGGGGGTCAACGGCGCTTCGGCCACGAACAGGGCCGCCTCCACCGCGCGGAGAAAATCGTCAGGCTCGCTGCTCATGCCGGGCTTTCCTGATTCGGCGCGGGCGCGCGGAGGTAGATGGGCGCGAAGATCCCGTCCTGCTGCATCTCCAGCCGCCCCTGCCGCGCCAGCTCCAGCGCAGCGACGAAGCTGCTGGCCAGCGCCGATTTCGCCTTTGGTGCGTCCAGGTCGGGCGGCAGGAAGGATTCGAGCCGGGTCCAATCGATCGCCGTGCCGACCAGCGATCCGACCCGCTGGATCGCCACGTCCAGCGTCATTACCGGGCGCACAGCGATGGTATGGACCACAGGCTGGGTCCGGGCGCGAATCTGGCCATAGGCCTGAATCAGGTCGTAGAGGCTGGCGCGCCATTGCGCCTTCTTGATCAGCCGCAGCCCTTCGGGATTGCGTCGGGTGAACACGTCGCGTCCCACCCGGTCGCGCGCCATCAACCGGGCCGCAGCATCGCGCATCGCGTGGAGCCGCTGGAGCCGCAATTGCAGCCGCAACGCCATGTCTTCGGGGCTGGGATCGTCCTGCTCCTGCCGGGGCAGCAGCAACGCGGATTTGAGATAGGCGAGCCAGGCCGCCATCACCAGATAGTCGGCCGCCAGTTCCAGCCGCAATTGCCGCGCACCGTCGATAAAGCCCAGATATTGCTGCGTCAGCGCCAATATGGAGATTTCGCGCAGATCCACCTTCTGCGTGCGCGCTAGGCTGAGCAGCAGATCGAGCGGCCCCTCCCACGCATCGAAGCTGACGGTGAGCGTCTCGGGACTGGGAACAGCTGGCTGGCTGAACAGATCCTGCGTCAAGCGAGCGCCAAGTCCAGCAGCGAATCGCGGGTCGCCAGCAACTCTTCCAGTTCCGGCTGATCCGCGCCGCGCGTGACCGACGCCATCGCCCGGTCCAGCCGCGCGCGTGCCTGATCGGTGATATCGGGCAGAAGGCCGGCGATGCCGACCATATCGTCCATCCGCCCCCAGCAATTGAGCGCCAAGTCGCAACCCGCCGCGACCACGCCAGCCGCCAGTTCCGGGATGCTGCCCCGCAGCGCCTTCATATCGAGATCGTCGGACATCAGCAGCCCGTCGAAGCCGATACGCTGGCGGATGATTTCGCCGATGATCTTGGACGACAGGCTGGCCGGCTGCTCCGCATCCCATTCGGTGTAGACGACATGGGCGGTCATCCCCATCGGCGCGCGATTGAGGGTGCGGAACGGCGCCAGATCGGTTTCCAGCGCATTGAGGTTGGCATTGACGATCGGCAGCGCCAGATGGCTGTCCACCATCGCCCGGCCATGGCCCGGCATATGTTTGACGATGCCGACCACGCCGCCTTCGGCCAATCCTTCCAGCGTGGCGCGGCCCAGCGCCGCGACGCGCATCGGGTCCGCACCCAGGGTGCGATCGCCCATGATATCGCTCGCGCCATCCTGCCGCACGTCCAGCAGCGGCAGCGCATCGACGGTGATGCCGACCTCCGCCAGAGTGAGCGCGATGGCGCGGGCGTTGGCGCGCGCGGCGGCGATCGCACTGGATGGGGCGATGTCATAGAGCCGGTCGAACGCCGCACCGGGCGGGAAGCTGGGCCAGACCGGCGCCTGCATCCGCGCGACCCGGCCGCCCTCCTGATCGATCATGATCAGCAGATCGTCGCGGCCATGCAGGCTGCGCAAATCGTCGGTCAGCGCCCGCACCTGCGCCCGGTCGGCGATGTTACGCTTGAACAGGATATAGCCGGCCGGCTCGACCTCCGCAAAGAAGGCGCGCTCGTCGGCGGTCAGGGTTTCACCGGAAAGACCGAAGATGACGGGTTTCATGGGGTAGATGGTAGCGGGTGAAACCGGGATTGTCGAAGGGGAAGAGCAGCGCCCTTCCCCTTCCTATCAATTCACAACCATGCAGCTCTCGCCGGCGACTTTCAGCTTGCCGCAGATCGTGCCGGCCTGCCCACCGGCGCTGGCGCGCAGGCGGTAGACGGTGCCGCCGCCGACCTGGGCCGGTTCGACCGTCATGGCGAGCGGGGCGAGATAGGCGAAGCGCTTGGACAGCTTGGCCCAAGCATCCTTAGCGCCCGACGCGCTGCCATAGGCGCCCAGCTGGATCATCGCGCCGCCGGCCGCCGGCTTGGCCGTTGCGGCCGGGCGCGCGCTCGTTTCGTCGGTGACGCGCGCGGTAACGCTGGCGGCGGGCTTGTTCGGCGCGGCGGGTGCAGCGCCGGCCGGCGCGGGTGCGGTCTTGGCGATCGGCGCTTCGGGCACGCGGCTGGGGTCGATGCGACCGTCGCGCGCTACGCCTTCGCTGGCGGCGAAGCTGGCATCGCCCTCACCATCGAATTTCTTGGCGTCCGCCTCATTGGCGGCAATCTTGTAATCGTCGGTCGGCGCCGCGATCAGCTGCCCCTCGCCCGCACCGCCAGCGCCATTGCGATTCTGCATCCACCAGACGCCAGCGACCACTGCACCGATCAGCGCGAGGCCGAGCAGGATCAGGCCGAGCAACCGCAAAGGCGATATGCGGTCGTCCGCCTCGTCATCGATGGCAGGCTCCAGCCAGGGCAGACGATCCTCATCGTCCAGATCCAGTCGTCCGCGCGCATAATCGCTCATGGTGTTCAGCGCCTCACTGCATTTCCGTCAGGGCCGCAACGCCCATCAGCGCCAGACCGTTGCGGATAATCTGCCCTATTCCTTGCGCGAGGAAAAGGCGCGTCGCGGTGAGCGCCGGATCGTCGGCCAGGATGACGCGCGCGCGCGGATCGTCATTACCCATATTCCACCAGCCATGGAAGGCGGAGGCCAAGTCGTTGAGATAGAAGGCAACACGGTGCGGTTCGCGAGCCTGCGCGGCCCCTTCCACGACACGCGGGAATTGCGCCGCAAGCTTGACCATCGCCAGCTCCGCCGTCCCAAGAAGGGACAGATCGGGCGCGGGCAGCACGATCCCGGCCTCCTGCGCGCGGCGGCCGAGCGAGGAAATGCGCGCATGGGCATATTGAACGTAGAAGACCGGATTATCCTTCGACGCCTCCACCACCTTGGCGAAATCGAAGTCCATCTGGGCGTCGGCCTTGCGCGTCAACATGGTGAAGCGGACGACATCCTTGCCCACTTCCTGCACCACATCGGCCAGCGTGACGAAATTGCCCGCGCGCTTGGACATCTTCACCGGCTCGCCGTCGCGCAGCAGGCGGACCATCTGGATGAGCTTGACGTCGAACCGCGCCTTGCCTTCGGTCAGCGCGGCGACGGCAGCCTGAATCCGCTTCACCGTGCCGGCATGGTCCGCGCCCCAGATGTCGATCAACTGGTCGGCGCTCTGTGCCTTCTGGTAATGATAGGCCATGTCGGCGCCGAAATAGGTCCAGCTGCCGTTCGACTTCTTGATCGGGCGATCCTGATCGTCGCCAAATTGGGTCGAGCGGAACAGCGGCAGCTCCACCGGCTCCCAATCGTCGGGCAGTTCGCCCTTGGGCGCTTCCAGCACGCCGTCATAGACGAGGTCGTGTGCGCGCAGCCAGGCTTCGGCCGCCTCGGGCTTGCCGGCCGCCTGCAATTCCGCTTCCGACGAGAAGAGATCGTGATGGATGCCGAGCAGGGCCAGATCGTCACGGATCATGTCCATCATCCTTGCGACAGCAAAGGTGCGGAAGGTGACGAGCCAGTCGGCTTCGGGCGCACCGACGAAGCGGTCGCCATATTCGGCGGCCAGTGCCTGCCCCACCGGCACCAGATAGTCGCCGGGATAGAGGCCTTCGGGGATCGCGCCCACATCCTCGCCCAGCGCTTCGCGATAACGGACATGCGCCGAACGGGAGAGGACATCGACCTGACCGCCCGCATCGTTGATATAATATTCGCGTATGACCTTATGTCCGGCATATTCCAGCAGCGTGGCGAGCGCATCGCCCACCACCGCGCCACGGCAATGGCCCATATGCATGGGGCCGGTCGGGTTGGCCGAGACATATTCGACATTGACGGTCACGCCCTGCCCGAAATCGGACCGGCCATAATCATCGGCATCCGCATGGATCGCGGCCAGTTCCGCGCGCCAGGTCGGGTCGTTCAGGGTAAGGTTGATGAAGCCGGGACCAGCGATGGACGCGCTGTCGACCTCATCCAACGCCTGCAACTTGGTGACGATCGCATCGGCCAGCGCGCGCGGGTTCGTGCCCGCGGGCTTGGCCAGCACCATGGCGGCGTTGGTGGCAAGGTCGCCATGCGACGCATCGCGGGGCGGCTCGACCGTCACCGGCTTGCGGTTGAGGCCGGCAGGCAGCGTGCCTTCGGCCTCCAGCGCGTCAAGCACGGTATCGAGATGGGCGGTGAAACGGGTGTAAAGGGACACGGGACAGTTCCTCGAAAAGCACGGGGTTCTGTTTGCCTACATGAACCCCTTGTTCCCCGGCGCAGGCCGGGGTCCAGTTCTACAGGGCGGGACTGGACCCCGGCCTGCGCCGGGGAACAGTGTACGCCGTTCGACATCTGACATCAGCGCCGCCTTCCGAAATACTCCCGAAAGCGGACCGAAAGATCAGCTCTTATCGCGTAGCATTATATCGGAGCTGATCCTGGGTCAGGTTGAAACCCACGAGCAGCTCAAAGCTGGTTTTCTGGAGCGCCGCCTTGACGTCCGGCTGGGCGAAGGGATCGATCGCCGCGTCGGCGTCGCCGGCCTTGCGCTTCGCCGTGATCTTCTGCTGGATCTCGGCGGGCAGCGTGGCGGCGGCCTTGTCGACATAGCTGCCGGCCTTCGCCTGCGCGCTGGCGCGATAATCGCCGGCGGCGAAGTTCAGCGTCACCTGCCCCACCCGCTTGGCGATCACGGCGTTACCGCCACGCACCACGGCCGAAAAATAGGGCAAGGTCACCTGCCGCGCGGCGCTGGCGTCGCTGCGCCGCGCGTTCACGGTGAAGGTCGCCTCGGTATAGAATTGCGCGCCGTCCGCGCAGGTGGAACGCAGGTTGGTGATGTCGGCCACCACGTCGATCGCCGCCGCATCGGTCCGGCCGGGCGCAGTGAAGAGCGTGATGTCGCCGGTCTGCGCGGGGATCGCCGCCGTCGGGCAGGCCGAACGTACCGCGACGATACCGCCGGTCGCATCAATCTCACCACGCCGCGAGCAGCCCGCCAGAGCCAGGGCCAACATTCCGGTCAGGGCGATATGAGACAATTTCACAGGCAGATATTCCTTCGATTGGCCCACAAGACCAGACGCTTTGCGCTTCCTTATCCATCCGCCGCCTGCCACGCAACTGCCCATCCCCTCCAACCAAAAGGAAGCGGCTTTCATCCGGCGCCACATTCGCCTAAGCGACAGGGCATGACGCACGCGCCCACTGCCCGCCCGCCGATGAAGCTCCTGATCGCCGCTCCGCGCGGCTTTTGCGCCGGAGTCGACCGCGCGATCATCATCGTGGAAAAGGCGATCGAGGCCTATGGCGCCCCGGTCTATGTCCGCCATGAAATCGTCCACAACAAATATGTCGTCGACGGGCTGAAGGCCAAGGGCGCGATCTTCGTGGAAAGCCTCGACCAGGTGCCCGATGGCGTACCGGTCGTCTTTTCCGCGCATGGCGTGCCCAAGGCGGTGCCGGCCAAGGCGGAACAGCGCGGCCTGTCCTATCTGGACGCCACCTGCCCGCTGGTCAGCAAGGTCCATCGCCAGGCCGAACGGCAGGTCGCGGTCGGCCGCCATATCCTGTTCATCGGGCATAAGGGCCATCCCGAAGTCATCGGCACCTTCGGCCAGGTGCCCGAAGGCACGATGACTCTGATCGAAACGGTCGAGGATGCAGAGGCTTTTGCGCCGGCCGATGCCGACAATCTCGCCTTCCTGACACAGACCACTTTGTCGGTGGACGATACCGCCGCGATCGTCGCCACGCTGGAGCGCCGCTTCCCCACGATATCCGCGCCCAAGGGCGAGGATATCTGCTACGCGACGTCGAACCGCCAGACGGCGGTGAAGGCGATCGCGGCGAAGTGCGACGCTCTTTATGTCATCGGCGCGCCCAACAGCTCCAATTCGCTACGGCTGGTGGAAGTCGCCGAACGGGAGGGCACCCCTGCCCGCCTGATCCAGCGCGCGGCCGAAATCGACTTCGACTGGCTGGAGGGCGTCACGACGCTGGGCCTGACGGCCGGCGCCTCCGCCCCTGAAATATTGGTGCGCGAAGTGGTGGACCGGCTGGCCGAACGCTTCGCCGTCGAGGAGGAGCAGGTGGAAACCGCGCGCGAGACGATCGCCTTCAAACTGCCGCGCGGCCTCGAAACGGCCTGACCCGATTTTCATCCGTCATTGCAAGCATAGCGAAGCAATCCAATGGCGCGACGATGGATTGCTTCGCTACGCTCGCAATGACGAGCTTCAGGATAAATAATGGCCGTCTATACCCACGTCCCCGCCGAAGAGATCGACGCCTTCCTCACCCGTTATGACGCCGGCCGCCTTGTATCGGCCAAGGGCATTGCCGAAGGGGTGGAAAACAGCAATTATCTGCTGGAAACCACCGGTGCCGACGGGCGCGGCCATCGCTATATCCTGACGCTCTATGAAAAGCGGGTGGATGAGGCGGACCTGCCCTTCTTCATGGACCTGCTCGACCATCTGGGCGCGCGCGGATGCCTCGTCCCCCGCTTCATCGCCGATCGGGAGGGCAAGCGGCTCCAGCAATTGTCGGGCCGCCCCGCTTGCCTGATCGAGTTCCTGACCGGCATCAGCGTCACCGAACCGACCGCCGGGCAGGCACGCGCGGCCGGCGTGGCGCTGGGCGAATTGCACAAGGCGGCGCAGGGCTTTGCCGGCGAACGGCGCAATGCGCTCGACAAGGCCGGCTGGCACGCGCTGGCGGCCAAATGCGGCGAGGATTTCGACCAGATCGAACCCGGCCTTGGCGTGCGTGTCGCGGCGGAACTGGCCTTTCTCGACGCCCATTGGCCGGCCGACCTGCCCCGCAGCGTCATTCATGCCGATCTCTTCCCCGACAATGTGCTGATGCTGGGCGACGAGGTGACGGGCCTCATCGACTTCTATTTCAGCTGCACCGACATTCGGGCCTATGATCTGGCCGTCACGCACAGCGCCTGGTGCTTCAGCAATGACGGCGCGATCTGGCATGGCGAACGGGCAGCGGCGATGGGTGCAGGATATGTCGCCGCGCATGGCCTGAGCGACGCCGAACGCGCCGCCTTCCCCATCCTGTGCCGGGGCGCGGCTTTGCGATTCCTTCTGACCCGCGCCTATGACTGGATCAATACGCCCGCCGACGCGCTGGTGACGCGCAAAGACCCGCTGGCCTATCTGCGCCGGCTGGATTTCTACGCCAAGGCCGACCCCGCGGAGTTGCTGGGCGCATGACCGACCTTCCCAAAGTGGAGATTTTCACCGACGGCGCGTGCAAGGGCAATCCCGGCCCCGGCGGCTGGGGCGCCGTGCTGCGCTTTGGCGACAAGGAGAAGGATATCTCCGGCGGCGAGGCGCAGACGACCAACAACCGCATGGAAATGATGGCGGCGGTCGAGGCGCTCAATATGCTGAAAAAACCGTGCCAGGTGACGCTCTATACCGACAGCAAATATGTGATGGACGGCATCACCAAATGGGTGTTCGGCTGGCAGAAGAAGGGCTGGCGGACCGCCGACAACAAGCCGGTCAAGAATGTCGAAATCTGGCAATTGCTGCTCAAGGCCGCCGCACCGCACAAGGTGACGTGGCAATGGGTGAAGGGCCATGCCGGCCACCCGGAAAATGAGCGCGCCGATGCGCTGGCCTGCGCGGCAGCGGAGAGTTTCCGGAAATAAGGCGGCCGGTCAGCGCCGCAGGATCGCCTCGATCAGCGTCACATCTTCGGGCTTGTCGGCGTCGATACAGGCTTCCGGACTGTCCATCGCAACCAGCCGCGCGACAAGGCCGAACTTGCGGCCGATCCGCGCCATCCCGCCCCTCAGCGTCAGGATGCGCAGCAATGCGCCGAGCAGCGCAAACGGGCCGAAGGCGGCGAGGATTTTCCAGCCCTTCTTGCGGTCCTGCTCCACCTCCTGCCACAGGCTGATGATCGCGCTGGCCTTGTCGCTGCCGAACCAGAAGATGTTCGCGCCCGACCACCAGCCGTCACGGAATTTGAGCCAGGTGCGGCGCGACTGCGGATAGCGCGCCAACAAAGTCGCCCGCTCCACCATGGCGACCGCGACATCCGCGCCGCTCGCTTCCGCCACGAACTGGTCCAGCATGGCGCGGTCCAGCAGCACATGGTCAGCCGTGGTCATCAAAATCGGGAACGGAACCTCGCCCCCCTCCAGCAGCGCCAGCAGCGAAGAGGCGATGCCCTGCCCGCCCTTTTCGAAGCGCACGCGCGGATGGTCGGCCAGCCAGGCGGTGGCGGGATCGGCTGCGAAAAGGTCGGCGCGCTGGGTCAGGATCACCACCTGCCCGATCGCGGGATGATCCAGCAGCGCGCGCGCCGGGCGATTGATCATCGGCTCGCCACCCACCGGGACGAGCGGCTTGACCGCCACGCCGGCGGCCTGCGCCAAAGGATCGGGAATGGGACGCGCGCCCGCGAGCAGGATGGCGGTGACTGCGGCGGGGAGAGGAGAGGTCATCGCCGCGCGTTAGCGGAGCCACCCCGTGGCGGAAAGAGACTTATTTGCCCGAAGCCACGGGAGCGGCCGGAGTCTTTTGTGCAAAATTGTCGTGCAGGCCGACACGCAGCCCCTGATATTGCGCCAGTCGCGCGCGGAAGGCGGACAGTTCCGCGCCGGCCAACTGCGCCGTCGTGGTGAACTTCACCGACAGCGGATTGACCGTCGCGCCATTGCGATACAGCTCATAATGGAGATGTGGTCCGGTCGACAGGCCGGTCGATCCGACATAGCCGATCACCTGACCGCGCCGCACCCGCTGACCCGGTGCCGCCGCGATACGACTCATATGCGCATAGCCGGTGGCCAGGCCGCCGCCATGCTGGATGCGGACATAATTGCCATGGCCGCCATGCCGCCCGGCAAAGGCGACCACGCCGTCGGTCACGGCATAGATGGGGGAACCGTAACGCGCCGCGAAATCGATGCCGGCGTGCATGCGGGTATAGCCCAATATCGGGTGACGCCGCTGGCCATAGCCCGACGACATGCGCCCGGCGACCGGGGCCGACAAGACGCCGCGCCGTTCGCCCACGCCCGACGCCTCGAACCATTCGGTGCGGCCGTCCTTCGTCCATTTCAGCATGTCGACGGACTTGCCGCGCGATCGCCGGAGGCCGGCATAGAGGAGGTCGCCCACCTCCACATCGCCGGTTTCGGCGCGGCGATATTCGGTGACGATGTCGTAGCGGTCGCCCGCACCGATGCCGCCCAGATCGACCTGCCCCGCGATGACGCGCAGGAAGGCCTGGACGGCCTTGGGCGGCGCACCGGCCGCGCGGGCCGAGCGATAGATGCTGTCGCCGACCACGCCCTGAATGCGCAGCGGCGTATTGTCGACACGGATGGGGATGCGCCTGACCGACAGCACACCGCCTGCGCGCGTCAGTTCCAGATTGAGGTCGAGCCGGGCGCGGAAGGCCAGCATGTCGAGCGGACGCGGCCGGTCGCGACTGGTGCGACGGCCCAATATGATGTCGAGCCGCGTGCCGGGCTTCACGCCCTCGCTCATGTCGCCGCCGACCATCGCGGTCACGGTGGCGACGTCGCCGCCGCTGACCCCGGCGCGCGACAGGGCGCGGGCCAGCGTATCGCTGCTGCCGATCTGGGCACTGAGTTCGATCTGCGGCCGTTCCGGCGTCTCGCGCAACGGCTGCACCGCGTCGGTCGCGCCCATATGCCGCCCGCTGTCCGCGCCGAGCGCGAGCGGGGTCATCATCTGGCTGCGCACCTCGTCATAATGCGCGTCGCTCAGACGAGCGCCGGGCAGCCCCGGAATCGGCTGAAAGGAAGGCGAGAGATAAAGCGCCGTGGCGCAGAGGCCAAAACAGGTGGCGAGGCCCCGGAACCAGGTGAGGCTACCGACCCGTTCGGCAAGGTCGGGAACCAGATCGACCTCATCCGCCCAGTCGCGCAGGCGCGTGCGCCAGTCGCGGGATTGCGGCGCGGCGCCGGCGCGCGCGAGGGAATCGGCCATCCACAGCGACATCGACGCGCCGCCCTGTTGCGATCCCAACTGGCTTTCCTGAAACAAACCCGCGACCCCAAAGGCATTTTTATCATTGCTGCGCCGGCAACATCCCCCGCGCCATGCGTGGGCGGGACTGTTGTGAACGCATAGGGTTAAAGTCAAATAAAGACGTTCGCATGACCGATGACGGTGCGACGAACCGTGCAGACGGCCGGACAGGATCGGCGATCAGGACGAGAACCGCAAAACCCCTTGCTACCCGCCCGGTCCTGCCCGACATAGCGATCATCATGGCCCAGTTCGCCCGTTCCCCCATCACCGCTGTCCTCGGTCCGACCAACACCGGCAAGACGCACCTCGCCGTCGAGCGCATGTGCGGCCATTCGAGCGGCATGATGGGCTTTCCGCTGCGCCTGCTGGCGCGCGAAGTCTATGACCGGGTGGTCGCGATCAAGGGACCGCAATTGGTCGCCCTCATCACCGGCGAGGAAAAGATCGTGCCGCCGGGCGCGCGCTATTTCCTCTGCACCGCCGAATCCATGCCGCTCAGCGGTGGGCGGGAAACGGGTATCAAGGAGGATTTCGCCTTCGTCGCGCTGGACGAGGCGCAATTGGGGTCGGACCCGGAACGCGGCCATATCTTCACCGACCGGCTGCTGCGCGCGCGCGGCCGGGAAGAGACGATGATCCTGGGTTCCGCTAGCATCAGCCGGGTCGTGAAAACCCTGGTGCCCGATATCGAGATCATCGGCCGACCGCGCTTTTCCACCCTCTCCTATGCCGGCGCGAAGAAGCTGTCGCGCCTGCCCAAGCGATCCGCCATCGTCGCCTTCTCCGCCGAAGAGGTCTATGCCGTGGCCGAAATGCTGCGCCGTTTCCGGGGCGGCGCGGCGGTGGTGATGGGCGCGCTCAGCCCCCGCACCCGCAATTCGCAGGTGCAGATGTTCCTGAATGGGGAAGTCGACTATCTGGTCGCGACCGATGCGATCGGCATGGGGTTGAACCTGGACGTCGCCCATGTCGCCTTCGCCTCCCTGCGCAAATATGATGGCCGTCGCAGCCGCCGCCTGACCGTCAGCGAAATGGCGCAGATCGCAGGGCGCGCGGGCCGTCATCACAAGGACGGCACGTTCGGCAGTCTGGGCGGCGAAGATGGCGACGCCGCCTTCACGCCCGAAGAGATCGAAGCGATCGAAGCGCATCGCTTCCCGCCGATCGAACAGCTTTTCTGGCGCAACGGCACGCCGAACACCGACCGGCTGGAGCATCTGCTGGCCGATCTGGAGCAGAAGCCGCAGCGCCCCGAACTGCGCGCCGCGCCCGAAGCCGTGGACCTCGCCGTGCTGCGCCGCATGGCCGACGATCCGCTCGTGGTCGAGCGGGTCAAGGGCAAGCGGCAGGTCGAACGGCTTTGGAGCGCCTGCGGCCTGCCCGACTTCCAGAAGCTGGGCGCGGATCATCATGGCCGCACCGTCAGCCGCATCTGGCAATTTCTGTCCGAAGGCATGGGCCACATTCCGCGCGACTGGTTCGCCCAGAATCTGGCCCGGCTCGATTCGGTGCAGGGCGATATCGACACGCTGTCGGGCCGAATCGCCGCCGCGCGCACCTGGTCCTATATCGCGCATCGCCCAGACTGGCTGGCCCATCCGGTCGAAATGGCGGAGCGCACCCGCGCGCTGGAGGAAAAGCTGTCCGATGCGCTCCACGCCGCGCTGACGCAGCGTTTCGTCGATCGGCGCACCTCCGTCCTGCTGCGCGATATCGGGCAGAATGCGAGCAACCTGCCGGTCACGGTGGAGCCGGATGGGAGCGTCTGTGTCGATGGCGAGACGATCGGAAAACTTGACGGCTTCCGATTCTCGGTCGATCCCGCTACGCGACATCAGGATCGAAAGATGTTGCTGGCGGCCGCGGAACGGCGCCTTGGAAAGGTATTACGAGTGAAGGCTGAAGAATTGGTGGGCGCAGCGGATACGGATTTCGCGCTCATGGACGAAGCAGGACAGGCACCGGGCATCGCCTGGGGCGAAACGCCGGTGGCGTCGCTGCTGGCGGGATCAAGCCTGCTGGCTCCGGAAATTCGGCTGGATCGCGCGCTACTTAGCCTGGGTCAGGATGTGCAGAAGCAGGTTGCGACCCGCCTCGCCGCCTGGGTCGAGGCGCAGAAGCAGAAGCATCTCCTCCCCCTCGTCAAGATGAGCGAGAGCGCGTCCGATCCGGAAGTCCCCGCCGTCGTGCGCGCCGTCTTTGCGCAGCTTGGCGATGCCGGCGGCGTGATCGCGCGCACCGATCTCGATTCGGCGCTCGGCCATCTCGACAAGGATCAGCGCCATCTGCTGCGCAAGGCGGGCATCGATATCGGCGTGCTCGACATTTATCATCCCGGCCTGTTGAAGCCCGGCGCGGCGCGCTGGCGCTCGGCGCTGTTGGCGGCCCGCATCGCCAAGCCGTGCCTGCCGCTGCCCGGCCCCGGCCTGACGCTGATCCCGGCGGGCGAGAAGTTCGAACAGATGGGTGCGCGCATCGCCGGCTTCCGTGGTTTCGGCGACCAGATGCTGCGTATCGACATGGCCGAACGCATGGCCCGCTCGGCGCATGAGGCTATCGCCAAGAACGAAGCCTTCACCCACACCAGCCCACAGATCGTGTCGCTGGGCCTTTCCGAACCCTCCTTCCTGCAACTGATGCGCCTTGCCGGATTCCGTCCGGTCACGCCGCCGGCACCGGCAGCGGTGGAAGAAGCCCCTGTGGAAGCCGCCGAAGCCCCGGTTGAAGGCGTGGAAGCGGCTGAAGGCGCACCCGAAGCGCAGCCTGCGTCCGCCGCCGGCGCCAACTGGGCGTTCAGAGGCCGGCAGAAGCCGCGTGGCGATCGTCCGCAAAACGGCCGCCCGCATCAGGGTCAACAGGCTCGCAACCAGCAGCCCCGCGACGGCAAGGATGGCGGCAAGGATGGTGGCAGGCCTGGCGGCGGCAATCGTCGTTCCGACAAGGATGGCCGCCCGCCGCGCTCCGGTTCGCCCCGCCCCGCTTCGCCGGGCAGCACGCCGGCGCCTGCCAATAACGCCTTTGCCGGTCTGGCGGACCTGCTCGGCCGCAATGGCTGACCCGGTGTCCGGCATCGGCCATGGGCCGACGCTGCGCATCGACAAATATCTGTGGTTCGTCCGGCTATGCTCCAGCCGGTCGAACGCACAGAAATTGGCGGAGGATGGCCATATCCGCCTGAACGGTCGCCGGATCGACCGTGCCCATTCGCCGGTGCGGACGGGCGACCTCATCACCTTCCCCCATTTCGACAAGGTGCGCGTCGTCCGCGTCGTCGCCCTGCCGTCACGGCGCGGCCCCGCGCCGGAAGCCCAGGGCTGCTATGAGGAACTGACGGTCGGCGGGTGAACTGCCATAATGCCTGCTGCCCAAGCCAGAAATTTATGATAAGGTGCGTTTCCGCAAGCGAGATACTGCTATGAGCCGCCTGACGATCGACATGACTGAACAGCAGCATGAAAGTCTCAAGGCGTCGGCCGCCTTGCACGGCAAGACGATGAAGGAATATGCGCTGGAAAAGCTTTTCTCCGATCAGGTTGATGGGGTTGACGCTTTGGATGAACTGAAGGCTCTGCTCGGCGCGCGGATAGCGGAGGGCTTGGACGGCCATATCGCGACGGTAAGCGCTGCAGACATTGTCGAGAATGCCTTACGCAGGGCACGCCACGCTTGATCCCTGCCTATGTCCTGACGGCAACGGCAGAGACAGAGCTACAGGACATTATCGCTTATACATATGATCGCTGGGGCGAGGATCAGGCACGCGCCTATGCTAACACGCTACTTGGTAGCATGACGGCATTGGCAGCCGGTCACGAGCGCTATCGGGATTTAGCGGACCTGCATCCCGGCTTACGCACGGCAAAGTCCGGTCGGCATCATATCTTCTGCCTTGTCCGGGTCGATGCCCCTGCTCTTGTCATCGCCATTTTGCATGAACGGATGGATCTGATGATGCGCCTTAACGAACGGCTGACATGATCGCCCGATTTACCTGGCGCAGTGCATCGCAAAACTGCGAGTCGTTCGCACGAAACCGGCCCTAAAGCCCTGACAACAATATCCTCATTGACCTTCGCGCGTGTGGGGCATAGCAGGGCCGCGCTTTTTCCAATCCTACGAGTGCCCAGACAATGACCTATGTCGTGACCGACAATTGCATCCGCTGCAAATATATGGATTGCGTCGAGGTCTGCCCCGTCGACTGTTTCTACGAGGGCGAGAATATGCTGGTCATCAACCCGAACGAGTGCATCGACTGCGGCGTGTGCGAACCGGAATGCCCGGCCGAAGCGATCCTGCCCGATACCGAGAACGGCCTTGAAAAATGGCTGGAACTCAACACCAAATTTTCCGCCGAATGGCCGAACATCACGGTGAAGGGCGAAGCCCCGGCCGATGCCGACGAAATGAGCGGCGTGGAGAACAAGCTGGAGAAGTTCTTCTCGCCCGAACCGGGCGAAGGCAGCTAAGCTCGGCGCTCCAGCGTCCCATGTTGCGCCACAGGAACAGCACCACCCCCAGACATTGTGTCCGGGGGTGGTAATTTTGTTACGAATCTGCTAAATAGGTCCGCGACGGTCGGATGTTCCCTATCATCCGACTCTGGAGAATACGCTTCATGTCTTGACGGTGGCGCCGTGGACCCCTCGGCATTTGTCTCGCGCATCTGCCCCGCGACGGCCCGTTCCCCGGTTGAATTGGAAAGGTATCAAATGGCTGCCAAGGCGCTGTCCTTTGACGTTGGTGATTATGTCGTTTATCCCAAGCATGGCGTGGGCCGTGTAATCGAGCTTCAGAAGGAGCAGATTGCGGGCATGGAACTGGAGCTGTACGTGCTCCGCTTCGAAAAGGAGCGCATGACGCTCCGCGTGCCGACCAACAAGGCCGAAGGCGTGGGCATGCGCAAGCTGTCCTCCAACAAGACCCTCGAAGAATCGATGGAAACGCTCAAGGGCAAGCCCAAGGTGAAGCGCACCATGTGGTCGCGCCGTGCCCAGGAATATGAAGCGAAGATCAATTCGGGCGACCTGGTGTCGATCGCCGAAGTGACGCGCGACCTTTTCCGTGCCGACGACCAGCCCGAGCAGAGCTATTCGGAACGCCAGATCTTCGAAGCGGCGTCCAGCCGCCTCGCCCGCGAACTCGCGGCGATGGAAGAGACGGACGAGCCGACCGCGCTCAAGAAGATTCTGCGCATCCTCAATGAGGCTGCGCCCAAGCATGTGAAGGTCGAAGGCTGATTCCCTTCCCCTCTTCCGAACGATGAAAAGGGCGTCCGGCAACGGGCGCCCTTTCTCTTTGGACGCTGCGGAAAAGCCATCCTCGTCCGTTTCCTCCCCTGTAGGTAATGACAGGGGAATGATATGATGCACGACCAGTCGAACGCACGGCAGGATCTTCTAGAACGTGGCTATTCCCGGCGACAGGCCGCCCGTATCATGGGTGTGCTGGGCGCGGGCGTTGCAGCCGCCAGCGCAGGCACGCCGCTCTGGGCGCAGCGCAACGATGGCCCGGACGAAGGCAATGTCCCCAAGGTCCGCATCGGCTCCAACGAATGCTGGACCGGCCCCTTCCCCGTCGCACAGGCGGAAGCAGCCAAGATCATCGGCCATGCCAATTTCTACCATCCCGGCACCGAAGTCACCGATTTCAAAAAGACGCTCGCCACGATAGAGGGCGTGCCCGCCGACCATATCCTGCCCTGGCCCGGCTCCAGCGATCCGCTCTCGCGCATCGTCGTGGCCTTCTGCTCGCCCAAGAAGGGGCTGGTGACGGCGGACGTCAGCTATGAACAGCCCTGGGGCACGGCGGAATGGGCCGGCGCGAAAGTGACCAAGGTGCCGCTGACCAGCGACTATCGCCATGACGTGAAGGCGATGCTGGCCGCGGATCCGCAGGCAGGCCTCTATTATGTCTGCTCGCCCAACAACCCGACCGGCACGATCACGCCGATCGCGGACATCGAATGGCTGGTCGCCAACAAGCCTGCCGGATCGGTCGTGCTGGTGGACGAAGCCTATCTCCACTTCTCCCATGCCAAGTCCGCCGCCTATCTGGCCGCCAAGCGCGACGATGTGGTCGTGCTGCGCACCTTTTCCAAGCTGTTCGGCATGGCGGGCATGCGGCTGGGCGCGACCATCGCGTCGCCGGCGTTGCATGAGCAGCTGATGCGTTATGACGGCAAGCGCATGTCGACCAACCTGCCGCTGCCCTCGGTCGTGTGCGGCACGGTAGCCCTGACGCAAAAGGCGCTGATCGAACAGCGTCGCGCCGAAATGATCGCCGCGCGCGACTATACGTTCGCGCATCTCAAGAAGCGCGGGATCAAGTTCATTCTGTCGGACGCCAACATGTTCATGGTCGATTGGGGCAAGCCGGCCAAGGGCGTGCAGGATCAGTTCCTGGCGGCGGGCGTCGGCATCGGCCGCAACTGGGCACCCTGGCCCACCATGTCGCGCGTGACCGTCGGCTCCATGGCCGACATGCAGGCCTTCTGCGCCGCGCTTGACAAGATCATGGTCTGATATCGGCGAAGGGGCTGGCACCATAGGCCGCCAGCCCCTTCTGCATTAACGCCTATTGCGTTCGGGCCGAGCCTGTCGAAGCCCTGCTCTTCTTTACTGACAGTCGACAAGCAGAATGGCCGTTCGACAAGCTCAGGGCGAACGGCTGCTATGAAGAGCTTGGGAAACTAGTCCTTCTTAACCGCGCCGGCTGCGTCCTTGGCCGCGTCACCGACATCGCTGGCGGCATCGCCCACCTGCTGGGCTGCGGTCGACACCGCATTATCCTTGCTCGTCTGGCTGCTGATCAGGAAGAAGGCGGCCACCGCCACCACGACCACCAGCAGCAGGATCGCGATGGTCGTGCCACCGCCGCCACTGCGCTTTTCGATGATGGTCGTGTGCGTCACAGGACGCTCCTGATAATCGGACCGATTATCGGTCATGTCTTGCTCCTCCTCGTCATGCCACCCGCCCGTTTCAATGCCGGGCGGGGGATGTTGTTCCGGGAACGAGACGGTCGCGATCAGTCCTGCGTCGGGACGAAGGCGCCCTTGGCGCGATCCTTCACCACCTTGTCCGCGCGAAATACGGATCCGCTCATGGTGATGTAGACGCCCGGCTGTGCCACCTGCGCCGTGGCGAAGGCCATGCCGAGGTTGAAGCTGGCGTCGCTCTCGCCGAAGCGCGCGGGGGCCAGCGCGCCGACCAGCACGATGGTCTTGCCCTCGATGCCGGCCAGTTCCTTGGCGGTTTCGGTCATCGTGTCGGTGCCATGGGTGATGACGATATGTTTTTCGCGGGCGGCAGCGACGCGCGCGACGATCAGCGCCCGGTCCGTCTCGTCCAGTTCCAGACTGTCCTTGCGCGTCACTTCCTCGATGCGGAAGGGGCGCTTGACCCGCGCGACCTCCAACAGCTTGGCCATCACCGTTTCGCCGACCTGATAGTCCGACAGGGCATCGAAATAGACCTTGTCTATGGTCCCACCGGTGGTGAGCAGCAGGATCGGGGTTTCAGGCGACAACATGGGCGACTCCAGGGTAATTTGGGCGCGCCTTACCGTAAAAGCAGCTTGCCCGGAACCGTGCTTATTCGCCGCGTGCCATCGCTTCGCCGCGATCGCGGGCGGCGGCCAGCGTATCGGTCAGCAGCGCCAGCAGCCGGTCGTCGGCGTCCAGCACATTGAGGCCCTGGCGCGTCATGCCGCCGGGGCTGGCGACCTGATCGGCGAGCGTGGCGGGGCTGACAGGGGCGCGCGCGGCCATGTTCGCCGATCCCTGCACCGTCGCCAGCGCCATGCGCGCGGCCTGATCGGCAGGGATGCCGATCGCTTCGCCCGCGCGCGCCAGCGCATCGACGAAGCGGAACAGGAAGGCCGGGCCGCAACCCGACAGCGCCGTCACCTGATTGAACAAAGCTTCATCGGCGATCCATTCGACCAGCCCCAAAGGCTGGATCAGCGCGCCGATCGCATCGCGGGCGGCGGGATCGGTGGCGTCGTCGCTGAACAGCGCCGTCACGCCCTCGCCCAGCCCCACCGGCAGGTTGGGCATGGCCCGCACGATATCGCGCACGGCCGGAAAGCGGCTGCGCAGTTCGGCCAGCATCGTGCCGGCCAGGATCGACACGATCCGCGTATCGGCTGCGCAAAGCGGCGCCAGCGCGTCGGCGACATCGGCAATCTGATAGGGTTTCATGCCCAGCAGCACGGTCGTGCCGGCGGGCAGCGCGGCCGGATAGTCGGTCACCACCGCGACGCCATCGGCCACCGGCTTGCCGCTAGGACGCAGCACGGTGACGCGGGCAGGCTCAAGACCTTCGCTCAGCCAGCGGGACAGCATCTGCCCCACCATATTGCCGCAGCCGACAAGGAACAGGTGATTGGGGAACAAATGATCGGGCCAGATGGCAGTCATGCAGGTCAGGCCTCGCCGCGGGTTTCGATCAGGCTGGCGGAGATCGCCTCGGATGGCGACTTGCCGCCCCACAGGACGAACTGGAACACCGGATAGAAGCGCTCGCACTCGTCGATCGCGGTTTCGACCAGCAATTGCGCCTGATCCAGCGTCAGCGTGCCGCCGGCGCCGAGCAACGCGCCGTGCCGGAAAAGGATGATGCCGCTGGACGACCACAGCTCGAAATGGCCGAGCCACAGCTGTTCGTTGATCAGGCCCAGCGTCTCATAGATGGTGCCGCGCTTCTCTTCGCTGACGCGAATGTCGGGCAGCGCCAGCAGTTGCAGCACCTGATCTTCGTCTCGCCAGATGCCACGCAGCTCATATTGCGCCCACGACCCCTGGGTATTGGCGACGATCTCGTCCTCGCCGACCTGCTCGTAGCTCCAGCCGTGCGCCTCGAAATAGGCGGCCAGCATGTCGATCGGCGCGGCTTCCCCACCGCCATGTTCGAATTCGTCACTATCCATCATCGGCGCGCCTTATCACCGCATGCGGCGAAAGGACAGACGGGATCAATCTGCCTTGGGCTTGGCGGCCTTGACGCTCTTCGTCACCGGTTCGGTCGTCTTGCCTTCCAGCGCGTCGAGACGGGCCTTGAGCAGCTCGACCTCTTCGCGCGCGGCGGCGGCAACGGCCTTGACCGCGTCAAACTCTTCACGCGACACGAATTCCATGCCGCCGATCCATTCCTTCGCCCGCTCGCGCGCGTTGGATTCGAATTCGCGCGTCACGCCGGCCACGGTGCCGGCAGCGCCATTCACCAGCTTGGCCAGATCGTCGAAGAAGCGGTTTTCGCTCTGCATTGGTCAAATCCTCTGTGCGGCGCGCAAGGAAGCGCGCCTGTAAATCATATCTGGGTTCTGAGCGCCGGGGCCACAAGGGTCGCCGCGTCGGGGTTCAGGCGGCCGATCTCATAGTTGAGGAAGGAGGCGAAGGCCAGCCATGCCAGATAGGGCAGCAACAACACGCCGGCAAAGCGCCGAATCCGCCAGAAAAAGGCGGTCGTTACGGCCACAAATACGAATAGGATCAGGATCAGCGCCAGCGCGCTGCCGACCTGATGCGCGCGAAAGAAAAGCGGCGACCAGCAGAGGTTGAGCAGCAATTGCACGAGAAACAGGGCGATCGCCCCGCCCCGCCCCTGCGCGCCCCGCGCATGCAGCACGATGGCGAAGGCCAGCGCCATGAAGACGTAAAGGATGGTCCAGGCGACGCCGAAGGCCCAGCCCGGCGGCATCAAGGCGGGCTTGTCCAGCGCGTCGAACCAGCGATTGCCATAGCCGCTATTGGCAAGACGCCCGGACATGAAGCCGAGGAAGACGATAGCGGGCACCGTAACCAGCGCCCAGCGCAGATAGGCAAGACGCAACTGACCGGGCGACGCAATCTCGTTCATCGGCAACGCAGCTCCAAAAAGCCATTATTCAGCGGGTTCCGGCGAATCCTTGAGCGCCGAATCCAGCTTTCGACTGACGGTTTGCGGAGAAACCGTCCGCTTGGCAACGCGGGAATAGAAGATCGGAATGAGGAAAAGCGTGATGAGCGTCGCCAGGCTGACGCCGAACACCACGACGGTGCCGATCGAGTGGCGCGCGGCCGCCCCTGCCCCGCCGCGAATGACCAGCGGCACCGCACCGATGACGGTCGCGATGGAGGTCATCAGGATCGGGCGCAGGCGGCGTTTGGCGGCTTCGCGAATGGCCTGCGCAACCTCCATCCCCTCGTCGCGCAGCTGGTTGGCGAACTCGACGATCAGGATGCCGTTCTTGGCCGCCAGACCCACCAGCATGACGATGCCGATCTGGCTGTAGAGGTTGATCGACCCGCCCATGATCGCCAGCCCCAGCGCGCCGCCCGCTACGGCCAGCGGCACGGTGGCGATGATGACGCCGGGATGGATGAAGCTTTCGAACTGCGCGGCCAGCAGCAGATAGACGATCAGGATGGTGAGCCCGAAGACCAGCCAGATCGACCCGCCGGTTTCGCGCAGCGACTGGCTTTCGCCGCGATAGCCGATGGCCAGCACTTCGGGCGACTGACGCGCCTGATCCTCCAGGAAGGTCAGCGCCTGCCCCAGCGATGTGCCGGGCGCCAGCGCGGCGGTCAGGGTGATGGCGCGCAGCTTGTTGTAGCGGTTGAGCTGACGCGGGCCGGCGACTTCGCGCACCGTGACCAGCGCGGACAGCGGCACCAGCGCGCCGGTGCGGGAGCGGACGTTGATCCGCTCCAGATCGGCCACGGTCCGGCGGCCGTCCTCCTCCGCCTGCACCAGCACGCGATACTCCTCGCCCCGGTCGACATAGGTGCCGACGCGGCGGGAACCGAGCAGGCTTTGCAGCGCCTGGCTGACATCGTTCACCGATACGCCCAAGTCGCCGGCACGGGCCAAATTGGCCTCGATCCGCATCTGCGGCTTGGTTTCCTTATAATCGCTGTCGACGTTGATGAGGCCCGGATAGTCGGCCGCCGCCGCCATGATCCGGTCCCGCGCGGCGACCAGCCCTTCATAGGTGGAGCCGGCCAGCACGATATTGACCGGCAGGCCGCGCCCGCGCCCCAGCCCCGATCGCGGTGCCGCATTGCCGCGCACGCCCGCCTGATCGGCGATCACCTTGTTCACGATGGTCGCGACTTCCGCCGTGGTAATGGTGCGGTCTTCCCATGGCCGCAGGAAGGCGATGACGTTGCCGCCATTATAATCGTCGGTCGCGCCGAAGCCCGACGGGGTGCGGATGACCAGGTTCTGGAGCGTGCCGTCCTTGCGCAGGAAGGCCAGATCATCCTCGATCTTCTTCATATAGGCCATCATGCGGGCAAAGCCCGTACCTTCGGGCGCGCTGATCTGCGCTTCCACCACGCCGGTATCCTCGGCGGGGGCCAGTTCGCTCGGCAGACGGGTGAAGAAGAAGCCGGCCACGCCCAGGAAGAGGAAAACGCCCAGCAGCGGCAGCAACGGCTTGCCCAAGGCGCCGTCCAGCCAGCGGGCATAGCCATGTTCCAGCCGCTGGAACCGATCGTCGATCCAGCGCGCGAACCGCCCGCGCTCGGCGGTCTTGAGCAGCTTGGAACACATCATCGGCGCCAGGCTCAAGGAGATGAAGCCGGAAAAGGCGATGGCCGCGATCATGGCGATGGCGAGTTCGCGGAACAGCAGGCCGGTCTGGCCGGCCAGGAACATCACCGGCACGAACACGGCGCAGACGACCAGGGTGGTCGAAATGATGGCGAAGCCCACCTGCCGGGTGCCCAGATAAGCGGCGACCAGCGGATCGTCGCCCTGCTCGATGCGATGATAGACATTTTCCAGCACGACGATGGCGTCGTCCACCACCAGACCGATCGCCAGCACGAAGGCGAGCAGGGTCAGCAGGTTGATCGACAGGCCGAGCAGCCACATCACGGCGCAGGTGGCAAGCAGGCAGATCGGCACCGTCACGGCCGGGATGATCGTCGCGCGCACCGACCCCAGGAACAGGAAGATGACGAGGATGACGAGCAATGCCGCCTCGATCAGCGTGTCGTAGACATTGGCGATGGCGCGTTCGATGAACAGGGATTCGTCGGTGCCGATGGCGACGCGCATGCCCTGCGGCAGGGTCGGCTCCAGTTCCTTGATCAGCGCCTTCGCCTTCTGCGCAACGGCCAGCGTGTTGGCGCCCGACTGGCGGATGATGCCGATGCCGATCGCGGTGCCCTGGTTCGACCGGAAGCTGGTATAGGGGTTTTCCGCCCCTTCCTCGATCCGGGCGACGTCGCCCAGACGCACCTGATAGCCGTCTGTCCCGCGCCCCACGACCAGCCCGGAAAATTCCGCCGGCGTGGCGAAGGGCCGTTCGACGCGCAACGTCTGGTTCTGATCCTTCGATTCGAACCGGCCGGCGGGCAGTTCCACATTCTGGCTGCGCAGCGCCGCTTCCACATCGGCCGGGGTCAGGCCGAAAGCGGCCAGCTTTTCCGCGTTGAACCAGATGCGGGTCGAGGGCCGCGCTTCGCCGCTGATGTTGACGCGCGCGACGCCGTCGATGGCGGCGAAACGGTCGGCGACATTGCGGTCGAGATAGTCGCTGATCTGGATCGCGGTCCAGCCGGGACGGGAGAAAGCCAGGAAGAGGATGGCGCGCGCATCGGAATCCACCTTGCGGATTTCGGGCGCCAGCGCGTCTTCGGGCAGATCCTCCACCACCGAACCGACACGATCGCGCACGTCATTGGCGGCGGTATCGATATCGCGGGATGGATCGAATTCGATATTGATGTTGGACGTGCCGTCCTGCGACGTGGAGGTGATGGTCTGGATGCCCTGCACCCCTGCGACCGCATCCTCGATCAGCTGGGTGATGCGGCTTTCCACCACGGAGGCTGCCGCGCCGGTGTAACTGGTTTCGACCGATACGATCGGCGGATCGGTATCGGGATATTCGCGGACCGACAGGCTCATCCAGCCGACGACGCCGACGATGCAGAGCAGCACCGCGACGACCGCGGCGAAGACCGGGCGACGGACGGAAAGGTCGGACAGCTGCATCAGCGCGCGCCCTTGCCCGATCCGTCCTTGGGCTTTGCATCATTTTTGTCGCCGGCCAGCCGCACGGTGACGCCATCGGTCAGCTTGACAACGCCTTCGGTCACGACTTTCTGCCCCGGCTTCACCCCGCCTAATATCTCGACCCGGCCGTCCTGGCGGATGCCGGTGCTGACCTTGGTCCGCTTGGCCGTGCGATCTTCGACGATGAAGACGAAGCGCTCGTCGCCGTCACCCACGACCGACAGTTCGGGCACGGACAGCGACTGGCGCTGACGGGCCATCACGCTGACGGTCAGCAACATGCCGGGCTTCAACGCCTTGTCGGGGTTGGGCAGGATCGCGCGCACCTTCACCGCGCGGGTGGCGGGGTCGATGACCGGGTCGATCGTGGCAATGGTGCCGTTGAACGGCCGGTCGGGCCAGGCGGCGGACACGGCCTTGATCGGCATGCCATCCCGGATCATCGCCAGCCGGGTTTCGGGGATGGTAAAATCCAGCTTGATCCGGCTGATGTCGCTGACCGTGGCGATCGCCGTGCCGGCCGTCACGATCGCGCCGGGCGATACGGTGCGCAGCGACACCCACCCGCCGAAGGGCGCACGGATCACCCGGTCGCCGATCGAGGCGCGCGCCAGTTGCGCATTGGCGCGGGCGGCATTGGAGAGCGCGACCTGCTGTTCCAGCGTGGCGCCGGTGGCAAAACCGCGATCCTTGAGCGCCTGTATGCGCTGCAGTTGCTGGCCGGCCTGAAGCGCGGTCGCCTCCGCAGAGGCGAGTTCGGCCTGTTCCTGACCCACCGCGAGACGCGCGATCACCTGCCCCTTGGCGACGAAACCGCCATCGGCGAAGTTCAGCGCCTCGATCCGTTCCGTCACCGGCGCGGACAGCACGACCTGTTCATTGGCGAGTGCGGTGCCGACCGCCTCCAGATCGTCGGTAAAGCTGGTGGCCGCGATTGGCTGGATTTCCACCAGCGGAACGGCGCGCGGCTTCTGCTGCTTCTCGCCGCTGCAACCGGCAAGACAAAGGGCGGTGAGAATGACAGGCAAATAAGGGCGCATGGCGGAGGGCTATCGGGCCTTTCGGGGCGACACAATGGGAAGCTTTGTCGCAATATGTATCAGTATATGTCGGGGCAGAGAACGAAGCTGAACCCGTTATCCACCAAGCCGGGCGTAGAGAAGAAATTCCACATTGCCCTGCGGTCCGGTAATCGGACTTTGCGTCAGTCCCGCGACGGTCCAGCCCTGCGCCACGACCCAGTCCTGCACCTCCGCGCAGACGCGGTCATGCACGGCGGAATCGCGGATCACGCCATTCTTGCCGACCTCTTCCCGCCGCGCCTCGAACTGCGGCTTGATCAGCGCGACCATCTGCGCGCCGGGCTTGGCGAAACCGATCGGCTTTTCCAGCACCTTGGCCAGGCTGATGAAGCTGGCGTCGCACACGATGATGTCCACCGGCTCGGGGATATGGGCGTCGGTCAGGATGCGGGCGCTGGTCTGTTCATGCACGATGACGCGGTCGTCGGAGCGCAGCTTCCACGCCAGCTGGTTGGTGCCGCTGTCGACGGCATAGACTTTCGCCGCACCGCCCGTCAGCAGCACGTCGGTAAAGCCGCCGGTGGAGGAGCCGACGTCGATGGCGACGAAGCCGGTGACGTCGATACCGAATTCCTCGATCGCATGGGCCAGCTTGATGCCGCCGCGCGATACCCAGGGATGATCGCGGCCGCGCACGTCCAGCTCTGCATCGGCCGCGACCTGCTGCCCGGCCTTCTCCACCTTCTTGTCGCCCAGGAAGACGAGGCCGGCGAGGATGAGCGCCTGCGCACGGGCGCGGCTTTCAGCCAGGCCATTGTCGACGAGCAACTGATCGGCGCGCACCTTCGCCATCAGCGCACCAGCGCAGTCAGAGTGGCGGGGGTCAGCAATTGCGGCAGGGTCTGCGCCTCCTTGCCCGGCGCATAATAAAGATAGAGGGGGACGCCCGAGCGCCCCTGGCTTTCCAGAAAGCGGGTGATGGCGGGATCGGCATTGGTCCAGTCGCCGACCATCACGGTGACGCCGGCCTTGTCGAAGGCGGCGCGGGTTTCAGCCCGGTCGATGGCCGCGGCCTCGTTCGCCTTGCAGGTCAGGCACCAGTCGGCGGTGAAATAGAGGAAGACCGGTTTGTTGACGGCGCGCAGTTCGGCGAGTTTCGAGACAGCGAAAGAGACAGTGGAATCGCCTGCTTTCGCGACGGCCGGCGCGCTGGTCGGCAGGGCGTAGGCGGCGCCCGCCAGGATCGCCAGACCGGCGATGGCAGCGATCAGGCCCCCGCCCTTGCCCAGCCGCTGGCGACCGCCCAGTCCCCAGAGCAGCAGCGCCAGCAGCAAGGCCGCCGCCAAGCCGATGGTCATGCCCGGCACGCCGCGCTGCTGCCCCAGCAGCCAGGCGAGGCCCAGCGCGGTCAGGAACATGGGAATGGCCAGGCATTTCTGGAACGTGCCCATCCATCCGCCGGGCTTGGGCAATCGTTTGCGAAGTGCCGGCACATAAGCGAGCAGCAGGAAGGGCAGCGCAAGGCCAAGGCCCAGCCCCGCGAACACCGCCAGCGCGGCGGGCAAGGGCAGCAGCAGCGCCGCGCCCATCGCCGCCGCCATGAACGGCCCGGTGCAGGGCGTCGCGACGAAAGCGACCAGCGCGCCGGTCCAGAAGGAACCGGCGACGCCGCCCTTCCCCACCAGGCCCTCGCCACCGCCATAGGCGCGCAGCTCGAATAGGCCGGCAAGGTTGAACGCGATCCCCGTCACCAGCAGCAGCAGCGCGAGGATGATGCGCGGATCCTGCAACTGGAACGCCCAACCGACCGCGCCTCCCGCCGCGCGCAACGCCAGCAACAGGCCGCCCAGCGCAAGGCAGGTGAGGATGATGCCGGCGGTGTAGGCCAGCGCCTCCCGCCGGACGGTGCGTTCGTCGCCGCCGGCCTTGGCCAGCTTCATGGCTTTGAGGCCCAGGATCGGGAAGACGCAGGGCATGATGTTGAGCAGCAGACCGCCCAGCAATGCGCCGCCCAGCGCAGCGAAGATCGCGCCCCATTTGCCACCGTCCGATGCGCCACCTGCAACATCGCCCGGCTTGGCCGTCAGCAGGAAGCCGACATGGTCGCCCGTCCGCAACACAGCCTGAACGGTGTCGCCTTTGGCGCCATCGGCCGCGTCGGTTTCCAGCAGCAGTTGATCGCCCTGCCGCGTCACCGTCTGCGCGGCGGCGTTGCGGATCAATCCTTCGGCCAGCGCAAAAAGATGCACGTCGCGCGCCTGCGCGCTCGCCGGGAAGGGAACGGACAGGCGCAGCTTGCCGTGCTTGATCGCATAGGTGGCCTCCGACCCCAGCGGGCGCGGCAAATGGGTGCGCCAACCGTCGAAGCGCGCGCGCGTCGCCGTCACGACCTGACCGTCACCGACCACCAGTTCCAGCGTCAGGTCGCCGCCTTCGGGCACGCACACCTTGTCGGTGCAGGCCAGCCATTGCGCCGATGCCTTCACCGACAGGCGCGTGCCGGATGCCATGCCAGCCGCGACCTTCAGGTCCGCCAATATCGCATAGGGGCCTTCGTAAACATGGTTCATCAGGCCCGAGATCAGCAGCGTTTCGGGCACTGGATAGCGCAAGGCGCCGACGGTCACGCCCTTGGGCAGAGTCCAGTCCACGGTCATGCCCAGGCCCGCGTCGCCTGGATTTTCCCAATAGCCGTGCCAGCCCCGTTCGGGCACCATGGCAAAGGCGATGGTCGTGCCCTCGCCCGCCTTTGGCACCGCGCTCTCCGCCACCAGCGTGGCGGCGATATGCGCCGCACCGCCGCCGAAGGCGCTTTGCGCCGTTGCAGTGGGAGCATGGGCGGTGGACAGGCCTGCCAACAGGGCAAGCGTCATGAATATGACTTGAAAAATCCGCATCGGGCCTCTGGTCGGTCAGGTGCAAGGGGGCTAGGTCGCTCCCCATCCGCCGTCAAGGCATGAGAAGGTCATAGAATATGTTGAAACGAGTCGCCGCCGCCCTGTTGCTTGCTACCGCCATGGCGCCCGTCACGCCCGTCGTGGCACAAAGCCCGGCGCCCGCGCCCACCGCAACCCCCGCGCCTGCGACCGCTCCGAAGCTGATCGTCGCGATCAGCGTCGACCAGTTTTCCGCCGATCTGTTCAGCGAATATCGCCAATATTATACGGGCGGCCTCAAGCGTCTGACCAGCGAAGGCGCCGTCTTCCCGCGCGGCTATCAGAGCCATGCCGCGACCGAAACCTGCCCCGGCCACTCCACCATCTTGACCGGCAGCCGCCCGTCGCGCACGGGCATCATCGCCAATAACTGGTTCGACCTTGGCACCAAGCGCGAAGACAAGAATGTCTATTGCGCCGAGGATGAGAGCCAGCCGGGCACCGACAGCGACCATTATGAAGCATCGCCGCTTCATCTGAAGGTGCCGACTCTGGGCGGTCGGATGAAGATCGCCAATCCCGCCACGCGTGTCGTGTCGGTATCCGGCAAGGACCGCGCCGCCATCATGATGGGCGGGCCGACCGCCGACCAAGCCTGGTGGCTCAGCCCCAAGGGCTATGTCAGCTACAAGGGCGTGTCGGTTCCGCCGCTGGTGGCCAAGGTGAATGACGTGTTCGCCCAGCGGCTGGCGCAGCCCAATGCCGGGTTCGAGTTGCCCGCCCAGTGCGTGTCGAAGGATTTCGCGGTGCAGGCCGGCAATCGCTCCGTCGGCACCGGCCGCTTCGCGCGGCAGGCGGGCGACTATAATGGTTTCCGTATCTCGCCGGAGCAGGATGCGCTGACCCTGGCCTTCGCCGCCGCCGCGATCGACAGCATGAGCCTGGGCAAGCAGGCGCAGACCGATATCATTTCGATCGGCCTGTCGGCGACCGACTATGTCGGCCACACCTACGGCACCGAAGGCACCGAAAGCTGCATTCAGGTCGACCGGCTGGACCGCGAACTGGGCGCCTTCTTCGACAAGCTGGACAAGGACGGCATCGACTATGTCGTCGTGCTGACCGCCGACCATGGCGGCCATGACCTGCCCGAACGCCACCAGCTGAATGCGATGCCGATGGAACAGCGCGTGGACAAGGCGCTGACGCCTAAGGCGCTGAACGCGACCATCGCCGACAAGGTCGGCATGACCGGCAAGAAGGTCATCTGGGGCGATGGGCCGGCCGGCGATCTCTATTTCGACAAGGGGCTGACCACCGCCCAGCGCGCCAAGGTGGAGGCTGCGACGCTGACCTATCTGCGCGCCCATCCGCAGGTGCAGACCGTCTTTACCAAGGCGGAAATCGCCGCCACCCCCTCCCCTTCCGGCCCGCCCGAAAGCTGGAGCCTGATCCAGGAAGCGCGCGCCAGCTTCTACCCCGCGCGGTCGGGCGACCTGCTACTGCTGCTCAAGCCGCGCGTCATGTCGATCCCGGAAAGCGCCGTGATGGGCGCGGTCGCCACCCATGGTTCGCCCTGGGACACGGATCGTCGCGTGCCGATCCTGTTCTGGCGCAAGGGGATGCAGCATTTCGAACAGCCGCTGGGCATCGAAACGGTCGACATCCTGCCGACGCTGGCCGCGCTCATCAAGCTGCCGGTGCCCAAGGATGAGATTGACGGCCGCTGTCTGGACCTGATCGCGGGCGAAGGGGATAGCTGCGCGCAGTAAGGCGCGTTAACCGAAAGCCATATTGTTCCCCCTCCCGTTTACGGGAGGGGGTTAGGGGGTGGGCAGGACGTCGCGATTGCCCACCCCGCTGCGACTAACGCGCTACGCGCGCAAGTCTCGCTACCCCTCCCGCGAGCGGGAGGGGAATAGCCTACCACCCACATCCGACCTTCAAATATTCTCCCCGAACCCGTCCGTCGCTTCCTCGACCAAGGCATGTACGCGGTGGGGGGCGGATACCTGGACGCGGCTGGTCACTTCATACTGCGCCTTGGCCTGGCGGACGTTGGAGTCGGCGGGCACGCTGTCGGTCAGCCACACATTGCCGCCGATGACCGATCGGCTGCCCACGATGATCCGCCCCAGCACCGTCGCGCCAGCGTAGATCACCACATCATCCTCGATGATCGGATGGCGCGGCAGGGCCTTTTCCAGATGGCCCTTCTCGTCCGCGGGGAAGCTGCGCGCACCCAGCGTCACGCCCTGATAAAGGCGCACCCGCGCGCCCACGATCGCCGTTTCACCGATCACCACGCCGGTGCCATGGTCGATGAAGAAGGATGGGCCGATCTTGGCGCCGGGATGGATGTCGATCCCGGTCTTGCCATGGGCGATTTCCGACACGATCCGCGCCACCAACGGCGCGCCCAGTTCATAGAGGCGATGCGCCAGCCGGTGATGGATGATCGCCAGCATGGACGGGTAGCAGATCAGCACCTCATCCACGCTGCGCGCAGCCGGATCGCCCAGAAAGGCCGCGTCGACATCGGTGTCGAGCAAGGTGCGCAGCGCCGGCAGGCCGTCGGCAAAGGCCGATATGATCCGCGCCGCTTCCTTGTCCACCGCCTCGACCGGCTGCCCCTTCAGCGCGTAAATCTGCTCCAGCCGGATCTGGCCATGGAGGCGGCTGAGGACGGTTTGCAGCGTTTCGGCGACATAGGCGTCCTCATTATGCAGGCGCACATAGCCGGGGCCGAGCCGCAGCGGGAAGAGTGCGCCGCAGAGCGATTGGGTGATCTTCGCCATATTGTCGCGCGAGGGGAAGCCTTCCGCCCCATATTCGGCATGATGTTGTTGCGATTGGCGCCAGCGGCTGCGCGCCGCGCTCAATTCCGCGACCAGCCTGTCCACGTCCCAATACCCCTCGACGATGCGATCGTCGTCCTGTCCGTCTGCCATTATATCCGCCTTCATGCGCTTATTGCCGGGGGCATAGCGTGGTGACGGGGACAGGGATAAACGAGTTTTGCTTGGGGCCGAACAGATTCTCTTTTGTCGGCGCGCGCCTAACGCGGCAGGTACAGGCAGATTTCGGCGCGCAAGCCGCCTTCGGGCCGGTTGGCGAGGATGAACTGGCCGCCCTCCGCCGTCACCGCCTTCTGCACGATGGCAAGGCCAAGGCCCAGCCCGCGCGTGTTGCGCTGGCGCGCATCGTCCAGGCGGGAAAAGGGCCGCAACACTTCCTCCAGCCGCTCGCGCGGGATGCCGGGGCCGTCATCATCGACCCGGATCAGCACTTCATTGCCCTTGCGCTCCAGCGAGACGCGGGCGCGATCGCCATAATGGAGCGCATTTTCGATCAGGTTGCGTACGGCCCGGCGCAGCGACAGGCCGCGCACTTCCATCTCCAGATGGTCCGGACCATTATAGTCCACGTCCTGATCATGATCCTGGAACGCATCGACGATGGTGGCGATGCTGACGGCGATGTCGGTGCGGACCGGCGGCTCGGGATCCTTCTCCCCGCCCAGGAAGGCAAGCAGCGATTCCAGCATCGCCCCCATTTCCTCCAGGTCGCCGCCCATGGCGTGCTGTACTTCGGGATCTTTCACCAGCTCCAGCCGCAATTGCAGCCGGGCGAGCGGCGTGCGCAGATCATGGCCGACCGCCGCCAGCGTTTCCGTCCGTTCGTCGATCAGGCGATGCATGCGCGCCTGCATGGCGTTGAAGGCGGTGATCAGGTTGCGCACATCGTTGGTGCCCGCTTCGGGCACGATCACTTCGGAACCACGACCGATCCGGTGGGTCGCATGGGTCAGGTCGCGCAACGGCGCCAGCGTCCGGCGGATCAGCAGCAGGCCCGCCAGCAGCAACGCCAATACGGGGATCAGCGCCAGCCCCAGCCGGCCGATGGTGAAGGCCCATTTGCCGCCGCTGTGATGCATGCCGAAATAAAGCCAGCTGCCATCATGGAGTTGCAGCCCGCCATTGATTTCCGAATGACGCCCCGGCGTCAGGCGCAGCCACAGGCCGGATTTTTCCAGGCCGGGTTCCCAGTCGATGATCTGGCGTCGCATCCGCTCCAGTTCGGGCGACAGCGGCGGCGGCGGCGGCGCGGCCGGCGACCAGTGGATATCGTAGCGATCGGTGGTCAGTTGCAGGCCCAGCGCGGGCCGCTCGCCGCGTGGCTGTTCGACCAGCAGCTTGCGCGCGATGACCAGATGTTCGGCCAGACGTCGGGCCTCGTCATCCTGCAACGACAAATGGCTGGCCCGCTCATAGACGAGCGTGCCCACCGCAAATTCCAGCGTAACGGTCAGCAGCAGGATCGCGCAGAGCCGGCCGAGCAGGCCGAGCGATCCCCTGAACTGTAGTTTCAAGCGCGGCTGACCTCTGCATTGAACATATAGCCCACGCCGCGCACGGTGGTGATCGGCGCGCCCTTGTCCTGCGTGGACAATTTGCGGCGCAGGCGGCTGACCAGTACGTCGATGCTGCGGTCGGAGCTGTCGCCCATGCGGGTGCGGGACAGTTCGATCAGCCGTTCCCGCGCGATGACGCGCTGCGGATGGCTGAGGAAGGAACCGAGCAGGTCGAATTCCGCCCCGGTCAGTTCCACGATGGCGCCGGTGGGCGAGCGCAGTTCGCGGCGGGGGAAGTTGACGCTCCAGCCGTCGAAATGGGCTTCGCTCTCCCGATGCTCGTCCGGGCCGCGCTCCACGCCGACGCGGCGCAGGATGGCGCGGATGCGGGCGATCAGTTCCCGCGTGCCGAAGGGCTTGGGGAGGTAATCGTCTGCGCCCAGTTCCAGGCCGACGATGCGGTCCGTCTCGCTGCCCTTGGCGCTGATGAAGATGATGGGGACGTCGCTCTTGCGGCGGATCTGACGGCACAGGTCAATGCCGTTGGTGCCCGGCAGCATGACGTCCAGCACGACCAGATCCACCGGGCCGGCGTCGAAGGCCACCCACATTTCCGGACCGGACGATGCGGGGCGCACCTGATAGCCATGTTCCTGAAGCGCGCGAGCGGTCAGCGTGCGCAGCGGCGGATCGTCTTCGACGAGGATGATCGACGGGGCGGTCATGAAAGCGTCAGCGCACAAAATGTCATGATCTGGAGATAGGCCCGGCCGGATCGGGGGTCAACCGCACGACCCCGGCCAATGGGTCAATCGCGACTGGAGCAACAATTTGTCACGACAGCGAAAAGGGCCGGCCCGACGGGGTGTCGGACCGGCCCTTTCGTTCGGCTCAAGGCCGCAGGATCAGAAGGCCGCGGTCAGCGACACGACGAAGCGGCTGCGCGCGATCGAGGAGCCATCGGCGTCCGAGAAGTTCGGGCGGATGTAGTTTTCCTCGACGCGGGCGATGTCGGTGTCGACATAGGCGAGGCCTACGGTCAGCGGCGTGCCGGGGATGGCGACGTCCGCGCCGACCAGCCAGTCCATATATTTGCCGGTGGGCGCCAGCGAGGTGCCGTTGGGGCCAAGGCCGCTATTGCCGTTCGACCAGCCCAGATGCGCCTTCAACGTGACCGGCGTGTTCGGGATCGAACCGCTGACATCGCCCCAGACGTAGAAATTGTCTTCCTTGTCACCCGGATTGAAGATGGTGCAATCCGCGTCGCTGCACCACTTGCCCAGCGCCTGCTGCTTGGGCGCATAGGCGACGCCGACCAGACCCTTGACCGGGCCGACCTGGCTGGATAGCTTCACATAGGGTTCGGCGAAGTCGGTCTTGTTGGCACCCGACGGATACATGTACCAGGTCAGACCGACGTCCAGCGTGGTGGTTTCGGTCAGCGGAATGGCGTAACCTGCGAACAGGTCCAGTTCCATGTTGGATCCGCCGAACGTGCCCCAGCCCGACAGGTTGGAGGCCCAGGTGCCGGCATAGGCGCCGCTTTCATGCGTCAGCGTGATGCCACCCTGAACGGCCATGCCCTTGTCGGTCTGCGACACGCCACGGAAACGATAGTCGGACACGAGGCCGACGCTGCCGGATACGGTGACGGGGCTGGCGGGTTCTTCCTGTGCGAAAGCCGGGGCGCTGGAAAGGAGCGCGAGGGCGGCACAAGCGATTTGGTACTTCATGAACATTCCCCTTTTACGTTGGAATGTTCCGTCCTGCATCCGCCGCCCAGGGATCTGTTTTGATCGCCCCCGATGCCAGCGGATATCCATGGACTATGCCGTCCCGCCCGCCACGCAAACCGCTTTTGCCGCAGTTGCGAAAGGATCGGAGCCGCTGTTGTAAGCAAGGCACGGTTCTTTGCTGATGCGATAATGTAATATTGCTATTATGTTTCCATGCGCATTTGAGACAAAAACAAACCGCCGCGCCTGAGGTCAGGCACGGCGGTTCGACAGGTCGCCCAAGTGGTTGAGGGGGGGTCAGGCGACCAGCTGGCGCATCCGTCCGGTTGCGCCGAAATATTCCACCTGCGCGCCTGTGCCACGACGGCGATCGACCCATTCGCGCAGCATTTCCGCGCAGGTATGGTCGATATGGCCAAGCCGCTCGACATTCAGGATGACGAGGCCGGCGGTCGGCAGCGATTCCAGCTTGGCCGACAATTTTGGCAGGCTGAGAAAGGTCGCCGTGCCGCGCAGCGCCACTTCATGCGCTTCGCCACGGCTTGCATCCTCGACCTTCAGGCGCAGGCGGGTCGCATGCGGCAGCAGTTCCAGCATCGACAGGCCGATGCCCACCAGCACGCCGGTCAGCAGGTCGGTCGTCACGACGCAGATCAGCGTCGCGGCCCATACGATCGCGGGCAGCGGACCGTAGAGGTGGAAGAGATGCTTGACGTGGGCCACGCTGACCAGGCGAACGCCGGTGATGACGAGGATGCCGGCCAGAGCCGCCATCGGGATTTCACGGAGCAGCCAGGGCAGCAGCGCCACGAAGCCCAGGATCCAGACGCCATGCAGGATTGCCGACAGGCGGGTCTTCGCACCGGCCTGCACGTTGGCGGACGAACGAACGATGACCCCGGTCATCGGCAGCGCGCCGGCAAAGCCGCAAAGCAGGTTGCCCACGCCCTGCGCGCTCAATTCCTTGTTATAATTGGTGCGCACGCCATCATGCATGCGATCGACGGCGGCGGCCGACAGCAGGGTTTCGGCGCTGGCGATGAAGGCGATGGCGATCGCGGTGGTGATGACGGTCGGGTTCAGCAGCTGCGCCAGCAGGCCCTGTTCGGGCAGGCTGACCGCCGCGACGATCGATTCGGGCACGACGACGCGCGCGACGTCCAGGCCCAGCGCGAAGGCGACCAGCGTCGCGGCGACCACGCCGACCAGCGCGCCCGGCACCAGCTTCATCGAGGCGGGGCGGAACTTCTCCCAGCCCAACATGCTGAAGATGGTGACGAGGCCGACGGCGAAGGCCGTGACGGTATCGCCGTTCGACAGGCCCAATATCTGGCCCGGCATGGCGATCAGATTGTGCAGGCCGCTCGACAGCGGCTTGTCATCGAACAGCACATGGAACTGGCCGACCACGATCAGCACGCCGATGCCCGCCAGCATGCCGTGCACGACGGCGGGCGAAATGGCGCGGAACCAGCCGCCGACCCGCAACAGACCTGCGACGACCTGGATCGCGCCCGCCAGAATCAGGATCGGGCCGAGGGCCGAGAGGCCCTGTTCCCGCACGATTTCAAAGACGATGACGGCAAGGCCGGCGGCCGGGCCGCTGACCTGCAATGGCGAACCCGCCAGCAGGCCGACGACGATGCCGCCGATGATGCCGGTGATAAGACCCTTTTCCGGCGGCACGCCGGACGCGATGGCGATGCCCATGCAGAGCGGCATCGCCACCAGGAAGACGACGATCGACGCCGTAAAATCGCGGCCGAAATTGCCGCCGGAAAGAGCCTTCAACATGATTTACTCCGCCGCTTGGGCATAAACCGATTCGCCGGCAAGGCGACGGCCGTGGGGAAGTGCGACCTGCATCGGCTGGCCTTCGCGCAGGGGCGAGAAGCGACCGGTTTCGCCGTCCAGGCCGAGCACCTGGCCGGCGTGAATATCGACATACCAGCCATGCAGCGCGATTTCGCCACGGGCGATGCCCGACGCGATCGACGGATGGGTGCGCAGATGCGCCAGCTGAACCACGACATTTTCCAGCGCCATGTTGCGCAGCTTTTCCGCGTCGCTCAGGTCCGTGGGATAATTTTCGCGGCACACCTTCTGCGCAGCATGGCTGTGACGCAGCCAGGCGGCGACGTTGGGCATGGACGTCAGGTCGGCGTCGGTGGCCAGCGCCTTCATCGCGCCGCAATCGCTATGACCGCACACGATGATGTCGCGCACGCCCAGCACCATGACGGCATATTCGACCGTCGCGGTGACGCCGCCCAACTGGCTGGCATGCGGCGGCACGATGTTGCCCGCGTTGCGGCACACGAACAGGTCGCCGGGCGCGGCCTGCATGATCTGTTCGGGGACGATGCGCGAATCCGCGCAGGAAATCATCAGCGCCTTGGGGCTTTGGCCATGGTTGGCCAGCTGGTTGTACAGCGTGCTTTCGCTGGGGTAGACTTTGGTTTCAAAGTCAAAAACGCGACCGATAAGCTCGTTCATGGAGTCTATCCTCTTCTTTGAATGACTATTTCCGGCCAGGGGGCGGACCGGTATAGTGTGAAGAATAGACAAGCGGTTTTGCTGCGGCGCAGCGGGATTGTTAAAAACTATGTCTGGCCAATGAAACGAAGCGGATTGCGCAAAACCGCGAAAAATGGCGGTTTTGCGCAATCCTTTGCTGGTCAGCGCCGGTCGACCACCGCGCTGAACATGTATCCGACCCCGCGCACAGTAACAATCGGAGCGGAGCGACCGCCCTCCCCCAGCTTGCGCCGGAGCCGGCTGACCAGCACGTCGATGCTGCGATCGGACGAAGGCGTGTCGCGCACCCCGGCCAGTTCCATCAGGCGAGTGCGGGCGATCACCGTCTGGGCATGATCCAGGAATACCGACAACAGCGAAAATTCCGCCGCGGTCAGATCGATTTGCTTGCCTGTCGGGTCGGACACCTCGCGCCGGGCGAAGTCCACCACCCAGCCTTCGAAGATCGCCTCGGTCTGGCGACGCAGGCCCAGCGCCCGCTCGCCACGACCGCGCCGCAGCACGGCGCGCAGCCGCGCCGCCAGTTCGCGCGCCGAATAGGGCTTGGCCATATAATCGTCGGCGCCCAGTTCCAGCCCGACCACCCGGTCAACCTCCGAACTGTTCGCTGCGACCAGGATGATCGGCACGTCGCTGCGTTCGCGTACGTCGCGGCACAGATCCAGCCCGTCCGGCCCGCGCAGCGCCGCATCCAGTACGAGAGCGCCGACCGGGGTAGTGGTCAGCGCGCTGTAAATATCATGAGCAGACGCCGCCGGCAGCGCGCGAAAGCCGCTCTGCTCGAGATATTCGCGTATTTTCTGCCGCAGATCCTGATGCGTCTCTGCGATCAATATCAGCGGTGGACTCATCCGCCTTTTACAGCGCCCTTGGTCAGCGCGCGCACGCCGTCCAGTTCGTTCACCAGCACGGCGCGATCCTGCTGCGCGACGGCGACCGCTTCGGCCGACCGGTCCGCCACATGGCGCGCGACCTGCGCGTCGATCTGGTGGCGGGCGGCGGCACAGGTGCCGGCATAGCTGCCCGACATGGGCGCGAAGCGGTGGATCGCCTTGCCAAAGGCGGGGATCGCCTGACCCTGGGCCGCGACCGCGCGATTGACGGTGACGTCGGCCTGCCAGCGGCAGACGGGTATGGCGCCGCGATTGGCAAAGCGCGGCTCGACTTCGCGCAGGCTGATCGCCGGCTGGGCATGATAGCTGGCGGTATAGGCCTGCGCGCCATGGCTGATGTCGGCGCTGTGGATGGTGCTGGGGGCAGCGGCAAGGGCCGCTACGCTGGATAGCAGGATAAGGAACATGGATTTCTCCTCCGCAACATCTGCGCTCCGTTGGCCGGGCAGATGTGGATGCCAGAAGGATTAAGGCTGGCAAATGTCTCCGTAATTTGCCGGACGTAACAAATCATTGCTGAAGCCCGGTTTCAGGCAATGATTCATTGCGCCGCCAGCAATATCGGCTGTGGCGCCGGCAGCACGACGCCGCGAATATGGGCGATCAGCGCGGACAGCCACAGCGCATCACCGGCCGCGCGGTGCCGGGTCGCCCCCTGCCCATCGGCAAAGGCGACGGCAGCGCCGACGCGCGCTTCGTCCGCGCGCTCTTCATCGAACAGGGTCGCGACATGCTGAATGGCAAAAGGCGACGGCGCTCCTGCCGCGGCGGCCAGCGTATCGAGCCAATATTGGTCGATCAGGCTGTCGGCCAGGACGCGGCAGCCCTGAGTCGCGGCGACCAGTTCGGCCAACACCACCGATGCGGGCAGCCCTTCCTGCGCGATTCGTTCACGGCTCAGGCCGTGCAACGCTTCGGCTTCGGGCGTCCAGTCCCATCCGGCCCAATCGTCATGCGGGCGGATCAACCAACTGCGCGACATGCCGCCATCCGCGATACCCACTTCGATCGGGTAGGACCGTCCATGGCGTGGCAGGCAGGACGCCTCGAAGTCGATAGTCATGATGTGCAAGGCACAGCTCCATATATTCTCGTGCGGCCTGCCCTCTCCAGCATGTGCCGCGCGTTTTTCTATGCGCCCCTTTCGCCCGCAACTATGTCATGGCGAAGTCAATCGCCAGCCCCTTCAGCAAAAATCATATGGGTTGAAGCAGGGATGCGGCGAAAGGCGCGACGATGACGCCAATGTCTGCTAGTCGGCGGAAACCAAAGGGAAACACAGCGCCATGACCGTCATCGCCGCCTATCTCTATCGCAACGGCCAGCGGGTCCGCCCGGTGGCGATCGACGAACGGATCGACTGCGCGCCCGACAAGTCCGAATTCATCTGGATCGGGATCGCCGACCCGACCAAGGACGAAATGCAGATATTGGCGCGCACCTACGGCCTGCATCCGCTGGCGGTTGAGGATGCGATCAACGCCAACCAGTTGCCCAAGGTGGATATTTATGGCGACCAGCTGTTCGTGGTCGCGCGCACCGCCCATGTCGAGGGCGACGCCATCTGCTATGGCGAAACCGCCCTGTTCGTGGGTCACAGCCATATCATCAGCGTCCGCCATGGATCGGCCCGTGCCCATCTGGCGCTGCGCGAGGAGTTGGAGGCGGTGCCATCCCGGCTCGCGCAGGGGGTGGATTATGTGCTGCACGCCATCCTCGACTTCATCGTCGATGGCTATCTGCCGATCATCGAGGGGATCGAGGAGGAAGTGCTGGAGATGGAGCAGCAGATGATCGACCATTTCCTGCGCCGGGAAGACATCACCCGCATTTTCAGCCTGCGTCGCCAGTTGATCCGTTTCCAGCGCATATTGTTGCCGATGCAGGAGGTGGCGACCAAATTCGTGAAGATGGACCTGCCCTGCATCGATCCGGAAGCCCGCCCCTATTTCAGCGACGTGCGCGACCATGTCCGCCGCGTCCAGACGATGGTCGATGATCTGCGCGAAATCCTGAACAGCGTGTTCGAATCCAGCAATCTGCTGGAGCAGCAACGTACCGGCGACATCACTCGGCAACTGGCCGCCTGGGCCGCGATCCTGGCCGTGCCGACCGCGATCGCCGGCATTTACGGCATGAATTTCGAGCATATGCCCGAACTCAAGAGCGTATATGGTTATCCGGTGGTGCTGGGCGTGATCGGCTTGGTCTGCACCCTGCTCTATAGCCGGTTCAAGAAGCTGAAGTGGCTGTAGTCAGCAGCGGCGCGACCCTTCCGCGGATCACCAGTTCGTGCGGCAGATAGTCGTTCACTCATTGCCTATCCCCTGCCAGATGCATCGCCAGCGCCGCCATTACTGGCCGGTGTAGCGTCGGGCAGTCACACCCACTGGGTCAAACCCATTGGGCAAGCCAGTCCGCCAGCGCCTGCGGCGTCATGTGGCGCGCATCGGACAGCGCGAACAGATGGCCATCGTTCAGCAACCGGTCGGTCTTGGGATCGACCACCAGCAGCGCCGGCACTCCCTTCAGCTTGTCGATGCCATAATGGCCGGCAATCTGCTGATTCTTGTTCAGCCGGCCGATATCGACCGTCACCACCTCATAATGGCGTTGCAGGAACGCCTTGACCTCCGGCAGATCGAACACGCCGGCCAGCACGCGGCAATCGGGGCACCAATTGCCGCCTAGGTCGATCAGCAGTCGCTTGCCCTTGGCCCGTGCGCGCGCCTTGGCGGCGGCGACATCCCGGTCGGCATCGGCCTTTTCGTCATAGGGCAAGGGTAGCGGCTGGCGCAGCGCCTCAAGGCTTGTTGCCGCCACCTTCGGCGCCCGTGCCGCCTGCAATGGCGCAACCGCGACAACACCCAATGCCAAGATCGTCCCGAAACCGATAACCGCTTTCACATGTCACTCCCGATACAGTCGGGGCACAATGTCGCCGGCCCGGCCCGCGATATAATGAGAATCCCTCATAAGCCGGCCGGCCATGCTCAACCCAGGCACATGATCGCCGATGTGGCGCCCACCCTTGCCATCTGCGCCATCCGGAATATATGAAGCATATATGATTCATATATTCCGGATGATCTGATGGGCATCGTCAATATAGAAGATGAGCTGCACGAGCAGCTGCGCAAGGCCAGCAAGGCGTCCTACCGATCGATCAACGCGCAGGCCGCCTTCTGGATCAGGATCGGCATGCTGTGCGAAATGAACCCGCAGATGAGCTTTCAGCAGATCGTTGCGCGCGAATATAAGGAGGCGGGCGTCGATCCCGCCATCGTCGCGGTGCCGGCGGGATGATCAAGACCCCTGCCGAAATCGAGATCATGGCGGAGGCCGGCCGCCTGCTGGCGTCGGTCTTCACCTGGCTCGACGACCAGCCGCTTGCCGGTCGCACGACGATGGACGTGAACGATGCGGTCGAGCGCCTGATCGTCGACCAGTTGCAGGCGCGGCCCGCCAGCAAGGGCCAATATGGCTATGGCTTCGTCCTCAACTGCTCGATCAACCATGTCGTCTGCCATGGCGTCCCCTCGACGCAGGAAGTGCTGCGCGCAGGCGACATCGTCAATTTCGACATCACGCTGGAAAAGGGCGGCTATATCGCCGATTCCAGCAAGACCTACATGATCGGCGACGTGACGCCCGCCGCCCGCCGGCTGGTGAAGACCACTTATGACGCGTTGTGGCAGGGCATCGGCGTGGTCCGACCCGGCGCACGCCTGGGCGATATCGGCCATGCGATCGAGCGTCACGCCAAACGCGCCGGCTATTCGATCGTGCGCGACTATTGTGGCCATGGCATCGGCACCGAAATGCACGAAGACCCGCAGATCCTGCATTTCGGCAAGCCCGGCAGCGGCATGATGTTGAAGGAAGGCATGGTCTTCACGATCGAGCCGATGCTGAACCAGGGTCGCCGCATGGTACGCACGGAGGATGACGGCTGGACCGTCGTCACCACCGACGGCAAGCTGTCCGCCCAGTTCGAACATACGGTGGCGGTCACGGCGACCGGCGTCCGCGTCCTGACCCTGCGCCCGGACGAAAAACCGCCCGCGCTTGCGCGAGGTTAGCCAAGCGGGCGGATGCCCACGCCGGCGCATGAGACTGTAAAAGATGGTGCACCCGACGGGATTCGAACCCATGGCCCTTAGATTAGGAATCTAATGCTCTATCCTGCTGAGCTACGGGTGCCCGGCGACGGCTCTATTGCGCGATGGCGCGCCGGTCAATTCTCGGCCGGTCAATTCTTCGCTTGCGGCGGGATGACCGGGAAAGGCAGCGGCGCGACCTCGACACCTTCTGCGATCAGCGCCTTGGCCTCGGCCGGGGCGACCTCGCCATGAATGCTGCTGCGGGCCTGCTCGCCATAATGCATGGCGCGGGCCTGCTCGGCAAAGCCGCGCCCGACCCAGGTGGAGCCTTCCAGCGCCTTGGCCTGCGCCTGCCCCAACGCTTCGACCAGCGCCTGCATCTTCGCCTGATCCGCGACATTCATGACCGGCGCCGTCGGCTCGGCTTGCGCAACGGGCGCGACCTCGGTCCGGCTATTGCCCTTCGCGCCGACTGCAGGCGCCATCACCGCCTTAGTCACATCCGCGTCGCCGCACAGGGGACAAGTCAGCAGCCCCCGCGCCTTCTGATCCTCATAATCGGTGCTGGACCCGAACCATGCTTCGAACACATGGCCCTGACCAGCGCATTTCAGGTCGAATACGATCACGAAACAGTCACGTCCCTGGGTATCACACGGCGGTTGGCGATGGCGGGCACGCGCCCGCGCACATCCCCTATGCGCGACAGGTCGATGTCTGCAAGTCCCAGCCCCGCCGTCTCGCCCATGTCGAGCAGTATCTCGCCCCAGGGGTCGATCACCACACTATGGCCATAGGTGATGCGGCCATCCTGATGGCTGCCCACCTGCGCCGTCGCGATGACATAGCATCCCGCCTCGATCGCCCGCGCGCGCAGCAGCACATGCCAATGCGCCTGCCCCGTCGGCACGGTGAAGGCGGCCGGCGCCAGCAGGATCGTCGCGCCCGCATTGGTCAGCGCCCGGTACAGATCGGGGAAGCGCATGTCGTAGCAGATGGAGAAGCCCATCCGCCCCCATGGGGTATCGGCCGCGACCACCTGCTCGCCCGGCCCATAGACCGAGGATTCGCGCCAGCTTTCCCCCGTCGCCAGATCGACGTCGAACAGATGGATCTTGTCGTAGCGCGCCCGGATGTCGCCCGTATTGTCGATCAGGAAGCTGCGATTGGCCCAACGCCCGTCGGCCCGCTCGTCCTTCAGCGGCAGCGACCCGATATGCACCCACAGCCCTTCGCGCGCCGCAGCCTCCCGCACGGCGGCCAGCACCACATCCTCCGCTTCGTTGCGCAGCGTGTTCGCCGCCCGCGCCCGATCGCGGTCCAGGCATCCAGCCATTTCGGGGGTGAACAGCATGTCCGCCCCCTCGCCCTTCGCCCGCTTCACCATCTCCACGATGGCGGCGGCGTTGGCGACAGGATCGACCCCGCTGGTCATCTGGAACAGGGCGGCGCGCAACTTGCTCATAGGCCCAGCAACGCGTCCAGCTTGCCCGCCCGGTTCAGCGCGGACAGGTCGTCGCTGCCGCCGATATGGGCGCCGTCGATGAAGATTTGCGGCACGCTGGACCGGCCGGGGGCGCGCTCCAGCATTTCCTCGCGCTTGGGGCCGCCCAGCGTGATGTCATATTCCTCGAACGACACGCCCTTGTCGGTCAGCAGCGCCTTGGCCCGCGCGCAATAGCCGCACCAGTCCTTGGTATAGATTTCAACCTTCGCCATGATATCCGGAAACTCCTTATATATACGGCAAATTGGGTGATCGCACCGCTTTGTCAATCAAAGGCTGTCGGCGACAGCGTCGGGAAGCACCCGCGCCCAGCAGAGCAGCCGCACGTCCGTCGCCCCGCCGCGCTTCAGCATCTTCGCGCAGGCGGCGGCCGTCGCGCCACTGGTATGGACATCGTCGATCAGCAATATGCGCCGGCCCTTGACCGCTTGCCCGGCCCCCAGCGCAAAGGCGCCCCGCACCATCTTCGCCCGCTGTTTCGGGTTCATGCCCCGCAGCGGCGCCGTGCGCTTCACGCGCCGCAACGCCTGTTTCTCCACCGGCCAGCCGGTCAGCCGCCCCAGATGATCGGCGATCAGCGCCGACTGGTTGAAACCCCGGTTCCACAGCCGCCAGCGGTGCAGCGGCACCGGCACGATCAGCGCCTCCTCATCCCCCACATGCCGCAACATCTGTCGCGCGATCAGCCGGGCAAGGCCGATGCGCCGCCCATATTTCAAACGCAGCGCCACCGTTCGCGCCACATCGCCATAGGCCAGCACCGCCCGCGCACTATCCCATGGCGGCGGATCGGCCATGCAGCCGCCGCATTCCGCGCCCTCCCCCATCTCGTGCGGGAAGGGCACGCCGCACCGCGCGCAGCAGGGCTCGCCCAGAAATTCCATCCCGCCCCAGCAGGGGAGGCAGAAAGCGAAATCCTCCCCCACGATGGCGCCGCATCCGGGGCATCGCGGCGGCAGCGCATAATCGACCGCAGGCCACAAAAGCCCCTTGAGAAGCGGGAGGACAGGCATCATCTGCCTTGTCCGCACTTCGCGCCCGATGCACAAGGCCCACCATGGACTCCCGCCCCGACATTTTCGACCGCGCCCGACGCGCGCGCCACCGCGACCGCATGTTGCCCGCCTTCGCCGACCATGACTTTCTCTACCGTGCGATGCTGGACGAGTTGCTCGACCGGCTGGGCGACGTCCAGCGCGACCTGCCCGAAGTCCTCCTGATCGGCTGTCCGGACGGCAGCGCCAAGGCGGCGCTGGAAGCCATGGGCAAGCGCGTCGCCTGTGCCGATCCCGGCTTTCTCGCGGCGAAAAGCCTCGGCGGCGTGCAGGCGGACGAAGACGCCCTGCCCTTTGCCGACGACAGTTTCGACTTGGTGATCGCCTGCGGCACGCTCGACAGCGTCAACGACCTGCCCGGCGCGCTGATCCTGATGCGGCGCGTGTTGCGCCCCGACGGGCTGATGCTGTCGGCCTTCGCCGGCGCCGGCAGCCTGCCCCGGCTCAAGGCGGCCCTGCTCGCGGCAGAAGGCGACCGGCCCGGCCAGCATGTCCATCCGCAGGTCGATGTGCGATCGGCCGGCGATCTATTGAGCCGCGCCGGCTTCGCCATGCCGGTCGCGGACGGCGACGTGCTGAACATCCGCTATGGCGATGTGGTGCGGCTGATGCATGATTTGCGCGGCATGGGCGCGGGCAATGCGCTGGAGACGCGCGCGCCTGCCCTGACACGCGATGTGCTGATGCGCGCGGCCGGCCATTTCGCCGGCGCCGCCGACCCGGACGGCCGCACCGCCGAACAGATGGCGATCGTTTATCTCTCCGGCTGGAAACCCGACCCCAGCCAGGCCGCTCCCGCCAAACGCGGCAGCGCCACGGTATCGCTGGCGGCGGCGTTGAAGGGGAAGGGATAGCGACACCTTGCGTCGGCACGGCCGAATGATTAGTTTTCAATCAGACCGATCGGAAACCCACCCATGCCTGCCACCCGCGTCATCACCGCGCATGTCCCGACCGATCTGGCCGATCAGGTCGATGCCCTGGCCGATCGCCTCGATCGGTCGCGCGGATGGATCATGAAGCAGGCACTCTCCGCTTGGGTCGATCAGGAAGAAATGCGTCATCAGATGACGCTCGAAGCCCTGGCCGATGTCGAGGCGGGACAGTTGATCGACCATGCAGCCATGCTCGCCTGGGCGCAAAGCCTCTCCACCGACGAACCGCTGACGCCCCCTCATCTGTGAAGATCGTCTGGACCAGCAAGGCCGCATCCGACCTTGTGCGTCTTCACGATCATTTGAAGCCCGTCGCGCCGGATGCTGCCGCGCGCATCGTTCAGATGCTTGCGGCCGCGCCATCCCGCCTGATCGACTATCCCCGGATCGGCGAAAGACTGGACGCCTATGATCAGCGCGAAGTCCGCCGCATCATCGTGGGACATTATGAAATGCGCTATGCCGTGGAGGGGGAGCGGATCGTGATCTTGCGGTTATGGCATTGCCGGGAAGATAGAGGGCGGGCCTGACGCCCGCCCTCCCGCGCCTCTCCTCTATTCAATCGATCGTCACGCCCACCACGCGCCAATTTCCATCCTCTCGCTCCAGCGTTACCGCCTCAATCGCCTCAGCCTTGTTGGCGAAGCGGGTGCGGAATTTGACCACTTCATAGCCATGGGGTGGTGCAGCCAGATATTGCTGGCTTAGAACATCACGGGATATCAGCGCGCCCAGCGGCAACCGAACCTTTTGCGACACCTCCGCCCAGACCTGCGGCGTGTTCAGTTTGCGGAAGGCCGAACCTGTCGCCTGATAGCCCTCCTCCCAATGCCCCTGATCCCCTAGGACCAGCCATTGCCGCGCGGCATCGACCACCTCCGCGCGGGGCGCTTCGCTGGCTGCGGCCGGCGCAGGCGACGCCGGAGCGGAAGCGAGATAGGGCAAGGCGGTGAGCGCCAACAGGCCAAGGGCAAGCGTCATGAGACAGACTCCGATGATGATCCAGTGAGGACGGGTTACCCGCCCCGCGCCGCCGATCGGCGCGTCCTCCTGATCCATCGGAATCTCGGGCGCGTCCGCCCCCATTGGCTTGTCCCCTATATTTTCGGGGAGTGACGCTGCCCCATGACCGCCCTCCGCCTCCAGCAGCAATCGGGCCGCCTCGCGGCTGCTGGACACCGCCATCTTGCGCCGCGCATCGCGCAGACGCTCGTTGATGGTATGGACCGACAGGTCCAGTCTGCGCGCGATCGACTTGGCATCATGGCCCCGCACGATAAGGCGCAGCGTCTGCTTCTCCTTCTCGGTCAGCGCCCAGTCCATATCCGTCATCTGCATGCTCATAAGGTTCAGGATCTAGGTCGCCCCCCTGACGGCAGCTACCCCCAAAAATTTGTATCTCCGGATCGGATGGCGGCAGGATGGCCTTCGCTTAGCCCCGCAGCCCCTCGCCTGTCCTACGGCGCCCGAGTCATGATATGGGGTTGGCGGCTCTTTCCAATTGTCGGCCCAGTCATCCCACCGGCATAGGAAATATAACGTCCCTATCCCTGTATCAAAATATCGAAATCAGCGGGAAATGTGCGAAGTTAAGGGGCTGCTGCTGATCGCCGCCTCCCCCACTGTCGGTCCATCCTGCACCACCCGCGACGCCCATCCCTCGCCATCATGGGCATATTCGACATGGCTTGCGCGCCGGAACGCCGCGCCGTCCCATACGATCACCTGCAATTCCATCTCGTTGTTGCGGCGGACATGCAGCCAGTTGAAGCTTTGCGGCTCGGCATTGCGCAGCCGGGTGGAGGTCGCCGTGCCGGCCTGAATTACCAGCGCGCCGCCGCTATGCTCCACCATCTTCTGCGCCGCCTCCGCATAGGTGCGATGGAAATGCCCGGCCAGCGCCAGATGCACCCCGGCCTCGCAGGCGGCCTTGACCGCATCGTCATGCCGCCCGACCGCCTCGCTTAGCTCGCCGCCCTTCCCGATCGGCATGGAAAAAAGCGGATGATGGGTAACGAGGATACGGGTCTTGTCCGGCGCTACCCTGGCAAAGCGATCGCGCAGCAAGTCCATCTGGTCATGATTGATCCGCCCATCCTTGATCGTGAGCGACCGCGCGGTGTTGAGGCCCAGGATCGCGACCTCTCCATCTTCGTAAAAGGGGCAGAGATCGTTGCTGATATAGCGTTTGTAGCGCGCCAGCGGCCGGGCGAGGCGCCGCACCACATCATAGAGCGGCACGTCATGATTGCCCGGCACCACCAGCGTCTTCAGCCCCGCGCCGTGCAGCCGATTGAGCCAGGCGGCGGCCTGCCGGAACTGTTCCACCCGCGCCCGCTGCGTGAAATCGCCGCTGATGACGACCAGGTCGGGCCGCCTTTCCTCCAGCCAGGCGGTGGCAGCATCCACGATCTTGCGATCATTGGCGCCAAAGTGGATGTCGGACAGATGAGCGATGCGAGCCATGGCACAGTAACGATTGCGCGCCACAGGGTTTCCAACGGACCCAAATCCCGTCTCGCGGAGTTATTGCGGCATGGAAACGAACCCCCTCCCCAAGGACGCCATATTGGTCGTCAACGCCCATAGCCGAAGCGGACAGGATAGTTTCGCGCAGGCGAAGGACAAGCTGGAAGCCGCGGGTGTCCGCCTGATCGCCGCCCATGCGGTGGAAGACCCCGAACAAATGGCCGCGACCGTGCGCCAAGCCGTGGAAAGCGGCGCGCCGATGGTGATCGTGGGCGGCGGCGACGGGTCCATGTCGGGGACCGTGGACGAACTGGTCGGCAAGAATGTCGTGTTCGGCGTGCTGCCGCTCGGCACCGCGAACAGCTTTGCCCGCACGCTGGGATTGCCGCTCGATCTGGACGGCGCGGTGCAGGCGATCGCCAACGGACAGCGCCGCCGCGTGGACCTGGGCATGATCGACCGCGACTATTTCGTGAATGCCGCCTCGCTAGGCCTTTCGCCGATGATCGGGCAGACCGTACCGCATAAGCTCAAACGCTATCTGGGGCGGATCGGCTATCTGCTCTGGGCGGTCAAATGCTCGGTCGGCTTCCGCGCCTTCCGCCTGACCATCGACGATGGCGTGAAGGAACGGCGCATGTGGTCGACGGAGGTGCGCATCCTCAACGGCCCCTATCATGGCGGCGTCGAACTGTCCGACCATGCCGATGTCGATACCGGCGAGATCGTGGTGCAGGCCGTCGTGGGCCGCAGCAAGCCCCGCCTCGCTTGGGACTGGTACGCCAAATTCTTCAAACTGCGCGACCGCGACGCCCATACGCAGGAATTTCACGGCACCTGCTTCAAGATCGACACAAAGCCGCGCCAGCGCATCTCGATCGACGGTGAAGTGCTGGCGAAAACACCGGTCACGGTAAAGATCGCGGCCGGCGCGGTCGAGGTGGCGGTGCCGCGCGACGGCTAATACCATCTCCGTTCGCTTCGAGCGGAAATCTGATGGAGAGAGCAACAAAAAAGGGGCCGGAAACCGGCCCCTTCTCTGTTTCGATGGTATCGAAGAAACTTAGCGCTTCGAGAACTGGAAGCTACGACGGGCCTTCGCCTTACCGTACTTCTTACGCTCGACGACGCGGCTGTCGCGGGTCAGGAAGCCTTCGGCCTTGACCGCGCTGCGCAGCGCCGGTTCATACTTCGACAGAGCCTGGGCGATACCGTGCTTCACGGCGCCGGCCTGACCCGACAGACCGCCGCCCTTGACGGTAGCGATCACGTCATACTGGCCTTCACGCTCGGTGACGCCGAACGGCTGGTTGATCACCAGGCGCAGGGTCGGACGAGCGAAATAGACTTCCTGGTCACGGCCGTTGACCGTGATCTTGCCGGTGCCGGGCTTGACCCACACGCGGGCAACGGCGTCCTTACGACGGCCGGTGGCATAGGCGCGGCCGAGGCTGTCGATTTCCTGATCGCGCAGCGGAGCCGAAGGCTGAACCGGAGCGGAGACGACGGGTGCTTCACCTTCCACGGCATCGGCGGCGACAGGCGCAGCAGCGACGGGGGCGTTCGCGGCGAGGGCCGCGAGGTCGGACAGGGACTGGCGGTTATCGGACATTATGCACCCACCTTGTTCTTGCGGTTGCGCGACACGAAATCGAGCACTTCGGGGTTCTGGGCTTCATGAGCATGCTCGGCACCGGCGAAGATGCGCAGGTTGCGCATCTGCTGACGACCCAGCGGACCACGGGGGATCATACGCTCGACGGCCTTTTCCAGGACGCGCTCGGGGAAACGACCTTCCAGAATCTTCTGGGGGGTGGTTTCCTTGATGCCGCCGGCATAACCGGTGTGCTTGTAGTAAACCTTGTCGGTCAGCTTGCGACCGGTGAACTTCACCTTGCCGGCGTTGATGATGATGACATTGTCACCGCAATCGACGTGGGGCGTGAAGCTGGTCTTGTGCTTGCCGCGCAGGATATTCGCGACGGTCGATGCGAGACGGCCCACAACGGCGCCTTCGGCGTCGATCAGGATCCACTTCTTTTCGACCGTTGCCGGGGTCGCCGGCTTGGTGGTCTTCATCAGCGCCTTCATGGTGCCAATACTCCAGATGAAAAATGAAACCGGGCGCCGTTGCCGGCACCCGGAAGTGGGGCGCTAATGACGGGAGTGGCGCGGGAAGTCAAGAGATTCGGGGCGTTTCACGACGGGTAAAATAATACCATCGCCTATTCGGCCGGTGTGAGGGTCCGGCTTTCGACCAGAGGCTGTCCGCCAGCGATCAGGCTTCGCTCCTGGCTTTCGACCAGGCCCGTGACCCGCGACAGGCGATATTTGATCGAAACCTGCACGCCGTCCCCGGCCAGCTTTTCGTCCAGATCCAGCATGTCGCCATCTTGCCCGGCCAGCGTCAACGCGCCTTCCACCGGCACCGGACGGACGAGCGGCGATCCCGCCACGCTGCGCAATCCCCGCCCTGCGCCACCTGCGACGTCGCTGCCGGCGAAGAGAAACAATGGTTGCAGTTCGCCCGCCAGCAGGGACAGGCGCCCCTCGACCGACAGGCTGTCGAACAGGGCAAGAATCTTCTGCGCCGACCGTTGACGCTCGCCGTCCGATCCGGTCGCCAACGCATCGACACCGGCCCGCACCTTGGCCCAGATCGCCTCTTCATCATCGAGCGCCACGACCTTGCCCCGCCCATCCAGCCGGAAGCGCATGGCGATCCCGACCAATGGCCCGAGCGCCGCGCGATAGGACTCGGCGCCCGATGTCGGCGCATCCGTGTCGATCGCGCGCAGCGTGACGGTAAGGGCATAACCCTCCCCCGCCCGCTCGAACCGCAGATCGCGCGTGGCGGTGAAGGCGCTGACCTTGCCCGCCACCGGACGATGCTGCTCGATGCGATAGGTCAATGCCCGGTCGGTCGGCGGCGCAAAGGGGATGGCGATGGTCTGTGCCGCGACCGGCTGCGCCAGCGCGATCGCCATCATGGCCAGCGGCATCCTCAACGGCGCGCGCCCACGGCATGCGCGCCCCAGGCAGCGGCAGCCACGACCAGCGCACCGACGGCCTGGTGCAGCACCGCCAGCGGCAGGGCGATACCGCTGATGACGGTGGCGATGCCGAGCAATATCTGCGCCCCCAGCGCGGCGTTGATGGCGATCGACGCGCCGCGCTGCCCCGCCCTCTTTGCCCGCCGCGCCAGCAGGATCAGCATCACGGCCGCGACCCAGGCCCACCAGCGATGCAGGAAATGGACGAGATAGGGATCGCTTGACACGGTGGCCCAATATGACCCCATCCAACTGATCCCCTCCGGCACCAGATGATCGTTCATCAGCGGCCAGGTGTTGGACACATAGCCGGCATCCAGCCCGGCGGTGAAAGCGCCCAGCATCAGCTGGACCAGAAGGACCAGCAGCACCGCCAGCGCGAAGGGCCGCAACACCGCCGGCCGCGCCGTGCCGGAACGCGCCAGCGCGCGCAGATCCAGCGCCGTCCAGATCAGGCCGCCGATGATGAACAACGCCGTCAGCAGATGGACGGCCAGCCGATAATGGCTGACGTCCGTGCGCACCGACAGGCCCGACTTCACCATCCACCAGCCTATCGCGCCCTGCAATCCGCCGAGCGCCAGCAGCGCGATCAAGCGGGGACCATAGCCTGCCGGGATCGCGCGCCGCACCGCAAACCAGATGAGCGGCAACGCAAAGGCCACGCCGATCAATCGGCCGAGCAGGCGATGCAGCCATTCCCAGAAGAAGATGAACTGAAAATCCGACAGGGTCATGCCCTGGCGCAATTGCTGATATTCGGGGATCTGCTGATAGAGGCGGAATGCCTCCATCCACTGATCGTGGGTCAGCGGCGGAATGGCGCCGGTGATCGGTTTCCACTGGGTGATGGAAAGCCCGGATTCGGTGAGCCGCGTAATACCGCCCACCACCACCATGCAGAAGACCAGAAACGCCACGATCAACAACCAGCGGGCAATGGCGGCGGGGCGCGGAGCGCGGAACGAAGCGGACGCTGTCATGACCCGGTCCATGCGCCCATGCCGGTCCCTTTTCAAGCCGTGACGGCGCAGATGGGGCATGGACAAATTACCCCAGGGACTGGCAATTGGGGAAACAAATCGCGCCACGGGCGTATCAAAACAACTGGTTTCAATGCAGGGATTTTCCATGACCGCCGCACCGACCGGCATAGCCGCGATGATCGCTGCGCAGGGACCGGTCGGCGCTCTTACCGCCGCACTGGACGGCCGTTCCCCGCTTGGCCCGGTGGATGGCTGGTCCCCTGCCCTGGTATCGACGGTCCGCCTGATGCTGTCGTCCAAGGCGGAGATCGTGCTGTTCTGGGGGCCGCAATATTGCGCGCTCTACAACGAAACCTATGTCCCCACGATCGGTGACAAGCACCCCCATGCGCTGGGCCGTCCCGCCGGCGAAGGCTGGGCGGAATTGTGGGACGATCTCGGCCCGCTGCTGCGCACCGTCTATGAAGATGGCGAAACCGTCCATGCCAAGGACCGCCCCTTCTATATCGAACGCGACGGCGGCCGGGGCGAACATGTCTATTTCGACATCAGCTATTCCCCCGTGTTCGAAGGCGACGGGTCGATCGGCGGCGTGCTGTGCATCGTCAGCGAAACCACCCAGCGGGTGCTGGCGGAGCGGGCGATGCTGGCCGACCGCAATCGTCTATGGGCATTGGCGCGCGACCCTTTCCTGATCGCCGACACTGCGGGCGTCTGGGTTGCCGCCAGCCCAAGCTGGACCGATATATTGGGCTGGACCGAGGAGGAACTGATCGGCCGCACATCCCAGTGGATGGAGCATCCCGACGATGTCGCCGCCACACGCGATCGCATCGACGATCTGGCCCATGGCGAAACGGTGATGCGCTTCGACAACCGTTTCCGGGCGAAAGACGGCCGCTATCGCACCTTCAGCTGGACCGCCGTGCCGGAGGGCGACATCATCTATTGCGTCGCCCGCGACGTTACGGAACAACGCGCCCATGCGCTCGCGCTGGCCGATACCGAAGCGGCGCTGCGGCAGGCGCAGAAGATGGAAACGCTGGGTCAGCTGACTGGCGGCGTGGCGCATGATTTCAACAACCTGCTCCAGATCGTGACCGGCAATCTGGAGCTGTTGCAACGCGCCCTGCCCGCCGACGCCACGCGCCTGCGCAACATGACGATGCGCGCCGCCGCCGGCGCGGAACGGGCAACGATTTTGACGCAGAGGTTGCTGGCCTTCTCTCGCCGCCAGCCGCTCGACCCGCGCCCGGTCGATCCCAACCAGCTGGTTGCCGGCATGACCGACATGCTGCACCGGACGCTGGGCGAGACGATCCGTGTGGCGACGATCGAAACGCCGCAAAGCTGGCCGATCGAAGTCGATATCAACCAGATGGAAAATGCGCTGCTCAACCTGGCGGTCAATGCGCGCGATGCCATGCCTTCGGGCGGCCAGCTGACGATCGAGGTCGCCAATCGGGTCATCGACGCCGATCAGGCCACGCAGGACGGCGACCTGACGCCGGGCGCCTATGTGGTGATCTGCGTGTCGGATACGGGCGAAGGCATGGATGCGGACACGCTGGCGCAGGCGATCGAACCCTTCTTCACCACCAAGGAGGTTGGGCGCGGCACCGGCCTTGGCCTGTCGATGGTCTATGGCTTCATCAAACAGTCGGGCGGCCATATGCGCGTCCAGTCGCAGCCGGGCCGGGGCACCGGCGTACGGCTCTACCTCCCCCGCCATCATGGCAGCGTCGCGGCCAATGACGCGCAGGACGTTTCAGTAGCCAGGCCCATCGGCGGCGGCGAGACGATCCTGCTGTGCGAGGATGACGACAATGTCCGCGCCTATTCGCTCGAAGTGCTGCGCGACCTTGGCTATGACGTGATCACTGCCGCTGACGGCCCTGCCGCGCTGGAGGCGCTGGACATGGCGAACGGTCGGGCGGACCTGCTCTTCACCGACGTGGTGCTGCCCGGCGGGATGACCGGTGCGGATCTGGCGCGCGCAGCCCGGATCCGCTGGCCCGACCTCAAAATCCTGTTCACCACCGGCTATGCCCGCGACGCCATCGTCCATCATGGACGGCTGGACGCGGGCGTGGACCTGCTCACCAAACCCTTCGGCTATACCGATCTGGCCGCGAAGATCCGCGAAGTGCTGGACCGAACCGAGGAGCGGGCCGAAGGGGTCGCCTGAAAATTCAGGCGACCGCAGCTTTCCATGCCGCCACCAGGTCGCGCCCGCGCTGACCCACCGTCGCCGCGTCATCGCCCGGCTTGTAGAGCGCGCCGCCAACGCCGATGCCTTCGCATCCGCCCGCCAGCCACTGGCCGATCGTATCCGCGCCGGTGCCGCCCACGGCCCAGACGCCGACATGTTTGGGCAGCACGTCCTTCACCGCCTTCACATAAGCCGCGCCCAGCTGTGCGGCCGGGAACAGCTTGATCCGCTTCGCGCCCGCCGCGATCGCGGCGAAGGCCTCGCTCGGCGTCATGAAACCGGGCAGTAATTCCAGCCCCAGCTCGGCGCCGCGCGCGATGACGGCGGGATTGGTGTTGGGCGTCACCATGATGCGCCCGCCCGCGCCATGCAGCTGCTCGACCGCCTCGACGCTCAGCACCGTGCCGCCGCCGATCAGCGCACGGTCGCCGAACGCATCCTGCATCGCCGCGATGCTCTTCAACGGTTCGGGCGAATTGAACGGCACTTCCAGGATGCGGATGCCCGCTTCGACCAGAGCCGCGCTGACGTCGATCGCCTCTTCCGGCTTGATGCCGCGCAGGATGGCGCAGACCGGCGGCGCGCCGTCGGCCAGCAATTCGTCCAGGGTCATGCCGTCAATTCTCCCGTAAAACCGAGGCCCGCAAGCGCGCAGCCGTCACCATCCAACGCACGGGACATGATCTCCCGTGCGTCGAGCGCCTGCGCATAGCGAGCCGACAGGCGCTTGTCGCCGATCAGCACGACGCCGTCCGCGCCGCTCAGCGTCGTCATGATCTCCGCAATCTCGCAGCCGATCAGCAGGCCGGACAGATAGCCCAGCGCCCAGTCGCCCGACCGACCGCTGCGCAGCCGCATCGCCCGCGCCGCGAACAACGACTGCAACAGCTTCGCGTCGCCCGCGCGCTCCAGCCCTTCGGCGAAACCGGCGGCTTCTTCAGCCGGATCGGTCGGCTCGACTTTCGGCCCCAGCGTCGACTGATCGCGCAGCAGCGCGAACAGCTCGCCGGTCGGCATGGTGCGGAACGAGATGATCCGGCCGTCCTCGACCAGCGACCATTTATTGTGCGTGCCGGGCAGCACGATCAGGTGCCGACCCGTGGCAAGCGCCGGATCGAGCGCCAGCGCGCCGAAAATCTGCGTTTCTTCGCCCCGCATCACGTCGGGGATACCGTCCTCACCTTCGCAGGCCAAACCGGCCATGATGGCAAGCGGCGCGCCGCGCCAATCGAACCGCACCGCCGTCTGCCGCCATGTCGCCGCGTCGGCCGGGCAGTCGGCATAGGGCGCCTCGACCCAGCCGTCGCGCGCGCCGACCATGCCGCAAAGCGTAATCGATTCCGGTGTACCATCGTCCAGCCAGGGCGCGATCGTGTCGGCAAAGGCGGCCTCTGCGGCCCGTCCCACCGCGCCGATACCCGGCCCGTCGCGACGGGCGACGATGGCCTCCTGCTCGATCCGGAACAGCCGCAGCCGGCTGGTCCCCCAATCGCCGATCACCGCAAAGCGGGTCATCGCGCCCCTCTGCCGACTTTATTTATGTTAGCGCTCACATTACCCCACTTCGGGTGCTTGAAATTCTATTTGTCTGAGTATATCAGGAGGGTGAGCGCGTCAACGCGCCATGCCCAATTTTTGCGTCAGGATGCCCCCGATGAGCGATTCGCCCAAGACTGCCCCGAAGCTGCGCAGCCGCGCCTGGTTCGACAACCCAGACAATATCGACATGACCTCGCTCTATCTGGAGCGGTACCTCAATTTCGGCCTGTCTCTGGAAGAACTGCGCAGTGGCAAGCCTATCATCGGCATCGCTCAGACCGGCAGCGACCTGTCGCCCTGCAACCGCCACCATCTGGTGCTGGCCGAACGCATGCGCGAAGGCATTCGCGAAATGGGCGGCATCGCCCTGGAATTCCCGGTCCACCCGATTCAGGAAACCGGCAAGCGCCCCACCGCCGGCCTGGACCGCAACCTCGCCTATCTGGGTCTGGTCGAAGCCATGTATGGCTATCCGCTCGACGGCGTGATCCTGACCAGCGGCTGCGACAAGACCACCCCGGCGCTGCTGATGGCTGCCGCCACCGTCAACATCCCCGCCATCGCCCTGTCGGTCGGCCCGATGCTGAACGGTTGGCACAAGGGCGAGCGGACCGGTTCGGGCACGATCGTATGGCATGGCCGCCAGCTGCTGGCCGCCGGCAAGATCGACGATGAAGGCTTCATCAAGCTGGTCGCCTCGTCCGCGCCGTCCACCGGCTTCTGCAACACCATGGGTACCGCCAGCACCATGAATGCGCTGGCCGAAGCGCTGGGCATGATGCTGCCCGGCACCGCCGCGATTCCCGCGCCCTATCGCGACCGTCAGGAAGCCGCCTATCTGACCGGCAAGCGCATCGTGGAAATGGTGCATGAGGACTTGAAGCCCTCCGAGATCATGACGTTGGACGCCTTCCACAACGCCATCGTCGCCAACTCGGCGATCGGCGGGTCGACCAACGCGCCGATCCATCTGGCCGCGATCGCCCGTCACATGGGCGTCGAACTGCCGCTGAAGGACTGGGAAACGGTCGGTCACAAGGTGCCGCTGCTGGTCAACATGCAGCCGGCCGGCGAATATCTCGGCGAAGATTATTATCGCGCCGGCGGCCTGCCCGCCGTCATCAGCCAGTTGATCGACCAGGGCCTGATCAAGGAAGGCGCGATGACCGTCAATGGCAAGACCATGGGCGAAAATTGCAAGGGCGTGGAGATTGAGGATGAAAAGGTCATCCGTCCGTTCAACCAACCGCTGAAGGACGAAGCGGGCTTCCTGGTCCTGACCGGCAACCTGTTCGACGAAGCGGTCATGAAGACCAGCGTCATCAGCGAAGAATTCCGCATGCGCTACCTGTCCAACCCCGACGATCCCGAAGCCTTCGAAGGCCCGGCCGTCGTGTTCGACGGCCCCGAAGATTATCACCACCGCATCGACGATCCGTCGGTCGGCATCACCGCCGACACGCTGATGTTCATGCGCGGCGCTGGCCCGATCGGTTATCCGGGTGCGGCCGAAGTCGTGAACATGCGTCCGCCAGCCTATCTGATCACCGAAGGCGTGTCCGCCCTCCCCTGCATCGGCGATGGCCGTCAGTCGGGCACGTCGGGCAGCCCGTCGATCCTGAACGCCTCGCCCGAAGCGGCGGCCATGGGTGGCCTGGCATTGCTGGAAACCGGTGACCGCGTCCGCATGGACCTGAAGGCTGGCGTCGTGAACGTTCTGATTTCCGACGAGGAACTGGAAGCGCGCCGCGCCAAGCTGGTCGCCGAGGGCGGGTTCAAATATCCCGCTTCGCAGACGCCGTGGCAGGAAATCCAGCGCTCGGTCGTGGGCCAGATGAACACCGGCGCCATCCTGGAAGGCGCAGAAAAATATCAGCGCATCGCCCAGACCATGGGCCTGCCCCGCGACAATCATTGATCCCGGCATTGATCCCGGCCTCTATTTGAGGCCTTGATCCTTGAAACCATGGGGGCGGCTCGCCATCTGCGCCGCCCCCATGTTTCCGATTTCAGCATCATCCATGCCGCAAAAGGGTCAGATCCCTGCGGCATGATCGACTAGTCATTCCGACCCCCTTCAGGAGACGACCATGTTCAACGGAGCCATCCTCATCGGCGCGAACGAGCGCACCGGCGGCGAGCCTTTCTACGCCATCAACCCGGCCACCGGCGAAAAGGGCGACGTCGCCTTCTCCAGCGCCATGCCGGCCGAAGTCGAAGAAGCCAGCGCGCTGGCCGACGCCGCGTTCGAAAGCTTCTCCACCCTGTCGCCGGATGCCCGCGCGACTTTCCTGGAAACCGTGGCCGACAATATCGTGGCCGTCGGCGACCTGCTGATCGAAACCGCCATGGCCGAAACCGGCCTGCCGCGCGCCCGTCTGGAAGGCGAGCGTGGCCGCACCGTCGGCCAGCTGCGCCTGTTCGCCAGCTATGTGCGCCTGGGCGACTGGCTGGACGCCACCATCGACAAGGCACTGCCGGACCGCGCCCCTCTGCCGCGCGCCGACCTGCGCCGCGTCAACCATTCGGTCGGCCCCGTCGCCGTCTTCGGTGCGTCCAACTTCCCGCTCGCCTTCTCGGTGGCGGGTGGTGACACCGCATCGGCCTTCGCCGCCGGTTCGCCCGTCGTGGTCAAGGGTCACAGCGCCCACCCCGGCACCGGCGAGCTGGTCGCCCGCGCCATTCAGGCTGCCGTGAAGAGCCTTGGCCTGCATGAAGGCGTCTTCTCCTACCTGCCGGGCGCCAACCGCGCGCTGGGCACCTCGCTGGTCGCCGACCATCGCATCAAGGCCGTCGGCTTCACCGGTTCGCGCGGTGGTGGCACGGCGCTGATGAAGATCGCGGCCGAACGCGCCGAACCGATCCCGGTCTATGCCGAAATGTCGTCGATCAACCCGGTCGTGCTGCTGCCCGGCGCACTGGCTGCCAAGGCCGAAGCGCTCGGCACCGCTTTCGTCGGTTCGCTGACCATGGGGTCGGGCCAGTTCTGCACCAACCCCGGTCTGGTCATCGCGCTGGATGGCCCGGACCTCGACAGCTTCGTCGCTGCTGCCGCGACCGCCCTGTCGGGCGCTGCGCCGCAGGTCATGCTGACGCCGGGCATCCACGACGCCTATGAAAAGGGCGTTGCCGCCCTCGTCGGCGCCGATGGCGTCACCACCGTCGCCCGCGGCACCGATCCCGAAGGCGTCAACCGTGGCCAGGCCGCCTTCTTCTCGACCGACAGCGCGACCTTCAAGTCGAACCCGGTCATCGCTGAAGAAGTCTTCGGTTCGTCGTCGGTCCTCATCCGCTGCTCCAGCATCGAAGAGGTCATCGCGACCATCGCCGGTCTGGAAGGCCAGCTGACCGCGACGCTGCACATCGGCGAAGGCGATGAAGCCGATGCCGCCAAGCTGCTGCCTACCCTGTCGCGCAAGGTCGGTCGCATCCTCACCAACGGCTGGCCCACCGGCGTCGAAGTGACCCATGCCATGGTCCATGGCGGTCCCTTCCCGTCGACCGCCGACGGCCGTTCGACCTCGGTCGGTACGCTGGCGATGATGCGCTTCCTGCGCCCCGTCTGCTATCAGGACGTGCCTGACGCGCTGCTGCCCGCCGCGCTTCAGGATGCGAATCCCTGGGGTCTGACGCGCCGTCACGAAGGCAAGCTGGAAGTCGCTGCATGACGATAAGGGCAGGTCTGGTAGGGCTCGGCAAGATCGCGCGCGATCAGCACCTGCCCGCCATCGAAAAGATCGACGGCATCGAACTGGTCGCCGTCGCCAGCCGCAACGCGCAGGGGGAAGGGGTGAATAATTACCCCGACCTCGGCGCGATGCTGGCGGGCGAACCCGACCTCGATGCCGTCATCCTCTGCCAGCCGCCGCAGGTCCGCTATCATGCTGCCCGGCAGGCGTTGCTGGCGGGCAAGCATGTGTTTCTGGAAAAGCCGCCGGGCGCGACCGTGTCCGAAGTGGAGGCATTGACGGCGCTGGCCAAGCGCCAAGGCGTCACGCTCTATGCCAGCTGGCACAGCCGCTATGCCGCCGCCGTGGCGCAGGCCAAGGCGTGGATGGCCGAACGCAAGGTCGAGCGGATCGACATCCAGTGGCGCGAGGATGTCCGTCACTGGCATCCGGGCCAGCCCTGGATCTGGGAAGCGGGCGGCTTCGGCGTGTTCGATCCGGGCATCAATGCCCTCTCGATCCTGACGGAAATCGTCGGTGAGCCGATCACCGTCCTGTCGGCTTCGCTCGAAGTCCCGTCGAACAAGCAGGCGCCGATCGGCGCGACGCTGGCCATGGCGACGGCGTCGGGCGCGGCGATCGACACCGTGTTCGACTGGCGCCAGACCGGCCCGCAGACATGGGATATCGCGGTCGATACCGACAAGGGCAGCCTGCTCCTGTCCGAAGGCGGCAACACCCTGCGTCTGGACGGCGAAGTGCAGTTGAAGGCGCCGGACGAGGAATATCCGACCATGTACCGGCGTTTCGTCGGGCTGGTGGCGGAAAAGGCGATCGACGCCGACACCGCGCCGCTGCGACTGGTGGCGGATGCCTTCCTTTGCGGACGGCATTGCCCTACGGCAGCGTTCGAGGACTAAAGCATAGGAGCGGGCATTTGGGTAGCGGGCGCAAGATCGGATCGGAGGAAAGCGTGCTGCGCATCCATCAGACGATCGCCCGCGACCTGGGCACCGCCATCCTGACCGGCCGGCACCGCCCCGGCGAATTGTTCGAAGGCGAGATCGAGGCGTCGGAACGCCTGGGCGTGTCCCGCACCGCCTATCGCGAAGCGGTGCGCATCCTGATCGCCAAGGGGATGCTGGAAAGCCGCCCCAAGGCCGGCACCCGCGTCCTTCCGCGCAGCCGCTGGAACGTGCTGGACCCCGAAATGCTGGCGTGGATGTTTGCGGGCGAGCCGGATGCCGGCTTCATCCGCGACCTGTTCGAACTGCGCGGCGTGATCGAGCCGGCGGCGGCCGAATTTGCCGCGCGCCGCCGCACCGACGAACAACTGGCGACGATGGAAGCGGCGCTGGCGGAAATGGGGCGCTTTGGCCTGTCCACGCCCGACGGCCGCGCCGCCGACCAGCGTTTTCATCACGCGGTCCTGGCCGCCACCCATAATGATGCGCTGGAGGCGCTGGCCAGTTCGGTCGGGGCGGCGGTGAGCTGGACCACCACGTTCAAACATCGCAAGAAGCTGATGCCGCGCGACCCCCTGCCCGACCATCGCGCCGTGTTTCAGGCGATCGCCGCCCGCGACACCGCCGCCGCGCGCGCGACCATGGCCGAACTGCTGCGCCTGGCGCTCGCCGACATGGATATCGCGATCAACGAACCGGGTGGGTGAAGGGCGGCGCTTTTTACTGACGCCCGATGCTCTGAACTATTGTTCCCCGGCCCTTCGACTGCCTGCCAAGGCAGGCGCTCAGGATAAACTTCGACCAGCGGTCGAAGGCCGGGGAACGTGACAGGAGAGCGAGCGAACGGGCGTGGCCCCTCAACCCAATATAAATTCCACCCCCGCCTTGGCGTGGATGCCGGTGCAGTCGTAGATCGGCAGGACATTCGCCTTCACGTCCACGATCAGCTCCAATTCGGTGCAGGCCAGCACCACCGCCTGCACATCTTCCTTCGCGATGTCGGTCAGTTCCGACTTCATATAGCGTTCGGATTCCTTGCTGACCTTGCCCACCGTCAGTTCGTCATAGACGATCTTGTCGATCCGTTCGGCCAGCTCCATGTCGGCCGGCAGCAGCGACACCCCATGCGCGACGAGGCGCTGGCGGTAGAATTTCTCGGTCATCACGTTGCGCGTGCCGATCAACGCGGCCTTTTCCACGCCGTCGGCCTGCATCCGGTCGCCCACCACTTCGGCGATATGGATGATGGGAATGCCGACCTCCGCCTGCACCTTGTCATAGACGCGGTGCATGGAATTGGCGCAGATCAGCAGGCTTTCCGCGCCCGCCTGCTCCAGCCGGCGGGCCGACGCGATCAGCTTGGCGGCGGCGGCGTCCCAGTCCGCCTCGCTCTGGCATCCCGCGACGGACGCGAAGTCCAGGCTGTCGATCAGCAGCGGCGCGCTATGCTGGCCGCCCAGCGCACGGTGCACCGCCTGATTGATGATCGCATAATAGCGGGCGGTGGAGGTCCAGCTGAGGCCGCCGATCAGGCCGAGTGTGTGCAATGCGTGTCTCCGCTGCGCAGGAAAGGGATCAGATAGCCAAGCGTTAGGGGAAGCACGCCCCGCTGGGCAAGGCTCTTTACGCAGCCCGTCCCAAGGCCCGCGCGCGCCACCCCAGACGCAGCCCGGCGGCGCCCGCCATCCCGCCGACCAATAGCAGCGCGCTGTTGCCCATCGCCAGCCCCAGCGCCGCCGCCACCCAGCCCGCGCCGCTGCCGACCAGCGCCAGGCCCGACTGCGTCCGCCGGACCAGCATCAGCAGCGCGCCAAGCGCCACCAGCCCGCCGATCGCAACGCCCGCCAGCAACAGCGCGCCATGGGCGGGCGTGACATGGCCCTGCCCATCCACCAGCGCGAAGGCGAAGGGATTGAGGAACAGGGCCACACTAGTCGCCATCCCCGCCAGCCCCAGCAGGCCATAGGCCACCACCAGCAGCCAAGGCAGCCGATGCGCCGCGCACCGCCGTGCGAGCGTCAGGCCGATGCTCCCGCCGATCGCCAGAGCGCTGGCGATTTCGGGCAGGTTGACGACATCATGGCTATACAGCGCGGCGCCCACCGCCAGCATGCCGCCCGCCAGCGCAAGCCGATTGCCGACGCGATGCGCCCGCAGCCACAATCCGCAGAGCAGCAGCGCGGCGGCGACGAGCCACATGCCCGCCACCAGCGGCGAAGGATCGACCCCGTCGATGCGCGCGCCCAGCCAGGAGGGGTCGAATGCGGCGCTCATGCGTCATCCTCGCCAGCGTCATCCTCGACCGGCGCGACCGGCGGCCAGCGCCGCTCAGGCACGCCAACCAGCAGCACGGCGGCCACGCTGGCGATGAGGACGGCGAACAGGGCGAGATAGCGGGCGCTGGCGCTGCCAGATTCGGCCGCGGCGATCACGGCGCCGACCAGCATGATCGCCGGCAATGCGCCGACCCCGGCGCGCCAGAGCGGGCGATCCGGATCGGCATCCGGCCGGGCGGCGATGAAACCGCCCGCAACGGCCAACAGGAATAGGGGCAACAGGCTGGCGCCGTTCATGCCCCCTCCGTCCGGCCAGGAAATGCTATGGGGATCAGCTGGCGATCAGCAGGACGACCAGCGCAGCAAGAGCGACGGAGGCGATCGTGCCCCACTTCACGAAACCGATGAAGCTGCCATAAGTCTGGTTCGCGGCCTTCATATTGCCTTCCGACGCCATATCCTGTCCCCTTGTCGCGATGATTGTGCCCATCTCTTATCGTTTGGGGGCCATGGCCTCAACCCGGCAGCCCCAAGAAAATTCCACGCGGTTAAGTCCGCTTTTACTCCCTGTGCTTACCATCATGCCCAGCTTTGCACATGAGGGGTTTGATGACGCGCGACGGCGTACCGATGCTGATGCTGATCGACGACGAACCGGCCCAACGGCGGCTGGTTTCGGCGCTGGGCGCGCGCGCAGGATGGCGCACCATCTTTGCCGCCGACGGCGAAACCGCCATCGCCACGCTGGGCACGCAGGACGGGATGCAGCTGGATGCGATCATCCTGGACCAGTGGAGTCCGGACTATGAACCGTCCGGCCTGATCCGCGAGATTCGCGCCCGCCGCCCGGCATTGCCCATCCTGATCCTGACCGCGCATAACAGCGTCGCCGTCGCCGTGGAGGCGATGCGCGCGGGCGCGACCGATTATCTGTCCAAGCCGATCGCGCCCGAACGTCTGCTCGCCGCCTTGAACGCGACGCTAGCCGAAGGTGCGGCGGCAGGCGAATTGCGCCCGCTCACCGAAAAGATCACCGCTCCCCTTTCGTTCGAAGATGTGGTCGGTTCCGCCCCGCAATTTCGCGCGGCGCTCGCCATCGCGGCCAAGGCGGCGCGCGCCCGCGTGCCCGTATTGATCGAGGGCGAAAGCGGCGTCGGCAAGGATGTGATCGCCCGCGCCATCCATGCCGCTTCACCCCGCCACAAACAGGCGATGGTCACGGTCAATTGCGGCGCCATTCCCGCGAACCTGGTCGAATCGGAACTGTTCGGCCATGAGCGCGGCGCCTTCACCGGCGCGTTCGACCGCCATGTCGGCCGGTTCGCCAGCGCGGACATGGGCACCATCTTTCTGGACGAAGTCAGCGAGATGCCGCTGGACGCGCAGGTCAAGCTGCTGCGCGTATTGCAGGATGGCGAAGTCCAGCCGATCGGCGCCCGCCGCCCGTCCCATGTCGACGTCCGCGTCATCGCCGCGACCAACAAGCGGCTGATCGAGGAGGTCGAGGCCGGCCGTTTCCGCGAAGATCTCTATTATCGCCTCAATGTCGTCCAGTTGACCGTCCCGCCCCTGCGCGAGCGGATGGGCGACATCCCGGCTCTCTCGCGCCATCTGCTCGCCCGCATCGCCACTCAGCCGGGACTGCGCGGCCTGGGCGTCACTGACGATGCGCTGGCGCTGCTGATGCAGCATGGCTGGCCGGGCAATGTCCGCCAGTTGCAGAACGCCCTCTTCCGCGCCGCCGTGTTGTGCGAGGGCGACGCGCTGACGCCGCAGGATTTCCCGCAGATCGCCGCCCATATCCAGGCCGGCAGCGCCAGCATAGTGCCGATGCGCCCGCGCGCCGCCGGTCAGCCGCATCGCGACGGCGCGGGCATCACCCTGTTCGAAGGGGACGGCCATGTCCGCCAGCTGGCAGAGATAGAGGCCGACGTCATTCGGCTGGCCATCGGCCATTATCGCGGCCGCATGACGGAGGTCGCCCGGCGGCTGGGCATCGGTCGCTCCACCCTGTATCGCAAGCTGGCGGAACTGGGCATCGATAGCGCGGCCTGAACGGGCAGCCTGAACGGACGGAGATAACGGATCGACGCCGCCAGCCTGCTTGCGGCGTTGAATTATCCGCGCGGCTATGCTTTGGATCGGCCCATGAAAAATCCAGCCCTCGCCGCCCTGATCCCCCTCGTGCTGCTCGCCGGTTGCGGCCGGACCGAAAAGGTCGCCGACATGCCGAGCCAGGAGGAACTGGCCAACGCCGCCAATGCCGCCGCCGCCAATGCGATCGCCAATGCGCAGGCGGACGAGGTCGAAAACCGCAATTATGTGAACCAGACGCGCGGCTTTTCCGTGACCTTCCCCGAAGGCTGGACCATCGACAAGGACGCCAGCAACGCGGACGGCGCCGTCTATCAGGATCCGGGTGCCGGCGCCGACGTCCGCGTCTTCTGGCAGAAAAATGACAATGACCAGACGCTCCAGCAGATTGTCGAAGCGGTCAGCAGCGGCGCGGAAGGGGTCGATGGCGACTTTATCGGCGAGAATGAATATCGCGGCACCGCCAATGACGGCGAAGGCAATAATGTGGCGCTGCGCCTGCTCAAGCAGGCCGACGGATCGATCGTGACCGCCACCTTCGTCTATCCCGAAATGCTGAGCGAACAATATCAGGGCATTGCCGAGCAGACGCTGGCCAGCCTGCGCGCCTTTGCGCCCAAGGCTGAGGCGGAAGCGGCGGCTTCGGCGCCCGCCGCCAATGCCGCCGCACCGGCCGCGAAGAAACCCGCCAACTGACCCTGACGATCCGCCGCTTCACCCCCGCCGACCAGCCGGGGGTGCTGGACCTGATCCTGACGATCCAGCGCGACGAATATGGCATCGCCATCACCGCGCAGGATCAGCCGGACCTGAGCGACATTCCGGCCTTTTATCAGAACGGCACCGGCGACTTTTGGGTCGCGCAGGCCGACGGCGGGCTGGTTGGCACGATCGCGCTCAGGGATATCGGATCGGGTCAGGCGGCGCTGCGCAAGATGTTCGTCGCCGCCAGCCATCGCGGGCGGACCGCCGGGGTGGCACAGGCTTTGCTTGACCGGCTGAAGGCGGAGGCGCGCGACAGAGGCGTCCGTCAACTATGGCTTGGCACGACCGACCGCTTCCTGGCGGCGCACCGATTTTACGAGAAAAATGGCTTTGGACTGGTGGCGGCGGAAAATCTGCCGGCTCATTTTCTCCGGATGGCGGTGGATAGCCGCTTTTATGGATTGGCGCTGGGCTGATCAGCGACGGCCGGGATAGGAAATGCGCCGCTTAACTTCCCACATTGCCCACTGATTTCGACATATCGAAACAAGAGTTGGACATTTTGTTACGTGGACGAGGTGCGGCGATAGAGCGAGACGGACTATAGCAGTCCGGGCCGGCGTAGGACAGCTTTGGGTGGAAATGAGACATAAGCCCCTCCCCTTCAGGGGAGGGGTTGGGGTGGGGAGCGGCGCTTTAGCGGCGCTTTACCTCGATAGATTGGAAGCTCGCTTCGCTCGCACCCACCCCAACCCCTCCCTTGAAAGGGAGGGGCTATTATATCCGCTTCTGCTCGAAATCAGCCAATCCTCAAACCGCGCTCAGTCCCGCATCGGCTAGGCCGCGCCAGAGGTGCAGCGCCTGCACGCTTTCCTTCACGTCATGCACGCGCACCATCTGCGCCCCGTGCTGTGCTGCGCGGAAGGCGAGCGCGACCGATCCGCCCAGCCGATCCGCTGCGGGCGCCTCGTTCGACAGCGCGCCGATCAATCGCTTGCGGCTGCCCGCGAACAGCAACGGCACGCCCAGCGCCTGAAAAGTCGCCAGCCCGTTCACCAGAGCCAGATTGTCCGCCAGGCTCTTGCCGAAGCCCAGGCCCGGATCGACCATGATGTTGGCCCGCGCGATACCGGCGGCCTCGCAGGCCGCGATCCGCGCCTCCAGATGGTCGAACACATCGGCAACCACATCGCCATAGCCCGCCGCATTCTCATGCGGATCGTCGCCCGCCGACGGGGCGTGCATCAGGATGACCGGGCAGCCGGCCGTCGCCACCACCTCCAGGCTGCGCGGGTCGTGTGCCAAAGCGCTGACATCGTTGATGATCCTTGCGCCGACGGCCAGTGCTGCCTCCATCACCGCGGCCTTGCGCGTGTCGACCGACACCGAGACGCCCGCCGCCGCCAGCCGCTCGATCACCGGGGCGATGCGGGCGATCTCGTCGCCTTCCCACACCTTCGCCGCCTTGGGTCGGGTCGATTCCCCGCCCACGTCGATCAGCGCCGCGCCGGCCGCCGCCATGGCGAAGCCGACATCGGCCGCCGCCTGCGGATCGCCCACATGTTTGCCGCCGTCGGAGAAGCTGTCGGGCGTGACGTTCAGGATCGCCATCACCTGCGGCGCGTCGAAGCGGATCGTGCGATCGCCCAGCACCAAGGGCGCGCGCTGCGCCGAGATATTCGCCGCCAGTTGCTGCGCCCGCTGCGCCAGCGGTTCGGGCAGCGCGGCGATGGACGCATCGAAATCGGCCACCGGCACCGTTACCCGCGTGATCCGCCGCGCGCCATCGAAGGCGCTCAGTTCATAGCCCTGAAACCAGATCAGCCCATTGCCCATCCGCGCCGTGCTACCATCGGGCTGGCCGATGGGGGTCGGCACGAACCATATGGGCTTGAGGTACAGGCGGGCGTCAGAGGGGATGGTGGGCAACAAGGTGGACATGACAAGACCCGTTCGTGCTGAGTAGGGGCTGAGCGACGTCGAAGCCCCATATCGAAGCATCGCCCTACCCTTCGATATGCCCCTTCGACAAGCTCAGGGACTACTCAGGGCGAACGGTGTTTGAGATCAAGGCTCGTTCGCCAGCAAATAGGTCTGGCGCAGCGTGTCGATCGCGGCCAGCTTGCCGTCCACCTCGATATGCCAGAAGGTCCAGCCGTTGCAGCTGGGCGCGCCCTGCAATGTGGCGCCCATCTTGTGGATCGAGCCGCTGTCCGTACCGACGCTGAGCGATCCGTCCGCGCGGACCTCCGCCTGCCAGCGGCGCTTGGCGTCCATCAGGACCGTGCCGGGGTTCAGATAGCCCGTCTCGACCAGCGTGCCGAACGCGACCTTGGGCTGCTGCCGCGCGGTCTGCATGATGGTGAGCGCGCTTTCGTCCAGCGGCAGCGCGGCTTCAATGCGTTCCAGCGCGACTTCGATATAGTCCGGCTCGCGTTCGATGCCGATCCATTTGCGGCCCAGACGCTTGGCGACCGCGCCGGTGGTGCCGGTGCCGAAGAAAGGATCGAGCACCACATCACCCGGCTTGGTGGTGGCCAGCATCACGCGATAGAGCAGCGCTTCGGGCTTTTGCGTCGGATGCGCCTTCGTCCCGTTGCGCTTCAACCGCTCCTGCCCGCCGCAAATCGGCAGCACCCAGTCGGAGCGCATCTGCAACTCGTCATTGAGCGTCTTCATCGCCTTGTAATTGAACGTATATTTGGCGTCTTCACCCTGGCTCGCCCAGATCAGCGTTTCATGCGCATTGGTGAAGCGCGTGCCCTTGAAATTGGGCATGGGGTTGGACTTGCGCCAGATGATGTCGTTCAGAATCCAGAAGCCTTCGTCCTGGAGCGCGGTGCCGACGCGGAAGATATTGTGATAGCTGCCGATCACCCACATGGAGCCATTGGGTTTCAGGATACGGCGCGCCTCGCGCAGCCACGCCTTGGTGAAGCGGTCGTAGCTGCCCAGCGTGTCGAACTTGTCCCAATCATTGTCGACCGCGTCCACCCGGCCGCCTTCGGGCCGGAACAGGTCGCCGCCCAGCTGGAGATTATAGGGCGGATCGGCAAAGATCATGTCGATGCAATTGTCGGGCAGCTTGGCCATTTCCGAGATGCAATCGCCACGCAGCAGGCGGTCGGCTTCGACCTCTACGGACGCAACCGCCTTCTTCCGCCGCGGCGCTGCGACGCGCTCCATTACACCCATAGTCTTGGCCCCCATATCGTCTTGAGGCCCAGCACTGAGTCCTCGGGAGTCCGCCGTCAAGATCAGCGGCTTAGGCGCCAGGCTTCAGAAAATAGTTAACGGCCATGAGAACGAAGCAGGCACCCACAAGATATTGAGTCGTGCGACTCGACGCAGACTCTACATGAGGCGGTGTTGCGTAAAAGACTCTCCACCGCTGCCCGCCTGACTTTTTTTGGTTAACGCCGAAAATAGGCGAGTCGTCGCGTAAAACTGGACATATTCATAACCATATGATTATGAATTAACGATGACACATGAATCACGAAACGCCGATCGCGACGCCGCCACCGATGCCCTGTTCAAGGCGCTGTCGGACGGCACCCGCCGTGCCCTGCTGGAGACGCTGGTGCGGGAGGGGGAACAGAATGTTCAGGCGCTGACCCAAGTGTCGGGCGTATCGCAGCCGATGGTGTCCCGCCACCTTGCCAAGCTCAAACGGGCCGGCCTCGTGACCGCGCGCCGCGCCGGCCGCGAAACCTGGTATGCCGCGCGAGTAAAGGGACTTGGCCCGGTGATCCAGTGGATGGCGATCCATGGCGCGCTCTGGTCGCAGCGCTTTTCCGCGCTGGAGGGGTTGAGCGGTTGAACCGGGAATGTTTCGTCACCCCGGCCTTGAGCCGGGGTCCCGCTTTTGTTCAAATGGTGGAGAGAAGTAAGCGAGATCCCGGATCAAGCCTGTCCTGAGGCTGTTGAAGGGGCCGGGATGACGGGGGGATATTGTCCTGTGCGACGGCTCCTAACGGCAATAGCCCTCCTGCCCTTTCACCACGATCAGGCAGTCATCCTTGCCGGCCAGATATTTGAAGCCCGTCTCGTCGCCATTGCCCGGCCGGATCGCCAGATCCTTGCCATCGCGCACGAAGCGGATCGTCGTGCCTTCGGCGACACCCGGATAATCGCCCTGCCGGTCCAGATTATCCTTGTTGGTCAGCGCATAATGGCCAGGTTTTCCGTCAGGCGAAGGCTGGATGTCCAGGAACAATCCTTCTGGCCCGGTCCATTTTCCGACCCAGTCGTCGGTGGGCAGGCGGGCGTCGGCGCTCTGGGCGTTGGCCTGATTATCGATCGGGGCCGCGTCGCTCTCGTCGAACGTCTCGACCGACGCGACATTGGCGGCGTTGTTGGCCACCGCTTCATTGTCGGCGTTCTTGGCGCAACCGGCCAGCAGCACGGGCAGCAGCAAAAGCGGGGAAAGGGCGCGCATCATCCGTCAGTCTCCTTCATCTTTCGATCACAACCACCAGACGTCCCGATATGATCCCCGGGACATGGGAGGATCTCTTGCCAGCCGCCGCGTCCGCGCGCAAAGACGCAAGTGGGGGAATGACAATGACCGACAGATTTGGAGAGCGCGCAGGCGGAGCCCGCGTCGAAGGGGCCAAGCCCAGAGCGCGCTTCGTGCGCGAAGCGGCCGACGTGCGGCGGCAGGCGCTGATCGAGGCGACGGCCCGCTGCCTTGCCGAAAAGGGCGTCGGCGGCACATCCGTGCGCGCCATCTGCGCGCGGGCGGGTGTGTCGTCAGGCCTGCTGACCCATTATTTCGAAGGCGTCGATGCGCTGATCCTGGCCACCTATGCCGATGTGGGAACCCGCGTGTCCGCCGCGCTGGACGCCGCGATCGAGGCAGCGGGTGACGATCCGCACGACCGGCTGCGCGCCTGCCTTCAGGCCAATTTCCGCGAACCGATCCTGGACCCGGACCTGCTCGCCACCTGGATCGCCTTCTGGAGCCTGGTCAAATCCGACCCGGCGATCGCCGCCGTCCATGCCGACGTCTATGGCGGCACCCGCGCGCAGCTGGAGGCGCTGTTGCAGGCCGCCGCCCCTGCCCTGTCCGCGTCACAGACCCGGATCGCCGCGATCAGCCTGAGCGCGCTGGTGGACGGGCTGTGGCTGGAGCTTTGCCTCGATCGCTCCACCTTCTCCCCCGAAGAGGCGCAGGCCATGGTGGAAGATGCCATGGGCAAATTATTGCAGATTTAAGGCGAAACGGTCGATCAGTGAGGCAGGCTCTGATCGCTTTTCTCACTTAGCACATCCGAGAAAAGCAATTTCCCCCGAATCGCCTGCGTCCCTACATGGGTGTTCGCAAACGCAATATTCTTCATCAGGAAAAGGAAGCCCATGGCTCTCATCAACACCCCCCTGAAGCCCTTCTCGGCCACCGCCTACAAGGAAGGCAAGTTCGTCGACATCACCGACGCAGACGTGAAGGGCAAGTGGGCCGTCTTCTTCTTCTACCCGGCCGACTTCACCTTCGTGTGCCCGACCGAGCTGGAAGACCTGGCCGACATCTACCCCACCCTGCAGGGCATGGGCGTGGAAGTCTATTCGGTGTCGACCGACACGCATTTCAGCCACAAGGCCTGGCACGACACGTCGCCGGCGATCGGCAAGATCAACTATTTCATGGTCGGTGACCAGAACCACGCACTGGCCAACCAGTTCGACGTTCTGCGCGAAGGCGTCGGCCTGGCCGACCGTGGCACTTTCGTGCTCGATCCCGAAGGCGTGATCCAGCTCGTTGAAATCACCCCCGAGGGCGTGGGTCGCAACGCGGCCGAACTGCTCCGCAAGGTGAAGGCGCTCCAATATTGGACCAGCCATCCGGGCGAAGTCTGCCCTGCCAAGTGGGAAGAAGGCGAAGCCACCCTGGCCCCGTCGCTCGACCTGGTCGGCAAGATCTAAATAAAGACCTGTGAAGGCCCCTGCCGGACCGGGTTGAGAATACTCCCCGGCCCGGCAGGGTTTTTATATCGAAATTCCTCGCTATCTTCGAACGAAACGCCGGGCCTTCGGGTCGCACCGTCCGGCGAGCGGATCGTCGCGCGCACTGGAGCAGCCAAGCCGGTTGCATCGGCTCGGCTGCTCCAGGTTTATAGTTTGCCGCGTTTTCCAAGCCAGCAGGCGACTACGCCTGCCTTGAAAACGCTCTAATCCATGGAGACGCACAAGATGTTGGACGCAAATCTCAAGGGTCAATTGAAGGCCTATATGGCGAACATCACGCAGCCCATCGAGCTGGTGGCGTCGCTGGATGATGGCGCGAAGTCGCGCGAAATGGGCGAACTGCTGAACGAAATCGCCGAACTGTCGGACAAGGTGTCGGTCGTGACGGGCGCGGACAAGCGCAAGCCCAGCTTCATGATCCGCCGCGTGGGCACCGATATCGGCGTGACCTTCGCAGGCCTGCCGATGGGGCATGAATTCACCTCGCTGGTGCTGGCGCTCCTCCAGGTCGGCGGTCATCCGTCGAAGGCCGCGCAGGATCTGATCCAGCAGGTCAAGGATCTGGACGGGGACTTCGCCTTCGAAACCTATTTCTCGCTGTCGTGCCAGAACTGCCCGGACGTGGTGCAGGCGCTCAACCTGATGAGCGTCCTCAATCCCCGGATCAGCCATGTCGCCATCGACGGCGGCCTGTTCAAGGAAGAGGTGGATGTGCGCAAGGTGATGGCGGTACCGACCATCTTCCTGAACGGCGAACCCTTCGGGCAGGGCCGCATGGAACTGGAGCAGATCGTCGCCAAGATCGACAGCGGCGCGGAAGCGAAGGCGGCCGAGAAGATCAAGGCGCAGGATCCGTTCGAAATGCTGGTGATCGGCGGCGGCCCCGCCGGCGCGGCATCGGCCATCTATGCGGCACGCAAGGGCATCCGCACCGGCGTCGCGGCCGAACGCTTCGGCGGTCAGGTGCTCGACACGATGGATATCGAGAATTTCATCTCGGTTTCCCGCACAGAGGGACCGAAGCTCGCGTCGGCGCTGGAAGCGCACGTCAAGGATTATGACGTCGAGATCATGAACCTGCAAAAGGCGGCGAAGCTGATCCCTTCCAAGGTCGAGGGTGGCTATCATGAAGTCGTGCTGGAAAATGGCGCATCGCTGAAGGGCCGCACCCTCATCCTGTCCACCGGCGCCCGCTGGCGGCAGATGGGCGTGCCGGGCGAAGAGGAGTATCGCAACAAGGGCGTCGCCTATTGCCCCCATTGCGACGGTCCGCTGTTCAAGGGCAAGCGCGTGGCGGTGATCGGCGGCGGCAATAGCGGCGTCGAGGCGGCCATCGATCTGGCCGGTATCGTCGCGCATGTGACGCTGGTCGAATATGACAGCCAGCTGCGCGCCGATGCGGTGTTGCAGCGGAAACTGGCCAGCCTGCCGAACGTGAAGATCATCACATCGGCGCTAACCACCAAGGTCGACGGCAATGGCGAGCGGGTGACGGGCCTGTCCTACAAGGACCGCAACCATGGCACGGAACATGATGTCGAACTGGAAGGCATTTTCGTCCAGATCGGCCTGGTCCCCAACACCGAATGGCTGAAGGACGCGATCGCTTTGTCGCCGCGCGGCGAGATCGAGATCGACGCGCGTGGCGAAACCAGCCAGCCGGGCATCTTCGCCGCAGGCGACTGCACGACCGTGCCCTATAAGCAGATCGTGATCGCGATGGGCGCGGGATCGACGGCGGCCTTGTCGGCCTTCGACTATCTCATCCGCCTGCCGGCCAGCGAAGACGCGGCGCAGGCGGCGTAACCGGCACTATGGTCTGTTCCCCGGCGAAGGCCGGGGTCCAGTTCCACGCTTTGATCTGGACCCCGGCCTTCGACCTTTGGGCGAAGTTTATCCTGAGCGCCTGCCTTGGCAGGCAGTCGAAAGGCCGGGGAACAGCCCTAAAAAGGCCGACCCGCCACCGGATCGGCCTTTTTGCTTTTGCGCGGCGCGGTTTCGGGCAGCATCACCAGCACCGGCAGGACGCAGAGCGCCACGATCGCGATCATGGCGCCCGGTGCGGGTGCCCACCCGCTCGCCTCCACCAAATGATGCGCCAGCCATGGCGTCAATCCGCCGAACAGCGCCGTCGCGCTGGTCGCGCCAAAGGCCAGACCGCTGAGCCGCCCCTCGCCCGGAAATTGCTCGGCCGTGGCGACCGCACCCACGGCGCTGACCGCGCCGCCAAGGCAGGCCAGCACCACCGCCCCCGCCAGCGCCAGGCCAAAGCCCCCGCGCATCATCAGGAAGAGCAGCATCGGCAGCACCACGCCCGCGATCGCCAGCCCGACCAGCACCGGCCGGCGCCCGATCCGGTCGGTCAGCAAGCCCGTCAGCGGCGTCACCAGGATGACGGCCAGCGCCGCCAGCGTGGACAGCCACAGGGCATCGGCTTCCCCGGTCGTGCCCATGGCGGACAGGAAGCTGGGCACATAGGTGATGCCGACATAATAGCTGATGGACCCCAGTGCCGAAATGGCAAAACCCCGGCCGATGGCAGCGCGATGGTGGCGCAGGCTGTGGCGCAGCGGCGATCGGGGCGTGGTCGCCTGCGCCTGTTGCCGCAGGAAATCGGGGGACTCCTCCATGGTCGATCGAGCCAGAAGGATGATGCCGGCCAGCGCCGCGCCGACCAGGAATGGAATGCGCCATCCCCATGCCGCCAGCGCGCCTTCGTCCAGCGACGCCACCGTGAGCGCCGACACGCCCGCCGCCAGCAGCGCACCCACTTCGCTCGCCGCCGACGCCAGCGACGTGACCAGGCCGCGCCGTTCCGCCCGCGCGCCCTCCAGCAGATAAGCGACCACGCCGGTATATTCGCCGCCCACGGAGAAGGCCATCAGGCAGCGCAGCCCGATCATCATCCATCCCGCCGCCGGACCGACCTGCGCATGGGTCGGCAACATCGCCGTCGCCAGCATGGCCGCGGTCATCATCCCCATCGACAGGATCATGGTCAGCCGCCGTCCATAGCGATCGCCGATATGCCCAAAGACGATCGCGCCCACCGGCCGCATCAGATAGGCGATGGCAAACCCCGCCAGCACATCCCCGAGCCCGACCGTACCGCCACCGAAAAACACCCGCGACAACACGGTCGCGAAATAGAGATAGAGGGTGAAATCATACCATTCGACGATGGTGGAAAGCGCAGCGACCGCGAGGGAACGATGGGGCAGCGGCTGGGTGGGCGTGGAATGGGCCTGCATCGATACTCCTTAGCCTAGCCGCCGGACGCCCCTTCCTGCGCCGATGTTGGTCGCGTTGAAAGGGGTGCTGCGACGAGCCGGGAGATCGGCATCGCGATATCATGCGGAGAAAGGAGAAAGAGGCAATGGCGGAGATGGGGTGAAAACGAGACATAAGCCCCTCCCCTTCAGGGGAGGGCTTGGGGTGGGGAGCGACGCTTTAGCGGCGCTTTACCTCGATAGATTGGAAGCTCGCTTCGCTCGCACCCACCCCAACCCCTCCCTTGAAAGGGAGGGGCTATTATGTCCGCTTCCGCCCGACTATCGCCGCATCATCCCGAAAATGCCGGGATCGATCTCCAGCATCGGCACCTCGCCCTGCCCCGCATCGGCCGGCACTGGCGGCAGGGTGACGCCGCCCCTCCCCCGCCCCTGCCCGAACGTAACCACGGTGCTGCCCGGATCGCTCAGCACCAGCGCGTCGAGTTTCAGCGCCGCGCTCAGCCGCGCCTGCGTCACCTCCACCAACGTCCCCATCTTCGTCAGCGCGAACAGGTCGCGTGCGAAAGCATAAGGCAGGCGGATGCAGCCATGGCTGGCGGGATAGCCCGGATTATGGCCTGCATGCAGCGCAATCCCGTCCCAGGTCAGCCGCTGCATATAGGGCATGGGCGCATTGCTGTAGAGGTTGGAGCGGTGCCATTGCCGCTTTTGCAGGATCGGATAGTCGCCGGTCGGGGTCCGATGCCCCTTCATGCCCGTCGATACGCTGGCCATGCCGATCAGCCGGTCGCCGCTATAGACATGGATCATCTGCTTTTCGATGCTGATGACCATATAGATTGGCCCGTCGCGTGATGCGTCCCACGGGCCAGTCTCCAGCCAGCGATAGCCGCCCGGCGCCATCACCGCTTCGCCCGCGGCCTGCACCGGATCGGCCGATCCGCCCGCCATCAGCGACAGGCCCAACACGGATGCAAGGACAAGAGGGCGCAGGCGGGGCGACAAGAAACGCATAATGGTTTCTTAACCATGATCGCCGCCAGCGCCAGCCCGGCTTTGCCCGGCCGGCGGGGCGGTCCCATCGTGGGACAGGGTCAGCCACGGCGACGCCGCGAAGCGCTCGCAATAAAATGATAGAAATGACGCGCAAAAGGAATAAAATGTTTCACAGCCGCGTTACAGTCTGTAGAGGGGCGCGATCATAGTCTGAAGGATTCCGAGTCATGCCTGCCTATCGTTCCCGCACCACCACCCATGGCCGCAACATGGCGGGCGCCCGTGGTCTATGGCGCGCGACGGGCATGAAGGATGAGGATTTCGGCAAGCCGATCATCGCCATCGCCAATTCATTCACCCAATTCGTGCCGGGCCATGTCCACCTCAAGGATCTGGGCCAGCTGGTCGCGCGCGAGATCGAGGCGGCGGGCGGCGTTGCCAAGGAATTCAACACCATCGCGGTCGATGACGGCATCGCCATGGGCCATGGCGGCATGCTCTATTCGCTGCCCAGCCGCGATCTGATCGCCGACAGCGTCGAATATATGGTCAACGCCCATTGCGCCGACGCGATCGTGTGCATCTCCAATTGCGACAAGATCACGCCGGGCATGTTGATGGCCGCGATGCGCCTCAACATCCCCGTCGTCTTCGTGTCGGGCGGCCCCATGGAAGCGGGCAAGGCGACAGTGCGCGGCAAGAAGGTGGCGCTCGATCTGGTCGACGCCATGGTCGTCGCCGCCGACGAAAGCTATACCGACGAGGAAGTGAAGACCATCGAACGGTCGGCCTGCCCTACTTGCGGCAGCTGTTCGGGCATGTTCACCGCCAATTCGATGAACTGCCTGACCGAAGCGCTGGGCCTGTCGCTGCCGGGCAATGGTTCGACCCTGGCCACCCATTCGGATCGCGAGCGCCTGTTCCGTGAGGCCGGCCATGTCATCGTCGACATCACGAAGCGCTATTATGAGCAGGATGACGAGAGCGTCCTGCCGCGCAACATCGCCAATTTCGCCGCGTTCGAAAATGCGATGAGCCTGGATATCGCCATGGGCGGGTCGTCCAACACGGTGCTGCATCTGCTGGCCGCCGCGTATGAAGGCGGGATCGACTTCACCATGGCGGATATCGACCGTCTGTCGCGCCGCGTGCCATGCCTGTGCAAGGTCGCCCCGGCCAAGAACGACGTTCATATGGAGGATGTCCACCGCGCCGGCGGCATCATGGCGATCCTGGGCGAACTGGAACGCGCCGGCCTGATCGACGCCAGCCTGCCGACCGTCCATGCCCCCACCATGGCGGCCGCGCTCGCCCGCTGGGACATTGGCCGGACGAACAGCGAGGAAGTGCGCAATTTCTACCGAGCGGCACCGGGCGGCGTGCCGACCCAGACCGCGTTCAGCCAGTCGGAACGGTGGGAGGAACTGGATACCGACCGCGAAAAGGGCGTGATCCGATCGGCCGAACATGCCTTCTCCAAGGATGGCGGCCTGGCCGTGCTGTTCGGCAATCTGGCCCCGGAAGGCTGCATCGTGAAGACTGCCGGCGTGGACGAGAGCATCCTTGTCTTCCACGGCACCGCGCGTGTCTATGAAAGCCAGGACGCGGCGGTCGCGGGCATTTTGGGCAACGAAGTGAAGGCCAATGACGTCGTCGTCATCCGCTATGAAGGGCCAAAGGGTGGCCCGGGCATGCAGGAAATGCTGTATCCCACCAGCTATCTGAAGTCGAAGGGGCTGGGCAAGGCCTGCGCGCTCATCACCGACGGCCGCTTTTCGGGCGGCACGTCGGGCCTGTCGATCGGCCATGTCTCGCCCGAAGCGGCCGAAGGCGGCCTGATCGCGCTGGTCCAGACCGGCGACCCGATCGTCATCGACATCCCGGCCCGCGTCATCAAGGTCGATCTGGACGATGCGCTGCTGGCGGAACGCCGCGCCGACATGGAAGCCCGCGGGGCGAAGGCGTGGAAGCCCTTCGGCCGCAAGCGCGAAGTGTCTCCTGCCCTGCGCGCCTATGCCGCGATGACCACCAACGCCGCCAAGGGCGCGGTGCGCGACGTCAGCCAGATCGAACGCTGAACAACATGCGTCCCGCCGGTGGTGCCACCGGCGGGACGGGATGCAAGAACGCGATCGGTCGGCGGCTTGGGTCCGGTTGCTTTCACCTGCCGGTCCGCCACCCTGCAAAGTTGACGGCGGGTGCGGTGAAATGCATATAAGCTTCGATAAAATGAAGCATGCATTAAGCATGATAGGGTGGGATGTGGTTGAAATCGATCTGCTTTCCGATCCTGACGGGATCATGGCGATCTTTGCGAGCGGCCAATGGGAATTGGTCGATGTCGATTTGCTTTATCGAAATTTGAGGATCGAGCTGAGCAGGCGGCGCGCACATGGGCGGCCTATTCGTATTCTGTTCGATATTACAGAGGCGCTTCGCCCGAGCGAGGCTGTCGCAGCCCGAACCCTGTGGCAAATGCAGCGCACCTTCCAGCCGTCCGATCGCGTGGCCATATTGACCAACGATATCGATCAGAAGAAGCGCCTGCGGCTATTGCTCGAGAGCACGAACGTAGCGGTATTCAGCTCGAAACTGCCGTCGGAAATGTGGCTGACGAGCGATATCGATCGCCCTTATTAGGGATTGCAGACCGCCCCATCGCCAAGAGATCGGGACAAAGCCAAAGCTGGAGCAAATAGAGCCGGAGGTCCGTTGCCGCTTGCGGATCAGAACCCACGGCCCCCGACGCCCTGCCTAGCGCACCCTCTGCGCGAACCAGATATGGTGAAACTCGCGTTCGCTGCCGGTGAAGGCGGGCACGCGCACCTCCTCGACCTCGAACCCGACATCCTCCAGCTTCGGGCCGAACTCCTCCGCCGGATAGGCCGACCAGATTGCGAGCATCCCGCCGGGTTTGAGCGCGCCATGGGCGGACCGCAGGCCCCAATTGCAATAGATGCGCTCATTTTCCGGCCGGATCATGCCGTCGGGACCATTGTCCACATCCAGCAGGATGGCGTCGAACCGGTCCGTCGATGCGCCAATCACATTATGGACGTCGCCAATCTCGATGGTCAGGCGCGGATCTGCCAGATGGTCGCGAAAGATATGCGCCAGCGGGCCGCCGGCCCAGGTCACGACCTTGGGCACCAATTCGGCCACGATGATGGACGATCGTGCAGACCATGCCGCCAGCGCAGCCCCCAATGTGAAGCCCATGCCCAGCCCGCCGACCAGCACATTGCCATCGCGATGGCCCAGCCGCTGGCAGGTCAGCGTCGCCAACGCCTCCTCCGACACATGATCGCAGCTCCCCATCAGCTCTTCGGAACCGAACTGGATGGAATAATCGCCATCGGACCGAAGCAGCCGCAACTGCCCGCCGCCGGGTATCTCCGCTATATCGACAAGTTCTACAGGATCAGGTGAAGATCGGGTGAGGCTGCTTGCAATTTGGTCCAGAAAGGATCCTTCAATTTGGGTCGGAGAATGACCTATTTACGCGCCTTGCGCGCCGCATAGCGCGCATCGCGCGCAGCTTTGCGTTCCGCTTCGGTCAGGGCGACCGGCTTGTTCGCCGCCGCCTTTTCCGCCTGTTCGCGCCGTGCGATCTTGGCCGCTTCCCGCTCGCGCAATACCGCCTCGCGCTTTTCCCGCGCCGCCGCTTCCTTGGCGATGCTTTTCGCCAGCCGCTCCGCCTGTTCCGCCTCGCTCAGGGGCGGCTTGGTGCGCAACTGCTCCAATGCCTTCTTCCTCGCATCCTGCGCTGCCGCAGTCCGATCCTGGAAGCCGGGTTCCTTATATCCGCGCATATCGTCCTTCTATATTCATCGCCCCACACCCGCCCTCCGGACTACCACAAGGATCGATCCAAAGGCACATGAACCAGACAATCCCCCGGCCTTGGACCGAAAGAGAGTTGAGCCACGGATTTCGGGGATTGCCTATCACAAGGCTGGTGCGCTTACGTTACTCGAACACATGACCCCATCATTACGAAGGCGACTGACGGTTCGCGCAAGCGATCAGGCTTTCTAACGATTTTGAGAAAAATTGAAAGGCCTTTTTGCCCCTTTCCCACGCCAGACCCACTTGCAGCAGAGTTCCGGTTTGGGAAGTTTCCTACTGAAAGCACTTTGGTAGGAAGCAATCTCGCAATTCGACCTGCGCTATACCCGGTTGGAAGCCTTGACCGGTTCTCATTATTGCTGCGATTTATTTTCGCCCGACCTAATCAAAGCGGAGGAAACCGCTTTTCCCCACGGCAGACCCAAACGCAGCGTTGGGTTGCTGTTGGCGCTCCGAACGCGGACACAACGATGACTTGACGTCAGCGGCAATCGAATGATCAGTACCGCTGTTGCATACAATCTTGCATGCTTCAATTATGCCCAATGTCCGCACGAAGTCGGCGTTCGAAGCCAGCTGCCGGGATGACTACCTGACGGCCCGATAGCGATTTTAGACGGATGAGAAGAGAGCATCGCCCTACGTCGATGAAGGACAAATAGTGTCATGCGGACCTGCGGCAGTTGACCACTATAGCTGATATCGCTTTGATCCGGTACACATCTGTTGAAGGCGGGCGAGCTCGCCTCGTTGACCAACTAGAAGTATTGAGGCAGAACTTTGGACGCACAGTACACGTTTTACGACAAAGAGGCGTTGCTCTTCAGGCTTCACGACGATTTGCAAGAGACAGGCAAACCCGTCGTTTTCGTTGTCGGCGCGCCCCTCACCGCGACTCATGGAGGGATCAACGGCGTAGCCGATGTGAGCGGCGTGATATCGTTAATAAAAGAACGTTTTGCCGGAAAATCTAACCAATTAGAGTATCTGAACAAACAGATATCGCGGTCAGAAAACCAATATCAGGCCGCATTTGACTTTATTGCTGGGCGATCTGGGCAGGATGCCGCGAACAAAATTGTTCGACGAGCAGTCTCACAGGCAATGGTTGACGCACCGGGCGTGGATTGGAGCAAACACGTATCGGGCCTATCTACTGAACAGCTACCAGCTCTAGATGACAATATTGCGGGCTGGAACCTTCCGCCTGCGGTCCACGCTCTCGGTCAGCTTGCAGCCAAACATCCAGAGCAGTTTGGTAAAATAATTTTAACGTCAAATTTTGATCCCCTCATTGAAGTGTCGATAAAATCACATGGCGGATCCCCATGGCGAACCTCCCTTTCGAGTGATGGGTCATTGTTTCAAAGCAAGGCCCATGGATGCCACGTAGTTCATATACATGGATATTGGTATGGAGGAGACACTCTTCATACCAGCCAGCAGCTATTAAGCAATAGACCGACTTTAGCAAACGACCTACTTAAGCTATTAGAGGGATCTGTAGTTGTCGTGTTAGCCTATGGGGGATGGCCTGACATCTTTACTAAAGCCATCGCTGGACTGGTATCAAACGAAAACTTAATGCCGGAGGTTCTCTGGGCTTTTTACGATCAAGAACCAAGCCCAAGCGATTATTTGCAAAATATGCTAGGCCCCGGTCTTATTAGGAATCGAGTCACACTATATAGTGGGATTGATGCACATACTTTTTTGCCAGAGTTAGCACTTCTGTGGGATGGCCTCGAATCAAATTCAGCCATTAGGCAATCTGATGAGGCAAGCTCTGAAAATCACGCGGGGAAAAACAATACGTCGCGTCGCGCAAGGTTATTTCGACTGTCTCCGCTCGAGTGCGACCGCCCTCCAAATATTGATGTGTGGGTCGGCCGTGAGGATGAACTTCGATCACTTGAAACTTCAGCAGCAAAAGTCGTTCTAATTTGCGGCATTGGCGGAGAAGGCAAATCAGCACTCGCGTCACACTTCATTGGACGCCTTGAAGATGGCGAATCTCCATATAGATATTGGGATTGGCGTGATTGCAAAGAACAAAGTGACCGCATCCGTACTCAAATTATCGAGATAATCGTTAGGTTCTCTGAAGGCAAAGTATCTCACGATGACCTATTAATGTCTGACGATCAAGAACTTGTAGAAGTTTTTGTAGACCAGACATCCGATGCGCGAGCAGTTTTGGTTTTGGACAATGTCGATAGCTATGTCGATCTTGAGCATGGCATATTCACTGGCCTTCTTGATCGCCTTGTTCAAGGCATGGGTAGCGCAGATACGACGAGTCGTCTGCTTTTGACGTGCCGACCCGATGTGCAGTATTCGTCTGCTTCTATCGTCACATTTTCCATTAAAGGCTTATCTAACGAAGAGGCAATTGCCCTATTTTCGCAGCGAAACCCGAATACAAATATACCGGAAGAAGATATTAAAGAAGTCAGAGAAAGCACCAACGGTCATGCATTCTGGTTAGATCTTTTAGCTGTACAAATTAGTAAAGTTCCTGGCACAACACTTAAAAAGCTTGTTGGTGACATGCGCCGTGGAAAAGACAATGTTCCAGACGTATTGTCCTCGATTTGGGATAAACTTGCAATTCGTGAACAGACGTTGCTCAGACTAATGGCCGAAGCAATTCGACCAGAAACCGAGAAGCAGATTGAGCGGTTTGCGGCTTCGGAATTAGGATATGCAAAATTCAATCGCGCCTTCCGCGCCCTACGTGCATTGAATCTTATAGTAGTCAAACCTGTAGCCAATGCTCCCGATCTTTTTGATCTTCATCCACTAGTAAGACAATTTGTAAGAAATCATTTTCACGCATCACAGCGTGCCGGGTTTATTCGCGTTGTGATAACCCAATACCAAGCCATCATAGGAAATATTGGTGCGATGCTTGGCATTCACATGCCTTTTGCGATGCTCGAGCGCTGGTCCCAGAAGGTAGAACTAGAAGCATCTGCTGGCCTTATTGATGATGCATTTAATACATTGGAAAATGCGGAAGACGCCTTAATTGGAGGCGGTCACACACAAGAATATGTTCGCGTCGCACGCTTGATATTTGAGTCAATAGAATGGGAAACAGCGGCCAGTAAGTATAAACTATTTGATAAAACTGTAGGAACGACCGTTATTGCTCTTGATCAACTTGGAGAATTTGATTCTGCCGATGCTATGTTAGATAATTACGAAGCAACAATACCTCAAAAAACAGCTAGATACATAAATTTCTGTGAAATTAAGGCATTCTCTTACTGGAATAGAAAGAAGTTTGAGCAGGCGGTAGAGTGGGCTTCAAAGGGTGTGCAACTGAAGCAAGAAACCAATGTAGATACATCTTTTGACAGTCTGCATACGTTAGCTTTGGCCCAGCGCGATGTTGGCGATCCAGCGGCGGCTCTGCCGCTTTTCCTAAAAGATGTTGAGCTTTCAGATCTGACAGACAGCGATAAGCCGATTATTTCCAATGGGCCGCTGTATGGAAATGTTGGAAGATGCCTACAAATGCTCGGCGAATTAGATGAAGCTTTGATATGTTTTAAAAAATCATTCACCCTTCTCGAGCATGATACTACGCTTCATAGCAAATCGAATAGAGCCTATGCTCGGAAATGGATTGCAGAAGTTCTCACTTCTCAAGGTTATATGGATATAGCGGAGGCATTTCTAGTAGACGCCATCCGTATCTTAGGACCTTCCGCCCCCGGTCGAGTGCGCGAGCTTTACGTATATCTAGATGGAATAAGAGGATCTAGCGCGGAAATTCTTGGTGAGGCAAAGGCTACCCGCATGGTGACTAACTGGATGAAGGCTTAAATTGTTCTGAGACATCAAAAGCGGGTGCTTTCGCTGGTACAGCATTGGCTACTATGAGGCGATCACCAAATAGCGCCCGCTATTTTTCTCCGGGACCACCTACCCGTTGGCAAGGGCCTGCGTAACTTCATCCAAGTTGCCTTTAACGACAACATAGTTGCCCTTTTCAAAGTTTAGGGCGCAGGCAGCATCTCCGCCCCGAAAGCGGCGCACGAAGTTAACCCGATCAACATTTACCGCAATCGGCTCCCCGTCCGTATCGCTCCGGTGAGGGCCGCCTTGCGGTGATCGGCTGATATTTCGAGATGGCACCGGTGCAAGCGCCGGTGTTTGCACCGATACTAGGAACGGTGCGATGACTCAGATCACGGTAATTTCAGGC